>CANNFM010000001.1 GCA_947503835.1 uncultured Aquimarina sp.
CAGTAGGTAGTATTCAGTAGGTAGTATTCAGTAGGTAGTATTCAGTAGGTAGTATTCAGTAGGTAGTATTCAGTAGGTAGTATTCAGTAGGCAGTGTTCAGTAGGCAGTTGTCTATGTTCAAATACCTGCCAACTCAACTCCTAACCACTAACGGCTAACAGCCAACTGCAAACTGCAAACTGCAAACTGCAAACTGCAAACTGCAAACCGCAAACTGCAAACCGCAAACTGCAAACTGCAAACCGCAAACTGCAAACCGCAAACTGCAAACTGCAAACTGCAAACTGCAAACCGCAAACCGCAAACTGCTAACTGCTAACTGCTAACTGCCAACTGCTAACCACCAACCTCTTCCAAAATCCAAATATAATCAGCTCGGTTTGTTATAAAGTCTCGATCAGACACATCAATAATTTTGACATTCAACTCTGTTTTCGATTTTATATATTGCAGATATCCTTTGTTGATTTTATTAAGATATTCGGCAGGGATTTTTTGCTCATACTCTCGTCCCCTTTTTTTGATATTTTCTAAAAGACGTTCTGTATTTTGATACAAATAAATATACATCCCGGGTTTTGGAAGGTTTACATACATTAAATCAAATACCTTTTTATACAACCTATACTCTTCTTCTTGCAATGTAACTTTGGCAAAAATCAAAGATTTAAACACATCATAATCACTTACCACAAAATCTTTAAACAAATCAAACTGAGCAATATCATCTTGTAAACGTTGATAACGATCTGCCAGAAAAGACATCTCTAACGGAAATGCATAACGCTCCATATCTTCATAAAACTTGGGCAAAAAAGGATTATCGGCAAAACGTTCTAAAATTAATTTAGCGTTAAACTCTTTAGAGATTAGTTTTGCTAAACTCGTTTTTCCTGCTCCAATATTACCTTCAATAGTAAGGTATTCAAACTTTGATAAACTATACCTTTCTTTAGGGTTTATAATACCCTCCTCAAGTTGCGTTATTTGTGATGTATCTGAAGTATTTTCTAATAATTGCGCTACAGTTTGCTTCAGCTTAGGATGTATTATCTCTGAAGCAATATCGGACAACGGTTCTAAAACAAACTTTCGATCCTGGATTGCCGGATGCGGAACTATTAATTTTTCTGTTTCTATCTGCCCTTCCGAAGAAAAAATAACATCAAGATCAATTGTTCTGGCTTCGTACCCTTCTCCTTTATTACGATTTCTACCCAGTGTATTTTCGATTTCTAAAAGTTTATCTAACACTTCTGCTGTCGAATAAAAGCTTCGAACTGCAATACAAGCATTATAAAAATCATTACTATCAAAACCCCAAGCCGGAGTTTGGTATACTTTAGAAATTAGAACTACATCTCCAATAATTTGGTATATATGATGGATCGCTTTTTGAATAAAATCAAGGCGATCTCCCATATTGCTACCTAACGAAATGTGTATATGATGAGATGTTTTCAAGGTTGGAAATTTATAATCTGGTCAGAACTCCTTATTTTTAAGAGCAAATTAAGCAAAACAAAATCACATCACCTTATTTTTGCGTGAACTATTATTAACGATATCTATTTTGAACGCATCTACCCTTAGTCTAAAAGATAAAAAATCTGCATATAGGATATATCTGATTTTAGGAGCATTGTTTATCTCATCTCTAGTGGCCTCCAACTTAATTTTTCAAAAATTCTTTTATTGGGATTTTTTTGGAGTATATACTTTTGAAATCTCTGTGGGTATTCTCCCCTATCCAATTACTTTTTTAATCACAGATATTATTAGTGAGGTATTTGGAAAAAGAAAAGCCAACCAGATTGTTACGGCCGGTATTTTTGCATCATTCTTTTCGTTGATTATTGTCTCTGCATCTTCGGCAGTACCAGCCACTTCATGGTCTCCTATAAATGATGAAATATTTAGTAAAGTTTTTGGAGCTACGGCCATAGCCGTTTTTGCATCGATGATAGCCTATCTTTTTGCGCAATATATCGATATTCAGATTTTTCATTTCTGGAAACGTGTTACCAAAGGAAAGCACTTATGGCTACGTAATAATTTTTCTACATTCTCTTCGCAATTTATAGATACACTAACTGTCCTTTTATTACTCTGTTCTACCGGCATCATACATTGGGATCGTTTTGGACTATTGTTACTTAACGGGTTCTTATTTAAAGTACTTGTTGCTGCATTAGACACTCCTATTTTATACCTGGGAGTATATGTTTTAAGAAGAAGGTTTAGATTAAAACAAGGAGGAGAACTTGCTTTAGAAATTTAAAATCTAACAAATAGTTAACTTAAAAAAGTAACATATATCTTTGTAAACCTTTATTTTACATAAAAGCCTCACACACATGAAAAAAGCCCTCAAAATCCTTGGTATCGTTTTACTACTATTTATTATCGGAGTCGTTTCTGTTCCCTTTTTATTTAAAGGAACAATCCAAGATAAAGTACGTTATTTGGTCAATGAACATGTAAATGCTAAAGTTGATTTTGCCGATATAGATATAAGTCTTTTAAGAAGTTTTCCTAAGGCTTCGGTTATTATTAATGAACTTTCTATACTTAATTATGCTCCGTTTGAAGGCGATACATTAGCCTACTCTAAAAGAATAGCCCTGGATATGTCTATTAACGAATTATTCAAAGACGCATCTGAAGCTATAAGTGTACAAAAAATTATAATCGATGAGGCCAATATTGCTATTAAGACTGACTCTCTGGGAAATTCAAACTTAGACATCGCCCGAAAACAAGACGAGACTCCAGAACCCACTCCTGAAGAAGAAGACAGCTCTTTTAGTTTTGCGCTAGAACATTACGAAATTAATGACAGTAATATCCTATTTAAAGATGATGTAAGTAAAACATTCCTAGAAATGGCACATCTAAACCATAGCGGTGACGGGTCTGTATCTGGTGAAAAGGTAATTTTAGACACACAAACTAATGCTGAAGTTTCTTTTAGTCTAGACGAGACTAAATATCTAAACAAAAACAAAATAAAGCTCGATGCCCAGATAGAATTGGATCTCAAAAATCAACGATATTCTTTTAAAGAAAATAAAGCATTAATTAATAGGTTACCATTAGAGTTTACAGGTTTTGTACAATTACAAGAAAAATACACCGATGTGGATCTTAGTTTTAAAACGCCAACATCAGATTTTAAGAATTTTCTTGCGGTTATCCCAGAAACCTATACTAAAAACCTCGATGGTGTGCAGACCAGTGGAGATTTTTCAATCAATGGTAGTATCAAAGGAAAATCAGACGACACCTATATCCCAAAAATGGATATTAACATTGTATCACATAATGCAGCCTTTAAATATCCAGATTTACCCAAAGGAATCAAAAACATTAATATAGATACACAAATTAAGAATGAAACTGGTTTAGTTGATGATACCTATATCAAAATTGGCAATCTTACCTTTAAAATAGATCAGGATTCTTTTGCTGCAAATGGTAGTTTAAGAAACCTTACCAAAAACATGATTGTAGACATGGCATTAAAAGGAACCTTAAACCTGGCCAATCTAAATCAGGCATATCCTCTAGAACTTGAAGAAAAGCTAAATGGTGTTGTACATGCAGATATCAAGACTCATTTTGATATGCAATCCTTAGAAAAAGAGCAGTATCAAAATGTAAAAAGTTCAGGTACTGCGAGTATTTCTGAATTCACTTATGCTTCAGCCGAAATACCTAATGAAATAAAAATCGAGAAAGCTAACGTGAGTTTCAATCCTCAGACCATCTCACTGGATCAGATGCAAGCTACTACCGGTAAATCTGATCTTGCTGCAACGGGTACTATTGATAATCTTATGGGATTTTTATTTGCAAAACAGGACCTAAAAGGAAACTTTGATGTAAACTCTAATGTGTTTGCAGTAAGTGATTTTATGGTTAATGAAGAGGAAGAAGAAGAAGAAAAAACCAAAGAGGTAAGCACTACAGAAGAAGAAAGTATGAAAATTCCTTCTTTTTTGGATGCCACACTTAACTTTGACACCAAAAAGGTATTATACGATAATTTAGAGTTACAAAACGCAAAGGGAACCGTAAGGATAAAGGACGAAACGGCATACTTAGAAAATGTAACCTCCAATATCTTTAACGGAGGCATGGCTATAAATGGTAATGTATCTACCAAATCCAAAGTTCCTACTTTTGAAATGGCATTGGACTTAAGTAAAGTAGATATCGTACAATCATTTAACAACTTAGAATTATTAAAAGGCCTGGCACCAATTGCAAGAGCACTAACGGGTAATCTTACCACGCAAATGAGTCTTAATGGTAATCTAAGTGACGATCTGGTTCCTGTATTAACCTCATTAAAAGGTAAAGCATTAGCAGAAATCCTTAATGCACAAGTATCTACTACCAAAACCCCACTTATATCAAAGCTAAATAGTCAACTTAGTTTTGTTGAAATGGATAAACTAAATCTTAAGGACATCAAAACAAACCTTAGTTTTGATGACGGAAAAATCAATGTAAAACCTTTTGAATTTGATGTTGAAGGAATAAAAATTACTGCCGGAGGTAGTCATAGTTTTGATCGAAGCATGAATTATAATGTTTCTTTAGACCTACCCGCAAAATACTTAGGTGATGAGGTAGGCAGTCTAATGTCTCAGCTCAACGAAGAAGAAGCAAACAATATGACCGTTGCGCTTCCAATAGGCATCTCAGGAAATTTTACAAACCCAAAAATTAATTTAAATACCGGACAAGCAGTAAAAGAGCTTACCCAGCAATTGATAAACAAACAAAAGGAGAAAACAAAAAATCAATTGGTAGATAAAGGTCAAAAAGCATTGACAGATTTATTAGGTGGATCCAAAAAGGATACAGACTCTAAAAAGGATGATACCCCAAAAAACACAGAAGAGACTATAAAAAACACTGCCAAGAACATTCTTGGTGGTTTCCTTGGAAAGAAAAAAAAGAAAGACACTACAAAGACAGGTAATTAAATAAGGAAAACAAACATATAGTTTACACTACTAAATCAGCTTCCTAATGAAGCTGATTTTTTTATACGAAATGATTACTAATTTTTATAACCCCTAACACCATTAGACATAGCCGTTTTTACATAAAGTTTTACTTTAAAAAAACCATCTTTATTGCTAAATTCTAACAAGTTGCATTCTAAAACAATCGTTTTTCAAGCTGTTTTAATGAAAATAATCTAGGAAAAAACGAATAAAAAAACCTAAAAACCTAGGGAAAAAACCCCATTTTAATCAAAAATTAGCATAAATTATCAATGTTGTTCAATATTTTAACGCTATTATTGAACATTAGTTAAAATACTGGTTTTCAATAAAATAAATGTTAAAATTGTAGGAATTATACTAATAAAAACATGATAATTTGAGTCAAAATAACGATTAACGTACAAAGTTTACGGTAAACACGTAACCAATTTATTTGAAACTCTTATAACTTAGTGTTCCTGAAATTGGAAGAAAGAAATTTCCTCCAAAATTTTAACCCCAAAAATAACCTATCATGACAAAAAGATGTTCTTTAGTTACAACTTGTATACTACTATTTTCTTCTTTTATAACAATTGCACAAGATTTTAATGAAAATAACAACAAATGGACAAGAGGCTGGACCAACTTTGTTCCTAATAAAACAGACTACCCAAAAGCTGAAGAGAAATTACCTAATATTATTGCTAACAATACGTACTTAAGAAACGACATTGTTTATTTAATGTCTGGAGATGTATATGTAATTAATGGTGCTTCTTTAACAATACAAGAAGGAACTATAATTAGATGTGATCATCAAAACCCGGCAAACCTCATTGTTACTAAAGGTGCAAAGTTGGTAGCCGCTGGATCGATGGCCTATCCTATCGTATTTACTTCTAACAAAGCACCCAAATCCAGGAATAGTGGAGATTGGGGTGGTATTGTAATAGCAGGATCAGGAAAAGTTAATACAGTATCTGGTAACGGTATTATACGAGGAAATTTTAAACCTCAATTCTCTGTTTATGGAGGCAATCAAGATAACGAAGAAACTACAATTCTAAGATATGTAAGAATAGAATTCTCTGGAAATTCTATGAAAAGAAAACAAGGATCTAATGGTTTATCACTATACGGATTAGGTACCTCGTCTATAGTCGACAATATAATGGTAAGTCATGCTGGTCAAGATTCGTATAACGTACATGGCGGGAAAAACAATATTCGAAACCTGGTATCACTAAAGGCTCAAGGAAATGACTTTCAGATTTCTGAAGGATTTAAGGGAAATTTAAGTAGCATCATTGCTATTCGGCATCCATACATTACCAGCTCAAAAGGTTCTTATGCTATAGCAGTGGATGGTTATGACAAAAATATGGGATATACCAATCCCAGTTCGGTTACCGACGTTACTATATCTAATGCCACTCTTGTTAATTTATCAGACAAAACTAATTATCAACATACGAACTCTGCGATTTCAACATCCAATCTTGCTATGACTTATATTCATAATTCTAAAATATCTGGCTTCTCGGATGTTGTAAAGTTTGACAAATCTTATGTTTCTCTTCCAAAAATACAGAAAGCATTTATGATGGATAATAGCTTCTTTAACATCCACGGTGAAGGTGTAGACGTTGTAAATCAATCCATCGAAAAAGAATCACTAAACATTCTTAAATACAATAGATTTACTAAAACTTTTATTGATGTGAATGAATTGTTTAGCAATCCATTAAGCCATGTTGTTCCAAAGTTTGAATTAAAACAATCATTAAACACCTATATGGTTATGCAATAAATAAAGTTTCTATTGATTTTATGATATTAAAACCAGTTTGAATATAATTACTAAGATACCATGATTAGATTATTAATAAGCTTTGTTTTCTTTTTACTAGTTAACTCTGTTTTTTCTCAAAAAGCCAACGAAGCTACATTTTTCACTCAAAAGAAGCAGATCACTAAATTTCATACCATTAGCGATCTTGAAAATCGAAAAAAAGGAGAGCTTATAAAATTATACCAAGATCGAGTAGAAGAAATCATGACGGTACTTCCGTTTCTGTCTCTTACCAATGAACCTGGTGTACGACTAGAAGATATAGGTATAAAAGAAGATTCTCGTCATCTTAAAATTTTAAAAAACAATACAGAAAGTACCGAGAAAAATTTTGAGACAACCAAAGAGGCTATAGAAGAGCTGGTTGCATATGCCGATACCGAAAAAATCATTGGAACAATCCTCTATTTTGAAGAAATCATCAAAAAAATGAGAATAGGAGTCAATGGCAATTTCTAAAAAGGACAAATAAATTGTAATGTGTTTAAATTATCATATTTACTTAGGGTTGGAAGCGGTTATATATAGCCGCTTCCTTATTTTTTAAAAAACTCACTTCTGAGGTTTGTAAGATTTCTTTGTTGAAAGCTACTAAATAACCATGATACTACTATATCTTTTAATCGGAGTCCTTATAGCTACGGTAGGCGCAATACCTCTTGGCGCTGTTAACCTTGCCGTGATTAATACGTCTATAAAAGAAAGTATTAAAAACGCATCGTATATCGCTTTGGCAGCTGGAATAGGTGAAGTACTATTGGCCCTTTTCGCATTACATTGCAGTATGGAATTATCCGAATTTTTTCTACAAAACCAGTGGATACAAATTAGTTTCATCGCGGCTTTCTTTTTGATCGGTTTATATTTTATGTATTTGGCAAGTAAAACTACTCCGAACAATAAACAACGTAAACTTAGGCTATTCAATTCTAAATTTCTTACTGGTTTTTCTTTAGCTATATTAAATCCCCCGGTAATTGTATATTGGATCTTAGCCATTTCTCTTACCAACAAGCATATTCTCAAATTAACTACTCAGAACCCTATATCATCTCTATTCCTTTTCTTTTTAGGAATTTACCTGGGAAAAATCGGAACACTTTACTTTTATAGTAAATGGGGTAATAAAATGGCTCAAAAACAAGGAGACTCTAAAGCCAAGCTTCATAGAATCATAGGGTCTGCCTTATTAGTACTTTCTATTTTCCAAAGTATTAAGATTATTATCGATTAGTACTGTTTTATAGTACTAAAATACTGCTTTTTCGCATGAATATACAAGTATATATCTCTAGGCAGTGTTTACCTTTGTTATTTATTTCGATAAAGCTAAATACTAATGACCAAACAAAATATAAACTCAAAACTGAAGCTATCAAAAGAAGAGATGCAAGAATATGGATATAAAATCATTGACCATATTGTAGATCATTTTGAAACTCAAAATTTAAAAAAACCCGTTACCATTGCAACAAGAGAAGAAATGGATTTGTTATTAACAGAAGCCATTCCTGATCAGCCAACACCTGCCACTGAGGTCTTAGATTTTGTAATGGATCATGTTATCCCGAACAGTAATATAGTATCTCATCCAAAGTCGTATTCTTTTGTACCTGGGCCAAGTAACTATATAAGTGTAATGGCGGATACTTTAGCTACCGGTTTTAATATATTTTCTGGTGGTTGGGCAGCATCTCCTGCTGCTGCAGAATTAGAAATTGTAACCATGAATTGGTTGCTTAAGATTTTTGGGTTTCCAACAAAAAAAGGAGGAGGCATATTCACCAGTGGTGGCTCAATGGCTAATCTTACTGCCTTAGTAACTGCAAGAAGAATAAAATGCAAAGATGATTTTTCTAAGGCTATAATTTACCTATCCGATCAAGCCCATTCCTCAAACATTAAAGCAATTAAGGTTATTGGCTTTAAAAAAGAGCAAATTCGTATCATCCCAACAGACATAGAATTTAAAATATCATTAAATAAACTAAAAAATGCTATTGCCAAAGATCGACTAGAAGGGCTACAACCTTTTTGCATCATTGCTTCTGCAGGAACTACAAATACAGGTACTGTAGATCCTCTTGATCAAATTGCAACCATTTGCGAAAACGAAAACTTATGGATGCACGTTGATGGAGCTTATGGCGGAGCAGCAATTCTAGCAAACCAAGGGGATCAGCTTTTAAAAGGTATCGAAAAAGCAGATTCATTAACCGTAGATCCTCATAAATGGTTTTTTCAACCCTATGAGATAGGTTGTTTATTGGTAAAAGATCATAATTGGCTCAGTAGTACTTTTACAGAAAAACCAGAATACCTTAGAGATATCGAAGGAAATGAATCTGAAATCAATTTTTACGACCATGGGATTCAATTAACTCGTCGTTTTCGTGCATTAAAGTTTTACATGTCTTTAAAAACATTTGGTTTGGATAGCTTTAAAAAAGCCATTCAATACACGATAGATCTTGCCGAACAAACTGAAGCTATCTTAAGAAAAAGCAGTAATTGGGAAATCACATCTCCCGCAACATTAGCGATCATTAATTTTAGATACCATCCCATAGGTTATCATTTAACTGAAGAAGAGTTGGATCGTATAAATCAAAATATTTCTAATAAAATAATTGCTTCAAGAGAAGCACTTTTGGTTACCACAGTATTGCAAGGCCAAATAGTGCTTAGAATGTGTCTTATAAACCCCCGAACTACCTTTGAAGATATACGGGATACTATAGAAAAATGTGAAGTATTTGCAGAAGAGGAGTTAACAAGAATACAAAAAAACACTGTAGCTAAGAAACTGTCAAACTAACCACGTACCCTTCATTATTACGCACATTAAAAACGGTATTATCTTCAAAAATAAGATACTGCCCCTTAATACCTTTTAAAGTTCCCGAAAACTCTGGTGTCTTTTCTAGATTAAGGCTTTTTAATTTATCAGGATATTGTATCACTGGGAATTTAAGTTCAGTTTCTTTTCCGTTTTCAATAAAATACTCCTTTACTTCTTCGGGAATAAAATCTTTAAGGTTATTTTTATATGCAATTAGATCTTCATCAACCACTTCATTTTTAAGCATTGTACGCCAATTGGTTTTATCGGCCACATGTTCCTTTAAAGCAACTTCGGTAATCCCTGCCAAATATCGATTAGGGACCTCAACAATTTCGATAGCTTCATGCGCACCTTGATCAATCCAACGCGTTGGTACCTGGGATTTTCGGGTCACTCCTACTTTAACATTACTAGAATTTGCCAAATACACAATATGTGGTTGCAGTTGTGCTTTTTTTTCGAATTCAAGATCTCTATCCTCAACACCTAAATGCGCAGTACTTAACTCTGGACGCATTACCCAATCTCCAACTTGGGGTTGATTATAAAAATCATCATAACAATACCCTTGTCTATATATTTTTTTATTCTCACCACAAGCAAGACACTGATACCCTACAAATTCTATACGTAATTTCTTATTTAATAATTGGTTTACATGAATAAAATCAGCCTCAAAAACCAGGTAATACTGAATCGGATCCCCTATCTCTGTTTGCATTTTGGTAAGTACTCCTTGGTATTGCATAAAATTTTGTTATAAATTGACCCTGCGAGAAGAATGAAATTATTTTTATTATTTTAGTTGACAACAACCAAAAATAGTAAGTTAAAACTATTTAAGCCAAAATATACATCAAAAAATGTCAATCCCTATAGTTAATTCTATTGCCAGCTGGTTCTTAAAAAAGCGCTTTCACCAAATGGAACTTTTCCTTAAGTATCCTAATGAAGTTCAGCTTGAATTATTAAATGTACTATTGGAAACGGGAAAAAATACAGAATTTGGAAAAAATTATGATTTTGCATCCATACGCAATTATGAAACATTTGCAGCACGTGTTCCTATTAGGACATATGAAGATTATGAATCAATGATTGAGAGAAGTCGTCATGGCGAAAACAATATTTTTTGGCCTACTCCCATTAGATGGTTTGCCAAATCTAGCGGGACAACTAGTGCAAAAAGTAAATTTATACCCGTAAGTCAAGAATCGTTAGAAGATTGTCATTTTGCCGCAGGAAAAGATCTTTTATGTATGTACCTTAATAATAATGAGGACTCTAAACTTTTTACTGGTAAAAGTCTTCGATTAGGAGGCAGTAAAGAATTATATAAAGAAAATGGAACCTCTTACGGGGATCTATCTGCTATCATTATAGATAATATGCCATTTTGGGCTGATTTTAGTTCTACCCCTAGTAGCGAAGTATCATTAATGAGTGATTGGGAATTTAAAATGAAAGCTATCGTTAATGAAACGATCCAGGAAAATGTAACAAGTTTAGCGGGTGTTCCTTCATGGATGCTTGTTTTACTTAATCAAGTACTAGAAACTACCGGAAAAGAAAATCTCTTTGAAATCTGGAATAATCTCGAAGTATATTTTCATGGTGGCGTAAGTTTTGAACCTTACAAAGATCAATACAGTAAAATTTTGCCAAAGAGCACTTTTAAATATTATGAAATCTATAATGCCTCAGAGGGGTTCTTTGCTATTCAGGATCATAATGACTCTTCAGAATTATTATTAATGCTAGATTATGGGATATTTTATGAATTCATCCCCATGGACACTTACGGAACTACTTCCGAAAAGGTAATCCCTTTAAGCCAGGTAGAGGTAGGAAAAAATTATGCGGTTATCATCACCACCAACGCCGGATTATGGAGGTACAAAATCGGTGACACCGTACGTTTTACATCAATTAATCCTTATAGAATCAAGGTATCAGGAAGAACAAAACACCACATCAATGTATTCGGAGAAGAGTTAATTATTGAAAATGCCGAAGAAGCTTTGAAAAATACAACAAGGCAAACTAATTCTGAAATTGTTGATTATACAGTAGCTCCTATTTTTATGAAAGGAAAAGAAAAAGGTGCGCACGAATGGGTTATTGAATTTAAAAAACCTCCTGAAAATCTTACTGAATTTGTACATATCCTTGATCAAAACTTGCAGCAGGTTAATAGTGATTATGAAGCCAAAAGATATAATAACACAACACTTAATATACTTCAGCTTTGTGAAGCAAGACCAAATTTGTTTTATGATTGGTTAAAAAAGAACGGAAAACTAGGAGGACAACATAAAATTCCAAGATTATCCAATAAACGAACATATGTAGAAGAATTATTGGCGCTCAATAAGGTTAACTCTTGCTCTTCTTAAGAATAAAACAAAATTAATCTAAAACACGACTTTTTCTTCTTAAATTATGAATTGACAAGCATTAAAATTACGGTTATACCGTAAAAATATTATGTAAGAATCGTCGTTTTTGGCAAAAATATTAGTATTTCATCCTCCAAAAAAAGCGTTTGATCTAAAAATTCGCAATTCATTTTTTGTACTCTGTTTTTCATATTAAATTTGATACCAGATAGTTACAAACTCATCAAAGCCCCTTACATATGAAAACCATACTATTTCTTTTTGTTTTTTTCACGTTAACTACTAGTGGCAAAGCACAAGAAACCAAAACTATTGACACTAAAAATGAATCTAAGTCGATAGTTGTCAAAAAAACAAACCATACGACTTCTATAAAAAATAGTATTGCATCTATAAGTGACAATTCCTTTGAAGAAAATATATGCTATGCAGAAATATCTAAAGTAACTTTTTACCAGGCATTAATTAAGCAAAATGGTTTTAACATAAACATTAAAGACAATGAAAATGAAGATGTTGTGGGTTTTGCCTTAAAGAGTACCGAAGAGATCATCACTAACAATAAGGAACGAATATCATATTCTAAATAATATGCTATAATACCCAACTAATCAACCAACAAAAAACACCGTTATAAATTTATAACGGTGTTTTTTTATTGAAATTTCTTAAGCTTTTAGGTATTCATTCTTTTTTAAGAAACGGCTTTAAGTTTTTTGATAGTAGACTTATTCATTTTCTTCTCAGCATAATCTTTAGTCACTCTAAACTCGGTTTCTTCACTCTCAGGTAATTCAAACATCGCATCTGTTAAGATAGCTTCACAAAGTGATCTTAATCCTCTTGCACCAAGCTTATATTCCATAGCTTTCTCTACGATATAATCTAAAGCACCATCGGTAATCGAAAAAGATATGCTATCCATTTCAAATAATTTCTTGTATTGCTTTATTATCGCATTTTTAGGTGCTGTTAGTATAGATCTTAACGTTTCTTGATCTAATGGGTCCATATACGAAAGCACTGGGAGTCTTCCGATTATTTCGGGAATTAGTCCAAAGTCCTTTAAATCTTTAGGTATTATATATTGAAGCAAATTATCTTTTTCAATAGTATCCTCGCTTTTAGAAGCGCTATACCCAACGGCCTGCATGTTTAAACGCTTCTGGATCATTTTTTCGATACCATCAAAAGCTCCTCCTGCAATAAAGAGAATATTTTCGGTGTTCACCTCAATAAATTTTTGATCCGGATGTTTTCTTCCTCCTTTTGGCGGAACATTAACTACAGTTCCCTCCAACAGTTTAAGTAACGCCTGCTGAACTCCTTCTCCAGATACATCTCTTGTAATACTTGGGTTATCGCTTTTACGGGCAATTTTATCAATCTCATCAATAAAAACGATTCCTCTTTGTGCTTTTTCAAGATTATAATCTGCAGCCTGTAGAAGCCTGGTTAAAATACTCTCTACATCTTCTCCTACATATCCTGCTTCGGTAAGCACAGTAGCATCTACTATAGCCAAAGGCACGTTAAGCATTCTGGCAATGGTTTTAGCCATCAATGTTTTACCTGTACCCGTTTGACCCACCATGATGATATTACTTTTCTGAATCTCAATATCATCCTCAGTTTGGGGCTGAAGTAATCTTTTATAGTGATTATATACTGCGACAGACATTACTTTCTTGGTAAACTCTTGTCCTATGATATATTCATCTAAAAATTTCTTAATAGCCATCGGTTTGCGTAGCATCAATTCGCTACTTAACTCACCTGTTTCATCTTCTTTGGCTTCTTCTACTACAATCCCATGAGCTTGGACAATACATCGGTCACATATATGTGCATCTAATCCTGCTATCAGCAAATTAGTCTCAGGCTTTTTTCTCCCACAAAAAGAGCATTCTAAATCTTCTTTGGCCATTGTATTTAGTTTCAATTAAAATTCCTATCCTTTTTTTTATTTTAAGATAGAACTCGCATAATAAACCATTTAGGTTACGATTAATCCTTTATTACGCTATTTTTATAAGGTTTTCTGTTTGTATTTAACTACGTAAAGAGGAAAAAACCTCTTTCTAACAGGAAAATCCTTTATTCTCTAGTTAAAATCTCATCAATCATTCCGTACTCTAGTGCTTTATCAGCCTTCATCCAATAATCTCTATCACTATCTTCATATACCTTATCATAGGTTTGCCCGGAGTGCTTAGAAATAATCTTATACAACTCTTCTTTTAAGATTAAAATCTCTCGAGCAGTAATCTCTATATCACTTGCCTGTCCTTGAGCTCCTCCTAATGGCTGGTGAATCATTACACGACTATGTGGCAACCCAGAGCGTTTCCCTTTCTGACCTGCACATAATAATACTGCACCCATTGAAGCTGCCATACCTGTACAAATTGTTGCTACATCGGGTTTTATAAATTGCATAGTATCATAAATCCCAAGGCCTGCATAAACACTACCTCCAGGAGAATTAATATAAATTTGAATATCTTTTGAAGAATCTACACTTTCAAGAAACAATAATTGAGCTTGAATAATATTAGCTACCTGATCGTTAATACCTGTACCCATAAATATGATTCGATCCATCATTAATCTAGAGAAAACGTCAAAAATAGCAATATTCATTTGACGTTCTTCGATGATATTAGGAGTCATACCCGTTGGGTACATACTACTTACTATTTTACCATAGTAATTACTATTAATTCCATGGTGTTGTGTAGCATATTTTTCGAATTCTTTTCCGTAATCCATATTTCTTTTTGCTGAAAATTTTATTTATAAAAAAGGCGTTAAACTAAAGATGGTTTAACGCCCTAAATATAAGTATAAATTCCTTAGTAAATTACAACATTAATTATTTGTAAACTTCTTTTATGAATTCGTCAAAACTAACCTCTTTAGGTTTAAGTTTCGCGTTCTCTTTATAATAATTTAACAATTTCTGACTCATCAATTGCTCAGAAATTCGTTTAACTTCTTCTTGATTTGATAATATTCTAGCTGCAATATCTTCTAATTCTTTGTCCTCAGGAGAAGTTTGCCCAAATTGAGCCATCTGTCCTTTAATCAAGTCTTTAGCAAAACCTTTAAGCTCTTCAAAAGTAACTTGAAGATTATTATCGTTAATTATTTTTCCTTCGATCAACTGATAACGTAATCCTTTTTCACTTTTTTCATACTCATCTTTAGCCTGATCCTCGGTTAAAGGCTGCTCTCCAGTAGCACGAATCCACTTTTGCAAGAACTCAACTGGTAGTTCGAACTTGGTGTTTTCTAGAGCATTCTCTGTGATATCATTAAGTAATCGCTGATCTGATTGTTGCTCGAATTGACGCTCTGCATCTTCCTTGATTTTTTCTTTAAGCTCTGTAACTGTTTTCACATTACCAGGGCCATATAGTTTATCAAATAAATCCTGATCCAGATCCGCAAGTTCTTGAGTGTTTATTTCTGAAATGGTAAAAGAAACTTCGATATCTAAATCATGAGCATCGTCATGGTTGATTTTTAGTGCAGCAATGAGATCGTGATCGTCACTAAACAACCCTTTTGTTTTGAGCTGGACAACATCTCCAACCTTAGCACCAATAAATTTATCTAGATTTTTCTTTCCTTTAATCTTCTCTAAAGAAATAGTAGATGCGTTATTGATCTCTTTTTCATCATTAGTAAAAGTACCCGCAACCAAATCATCCTTTTCTACAGTGTCTTTAGAGATAAGTTTACCGTATTGTTTTTGGATGGTTTTGATTTGATTTTCAATCATCTCATCTGTAGCGGTAATTTTATAGTGAGTAATGGGTTTTTTCCCATTTAATTTTACTTCAAATTTTGGCGCTAACCCAAGTTCAAATTCAAAAGAATAACTATCAGAATCCCAATCAAAATTCTCTTGTTCTTTAGGTAATGGATTTCCTAAAACATCGAGTTTTTCTTCGGTAAGATATTTATTCAATGCATCTTGTAACAACTTGTTAACTTCATCTACCAAAACTGCTTTCCCGTATTGTTTTTTCACAAGTCCCATAGGAACATGGCCTTTTCTAAAACCAGGAATATTGGCATTCTTACGGTAGTCCTTAAGGATGTTATCTACCTTATCACTATAATCTGCTTTGGCGATATCTACTGTTACAACAGCATTTAATTCGTCTAATTGTTCTTTTGAAATATTCATAATCTACTACGATTTACTACTAAAAATTGGGTTGCAAAAGTAATACTTTTTTATGTCCCAACAAATTTTTAACTACTTGAAAAACAGTTAGCTTTAATCTTTTTTCAAAATAGAATGTAGTATCGATTGAAAAACTGATAACAATACGCTAAATATCAAGGCCCAAAGCCATCCGCGAACATCGAAACCGGCTATAAAATAATCTGCCAACAAAATAATTGCGGCATTAATAACCAAAAGAAACAACCCTAAAGTAATTATAGTAGCTGGCAATGTTAAAATTACTAAAATAGGCTTTACAATTGCATTTAAAATTGCCAAAACAAGCGCTACAATCAAGGCGCTAACATAATTATTAATTGCTACACCGGGTAGCACCTCTGCCAATAACAGCACGGCAACAGCCGTTAGAATCAATTTTAATAAAAATTTCATATGCCTGTATATTTATTTTATATGAATATAAAAAAAACCTGCTAACAAGTTAGCAGGTTTTATATTTTATTAGAATATTGTTCTAAATCTAGTTCACTTCATTACTTACTGTAATCGTACCAAACTCACCTGGATTCACTCTTGGGACAACCAACCCATAAGTCTTTTCTAAAGCATCTAACACTCCGTTAGCAACTAATGCATGCCCTCTTGGTGTTGGATGCACCCCATCTAAAGAGAATCCTCCACCAGAAGCAAAAGTTGATGTAATAACACCGCCATCAAAAAGAACTCCACCACTCGCTACCTGAGCCAATTGAGATTTCATACTCACAAAAGCCAAACCGTTAGCAGTAGCAAGATTTCGAATAGTTTCATTATATGAATTCTGAGCCACTTTAATAGCTGTTTGTTCTGCTGGGATTAATACATATTGATCAGTTAAAGGTAGCGTAACCCCTATAACCGACAATTGCCCTGCATCTTCCTGAGGAACACCTAAACCTACAAGTTCTGCCACTCTATCGGTATCAACTTGTCCAATAACTCTCGAACTTGTAAGAACTAATAAGTCTTCTTCTGTCGCCTGTCTTGCTTGACCATATTGTGCAGCAATAATTGGTGCCAGAGGTCCAAATACAGGAGTGATCGCAACAGTTAAATTAGCTGTTATATCTGTTAATGATTCATCTTTAATAACTACAGCACTAGCTGCTGTAGTAGAAAACTCTATTGCTCGTTCTGGAACTCCTAACGCAGCAAATGCCATATTTAATCCCGCATATGTTGCATTAAGTGTTGGTATCTGAGGTCCAAACGTCTCATCTAAAGGACTCAATGGCGCAAAAGGTACTGTCGTAAAGAAAGGAATAGACGTAACATCAGGCAAATCAATCAACACCCCTTTTCTACCTCCTGCAGCAAGTGCATCCACCAAACCAGCATATGTTTGTGCAAATACCCCATTATTTGTAATATCACTATCTCCATAAGTACTTGGGTCGATATTACCCGTCATATTATGATCTTCTCCCGTACCACCAGAAGTTGCATAACCAAGAATATCATTATTACCTATCCACAAACTAAATAGTGTAGGATCTAGCGCTAAGGCATCACCAACAACCGTAGATGTTGCAGATTGCTGAAAACGTTCGAAATAAGGGTTCAGAGAACCATATCCTGGAAACGCTAAATGAAAGCTTTTAGCCCCCGGCACACCCATATTATTGAATGTACTACCCAAGTTAGCAGTGATATCTGTAGTAGAAGGAGCTCCCGTATATGGAGCAGGCCCTACGGGTTCCTGATTTTCGTCGAACACCAAAACAAGTCTTGGAGGGAAAGTATCATTGTTCCCTGCAAACCCACCTGTGTTATCTGCCATTAGGGGTTGTGTAAATTCTCCACCTCCAACAAACTTAAATTGCTGAGCAAGTATATTTGGATATGAATTTTCTTGACCAGTAATATATAAAGCTCCATCTGCAAAACCAGCAGTAAGAGAGTTTCCTAGCGCTACAAAATTACTTAAGTCTAATTCTCCACTAGTAAAATTATTTGTTTCTTCAATTGGGTTATCAAACTCTGGCTCACATGCAACCAATCCTAGTGCCAGAATTGCTAAATATTTTATATTATTCTTTATCATCATTAATTACATTTTATAAGTTAAACCAAGTCCAGGCCCAAATGCGCTTGACTCATAAGTTCCTCCAAAAGGAACATTTTGTCCATTCTCCTGATAAGAATTGTATGATGCATCAACTTCATCGAACCTAAGAAAAAAGAAAGAAGCATCAATAGCTAACTTAGGCGTAATTGCATAGCTTAAACCACCTGAAAAACCATCAGAATCATTACGTGGTGTTTCTGGTGCGAAGAAGCCTTCTTGCACAGGAGATTCGTCGATATAATAACCTGCTCTCAATGTAATCTTTTCTGTTGCTTCATATTGTAATCCAAAACGGTACACAGATGAGTTTTTGTAATTACGAGGATTTATAGATGCTGGTGCACCATTTCCAAAAGTAATATCTAGAGATTCGTACACATCCCAAAATTGTCTGTTAAAATCAAATGCAAATAACCATTTTTTATATTCATAAGACAAACCAATAGTTAACTCTGCTGGCAACGGTAACTCTGCCGTAAAACTTGTTGGCCCATTAGGTGGAGCCGCCAAAGAATTAGGGAAATTAGCAAAAGTAGCTTCACCGTCTTCAGACTCAATAATAATTTCACTGCGGTAGTTAAATCCAAAACGAAGATTTTCAGTAGGATTAAACATTGCACCAACACTCCATCCCCAGTTAGCTACACCAGAGTCATCGACAGTAACATTTGATCGAACACCGTTAATATCTGTTGTTGTTCTGTTAGAGTTACGATTAAAGTTTACAGAACCGGTAACAAAAATCGGGCCTCCACCAATACTAAAATACTCTGAAAGTTTAAAAGAAACTACTGGCTGAATAAATATAGCAGCCAAATCGATATTATTTACCAAATGAGATCCAGACCAATCTGTTGGCCATGTCACTTCACTACCATATGGTGTGTATACTCCAAGACCTACAGCCATCCAATCGTTGACTTTATAAGATCCATATAAACTAAGTGGTGTCCCCACAGAGTTATCAGTTTCAGAAGTAACACCGGATTCTGCATTTTGAAAAATCACTTCGCTAAAAATACCACTTACACCTGCACTAACATTCAGTTTATTCTCTAAGTATACAAGTCCTGCTGGATTAAAGAAGACTAACTCGGCACTATTAACCACAGCTACTCCGGTATGCCCCATAGCCATAGCTCTTTGCCCTTGTATACTAACTCTATATCCACCTGCATATGTGACCGCAGTCACCGTGATGAATAGAACTAACAATAGAAGTTTTTTCATAATTAATTTAGAATTGTTTTTGTTTGTTAAGGAATTTATAAAATTGAATTTCCAAATTTAAAAGAAAATACCAATTATCCAAGGTAATCCATAAAATATTATGCATACATAATACTTTACATCTATTTTTTAACAAATTCTAATACTTTGTTCAAAAAGTCAATTGGATTTTCGGCATGTAACCAGTGCCCGGCATTAGCAATTTCCGTGAGTATAAAGTTAGGAAATTGATTTTTAATTCTAACCATATCATCGTCAAGAATATAGTTGGATTTTTCCCCTTTCAGGAAAAGGGTTTTACCCTCATAAATTAGCTCTTTTTTAAGCTCTACACCTATTTCCGAAGCATTTTTGATTAAAGATTTCAGGTGCACCCGCAACCCCAATTTTCCTTTTTCTTTCCAGTACAGATTTTTTAGAAGAAACATCCTTACACCACTATCGGAAACATACGAACTTAACTCTTTATCTACATCCCCTCTCGATTTTAAAACCTCAAAATCTAATGATTCTAACCCATCTAAAATATCCTGATGATGTAGTGGATAATATTTTGGACCAATATCAGCAACAATTAAACGATTAATGAGATGCGAATGCCTTGTAGCAAAAAGCATTACCGTTTTACCACCCATTGAATGCCCTAGAAGATTAATGTCTTTTAAGTTATTCGTTTCACAATACTCTTTTAAATCTTCAGCCAGAAGAGAATAGCTAAATTCATCGCTATGTTCACTTCTACCATGATTGCGTTGATCCAACAAATGAACTTCATAACCTTGTTCAGAAATTTTTTTACCCAAGGTTTTCCAATTATCCCCCATACCCAAAAAACCATGAAGAATTATAAAAGGCTGTCCTTCACCAAAAACATTAGCATGCAATCTCATATGTGTATCTTATTATTTTAAACGGTGTAAATACATGTTAACTACATTCTCTAATCCTAAATAAATAGATTCGCTTATCAAAGCGTGCCCGATAGAAACCTCTAACAGACCGGGTATGTTTTCTTTAAAAAACTGAATATTATCCAAAGAAAGATCATGCCCTGCATTAACACCGATGCCTGTATCCAATGCTAACTGAGCACATTCAGCATATGGTTTTATCGCATTTTTATTTCCTTTTGCATATTCTGAAGCAAATTCTTCGGTATACAACTCTATCCTGTCGGTTCCAGTTTCTTTTGCCCCTTCTATCATTTCGACTACCGGATCAACAAAAATTGAAGTCCTGATATCATTACGGGAAAATTCAGATATCACTTCTTTTAGAAAATCTTTATGCTTCTTTGTATCCCAACCAGCATTACTTGTTATCGCATCTTCTGCATCTGGAACCAAGGTCACTTGTGTAGGTTGTATAGCCAATACCATATCTACAAATTTAGGAATTGGATTTCCTTCAATATTATATTCAGTTCGTACAATTGGTTTTAAATCATAAGCATCCTGATACCTAATATGCCTCTCGTCTGGTCTGGGGTGTATTGTAATCCCCTGCCCTCCGAAATCCTGAATATCTTCTGCAACTCGAATTAAATTTGGAGTATTACCTCCTCTAGAATTTCGTAACGTAGCAATTTTATTAATGTTAACACTTAACTTTGTCATAGTTTTTGATGTCTTTATCTAAAAAAGCAAAAATACAAAGTTGAGAACGCCTCGATTGTATATTTTTTGATTATTTTGCATTACATAGCTTCTTATATATTATGAAGACAAACTTATATATCGTTAATGAAATAGCACCGCTTGAAGTGACCACAAAGGTTACCGATGCGCAATTGCTATTTAATGAACTTACTTACACCCATTTTCCTGTTATAAAGGATAATATATATGTAGGATGTATCGCTGAAGCAGATATTAGATGTTTTGAAACTGATAAAACTTTGACTGCATATCAATATGCTCTTGAAGGGTTCTTTGTAAGAAAAGACAATAATTGGATAGACATTTTAGAATCTTTTGCACAAAATCATTCTAACATTATGCCGGTTTTAGATGACAACAATAATTATCTGGGGTTTTTTGAACTGGGAGACATCATGACTCTTTTTAATGAAACGCCTTTCCTTAGTGAGCCCGGAAACATCTTGATCGTAGAAAAAGGGATTTTAGACTATTCTTTTAGTGAAATTTCACAAATTGTAGAGTCTAATAGTGCAAAAATTTTAGGGTTATTTATCTCTAACATGGAAAATGATGTGGCTCAAATCACCATTAAAATTAATGATAGTGATATTAATAATATAGTTCAGACTTTTAGAAGATATAGCTACAACATTATATCCAAACATCAGGAAGATTCATTTTTAACTAACCTAAAAGAAAGGTCGCAATACCTAGAAAAATATCTCAATATTTAGATAGGTTATTTTACAACTATCAACTAACACAATCAAATCACAATGAAGATCGGTATATACGGCCAGTTCTACCATAAAAATTCTGGAATTTACATCCAGCAACTTCTAGAAAACCTAGATAAAAATGGTGTAGAAGTAGTTATTGAAAAGAATTTTTTAGAATTAATAAATCTTCATGATGAGATCGACAAAACCTATTCACATTTTAGCACTTTTGAAGAATTAGACACCTCATATGACCTTTTCTTTAGTATTGGAGGGGATGGTACTATTTTAAAAACTATTACCTATGTAAGAGATCTGGGAATTCCTATCGCAGGAATTAACACGGGCAGACTTGGTTTTTTGGCAACCATTCAAAAAGAAGAAATTCAGGACAGTATAGATTTAATACTCAATAAAAAGTTTTATATCTCATCAAGAAGTCTTGTAACTGTCGAAACGTTACCCGCCAATGAGGAATTCGGAGTATTAAACTTTGCGATGAATGAAATTGCTGTGAGCAGAAGAAATACAACCTCTATGATTACAGTAGACACAAGTCTTAATAATGAATTTCTTACCACATATTGGGCAGATGGATTGATTGTTTCGACACCCACAGGTTCTACAGGGTATTCTTTAAGCTGTGGCGGACCAGTAATAATGCCCGAAGCAAAAAGCATGGTGCTTACCCCCATTGCTCCACATAATCTTAACGCAAGACCCCTTGTGATTCCCGATGATCAGGAAATTAAATTGCAAGTCTCGGGAAGAGAAGACACCTACTTGGTCTCTTTAGATTCCAGAATTCACACACTACCTAATGAAACAACCGTAATAATTAAAAAAGCCTCATTTAACATTAATATGGTAGTATTGCAAGACGATAGTTTTCTAAAAACACTACGTAAAAAGATGCTTTGGGGAGAAGATAAACGCAATTAAACAATAAAATCTACTAAAAAGTGTTTTTAAATTCATACTATTTTACTCAAATTCTTGTGTACTAAAGTTAATTGTTATATTTGCAAACTTTTGAAAATCTATGAGATACTTAGCATCATTCGTAATTGTTCTGTTTTTTGTACAATCTACCACCTCACAAACCTATGAAGTAGGATTGATGGCAGGGGGAGCTAATTTTATAGGAGATGTAGGATCTACCTTCTATATTGCTCCTAATGACGTAGCATTTGGAGCCATAGGAAAATGGAACCGAAGTAAGCGACATGCATTTAGGGCTTCATTTTTATATGCGAAGCTTAATGCAGATGATAGCAAAGGAGACGATAGAAGAAAAGAAAGAGGGTTAAACTTTACTAATTCTGTAAAAGAAATATCATTAGGAATGGAATTTAATTTCTGGGATTGGTTTCTTTACGATGGAAAATCACAATTTACGCCTTATCTTTACAGCGGTATTACAGCATTTAATTATGGCGCATTGGCTATAGATGCCAATAACGAATTAGATGCGTATAGTGATAAGTGGAGCCTTGCTATTCCTATGGTAGTAGGAATAAAAAAAACATTGGGTAGAGATTTTGTAATTGGTGCAGAGATAGGTGCTCGATACACTTTTACAGATAATCTAGACGGAAGTAATCCTGATGATAGATTTGGTACAGGATTTGGTAATTTAAACAACAATGACTGGTATGTATTTACCGGTATAACATTATCCTACACATGGGGTAGGATACCTTGTTATTGTGCATTCTAAAAAATGATTGATAAAAAACAATTAAACTCTAACATTCCTAAGCATGTTGCCATAATTATGGACGGCAATGGCAGATGGGCCAAAAAGAAAGGCTTATTTAGAGCTGCCGGTCACGAAAAAGGAACAAGAGCAGTGCGCGAAGCCGTAGAAGGCAGTGCAGAAATAGGAATAAAACACTTAACGCTCTACGCATTTTCTACCGAGAATTGGAATAGACCAAAACTTGAAGTGGACACATTAATGAAACTTTTAGTTAGCTCTCTAAAGAAAGAAATTAAAACTCTTCAAGAAAATAATATCCAACTTAATGCAATCGGTAACTTACAAAACTTACCCAAAAAGGCAAGAACAGAACTCATGGAAGTCATCGAAAAGACGAAGTCTAATGACCATATGACACTTACCCTTGCTCTTAGTTACGGAAGTCGTGAAGAGCTCATAAAAACTATAGAAGAAATAAGTATTAAAGTTAAAAATGGTGTAATTTCGCCACATCTTATAAATGAAGCAGTCATTAATGAGCATTTGTACACTAAAAACTTGCCAGATGTTGACTTATTGATACGTACTAGTGGAGAACAACGTATCAGTAATTTCCTATTATGGCAGATTGCGTACGCAGAATTATATTTTACAGAAATTTTATGGCCGGATTTCAAAAGAACAGATTTATACGAAGCCATATTGAATTATCAAAAAAGAGAAAGAAGATTTGGAAAAACTAGTGAGCAGCTCAGTTAAAGGAATGATAAAAAAATTACCAATTACGTATTTTACGTTACTCGCCTTATTATTACACTCAATATCAATTACATCACAAAATATACCTGGTGCAAATGGCAAAGAGTACACTATCGGAGAAATCAAAGTTACTGGCATAACCAGTTATAATGAAAACACTGTAATTACGTTTACAGGCCTCAAAAAAGGGCAACGAATATTCCTTCCTGGAGATAAAATAAGTAAGGTCATCAAAAAATTATGGGATCTTGAGTTATTTAGTGATATCAACTTATATATTTCCAAAATCGAAGGAGATGTAGCGGATATAGAAATCAACATACAAGAAGTTTCTGAACTAAATGAGGCTCGTATTGAAGGTGTAAAAAAACGTAAAGCCGAAGAATTAATCAAAGACAATGGATTAACTAAAGGTGCTAAAGTTACAGAAAACCTCATCACCACTACCCGTAACTTCATTACAAATAAATACAAAAAAGAAGGGTTTTTAAACACCAAAGTGGCCATCAATACAATCATTATAAAAGATAGTGTACCAAGTAATAAAGTAAATTTACTTGTGCGAGTAGATAAGGGAGATCGTGTTAAAGTAGATAACATTGTTATAACAGGGAATGAAAAACTTTCTGATGCCAAAGTGCGTGGTGCAATGAAAAATACCAAACGTAAAAAACCTTTGAGATTCTGGAAGCGCTCTAAATACATACAAGCAGACTATCTCGAAGATAAAGATAATATCTTATCAAAATATAAAGAAAAAGGATATAGAGATGCTCGTATCACCTCTGATAGTCTTATTGTCGAAGATGATAACAGCGTGTCTCTAAACCTTACCTTAGAAGAAGGAAACAGACATTACTTTGGTGATATTACATTTCTCGGAAATAGTGTATATACAGATCAACAACTAGCCCGACAACTAGTCATTAGAAAAGGAGATGTTTATAACGGTGTCCTTCTTGAAAAGCAAATTGCAGACAACACCAAACCCGACGCAAACGATCTAACTAATTTATATCAAAACAATGGATACTTATTCTCATCTATTGATGCTGTAGAAACTAGGGTTTATAATGACACTATTGATTTTGAAGTTAGAATTCGTGAAGGAAAACTAACATATTTCGATCACATTACGGTTACAGGAAATGACAAAACAAATGATCACGTAGTATACAGAATACTAAGAACCAAACCAGGACAACGCTATAGTAAAGATTTAGTAGTACGAACAGTTCGTGAAATCGGTCAGCTTGGATTTTTTGATCCAGAACAACTAGAGCCTCAGTTTCAAAATGCAAATCCTCAAGCAGGAACTATTGATATTAACTATCCTGTAGTAGAAAAAGGATCCAGTCAAATCGAACTCCAGGGTGGTTTTGGAGGTGGAGGTTTTGTAGGAACTCTGGGATTAGCCTTTAATAATTTTTCTATACGAAATATCTTTAATGGGGAGTCATACAGCCCTCTTCCTATGGGAGACGGCCAAACCCTTAGAGTAAGAGCTCAGGCAAGTAGATCTTTTCAAACCTATAGCCTGTCTTTTGTAGAGCCTTGGTTAGGAGGAAAAAGACCTTATCAGCTATCTACCTCATTCTCTCATACTATTCAATATTTATTTACAGGTAGAAATCAAGTAGATAGAAATAGTAAGTTTCTCATCACAGGAGGTTCTATTGGTATTGCCAAAAGACTTAATTGGCCGGATAACTATTTTACTTTATCTCAAGCAGCCAGTATACGACACTATAATCTTAAAAATTATAATACCGCTTTGTTTACATTTGGTAATGGATCTTCTAATGATTTAGCCTATACAATTGGGTTAAGTCGTAACAACACTACTGTAAACCCAATTTTTCCGGTGGGAGGTTCAGAATTTAATTTGGTGGCTAAACTATCACTACCCTATTCTCTTTTTGATGGTGTAGATTATAGCGCACTGGCCGAAGAAAGAGATGCACTTGAAACAGAGCAAGATGCTCTTCGAGGAAGTACCGATACTAGAGCTCCTGTACAATTTGCCGAAAACGCAGAAAGAATAGGAGAAATTGATCAGGAACGCTTTAAATGGTTAGAATATTATAAGATCAAATTTGATGGCACCTGGTATACTAGTCTTTTCAACATAGGAAAAAACCCTTTAGTGTTAAAGACTAATGCAGAATACGGATTTTTAGGAGCTTATAATGGTGACCGGGGAAATATACCTTTTGAAAGATTCTTCTTAGGAGGTGTTGCTTTAGGAGCAAATGCTTTAGATGGTCGTGAACTTGTAGCCTTAAGAGGGTATCCGGATCAATCACTTCGACCAGAAAGCAGAGCTAATGGTCAGAATTTTGATGCTGATGGGGCAACAATTTATAATAAATATTCGTTAGAGCTTCGTTATCCTATAACATTGAAACCTGCAGCATCCATTTATATGCTTGCATTTTTAGAAGGAGGGGCATCTTATGACAGTTTTAAAGATTTTAATCCTTTCCAATTAAATCGTTCAGCTGGAGCAGGTTTGCGTATATTTATGCCAGCTTTTGGTTTGCTCGGTATAGATTTTGGATATGGGTTTGATCCAATTCCTGGTACTAATCAGCCTCATGGTTTGGAAACTCACTTTATAATAGGACAACAATTTTAGTTTTGGCACGATTATTTCAATATACACACAAAATTATGAAAACAAAGGGTCTTTTATTATTTGCAACACTCAGTTGGCTATTCTTTACGAATGTAATACATGCACAAAAAGGTATAAGAATAGGTTATATCGATATGGATTATATCTTGGAAAACGTACCAGAATATAATGAAGCATCTTCAGAACTTGAAACCAAAATTCAAAAGTGGAAAGTAGAAATTGAAGCAGAGTTAAAAGATGTTGAAGAAATGAGAAAAGAGCTTAACAACGAAAAGGTTTTGCTTACCAAAGAACTTATTGAAGAAAGAGAAGAAGATATCTTTTTTAAAGAAAAAGAAATATTAGAATATCAACAGAAACGATTTGGACCAAATGGAGATTTGTTTATCCAAAAAAAGCGATTGGTTCAACCTGTGCAGGATCAAGTTTTTGTTGCCGTTCAAGAAATTGCAAAAAACAAAAAATACGATTTTGTTTTCGATAAAACAGCTGATCTTGTTATGTTGTACTCTGCCGATCGTCATGATATTAGTGATCAGGTATTGCTACGAATAAATAGAGTATCTAAAAGAAAACAACTGAATAGTAAAAAAGACAAAAAGTCATTAGAAAGAGCCGAAAAAAGAAATACTGAGCAAGAAAAAGAAGTTAGCGACAGAGATAGAATAGCCAAGGAAAGGTTGTCTGAAAGAGAAGCACTTCTAGAGCAAAGAAAAGCAGAGAGAGATTCTATTCGCGAAGCGAAGAAAAAAGATTTCGAAGCAAGAAGAGCTAAATTAATAGAACTACAAAAAAGAAAAAAAGATTCTATTAACTCTTTAAAAGCTCAAAGAGAAAAACTAAAAGAAGGAGAAAATCCATCAGATTCTGATAACGGAAGCGAAGAAAATAATAATTAGAATATCAATTTTTAAATTTATAACACCTATTAATATTACTTACAAATGAAACAATTTAGAACATTACTAGTAGCTTTTGCACTTACTATAGGAACATCAGGCTTTGTAAATGCACAATCAAAGGTAGCACACATTGCTTCACAAGAGCTTGTAGAATCAATGCCTGCTTATAAAGCTGCTAAAAGCGAAATCGAAAAGCTTAACAAAACGTATGATGCAGAGATTAGAAACATGGTATTAGAATTGCAAACTACCATGAAAAAATATCAAGCCGAAGCTCCTACTAAAACAGAAGAAGAAAATGCCAAAAGAGCACAAGAGGTTCAGGCAACAGAAAAAAGCATTACAGATTACAGACAAAATGCTCTTCAGGATCTTCAGAAAAAAGAAATTGAGCTAATGAAACCTATTTACGAAAAAGCACGTACTTCTATTCAAAAGGTTGCAAGAGCACAAAAATTTGAATATGTATTAGATTCTACAACAGGAACTGGTGTAATTATGGCCGACGGTAAAAACCTTATGGCTGACGTAAAGAAAGATTTAGGGATATAATACTATTACTATTTTCCTAAACAAGAAATAAAAAACAGTAAGAGATAATTCTTACTGTTTTTTTTATTTTTGAAATAGTTATCATGCAACATCAAGCAATAGGCATATTTGATTCTGGAGTTGGAGGCACTTCCATATGGAAAGAAATTTCATTAGCACTCCCTAATGAAAACACAATTTATTTGGCTGATAGTAAAAATGCTCCCTATGGAAAAAGGAGTAAAGATGAAATCATAGCATTAAGTGTAAAAAATACAGAAAAGCTTCTTGAACTTAATTGCAAAATTATTGTTGTTGCCTGTAACACTGCGACAACAAATGCCATAAAAGTGCTTCGATCCACCTATGACATCCCTTTTATAGGCATAGAACCGGCCATCAAACCTGCAGCGATTCATACCCAAACAAAAAAAGTAGGTGTTCTTGCTACAAAAGGAACCTTATCCAGTGAGTTATTTACTAAAACCTCAGATTTATATACTCATAATATTGAAGTAATTGAAGTCATTGGAACTGGGTTAGTAGAACTTATCGAAGAAGGAAAAATTGATAGCCCAGAAATGCAGACATTACTTACTTCTTACATTGAACCAATGATTAAAAAAGATATTGATTATCTGGTTTTAGGTTGTAGTCATTATCCTTATCTTATTCCTATCCTTAGGAAAATACTTTCTGATAAAGTAACTATCATAGACTCTGGTGAAGCTGTTGCCAAGCAGACTAAAGTTATATTAGATGCAAACGATTTATTAAACCCTAGTTCTAAAACGGGAACTCACTACTTATATACCAACAGTGATATACATACGCTACAAAGCATGCTAAAATCAAATACAGTTGCACATACAGTAAGCTACTTAGCGTTTTAAAGAATTACTTGAAATAATCCAGGAGCGTTCCTTTTTTAGATGAAGAGACTGCTAATTCTTTACCCGAAGAAAGTACTATGCTCCCACCCTTACCTTTTCTGTATCTCGTAATTTCATTTACATTTACCAAATAGCTTTTATGGGTTCTTACAAATCCATGTGCACTTAAGGATTCTTCAAAATATTTGAGAGTTTTACTCACCAATTTCTGTCCTTTTTCAAGGTAGATCTTGGTATAGTTGTCATCTGCTTCACAATATAAAATATTAGCAATGCTTAAGACTTCAAAACCATCTTGCTGCGGAATTGTAATTTTACCCTCGGCAGAAGTAACTTTGGGCACTAAAACCGTATCCTGAAGCTCCTTTTCTCGCTGTTTAATGTGATTAACATGGTCAACAGCTTTGATTAAATTATCAATTGCAATAGGTTTCAATAAATAATAAGTCGCCTGTGCATTCAAAGCATCAACAGCATAATGATCGTATGCCGTAACAAAGACAATCTCGAATGTTCGATCTGGCACTTTTTCTAACAAATCAAAGGCGTTTCCGTAAGGCATTTCTACATCAAGAAATAATAAATCCGGAGTATTAGATTCTAATAACACCATAGTTTCCTGTACACTTGCCGCCTCGCCTAAAATTGTCACTGAAGGGCAATATTTTGTTAGATAATTTCTTAGAATAGCTCTACTATTTGCTTCGTCGTCTACTATAATAGAAGTTAAGTTCATTTGTCTTTTTTAAGGGTTAGCTTTACTTTGGTTCCTTCAGAATTTTCTTCTAAATCCGTTATAAAAACATCTACTTTATCTTTATACATTTTATTCAGGATTGCAATTCTCTTCTTGATATTACCCATACCCTTTGATTTTTGTAATTTCTGATTTTGAGTTTTCAGTTCTACGGATTTCTTACGTCCAATACCATTATCAATAATCGTAATTTCAATAGTATCTGATGCTACATTTTGAAAATGTATAGACAAGGTCCCCTTTTCAGATTTATAACGTAATCCGTGCCATACCGCATTTTCGACATAAGGCTGAAGCAACATTGGTGGTATCATATATTCGTTAACATCTATTTCTGGATCAACATCAATGGTATAGTCAAATTTATCTTGAAATCTAAAATGCTCTAACTGCACATATAACCTAAGCAGTTCTATTTCTTTCTCTAATGGGATAAAATCTTGTTCACTATTCTCTAAAACGGCTCTCATTAACAAAGAAAAATCGGTTAAGTATCGATTTGCAGTTCTTTCATCATTTGTAGCTATAAATGTATTTACAGAATTTAAAGCGTTAAAAATGAAATGAGGATTCATTTGAGAACGAAGTGATTTTAATGCCAAAAGATTATTAGCGTATCGCTGTTGTTTCATATTACGAAACATGAGATACGCAGCAAGAAGTAATAAAATGGTAAGTCCCACCAAAAAATATATCACTATTTGTTGCCTTAAACTTTGCTGATTAACCAATTCTTGGGAAGCAAATGCAAGTTCATATCTAGCCTCATTAAGCTCCCTATCTTTTTCTAATGTAGTTATTCGATTAGCCCTTTGGGCGAGTTCTCGACTAAAACGAGCTGCCTGGGATATCTCTTGATCTTTTTGAATATATAATTTATCAATAATAACTTCATACTCTTCAAAAGCTTCAGATGCTTTTTTTAACTCTCCTTTTTCTCGATACACTTCACCTAATTTTCGGGCTGCATCTTTTTGAACAATAAGGTCATTTTTCGATTTCGCTTCTTTTTTACTTTCTTCTAAATATGTAATGGCTTCATCATACTCTTGTTGCGCAGCAAAAGCACTAGCAATCTTATAATTTTGCACCTGCGGTGTTAGTGATTTATCCTCATTTAGTGGAGCTTCATCATCGGTCTCTTCAATATCTTCAATATCTTCTAGCGCTTCTTTTCTTAATTGTATTTCTTTCTTATAACTATTATTCTTATTATAAAAATCGGCAGCCACACTTCTTTGCTTAGCCGCTGTTTTTTTATCTTTACGTCTACTAGCCAATTGCACCGAATTATCCAAATATTGTTCTGCTCCGGCGTCATTCCCTTGTTGTTGCAATACCTCGGCTAATCTCGAATTTAATGCTATAACTTTGTTATCATTACCTTTTCTTTGGCTAATAGATAGCGCTTTATTATAGTTCTTAATCGCATCAGAATAATTTTGCAGCCCTTTGTAACTATTTCCCAATCCTTCATAAATAAGAATTCGCTGATCAGTGTTTAGCCTTGATTTTTGTAGCTGGATAAAAGTAGTTAGAGCAGCTTGATAATTTTTATTTTCAAGTTGCGCGCCTCCCAGCTTTATTTTTACATCTGTACTATATTTGTTAGTAAGACTAATCAAATAGTTGCTTTCTGCAAGGTCCGGTTGTTTCCAGTATTGATAAATATCTGCTAAAGCTTCGAACAACTCTCCTTTTTTAGTGTTTGCAGAGGGGTCATCATCACGTACAGTTTCTAAAGCACTCGTAATATATTCAATACTGGTCGCGGCATCTTTCTTTAATGTGTTTTTTGCTGCTTTTAGGTTTTCATCATATCTGGATTCTCTCTTCTGTTCTGCAGCCCTCCTTAATCCAGATTCATTAGGGTTATCTTCAACTAAAACATCTATTTTCTGTCCGTCTCTAATTGTATATCGAACGGTAGTAAAACTATCATCTGTGATTATAAGTTCATCTCCCACACGGGCTTCAATTTTAAAATCACCAAATACATCTGTGGTTACCGTTCCTCTTCCAGCAACGGTTACCTCAACACCTTTAATAGGTTTTCTTGTACTTTTTTCCTTAACCGAACCCTTGATACTCATCGGAGCTGCACGCCTAGAAGCTTCCTGACCCGAAACCAGCTGAGGCAACAACCAAAAAAACACGAGTATCAACCCTATCTTCTTCATCATATACTTATTTAATTATGATAAACTTAATCCATTTAACTGGGATAATAAAATCGCAATCCCTTCATTAACCTGTTTTACAGTGGTTTTTAGAGAGAAAATGAAAAGCACACTAATTAAATAGACACGTTTACTAATTAAAAGTAACCATTCCCTCATTTTAGATTTTTAGTCAAAAAAGTTCCATCTAGTTTTATCCCGAATTTAAAAGGAAAAATTATGAAAACTTTTTTTATATGGAGTACATTATGTTTGTTTACTCATATTTCGTGCACAGCCAATACGAAGCAAGATAACCAACTTGCGTTTCAAAAAGAACAACATCACGAAATTCATACCACCAAAACCGATCCTAATACTAGTAACATTCAGGTAGCATTATTATTAGACACTAGTAATAGTATGGATGGTTTAATTGAACAGGCCAAGGCGCAACTTTGGGAAATTGTTAATGAACTTTCCTATGCAAAATGTGGACATAATACTATAAAACTTCAGATTGCACTGTATGAGTATGGTAATGATGGACTTTCTTCTAAAGAAGGCTTTATTAGGCAGGTATTACCATTTTCTGAAGACTTGGATGAGATCTCTAAAGAACTTTTTGCTCTTACCACCAACGGAGGAAATGAATATTGTGGAAAAGTCATTAGTACTTCTATTAACCAATTGGATTGGAAAAAAAATGACGATCATCTAAAGTTAATTTTTATTGCCGGTAATGAGCCTTTTACCCAAGGACCTGTTAACTATAAAGACGCTGCAACCGATGCGTTAGAGAAAGATATTACCATCAATACCATTTTTTGTGGTAATTACAGACAAGGGATGGATACTATGTGGAAACATGGAGCAGACATCACTCATGGAGAATATACTGCCATAGATCACAACCATCAAACCGTACACATTGCCACGCCGTATGATGATATCATTCTTCAACTCAATCATAAATTAAATGACACGTATATCTATTATGGTCACGAAGGTTCTGCGAAAAGAAAATTACAAAAAGAACAGGATAGAAATGCCGAATCTTATAGTACTGCCAATGGTGTAAGCCGAACCGTAAGTAAAAGTTCAGGTTTTTATAAAAACAAAAGTTGGGATTTGATTGATGCCGCAGAAGATGAAAACTTCGAATTAGAAGAAATTGTTGAAGAACAACTCCCCCAAGAGCTTAGGAAAAAATCCAAAGCAGACCTAAAACAGCATATCACCAAGAAAAGTAAGGAGCGAAAAGAGATTCAGCAAAAAATCCAGGAGTTAAATAAGAAGCGAGTAACCTTTATCAAAAACAATCGCAAAAAAGAAGAAACTAACCTGGAAGCGGCATTGCTTAATGCTATAAAAAAACAAGGAAGAAAAAAATCTTTTAGCTGGGAAGAATAATCGTAAACAGAAACAATCATGAGAACTATTTTCAACATACTAATATTAATTCTTATACCCATATCAATGCAAGCTCAACACAAAAAGAAGCTTCCTAAATCAAATGTCGATTACGACTCTTTTCTAAAAATATCTGAAGAAATTTTAGACTACAGACAAGAAAGATTAGTCCCATTAGAGACATTTTTAGAGTATATGACCGAAGAGAATACTATAGTGTTAGACACCCGATCTGAGGCTGCATATAAACAAAAACACCTAAAAGGAGCCATTCACATCAACTTTTCGGATTTTACAGAAGAAAAGCTTGCAAATAAGATTCATTCAAAAGAAACAAGAATCTTAATTTATTGCAATAATAATATTGATGGAGATCCTATTCACTTTGCATCCAAGAAAATGCCTCTTGCATTAAATATCCCAACATTTATAAATCTATATGGATATGGGTATAAAAATGTATATGAATTATCTGTACTTGTTCCTATCAAAGATGCAAGATTAAAGTTTGAAGGTACTTCGGTAAAATAGAAAGTAATTCATGCACAAATATGTTAAAAATGCCCGTAAGTTTGCGGGCATTTTTTTATAATTTTACGTGAAGCCACTATATATAGAACAAAATGAAACAAAGATTTGTAATCTTTTCCAATTAACTTTTTAACTAAGTTAATGTTGAAAAATGGCATGATTTATGAAAATCAAAATCACAAATGTTTTGTAAAACATTTGTTAGAACACCTTTTAAGGTTAGGTTACAAATTAGTTTTTAACACGATCATCAACTTTTATATAAAATTAATCCAAAACAGAATGAAAAATAATGTCTATTTTTTTTGCCTGATACTCCTTATTGTTTCTTGTAATAACACCAAAAAAGAAGAAAATAAAACTCTAAATACTAAGGAGAACACCTATATACAAATTGAAAAAAAGGAGGAATCTCGAACCGGTACATCAAAAACACCACTAAAATCATCTTCTATCGATAAAGAATCAGAGGAAATAGTATCTATTAAAAAATGGTTTAGCGAGATTAACTCTTCTATTTCGAACTACAAAAAGAAGGAAAATAAAGACATTGACATCTACAAAGATAGTAACCCAGAAAAATACTCTTATGAAAGCGAAAGAATATACCGGTTAGCTATGGTGGATCTTGAACGGTATTACGAAAGCAATGAGTTAAGAAAGGCCATCGTAAGGTTCTACGGCTATCAAGAGGACTTAATATCAGAATACTATTTTTGGAACGATTCACTTTTTTTTGTATTTAAAACTGAAATTAATTACTTGAAATCAAAATCAGCAGACGATTTTACAGAATCGGATAAGAAAAAAATGGAGAGTAGGTTCTATTTTCAGAATGGTAAGTTAATAAGATGGCTGGATCACAATAAAAAACAAATGAATTTGACTGATGTAAAAGCAAAAAAAATAGAACAAGAAATACTAAGTGATTCGCGTTTGTATAGAAATATAAAATAAAGATAACGCAATATATAGCCTATTAAGCAAACCGTTATTTCTAATTACTTCAATATCATGAAACACTTTTCTACCATACTATTTTTGATTCTTTCCTTAGGCACTTTTGGACAAGAACTGGCCAATGGGGTGATAATGCCCAGTTCAGATTGGCCTTTTGATGATCATTCCTTTGTGTATATTCCAAGTTCTGGGCTTTCAGCTTATGATAAACCAAACGGGAAACAGGTTGCTCAAATTCAACTAGGAAAACCAGATATGAATGGTCACATTTTTAATGCATCCATAAAAATGAACGATGAAGTTACTGAATTCTCTAATTCTAATTTTTCTACGGTTGGTTATGACGAAACAGCACTGATTTATACTGATATTCGCAATGGGTTTGTACAGACTAATGATGGGTATTGGCTGAGTATAGATGAACTAACTTCAAAATGTCTACAGCCACTAACTTGGATGGATTACTTAATCAACAGAGAAGATGTCTTAGGCTGGTACGCTAATGATCCTGGATTGAATTTACGAACAGGACCTTCAATCACTTTTGATATCATACTTACCCTAAAGGGTGATCTTTTTGAAATAACACCAACCCGAGAGACTAATGGGCTTTGGTGTAAAGTAAAAGTAACCGAATACAAGGAGCATCCATGTTCAGGAGGCGAAGATTTAATCATCAGAACCATAAATGGATGGGTCAAACTATTATCAGATGAACAAACGCCTAATGTTTGGAACTATAGTAAAGGCTGTTAAAAATTGATATTACTTGAATGGAATAAGAGTCGAATTACAAACAACACATATCATTGATTATGATCGAATTCTTCTATTAGAAATTCAATAAAAAATGTTGTCAAAAAAACAAATACACACTTAGAGATATATACGATAATGCTAAAAGGCCTTACTTAGAATTAACAGCAGGACATTTACAGTTCCAACGTTCTTTACGTTTTCCGAAATCATAACCTAATGTGATTTGATGAAAACCTCCATTATCTAGAACAACAGAATTGGCTTGATAACTATAGGTATACCCTACCATCCATTTTTTATAATTAACTCCCAAAAACGGGGTAAAATACTGTAAATTCTGACTTTTTACCGAAGCTCCATCTTCAGAAAATTCTGCTCCATCCAGATTACGTCTGTATGATAATCCCCCCCATACCGTCGTAACCTCGCCAAGATCTCTGTACGCTTTTAGATTCGCATCAAAACTACTCTCCTGTGTTTGATCGGTCACTTGATATAAAACCGATGGCTCTACACTCCATGCCGTAGCACCAATGCCAAAAAGATGACCCACAGAAAGTAAATACCTGCGCTGGTTATTTGGTTCTTGTATTGGTGTATTATTATTAAAAATATCTCGTGTGGTAGGCAAAAGGTTTTTAACCGTAAAATGGGCGTACCATTCTAAAAAATTATACGATAACCCAACATCTACGTTATAATAAGAATCTTTTTGTACTCTATCCAAAATTACAGGATCGGGATCAGCAATATCAAATAATCCTACTAAATCCAAATTAGATTGAATAAATCCTCCACTTACCCCAAAGGATAACATATTTAAATCGGTTCTATCTCTGGAAAACAAAAGATGATATGCGAAAGTAACGTAAACTCCAGTTTGAGAAAATCTTCCGTTCTCATCTTTAAATATAATACCTCCTAATCCAGTTTTATCTCCGACTCTAAAATTGATATTAGCCGATTGTGTACTAGGAGCATTATCCACATTAAACCATTGTTTTCTTGCTGTTAATCTTATTTTATTTGCATTTGAGGCACCCGCCATGGCAGGATGAACCAAATAAAGGTTATCTGATAGGTAATCTGCATATACAGGGATTCCTTCTTGCGAGAGAACAGATCGCGAAAGTAACACCAATATTATTACATAAAATGTTTTTAAGTTCATCTGGGTTCTATTATTTACGGGGCTAAATAGAATTTGTGAATTAAATTTAAACTATTAAAAACAGCTTATATTGTGGGGCTTCACTATTTATTTATAAAAAACCTTATCCAATTATATTAGATTCAAAGATATAAATTTTTGTTAGAAACAGAGATTTTGCCTTGATATATGCAATAATAGTTAAAAAGTGTTAGCAGAGCAAATACCTTGATGATATCGAATTCCTTTTTAGTAAATTTGCTAAAAATTAGCGCATGGAAAAGAATTTTGAAATAAAAATAGAGACTACATCCAATCCTGGTATTATTAAATTTGAAGCCAATTACTTCTTAACGGAGCACACTAGTTACGAATTTGAGAATGTTGATCAAGCAAAAAACTCTCCTTTAGCACAACAATTGTTCTATTTACCTTTTGTTAAAAGAGTTTTTATAGCTCAAAATTTTGTGGCCATCGATAAATATGATATTGTAGAGTGGTCAGATGTACAGGAAGAAGTCGCCGATCAAATTAGAAACTACCTTAATGAGGGTCAACCTGTGATCACTGAAGCCGAAGCTGAAACTAACAAAAAAATTCCTATTACAATATACGCTGAAAGCACCCCTAATCCTGCAGTGCTAAAATTTGTAGCCAATAAAAAATTAGTACTTGCGGGACACGAATTTAAAAATATAGACGACGCTAAAGAAGCTCCTTTGGCACAAGAATTATTTCATTTCCCATTTGTAAAAGAAGTATACATAGCCGAAAATTATATTTCGGTCAGTAAATATGACATGGCAGACTGGAATGACATTACTATCGAAATCAGAGAGTTTTTACGAAATTACCTTGAACAGGGTAAAGAAGTTTTGTCTGCCAATGCTTCAATATCTAAAAAAGAAGTTGAAAAACAAGCAGATGTAGACTTCGAAAAACTCGATGATGTTTCAAAAGATATTATAAATATCATTGAAGAATATATAAAACCTGCCGTTGCCAGTGATGGAGGAAATATATTATTTGACTCCTATGATCCAGAAAGCAAAGGTGTGAAAGTTATTTTACAAGGAGCCTGCAGTGGATGCCCGTCTTCTACTTTTACTTTGAAAAATGGTATCGAAAACATGCTAAAAGAGATGTTAAAAGATAAAGTTGAGTATGTAGAAGCATTAAATGGGTAGTTTGCCGAAAAAGAGTTAATTACACCGAAAAAACTGTTAAAATAATACCTGTTTTTATTTCAAAAAGAACAAAGTATGCCGTATCTTAGAGATTCTTTTAAAATATTAACTAAAAAATCATTAAAATGGCAATTGTTAAAACTATTGAAATAATAGCAAGCTCTGAAAAAGGTTGGGATGATGCAGCTAAAAGTGGAATAAAACAAGCTGGAAAAACCGTAAAAGGTATCAAATCTGCTTGGGTATCTGATCAAAAAGTTATAGTAAAAGATAATGAGGTCACCGAGTATAGAGTGAGCCTTAAAGTATCTTTTGAAATAAAATAAAAGCTTTACGGCTTATTTATTTAAGAGCATTCTGAATATATTCAGAATGCTTTTTATATTTTAGACATTATCAAAAAGATTATTATGAAGTATTGGCTTTTTTACCTACTAATTATAACTAGCTCTTGCACAAGTCAAAATAAACAATCTATGAAACATCAATACACCAATGAGTTGGCTCAAGAAACAAGCCCATACTTACTTCAGCACGCCCATAATCCTGTAGATTGGAAGCCTTGGGGCGAAAAGGCATTAGATGTAGCCAAAAAAGAAAATAAACTGATCATCATTAGTATAGGATACGCTGCTTGTCATTGGTGTCATGTAATGGAACATGAAAGCTTTGAAGACCCACAAGTCGCAGAAATAATGAATACCAATTATATCAATATCAAGGTAGATCGCGAAGAACGACCAGATGTAGATCAAGTATATATGAATGCCGTACAATTAATGACCGGCAGTGGTGGCTGGCCTCTTAATGTGATCGCTTTACCCGATGGAAGACCGGTTTGGGGAGGTACATATTTCCCAAAGGGAAATTGGGTTGATGCATTAAAACAAGTTGCAAATCTATATGAAAAACAACCAGACAAACTTTTGGAATATGCCGAAAAGCTAGAACAAGGGATCAAAGCTATTGACATCATTGAAACCAATACCGAAGAGCAAAACTTTAGTAAAGATTTTATTGCTTCTTCTGTAAAAAAATGGAGCAGTAATTTTGACCATAAGCTAGGAGGTACAAAAAGAGTTCCTAAATTCATGATGCCTAATAATTATCAATTCCTTCTTCGATATGCACATCAGACAAAAGATAAGGAGCTAATGGATTATGTAATAAATACGTTAACAAAAATTTCGTTTGGAGGAGTGTATGATCATATCGGTGGTGGGTTTTCACGATATTCTACAGATGGTAAATGGCATGTTCCGCACTTCGAAAAAATGCTATATGATAATGCTCAGTTAGTAAGCTTATATTCTGATGCATATTTGATTACTAAAGACACATGGTTTAAGGATGTAGTATATGAAACTCTAGATTTTGTATCAAGAGAACTAACCAATAATGAAGGTGCTTTTTACTCTTCTCTAGATGCAGATAGCAAAACTCTAGATGATGAGTTAGAAGAAGGTGCTTTTTATGTATGGACCAAAAAGGAATTAAAAACCATACTAGAAAATGACTACGAACTATTTTCTAAATATTACAACATTAATTCATACGGTTTCTGGGAAAAAGATAACTATGTACTAATAAAAAAGGAAAGTGATCAATTCTTTTGCAAAGAAAATAACATTAGCCATAAAGAGCTTAAAGAAAAAGTACTGCAATGGAAAAAACTTCTACACCACCACCGAGAAAAACGCTCCAGGCCAAGATTGGATGACAAAACTTTAACATCATGGAATGCATTGATGCTAAAAGGATATCTGGATGCATATAAGGTTTTTGGCGAAAAAAAGTTTTTGGATGCAGCAATAAAAAACGCCACTTTTATTAAAAATAAGCAACTACAACCCGACAACTCGCTATTACATAACTATAAAAACGGAAAAAGTAGCGTAAATGGATATTTAGAAGACTATGCTACGCTTATAGAAGCTTTTATTGCCTTATATCAAAACACTTTTGATCCAGAATGGATCGATATTTCAAAACAACTTACAGAATATACGTTAACGCATTTCTTCGATAAAGAAAAAAGCATATTCTATTTCACATCAGATAAAGATCCAAAGCTTATCACACGCACAATAGAGTCCAGCGATAATGTAATTCCGGCATCCAATTCAATTATGGCTAAGAATTTATTTATGCTATCCCATTATTACGACATGAAACAGTATAAAGAGATAAGTAAGCAGATGTTGCATAATATAAAGCCCCAAATCGAATCATATGCATCAGGATATTCTAATTGGCTTGATCAAATGCTTAATTTTTCGTTTGATTTTTATGAAATAGCGATCACTGGTACTCAATCTAAAAACAAAGTACAAGAGCTTAACAAAACGTATATCCCAAATAAATTACTAGCAGTAAGCCAATCGGATTCTGAAAGAGTGTTATTAAAAAACAGATTTGCTGAAGGCAAGACTTTGATTTATGTATGTGTCAATAACTCTTGTAAATATCCTGTAGAAGATACAAAGGATGCTATTCGATTTTTAGAGTGATTTTTTAGCAGTAAATCTTGCTTACGAACAAAAATCCAACATTACAAAAAAAATACTCTTGAAAAGGGCACATTATGCTCTATTGAATTGAGTAGAATCAAATATTAAAAAACCTACACCACAAACACCTTTTTTATTTGCTTTTTTACCTTCATTTTCACCAAAATGGTATGAAAAAAATTAATTTATGCAAAAATAAAGTGTTAAAAACATCCGATGAACGAAGGTAAAAAAGTCAAAAATCATCCAATTACAACGTTTTCGTAAGCGAAATCTTACAAATTTTACGGTTAAACCATAAGTAAATTATGTGGATTTTATGTTAAAATTTGCTTTTTACTTTGAAAAACGCAACTCTACTTCCATTAATATTGAATAATTCGTAAAAATTATGCCAAATATCTAAATAATTGTGTTTAAACTAGCGTTTTTTTTAAATTTACCTCACCTAAATCTATGTAACATGAAGAAAATACTACTTTTATTATTTTTAATAATATCGTCTACATTACTCGCGCAATTACCCAGAAATTTATTAAAATCTACGGAGAGAGTTTCGACGTTTGATGAATACGATGGTTCTTTATATATGAAAGCTAGATATAAAGAATCGAGTGTTATAGATGAAAAGGCCGGAGCTTTTGACGCTAAACTTAAGTATAACATCTTTACAGACGCATTAGAGTATAATCAAGGATCAAAGCTCTTTGAAGTACTTAAGAGTACAACTATTCATGCTCGTATCGATGGTGATTATTTTTATTTCTGTGAATTTAAAACCCCAAGAGGTCTTAAAAGAGAAGGATATTATGTTTTGGTCGAACTAAATGACAGATATAGAATTTATAAAAGATTTACACTTGACATTAAAGAACCAACAAAGAATACATTAACGCAGATTGGCGAAGCTGGTGTTCTTAAGATGATAACTACATATTATTTAGAAGAAGATGGTATGATAGTGGAGCTACCAATGAACAAGAAACAAATGTTAGCTACATTTAGTGATAAAGAAGATGAACTAAAAGCATATTTAAAGAAAGAAAGTATTCGTTTAAGAAAAGAAGAAGATTTAATTCGATTAGTAGCTAGATATAATGCTTTAAAAAGTACTGATTCTAGCCCTTCTCAAAGTCTTCTAAGTAATCTAAGTAGACGCAACTAGTATACTTTTTTACAATCTTTGTATTTAAAAAATTTAGGAAACTTAATATTGGCCACCTTATGTAGGTGGCTTTTTTTTTGTATTAAAAATAACATAATCCCGATTCTTCAAAAGTCTTATTTAACAATACAATTTGGTACTATACGATTACAATTACCTTTAAAAGATAACGCCGATCAGGTTACTTTACTAGATTTTTTGATTTTTTGATAAAATTTTAAAAAATATTACTTTAAAACCTGTTTTTTTGCATTTTGTCGAATATTTTTAGTATATTAGAAGTATTAAAATAATTCACTATGAGAAAAATACTACACGTTTTATTTTTTTTAGCTACACCATTATTGTTTGCTCAATTTTCGCAACCGATAGAACTTACAGAGAAAGTATCTGAATTAGAAAAATATGCTGGATCAGTATATATCAATAAAGAATATCAGAAAGCTAATGTAATTGATGAAAAATCTGGAACATATGATACCAGACTTAAATATAATATTTACACAGATGCTCTAGAACATACTGTTGGAGGAAAATTACATGAAGTAATCAAAACTCCTACCACATATGCCCGAATTGATAATGATTATTACTATTACTGTAATTTTCAGAGCGATCGTGGTCGTTCAAAAAGAGGGTACTATGTTCTTGTCGAAATGAATGATTTATATCGCGTTTATAAGAAATACGATCTTAAAATAACAGAACCAAAAGAGATGGATCCTATGACCGGTAGTGCAGTCACAGGAAAAATTAAAGTGGTAACCACATTTTATCTTGAAGAAGATGGAGTACTTCAAGAGTTACCAATGAATAAAAAGGATTTCTTATCAGCATTTTCAGATAAAGAAGAAGAATTAAAACAATATATAAAAAAGGAAAAGATTCGTCTTAAAAAAGAAGAGGATTTAGTACGACTCGTTGCTAGGTATAATGCTCTAAAATATTCAGAGACTAGCCCGTCACAAAATCTTTTAAGTAATAGGGTTCAAAATAACTAACGTCTTCAAAGTCTTTTTCCAAAAATTTAGTATAACTCAATATTGCCATCTCCTTTGCTGATGGCAATTTGTTTTGAATAAAAACCGCATTATCACTATTGCAAATCGAAGAAAATTTTTCCACGCCATTACCAATAAAGTAAACGTTACCTCTTTGTAAATAACTTAAGAAAGACGCTTCTGTAAGGATTTCGGCCTTAGTATCTCTTATTTGATCATACGTACCAGAAAAAACAGCTGAATACACTTCCATTCGTCGTGCATCAATCATGGGTACAATAACACCTTTATTGGCTGACGTAACTTGCATTGATAATGCATGTAATGTTGGTATTGATATTAGCGGAATATCTAAAGCATAACATAATCCCTTAGCGGCAGAAACGCCAATTCTTAGTCCTGTATATGATCCAGGGCCTTTGCTTACCGATATTGCCGAGAGATCTTTAAAAGATATCCCTCCTTCCTTAATTACGTTATCTATAAAATTATGTAATCTCTCTGCATGAGAATATTTCGTATCGTAATCCTCCTTAAATGCAATGACCTCATCACCTTTAGTTAATGATACAGAACAATTAGTCGTAGAAGTTTCTATACATAGAATATATCCCATCTTTATAAAATTTTGGCAAAGATAACCAAATAGGAAAACTATTTTTTGGATTCTTTTTCTGTTTCTGACACGACTACTTCATTAAACAAACATGGTGTTGTTTGTTATAATTTTATATCAGCGATCTTTATTCCAAAATAAAGTTCTAACACTTTTAGCTTGAAAATATAATCGAATTTATTTTGTACCTCCTGGCTTTGTGCATTTTCTAATCTAAATTTAGATTGACTAAAATCAAACGCATTGGTTAAACCAACATCGTAACGGTCTTTTGCATACTCATACGCTCTTTCTTGTGCTTTTACTGACACTAAAGCGGCTTCATAAGCTTCTGCGGAGCCTTTTGCATCAAGATAGGCTTGATATACATTACTATCTAAGTCTAATTGCGCTTGTTCTAATTGAAACTCTGTTTGTTCAACACTTACTTTATTTCTTTTCACATCATTTCTGGCAGAAAACCCATTAAAGATAGGAACCGAAAGAGATACCCCATATGAAGTACCATCATTGGAATACAATTGCTTTATAAAAGGTGTTGAGTTTACTCCAGATTCTCGTGTACTATACCCAAATGAACCATTAAGCGTAGGATAATAAGCTCCTCTTGCAATCTCGAGGTTTTTTTCTGCGATTAACTTATTCTGTTCTGCGATCTGTACTTCGTACCTAGACTCTCTAGCACTTGCGATTACCTGACTTATCGGCTTCTCTAACATTTCTGATCCCGGAACCAAGTACTCTTGTTCTGCAATATCAAAACTCTCATAGTCTTTTATTAAGAGAGTTTGCGCAAGGCCTATTCTTGCAATTTGCACAGCATTTTCAGCTTGTACAATACGAGTCAATTCATCTGCCGAAGTCGCCTCAATCTCTAAGAGATCTCCTTGTGGCAAAACACCGGCATCAACAAGATCCTTAGTTCGTTTTAACTGCTCTAAGGTAATTTCATGTTGTTTTTCGATTACTTTTAGTGATTCTTTATTTAGCAATACCTGTAAATAACTATTAGCCACAAAAAGCGAAATATCATCTTTAGATTTTCCTAAATTATATTGACTTAACAATTGGTTTAATTTCGCTCTTTGAAATGTTTTTAGGTTTCTTAACCCATTAAATAAAGTAATCCCTATACTAACTCCATAATTAGAAGATCTAAATGTTTCTGTTTCATTCGTATTTGTAATTGGGTTAGTTACCAGTCCAGAATTCCAAAAATTTGAAGCAGAAGCATTAAGCGTAGGTAAAAAATTTCCGAAGGCATCAAACCTATTGATTTCAGCGTTCTCAATCTCTAAGGCTGACTGTTTTATAGTTATATTGTTCTCTAATGCATATTCAACACACTCACGCAATGTCCATTTCTTTTCTTGTGCTTGAGATGCCAACACTCCGAAAAGTGTAAAAAACAAAATTGCAATTTTAATTCTCATAATGTCTATTTGTGTATAATTGACCTGATTTTAGTACAGTTGTTTTTTAAAATCAGCTATTCTATTGCTATTTACCTTAATCTTGATCTTCTTCACCTTCTTTCTTTACGGGCTCTGTTTTGCTCCAAACTTTAATGTCATCTTCTTCAGTCACTCCTGATAATATTTCGACATTAATTCCATCAGACAGTCCTATTTCAATATCTCTTCGTTCAAATTCCTGATCTCCGGTTTGTATCTCTACGAATGGTTTTTCGGTCTCTCTATCAAATTGCAAAAGGGCTTCTTTAATCGCCAAAACATCATTTTTGGTATCCAATACAATCGAAGCATTGGCACTATATCCAGCTCGTATAAAGTAAGATTCATCAAGAAAAACCTCTCCTTCTATCTTAAATTGAACAGCTCCTTGTTCTTCACTACCTTTTGGGGCGATAAACTTAAGTTTAGCTTCAAATTCTTTATCTCTAATCGCACCTAAGCTAACCTTAAGTGGCATATCTATTTTAAGTTTATTTACCTCGGCTTCGTCTACCTTTCCTTCAAAAATCATCTTAGCAAGATCTGCTATCGTTGCTACAGTAGTACCATCATTAAAGTTATTACTCTGAATCACCTGATCACCTTCTTCTATCGGGATCTCTAAAACAGTCCCTGCAACTGAAGCTCTAATATTTGTAATCGCCTGTGCTCCCCCAGTAGATCCTTGACGTATGATCTGAAGGTCATTTCTTGCATTATTTACTTCTTGCTTAGCCTGATCAAAACGCAATTGTATATTTTGAAAATCTTGAGTAGATATTACTCCTTTATCAAACAACGCTTTGTTACGGTCAAAATCTTGTTTGGCATTAGCCAGGCTTATGTCTGCATTCTTAACTCGCCCTCTTGCGCTATTTAATGATTGCTCATCAGGAACTACTTTTACCTTAGCTATTAAATCTCCTGTTTTTATTGGCGCTCCTTCTTTTACATATATTTTTTCTATAATTCCGGAGACCTGTGGCTTGATTTCTACTTCTTCTTCTGGCACCACTTTCCCTGTAGCTACTGTTTTTTCTTCAATAGAGGTTTTAAAAGCTTTTTCTGTAGTAAATACTATAGGTGATTTACTATTAGAATCTATTAGATATTTACCCGAAAAACCAAGTAAGGCTACAAAAACTACGATTAATAAAATTTTAAAAAACTTTTTCATTTGACTGATTATAGATTATTCTGATTTATTATTTTATTCTTCTCTTAATGCTTCGATAGGTTTTATACTTACTGCTTTTTGTGCTGGGATAAGACCAATTAAAGTTCCTAATAAAACGATAGATAACAATGCTCCGATCGCTGCAAAGAAATCTACAGAGGGGTTTAATATTGGTATATCATCATTGTTACCTATGGCAGTATTGATCCCCCAAAGTACCAAGGTTCCAAAAACAAAACCAATAAGTCCCGCTACGAATGTAAGTAAAACAGATTCTAGCATGATTTGCCCTCTTACTTCTGCAGGTGTGGCTCCTAGTGCTCTTCTTACCCCTATCTCTCTGGTGCGCTCTTTTACTGTAATTAGAAGTACATTACCGATAGCAATCACTCCGGCGATTAGCGTTGCAATACCCACGATATAGGTTATCAATCGCATCCCTGATAAGAATCCACTAACCTTAGCTACCTCTTTTCCTAAGTTAAAACTACCAAAGGCCTGAGTATCATCTGGATGTACATTATGCATTCTTTTAAGCATTGTTTTTATGGTGGCTTCTGTATTCACAATATTTTTGTCTTGTTTTGCCGTAATCACCATCCATGATATATCCTTACCTTGATTAAAAATCGTTTGAAATGTAGTAAATGGTAAAAAAATAGAGTCGTCTCCTTCAAATCCCGATTGCGTTGGTTTATACACCCCAATAACCTTAAAATAAATTCCGTTGATCCTTACAAAATCTCCAATAGCCTCTTCATCTTTATCATAGAATTGTTTATAAATATCCTCCCCTATTACACAAACCTTACGTTCGTACTTAATATCTTCTTCATTAATAAACCTGCCACCATCAAATATCTTTTTCTTTGAAACTTTATCTATAGTTGGATAATCTCCGAACACTTTAAAAGCACCTGATTTAGATCCTCTCACAAATTGCCCTGGTGGTGTTCCCCATTGACCGGTAACATTGCGCGGAGTAATATATTCGATATCATCTACCTGAGATTCTAAAGTTGCTACATCGTCAAGGGTAAGTTGCATTCTTCGCCCTCGCTTAAAACCACCATTGGGGATACTGGTTTGTTGTCCCCAAACAAACATGGTATTGGTCGCAAAATCATTAAACTGGCTTCTGAAGCTATTATCAAGTCCTTTGGCCATACCCAAAAGAATGACAAACAAGAATACTCCCCATGTAACTCCAATGACCGTGATCACTGTTCTGATTTTATTCTTACGAATCGCACCATATATTTCTTGCCAAGTATCTTTTTCGAATATAAACTTCATACCAACTTGATTTTAATTATTCATCTCTTAACGCAATAATAGGCTTTATTCTGGCGGCTCTTCTTGCAGGTATATACCCCGCTAATAGGCCTGCTAGAATTAATGTTATAGTAGCTACAACAATAACACCTGTATCTACCTTGGGATTAAGAATAAAAAACTCTTCTAAATTATTACCTATTAATTTAAGTGCAAAAATTCCTAAAAGTAAACCGACATATCCCGCAACAGAAGTGATTAAAACCGATTCTTGCAATACCATTGCTATTATTGATTTAGGTGATGCTCCCAAAGCTTTTCTAATCCCTAACTCTTTAGTTCTTTCTTTAATACTAAAAGTCATAATATTACCGATACCTATAACTCCTGAAATCAAGGTACCAATACCAACTATAAAAATTATAAGGTAAATTCCTCCCAGAATCACCATGGTTTCTTTAATATCCTCTGCAAAACTTCGAACTCTAATTGCGCTTTGATCATCTGGAGCCACCTTAAACTTTTCTTTAAAATCTTCTTTTATTTGATCGGCAAATGCTATTGCCTGCTCAGAGCTCATTGCCATGTTGTATGACAAGTTAATCTGATTTATATGGTCATTATTACCAAAAAGTAATTGAACTGTTGTATAAGGAATATAAATGATTCGTTCTTCGTTATCGCCTCCGCTATCTTGAAAAACACCAACAACTTTGTAGGGTATACCATCTACATCCAACATTTTGCCTAAGGCGCTTTTATTTTTAAAAAGGTCTTTTTCTACTAATCTTCCGATTACGATATTCTTGGTACGTTCTTTTACATCGGTTTCATTAATATATCGACCTTTCATCATTATTGTCTTTTCTAGATACTGATGGTCTTGGTTAACTGCTCTTATATTATAACTACCTGATTCTTTTTCATATTTAGCCTGACTATTTCTATACACTCTTGGTGTAGCAAATTCTACTTTACCTATATAATTGCTTTTGATAAACTCAAAATCTTCATTCTTGAATTGAATTTTTCTATTTTCCTGAAAGCCTTTGTATGCTTTTGAAGTATTTCCCGAACTTATAAAAATGATATTTTGGGCATCATCAACAAAACTGCTTAAAAAACTATTAAGTAACCCATTACCCAATCCCAACAACACAGTAAAGATTAAGATCCCTAAAGCCACAGTAAACCCAGAAAGAAACGTACGTAGTTTGTTTTTTCCTATTGCTTCAAATATTTCTTGCCATCTGTCTCTATCCAACATATTGGGATGCTCTTACCTGTTCTACTTTTTTATCTTCTACGATAACACCATCCTTAAGATGTACAATACGCTTACACATATCGGCGATATCCTGTTCGTGCGTTACTACCAGTATTGTTTTTCCTTCATCATTGATGCTTTGAATGATATCCATAACTTCATAAGAGGTTGTACTATCTAATGCCCCAGTAGGTTCATCGGCTAGTAATACTTTAGGATCGGCTGCAAGAGCTCTCGCGATTGCAACACGTTGTTTTTGCCCTCCAGAAAGTTCGCTAGGTAAATGTGTTGCCCAATCAGCCAAACCAACTTTACCGAGATAACTCATTGCGGTCTCGGTTCTCTCTTTTCGTTTTTTACGTTGATAATATAATGGCAATGCAACATTCTCTAATGCGGTCTTATAATTAATAAGATTAAATGATTGAAAAACAAAACCCAAGAATTTATTGCGATACTGTGCGGCTTTGGTTTCATTTAGGCCTTTGATAGGCACATTGTCTAAGAAATAACTACCACTATCGGCCTCATCTAACATTCCTAAAATATTAAGCAATGTGGATTTCCCAGAACCCGATGACCCCATTATAGCTACCAATTCTCCATCTTCAACACTAAAATCTATTCCTTTAAGAACATGAAGAGAATTACTACCCATCTGGTAAGATTTATGTAAGTCTTTAATTTCAATCATAACACTTGATTAAGATACAAAAGATGCCAAACGCATCTGAATTAATTAATGACTCACCACTGCCTTTTTAACAAAATTTTAGATCAATCCTCTAGTTTTTCCCCTTGAAGACTTTTGAATGGCTAGTGCAGTCTTGTTACATAAGACTAACATGATATCATTTTTGTTACAGACTAAGTTGTTATGAAAATGTTAAAAATTTATATCTAACGTAATTTACTACTTCTTAAGACTTGTGGGTTTTTTCTTATTCTTGTAGATAAAATACCCTACAGCACCGATTAGGATGTACGGAACAATCATTAGGTAAACAATACCATTATTGATTCCTTTTGCTGTTTCCTGGCCTTCTTCACTTTCTAAAACAGCTCTGCACATAGCACATTGGGCTTCAGCCGGAATAGAGAACAGCAATAATAAAATCGATATGTATAGAATTTTGGTTTTCATAACTACTTCGACAAGCCCAGTATGACTTTTTTTAGACATAATAAGGTGAAATCATCAAATATACAATCACTCCACTTATAGCAACATACAGCCATATTGGGAATGTAATTCTGGCGATCTTACGATGTTTATCAAATCGTTTCGCTAAAGCTCGAACATAGGTAACCAATACAAAAGGAATAACAACCACAGATAATACGATATGCGTAATCAAAATAAAATAATACACATATCGTACAGCCCCTTCTCCTCCGTATTTAGTAGAGTCACTAGTCATATGATAAGCCACATACATGATCAAGAAAAGTATAGAGCATAGAATTGCTGTTTTCATTAACTTCTCGTGTAATTCTATTTTTTTGTTTTTCACAGCCCAAAATGCAGCGATTAAAACAACAGCAGTTAAACCATTTATTGAAGCATAAATAGGTGGCAAGAAAGTAAGAGGTTGAACATCAAAGCCCATCCTCCTTAGGTTAACTCCAAACAAAGCAGCCACCGCAACAGGAATAATTATTGATAGGATAACAATCCATTTGTTATATTTTTTTTCTACTGCCGATATATTATTCATCCTTCTTTAAAAGTTTTTTTATGTCTTCTAATAAAATAGTTATTTGTTGTTCTTCTCCACCATCATCTACTTTTTCATCGACACCTATGGTACCTCTGTAATAAATGATAGGGTTTCCTGATGCATCGTATCGTGATCTAATATATCCTTCTTGATCGATAAGTGCAAAATAACCATTGTGTTCAAATCCACCGGCAACTTCAGGATTCTCTGCAGCATATATATTAAAACCAGCATTAGCCAGATCATATATAGCTTCTCTATCACCGGTTAAAAAATGCCAATCAGGATCGGTTACCTTATACCTATCGGCATACTTTTTAAGCCTGTTAGGAGTATCCATTTTGGGGTTTATGGTAAATGAAGCTACTCCAAAATCTTTATCATCCTTTAATTGATTTTGCAGATACACCAAATTTTTAGTCATTTTTGGGCATATGGTAGGACAGCTTGTAAAGAAAAATTCAGCTACATAGACTTTGCCTTTATAGTCATGATTAGTGATTAGAATACTGTCTTGGTTAAGAAATGCAAATTCAGGTACCTTTTTTGGTTCTCCATTGATCTTAACGTAAGAAAGCTTTTCATTAGCAATAGGATTACTAGCACTCATCCTGTCATTTTTAACCACAGAAGTATTTTTTACTCGATTTACTATTCTTGGAATAAAGATGATCCCAAAAATTAATATAATAAACGATATGCCAACGTATGAATATTTTTTCATGAGTCTTTTTATTGTTTTATAGGTCTCACGGAATCTTTGATTTTTCACAATAAGAATAAAATACAAACTATTCCTTCTTGTTCTAAAAACCACGATTTCATCATTATTTATTTGTCTTTACGATCTGCCTTATATTTTTTTAGAGCTAAGCGATATTCTGCAAGAATTACTTTGACATCATCTGTCATCACATTTGCTAAATCTGCTACAGCGCTCGCATCATAACCATACACTTTGGATTCATCTTCTTTTAGTGTTCCATCTCGACCTCTTAAACTCCCTTTTTTATCTATGATGTACACGTAATTGGTAGCAAGGTTATCATCTAATTTATGTGGAGTTTTAAGGCTATTAAATAACGTTTCTATGCTTTCCTTAGTACCGAAAAGAAATTTCCACCCAGAAACATCGGCTATATTATCTAATTCATCTAAAAGTTCCTTCGTAGCTTTTTCGCTACCATATGGCAGCACCATCACAAATTGAAAATCCTGAAACCCATGGTTCTTTTTATAAATCTTCTGATTTAGATTAAATGCATTTCCTTGTTTATTATAGATATCCTTGCCTAAAAACCCAAGTACTGTAATTTTATCTTTAAATTCAATTTGTTCTTTGGTATGGCTTTCAAAATTTTCTAAATCCCCTATTGATTCATTTAAAATCGGAAGTTTAGCAAAATTATGAACCCCCGAAGCGAAAAACAAGTATGCAACCAATGGTAAAACAAACAAGACACCTAAAACAAGAAATTTTTTCATTTACAAATTAACTTTGTCTTTTAATAAATAACCTTAAGGCAGGCTCAAGCCGCGTACAAAAATAGAAAAAGACGGTTTAAAAAACCGTCTTTTTACAATGCTTTTAACTTAAAGATTTAAAGGATTAAAAGTCCCATGCCTTATAACCTCCTTTAAATACTTCGTATATGTAATCTCCTTCTGTAAGCAGTATAAAAATCAAATAACAGATAAGAAAAATAGCAGTCCAAACGACAGCTCTTCTTAAACCTTTGGTTTCACCTTCCATGTGCATAAACGCCCAGGTTATATAGTATGCTTTCCAGATCGTAAGGATAATGAAGATCCAGTTCAGCAACTTCATGCTAATCAAAGTTGTTTCAACTAAGAATGCAGGTTTAATAATACCTAAAATTACTTCTACTATAGTAATAACCGAAAGGATAAAAAATACTTTCCAGATTCTACCAATATTCGATTCGTGATGTGCTGTATCGTGTGCCATATTATTATATAACTCTTTATTTTTTTATTAAACCAGGTAAAAGAATGTAAATACAAATACCCAAACCAAATCTACAAAGTGCCAGTATAAACCAACTTTTTCTACCATCTCATAATTCTTTCTTCTCTCATATGTACCTAAAATCACATTGATAAAGATGATGATATTAATAATTACACCGGATAATACGTGAAAACCGTGAAAACCAGTAATAAAGAAAAAGAAGTTTGCAAACAAGGGTGTACCGTATTCGTTATGTACCAGGTTTGCTCCTTCAACTATACCTATAGCGTCTGCATTTAATCTTTTTAGAGATTCTTCTCTTGACAAAACAGTTTTCTCTCCTTCTGCGGTAAGTATCTGAGTTCGTATCAAGACATCACTACGCTTAGCAAAACCTGCTCTTATCTCCTCTATAGTATAGGTAGGAAGCGTAGCTTCTTTTTCATACCAAATCCCATTTTTCTCTTCGTGTTGAGTTCTATCACTGTGAGTATCTACGAGAGCTAGCTCTTTCAACCCAACTCTATGCCCTTCGGTGTCAACAAATTGTAATATTTGCCCTGCTTTAGTCTCAACAGCACCATATTCTCCTTTGATGAAGTTTTTCCACTCCCATGCTTGAGATCCCACAAAAATCGCACCCCCAATTATGGTCCAGAACATATACAGGATTACTTTTTTCTGTTTCATATGATGACCAGCATCAACGGCAAGTACCATCGTTACAGAAGAAAATATCAATATAAAAGTCATTAATGCCACATAATACATCGGTGCATCTACACCATGTAAAAATGGAAAGTGATTAAATACTTGATCGGCGATTGGCCATGAATCAATAAATTTAAATCTTGAAAAACCATATGCAGCAAGAAAGCCTGAAAATGTTAGTGCATCTGAAACGATGAAAAACCACATCATCATCTTACCATAACTCACCTTAAGTGGCTCGTTACCACCTCCCCAGGTTTTATCCTCTGTACCTGTTTTAGTAACAGCTGTTTCCATATAAAGAATTTGGTATTGTTAAATTTTCCACAAAAATAATCAATTTTATCATTTCAGCTGCTCAAATTTATTTTTTAATTAAGTCAGATCTAATTCATAGAAGTATTCTATTTTATTGACATCTGGTCAATGAATAGTCTTTACTTCACGAAATACAAAAATAAAAAGAGATAAACCCACAGAAAATCAACAAAATGCCAGTACATAGCACCTAATTCGAGACCTAGAGTTTGACCTGTTTTATATTTTTGTTTAAAATGATTATAAATTACAACTAAAAGCACTAAGATTCCACCGACTATGTGCGCTAAATGCGTTACTACAATAATAAACATAAATGTACTAACAATATTTGAGGTCGGACCGGTAAAATGATATCCTTGTCTAATTATATCCGAAAAGCCTTCGAATTGAAGGAATACAAATGTTATCCCTAAAACAAGAGTAGAGAGCAATAAGATTGTTGCCAGTTTTCTATTCTCGTTTTCGATTGCTTTTTTTACCAGGTAAAAAGTAATACTACTCGCTATAATCACTAAAATACTATATACAAAAGCTTGTGGAAAAACAAGATCTGTAGACCAGTCTTTTCTGGTTTTACTCACTACATATGCACTTGTAAGTCCTGCAAACACCATAGCCATACTCACCATAGCAAACCACATCATGGTTTTTTTTGCTCTTTTTATTTTTTCGTCTGTTGTTCCTTCTGTTAAATCCATACTCTAATAAATTTATCTGCCACATAAATAACCTGAAGCAGCGTAATGTACAAAACACTCATTAGCATAAGCTGTTTTGCAGTTTTAGCATCTCTAACCTTGTATAAACGAATTGCTGATTTCAATAAAATTAACCCTAATACCAAAATAACAACCCCCGAAACTGGAGTTAGATACAGTTTTCCTGTAACCCCAAATACCGGAATTAAAGAGGTAACAATTGTCCAAATTGTATACACAATCACCTGAGTTGCTGTTCCCTGATCTCTTTTGCCAGTGGGTAACATAAAAAACCCTCCTTTTTTGTAATCTTCATATAAAAACCAACCAATCGCCCAAAAATGAGGGAACTGCCAAAAGAATTGCACCATAAACAATGTCCCCGGTTCTATACCAAAATCATCGGTAGCGGCTACCCAGCCCAACATAAAAGGAATTGCCCCAGGAATTGCACCCACAAAAACAGATAATGGGGTCTTTGTTTTTAATGGGGTATATAAGCTTACATAAATAAATATTGAAATTGCCCCAAACATTGCCGTTTGTGGATTGATCACGTACAATACAGCAATACCAGCAATAGTAAAAAGAGTAGCAATAGCAAATGCTGTATTTACAGACATTCTTCCGGATGGAATTGGTCTATTCTTGGTACGGTCCATCAATTTATCCAAATCTCTTTCTATAATCTGGTTAAAAGCATTTGAAGCACCTACCATAAAATACCCTCCGATGGCAAGAAGCAAAAGTGTACTCCAGGAAACAGTTTCTACACCAAGCAAGTATCCTGCAATAGAAGAAAAAACTACACTTAACGCCAAACGCATTTTGGTAATTTCTTTAAAATCCTGAACAACAGAAACTTTTGCAGTATTGATTTGGGTTACACTCAAATTTTGCACGGTATCGTATTAGCTTTTTTTTAAAAGTGGTGCAAAGATATATCTTAAAAGCTTTTTAGACAACTTATACCTCTCTATAATTCACCTTTTAACAACTACGAATATGATTAACCTTTGTAAAAAGCTTTTTAAAACATTTTTTGTAATTATGAAACGAAGCAAAAGTAATTTTTGTAATTTGAATTCGACAGAAATACCACACAAAACACTTTCACTCTTATGAAAAGGCTATTTATTCTAGGATTATCGATATTTTGGATCACTTCTAATGCACAAAAAAAAGAAGTTAACATTGCTATACATCCATTATCAGAAAATACGTATATGCTCACAGGCCAAGGTGGAAACATTGGTGTTTTTAAAAACGAAAAAGGATTATTTATCATCGATGATCAATTTGCACGCTTATCTAATAAAATTCTTGAAAAACTAAAAACCATAAGCGATCAACCTGTAACTATGGTAATTAACACACATTATCATGGAGATCATACAGGAGGTAATGAAAATATGGCCAAACAAGGTGCAACTATTTTTGCTCAAAAAAATGTACGGTCAAGAATGGAAAGTAAACAAAAAGAAAACAGAGGTATAATCCCTACATCCTTGCCAGTAATCACTTTTGACGTAGGACTACAATTATATTTTAAAAATGAAAATGTAAAAGCTTTCCATGTTCATAATGCACATACAGATGGAGATACTATGGTGTATTTTGTTAATGGAAATGTGCTACATATGGGAGATACATTTTTTAACGGACGTTACCCGTATATAGATCTAAAATCAGGAGGAAGCATCAAAGGGTATATAAAAGCCTCGGAAAAGGCATTAATGATCACAAATGATGATACTAAAATCATTCCTGGTCACGGAAAATTAGCTACAAAAAAAGATCTTGAAGGTTTTTCGAGAATGCTGAAAGAAATTACCAACAACATTCAAAAGGAAATTGATGTCGGGAAATCTGAGAATGAAATCATAAAAAACATCAAACTAACCGCGTCTTATGATGCTAAAGGTTTTGGAGATGGTTTTATCAACTCAGAACGTATGCGGAAAACAATTTATCAGAGTCTTACGAAATAGCATATCATTTTATAATTTTAAAAAGGTTCGGTGATCAATAACCACCGAACCTTTTTATTTAATTCTGGATCTTAAAAACAATGGGTAATTGATATCTTACGGTTACAGGCTTTCCTCTTTGTTTTCCTGGAGTCATTTCAGGAAATAAATTAACAACCCTCTTCGCCTCTTTTTCCAGCTTAGGATGTGGAGCCCGAATTTGAATGTTTTTAATCATTCCACTAGCATCAACATCAAATTGTGTATAAATTCTCTGAACACCTGACAACCCATATCTTTCTCCCAAATCGGTATTAAATTTTCTAGACACAATTTTACCAATCTTTTCAGAAAAACACGCAGCCTTTTCTTCGTTAGTACTTAATTTTTCGCAACCTGGAAAAATTGGAACCGCTTCAACCTTTGTAAAAGGAAAATTTTTTGGTTCCTCCTCGGGAAGTATGTTTTCTATTGCATCTGGGTTAAAAGGTTCAACAGTTTTAGACTGTTCTACATTTTTAAACTCCTTTGTCATCTCCTTAATTAGATGATCATCTGGAACCTCCCTAAATTCTTGAGGATCTTTTACTACTATTCTTGTTTCTGCAATAGTCTTAGGCTCTGGCTCTTTATGAACCTGAAAAATCTCATTCCAAACGGGATCTTCTTCTGGTATTTCTGTAATCAAATTTTGATCATAAACTACAGATTTTGCAGTATACACCTCAAACATAAAAAAAGTAAATAAAAGACTTGCTATAAGTCCAATCTGAAAGTTCACCAATGTACTTTTTCGTACATTAGCATCGTGCTTGTTACTCATAATATTTAGTTTTAACGTTACAATTAAAATCTAAATCAACAAGTATACCAAAAAAGAATCCCGTCTACTGTATAGTGACGGGATTCTGATATATAAAAAGTATTTATTTTCTTAGTCTTGCACTTGGAAAACTATTGGCAGAGAGTATAATACCCCTACTGCTTTTCCTCTTTGTTTTCCTGGAGTCATTTTTGGTAATAACTTCACTACTCGCTGTGCTTCTTTTTCTAATCTTGGGTGTGGCCCTCTAGCTTGAACACCTACAATGTTACCGCTTCTATCGATTTTAAATCTCACATAGATTCTATTAACACCAGATAATCCAAGTTCACTTCCTAGTTCTGTATTAAACTTACGGTTAACAAATTTCTTAACCTTATCACTCATACATTTCTTTTTTGCAGCATTACCTCCTGCGTTTTCACATCCTGGGAAAATTGGCACATTTTCGATCACTGCAAACGGAACATCTGCAATTTCTTCTTCATCAGATACATCTTCAACCTCTTCTATTTCTACGATTTCTTCTTCCTGATTTGTCTCGGTAGACTCGATAATCGTCTCTTCAACCTCTTCTTCATCCTCTACTACATCAATAACTTCTGGAGCAGGTGGTGGAGGTGGAGGTGGTGGAGGTGTATTTAAATTTTGAGTAATTGGAACATCTTCTTCTTCCAATTCATCAAGATTAACCTGACCTATATCTATATTACTTCTATCATAGGTTTTCCACTCTATACCTTGCCATGTTATCAAAAGAACGAAAATAAGCCCTAATTGAAGGAATAAGGTGCTTTTTTTAGTTAAATCTGCTTTAGGATTTTTCTTTGGTTCCATATTATATATTACGTTATAGGATTGCTAAAATAGCTAATTTCTTTTGTATTTTCCAATTAAAGATAAAAATGTAAACTAAAAAATAAGTTTTTTAACTTTTACCCCGTTTATCTATCAAAATAAAAACCATCATAAAGTTTTTACTTAATTAACTCTTCTTTTCGTTTCCTTGAAAACTAACCAATTTATTTTCAAGTACTTTTAAAAATAATACCGCAAAAATTATACCGCTTGTATTTGCCATTACATCATACCATTCAAAACTTCGGTAACTGGTTAAAAGAAATTGCATTGACTCCATAAGAAATCCATACAAAAAACAAATAATCATGGCCTTTGTTATACCACGAACAAAGTTTTGTTTTTCCTTTTTTCTGAAAAAGAAAAATAAAAACCACACCATTGTGAATATGAAATACGCAATACAGTGTGCTATTTTATCACTTCCTTTTACATCAAAACCAATAGGACTTGTAAATCTTGCTAAAGAAGCCCATGTTATGACACCAGTCGACAAAACAACTGGTACAAAAAAGTATTTATGCCCCAATAATTTCTTTATATCCATCAGCTGATAATAAATCATCTACTTGAGATGGATCCGATATTTTAATCTTTACCATCCAACCGTCTCCATAAGGATCATTATTTACCAATTCTGGATCTGTCTCTAAGGTTTCATTAAATTCGATAATTTCCCCTGTTAGCGGAAGAAATAAGTCTGAAACCGTCTTTACAGCTTCAACTGTACCGAAGACTTCTTCTTGCTCAAGTTCTTCTCCTAAGGTTTCTACCTCTACATAAACGATATCACCTAATTCGCCTTGTGCAAAATCGGTTATACCAACCGTAGCAATATCACCGTCTATCTTGATCCATTCGTGATCTTTAGTATATTTTAATTCTGAAGGAATATTCATCCGAAAATATATTTATATGTTGTTATTATTTTAAGGACGAAAATAAATCTAATTTATCAAATTTTAAGAAATCCTGATAAAAAATTATCAAAAATCAATTGTCGATACCTTTTTTTCAAAAAATAATTATCAATCTTAATTTCCGAAGTTATATCTCAATGTAAATCCTCCGCGTATAGTCGTCTGCGGAAAAGCAGTTGATATAGAATACTCAGAAAATGTATGATCATAAAAGAATAAAGCCGTTAGATTTTTACTAAGAGCGTAATCTGCTGTAAACTTCAATCCATAAATATCCTGACCTGCAGTAATTTGCGTATTGTCTAAGTCAAGATATCTCACTAAAGTTTCATTTTGACGCAATGATAAATCTGCTCTAAGATTAAGGTCACTCTTTATAACTTGCTTTCTTCCAGCAATTCTGGTCGTAAAGGTAAGATCCTGCATCCTATACCCCAGACCAATGATATATTCATTTCCTTGAATTTCGGTAAGCAAATTGTTATCAAAACTTAGCGATAAGGCTCGATCTTTTTTCCATTCTGCAAGAATTTTTATAGAACTTTTCATTTCCATATCCAATCGCATCAAAGGACTAAATTGCTCTGTTAAATTAACATTAGAATACAATTCTGGGTTTCTAAAATTACCAGACTGATCTATATCATCACGATTTTGAAATTCCAGATTAGTTTGAAACTGGTTAATTGTATAATTTGCCCTATATCCATGAGCTATAGAAAAACGCTTAAATCTTTTCTTAAACCACTTTATATTCATCAAACCGGTATACTTTACATCCCAATTAGGTAATGGGACGTCTCTAAAAGCTCCTTTCTTTACTTTAGAAGCATCAGAACCCGAATATGCAGATAGAAAGGCCGGCAATAATACTGCTTGGTTTGTTTTACCAAAACCTACAGGATAACGGTATCCATTAGATTCTTCCTCATCACTTCTAGGAAAATTTGAGGTACCGTAAAACTCTGTAGCCAAACGATCAGCTATTACTTGTCTGTTTTCTCTAAAATCATCAAATGGCTGAGATGTAAATTGATCACTAGAGCTAAATGCCGTTTTAATAAGCAATGTAGAGATTGTAAAATTACCAAAAGTGTTAGGCGTAAGTGATTGATATTCTAAATCACTATTTACTCTATAATTTTCGGAATAGGTTTCAGAGTAATTCCTATTTGCACTAATATCAATCTTAAAATCCTTAAGTAACCCTAAAGAAGCCTGGACATTAAATTGTCTTCCTTCAACTTCTTGATATTGTTCATTATAATCTTCGTACAAAGTAAGCCATCCATTACGTGCTGCTATGTCTCTTATTTCTGCCTGGCTTCCAAAAGTAAAACCAACAGTCGGTTTTAAAGTACCCACAAAACCAGGCTCTCTGGTGTATCCCGGTAGAAAAATACCATTATCTTGTTGATAATTTACACTTATCTTTTTTACCGCTGTAACAAGTCCTATAAGCGTATTATATGCTTTATCACCAACACTTAATTTACCTCTTCCTTTTCTGGTATTCGTTTTTGAAACCTCTTTTGCATTCTCTAGAGCACCCAGTTGTTTCTTATCATTTTTGCCTTTTGCGCCTTTCTTTTTCTTACTATTTCTTCGTCCAGGTTTTCTTTTAGTTAATCCTACATACTTATATAATGTATTCATATCTAGTGACCCATTTACAGTATGCACATTTGCATTTTGAACTGTATTTCCTAAATCAGGAATATCTTCTAGGGTCTTTAACGCTTCACTTCCTTTTATCCACTGAAAATCTGCATTATATGAATATGTTGCACGCATAAACTTAAATAGCGGTATTTTCCTGAAAGGAATTTCATAATTAACCTGAAGTTGTTGATTAAGTGTATTAGGATCTCCTATTTCAAAAAATCCACTCCATATATCAATAGTATTATCAACTTCATTATTATCATTAATAAAATTTTTGACAATACGATTATTAGCCGAAGTAAAGTTTACATTTAATGACTTAGTCAAATTATAATTAAACCCATATTGCCAATCAAAAAGGAAGTTACGCTGAAACAGCGTTGGTAATCTTATATCATCTGGCCCTAAAGTAATATCTCTAAACACCTGTTCATTATACTGCCTATTAATATTTGAACTTACAGAAACACTGGTAGGAAGAAGATTAAAGTTAAAATCCTTAAGCAGATCAAAGTACTTGCTCTTTCCTAAAAGTTTAATTTTCTTAAAAGGTTCTACTTCTTTTGGCTGAAAACTAAAATCATATGTCGCTCCTGCCCTAACATTTTGATCTAATGAACTTTCTATTTCGAAATCACGATGATTTGTCTGGTTATAGGTCCCCGAAAATGTAAAGTTCTCTACATCATACGGCATTGGTTTAGCTTCTCCTGTTCTTTCTTTTCGAAGTCCAATTATATTAAAGCTTTGTCTTTTTGTGTAATCTGTAGATTGTTTCTCGATCCTCTCTTTTTCTTCGGGGTCTGTTTCACCATCTAATCGATCCTGAAGCTCTATATCTTGAAATTCGGGATCAAATTGAGGGGTAATCAACTCCTCTCCCCGACTATAATTAAATGGGATCTGAATCCCCCATTTTTTTGGCAAGAGTTGCCCTATATTAACATTTGTAGTTAAATCATATTGTTTAAGATCTTCTCTGCTTCGTTCGTTAGGACCTTGCTCGATACTTCCAAACCCAATCGTACTTATTCTTCCTGAAGCACTTACACTAGCAAAATCTGCAATGTTAGCATCCATACTACCTACAGTAGCCCAACCTCCTTGGTTTTTAAGGTCACTAAGACGCATTTCGTTAAACCATACGGTTCCGGATTGATCACTACCACTTTCGTTTTTAACACCAACCATAATCACTCTTATATCTCCAAAATTAGGATTACCTTTTATTCCTACCCTAAGATTGTTAGGCCCTTCAATAAAATTAAGGTTTGCAGGACTTAAGTTATCATTTCCGAGCACATCTGATTTTACTTGTTGTAGCAATTCTAATGGTAGACTTAATCTATTTGCTTCTGGCCAAACATCACTTTGAGTTACATCACTAAGATCAGAAACTGCCAAGGGTAATTCTATCTGGTAAAAATTATTGGTGAAATCATTACCCATTCGTATAAAAGCTTTCAAATCTCCATCATTAATAACAGGTCGATTCGGCACTGGTTCTGCGTGTATGAATAACTCCAGGTTTTCATATTGTCGCATATCAACATTAAAGTTTTTATACACCCCACGTGCATCAACGGACCTAAGATCATTTACGGTAAGTGCTAATGATCTTTCATCATCTCTAATAATATTATTATTATTGTTTAATTGCTCTCGCACTACTCCTGGGGGAGTTACATAATTTGGTGTTTCTTCCTCACTAACCGAAGTCACAATAACCTCACTATCACCAAACACGTTTAAACCACTGGTTGGATCATTAGTTTCATTACCTTCTATGATATATCTTCTATAATCCCCTCTTACTAAATCCATATTACCAAAACGTAACAATACCTGTTCAGAAAAATCTGTAAGATACATTCTCATAAATCGTATCGACCTAAAATCACTAACATTTATAGCTCTTGTTGGTTCATATACGGGTATCTTAAAACGAACCCAACGATATTCTATATTCCTACCAGAGACCACAAGATCATCTTGTCTTATATCGGTTATGTACCCGGTGTTGTTATCATTACCGATACCCATACCACTAAAAATAGGAATCTCATATTCAAAATAACTATCAATAGTATTCATTGTATTATCCCTATTCACATCTTCTGCAGTAGGAAAAGTAGTATTACCACGATCATCATTAGACACATCAACAGGTGAATTTCCTTGAACTCCATTATAGTTTCTATAGCGATCTAAAACACTCCCACTAGCCTGCAGGAAATAGGTGTAGTTATCTGCTGCGGGATCAGCTCCTGTAAATCCTAAATCCCCATATTGAGCAGCCTCCTGAGCATCATTTAATCCATCATACCCAACATCTTGATTGATTCTTGCCTGACCATCAGAATCAAACGCATAAATCAATGACTGGTTGACAGGGACCTGAGCCCTATACGTTGTAGGGCTAAACGTATTTGATACCGCTTCGGGAAGACCGTTTTCATATTGCTTTCTTCCATCTTTCAATACATCTTCACTAATATTTCCTAAGTTAAAAACAATAGTTCCTTCTGTATCATTTGTTAAAGGTTCTTGACCACCTGTTTCGCCAGTATAAAAAGGATCTAAAACCCAAAATTCAATAAATTCGACATTAGATTGTTCAAAATTAGTCGATGTTATTTGTCTAATAATCCCTCCAAAATTTTCTGCAGGATTAGGTGGTGGCAAAGAACTTCCTGGTGCATACGCCGGATTAAAGTTATACTGCCCCCTAGTATTTGGATCATAATTTAGATCTAAAGTAAATAAGGCTGTATTTTGCCCCTGTGCTATATCTGTATCTGGAAAAAGCTCATCGATCAAAACCCTTCTGGTTGCATTAGAGGCCAAGTCTTCTTCAGATATACCACTAGGTCTGCCATTACCTCTAGCATAAAAAATTGGATCAATTGAATACCATGATAATTTTGCTCTTTTATAACCCGACTCTATTCCATTAACTACTGCATCACTATTAGGGTTTGCTGGATCACCAAAACCAATGGGCACACTAGACAGTTCCCAAGAGATGGGTGAACTCACATCGATTCTGGTTTGAGCTCCTTCAAAATCATCGATATAGGTAGTAACTTTACCATCGAAATCTGCTCCTTTGGGTGCTCCCGCTATAAGATACGCTGCCTCTGCTCTAACCGAAATATTTGAAGGCACATCGGTGTCGATATTAGGTAATTTATTAATCATTCTGGTTAGAAAAGGAACCTCGGTAGAATATGCCGCATTAAACCCTAATATTGTATTGTTTATGGGTTCAAAATCATAATTGGATTTTTGTGTAACCGGTCTTTCATTAAGGTTTAGATAGGTTCCTCCTATAATGAAATCATCGCTAAACTTATGTTCTATATTTAATCCTGTAAAACGTTTTGTTTGTTGTCCAAAAACAGCATTATTTTCGGTAGAAACATCAATTGGAGTATTAGAAGCTAATAATGCCTCATCCAAAATAGTAACTCTTCCTAACTGATAATTTACAGAATAATCTACCCCTTCTTGCAAAACTCTTCCTCCTGCAGTTACCGTAACCGAACCTTGCGGAACATTAAATGCTCCTAAAGAAATACCATCCTGTCCTGATGATTTATATCTTCCCTTAAGTTGGAAATAATTTTTATTGGCTGATCTTTGATCTGCCACAATTTTGGTCTGGGTATAGAGATCACGAAAAACATATTCTGCCTGATTAGGGTTATATGAATCAGGATTGTTGTAATTCGCTCCTACCGGTCCATTATCTAATTTATCAAAAAGATGTTCTCCAAAAGGTTCGATAGTAGTAAATATTATGCGCCCATTTTCTGAATCTATCGTAATCCCCGAGACATAATCAAAAAAACCATCACCTCCCTGCACAGGATCATTATTAGGGTTAAGACGATCAAGATTAAATACTTTAAGTAATGTGGTTTGCTCTACATCGTCTGGCAAAGGGACTGAAGATCCTTCTGCAGCGGTTATGTAATTTATCGGAGACGGATTCGAATACAAAATATTTAATCTAAAATCACTTTGCTCTAACCTAAATGCTCCCGTACTGTAGATGTTTTTCATCATTAAATCCCAGATCGGAAGATCTACATTAACAATTGGGCTTTTTAACATTTTAACCACCAAACTCTGACTTGAACCAGTCTGAACATCATCTGTTCCAGCGGCATCTCCTATAGTAGCATCAACTCCGTCATTTGCAAATTCCCCTACCTGAAAAACTCTTCCTCCTACTGTATATTGATAAGCAACAGCTAAAACCTCATCATTATTCAAACGTTGATTTAAGGAGATATATCCTAATTGCGTATTTAAAGTATACTCACTGGGATTTAGTTTTCTGGCATTTTCTAAAATCGCATAATCAAACCCTTCATTAAAACCTGCTATGGCTCCTGTAAACCCTTGTTGAACAGTAGGTATTTGACGAATCGCATCTGTAATCGGCCCACTTGGACCAATAGCCAATGGATTAAGATCATTATTACCATTATCTGGAAAAGATCCTGAACCCGGGTTAAACAAAGAAGGAGGAATGGTAAAATTACCATCTACAGCTGATTCCCCAAGATCCTGAAGTGCAACAATATTACGTGCATTAGTAAGCGTTTGGGCACTTGTAGCCCTATTCGTTAACCACACCTCTAACCTGGTGATCTGAACATTATTATTAATAAAAGGATAGTTTGCTAAACTTCTATTGTAGGTATCTCTAAAATGATGTGCCAGGAAGAAATGTCGATTTTCATCATAATCTAATGCTAACAGTTCAAAATCTTCGACTGTGCCTCCACCTTCGACACTTACTGATCGAGTTTCAGATCTTTGTTCAGAATACACCCCAGTAATGGTAGTCCTACCGAATTGTAATCCCATTTTAACTCCAAAAAGACTCTGCGCTCCCTGAATCAAAGAACTATTTAATGGCATACTTACGTTACCAACTTCTATACTTTGGATAATATCGTCTTCTGTTGGTGTATATTCTAATTTTAGTTGATTCTGAAAATCAAAAGTTGATTCTGTATCGTAGTTTGCAGTTATCTGTAATCTTGTTCCTATTTTACCTAACAAACTCAGGCTAATCCTTTGATCAAAATCAAAGGTAAAGTTACTTCTATTACGAGGTGAAAATGCAGGATTGTCTTGTTTAGTATACAACAATCCTAAATCCATTTCTACTGAACCTTGCGGGACAATTTCAATCTCATTTCCTCCAAAAACAGATTCAAAAAAACCAGAATTCACATAAAATATAGGGAGTAAATTTTTTCTTTTTTCTTCACTACCGTCTTTTTTCCCGCTAAACGCTTCGATTTTTTCTTTAAAGTAGTTTCTTCTTTGTTCTTCGGCAACGAGGGTTTCAAATTCGGCCGGAGTTAAAAACAAAGGATATCTCACATTAAAATCACCAAGCATTTCACGATAGATATATCGATTGGTAATAGGATCATATTCGTATTTAGTAACGATACTATTAGGATCTGGTAAAGAAATTTCTCCTAAAGAAAATGTAGTACTTGTAGAATCACGAACGGTTTCGTTTTCCTGCCCATGTAACACCCCACTATAAAGTGTTATCAAACATACTAATATCCTAAAAAAATTAAACTGAAAGTAATTCAACGAACTCAATGTTTTTATAAATTTTTTAGTGCCTGTTTAATAATATTTTCAACTGTTTCTTTGGGGGTAGTTTTTAGAACTCGATCAACAGCTTTTTCTGCAAGCTTTCGATTAAATCCAAGGGTTTCTAATGCAGATAACGCTTCATCTTTGTTAGTATTGTTTCGAGACACTGAAACTTCATCAATATTGTAAACTTTCAGTATTTTATCTTTTAGATCAATGATAACACGTTGTGCTGTTTTAGCTCCTATTCCTTTTATAGATTGAATAGTTGCTACGTCATTAGAAGCTATTGCTTCTTTGATTTGATCTGGGTGTAATGAAGACAACATGGTTCTGGCGGTGCTGGATCCAATTCCTGAAACAGAAATTAAAAGTCTGAAAATTTCTCTCTCGGATTTTTCGGCAAAACCGAATAAGGTGTGAGAATCTTCTTTTACTTGGAGATGTGTATATAACTGCAGTACTTCTCCTTCTGGAATCAAAGAAAAAGTATGTAATGAAATATGTAATAAATATCCCACTCCACCACAATCTATTATTACATCAGTAGGGTTTTTTTCTACAAGCCTCCCCTTGATATGTGTGATCATTTGTTAAGTTGATGTTAAGCAACCAAATGTAATAAAATTATACTACAAAATTGGGATAAAAAAATAAGCTTTAAAAAGGATATTTTAAAGCTTATAAATGCACTATATATATTTGTTTATTTTTTATAGACGTATTTTCAGGTACTTTAAGAAATTAATGATAATTCTCTTTCTCTCTTCTCTTTTTCCTGAGCATCAATAACCGCTACAGCTGCCATATTGATCATTTCTTCTACACTCGCTCCTAACTGAAGAATATGTGCTGGCTTATTCATTCCCATCATAATAGGACCTATTGATTCTGCACTATTTAACTCGCTTAACAACTTGTAATTACTATTTGCCGAATCCAAATTAGGGAACACCAATGTATTTACTTTTTGACCATTAAGCTTAGAGAACGGAAACTTATCTTTACGCATTTTTTTATTTAAAGCAAAGTTCATTTGTAAACCACCATCTACAATCAAGTTTGGATAATAACGATGTAAGTAGGATACGGCGTCTTTGACTTTCGAAGCGCTAGGATGTGTTGATGATCCAAAGTTTGTATAGGATATCATGGCTACTACTGGTTTAATACCAAACATTTCGACTGTTCTGGCAGTCATTTGTGCAATTTTGGCCAAATCTTTAGAAGAAGGGTCTATATTTATAGAAGTATCACTAATAAACAAAGGACCTCTGTCTGTCATCATTACATTCATGGTTGCAATTCTAGTAGCACCTTTGGCTAAACCAATAAGATCCAGCATCGGTTTTACGACTGTGGGATAACTACGAGAATATCCCGAAAGTAATGCATCTGCATCCCCCTCATTAACCATCATAGCAGCAAAATAATTACGCTCTCTTAACAGTCGTTCGGCATCATAGAGTGTTATTCCTTTTCGTTTGTTATCCTCCCAATATTTTTTAGCATAATGATTTTTTCTTTCGCATTCTTCATCAGCCTTTGGATCAATGATATCGACTCCTTTAGGATCAAAATCAATTTCTTTCATCAATTCGAGTATGATGTCTTTACGCCCTAATAAAATTGGAAAAGCAATACGCTCTTCTTTTACAGTTTGGGCCGCTTTTAACACATCGAGATGATCTGCTTCTGCAAAAACCACTCTTTTTGGATTTGTTTTCGCTCTATCTAATAACAAACGTACTAACTTGTTATCATTACCCATTCTTTCCAGCAATTCGTCTTCGTACTTTTCCCAATCGGTAATAGGCTCTGTTGCTACTCCGCTTTCTATAGCTGCTTTTGCCACAGCTGGCGGTACCTTTGCGATTAATCTAGGATCAAAAGGTTTTGGAATTATATACTCTTTCCCGAAATTAAGGCGAGTTTCTCCGTATGCGATATTTACTTGTTCTGGAACAGGCTCTTTGGCTAATTCGGCAAGAGCTTTAACCGCGGCCATCTTCATTTCTTCATTTATTGCTGTTGCTCTAACATCCAAAGCTCCTCTAAAAATAAACGGAAATCCAAGTACATTATTCACTTGATTTGGGTGATCACTTCTTCCTGTTGCCATAATAACATCTTTACGAGCTTTTATGGCCAGATCATACTTTATTTCGGGATCTGGATTAGCCATGGCAAAAACAATAGGATCATTTGCCATAGACACTAACATCTCTTGAGTCACCAGATTAGCCATAGACAAACCGATAAACACATCTGCATCTACCATGGCATCTTCTAACTCATTTAGGTCTCTATCGGTTGCAAACTCTGCTTTCTCTAAGGTAAGGTTATCGCGGTCTTTCCTAATCACACCTTTACTATCGGTCATGACAATATTTTCGGCTTTTGCACCAAAAGCTTTGTAGAGTCTCGTACAAGAAACTGCTGCTGCACCTGCCCCGCTCACTACTATTTTTACTTCTTCAATTTTTTTACCTGCAATCTCTAATGCATTCAGTAAAGCTGCAGCAGAGATAATTGCTGTACCATGTTGGTCATCATGCATTACTGGTATATCAAGTTCTTCTTTTAATCTTCGCTCTATTTCAAAAGCTTCTGGGGCTTTAATATCTTCAAGGTTTATTCCTCCAAAGGTTGGTGCTATATTTTTTACAGTTTCAATAAAAGCATCCACATCTTTGGTGTCTACCTCGATGTCAAATACATCAATATCTGCAAAAATTTTAAACAGTAACCCCTTACCTTCCATTACTGGTTTCGAAGCTTCTGGACCTATATCACCCAATCCTAAAACTGCAGTACCGTTAGATATTACGGCTACTAGATTTCCTTTCGCAGTATATTTATAAACATCAGATTTTTTTTTCTCTATTTCTAGGCATGGTTCTGCCACACCAGGAGAATATGCCAATGACAAATCTCTTTGAGTTGCATACTTTTTGGTAGGAACTACTTTGATTTTACCGGGAGTAGGCTTTGCGTGATATACTAAAGCCTCTCTTCTTTTACTTTCGATACTCATACTAAATCAAGATAAATGTGCAATACAAAGTTACACCTCTGCATGAGATGCAGAAATTAATAATGGGTTATCTTCAAAAAAATTAGGAATAGAAAAAAGAAGCTATTCTTTTAACTAATCCATTAGGAATTTGTTAATTATTTTGCAGTAATATTAAAAATAGTGTCAGGATCAACCAATTGATCAAGATTATTCTTAAGCTCATTACTTAAAAGGCTCAATCCTAATTGGTATGAAGCATTCATCCATCCAAAACCGCTGGGAGTTATATAATCAAATTCTGTCCCTACATTGCCATATTCTGCATATACTTTATGTGTACATTGTACTACATCATATTTCTCTGGAATGGTGCCGTTATAATCAACGGCATTCTTGGTAATCATCCACAACCATCTATATATCAATTCTTGTGCTTGGGTGTGATATCCATACTCATTTAAACCTCTCCAGATTAACATCTGGTGTGGAGCCCAACCATTTGGATAATCCCATTGTCTTTGAGGTGCATGTGCATTTGTTTTATCAGAAATATCTGATGTGCTGGCTACACCTCCTTTTTGCACAAGGTTTTTAAACATGTTTTCTACCAAAGAAGCTGCTTGTTCTTTGGTGCAAATACCTGCCCATAACGGATAATAATTGGTCGCAGATTCGATTTGCAGCTGTTCCTTAGTAACAAAATCATAGTCATAGAATGATGCTTTTTCTTTATTCCACATCAGCATATTCATTCGTTTTTTCCTTTTTTCTGCCTGGTTTGACCAAAATTGACTTGTATACTTGGTTGTATTAAATTCAAAACTATCATCAAAAATGTTTTTGATCAAATAGGCGATATCAACTTCGTACTTATAAAGCAAGCTATTTAATCCCACTGTATTTAAATCGGCACAAATATTATCTAAGCGATTAGAAGTATCGTGACCACTTTCTCGCATTGAACGATCATGTGTAAAATATTGATCCAACTCTTCATCAATCAATTCATGATTATTATATTTTTCTTTAAAATCGTCAAGCGTTAGCTTATGTTTTTTGGCATATTTACTTAGAATAAAATCAAAATGTCCTTCTTCGGTTTCTGGTGGTATCCCAATACCTTCTCCATAAAAACGACTTAAATCAGCTTCCGTTAGGCGAACTCCATTCTGCATCCAGACAGTTTCATACTCTTGTATTACCATTTTGAGATTATCTGAAAGCCATTCTTTAGAAATTTTAGGATTTTTCTGATATATTTCCTTCAGTAAGGAACTAAAAAAAGGAGGTTGCGTTCTGGTAAGGTAGTAACTTCGATTGGCGTTTAATATTTTTCCGTAGTGTTTGATTTGATATCCAAAATTATCTGCCATTGCCATTGCCAAATCTTCTCTACCATCTATTAATAACCCTATAGATTCAAAATAACTATCCCAGCCGTACATTTCATTAAACCTTCCACCTGGGACTACAAATGGTCTACCTTGATAATTTTCATTTTCTTTAGCATGAGCCAGATTTAGAATACCTGGTTTGCTATTTAAGGTTTTTACATATTCTGGAGTAATTTCTTCTGGAAGTGTTACTACTTTAAGTTTTGGAATCTCATTTTCTAGTGATTGAAAATATCGTACCGCTTCTGTATCCCGAAATGGAACATACAGCCTTAATGTATCTGTCGTAGACTTAGTATCGGCCAAAACCTTTTCTAAACCATTTTTATCAATAGATCGGGTAAGATTATCCCAAAATCTCGTCTTGATTAAGCGGGAAATACGATCTGAAGGGGCTTCGGTTATCTTGTCTATAGCTATGGTATCCTTGTCTGTTGCAATGGCCAGTTCCTGAAGCAAATTAGACAAATGATATGTTCCTTCTACACTGTGAGAGTTTCCATCTTTGTCTATAAATCCAAATTTCTTTGGGCCTTTATCTTCAATTGTGATCTTTTTATCTCCATCGGTATCTTCTTGAGCAATTAGGCTTTCTAAAACAGCGGCATGATCTATAATTTGAGTTTTCTTTTCTTTACAACCAATCAGCAAAAAAGAAAACGCGACCACAAAAAGATATTGAAATATATACTTCTTTTTATCCATGATCATTAATTTATTTACCAAAAGAACCCTACGACAATTGCTGTTGCAATTAGAAGAATAACTGATAAAATTCTGTAGTTTTTATACCAAGGCAGCCCCGCAAGATCTTTTGACTCTTCTGCAAACATTTCCTTTTTATACGTATACTCTTTGATCTGCTGTTCGGATTGAGGTTTGGTCATTAAACTTACTACAACATGTAGTAGTACACAAATAATAAACAGCCATGTGGCTTTTGCCAAGAAATGAAGGTCATTCACCTCTGATACCCAATCAAAAGTTTGAGATAATATCATCAATACTGCCAACGAAAAACCAGTTAACAAACTTACTATAGATCCGGTACCATTAGCTCGTTTCCAGAACATTCCCAAAATGAAGGTAGAAACTGCCGGCGGACATGTATATGCAATTACCAATTGTAAATACGTCCAAAGCGAATCACTTACACTCTCGATAAACGGCACCCATGAAATTGCTAAAACCACTAAAATCACTGTAGTGATTTGACCAACTTTCACTAATTGTTTACTGGTTAAATCAGGTCTTAATTGTTTTACAAAATCCATTGTTACTAAAGTAGACGCAGAATTAAATGTTGCAGAAACCGAGGACATCATTGCGGCCATTAAACCCGCTACTACTAATCCTAATACTCCAACAGGCAATAATTGGAACAGTAATACGGGATACGTAAGATTAGGACAATCAGAAAGATTATTACAAATTGCCCCATTGCTCAACTCATAATTAAGTCCTGAAATATCTAATGTATTAAATAACAATAATGCCAAAATCCCGGGCACTACCATGATAAATATTACCGGGAGTTTTAAGAACCCTGCAAAAAGAGCACCCCATCTACCATGATTTAAGTCTTTAGCACCAAGAACACGTTGCACCATAAATTGATTATTTGCCCAGAAGTAAAATCCAAGCAACGGAACCCCAGTGAGCAGTCCCCACCATGGCATAAATTCATCATTATCCGGTCTAACTAAACTAAATACTTCATCAGAGTTTTGTGGTATATGCTTACCTTCTATTAACCGATCTCCAAAATTCACTTCTCCGGCAGACAACATACTATCCAGTTTAGCCATCATACCAGACCAACCACCTCCTAACTGATCAAACGCAAAATAGGTAAGTAAACACGACCCTAGTATCAATAATATAGCCTGAATAACTTCGGTCTGAATTACCGAGTTTAATCCTCCTGGTATTGTATATGCAGCAGCAGCCACAGCAAGTATTATCAAAATTAATGTAGAATCTAAAGAAGGAAATAACAATGTTAGTACTATTTTACCTACATACAATCCGGCTGCGGTATCAACCAAAATATTACCAACCACGGTTATAAATGAAAAATAATACCTGGATCTACTATCATAACGTCTTTCTAAAAACTCTGGCATTGTATACACTCCTGATCTGAGGTAAAACGGAAGAAAAAATATTGCGAAAAATATTAAAACAACCACCGCAAACCACTCATAGTTATATACATTAACATTGGTCTGAAAACCATCTGACGCTAATCCTACCAATGTAGAACTCGAAATATTAGCAGAAAACAGTGCTATCCCAACAATCGGCCAGGTCATGGTACGCCCTCCTAAAAAGTAATCTTCAGAGCTTCCTCTTTTTGATTTTGATATTCCGTAGATGATGATCCCTATCAAATAAACTACGATGACAGTAATGTCGATATACGATAATTCATTCATGTGTGAAGTGTTTTTGTGCTAAACCAAAGGTTAATTATTTTTAAAGTGAAGGATCTGGGGGGAACTTTAAAAATTAAAATTGTTTATTTTTTGTTAAAAACAGGATGAATATACAAGATTATTGCAAAATGCATGTTGTTTTATCAATCAAAATATCTGAAACTAAAAATACAAACGTTTGTATTATGAAATTTTCAACAAAAGAACATTAGCTTTTCAAAAATTCAATATTTCTATTTAATCCCGAAAACTTTGTTCTTTTTACTGCAGATTTTTGAAAAACTTTAGAAAACACTTCTTGAGTAATCTCTTCCCAATCTTTTTTGGTCATTTCTAACAGCTCTGGTTTTGGATTAAAAAGTGGTTCGTTATGAGGTTTTGAAAAACGATTCCAAGGACACACATCTTGGCAAACATCACATCCAAACATCCAATCATCAAATTGCCCTTTGTAACTATTAGGAATCTCTTCTTTGAGCTCTATAGTAAAATAAGAAATACACTTGCTGCCATCAACAACATAAGGATCTACAATGGCCTGTGTTGGGCAAGCATCAATACATGCGGTACAAGTTCCACAATGGTCTGTTACGGGAGTATCATACTCCAAATCCAAATCCACAATCAATTCTGCAATAAAGTAAAAAGAACCTACTTGCTGGGTAAGCAAATTGCTATTCTTACCAATCCATCCCAGGCCACTTTTTGCTGCCCAGGCCTTATCCAGTACGGGAGCAGAATCTACAAAAGCTCGCCCATGCACATCTCCTATTTCCTCTTGAATAAAGTGCAATAATTGCTTCAGTTTATCTTTAATTACAAAATGATAGTCTGTACCATAGGCATATTTGGATATTTTAGGAGCTTCGGGGTCTTTTTGTTCCTCAGACGGAAAATAATTAAGTAGTAGCGAAATTACACTCTTTGATCCTTCAACTAGTTTGGTTGGATCTAGCCGCTTATCGAAATGATTTTCCATATAGCTCATTTCCCCATGCATGTTTTGCTTCAACCAATTTTCTAAACGTGGTGCTTCTTGTTCTAAAAAACCAGCCTGACTTATCCCACAAGATAAAAAACCTAAACGCTTAGCTTCGGATTTGATGAGTTGGGTATGTTTAGCATGGAAATTCATATATCACCTACCTTCTTGTACATTTTAATCCAGAGTTCTCTGGTTTTAATGTGATCAATGGCTTGATCATTACTTCTTTTAATTCTGTAGTAATCTTATATTTTTTAACCAATTCACTTACTGCAAGGATCATTTCAGACATGGCAAAATTATTACCGATACACATTCTGGGTCCAGCACCAAAAGGAAAATACCAATCAGAATATTCTTTTTTATCCATCCCAGAATCAAATCTATCCGGGTTAAATGTTAAGGGATCATTCCAGAAACTTTTATGTCTATGTATTTCAAAAAATGAAATCAGGATCGTGGTTCCTTTTTTTAAGGTAAGATTATCATATTGATCATCACCGATTGCCACACGATCAGAAAAGTAGGCTGGAGGATATAATCGCATGGATTCTTCTATACACTGTTTGGTGTATTGATACTTTGCGACCAGCTGCATGGGTGACATCCCATCTTCACTTTCTGAAACTTCAGTATATACTTTTTCCTGAATTTCTGGATGAAGTGCCAATAATAAAAATGTAAACGTCAAAGCATTAGAAGTTGTCTCATGACCCGCCGTAAAAAGAATCAGGATTTCGTCTATTAATTGCTCATTACTCATGCCACTACCATCTTCATATCTTGATTCTAAAAGCATGTCTAACAAATCATGGTAGTTCTTATCCGATTTTTTTCTTTGCTCAATAATATTATTTAGAATATCGCGAGCTTCCTGAGTTAGCCTGAGGGTACTTTTAATTTTTCCACTAAGGTGAAACCACCAGCGCTTATAAGGCTGTCTTATTTCTTTTATTAATGTCTTCTGTGCTGTTTGGGTAATATATTGAAGACGTGAGATGGTATTTCCTGTATCGGTATAGCTGAATAATGATTTTGCCACTACTTTAAAGGCTAAATCATTCATGAGTGGAAAAATAGCTGTGGTTTTACCAGGTTCGATTCGGGATAATTCTTCTTTGATTACACTTTGGATTGTCCCAATGATTTCTTCCAGCTTTTTTTTATGAAAAGCAGGTTGAATCAATCTTCTTTGTCGTAACCATTTTTCTCCATTTGAAGTCAATAGACCTTCTCCGATATATTTGGCTAAATCTCTGGATTGTAATGCTGACTTATGATAGTTTCTGTGTTGTTTTTGAAGGGTATGCTTAGCTAAACCAGCATCTCGTGTAAATATTACGCTATGACCAAAACCTAATTGAACTTTAAAAATATTGCCGTGCTTTTCAAAATTCTCATGATGAAAAGGCAATGGATTCTTAAGAATACGACTTGCATTTTTAAGCACCGTAAAAAAAGACACTACCGGAATCGTATTGCTCATATCATTTGTATTGATCAATTAAAAGCGAATATCAAAATAATCCTCCTTGGGTTCCTCCTTTTACACGACCCAAGTGTTTATAGGCAGCTTCGGTAACTTCTCTACCACGCGGAGTTCGCATAATAAATCCTTGCTGAATTAAAAATGGTTCGTACACCTCTTCTATAGTCTCAGAACTTTCGCTTACGGCAGTTGCAATAGTGGTTATTCCTACGGGACCTCCTTTGAATTTATCAATTAAGGTCGTTAAGATTTTATTATCCATTTCGTCCAATCCATGTGCATCGACATTAAGGGCTTTTAAGGCGAATTTAGAAATTTCGATATCTATATTACCATTTCCTTTTATTTGGGCAAAATCTCGTACTCTACGCAATAATGCATTAGCTATTCTAGGAGTACCTCTACTTCTTCCGGCAATCTCGATGGCAGCTTCCATAGTAATAGGTACCTTAAGGATATGCGCACTTCGTTCTACGATCGTAGATAATAGTTCTGTTGTATAATATTGTAATCTTGACTGGATCCCAAAACGTGCCCTCATAGGTGCTGTAAGCAATCCAGAACGAGTTGTTGCTCCTATCAGAGTAAAAGGGTTAAGGTTAATCTGTACAGTGCGCGCATTAGGCCCACTTTCGATCATAATATCGATCTTATAATCCTCCATAGCAGAATACAAGTATTCTTCAACTATTGGGCTTAATCGATGGATTTCATCTATAAAAAGCACATCTCTGTCATCCAGATTAGTTAATAACCCGGCTAAATCCCCTGGTTTGTCTAATACTGGCCCAGAAGTTACTTTGATTCCTACTCCTAATTCATTAGATAAAATGTGAGCCAGTGTGGTTTTACCCAAACCTGGAGGGCCATGAAACAGCGTATGATCCAAGGCTTCATCTCTAAGATTTGCCGCTTGCACAAAAATCTTTAAATTCTCTAGAACTTGATCTTGCCCAGCAAAATCCTCGAAGGTTAGAGGTCGTAATGCTCTTTCGATATCAAGGTCTTCCCCTGAAAAATTTTCGTTTGATGGATTAAGATTTTCGTTCATAAGTATCTATCTCACTTTTCTTTTTGAAGTATAAAAGAAGTGCATTTTAAATCAATAAAGCAAATATAACTCAAAAAAGAAAAGTCTATTTGTTTTTATCTTCAACAATCTTCATATTATTTATACTCCTTTGCTTTTTTCTTCATATTCGGGACAATCTAATCGGATATCTGAAGTCAATAGCTCTTTCTCCAACAAATTACAATAATCTTTGTTTCCACTTTTGTCATAGAATTTACATCCATAGCAGGTTCTTTGCACGGTTAGAATTCCATTTCGATTAAGTTGATAAATCAGTTTACTTACTATTTGAAATAGGTTTTCTAAATCTTCGGGATTACCATCTTTTATTTGGTTTCTAAGAGGATCTGCAAAATCCTCAGTTTCAGCAACAATATTCTTTCCCAGCTCAGACAAACGTATTGAATAACTTCTACTATCTGAAGATGAAAAATCTTTAGTAATCATTTCTTTCTTAGTCAAAATCCGAACAGCATCGCTTATTGTTGGTTTTGTAACATTAAATTCTTTTGCCAAATGGCTAACATTGCAAAATTCCTGCTTGTGATAGGTTATAAAAATTAATATCTGGATTTGAATAGGGCTTAATCCAACCAGCTTAGCTTTTTCCCAAAGGAGTACCTTGAATACTTCTGAAATCCGCTCTAGTCCTGCGATTATTTTACTTGAAATATCATTTTCTTGTACTTGTGGGTTAAAGATTTTCTTTTTCATAATAAAATGCCTGCCAAAATTTGTTCGACAGGCAAAGTTAGTAATCCTAATTAAATTAATTACAATGTTCCATTTCGATGATAAAATATCCTTTTTCCTTGATTTTTGATATCATTTCATGAGTTGCCTGTTTGATATGACAAAACCTACATTCTTTTGCCGTCAAATCATACGCTTCATATTCTTTTGTCATTACATATTCTTTTCCATACTCGAAAATGATCTGCTCGTCCTTTACATTGCTTGGCACAACAATATCAAAATGCATTATTGTGCCATTTTTTCTAGGTACATAAGTATCCCATATTGAAACTTTCATATCTTCTATTTTTTCACTTTATATGGTAGGGATAAGTTACCACTTGCAACACTAAATACTTCATAAACCCCTAACATTGGTAAATCAGGATTACTGGTATTGACTTTCATAAAAGCCGCAACACCATCATACATAAAATCTATTTGATTATTAATCCTATAGTCTGGAACTATAACCTTTATTGAATTATTTTTTGAAGTAACAGGATAACCGGGTGAATCCATGTACATTGGCATCCCGGGATTTGTTGGAGGTAGAACAACAGTTTTATCCTCTTTTTTAAACTGCTTTACAGATAATCCACCTTTGACTCTTTTATCTTCGTGCAAAATAACCCAGTGTGGATGCCACACTACCCCGTCATTGTCAAAAAGATTATCGCTATTCTCATCCCATAAAGGTGTGTCATCAAAATCAGGGTGTGATGTAAGTGCCAAAGCAACTATTCCTTCTGTGGCATTGAAACCGACATCAATGGGCTTCAAGCTTGTTGGGAATACGTAACCCAAAACTGGCGCTCCATCTAATCGACCCGCTTTATTAGGAGTAGTTTTGCCTGCAATCCCATCGACTCTAATTTCCCAGATTGATATCCCTAAACCAGAGTTGTGTGTAACGTTTACTTCATTAATATCAAAGTCTTTGTTTTTATACGGGCTCTCTTGGGCATAAGAATTTGCACTTATCCCAACGAGTATAATAACCGCATATAGTATTATTTTTAATTTCATTTTAGTTTATTTTTTAAAGTTAGGAGTTCTACTACAATATTAGGACTCCTAACTTTTTGTGTTAAAAATTTACCCTTTCACCTCTTCGATTGAAGCACCGAAGTTAATATGGAGTGTATTACCATTAGGTACAACTAGTGCCGGAACGGATTTAACACCGGCTTTTTCTGCTTCAGAAATTCTCGACTTATCCTCTCCAATATTAATTACTTCTACATTATCGGAGCCGATTAAATTGATGATATCATGCTCTGCAGCAACACATACAGAGCATCCGGCATGATAAAAAATTGATTTATTCATTTGATTTAAATTTTTAATTAATGCAAAATCGCAATGCAAATATAGTTAGGATTCCTAACTATAAAAATTAAAACATTAAATTTAAGACAATTTTAATATGATTAAAGCCAAAACCTATCATTTACCAGGCATCTAATCTATTCATACAAAGCCTTATTCAATTAGTGCTCTCTTATTTAAGATAAAAATGGTTACGATATACATCAGAACAATAACAAACGGAATAGCCACAAATCTGTATTGAGGTAGCAGGTACCATAGTAGAAGTACTAGTACAGTTCTGGCTATAGCATGAAAAAGCCCCACCCAATGTTTTATAATCCATGAAAATGGCATCCACATTAATCCTGTAAGGATCCCAACGGTCATCGGTAACGAAGAATAATCCACAATAAAAAAAGGAATAGCAATAGAATACACTAAAACTGCTTGTCCTACGGTGAATAAAAAGAGGGTGTCAAATGTATTTTTTGGTTTCTTTTTATCCATGAAATTCTCTCCGGTAAATTTTGAAATAAACATTCCTAAGTACACAATACTTCCTGTTCCTATAAACAATATCCATACTGTTGCTGTAATGGGCAATGTAAGTCCTGCAATCCCAACTATCAACCAAACTATTAAACCTGCTAATGGGGTGGCTAAAAATTTTCTGCTGGCAAATTCTCTTCTTTGCTCTTCTAGTGTTCTCGATATTTGTTCCATTACTTGTTTTTTTTGGTGATACCTAAAGAAATCCAGGATGATTAGTGCCTTCTATAGACTTAGCACTGATTAAAAATTTAAGATAGAAAAACATAGCTATAATATCCGCCGAATATATAACAGCCTCAAAACCTGAATTATTATAGTAAAGCTCCTGTATGGGAAGCATTGCATTCACTAAAACACTGCTACTTGCAGCTATTAATAAATAATAAGCGTGAGTATACAGGTTTCTTAAATAGATTACAAAACAGCATCCCAAATAATAAAATAAGGAAACCATTATTAGTACGACATAACCCATAGAATCCTCAAGGTTTGGCATCAACAAATTGAGAACAGAAAAAGTAAGATAGATTATCAATAGTATACCTATCAATAAGGATGGTGAAAAAATCTCTTTATATCTAATATGTTTAAAAGAGATAAATGGTCTTAAAAGATAAGAGCTTAATACATAATACAATGGTAGCAATATACCAATGTAATTAAAAAATCGATCAAAATCACTTAAGACAAATACATCATTTACTATAATGATTGCAATAATCAGTGGATACAGAACACTCACCTTTTCTCTATTTTCAAAATAAATCCAAATAAGAGCTAAGGATGAAATAGGTTTTATAAAAACCAATTCTTGATTCCCAAAAAAAAGCCCACAAAAAAACACAATAACTATCATTATATAACAGAAGATATGTGCTGGCGAAATTAAACTCAATGTAAGCTGTTTTATATGCCTAAAATAAAACTTAAATTTTATTTAATACCATAACAATAATATATTAATTAAAACATGTCTGGTTACTAAAAACATAAAAAAGCCCTTTCAAAAATTGAAAGGGCTTTTTTATGTTTTTTAGGTATCTCTTTTAATGATGCATTTCTTCTTCACCATCTTGTAATGGCACTATTTGCGAAACAAAATCTTGTCCTGCGATAACATATTCACCATTTTCGTTAGTCTTACTATAATCATAAGGCCATCTATGTACAGATGGGATTTCGCCTGGCCAGTTACCGTGCATATGTTCCACTGGTGTAGTCCATTCTAAAGTATTAGAACTCCAAGGATTCTGCGTTGCTTTCTTTCCGTAGAAAATAGAGCTTATAAAATTATATAAGAATACTAATTGTGCTGCCGCAGTAATTAATGCAAATACCGTGATCAATACATTGGTATCTGCTAAGTCATCAAAATAAGGGAAATTAGAATTGGTATAGTAACGACGTGGTAATCCAGCCATACCGATAAAGTGCATTGGGAAGAATACTCCATATGCTCCAACGGCAGTTACCCAGAAATGAACATACCCAAGATTTTTATTCATCATCTTACCATACATTTTAGGGAACCAGTGATATACTCCTGCAAATAATCCATACAGTGCAGAAATACCCATTACTAAGTGAAAATGTGCTACTACAAAATAGGTATCATGAACGTTAATATCTAATGTACTATCTCCCAGAATAATTCCCGTAAGACCTCCTGTAATAAAAGTAGATACTAATCCTATAGAAAATAGCATAGCAGGGTTGAGCTGCAAGTTACCTTTCCATAGGGTTGTTATATAATTAAATGCTTTTACTGCTGAAGGAATTGCAATTAATAAGGTCGTAAATGTAAATACTGACCCTAAGAATGGATTCATTCCTGAGATAAACATATGGTGACCCCATACAATTGTAGATAAGAATGCAATTGCTAATATTGAAGCAACCATCGCTCTATATCCAAAGATAGGTTTACGTGAATTCGTAGCTATAATTTCTGAAGTAATACCCAAGGCAGGTAATAATACGATATATACCTCTGGGTGTCCTAAGAACCAAAATAAGTGCTCAAAGAGTACTGGTGACCCTCCTTGGTTATGCAATACTTCTCCCTGGATATATATATCACTTAGATAAAACGAAGTACCAAAACTTCTATCCATGATCAATAATAATGCTGCAGACAATAATACTGGGAAAGAAACGACCCCTATAATTGCAGTTACAAAAAATGCCCAAATTGTTAATGGCATTCTTGTCATTGACATCCCTTTGGTACGCAGGTTAATCACTGTTACTATATAGTTCAGTGAACCCAATAGTGATGATGCAATAAATATTGCCATAGAAACTAACCATAATGTCATACCCGTTCCAGAACCACCGATTGCTTGTGGTAATGCACTTAATGGAGGATAAATCGTCCATCCGGCAGATGCAGGTCCAGCTTCGGCGAACAAAGACAATACCATAATCACACTACTCAAGAAGAATAGCCAATATGATATCATATTTAAGAAACCAGAAGCCATATCGCGTGCTCCGATTTGCAATGGAATAAGTAAATTACTAAATGTACCACTTAGTCCAGCGGTAAGTACAAAGAATACCATAATAGTACCATGTATGGTTACCAAAGCCAAGTAGATACCTGGATCCATAATTCCATCTTCACCAAACTTACCTAACAACACCTCATAGATCGTAAATTGATGGTCTGGCCATGCCAATTGCATTCTAAATAAAATAGACATTGCAATACCAATAATACCCATGATCAAACCAGTAATTAAATACTGCTTAGAGATCATTTTATGATCCTGACTAAATATATATTTAGTAACAAATGTCTCTTTATGGTGTCCGTGATCGTCGTGACCGTGATCGTGGTTATCTCCGTGATTTTCTGACATAACACTATTTCTTTTTAATAAAATATTTTAATTTTAATTTTTCTTCTTAGTTACTTGCCTGAGCTGATAATTGCTCGCCGAAAGTTTGTTGTGTTTTCAACCAAGCATTGTAATCCTCTTCTGACTCTACAATAATCTTCATTTGCATATTATAATGTGAAACTCCACATATTTTATTACATAAAAGATAATAATCAAAAGTATATTCTTCAAGGGCTTCATCACCTGCTGCCACAAGTTTTTTACTCTTTTCTTTTCTTATCTTATTGATTGTTGCCACTTTCTCCACCATAAACTCACTATTCCTCATTTCTTCTGAAGTCATTGTAGGTGTATATGAAAACTCTGTGATCATTCCGGGAACTACATTCATTTGTGCTCTAAAAAATGGCATATATGCTGAATGCAGGATATCCTGAGATCTCATTTTAAAGATCACTTTTCTGTTTACAGGTAAATGTAATTCGTTAGTAATTTTATCATCTTTTCCGTAGGTATCAGAAACATCAATACCTAACGTATTAATTCCTTCTATATAACGAACATTAGCTTTACCTAATTCGTTATCCGCCCCAGCATATCTCGCTCTCCAGTCAAATTGATAAGCATACAACTCTACGATTAGAGGATCACCCTCTTCTTCATCGATATTCATGATATCTGTCCAGGTAAATAATCCGTAAATAATTAATCCCGCAAGAACAATTACCGGAATAATTGTCCAAATAAATTCTAATTTATCATTATCTGCAAAAAACAATGCTTTGTTTTCTTTTTTTCCTCTGTATTTATATGCGAAGAAATGCAGTAATCCTTGAGTAAGGAATTGTACAATAAAAATTAAAACCATAGAGATCATCATCAACTGATCATAATCTACTCCATGTTCAGAAGCTGATTCTGGAAGGAAAAAAGTATGATACTGTACAAAACAATATATGGTTAATAAGTACATAAATATTACAAACGCCAGCATTAGCTTACCGTGTATATTATTATCCTTATCATTTGCCACTTGGGAAACATCTGCACCTTTTAATTGAGACAATTTCAATATTTTGGACATTTGCCACAATGTGATTCCAAAAAGTGCTATAACTACTATGGTTAAGAATACAGTCATTTTTATCTATCTTCTTTTTTTACAATTCAATTTTTAATAATGGAAGTGTTTACTTTCCTCTAAATATGGATTTCCTTTTGCCAGCAACGGAGCTTTTGTAAGTGCTCTAAATACAACAAATATGAATAATCCTAAGAACAATAACACTGCGCTTATTTCACTAATGCCGATAAACCAAGATTCACCAACAGTTGCAGGCATTATCATATTAAATACATCTATATAATGGCCACAAAGAATAACGATCCCTGCCATAACAACAAACCAGTTTACTCGTTTGAAATCACTATTCATCAACACCAACAATGGGAAAATAAAGTTCATCACCAGCATTCCGAAGAATGGTAATTTGTAATCTTCTATTCGAGTAATAAAATAGGTAACTTCTTCAGGAATATTAGAATACCAGATTAGCATAAACTGAGAGAACCAAAGGTATGTCCAGAAAATACTGATACCGAACATAAACTTAGCTAAATCATGGATATGGCTATTATTTACAAAATCCATATATCCTTTAGATTTTAGGTAGATTGTAATTAAAGCAATAGTTGTAATTCCTGATACAAATAAACTTGCAAACACATACCACCCAAATAATGTACTAAACCAGTGTGGATCAAAACTCATAATCCAATCCCAAGACATCATTGATTCTGTATAAATAAAGAACACTAAGAATCCTGCTGATATTTTAAAACTCTTTTTGTACCACTTATTACCTTCTGGATCCTCATCTTGTTTTCTTGAGTATTTAACTGCAAAATGACGATATAATAACCAACCTCCTAAAAAGATTGCTGCTCTTATAATAAATCCAGTTCCATTTAACCAACCTGCTTTACCTTGAATTAGTTTATCATGAGCCACTACTTCAGGATCAGCCCATACAAACAAGTGATTTACATGAAATCCTGATAATGCTAAGATTACAAAAAGAATCAATCCCCCAGGCACTAAATATGCAGTTATCGCTTCCATTACTCTAAATAGTACCGGTGACCATCCTGCCTGCGCCGCAAATTGTATTGCATAAAATGCCAACACACCTAATGCGATCATAAAAAAGAAAAATGCCGCAGCATATAATGCAGCCCAAGGTTTATTTTGTAATTGATGCAAAACGTGCTCATAATGAGCATCACCACCGTGAGCATCTTCTGCGTGTTCTTTACCGTGTGATTCACCATGATCAGCGGCCTGTGCTTCACCATGACCACCTCCGTGAGCATCGTGTGCTGCCATCATTTCTTTTACCTCTTCTATAGATCCAGGTCTTTGTGCAAATCCAATAATAAGACCCACAAGACCTACAACCATAAGGATGATAGAAAACAATCTTAATCTATTTGATAGCGTATACATATCTTTATTCTTAACTTTTTTACTAATGCACTAGTGTGCGTTATTGTGATCTTCTGTAGTTTCGTGATCTTGATGCGCCTCTACTTCAGGTTTTTCTTCTATAACAGCAATGTCTGTATCTATTCGAGGAGTTTTACCTTCTAGATCGGCCTTTAATTTCTCTACATATTGAACAATCTGCCAACGTTCATGTTCACTAGTTTGAGAGGCATAAGATCCCATAGAGTTAATCCCGTAGTACATTACGTGATAGATACTACCTTCTGTAATTGCTCTACCTACATCATCATAACTAGGTACCCCAAGAATTTTTTCTCTTTGCACCAAAGTACCTTTTCCATCCCCTTTTCCTCCATGACAAATAGCACAGTAAATATCATACAATGCTTTTCCCTTTTCCTCATTTTCTAAGGTGTAACGAATAGGGTTCTTAAGTGTATCTTTAGCGAGCTGATATCCTACGTTCGAATTCTCATAATCGTATGGCATCCATCCTCTCGGAATTGAACCTTCAGCCGGTTGCATAGCTTCCATACCTCCAGGAAAAACACTGTATTCACCATAAGCTTCGTAACCTACAGATTCATACATGTTCGGCATATATTGATAATTAGGTTTTTTGTCGTTTTGACAAGAAATAACACTAATCATCACAATTGCCACTGCTAATATTTTTATAGTATTCTTCATTATTACTAATGGTTATCTTCTTCCTTATCTATTACTTTAATTTCTACTGCTCCTGTATCACCTAAGAAACTTGTGAGTTGATCTACATTGTGATTTCCTGCATCTACTTCCATCAAAAAATGATCATCGGTAGTTCTAACATCAGGATTTTCTGCTTCTTTAAATGGCCATAATCTACTTCTCATATAAAAAGTAATCACCATTAAATGCGCAGCAAAAAACACAGTAAGTTCAAACATAATAGGAACAAACGCTGGCATATTTTCGATATAGCTAAAACTTGGTTTTCCTCCAATGTTTTGAGGCCAATCTTCGATCATGATAAAATTCATCATCAAAATAGCTACTGTTAACCCTACACATCCATACATAAAAGATGTAATTGCCAGACGTGTATGGGGGATTCCCATTGCTTTATCTAATCCGTGAACAGGAAAAGGACAAAATACCTCTTCGATATGATAATGTTCTGCACGAACCTTTTTTACTGCGTCCATTAGGACATCATCATCTGTATATAATGCATGTATAACTTTTGATGCCATACTTCTAATTATTTTTAAGTTTCTCGGCTTGACCAGCCCAATCATCTCTTTGTGCTCTTCCAGGGAAAGATCCTGTGATACTATCTAATAAATTGTACTCTGTTTCGGTCATTCTGCTCACCTGATCAAAAGTAAATATTCCGATCTCGTTGAGTTTCTTTTCCATTACAGGGCCAATACCGTTTACCTTTTTAAGATCATCGGCAGTTTGTGTTGACGGGTCAAAAGTTCCTAGGTTACCTAGTAAGCTATTGATATCTTCCTGACTTGCCTCTGGTGCAGCTTTTGATTTTTTAGGAGTCTCTACCGGAGCTTCCTTAGTTACCTGAGCTTTCACCTTAGGGAGTTCATCTCTATGATCTATACCAGCTTCTCTTAGTTTCTTATATTTTTCTCCTGAAGATTTCAGGATTGTTTTTACTTCTGCCTGCGCTATTACAGGGAACGTACGTGCATATAATAAAAACAATACAAAGAAGAATCCAATGGTTCCGATAAATATTCCTATGTCTACAAATGTAGGAGAGAACATAGTCCATGATGATGGTAAGTAATCTCTGTGAAGCGAAGTCACAATAATTACAAAACGTTCAAACCACATTCCTATATTTACTACTATAGAGATAATAAAAGAGAACATGATACTTCTTCTCAATTTTGGGAACCACATAAACTGTGGAGAGAATACATTACATGACATCATTGCCCAATATGCCCACCAATAAGGTCCTGTTGCTCTATTTAAGAATGCATACTGTTCGTATTCTACTCCAGAATACCAAGCAACAAACAGTTCTGTAATATAGGCAACCCCAACTATAGAACCAGTAATCATAATTACTATGTTCATTAATTCTATATGCTGAACGGTGATATAGTTTTCAAGGTTAGATACTTTTCTCATAATAATAAGAAGTGTATTTACCATTGCAAATCCAGAGAAAATTGCCCCTGCAACGAAATATGGAGGGAATATCGTTGTATGCCATCCTGGTATTACCGAAGTAGCAAAATCAAACGATACAATAGTATGTACAGAAAGTACTAATGGTGTTGCCAGACCTGCAAGTACCAAAGATACTTCTTCAAAACGTTGCCAATCTTTTGCTCTACCGCTCCATCCAAAAGAAAGGATACTGTATATTTTCTTATTAAAAGGTGTAATTGCTCTATCCCTGATCATTGCAAAATCAGGTAACAAACCAGTCCACCAGAATACTAATGAAACTGATAGATATGTAGAGATTGCAAATACATCCCAAAGTAATGGTGAGTTAAAGTTTACCCATAATGACCCAAACTGGTTTGGTATTGGTAATACCCAATATGCCAACCAAGGGCGACCCATGTGGATGATCGGGAACAGTCCTGCCTGAATAACAGAGAAAATTGTCATCGCCTCTGCAGATCGGTTAATTGCCATTCTCCATTTCTGACGGAATAACAATAATACCGCAGAAATTAGCGTTCCGGCGTGACCAATACCTACCCACCAAACAAAGTTGGTGATATCCCAGGCCCATCCTACTGTTTTGTTTAATCCCCAGACTCCAATACCTGTTGATATTGTATAAATTATACAACCTATCCCCCAAAGGAAAGCAATAAGCGCGATAGAAAACACAATCCACCAAGATTTATTTGCTTTACCTTCAACCGGTGCGGCAACATCCACTGTTACATCATGGTATGTTTTATCGCCGGTTACTAAAGGCTTTCTTATAGGTGCTTCGTAATGAGACATAATCCTTTATAATTGAATTGATTCTTTATTTAGTTTTAGGCTTCTGTAGTATTTCTTACTTTAGTATGGTACATCACATTAGGTTTAGTACCGACATGTTCGAGTAAGTGATACATACGATCATCCTCTTTTAATTTAGCTACTTTACTATCCTTGTCATTGATATCACCAAATACCATAGCACCTGATGAACAAGCTGCAGAACAAGCTGTTTGGAATTCTCCATCCTTAACTGGTCTACCTTCTCGTTTTGCATCCAAAATTGTCTTTTGAGTCATTTGGATACACATAGAACATTTCTCCATAACCCCTCTAGAACGTACTACAACATCTGGATTAAGTACCATTCTACCTAAGTCATTGTTCATGTTGTAATCAAACTCGTCATTGTTGTTATACAAGAACCAGTTGAATCTACGTACTTTATAAGGACAGTTATTTCCACAATATCTTGTACCCACGCAACGGTTGTATGCCATATGGTTTTGTCCTTGTCTACCATGAGAAGTTGCCGCTACCGGACAAACAGTCTCACAAGGTGCGTGATTACAATGCTGACACATTACCGGTTGAAATACAACCTGAGGATTATCTGATGGATTTTCCATCTCACTAAACTCAGACAAAGAGCTTCCTAAACCGGCTATATTATCTTTCTTTTCATTATCAGATTCAAAACTATCCTGAGAAGAATAATAGCGGTCAATACGCAACCAGTGCATATCACGTGATCTGCGTATTTCAGACTTACCAACAACAGGAACATTATTCTCGGCATGGCAAGCAATCACACAAGCACCACATCCAGTACATGCATTTAAATCTACTGAAAGATTAAAGTGATGTCCAACAGAACGATCAAACTCATCCCAAAGATCAACTTCGGGAGACGTAACCTCATACTCAATGTGATTCTTACTTACTTCAGGAATAGCATTCCAGTCATGCTTATCTTTTGTATTGAATATTTCGAGAGTCGTTTCTTTAACAATATCTCCACGACCCATTAGTGTATTATGCAATTGCACACAAGCAAACTCATGTACACCTTCTGCTGCAGCAACTGAAACATTCTGCACTGCATTATGGTTTTTATATAATGGGTAAGCGTTAACACCCACCTTCATTTCTTCTTTAAATCCTTTAGATTTACCATACCCTAAAGCTAGTCCAACAGAACCTTTAGCTTGTCCAGGTTGAATAATCACAGGAGCAACCACTTCTATTCCATCCACAGTTACTTTAGCATAACTACCATTTAAAGCTCCGTTTGATACGTTTTCATTTGTTAACCCTAATTGCTCAGCATCTGCTTTAGAAACTGTTAGATAGTTATCCCATGAAGCCCTAGTGATAGGATCTGGCATTTCTTGTAACCAAGGGTTATTAGCCTGTTGTCCATCTCCCAACGCTGTTTTAGTATACAACACGAGCTCTAAACCATTAGATTTAGCATTAGAAAGCCTTCTGGCAGCTGCACCTAAATTAGGTCCTTGTGTCACAGGAGCTGCCGCAGCGTCTACACTTGTCGGCACATCTCCTTCTGGAGTCTCAAGAGCTTCTACTAAACCTTGTTTTGGAAGTGATGGCTTCACCAACACTCCATCATGCAATGCCTGGTTCCAAGAGGTACCTCCTAAAATCCCTGTCCATGCACTTTTAATATAATCATGGTATGTTGCAGAATTACCAGTCCATTTCAACAGCGTTTCCTGAAACTGACGCGTATCAAATAACGGTTGAATTGTAGGCTGAATTAAACTATAACTACCTTTCTTAAGCTCTACATCTCCCCAAGATTCTAAATAGTATGGGGTTGTTGCTATATAATTACATTCTGAAGCTGTTTCATCACTATGCATACTAAATGCAACCGAAACATCAACTTTTTCTAGACCTGTTTTAAACTCACTTGCATTTGGCAATGTATACATAGGATTAACACCGGCGATTAATAATCCACCAACGCGGCCTGCATTCATATCTTTTACCAACTGAGCAACAGCCTTAGCATCTCCTTGACGAATTGTACGCGGAGTACTCTCATTAAAAGCTTTACTTTGTATTTCTTTATTAATAGCCAATACTACTAATTGCGCATCAGCATCCTGAAGACCTGTTACCACAACAGCATTACTTCCTGCTTTTTGTATTTGCTTAGCCACCTTTACTACTTCTGCATCCAGATCCGCCCCTAAAGAGCTTTTAGAGCCAGAACCAGTTACATACGTATATAATGCCGCAAGAACTTGTTTTTGTTGCGAAGGTGTTACCGGAATTCTCTTATCTGCATTAGCACCAGTCAAAGACATATTAGACTCAAACTGAATATGTTTAGACATTTTGCCATTTTTAGGAATACGTCCTTTTGCATATCCACTATCATATCCTCCTCCTTGCCAGTCTCCTAAAAAGTCTGCTGCAACGCTAACTATTGTATTTACTTTCTCAAAATCATAATCTGCAAGCGCTCTTTCTCCATACATTACCTGATACGCATCTAAAGCTTCGCTTTGTGATACAGCATCATAGACAACATGCTTTACGTTTTGATATTTTGCTTTGAATTCTGTAATCAATTTAGAAGTAGACGGACTTGCAAACGTTTGTGTTAACAATACAATTTGCTTACCGCCAAGACTATTCAATTTAGCCCCAACTTCTTTATCTAATACATCCCAGCTAATATCTTCTCCGGCTTTTTTAGGCCCTTGAAGACGAGAATTATCATAAAGTGATAACACTGACGCATGTACTCTAGCATTAGCATCACCATTAGAAGCAGCAAGATTGTTATTTTCAACTTTTATTGGTCGACCTTCTCTTGTCTTAATCAAAACGCTGGCAAAATCATAACCATCGGCTATTGTAGTAGCATAGTAGTTGGCAACACCAGGAACAATTCTGTCTGGCTGAACCACATAAGGTATTGATTTTTTAACCGGGCCTTCACAAGCTGCCAATGAAGCAGCAGCAGTACTAAAACCTACATATTTAAGAAAATCACGACGTGATGTCGAAGAATTCTCTAACGATGATTTATCTCCTAAAAACTCATCCGTTGGAATCTCCTGAACGAATTCGTTTTGCTGTAGCGTCTCAACAATAGAGCTATTCTCATTTAGCTCCTCAACACTTTTCCAGTATTTCTTGTTTGATGACATATATAATTGATATTAGCTTCTTACTATTTTCCGAATTTCGGATAATTTTTTATTAATAATGGCACTTCCCACATTCTAAACCACCCATCTGAGCAGCTGTCAACTGATCTACACCATATTTTTTCGAAAGTTCTTTATGTATTTTTTCGTAATACTTATTATCAGCAACCTTTACATTAGTCTCTCGGTGGCAATTAATACACCAGCCCATTGTAAGTGGAGCATGTTGATACATCACTTCCATTTCTTCTACCGGACCATGACATTTCTGACATTCGACCCCAGCAACACTTACGTGCTGAGAGTGATTGAAATATGCGAAATCAGGTAGATTATGAATACGTACCCATTTTACCGGCTCTGTTTCACCAGTATATTTTTGAGTTTCTTCATCCCACCCAACAGCTTTGTATAACTTTTGAATTTCGCCATCATAGAATTCTTTAGAATGCTCTGCTGTGGCTGTAGCATCTGCTACTTCACTAATAGATTTATGACAGTTCATACACACATTAAGTGAAGGAATTCCTGAGGTTTTACTCACTCGTGCAGAAGAATGACAATACTTACACTCTATCTTATTATCACCAGCATGTATTTTATGCGAATAATGTATAGGCTGAATTGGCGCATATCCTTGATCAACACCCACCTGCATAAAATAGCCATACACAAAGTATCCACTTGCCAGAAGCAATAGAATAGCAGTAACCAAAACCAAAAATTGATTTTGAACAAAAGCTTTCCAGATTGGTGTTTTTGATTCAGAATCCGGTAACTCTATGTTATTAGCTTCAGCAAAACGTCTAAGCGTATTGTTCACTAAAAACAGCACCACCATAAGCATAAGAAAAACTAATGCCAATATAGCTAGAAGTACATTTGCAGAAATACCCGAACCATCAGTTTCACCTCCAGCAACAGCTCCACCAGCAGCAGCAACAGGCTCTGCTTTAGGCACCATTACATACGCTAGTATGTTATCGATATCTGTGTTTGTCAACTGCGGAAATGCATTCATTGCAGTCTTGTTATACTCTTCAAAGATAGCAACAGCTTGTGCATCGCCAGAAGCAATCATTGCTGCACTATTCTTTATCCAAGAATAAAGCCATTCTCGTTCATACTTGTCTGCCACTCCAAAAAGAGCCGGACCGGTCATCTTTTTATAACGTTTATGACACGCAGCACAAAGAGATTTAAATAACTCTTCCCCTTTAGCCACATCTCCTCCAGACGAAGCTTCGGTTGCAACTACGGCATCCGCAGCTACTTCATCCTGTCCAAAAACAGGATTAAAAAAAGTAAATAAAAAAACAGTTCCTAGAATTAGGATTTTAGAGGCTGAATTTCGGTGTTTCACCTGTTTCATATTATTAAGTAGAATTATCGTCTTAATTTTGGTATGGTTTTTTCATTCTATGTCTTAAAAAAACACAAAACCACCACTTTTAATTCGACGACAAAAGTACTATAATAAGTCGATTTTGGAAATGTTAGAGAACTCTTAAGTATTAATTTATAATAATTCTAAATAATAATTTTTGACAATTTTGAGTTATTAAACTTTACCTTTACACCAAATTAATTTGTAATGAGAATGTTAAACATGAAGCACCCTCTTTTACTATTAGGCATTTACCTTGTATCGACTGCATCAATAATTGCACAAGATAACCTAAACCCTACCCTTGATCCGTCAAATAATAACAATTTTGTACCTATTAACATACTACCTCTGCCTGAAGCTTCGGTAACAATTAATCAGGATCCGAAAATAAAAATGCTTCTTGACATAAAATCCAAAATGGAAAAAAGTGGTGATTTTAGTGATCGCTATAAAATTCAATTATATTACGGAAATTTAAATAAGGCAAATGACATCATGAGGTCTTCAAAAGAATCTTTTCCGCAATGGGATTCATCAATACAATGGGAAACACCTAATTATAAAGTTTGGATGGGAAACTATCGCACTCGACTTGAAGCAGACAGAGTTCTTAAAGAAGTTCACTCCGTATTTCCAAATGCGTTTATTTTTAAGCCAGAGAAGAAATAAAATTTATATAAACCTATATCACCAAAATGGTGTAACTAAAAAAACCTCTATGCAAATACATAGAGGTTTTTTTTATATCATATCTAAAGTATTAAGCCTATAGCTTTTTCTTCACTGCAACTTCTTGATAAGCTTCTATCACATCTCCTTCTTTGATGTCATTATAGTTCTTAACCTGCATACCACAGTCATAACCTTTACTTACTTCTTTAACATCGTCTTTAAAACGCTTTAAAGAAGCCAGCTCTCCTGTATACACCACAACACCTTCTCTTATCAATCGAATTCCAGAATTTCTGAAAATCTTACCATTCTGAACCATACATCCAGCGATAGTACCAATTTTAGAAATCTTAAATGTCTCTCTTATCTCTGCAGTACCGGTAATTTCTTCCTTCATAACTGGAGAAAGCATTCCTTCCATTGCATCCTTAAGATCATTTATAGCATCGTAGATAATTGAATATGTTCTGATATCGATTTCTTCTTTATCAGCAACTTGTCTGGCATTACCTGCAGGTCTAACATTAAATCCAATGATGATAGCGTCAGAAGCTGATGCAAGCAACACATCACTCTCTGTAATTGCACCAACTGCTTTATGAATTATATTTACATGAATCTCTTCTGTAGATAATTTCTGGAACGAGTCTGTTAATGCTTCAACAGAACCATCCACATCTCCTTTAAGAATTATATTTAACTCTTTAAAGTCTCCAAGAGCAATTCGACGTCCAATTTCATCAAGAGTAATATGACGCTGTGTACGTACAGATTGTTCTCTATGCAACTGAGCTCGCTTAGAAGCAATATCTTTAGCTTCTCTCTCATCTTCTAGCACATTAAACTTATCACCCGCCTGAGGTGCTCCATCCAGTCCTAAAATAGAAACCGGAGTAGAAGGGCCTGCTTCTTCAACATTATTACCACGCTCATCATGCATCGCCTTTACTTTACCACTATTTTTACCAGCAAGAACATAATCTCCTACACGAAGTGTTCCTGTTTGCACCAATATAGTTGACACATAACCACGACCTTTATCTAAAAAGGCTTCTACAACTGTACCTGAAGCTAATCGATCAGGATTTGCTTTAAGTTCAAGAATTTCTGCTTCAAGCAATACTTTCTCCAGTAATTCTTTAACTCCCAAACCTGTTTTAGCAGAAATATCATGGGATTGAATTTTTCCTCCCCAATCTTCTACCAACAAATTCATAGAAGCTAATTTTTCTTTTATCTTTTCAGGATTTGCTTCTTGTCTATCTACTTTATTAATTGCAAATATAATAGGAACACCTGCTGCCTGAGCATGACTAATAGCTTCTTTTGTTTGTGGCATCACATCATCATCTGCCGCAATTACAATAATCGCTAAATCTGTCACCTGGGCACCACGTGCACGCATAGCTGTAAACGCCTCGTGACCCGGTGTATCTAAGAATGCTATCTTCTGACCATTATCCAATTGCACTCCGTAGGCTCCAATGTGCTGAGTAATCCCACCACTTTCACCAGCAATTACATTCTCATGTCTTATATAATCCAGTAACGATGTTTTACCATGATCTACATGTCCCATTACTGTAACAATAGGTGCTCTATTGATTAAATCTTCAGGAGCATCAACAATTTCTTCTATTGATTCTTCAATATCTGCAGTTACAAAATTCACTTCATAACCAAACTCATCTGCCACAATAGAAAGGGTCTCAGCATCTAAACGTTGATTCATGGTAACCATGATTCCAAGAGACATACATGCAGAAATTATATCAGTTGTTGGCACACCCATCATCGTTGCAACTTCTGCGGCGGTAACAAATTCTGTTACCTTAAGTACTTTACTTTCTTGTTCTTGCTGCGCAACATCATCTTCAACTTTCTGACGGTGTTGATCTCTCTTATCTCTACGGTACTTAGCTGCCTTTGACTTATTAGATTTACCTTGTAATTTCTCAAGGGTCTCTCTAACTTGTTTTTGCACTTCTTCTTCGCTAGGCTCTTCTTTTACAATAGGAGCTCTTTTTCCCTTTCCTGGACCTCTGTTACCCGGGCCTCTATTTCCTGGGCCTCTGTTTCCCGGACCTCTATTACCACCTCCGGATTGACCTCCAGAACCTTGACCAGCACCTTCTTTGCTAATTCTCCTTCTTCGTTTTTTAGGATCACCGCCGGCTCCGGCTCCACCAGTCTTTTTATCAGATTTTTCTTCTTTCTTTTTAGCTGGTTTTTTAAACTGTGCTAAATCAATCTTTTGCCCTGTAAAATTAGGACCATCTAATTTTTTATATTGAGTTTTAACCTTTTCTGGCTCAACAGAAGCTTCTGCAATAGGCTCTGCAGACTCTTCTTTAACAACCTTTGGTGCAGGTTTCTCTACCTCTTTTTTCTTTACTTCTTTTTTCTCTTCGGGTTGCTTTGGAGCTTCTTTAGTTATTTTAATAGTTTTCTTTACCGGTCTATTAGAAACAACTTCTGGCTCTTTACTTTTAGCTTCTTCTTTTTTAGGAGGATCTTGTACTTCTTGTTTGGGCTGTTGTACTTTTTCTTCCTTTTTTTCTAGTTCAATCTTACCAACCTGCTTTGGTCCGCTTAATTGAGCTTTAGCTTTTACAACTTCTCTCGCTTCAGCAATTTTACGCTTTTCTTCTTGCTCACTTTCAATCTGCACGCGTAACGCTTCTTTCTCCTTCCTTTTTTCTTCTCCAACCTCTTTTGAAGCAACCTTTTTGCTCTTATCTGTTTGAAATTCATCACACAAGAGCTGATACACTTCTTCAGAAATTTTAGTGGTAGGACGTGCATCTATCTCGTGACCTTTTGCACTCAAAAAGTCAACAGCCCGGTCTAGCGAGATATTGAATTCACGTAATACCTTATTTAATCTCATTGTTTTTGCTTCAGCCATAAACGCCTATTATTTAATGCTCAAATATAAATTAATTGAATTTATTAATCTTCAAATTCAGATTTTAATATTTTAATTACTTCGCTTACCGTTTCTTCTTCAAGATCAGTTCGCTTTACAAGATCTGCTAAATCTTGCTCTAAAATACTCTTGGCTGTATCCAATCCTATTTTAGCAAACTCTTCGATAATCCAAGAGTCGATTTCATCGGTAAACTCGGTAAGCTCTACATCTTCTTCAACACCTTCTCTAAATACGTCAATTTCAAAACCAGTTAACTGTCCTGCTAATCTAATATTATGCCCTCCTCTACCTATCGCTTTTGAAACTTCCTCTGGCCTAAGCATTACTTCGGCACGATTCGTTTCTTCATTAATCTTGATAGAAGTTACCTTAGCCGGGCTAAGTGCTCTTGTAATATACAATTGTAAATTGTTAGTATAATTAATAACATCTATATTCTCATTACCTAACTCTCTTACAATACCATGAATTCTGGATCCTTTCATTCCTACACAGGCTCCAACAGGATCAATTCTATCATCATATGAATCTACAGCAACTTTAGCTTTCTCGCCAGGGATTCTCACCACTTTTTTAACGGTAATTAATCCGTCAAAAACTTCAGGAATTTCTGATTCAAACAGTTTTTCAAGAAACAAAGGAGAAGTTCTCGACATAATTATAGAAGGCTTATTACCCTTAAGCTCTACAGATTCGATAACACCTCTTACATTTTCTCCTTTACGGAAAAAATCTGAAGGTATCTGTCTGTCTTTAGGTAAAATGATTTCATTACCTTCATCATCTAACATAATAATTGCCCTATGGCGTATATGATGAACTTCTGCTGTATATATCTCTCCTTCTAACTCTTTAAATTGCTTATAAATATTTGTATTATCGTGTTCATGGATTTTAGATATCAAATTCTGACGCAGCGCTAAAATCGAACGTCTTCCCAGATCAATAAGCTTTACTTCCTCAGACACATCTTCTCCTACTTCGAAATCAGGCTCGATTCTTCTAGCCGCTGTTAATGATATTTCCTGATTATCATCTTCTACCTCACCATCACCAACTACAATACGATTTCTCCAAATTTCTAAATCCCCTTTATCAGGATTTATAATGATATCGAAATTATCATCACTACCAAATTTCTTCTTTAGAGCATTTCTAAATACATCTTCCAAGATCGACATTAGTGTCACACGATCTATAAACTTATCATCTTTGAATTCTGAAAATGATTCTATTAATGCGATATTTTCCATATCAATATTATAATTAAAATGTTATCATAACTTTTGCTTCTACAATATGTTCGTAAGCTACATAAGCTTCTTTAGTAACGGTTACTTTACCTTTTCCTACCGGTTTGGGCTCTCTTGTTTTCCAGGTAAGTGTAATACCATCTTTGGTTGTCGAAACTAACTCTCCTTCTAACTTTTCGTCCTGAGTCTTTACTGCAATTTTTCTTCCGATATTCTTTTTATATTGCCGTACATGCGTTAATCCCTCAGAAACCCCAGCAGACATAACTTGGAGGGAAAAATCCTCTTCTTCTCTATCCAAATTATGTTCAATTGCTCTACTTATCGCAATACAATCTTCAACCTTAACTCCATCATCTCCATCTATAATAACTTCTATACTATTATCCTGATGAATTTTGTAATTAATTAGGAATAAAGAAGGTCGCTCAGTCAGCGCTTCTTCTAACAATCTTTCAACATTATCTTTTAACGACATAAATAGATAAAAAGAGGGGACTTCTCGTCCCCTCATCCTGGTTTTTTAATTTCAACGGTGCAAAGATAGTAATAATATCTTAGATACAAAATACCGTGATGAATGAATTTATTTTGTAAATTTAAGATATTAAATAAAAGGATAGTTTCCTTACACTTAAGAAGTTATTAGTTCTACCCCGTTTAATTTCTTTTGCAGAATTACTCTAAAACTCTAAACAGATACTATAATTAACTAATTAATTTCAAAAAAGCAAGATTATGATTAAAAGTATACTCGTGCCTACCGATTTTTCTGAACAAGCCGAAAGTGCCTTGAAAGTTGCTGCACAAATTGCAAAAAAGAATGATGCAACAATTTATTTATTACATATTCTAGAGCTTCCTATGCACTTATCTGATTTAATGTCTTCTGGCTCACCGGCACCTGCACCTGAAGCAATTTTTTTCATGAAGCAAACCCACAAGAAATTTGAAGAAATTATGGATCAAGACTATCTAAAAGACATTGAGATCGTTGAAACCGTAAGCTTTGAAGACGTATTGCATGGAGTTGTTGATTCTAGTACAAAAAACAATGTCGACATCATTATAATGGGATCTCATGGGTCTTCTGGCTTTGAAGAGTTATTTATCGGATCTAATGCAGAGAAAATTGTTCGCACATCCAAAAAGCCCACATTAGTCATAAAAGAAGATTGCGAGTTATTTGATATTAACGATTTTGTATATGCCACCAATTTTGATGACGAAGACAAACCAAATTTATTAGCTGCAAATGAGTTTGCAAACTCTATAAATGCCAAACTTCACTTAGTATGGATTAATACCGCGAACGGTTTTAAAACAACCTATGAAACCGAAGAAAAGATGAACAACATGATATCGGGATTAGGCATTAACAATTACACATTAAATATTTATAATGATATCACCGTAGAAAAAGGGATTCTAAATTTTGCCGACTCAGTTAGAGCCGGAATGATAGGAATAAGTACTCATGGTAGAAAAGGAATATCTCATTTTATTAATGGTAGTCTAGGTGAAGATGTGGTAAACCACGCTAAAAGACCCGTATTAACATTTAAAATACAATAACCTCCCAACACATATTACCCTAATAGAGGAAAATTCCTTTAACCAGACCCCATGTTCGTTCTAAAACAACAAGAAGGAGTAACATTTGATGTTGCTCCTTTTTACGTTGGTCTACTAGGGCTTACTTCGACTCGTTCCTCGCTCTGCATAAACTTCTCACCCAAAATCATTATACCGCAAAAAAAAGAAGGAATTAGTTCAAAACTAATTCCTTCTTTTTAAGTTGGTCTACTAGGGCTCCCTTCGACTATACACTTCGACATACTCAGTGCAACGCTCAGGATAAACTTCTCGCCCATATGACTTATTTCTTTCAAAATAAAAAAAGGAACAACATTAAACTTGTTGCTCCTTTTTAAGTTGGTCTACTAGGGCTCGAACCTAGACTCTTCTGTACCAAAAACAGACGTGTTGCCAGTTACACCATAGACCAGTGTTTTTATTACGGGTGCAAATTTAATACTTTCTTTTTGGTCTGCAAACATTTTTTTAAAAAAATTATTCATCAAAAACTACCTAACTCATAAATTCACCCTAACGTGATATAGAAGATAATATAAACTTCTGTTAAGCGTTTGCTAAAAAAACTCTAGGGAAAGTATTTTTATTACTAAATTCGCCACACGTTATATAACCGATTAAATCTTATGAACACATTCAACTTTACTAAGTGGAATAAAATATTGGGCTGGACAGTTTTTGCTATTGCTTTATGCGTTTATTCAATGACTGTAGAACCTACGGCTAGTTTTTGGGATGCTGGAGAATACATAGCAACCTCATCAAAATTACAGGTTGGGCACCCTCCTGGCGCACCAATATTTCAGATGATAGGAGCATTTGCTTCTGCATTTGCCTCAGATCCAACCCAGATTGCACTTATGGTTAATTTAACTTCTGCTTTCGCAAGTGCATTTGCTATATTGTTTATGTTTTGGTCGATTACAATTTTGGTAAAAAAATTAATTGTAAAAGACGAAGAGTTTACCCAAGGCAAGGCAATGGCTGTATTAGGTAGTGCACTAGTAGGTTCTTTAGCGTTTACATTTACAGATAGTTTCTGGTTTAATGCTGTTGAGGCCGAAGTGTATGCAATGGCCACTTGTATCTTATCGGTTCTTTTTTATTTAGGACTATTATGGGAACGTGACATGCACTCTCCAAGAGGTAATAGATGGTTGATTTTAATCTCATTTATAGTCGGTTTATCATTTGGAGTTCATTTTATGGGACTACTATCGATCCCAGCGATAGGTTTACTCTATTATTTCAAGAATTATAAAGAAATTACAATAAAAAACTTCATTATAGCTAATGTAGTGGTGGTAGCAATACTTTTATTTATCTTTAAATTGTTATTACCTTCTACTCTTAAATTCTTTGGTGCTGCCGAAGTATTCTTTGTTAACTCTATCGGTCTTCCTTTTAATTCTGGGACAATTATTGCCGGGCTGATCATGATAGCGGCTTTCTATTTTGGGATAAAATACACTCGAAAACAACAATACCCACAACTAAACACATTGTTATTATGCGTTATGTTTATCCTTATTGGATTTTCTAGTTGGATTATGTTACCCGTAAGAGCTAATGCAGGCACAGTAATAAACGAAAACAACCCCAACAATGCCAGAGAACTTTTGGCATATTATAACTTAGAACAATATCCTGAAACTCACCTTTTCTATGGTCCACAGTTTACAGAAATTTACTCTGGTTTAGATGAAAACAACCCTTACGAAGATGATAAGCCGAAATACGAAAAAGATTCCAAAACCGGAAAGTACATCATTGTAAACGATTGGAAAAATGCTAAACAAAATCTTGACAACGCTCATAAGGCAATACTGCCAAGAATGTGGAGCACAGAACATGTTGCCAATTACATGGAGTTCACCGGACCCATAAAATTTACAATAAAACCAGAGTATCAAGATGAAGATGAACTACTAAATGCTGTTACTCAATTTAAAAGAGAATACGCTAGTGGCAAACTAGATAACGAAGACTATCATAAATTCCTTCAGTCATTTGGCAATTATCTCAATGTAAAAAAGCCATCACTATGGGACAATGTCACTTATCTTTTTGATTATCAAATGGGATATATGTATTGGCGATATTTTATGTGGAATTTTGCAGGCCGACAAGACGACAATCAAGGTAGACTTACTGATTTAGAAGGAAACTGGCTTAGTGGTATCAAATTTATTGATGAAGCACGTTTAGGCTCTCAAGACAATTTACCTAGCGATGCACTAAAAAACAAAGCCCGAAACACATATTATTTCTTGCCACTCCTTCTAGGACTTATTGGGTTTGTGTTTATGTTTCAACGAGACAAGAAATACTTTTGGATACTACTTGTCTTTTTCTTGTTTACAGGTCTAGCCCTGAAAATTTATCTAAACGAAAGACCTTTTGAACCCAGAGAACGTGATTATGCCTTAGTAGGATCATTTTATGTATTTGCAATCTGGATAGGTTTTGGAGTTTATGCCCTGTTTGATATGTTGAAAGAATATCTGAAACCAAAACTTCTTGCACCTATCGTTACAGGAGTATGCTTATTAGCCGTACCTGTCCTATTAGCTTCAGAAAACTGGGATGATCATGATCGCTCTAATCGATACACAGCACAGGCCATGGCAAAAATGTATTTACAATCCTGCCAAAAAGATGCCATTCTTTTTACCATTGGGGATAATGACACGTTTGCATTATGGTACGCGCAAGATATTGAAGGGTATCGAACCGATGTACGAACGGTAAACACCAGTCTTTTTGCTACAGATTGGTATATCGACCAAATGAAAAAAGCCGCCTATGACAGCAAACCTATTCCATCCCAATTAACACATGAGTTTTATAGATGGGGAAATAATGATGCTATTTATTATAAGCCAGTGACCAACGACACCATGTTGATTAAAAACTGGATGCGATGGATAGAAACCGATGACCCGAGAACAAAAGGGGACTTAAGTAGTGGCAAAAAAGTAAACACATTCCCTACAAAACATATTAGAATACCGGTAAATAAAGAGGCAGTACTTAGAAATGGCATTGTATCTCCAGAAGATGCTGATCTTATAGTACCCTACATCGATATACACCTAAAGGGAGACCTATTATTCAAAAATCGATTATTAATGCTGGATATGATTGCCAACAATAACTGGGAAAGACCTATTTATTTTACTGGCGGAAGCTATGGTGATGACGATTTTTTATGGATGAAAGATTATTTACAACTAGATGGCGTAACCTATAAACTGGTTCCTATACGGACAAAACAAAATCCCCGAAACCCTTTTGAAATGGGTAGAATAGATACCGATTTAATGTACAAAAATGTAACAAGCTGGGATTGGGGAAATAGCAATGATCCAAATATTTATCATGATCCTGAAACAAGGAGAAATGCCATAACGTATAGAAGTAATCTTGCTAGATTAGTTGAAACGTTAATCCAGGAAGGCAAAAAGGACAAGGCTAAAGTAATTATAGATTTAGCAATGGATAAAATGCCAATTGAATACTATGAGTACTACACCTTATTAGAACCTTATGTAACAGGCTACTATCAAGTAGGTGAAAAACAAAAAGCACGAGATTTATGGGAGAAAATTGCTAAAAAATACCAGGAGCAACTCACTTATTTTGGAAGCTTAGAACTTAAAGATCAATATCATTATGCAGAAGATATCGTAACTAATGTAGAACGGTACCGCAGTGTTGTCGATTTATTATTGATTAATCAAGACAGAGAAATGGTAGAAGAAAAAGCAGATGAATTTAATAAATATCTAGGTTTATTCTCTAGGTTATATTCTGCAGATGAGCAATATGATGATGATGAAGCTATCAAAAAACAAGAAGAGGATTTAATTAAAGAGTTTCAAAATCAGGAAAAAAGCTCAGATTCTTTAGACAGTATTCCTAACTAATCATATAGGCGAGGTAAAAAAAGCCTCGCCTTTTTATTTATTTCAATGGTGGACTTGATTCCTAACAAAACCCCCAAGGTTCTAAAACATTTTTTTTCTACATATGTTTGGGATTTTTATGACAAAAAAGAAAAGACATTATACCTCACCTTTGATGATGGCCCCATACCTGATATTACAGAATTTGTCTTAGAACAATTACAAAAGTTTGAGGCAAAAGCTACCTTTTTTTGTATAGGCGAGAACATTAAAAAGCACCCTCACATTTTTAATAAAATTCTTTCAGATAATCATGCCGTCGGAAACCACACCATGAATCACTTAAAAGCATGGAAAAGCGATCCTGAGGTCTATTTTAGAAATGTAAAGGACTGCCAAGAGATGATCCAGAAGTATTCTGAAATTAAGCATACTACGCAATTGTTTAGACCCCCATATGGACAGATAAGTTATTCAAAATTCAAAACATTAGAAAAACAAGGGTATAAAATTATTCTTTGGGATATTTTATCAAAAGACTGGGACAAAACCGTACACGAAGAACAATGCTTTCAGAATGTAACTCAAAACACATCATCAGGAAGCATCATTGTTTTTCATGATAGCATAAAGGCCGAAAAAAATCTTAGATCTGTATTACCCAGAGTATTAGATTATTTTACAAAAAGAGGATTTGTCTTTGATAAGATTGAGGATTAAACATACTCTTTCATGAGGCCAATCAAAGTATTTGCATCTTGTTCACCACTTTGCCTCCACACCATTTCCCCCTGCTTATAAATCATTAAAGTCGGAAGTCCTTTGATACGAAGCGCTGTTGCCAACTCTTCATTTTTATCGACATCTATCTTTATTACTTTACCTTTATCCCCAAGAGCTGCAGCCACATCTTTCAATACTGGATGCATTGCTAAAGAAGGCTCATTCCATTCGGTATAAAAATCCAACAAAACAGGAATCTCAATACCTATTATATCTCCAAACTTTGACATGTTCAAAAACTTTTATGTTTAGGTCATTTCTACTAATTAACCGACCATTAAACAATTGTAAATATACTACTTTCTGAGAATTAAGAAAGTGGCACTCCTTTTCTCAATTCAATTACCGTAATCTCTGGCCAAATCCCTACTCTTCCCGGAAAAGCATGAAACCCAAAACCTCGGTTTACATTTAGATAACGCCCCATCTCATCATACATTCCTGCCCATTGTTTATACACATATTGCACAGGACTCCACCTCAAAAACCCTGGGATCTCGATCCCGAATTGAAATCCATGAGTATGACCACTTAACGTAAGATGGTAATGATCGGCATGTCCCTTTACTTCATACTCCCAATGTGAAGGGTCATGACTTAGTAAAACTTTAAAATCATCCTGAGCCACTTTTTCTGATGCTTTTGCTAAATCACCAGCTTTCTTAAAATTATGGCCCCAATTTTCTACCCCTATCACCGCAATACGCTCTCCATCTTTTTCTACAAAAGCGCTATCATTAAGTAACAGATTAAAATCGATTTTAGTATGAACATCTTTTATTGCCTGAAAATTTGCTTCCTTATCTGCTTGGTTATCCCATGTAACATACTCTCCATAATCATGATTTCCCAGAACAGAATATTTTCCATATTGAGGATTTTTGATTCGCTTAAAAGTGTCGATCCAATCATCCATTTCTTCAGCTACAGTATTTACAATATCACCTGTAAAAAGAAGAAGGTCAGTCTCTTGTTCATTAATTAAGTCTACCGCATATTCAATCTTAGCAGCATCATCAAAGCTCCCAGAATGGATGTCAGAAATTTGAGTGATTCTAAATCCATCAAATGCAGCAGGAAGGTCTTCAAAATGCAAAACATGACGTATGACTTTAAAATTATATTTCCCTCTAAAAATACCATGCAATAATCCCACAAAAGGAATAGCAGCCACACCCAAAGCAACTTGACTTATAAATTTCCTGCGATCTGGCAGGTATTCGGTCGCAGTTCCTTCAAAAAAAGTATTGGTAAGGTATGTATACCCTGCGATGCACACCCTAATAATATCTTCTCCAAACATAAACAACACCAAGATCAATTTTGGAACGATGGTAAGTAGCAATAACCCACTGGCTCTTAATGTAAATTTTGTTGGCCCAACACTTCTATCGTAATTCGCGAAAATATAAATAACATACCCCAATATTACTATTGACAGTACAAAATACCCAACTTGAAGCCATTGATTTTTAGCCATTGTTTTTACTGCCTGAAAAGCATAAACCTCAAGAAGTACGTATAAAAATATCGGTATTAACCAACGCATAACACATCCATTTATTAAAAAAACAAAACTATCCCTCCTATTCAATTTCTAACTATCCTTTAAGTTAAAATTAACGGTATCTCTATTTAAAACACTAAAATATATTAAAAAGTGTATCTTTATAAAATCATAAATCTTAGTAATTTCTTTCAGAAGTAAAATTATTATTTGTAACTTCGTCTAAATATATCTGATAATAGGATATTTAGATTATATAAGAAGAAACAATTTTATATATATAAAATTATTACCGTATTTACAGTAGTTGATACATTGTTATCAATTTTATTTTGGGGCGAAATGCCGTCAGTTTATGACGGCATTTCTTTTTGTTTTAATTATACGTTTTGATTAATCTTCTTTTTATATTGCATTTCTAAAAAATCAACTCACACCATGTCACAAAAACGTCTTTTTCTTCTGGATGCTTTCGCTTTAATTTTTCGAGGATATTATGCGCTTATCAAGAACCCCAGAATTAACTCTAAAGGCCAGGATACATCGGCTGTATTGGGCTTTGTAAATTCTTTATTCGACGTTATCAAAAGAGAAAAACCAGACCATTTAGCTGTTGCTTTTGATAAACAAGGAAGTAAGGATCGATTAGAGATTTTTCCAGAATATAAAGCCAATCGAGACGAAACACCCGAAGCCATAAAAATTGCCGTACCAATTATCCAGGACATTCTAAAGGCGATGCATATTCCGATTATTGAACGTGCAGGGGTCGAGGCAGATGATTTAATCGGTACGCTAGCCAAACAAGCAGAAAAAGAAGGATATCAAACCTATATGGTTACTCCTGATAAAGATTATGCGCAATTAGTTTCCGAAAATATTTTTATGTATCGCCCGGCCCGAATGGGAAATGGTATCGAGATTTGGGGAATCCCCGAAGTACAAAAGAGGTTCGAAGTAGAAAGACCAGAACAAGTGATCGACTACCTGGGAATGATGGGAGATGCCGTAGATAATATACCTGGCCTACCTGGGGTAGGTGACAAAACTGCCAAAAAATTTATTGCAGAATATGGCTCTATGGAAGGCTTACTGGCCAATACCGATAAGCTAAAAGGAAAAATGAAAGAAAAAGTAGAAGCCAATGCAGAGCTAGGACTTCTTTCAAAAAAATTAGCCACCATTATCCTGGATTGTGATGTAACTTTTAATGCCAATGATTATGAACTATCGAAACCAGATGCTAAAAAAGTACACGAAATCTTTGAAGAACTTGAGTTTCGAAGATTAAAAGATCAGTTTTTAAAGATTTTTTCTGGGGAAGAAACCACAACTACTCAAACGGGCAGTGCTTCGACTGCAAAAAAGCAAAATACACAAGCTGGCGCTGGTCAGTTTTCTTTATTTGGTGATCAGGGCGAAGCAGTAGAAGTTGAATCATACTCTAGTAGAAAAACCATAGCCAATACAGAGCATTTTTATCAAAGTATTGCACCGGGAATGGCCATGAAACTTTTCCTTCAAAACTTATTAAAACAGGAAAGTGTTTGTTTTGACACCGAAACTACCGGGCTTAATCCCCTAACGGCAGAGTTAGTAGGAATTGCCTTTTCATGGGAAGCTGGTAAAGGATTTTATATCCCTTTCCCCGAAGATCGCAATGAAGCTCAGGAATTGATCGAACAATTACGCCCTTTCTTTGAAGCCCAAAATATTTTAAAAATCGGTCAGAATCTAAAATATGACATCAAAGTACTAGCAAAATATAATATTGAGGTTAAAGGAAATTTATTCGACACCATGCTTGCACATTATCTTATTAATCCTGATATGCGACATAATATGGATGTGCTTTCTGAGACCTACCTCAACTACACCCCTGTTTCGATCACAGAACTAATCGGAAAAAAAGGAAAAAACCAGTTATCATTTAGACAAGTACCTATAGAGCAACAAACCGAATATGCAGTTGAAGATGCTGATATTACCTTTCAATTAAAAGAACATTTTGCGCCAGAGCTTAAAGAAGCAAAAAATGTATCCCTATTCGAGGATATTGAAATCCCACTACTACGTGTTTTGGCCGACATGGAAGTTGAAGGAATTAATCTAAACAAAGAATTCTTAAATTCACTTTCAAATGAATTAGATGAGGATATTAAAAATTTAGAAACTAAAATTTATACTGAAGCTGGAGAAGAATTTAATATTGCTTCGCCAAAACAATTGGGAATTGTTTTATTCGAAAAAATGAAGCTGGTTGACAAACCCAAGAAAACGAAAACCGGTCAATATTCTACAGCAGAGGATGTACTTTCGTATTTAGCTAAAGATCATGAGATTATTCAGAATATATTAGATTTTAGAGGATTGTCTAAACTAAAAAGCACCTATGTTGATGCATTACCTAACCAGGTCAATGAAAACACAGGAAGAGTTCATACCGATTATATGCAAACCGTTGCAGCAACTGGTCGATTAAGCTCTAACAACCCTAATTTGCAGAATATTCCGATACGTACAGAGCGTGGAAGACAAGTAAGAAAAGCATTTGTACCCAGAAGTGAAGAATACACGTTATTAGCGGCGGATTATTCGCAAATAGAACTACGTATCATCGCAGCGCTAAGCGAAGAAGAAACCATGATTGAAGCTTTTAAAAATGGGGAAGATATTCATGCTTCTACTGCCGCAAAAGTATTTAACGTTCCATTAGAAGAAGTATCCAGAGAACAACGTAGCAATGCCAAAACGGTAAATTTTGGGATTATTTACGGGGTTTCTGCCTTTGGACTAAGTAATCAAACTAGTTTATCACGTAGTGAAGCCAAAGAATTGATTGACACCTACTACAAAACCTATCCTAAGCTTCGTAACTACATGAGTGAGCAAGTAGATTTTGCTCGTGATAATGGGTATGTACAAACGGTTTTAGGAAGACGTAGATACCTTAAAGACATTAACTCTGCTAATGCAATTGTGCGTGGGGCTGCAGAGCGAAATGCCGTAAACGCACCGATACAAGGTAGTGCAGCCGATATCATCAAAATAGCGATGATTAATATTCATAAAAAGCTGAAAGAAGGAAATCACAAAACCAAGATGTTACTACAAGTACATGATGAATTGGTTTTTGACGTCTATAAACCTGAACTTGAAAATATAAAAACATTAATCAAAACCGAAATGGAAAACGCTTATACCTTAGCGGTACCTTTGGATGTAGATCTTGGATTGGGTGACAATTGGCTCGAAGCACACTAAAGAAGATAAACCATTACTGATTATATAATTCTCTAGCAAGCCTTAAGCTACTTAAGGCTTTTACTATTCTATCCACACGTAAGAGAAACCCTTGACTTTTCACAAAACCAATTTTATTTTTAATCTATATTCATTTTATTCTTAATTCTCTTCCAATATAAATCCTTTTGAACATATTATACTTCAAAATAACTATAAACAAAAGGCTTTTTGAATGCTAACGCATCTTTTAAAAAAAATCACCAGTATCGAAAAATGAAACTGGCTCGTTGTAATATTGCAAGATTAAAATGATATTTATTAATACTAAGAAAAAACAAAATGAAAAAAAATTATCTAAAAACTATTTTAATTTGTGCTTTAGGAATATTTGTAACTAATTGCGAAGGTGAGGATGGAGCTAACGGCATAAACGGTATTGACGGCGTAGCAGGTATAGATGGAGCAGACGGAATCAATGGTGAAAACGGCATTGGTTTTGAAGAGTTGACACAATACGGAGGTATCACTCTAAATTTTGAAGGAACAAGATCAGACGATGTTACATTTACCGATACAGCAGAATTTAAATTTACCGCTACAGAAGCTAGCTATGTTAATAGTCATAATAGTGTTGTGGTAGGAGCTTCTAGTCTATCTTTTAATTTACTTAGATTTCTAAGCGCACCTGATGATATATTTCAATACACCACATCAGGCATAAACTTAGTCGTAAATAATCCTGGTGAATCAACACAGAGCCTTAATTCTAATATTTTTGTGCAAGACTATGCTATTGTAACTGAGGATTTAAAATATTTCACATTTAATGGAAGTTACAATAATACTAGTGCCGGTGTTACTAATTTTGTAATAACAGACTATAACTTTGATGATACTACTAATAATCTAACGTTCTCTTTCTCATTCGATGTCGCAGGAGTTTACAATACTACCGGAAATGACTTGAGTATTTCGGGCGAAGTAGATGTCATCGTCTTGGAAGAGATATAACAAATAAAATTTTATTGTAACCCTATTTGAGGACGGGACATATAAATCAAAAAACTCCATTATTTATGTAATGGAGTTTTTTATTTCTTCACATCCAAATAAAAATCATAGTAATTCAAAAAGGTGGGCATTACCGGGCCATTAAATGGATTAGGAGCATTAAACAAAACACAAATCCCAATCTTATTGTCTGGATCTATAAGCAATTGCGTTTTGTATTGATTTACATTACCACCATGATATACGATTCTTCGCCCTCTATAATCCAAAATTCGCCATCCCATGGCGTAGTAAGAATCTGTTACGCCATCCCATAGATTAACATACGTATCTTTATTACTGGTACAGACAATAGGATTAAAAATATCAGCAAGACTTTCTTTTGAAATAATATCAGATCGATATCCTAACAATACTTTTAAGTATTCTCCCATATCAGAAATAGAGGCGTTAATCCCTCCGGCAGCGGCAACATTATAATAATTTTCATGAAGCTTATCTAGCTTATATTTTTTCGAATAGTGGTTATAAGAATGTGGTAATGCAACGTTAATGTTATTTTTAATTTCAGAAAAGGTGCTAGATGCAGTACACATCCCTGCAGAATCAAATATCCTTTCTTTAAGCAGGGTTTCGAACGGTTTTTCGGTTTGGTTCTCCATTACTTTTTCAATCACCGAAAACATGGCATTTTGATACTCATAATCTACTCCTTCCTTAGCAATAACTCCTTTTCTTTTAAAACTATTAATAATACGATCTATAGACAATCCTTTTTGTATAAGTTTGGTATAGGTATATTGATACAACCCTGTGGTATGAGATAACAAATGATTAACCTGAAGTCGGTTTGCCTGTTCTTTATCTCTTAAATCGAAGGTGCGTACTGATTCTTTAACTCTTTGATTCCATTGTAACTCTGCTCGATCAACTAAATTCCCTGCTAATACTGCTGTAACCCCTTTTGATAAGCTAGCTATTCTAAATACTGTATTTACATCTACAGAGTCTTGCGTATGAATTTCTTTTACCCCAAATCCTCTCTTGTAAACAACCACAGAATCTTTAACAATTACAATTGCGGCACCGGGGCATTCTGAAACATTGAAATTAGTTGTAAAAAACTTCTCATAATGATCCAAAAAAAAGGAAAGGGAATCTTTTTTTGAAATGCTGGTATTTTCTTCTACTATAGTTACTTTTTCTTTTGGTTTTGAAGTGTTGCAAGACGTCAAAAAAACTACGATACACGCAGCATAAAAATATTTCATATAATCACATTCTTATATTGCTGCAAAATACGTGTAAAATTGTAAGTGTGAAAAAGTTTTTTGAATGAAGTCATTTCGACTTTTATTCTTACTGTAAAATTTACACTACTATCTTCATAGGTTAAGCTGGACATAAGCTTTGTCATTTTTTATTATTGTAGAATGTCAATACTGAAAAAAATCCTAGCGTGAGGGATAGTAACGGCATCCTTTTTTGTCACTTCGAGCATAGTCGAGAAGTAGGACAAAAAAGATATAGTGAATAGCCCGACCCTTGGGTCACGCCCAAATCTTGAAGTGGAAAGCTTGTCAAGTATACGTTTTATATCCAATAACCATTAATCGAAGATGGATTCCTACCTTCGCAGGAATGACAAAACAAATACTTCTGATCTCATATCCCTAACCTCCTACTTGTTATAATACAAAACGATATGTTGCTTTGATCAAAAATGTATTGTCTGGCTGTTGATCCAGGATTTGATTGTTCAGACTCCTAAATAAATGATCAGAGGGAGCCCCATCTCCTGTTACCCCTTGTGACCAAACTAAGAATATTTCGGATCCGGGAATATACTCCCAACGCAATACTAAATTAGAACGAAATTGTACAAATGCAAAATCAGGATCATCAAAGGTATAATCTACCGTTCCGTCTCGATTCTCATCAATTGAATATTCCTCATCGGCAAAAGAAATTTGATCTTCTCCATACAATGTTACTCGTTCCCCAAGATCCTCGGCTACTGCATTATTAACATAGTTAAAATTTGTATATCTACCTCTGGATATAAAAGGCTGACCATAATATTGTATCGTAAGATTAGGATTAATATTATAATTTAATCGAATACTTGCACTTAAGGTCTGTTGATCAATACGTGCGGTAATATATCGTTTTGTGTCTCCAAAATCAGCTTCGGTTACATATTGTGTTTTGTTAGGATTACGCTCAAATTCGGGGTTTATAGACATACTAAACGCATCAAAAGGCTGGTATCTAAGTCTTACAACATATCGTTCAAACGAGAAATTGTTTTGTTGCGCCCAACCATTTACATGACCAAGGGTGAAGTTAAACTTCTTACGCTGATCTGAGCCGAAAAACAAAAAAGTAAAGTTCTCATCCGAAAAACGCCATCTAGGCCCTCCTCGTAAAAAAGTATTACTAAAAATACGTGGTTTATGACCAAACCCTACCTCGGTCCACCAATTGTTTTTGTAATTTATGAATCCATTAAATTCATACTGTATGCGATTATAATTACCTTCAAAATCAAAAGTAGAAAATTGCTCTACAAAAATATTAGCCCTTCGGTAGAACTTCGTTGGCTTTAAAAATAAATAACGAGCATTAGCAAACTGTCTGATTTCGTCTGCCTGACGCAAAAAACCTACATCATTTAGCTCGAGTTCTGGAGATCGCCAAAAAACCCCTGCGTTATATCGCCAGCTACCCCCTCCTGATCTTCCTCCAACCAATTTACCACCGGTTCCTGTAAGCGAAGTTCGATTGGGATCTACATCTACATGATCTGCATCGATACGTTGAAAAAGATGAGTTAACTCATTCTGAGTTTCTTCAATAGCTTCCTTAGAGCCTTCTACATGACTAGCTACGATATTACCTTCTAAAAAATACTTTCTCTTTTTCCAATTATGCCTAAAATCTAACCCTCCGCTATATGCTGCTTTTCTTAAGATATTCAGGTTATTTTCTCTTACCCCAACCAATTCTGAGGTTTCATCGGTTTCGGGATTTTCGTAATCAATGGTAAGAGCATCTCCAAGATTACGATTTGTAGCAGTAAAAATTCCTCCGATAAAAGAGTTACGATTATTAAAATCCTTTTGTGCTCTAGCTATAAAGTAATTCGTTAGGGGTTCTGCAATAGACTCTCTTCTATTGCCATTTTCATCTTCTATTTTGGCGATCTCTTGTTCGGTAACACTTTCTAAGATCCCAATTGACCATCCATTTTTTGTTTTACCACTAAATTTAGCAGCCCCAAGAATAGTAGTATTATTTGGACTATCGACAAACTCATCATTAGTAGGACTAGAATCATTAAATGGATTCTCTCCTATCAAACCTTGAGGATTCCTACCTATTCTACGTGAATAAAACACATTGTCAAACCCATTAGCAAAACGGTAATCAAAGATGTTCTTATTTTCGACAAAGAAAGGGCGTTGTTCTCTAAAAAATATCTGAAATCCATCTAAAGCTATTGCTGCAGGATCTGCCTCTACCTGGCCAAAATCTGGATTAACCGTAAGATCTAAAGTTAAATCGTTTGTAATACCAATTTTAGCATCTAATCCTCCATTAAGTTTAAAATCTTCTCCTTCTCTAAAGGGATTACCCTCTTCTTGGGGGAAAGTGTCAAATTGCAATACAGCGAAAGGCTGAATTTCTAATTGTTTTTGTGGTTCTATATTAATTAGCCCATGCAACTCACCAAATTCACTCACAAAACCTGGAGCATCTGCAGGAATTCGTTGCCAACCTGATCGTTCGTCTTTCCTAAAAATAAGTCTAGTTACTTGAAACCCCCATATCTGTTCTTTATCGTTTCCAAATTTTAATTGGCTTAAAGGAATCTTAGCTTCAGCAGTCCATCCTTCGGCATCTATTTTAGAGGCTGCGTACCAAATTGGATTCCAGCTTTCATCCCAGTTATCCCCATTCTGACTAACAAATTCATCCCCTTTAACTCCTGCCGCGGTAATCGTAAATGAAAAAGCGGTTCGCTTATCATGATATGTATCTAATATGATGGTAATTCTATCCCCTGCAAATCCATCTCTTCTAGACAGCCTCTTTTCGATTTTATCGGGTTCTGTATCATAACATCTATATGCCACATAAAGATATTTCTGATCGTATACTATTTTAAATTTAGATTGTTGACTAGGTGGTGTATTTTCGTCTGGTTGATTCTCTATAAAATCTCCTGTCCATTCTACCAAATCCCAACCCGGTTCATCAAGGAGACCATCTATATTGGGAGCTTCACTGCCATTAAGGGGTTTTGTGGTGTACACTCTTTTGGTAACAACTTTTGTAGAATCTTGCGCTATACTAAAAATAGGAAATAAGAAAAGTACCAAAATATGGTGCAAATACTTCATGATGATTAGACGTTTGATGATTGACTTATCTAAGATGATAGAAATTATTATGTTTTGTCACACTTTAGCTTATTTTTTAGTAAAAAATTAACAGGAAATAGAGGTTAAGACGTATAAAATAAACAAATAACCCGCAGTATTATTAACCCACCTGAAAACCAATGCATCATAGATTAAAAATAATATTAACTTGGCATTTGCTATATAAATATATAATTGTACATTTGCACCCCTATTTTATATAGGAAAAGGAATGTTTAATAAGTAAAATTAATTAGTGTGGACACATTAAGTTACAAGACAGTATCTGCAAACAAAGCAACCGTTACAAAAGAATGGTTACATGTAGATGCTGAAGGACAGACTTTAGGTCGTCTTGCTTCTGTAGTAGCAGTACTACTAAGAGGCAAACACAAACCTAGCTTTACCCCACACGTTGATTGCGGTGATAATGTTATCATTACAAATGCCGAAAAAATCAACTTAACAGGAAAAAAGTGGACAGATAAATCGTATATCCGTCACACAGGTTATCCTGGAGGGCAAAGAAGTCTTACTGCTCAGGAATTGTTCGAAAAGAACCCAGAGCGTTTAATCGAAAAAGCGGTAAAAGGAATGCTACCTAAAAACAAATTAGGAGCAGTTTTATTCCGTAATTTAAAGGTTTATGCAGGAGCAGAACACAATCAGGATGCTCAAAAACCTAAAACTGTTAACTTAAACGAAGTTAAGTAATGGAAGTTATTCACAAAATTGGTCGTAGAAAAACGGCTGTAGCTAGAATTTATCTTAAAGATGGTTCTGGAAAAATTACGGTTAATAAGAAAGACCTTAATGACTACTTCACTACTGCTACTTTACAATACAAAGTAAATCAGCCTTTAACTTTAACAAGTAATGAGGAGAAATACGATGTAAAAGTAAACGTATATGGTGGAGGAATCACTGGACAGGCGGAAGCTATTCGTTTAGCAATATCCAGAGCGGTATGCGAATTAGACGAAGAAAACAGACTAGTCCTAAAACCAGAAGGTTTATTGACCAGAGATCCAAGAATGGTAGAGCGTAAGAAATTCGGTCAGAAGAAAGCTCGTAAGAAATTCCAGTTCTCTAAACGTTAATTTATTAAAACAGTATTTGTTGTTATCCCGAGTATTCGGAGGTTAGTTTAGCATCTAAATGCACAAGGCCTTACTAATAAAGTAGCCACTTGGGCATTGCTAATTCAACAGAACGTAAACTATTACAAAAATGGCAAACAATATCGAAGTAAAAGAATTACTTGATGCAGGTGTACACTTTGGACACCTAACAAGAAGATGGGATCCTAATATGGCACCGTATATCTATATGGAGCGTAATGGTATTCACATCATTAACTTATATAAAACTGCTGCAAAAATCGATGAAGCTAGTGAAGCTTTAAGAAAAATAGCAGCATCCGGCAGAAAAATCCTTTTTGTTGCGACTAAAAAACAAGCTAAAGAAATCGTAGCCGAAAAAGCAAGCAAAGCTAACCAGCCTTACATTACAGAAAGATGGCCTGGTGGAATGCTTACTAACTTTGTTACTATCCGTAAAGCCGTTAAAAAAATGGCTGCTATCGATAGAATGAAGAAAGACGGTACCTTCATGACATTATCTAAAAAAGAACGTTTACAAGTAGATCGTTTGAGAGCTAAGTTAGAAAAGAACCTTGGTTCTATCTCAGACATGACTCGTCTACCTGGAGCGTTATTTGTTGTAGATATTACTCGCGAGCATATCGCAGTAAAAGAAGCTCAGAAATTAAACATTCCTATTTTCGCAATGGTCGATACCAACTCTGATCCACGTCAGGTTGACTATCTAATCCCTGCAAATGATGATGCTTCAAAATCTATCGACAAAGTAATGACGTATGTTAGTGATGCAATTATTGAAGGTCTAAGCGAAAGAAAAGCTTCAAAAGATGCTCCTAAGAAAGATGCTCCTGCAAAAGGCGATGCTCCTGCAAAAGAAGAAACTCCTGTAAAAGAAGAAGCTAAAGTAGAAGCTCCTGCAAAGACAGAAGCTAAAGTAGAAACTCCTGCAAAAGCAGAAGCTAAGGTAGAAGCACCAGAAGTAATAGAAGCTGCAAAGCAAGAAGAAGAATAAACATTCATTGATTGACTATTTAGACAATCATTATAGTTTTAAAATTTGATGAGTCGTTTGGTTCTTTACTCTTGCAGTACAAACTAAACGACTCATTTTTTATACAAAAACACATTTACACATTAAATATTTAAACAATATGGCAAAGATTACAGCCGCAGAAGTAAATAAATTAAGAAAAGCCACAGGTGCCGGAATGATGGATTGCAAAAAAGCACTTGTTGAAGCTGATGGAGATTTCGACAAAGCAATTGATGTATTACGTAAAAAAGGGCAAAAAGTTGCGGCAAAAAGAGCAGACCGTGAGTCTTCTGAAGGGGCAGCTATTGCCAAAATAAATGCAGACCATACTGCTGGTGTATCTATCGTTCTTGGTTGTGAAACAGATTTCGTTGGTAAAAATGAAAGTTTTATCGCTTTAGCAAATGAGTTAGCAGATCTTGCATTAAATTATTCTACTAAAGAAGAATTTTTGGCTGCGGATTTTGGAGGAATAACGGTTTCAGAAAAATTAGTTGAACAAACTGGTGTTATTGGTGAGAAATTAGAAATCAATGCATTTTCTAAATTAGAAGCTCCTTATGTTGGTTCATACGTACATATAAACAAAATTGCTGCTCTTGTTGGATTATCTGCCAAAGTAGATAAGGTTGATGTGTTGGCAAAAGATTTAGCAATGCAAATTGCTTCTATGGGAGCAACAACACTTTCATATAAAGATTTTGACCCTGCTTATGTGGCTTCAGAAACTGAAGCAAGAATTGCTGTAATTGAAAAAGACAATGAAGAATTAGGTCGCTTAGGTAAAACACTTAAAAACGTACCTCAATACATCTCTATGTCTCAATTAACTCCTGAAGTTCTAGCAAAAGCCGAAGAAGATGCAAAAGCAGAATTAAAAGCAGAAGGTAAACCTGAACAAATTTGGGATAGAATTCTTCCAGGAAAAATGGAGCGTTTCATTTCTGACAACACAACTCTTGATCAAGAGCAATGTTTATTAGATCAGAATTTCATCAAAGATGAAAAAATCAATGTTGCCAAATATGTTAAATCATATGGCGATATTAATGTAACTTCTTTTGAAAGAGTAACACTGGGGTAATCCCAATATAAAAAACTCTTCGCTTTTTGCGAAAAATTAAAAACCGCTTCTGGATATCCAGAAGCGGTTTTTTCTTCTTCATTTTTCAAAATATTCTCTAATATGTTTATAACGTTATAAAACCTTAAATCCCTCCAAGGTTTTACCCCCAAATAAAGACTAACTCCCCAATTAGTCTACACAAAACGTTTAAACATCATTATAGAATATTTATCATCCCCCTCATTTTTTTTGTTTTCCTCATGGCAAACCTATGACATATTTTAAAGCCAACCAATACCCTGGTCAGGGGAAAAGGACCCTTTTTTATAGGGGTATTTTATTCTCAAGAAACACGAACAAACACAAAAAACTTATACCTTTATATTCTAAAGTATTTTCTAAATTAAGAATATGATTATATTTGCACCACAGTAACACCTAACAATGAAATACAAAAGAATATTACTAAAATTATCAGGAGAAGCCTTAATGGGTGAACGCCAGTATGGTATCGACCCTAAAAGATTAGCCGAATATGCACATGAAATCAAACAGATAACAGATAAAGGCGTTCAAGTAGCCGTTGTAATTGGCGGAGGTAATATTTTTAGAGGTGTCGCCGGGGCCAGTAAAGGGATGGATCGAGTGCAAGCAGACCATATGGGTATGCTAGCAACCGTTATTAATGGTTTAGCCCTACAGAGCGCTCTTGAAGATGCAGAAATCCCAACCCGACTACAATCCGCTGTAAAAATTAATGAGGTTGCCGAGCCTTTTATACGTCGTAGAGCAATGCGTCATTTAGAGAAAGGCAGAGTTGTAATTTTCGGGGGAGGTACGGGTAATCCATATTTCACAACAGACTCGGCTGCTGTGCTTAGAGCCATAGAAATCAATGCCGATGTTATACTAAAGGGAACTAGAGTTGACGGAATTTACACTTCGGATCCAGAGAAAAACGCTGATGCAACAAAATTTGATTTCATATCATTTGATGATGTATTACGTAAGGGATTAAAAGTTATGGACACTACCGCATTCACCTTAAGTCAGGAAAACGAATTACCAATAATAGTTTTTGATATGAATAAAGCTGGAAACCTGCTAAAAGTAATTTCAGGTGAATCTATTGGTACACGAGTAAATCTTTAATTATATTTAGTTTGTGTTAGATTAAAATATGGCACAAATTTTTCATTAGTCCAAAGAAAAACAAGTAAACAATGAATGAAGAAATAGGTTTTATATTAGATTCAACTAAAGAATCTATGCAAGCTGCCATTGTGCATTTAGAAAAAAAATTACTCAATATTAGAGCGGGTAAAGCATCTCCTGCAATGTTAGGTAGTGTAACTGTAGAATATTATGGCACCCAAACACCATTAAATCAGATCGGAAATGTTACGACACCAGATGCCAGAACAATTACAATACAGCCCTTCGAAAAATCTCTTATTCCAGAAATTGAGAAAGGAATTCAGATCGCAAATCTAGGCTTCAATCCTATGAATAATGGGGAAAGTGTTATTATTAACGTTCCGCCACTTACCGAAGAACGCCGAAGAGATCTTGTAAAACAAGCCAAAGCTGAAGCTGAAGATTCAAAAGTTGGTGTGCGAAATGATCGCAAAAATGCTAATACTGAAATCAAAAAACTTGAAAAAGAAGGACTCTCAGAAGATTTGGCTAAAAATACAGAAGTAGATATTCAAGAACTAACTGATGGTTATATAAAGAAGATTGATGAAATGCTAGCTAGCAAGGAAAAAGAAATTATGACAGTTTAACTTTTTATATGCACATTAATTGTATATAATAGCGTTTTCTTATTGGAAACGCTTTTTTGTATATTCGTTTTTTTGAACCCCGTAAGTATAATGCGAAACAAATTATTTTGTTTATTATTTTTTACCCACTATATCTTAATATCACAAGTAAGCATTAATGGTATTGTAATTGATGCAAATTCGAATCAACCCATGCCTTTTGCTACGGTAAAAACCGGCACATCATCGTATGCAATGACCTCAGTTAATGGTGAATTTGTTATACGCAGCCGGAATTACCCTGTAAATCTTACAGTGAGTTTCTTAGGGTATAAAACAAAAACGATCCTGATTCCTTCAAAGGTTACAGAAAAAATTGAAATAAAATTGACTCCTAAAGATGAGAGTCTATCTACAGTAAATCTTGATGCAACCCAGAATGAGGCTCCCAAAATAATCAAGGAAGCAATACGTAGAAAAAAACAAAACGATCCTAAAAAAGCACTCCAAAGTTTTAGCTATAAAAGTTATAATAAATTAAAAATCACAAAAGACAATCAGGCAAAATTAGATATACGAGATACGGCAAAAGTAGATATGCAACGTTTATTTAATGAATCACACTCTTTTTTGTCTGAAAAAATAAGCTTGCATCAATTTAGTAGTGGTTTAGGTGAAAAGGAAAAGGTTTTAGCAACAAGAATGACAGGCTTTAAAGAACCTATTTATAACGTATTAAGCATCAAAATACAGTCTAATTCTCTTTACGAAGAAGATTACACCATTTTTAACAATAAATACATAGGTCCATTATCCAATAGAGCTCTTAAAAATTATTATTACAAAATCTTAGGTACAACTCAAGAAAAAAAACCCGCTTTTATTATCCTGTTCCAACCACGAAAATCTAAAAGGTTTGCAAGCCTAGAGGGGATATTATATTTAGACATTAAAACTCTAGAGATTCAAAAGGCTATTATTGAGTTACGTGGAGAGCTTAATGTAATGGCTTCGCATAATTTTGACTATTTTTCTGAGCAAAAAAAATGGTTTCCGATAAGTCAAGAAATTACGATTCGCCCCGGTGATGGCAGACAAAAAGTTAGTCTTTTTGGAGGACAAATATCAATAGGAAGAGTAGGCAACACTAAAAAAAATATTGCCAACAATAATGATTTTTTAGTATCTAAAACTGATTTGTTGGATATTCAATTAAATGCCAAGCAAGATATAAAACAAAGTGATGCGTCGATAAAAATCGACCCAGAAGCCAATAACAGACCCGAAAGTTATTGGAATCAATATCGCACGAGTACAATTACAGAAAAAGACTTAAATTCATTTCCGATTGTAGACAGCATTGTAAAGGTTCAAAATATAGAACGTAAAATTGATGTAATTCAGAGCTTCAATATTGGATATTACCCTATAGGATTCTTCAACTTTGATCTCACTTACCCTATAAAATATAATAATTTTGAAGGATTACGCTTGGGCTTAGGTGGTCTAACCAACTCAAAATTTTCTAAGCGTTTTAGAGTAGAAGGATATGCGGTATATGGCTTTAGAGATTCTAAATCAAAATATGGTGTAGGTGGCGGTGTATTATTGAATAAAAACTCAAGCTCATGGTTTAATGTTAATTACACAGATGATATTAGAGAAGTTGGTAGCTTTCCATATCTTACCGACAGAAGAGTTTATTCTCTTTTCGAACCTCGTTTGGTTAATATTGATTTCTATTATAAACATAGAACCTGGAGCAGCAGTATACAACATCAGGTTTTCCCTAAACTTCTTTCAGAAGTACAATTTTCGGTCAGTAATATAAATCAAACAAAAGGATATCAATATCTCAATAATGATACTCTATTTTCTGCTTATAAAATCACTGAATCAACTATAGCATTACGCTGGAGTCCTTTTAGTAAATTTCTTAAAACCCCTAAAGGCATTAAAGAAATACATGAAGGATATCCAAAAATTACCGCACAATACACACAAGGGTTTAAAGGATTATTTGATAGCAACTTTGATTATAGTAAAATAGGTATTAAAGCAGAATATGTAATACATCGCATTAACCTATCTCGTACCAGCGTTTTATTAGAAGCCAATATTGCCACAGGAGATACTCCGCTTACACATTTATATCATGCATACCCTAATGCCCCTACAAAAGAAACAGTTTTACAAAGATTCTCTGTCGCAGGTCGAAGAACTTTTGAAACCATGTTTTTTGGTGAATTTTTTAGTGACAAACTAGCTACATTACAAATGAAGCACAGTATAAAACCTTTTAGAGTAACTAATTGGCTCAATCCAGAATTTGTTTTCTTAACCAGATATGCAATAGGTGATATTGAGAATATCCAAAATCACCGAGGGGTTAACTTCAATTCATTACAGCAACTTTATCAAGAATCCGGATTTGAAATCAATAAATTATTTGCCGGTTTTGGACTTAGTTTTGCATATCGCTACGGGGCTTATCATTTACCTCGATTTGAAGATAATATTTCATTCAAATTTACTTTCTATTTGAAACTATAACTTTTGTAGGACATAAATAATTTTCTTTAGTAAAATTCACAAATAATAAACCTTCAAATTCTTACATTTGCATCAGGAAAATAAAGAATGGCAAAATTATTAAGTTTCGGGTTTTGGAATGCACTCGCTGGAATTATACTACGCAATAGAGCAATCATATTTTTAGCAATCATAGGAATTACAGTTTTCTTAGGTTTTCAATGGAAAAATATGAGGTTTTCTTACTCTGAAGCCAACCTTCTTCCTGACGACCATGAGGTAAATATAAAATATCAAGATTTTCTCGAAAAGTTCGGAGAAGAAGGAAATCTAATTGTTATGGCTGTTAAAGACAGCACTCTATTTACACCAAAAAAACTAAAAGCCTGGAATGACTTTAATGACTCTTTTAAGCAATATGAAGAGATTGAGCTAGTTGTTTCTATTGGGGATCTTAAAAAACTTCAAAAAAAAGAGAATCCGTCCAGATTTGAGTTAGTACCTTTTATAAAAGACTCAAGTTTTACCAAAAAGCAAGTTGATAAATACGAGTATGAGTTATTTAATAAACTTCCTTTTTATGAAGGACTTGTATATAGCAAGAAATCAAAAACCATCCAAAGTGCTCTTTATATAAAGAAAGATATTGTAAATACTCCTCTAAGAAAAAAATTCATTACAGAAGTTTTACGACCTTCGGTTATAGCCTTTGAAAAAGAATATAATATTGATATAAAAGTATCTGGTATGCCGTATATCAGAACGCTAAATTCGCAAAACATAATGGATGAAATTCAGATTTTCATCCTTGCTGCGTTATTAACTACATCGCTTATCTTCTTTTTCTTTTTCAGGTCTCTTAGAGCAACCCTTATATCCATGACAGCAGTAATCATTGGTGTGATGTGGGCCTTTGGGATTTTAGGTCTTTTAGAATATGAAATTACTGTGCTTACCGCTATTATCCCTCCATTGGTTATTGTCATAGGGATTCCTAATTGTATTTTTCTAATCAATAAGTATCAGCAAGAAATAAAAAAGCATGGTAATAAGGCAAAATCATTACAGCGAGTAATCACCAAAGTTGGAAATGCAACTTTAATGACCAATATTACTACGGCTGCCGGGTTCGCCACCTTTGCTCTTACAGAAAGTAAATTACTTAAAGAATTTGGTATTGTAGCTTCATTAAATATTATAGCTCTATTTATACTATGTCTGTTGGTAATAACTATCATTTATAGTTATATGCCCCAACCCAAAGAAAGACACCTGAAACATTTAGGCAGAAACTGGATTGAGAAATTACTAGATTGGATGGAAAATATGGTGAAAAACAGGAGGGTAACTATTTATTTCTCTTCAGTTTTTATTCTAATCGCTAGTATTATTGGTATTTATACCATAAAAGTTTCTGGAAGCTTGTTAGAAGACATGCCCAAATCTGCTGGATTTTATAAAGATATTGAGTTTTTTGAAGAAGAGTTTGATGGTGTTATGCCTTTAGAAATTTTTATAGACACTAAACGAAAACAAGGAGTATTAAAACTACCTACGCTAAGACGTATGGAACAGCTTCAGGAACTTCTGGAAGAAACTCCAGAATTATCCAAGCCCATTTCGATAGTGAGCTTGGTAAAATATTCCAAACAGGCTTTTTACAACGGAAATCCTAAATATTATCAGATCCCTAGTAGTCAAGAACGAAATTTTATTATACCCTATTTAAAAAGCTTTGAATCAGAATCTGGAGTAATGAAAAGTTACATAGATTCTACAGGGCAATATGCCAGGATCACTACCTTTATGAAAGATGTAGGAACTGAAGAAATGGATCGTATCGAGGCCAATTTAGCTCCTAAACTAGAAAAAATATTCCCGAAAGATCGTTATGATGTTTCCTTCACAGGCAAAGCTCTTATTTTTCAAAAAGGAACCAAATATCTCGTATGGAACCTTATTTTTTCATTAGGATTAGCCGTAATATTGATTGCTTTGTTTATGGCCTGGATGTTTCGATCCTTTAAAATGATTCTTGTATCATTAATCCCGAACCTATTACCGCTTTTAATGACTGCGGGCCTAATGGGTTATTTAGGAGTTCCTATAAAACCATCAACGATATTGGTTTTTAGTATTGCGTTTGGAATCTCTGTTGATGATACAATACATTTTCTTGCAAAATATAGGCAAGAATTGAAATCTAATCATTGGAGGATCAGAAAATCAGTTCTGGCGGCACTTAGAGAGACAGGAGTAAGTATGTTTTATACATCAACAGTTTTATTTTTTGGATTCTCTGTATTTATGATCTCAAGTTTTGGAGGTACCAAGGCCCTAGGTGGATTAGTTTCTACAACATTACTGTTTGCCATGCTAGCCAATCTTTTACTACTTCCTTCTTTACTACTCTCATTAGAGCGAAGCATTGCAAATAAAAAGACATTAAAGGAGCCTACTCTAAAAATTATTCCGAACGATGATGAAATTGAAGAAGAATAAATACAAAACATCTATCAAAAAAAAAGCCCCGTTAGAAAACTAACGGGGCTTGTGTTAGATAGATTACCCCAAAACCTATCGAACTAAACTTAACGTAAACACAATCGTCATAATTGCATAAACAAGATACGACCCCTTTTTATATTTTGAAATACCCAGTGGGGGGGGAAAATCCCCTTTTTCATATTTTTTTTTAAACTTTAACATTATCCACACTAGTAATATTTAGCAACAATAGCTTATTAATCTGATTTTCAATTAGATACAAGTGTAAATAAATTTTATTTTTTCAATTTTACACCAACAAATTCTCATAAAATATCGTCTATTTTGGTCAAAAAAACGCGTTTTTACGGTTTTCCTCATAGAATTAGGTTTTCAAAAAGCGTCAGATTTTTAATTTAATAGCTACCAAATGTGATAGAAAACATCAAAATATGTAAACCTCTTTTTTGAATTCATAAGATTATGCTCCAATCAGATTAAAAATTTATCTTTGCTACCTCAATTTTTAATTCGATAAGGGTAATACGATTGAGGGAATACATGATATAAGAAAATAAAACATAAAATGAAGCATACTAAAATAGTAGAAGTATTAAAGAGTGATAAGCTATTACAACCTGTAATTGTTAAGGGGTGGGTTCGTTCTTTTCGTAATGACAGATTTATTGCAGTTAATGATGGGTCGACGATTAATAATATACAGTGTGTTTTAGATGATAATACTGTAGACACCACCATTAAGGATAGAATAAATATTGGTGCAGCAATAGCCATTACTGGTACTTTAATTGAAAGTCAAGGAAAGGGACAGCGCGTTGAGATTCAGGTAACCGGTATTGAAATTGAAGGAGATGCGGATCCTGAAGAATTGAAATTAACCATCCTCTCCCCTAAACGTCACAGTTTAGAAAAACTAAGAGAGCAAGCGCACCTTAGAGTTCGTACGAATACCTTTGGAGCCATAATGCGAGTTCGATCTAAGCTTTCTTTTGCGATTCATGAATATTTTCAAAAAAACGACTTCTATTATGTGCACACACCAGTAATTACTAAAAGTGATGCAGAAGGTGCAGGTGAGGCATTTAAAGTGACTAATCTTGATCTTAACAATATCCCAAAAGACGAGAAAGGTGAAGTAGATTATAAAGAAGATTTTTTTGGTGGCGAAACCAATCTTACAGTTTCTGGCCAACTCGAAGCCGAAACCTATGCAATGGGATTAGGTCAAGTATATACTTTTGGCCCAACTTTTAGAGCAGAAAACTCAAATACATCACGACATCTTGCAGAATTCTGGATGGTAGAACCAGAGGTTGCGTTCTGTGATCTTGATGGTAATATGGATCTGGCCGAAGATTTTATAAAGTATGTAATACAATATGTCTTAGACAACTGCTCTGATGATTTAGAGTTTTTAGAAAATCGCCTTGTACAAGAAGATAAACAAAAACCACAAGCAGAGCGTTCAGAAATGTTACTTCGTGATAAGCTTAAATTTATTTTAGAGAACAATTTTAAGAGAGTTAGTTATACCGAAGCTATTGATATTCTTAAAAACTCTAAACCCAATAAGAAAAAGAAATTCAAGTTCCCAATTGATGGATGGGGAGCAGATTTGCAAAGTGAGCATGAACGATTTTTGGTAGAAAAACATTTTAAATGCCCAGTGATCTTATTTGATTACCCTGCAGATATCAAATCTTTCTACATGCGTTTAAACGAAGATGGTAAAACAGTTAGAGCAATGGACATTCTTTTCCCTGGAATTGGTGAGATTGTTGGAGGTTCGCAACGTGAAGAACGATTAGATGTTCTAAAAGAAAAAATGGCGGCTCTTAATATCCCAGAAGAAGAACTATGGTGGTATTTGGATACTCGTCGTTTCGGAACTTGTACCCATAGTGGTTTCGGACTTGGATTTGAAAGATTAGTGCTTTTTGTAACCGGAATGGGTAATATTAGAGACGTGATTCCTTATCCAAGAACCCCACTTAATGCAGAGTTTTAGTAAGAATAGATCCCGCTCTGCTACGGGGTAAGTTCAACGTACTATTTGAATGCATCTTATAGACTTTTCAGAATAGAGTTTCACTTAATTATAATGTTTTTTCAATAAAATCTCAGAAATCAAATCCTGAATAACCAAGGTATTCGGATCAGGTTTCTGGGATGTATTATTTGCTCTTTTTATCTTTTCATAATGTGGTATCTTATTCGTTTTGGTAAGTACTTCAAGTACTTCTTCAAAAAAACCGCTAAGAATTGGGATTACATAATGGCTTGATTCATTTTGCCTCTTGAGATGAATAAATTTCTTGGTATACGCAAGAAAGATTTGTGGATATTGAGCAAAAGTCATCAATGCTTCGCAAAAACTTTGATACACCTCTTCTTTATTTAGGTTATTTCTGAATTTTAACTTGGATTGATCAATCTGTTTGAGAGTATACAATAGTACACTTTCTCTAATAAAAGTGCTATAATCATTTTTAGAATAGTAATACACCTCCATTCCGATATTTGTATTAACTATTAGTACCTCATCACCAATGTTCTTTTTTAAAAAAGATTCAAAAGCTGCCACCATTGATGAGGACATCAACAATCTTCTTTTGATATCCAAAGATCGGATATTTACAGATTTAACACCTTCTATGTTATGATTATCATTCACTTTGTAAGATTAAATAATTCTGAGAGCTTCAACCCTTGATGATTAGCATGCATCTCTGCTGTATATCCTTTGTTATCTTTTGCATGCATATCTGCTCCATTTTCTAACAATAATTTAATGACTTCTATTTGACCAAAAGTTGCTGCATAAATTAGGGCCGTAGCATCATTACAATTTTTCTGATTTACATCAGCTCCCGATTCAATAAGTAATTTTGCTATACTATGATACCCTTTGAAACAAACACCCATCAATGCGGTATTACCAGAGCTATCTGGTTCATCAATATCTGGGCTGTAGCTTAATACTAGTTTGGTAATCTTCTCAAGTCCATAATATGAAGCCAAAAGTAAGGGGGTTGATCCCCGATGATCCCTAGCATGAATACTATTTGGATTAGATTCTATGAAACTCCTCACTGATTCGTAATTTTCCGATCGTATAGCATTAAAAATAGTATCCACTGAACAAAGTATTTTTAATTAATTATGAATAAGAATGTATCTTAAATTATCAAAAAAATCTCGAATACACTAAAATTATCAAAACTTTATAATTTTCATTATCAAATACTTACCTAAAATGGGCGGCTCGCAAGCAAACCGCCCCTAAAAAAGTATTTTGTATGATTTACATCATTACTAGTATACTTGATCAAAGCGATCAAGATCCATAACTTTGCACCATGCGGCAACAAAATGGTTTGTAAAACTCTCTTGAGCATCTTTATAACCATAAACTTCTGCCAATGCTCGTAATTCTGAATTAGAACCAAATATAAGGTCTACACGAGTACCGGTCCATTTAAGTTCACCTGTTTTACGATCGCGTCCTTCAAACACGTCGTCAGACGTAGATGTTGCTTTCCAGGTAGTGCTTAAATCTAGTAGATTTATAAAAAAATCATTGGTTAATGTTTCTTTATGTTCGGTAAACACTCCATGTTTGGATTGATCTGCATTTGTATTTAGAACACGCATACCACCAATCAGAACGGTCATCTCGGGTGCAGTAAGCGTTAGCAGTTGAGCCCGATCCACTAGCAATTCTTCTGCCGAAGTCTCGTATTTACCTTTCACATAATTTCGAAACCCGTCGGCGATAGGTTCAAGAATAGAGAAAGATTCTACATCTGTTTGCTCTTGTGACGCATCTGATCGTCCTGGCGAAAATGGCACCGTTATGTTATGATCAGCATTATTTGCGGCCTTTTCAATACCAGCACACCCCCCTAAAACAATTAAGTCTGCAAGTGAAACTTTTTTATCCCCAGACTGGGTACCATTAAATTCTTGTTGAATACCTTCCAGAACCTCTAATACTTTTGAGAGTTGAGAAGGATTATTAACCTCCCAATTCTTTTGAGGTGCAAGACGAATACGGCCACCATTTGCACCACCACGTTTATCTGAGTTCCGGTATGTAGATGCTGATGCCCATGCCGTGGATACCAATTGAGAAACAGATAACCCTGAAGAGAGTATCTTACTTTTTAATGCACTAATATCCTTATCGTCAATCAACGTATGAGTAACAATAGGGATAGGGTCTTGCCAAATCAACTCTTCCTTGGGTACTTCGGGACCAAGATAACGAACAATAGGTCCCATATCTCGATGTGTAAGCTTAAACCAAGCACGAGCAAAAACATCTGCAAATTCATCTGGGTTTTCTTGAAAATGTTTAGAAATTTTATTGTAGATAGGGTCCATCTTCAATCCCATATCTGCTGTGGTCATCATAAGATCTTGTATCTGGGATGCATCATGAGCCATAGGAGCACTTTTTGCGGCAGATGCCGCAGTGGGTTTCCATTGATGTGCCCCGGCAGGGCTACTAGTCAACTCCCATTCATAACCTAACAGAACATCAAAATATTCATTATCCCATCGTGTTGGATGTGGTGTCCATGCTCCCTCGATACCGCTAGTGATCGTATGATCACCATGACCACTACCAAAAGTATTTTTCCACCCTAAACTTTGTTCTTCTATACTGGCTCCTGCAGGTTCTCTACCAACGTACTTGTCTGGATCTGCCGCACCATGTGCCTTACCAAAAGTATGTCCTCCAGCAACAAGTGCCACTGTTTCTTCATCATTCATGGCCATACGACCAAAAGTTTCACGAATATCTCTTGCAGACGCAACAGGATCAGGGTTACCGTTTGGTCCTTCAGGATTCACATAGATTAATCCCATCTGTACAGCACCTAGCGGATTCTCAAGCTCTCGATCACCTTCATAACGTTTATCACCCAACCATTCTGTTTCGGCCCCCCAGTAGATATCTTCTTCGGGTTCCCATACATCCTCACGTCCCCCGCCAAAACCAAAAGTATTGAACCCCATGGATTCCAGTGCACAATTACCTGCCAGAATCATGAGATCTGCCCAAGAAATTTTCTTACCATATTTTTGTTTTATGGGCCAGAGCAATAATCGCGCCTTATCAAGATTTCCATTATCAGGCCAACTGTTTAATGGTGCAAAACGCTGTGTTCCTGAACCTGCACCACCACGGCCATCAGCAATTCGGTAGGTACCGGCACTATGCCAAGCCATACGAATAAAAAGTGGCCCGTAGTGACCATAATCAGCTGGCCACCAATCTTGAGAGTCTGTCATAAGCTCAAAAAGATCCTTCTTTACAGCTTCGAGATCTAGAGTTTTGAATTCTTCAGCATAATTGAATTTTTCGCCCATCGGATTTGATAATGAAGAATTCTGGCGAAGGATATTCAATTTCAATTGATTTGGCCACCAATCACGATTAGAAGTCCCCCCTCCTGCTCCTTGCTTGTGGGTACCGTTCAAAAAAGGGCACATACCCTCACCATTAGCATTATGATTTGAACCGTGAGGATTCACGGTTTTAAGATTGTTATTTTCCATTGCCGATCGATTAAGATTAAATGATTATTTATTGTTGTTATTAAATTTTTGAAAACAAGAAACTTATTTAATCCTCTTTTTACCAAGCTTCCGGACAACGTTGGTAGGTGTATTTTATGAGGATTAAACACACTTAAAGATACTCGATATTTAACACAAAATCAATAACTTAAATCGATTGTAATAATTTAGAAATAAATATAATCTATTTAACAAAAAATTATAATTAATAAAACTTATACTTTAATGTATACCGAAAAATATGATCATTGCTCTAACCATTTTCTGAATTCGGAAGTTGTAGATGAGCTCGTCATTACTTTTTCTTTAAAAGATAGGCGCCATCTTCTTCTGTTGCAACGGCAAAGACTGCGGTTTCTGTTTTATCCTGATATAAAATAACATTAGCAAAAGATAGAGGCAAATTATCTTGATTGGTAATACGACCAGTAATAGTATTTTGGCCATTACTTACATTTGTTACACTACATAATAGAAAGAAAATTACTTTTTTGAATTCCATGTTTACTTTTTTGTTTCATTTATTTACTGAAACAAATGTAGAAGTGTGCTCTTGCTATATGAAGTTGATTCTGACGAAGTAGGTCAAAAAAGAGTTGAATCGGTCATAATTACCTTTTAAGAATAGTATTTGTAAATCTTGTATTGAAATGCTATATAAATTATCATCTAGCCCAGCCTTTCTTTCATTTTCTGAAGCTGTTGTTCGATAAGCAATAGTTTATCTTCTACTTGATCTCCAAATTCTGGTATTCGTTTACAAAAAACATATCGAACCCTCCATAATTCTTTGATTTCTGATAAGGGGTATTTTTCGTCTTCTATATTTTTATGATCTGCTCGTAATACTATATCATTTTTGGTAATATAAAGCCTTCTAAAAATTAATTTCCCATCTACAACCACAAAAACTAAGGTGCCATTATTCAATTTTTTAATGACCGTACCAGGAACTTTTTCTCCTATTACAATATCTTTAGGATAAAATCCTTTATCATGAGAAGTCATTTCTAAATTAGAAACTGTAAATCCTCTAAACTCTTTTTCTGGATTCACCGGTAATTGAATAGTGGGTAGTTCTTTAATGAAGTTTTCTTTATCCCATAACGTTATATACTCGTTCGAAGTACTGTCAGTAATACAAGGAATCAATGCAAATTGTTCTCGTTTTACATCTTCAGCATACGTAGTAAGATCACCTTCAAACTTTAAAAGTTGATTTACGGTAAGCTCGCTGGTCAGTAAATCATCGATAGCTATGCTAAAATAATTAGCTATTTTAATAATGGTTTCAATTTTAGGTTCGCTTCTCCCTTCCTCATAAGCCCCTAAAGTACCGCGTTTCAGATCAAAAAGCTCTGCAAATGCTTGCTGACTTAATCCTTTTACACTTCGTATTTTCTTTATATTTTTTCCAAAAAAAGACATTTTTGCTAATTTTATTTGCAATTATCAAAAATAATTGTACATTTACACTAACAATATTAGCTAATACTTTCGAATAATGCTAATTTTAGTAGAGTTTCTTTTAAATTTTATCAGTTTATACAATAAAGACAAAGGGGTTACTAAAATTTTTAGCAATTTAACTAAACTAATAACCTTTTAATCCACATACCTATGTTAGTCATTGTATTTTATATAGCCAATTTAGTAGTAAATATTATCGAAAAGTTAATTGACTTTTTGTAATATTGAAATACTTTCAAATAACCAGAACAAACCACTAATTATCAATCAAAAAAACCATCACATGCAAGATCATTTTCAACTGGTGAAAGACTATTTAATGCAACTCAATTATAATATCAATCACGAAAACAAAGGTGAAGGTATTATTATGATAAGCAAAGAAAATGAAGGGATCAAAAACATGATTCTTGGAGTCGCACCACCTATCTTAATAATGGAACAACACATTTTTAACATCAAAAACAAAAATGAAGTTGTTTATAGAAGCTTACTTCAAAAAAACCGGGATATAGTACATGGAGCTTTTGTACTTGATGAGACTGGCGAAAAAGTAATCTTTAGAGATACATTACAGGTAGAACATTTAGACTTAAACGAAATAGAGGGCTCTCTGAATTCCCTGGGCTTATTATTAAGTGAATATTCAGAACATATTATAAATTTTTCAAAATACTAATACTATGAACTTTTTTAAACGATTATTTAGAATAGGAGAAGCTGAGGCACATTCTGCAATTGATAAAATGGAGGATCCTATCAAGATGACCGAACAAGGCATACGTGATATGAAAAGTGACCTCGAAAAAAGTCTTGAAGCTCTTGCGCAGGTTAAAGCCCTTGCCATAAGAGCCAAAAATGATACCGAAGAGTTTGCTGCAAAAGCCGAAGATTACCAACAAAAGGCAATGCTCATTCTTAAAAAAGCGCAAAGTGGTGATTTGGATGCTGCCGAGGCTGACCGATTAGCCAAAGAAGCATTAATTAAAAAAGAAGAATCAATGCACCATGTTACCCGTAGCAAAGGTGAATCTGAAAAATTTGATACATCTGTAGACCAACTAGAAAAAAATGTACAGGAAATCAAGCAAAACATCAGTAAATGGGAAAACGAGCTTAAGACGCTAAAGGCACGTGTAAAAGTTTCTAAGGCAACGAAAAATCTTAATAAACAAATGGCAGAGATTGATAGCTCGAGTACTGTTTCTATGTTAGAACGCATGAAAGAAAAAGTAACTCAGGAAGAAGCCCTTGCCGAAGCTTATGGCGATATTGCCAATGCATCTAAGACCATTGATGAAGAAATTGATAAAGCTATTGACATCACCGAAGCTAATGCCGAAGATGATTTAGCAAAGCTAAAAGAACAATTAGGTATGAAAGATAAAGATGCCTAATACGGAATTTTATGCTTAACCAGTATTGTATAACTAAATAACTACTAAAAACTTTGAACGATCTTATAGAAATAGCATTTTCGCCAGTAAATATGGTATTAACCATCCTTATGATCTTATTGATCTTATATTGGTTATTTACTATGATTTCGGGAATCGACCTTGATATGGATATAGATGTAGACATCGACATTGATACCGATGTTGATATAGATGCCGATACTGGTATAGAAGGCGGAAACCTGGATTTTGAGGATATTGCCAATACCGAAGTAAATAAAGAAGATGTCGTTGGGAAGAGACGGAGACCATTAAAATGGTGGCAAATCTTACTCATCTACTTCAACTTTGTCGGACTACCTTTTATGTTCACTTTTACATGCTGGATCTTTATATGGTGGATGTGTACGACTATAACCACGAGTCTAACCTCAACCTACGACAATAGTCTGGGATACATAATTTTTCTGGCAGCAATTGTTCCTTCTTTAATCCTAACAAAGATATTTACTACGCCCTTTAAAGGTTTCTTTAAAAACTTAAATAAGGACGGTGACGCACCCATTGATTTAATTGGAAGAAAAGGAACGTTACAATCAACTATTTCTGGAGATAAACTGGGCTCTGCAGAAGTTATTGCAGAATCAAATCCACTTTCAATTTATGTTAAATCATTGAACGGAGAACAAATAAATTACCATCAAAAGATTCTGATCATAAAACAATCAGAGGATAAAAATTACTACTTAGTACAATCATATAACGATTAATCAACTTTAAGACTATGAACACTATATTACCTTTTATTGGAATTGGAATAGGCCTAATTCTATTCCTAATCATTGTATACTTTGCGATCATCGCAATGTTCTATAAAAAAATCCCTCAAGGCCAAGCCCTTGTAAGAACTGGATTTAAAGGAACCAAAGTTGCCACAGACAAAGGACTTTATGTTGTACCTGTATTTCATAAAGTTGAAATTATGGACATTTCTGTAAAGAAAATTCAAATTGAACGATTAGGAAATGACGGTCTTGTTTGTAAAGACAATATGAGAGCCGACATTAAAGTTGCTTTCTTTGTTAGGGTGAATAGCGAAGTAGATTACATAAAAAAAGTAGCGCAAACTATTGGTTGCGAAAGGGCTTCTCATATTTCCACTTTAGAAGATCTTTTCGAGGCTAAATTCTCTGAAGCACTAAAAACGGTTGGAAAAAAATTCCAATTTACAGAGCTTTATGAAGCAAGAAGAGAATTCAGAGATGAAATTGTAAATATTATTGGTACCGATCTTAATGGATATACATTAGAAGATTGTGCGATCGATTATTTAGAACAAACACCTGTGTCATTTTTAAAAGCAGATAACATACTAGATGCAGAAGGTATCAAAAAGATTACTGAATTAACTGCTGCACAAAATATGAAATCCAACCTTATCAAACGTGACGAGGAAAAAGTGATTCGTAAGCAAGATGTTGAAGCACGTGAAGCTATTTTAGAATTAGACAAACAATTAGCAGAAAAAGAAGAACAGCAAAAACGAGAAATAGCCAATATCAAATCTCGTGAGGAGGCCGAAACTTTAAAAGTTGCAGAAGAAGAGCGGTTAAAATCTGAAACAGCGCGCATTGCGACACAGGAGAAGGTAAAAGTCGCAGAAGAAAACATGGAACGACAAATCATTGTTGCTGCCAAAAATAAGCAACGTACCGATGCTGTAGAAACCGAAAGAGTAGAAAAAGACAGAATGTTAGAAGCTACAGAGCGTGAACGTATAGTAACGCTGGCTCAGATCGAGAAAGAAAAAGTAGTTGAAGTAGAGAAAAAGAATATCCAAGATGTAATTCGCGATCGAGTAACCTTAGAAAAAGGTGTGGTAGAAGAACAGGAGAACATGAAAGATATTCAAGCGTTTAAAACCGCAGATCGTGATAAACAAGTAAAAATTACAATTGCAGAAGCTAATGCTCAAGAATCATTAATCACAACGATTAAAGCCGCAGAAGCCCAGAAAGAAGCTGCTAAACAAAAAGCCGAAGAGATCAATATCGAAGCACAGGCACAAAAAGAAGCTAGTGAAAAAGAAGCTGAAGCTCGTAAAACATTAGCCGAAGCACAAGCCAAAGAAGAAGCAACAATGGGTATGTCTGAAGCACAAGTAATGCATGCTAAAGCAGATGCTCATGAACGTGAAGGTCTTGTTGAAGCTACAATCATTGAGAAGAAAGCCAAAGCAGAAGCCGCAGGAATTGAAGCCAAAGCCGAAGCAATACGTAAAGAAGGGATGGCCGAAGCAGATGTAATCAAAGAGAAAGCACTTGCCGATGCTGCCGGAATCGAAGAAAAAGCCGAAGCAATGAAAAAACTGGATGGTGTAGGTAAAGACCATGAAGAGTTTAAACTACGCCTGGATAAAGAATTACAAGTTGATCTGGCACACATCAATATTCAGAAAGAAATTGCCGATGCACAAGCAGAAGTGATTGGAGAAGCCTTAAAAGCTGCTAATATTGATATCGTAGGAGGAGAAACCATGTTCTTTGATCAAATTGTTGGTCAGATTACCAGAGCCAAGGGGATTGATAGATTGGTGCAACATTCAGATAACATTCAGGAGGTTAAAGATGCAATATTAGGAAGCGAAGACGTGAAAGGTAATCTTTTAGAAAAAATAAAAGAATTCGCTACCAAATACGGAATTTCTTCTGAAGACATCAAGAATCTAACCATCGCCAACCTACTCATGGAGCTAAAACAAAAAACAACAGATCCAGACGAAAACAATCTGTTTACCAATTTGTTTAATCTAGCTAGTGGATTAGGTCTATCTGACAAAAAATTGAAGTAAAATCAAAAAGAGCTCTCCTCCTTTTAAAGGAGGAGAATGAATTCCGCGCAGCGGAAGAAAGAGGTGGTTAAAGCACCCCAAAACACATATATGAATACCATCACAACAACATTTTTAGACCCATAAAAGTCAATCCCTGAAAGTCAAGAACTCTCTTTGGGGTAGCGAGGAATTGACTAGATGGGATTTGTTTAACTTTTAATACGGTTTAATTATGGGAGGAGAAGGAGCAATGATGCAGGCTATTCATTCATTACGAAATAATAGCAGAAGAAACAAAAGAGAAGCTTTTGAAGGGTGGACAGGCTTTGACGAAGCAAGCCAAGGCATTAAAATAGAACCTGTTTCTGAGGAAGTATTACAAGGGATCAGAGACAAACTTAAGATGCAAAGACAGTCTCTTCTTAGAAGACGATTAATAGCTTCTGGATTGGTAATAGTTTTGATAGTAGGAACAATAGTCTATAATATGAACTAAAGATTCTCCTCCTTTTGAAGGAGGAGAATGAATTCCGCGAAGCGGAAGAAAAGAGGTGGTTAGAGGTCACTCACCACCCTGAATTTGCTTTTAGCAAATTCTTCCCTCCTCACAGAGGAGGGAAACTATAAAGGAATAGATTAAAATAATTGTGAAAAACAAAAACCAAATCCATAACAGAAAATACCTAGAATCTTTCAGGAAAGATTTAAGAAATAATGGTACTACAGCTGAAGCATTTTTATGGAAACAATTACTGAAAAGTCAGTTAGAAGGCCGAAAGTTTAGAAGACAACATAGCATAGGTAATTACATTGTAGATTTTTATTGCCCGAAAGAAAAACTAATCATAGAATTAGATGGCGAGGTTCACAATAATCCAACGGCTAAGCAATATGATGAAGAAAGAACAAAATATCTAAATAGTATAGGATTTACCGTCATACGATTTGAAAACAAAATGGTATTTGATCATTTACCATCAGTATTGAAAGAGATAAAAGATAATTTTAGAGGGGGTCAATAACCTCCCCTCGGTTTGTCAAAGACAAACCATTCCCCTCCTTGATAAGGAGGGGAGCATTATAATTTTTATAAAGTGAAAAAATAATTTTCACGAAGTGAAACATTAAAACCAAAAAGCTCTCCTCCTTTTGAAGGAGGAGAATGAATTCCGCGCAGCGGAAGAAAGAGGTGGTTGTGGATCCCACACCACCCCTGATTTATCACCGATAAATCTGTCCCCTCCTCAAAAAAGAGGGGAGTATTTATAACTCTGATTAAACACTAGAGTAAAAAACTATGGAAGAAACCAACACGAACAACATACAACTAGACGGAGGGACTTATGAGATCATCCAAAATCGTTTACAAAAACACAAGGGTGAACTTCAAAACCGTCTTACACAACTTAACGATGCACGAAAAGAAGTTTTTGGCAGTGTAGAAACCAAACTTATTGCCAATAACCGAATCAATACCGAGAATAACTGTATTGCCCGTGATATTGTTACCATAGGAAACTATTGCTTATTTGGATATAATGTACATTTCGGACTTCGTACCGAGATTACATTAGCAGACGTATTTAGCATCTACACGTATACCAATGATCATTTTACAGCAAAACCACTGGATTTAATCACAGATCCTATATTTATTGATGATTTTACCAATCTCTATAAATATTACCGCAATACGATATTTTCAAAATTTGCTGTGGTAGGAAACTATCTTCATATGGTGTTCCAGCTCAGCGAAAGTATTTCAGATATTAAAACCTTCAAATGGTTAATTAATGAAGGTTCATTAACGTATGTAGATAACCGTAGCGAACACGAATTTAAATTTCCAAAGCAACATGAATTTAATTGGACCGAAGTTACTCGGGATATGCATCGGTATGGTACACATCCACATATTTCTATCCTTGATAGGGTATTTGTAGAAACCATTGGAGGTGATTTAACTATCAAAATCGAGGATAATACAGATCAAGGAAAAGGAATCCTGGATGAACCCGTTGAACAGATTGATCAAACATTAGATGACGGGCAATACCGCTTTGCCGAGATAGGAAACCTAATCGCTCTGGAGATTAAACCGTTTCAGGAAACTCCACGTTATTTTGTGTACAATCACAAAATGCAGGAAGTCAAAAAGATCAACTGTATCAAAGATGCTTGTGTACTGCTTCCAGACGATCAGGGAATCATCTACCCTAATGGCTACTATTTGCAATCGGGTGAATACAAACTATTTACCAATGAAGTTTCTGATGTTAAATTTCAGGAAAAGATCAGTTCTCCAAATGGTGAAGACTTCTTATATGTTTTCTACGAAAGTGAAAAAGGGTTATACACCTTGATGTCGTATAATGTTATCGAACAAGAAGTAAAAACACCTATCATATGCAATGGTTTTACTATTCTGAAAAACGGAGAATTGTGCTATTTTAGAACCGAAGATGAGCAAACCAAACATCATGTGATTCAGATCTGGCAGACACCCTTTATGAAAGGCGATCTACTAACATCTGAACATACTGATACTTTATTATATAAAATTGGCAATAAAGATATTGTAAAGGCCATGGCAGAATGCCAGGCATTGATCACATTACTTAACAAAGAAGACAACTACGATGGATTATACGATGATCTGGCAAAATTCTCTAACGAAATCACCGATAGTTATTATTGGATCAGAGAAGAAGAAACCTTCCGTATAGATATCCCTTTAGACGAAATTAACGGTGCTGCAAATGCCGCTATCGATGAATTCGAGAAAGTAGTTCAGCTAAGAAAAACTGCAACCAGTGTTACAAAAGAAACTCGGGAAAAAGCCGAGGCTATTTTCGGAAAAATCAAAAGCAGTTCCTTTAAATCAATCGATGATTTTGTACAGGTATTATCACAATTGCGTACACTTCGTGGCGAGGTAATTGGCCTTAATGATATACGATATGTTGATAAAACGTTTATCTCAACACTTGAAACCGAAATTGTAGAGCAAACCGAAAAAATATCACAGCGTTGTGTTCAGTTTTTATTAGACGATAAAGCACTACTCCCCTATCATGCTCGTATAGAAGAAAAACAAACCGAACTTGATGAAATCAAGAAGGTGATCGACGCCAAAAAACTAGAAGAAGAGGTTAATCAAATCGCTACAGACCTTGAAATGCTAATTGATATCGTTACCAATCTTCAAATTGAAGACACCTCACATTCGACCAAGATCATTGATAATATTTCATTGATCTTTGCCACAATCAATCAGCTTAAAGCGGGGATCAAAAACAAAATAAAATCTCTGGGGAGCAAAGAAGCTACCGCCGAATTTGCTGCACAACTCAAACTTGTAGACCAAAGCATTATCAACTATTTAGATATTGCTAGTACCCCAGAAAAAACTGATGAGTTATTAAATAAAGTTTCAGTTCAATTAGAAGATCTTGAAGGGCGTTTTGCAGATTTCGAAGAATTTATCACTGAGATTATTGAGAAACGAGAAGAGGTATACAATGCCTTTGAGGCTCGTAAGAATAGTCTAATCGAAGCCAGAAATAAAAAGGCCGTTGCATTAGAAAATGCGGCAAACCGAATTTTAAAAGGGGTTACTAAAAAGGCATTGAGTTTTGATTCGGTAATTGATATTAATGGATATTTTGCTTCGGATCTAATGATCAATAAACTTCGGGATATCGTTTCTAAGTTGCAGGAATTAGATGACGCCGGTAAAGCAGAGTCCATTGAAACCGCACTCAAGGTTGCCAAAGAAGATGCTATCCGTAAGCTTAAAGACAAAAAAGATCTGTATGAAGATGGTGAAAACATCATTAAATTAGGGAAACACAAATTTGGAGTTAATAAACAACCTCTTGATCTTACCATTGTATACAAAGAGGGTGCATTAGCGTATCACCTTACCGGAACTGATTTTTATCAGGAAATCAATAATGAAACACTCCTTCAATCCCAAAAATACTGGGATCAGGAATTGATTTCTGAAAACCAGCAAATCTATCGGGCGGCTTATCTGGCATACAAAATGTTTAAATCCTTTGATCATGAAAAACTTGTAAATTCAACCGAAGAGGAACTCCATGAACTTGTAAAAGCAGAAAGCAGTAAAAACTATGCCGAAGGATATGTAAAAGGTGTTCATGATGTAGACGCTGCTAAAATCTTAAAAGTATTGGTTACCAAAAATCAAGATTTGGGATTGCTTCGTTTTACCGCCGACATAAGAGCTTTTGCACAATACTTTTGGTTTGGTTTAGAAGCAGAAAAACAAACCTACTGGAATGATACCATAAAAGCCTCGGGAGAAGTCTTAAGCGTTTTTCCTGATAGTCATGAATATCAAAAAATAATTACAAATTTAGAGGAAGAGATTTTCGCTTTCGCGGAAGCAAAAGAGCTTTTTGATCCTATCTTTAGCAATACCATCGGGCAATATCTTTTTGCAGAATTACAAAATGATCATACCTTCCGTATCAGTCAAACGGCAAATGAGTTGTACGATTCGTTTATGACAGAGCTAAAAAAGAAAAAAGTATTTACCAAGCTCAAAAAATCACTTCAGTTAGATAGTAAACCTCGTTCAAACGGTAATGTTCGTTGGAATGATACGATCAATCTGGCAATACAATGGGTACGTTCTTATCTTAAAACCGAGCATCCGGATCAAATAGAATACACCCAGGAGATTGTTTGTATTTTATTATTCAAAGACGAGTCTGCCTCTGAAGTAATTCATGTAAGCCCTAAACAGCTTATCAAGGGGCTAAAAGGTAGCCATACGACTATTACCGAAGGTACTTTCGAGTTTCAATATCATAACTTTATTTCAGTTTTAGAACATTTTACTCAAATTGAAGTCCCTGCTTTTGAAGCTTACCGCGAAGCAAAACATAAAGTAACCGAAGATCTAAAAGAAGATCTGAAGCTAAACGAGTTTATCCCTAGAGTACTTTCTTCTTTTGTAAGAAATAAATTGATAGATCAGGTATACTTGCCTCTTTTTGGAGATAACTTATCTAAACAATTAGGCAGCATTGGAGAAAACAAACGTACCGACCGGATGGGGATGTTATTATTGATCTCACCTCCTGGATATGGTAAAACAACCTTGATGGAATATATGGCCAATCGATTGGGATTGGTATTTATGAAAATCAATGGACCAGCTATTGGTCATGAAGTAACATCGGTAGATCCAATGGCCGCTAACAACACTGCAGCTCGTGAAGAGTTAAAGAAACTTAATCTTGCTTTTGAAATGGGTAATAATGTAATGTTATATCTAGATGATATCCAGCATTGTAATCCCGAGTTTTTACAAAAGTTTATTTCACTTGCCGATGGTACTCGTAAAATTGAAGGTGTGTATAATGGCAATCCAAAGACATATGATTTGCGTAGTAAGCGTTTTTGTGTGATCATGGCAGGTAACCCATATACCGAAAGTGGCGATAAATTTCAGATCCCGGATATGCTAGCCAACCGTGCCGATATTTATAATCTTGGAGACATTATTGGAGATACTGCAGATTTATTCAAACTAAGCCTTATCGAAAACTCAATGACTTCGAACCCGGTATTGCATCAATTAAGTAGTAAACATTTTGATGATATCTATCACCTGATTGAGATGGTAGAAACTGGTTCGCAAGAAGGTATCGAATTAAAAGGAAATCATTCTAAACAAGAAGTACAAGACTACCTAGCCGTATTAGAAAAAGTTGTTACTATTCGTGATACAGTCTTAAAAGTAAATGAAACTTATATCAAATCCGCAGCGATGGAAGATGCCTATCGAATTGAACCTTCATTCAAATTGCAGGGATCGTATCGCGATATGAGTAAATTAGTGGGCAAAGTGGTTCCGATTATGAATAAAAAAGAACTACAAACCTTGCTCCTCTCCCATTATGAAAATGAATCTCAAACCTTAACAAGTGCAGCCGAAGCCAATTTATTGAAGTATAAAGAAATGACGCAAACTATTTCTAATGACGAAACCACACGTTGGGAAATCATCAAAGAGACTTTTATAAAGAATAACAAGCTCAAAGGTTTTGGTAATAAAAATGAAATGGCCCAGGTACTAGCACAAATGATGCAGTTTAGTGATCATCTTTCTGGGATACAAGAGGTTTTGAAAAAAGGATTGGAAAAATAACAAAATTAGACCTCATTGATCGTCAAAACCAGTGAGGTCTCTTCAGTCATTCTGGCCCGAAACTTGAAATTTTAAAGAATATTTTATATATTTACATAAGCACTTATATAACTACTTATGGAAGATAGTTTACAGCAATATGGAGAATTAGGCTTAGGGTCTAGGTTTAAAAGGCTAAGCGAATACATGATGAAAGAGATTCAGCTAGTATACAATGCTCATCATATAGATTTTGACCCTTATCTCTTCCCGATTTTCAGAGTAATTATTGATAAAGAGCTGGCAACAACTACTGATATACAAGAAGCACTACAATACACGCAACCTGCTATCACGCAAGCCTTAAAAAAATTAATGGATAAACAATTAGTTGCTTATAAAACGGATCAAACCGATAAGCGAAAAAAGATATTTCGACTTACTTCAAAAGGAAAAGAAATACACCAAACGATGCTACCCCTATGGAAAGTCATTGATGAACAAGTTAAATGGCTCACCGAAGGGACCTCGATAAGTCTAACAAGTCACTTAACACATCTAGAAAATCAACTAAAAGATAAATCATTGAGTCAACGAATCTTCGAAAAATTAAAGTTATGAATACTATACAAAAAGCAACCATAATACCATTTGACCCAAAATATGCAAAAGATTTTGCTCGTCTTAATGTAGAATGGTTAGAAAAATACTTTGTTGTCGAACCTCTTGACAAAGAATTACTAGAACAATGTGAAGAAACAATAATCAATAATGGAGGCTATATATTCTTTGCCAAAGTAGATGATAAAATTGCTGGAACATTTTCTTTAATAAAAATAGAAAATGGCATTTATGAACTAGGGAAAATGGCCGTTTCACCAAAATTTCAGGGTCAAAAAATAGGGCAACAATTGCTGAAATTTTGTATAGATTTTGCTAAAAAACAAGGTTGGGAAAAGGTTATTTTGTATTCTAACCGCATCTTGGAAAATGCTATTTATATATACAATAAACTTGGTTTTGTAGAAATCCCTATAGAAGACAACCCTCTTTACGAACGCAGTAACATCAAAATGGAATTGGTATTATAAAAAAATCCGCTTTGCAATAAAATGCAAAGCGGATCATCTTAGTTAATCTCCCCTTTTTAACTAATCATGAAATTATTTGGATACGGTAAAGTTTTCCCCATAGTTGTTATCCCAATACTCTTGTCCATTTACTTTGTAGACTACGGCATACTCTACTGTATTTATAGATTTATCAAACCTTACGCTTCCGTCCCATCTCTCAATACCGAACTGATTTGGGCTTTGAATGTAAAAAAACGGACCGCTATACCAGTAGTTTCTATAGTTAAGCGTGAAATAGCGTTGTGTTTGCCATCCATCTGTTGTATACAACACACCTACTTCTTTATTTGGAGCCAGGTTTCTAACATCTACAGTTACCCTTAAAGAATTTTGATCATAACTTGGAAAGTAATTCAAACTATCATAATCAGCATCTACACTAAGGTTGGTATTAGGGTCAACAATAAAATATCCGTCTCTTCTTGCCATTTTATAGTTAGCTCCATTATTGTTGTCCCAGTATGTGTTTCCGTTTACAACATACTTGACCACAAATTCATCGTCATATACAGGAGAAACGCCATACCCTCCAATAGTACTCTCTCCAGTCCATAGTTCGTTTTGATCATCTATATCCATGCTAAAGCTTAATGGAATTTCTTCCCAAGTACCATCCACTTTTTCGTGATAAATACTTACTTGTTTGTCATAAGAAAGATCAGCCACCTTTACAGTAAACTTCCTGGTATACGTGCTATACCCTCGGTATCCGCCAGAAGACGTCCATGATTTAATAAGGCTTACTTGATCTGAACTTTTGGCTGCTACTTCAGTTTCTGAAACCAAACCTTCAGGACCTACGGTAAGATCATCTTCTGTTGAACAAGAAAAGATGACTAAACTCATTAATAAATAAATGTACTTTTTCATTGTTGTTGGTTTTAAAAGGTTACTATTTAGTTTAATGTATTTACTGTGTAATTTCTTCCGCTATTATTATCCCAATACTCTTGCCCATCTACCTTGTAAACCACAGCATACTCAATGCTGTTTACAGAAGGATCAAGCATTACAGATCCAGTCCATCGCTCTACATTAAATTGATTAGGGCTTAGTAACACATATTGATACCCACTATACCACCTGGGAGTAAACGACAAAGGCAGGTATTGCGTTGTTTGCCATCCATCGGCAGAATACGCAACCTTCACTTCTTTTTCCGAAGCAATGTTTCTAACATCGACAACGACTGAGAATTTATTGCTAGTACTTCCATAAACAGGATACAAGCTATCATAATCCGAATCTACACTTATATTAAGACTAGGTTGAGCAAAAAATGAGCCCACCTCTTTTTCTTCAATACTGTAATTATTTCCATTGTTATTGTCCCAATAGGTACTACCTTCTACGTCGTATTTAACCACAAATTCGTTGTCATAAATTTTATCTTTGGTTCCTGCTGTATAGCGATACTCCCCAATCCAGATCTCATTCTGATCGTCAAGGCTAAAATCGTATGACAATGGGATTTCTTCCCAAGTACCATCAACTTTTTCATGATAAATACTCACTTTTTTATCATAAGCTAGATTGGTAACTCGTACCGTGAATTTTCTGGTCCATGTATTAAAGCCTCTATAATAGCTATACGAATTCCAGGCCTTAACCAAATTTACGGCAGTAGAACTCTTTGCCGATGTAAGCTCGAGAACCTGATTGTCTTCAATACTTTGATTATCTAGAAGGTCATTGTCGGCAGAACACGAAATAATAACTAGACTTACTAATAGATATAAATATTTTTTCATTTTAAAAGTGATTTGTGATTATTGGTTTTTAGTGTGTTACTTATTGATTGTATAATTTTTCCCGTAGTTATTATCCCAATACTCCTGCCCAGCTGTTTTATAAACAACCGCATATTCTATCGAGTTTACATTAGGCTCTACTTGTACAGAAGTTTCCCATTTATCAATATCAAATTGATTAGGGCTCTGAATATAATGCGCGTATCCCACTCTAAAATACCTCTGATAGCTCAATGGAGCTCTTCGTATAGTATTCCAGCCATCTGTAGTATATACTACTTCTACTGTTCCTGAAGCTCCATAATTTCTTCTGGCATCTGCATTGATTGCAAAGTAGTTTCCAGAAAACCGCGTATAATAAGGGTCTACCATCACCTCTACCTCTGGTGCCAGATTTGCTCCGATATTAACAAGCATACTATAGTTAGAACCATCGTTATTATCCCAATAGGTTTGTCCATCTACAGTATACTTTACAACAAATTCATCGCTGTAGATTTCTGTATCGGGTTCTACCTCTCCAACCCAGATTTCTTCATCCTCACCAATACTTTGTTGGTATGTTAATGGGATATCGATCCAGTTTCCGTTATATGTAGCATGATGGATTACTACTTCTTTTTGAAACGCAAGGTTTTTTATTTTAACAACAAAACGCCTTACATATCGCCGCCTTACAGGGCTGCTGCTGTTAGATGTCCAAGCTTTAAGAAGTTGAACATTGTCCGAACTGTTTTTTGCCGCTATTTCAATTGATTCGATCCCCGAATCAAGATGGCCTGCATCTTTAGTACATGAATACATTCCTAAAGCAACTACTAAAAGGGTTAGAATTTTTTTCATAATTAATGTTTGTTAGACTAGTGTTGGTTTTTGTCAATCTTAACTTTTCGAAAAGTTTAGTGGTTCTAAAAAGATTTAGTATTAAGGTAGATCAAGGGGTATTATCCGACAATTGAGAAGAATAGAATTAACAATTATTTCACGAAAAACGTTTTCGGAAAGGTGAAATTTTAACCCAAAATTAAACCCTGAAAATAGGAAATATTAGGTTCTTAAAAACAGGGGACTTTCTTTGCTAATACAATTTTTATAACGAAAATTTATAGTGTTTTTAAAACGAAAATTATAGCTGTCAATTTGGCCTTAAATGTGTTACGAAAACCTTTTCAGTGCTTTTTATGAAAATCACGGATTATTTTTCGTGAATTATGCAATCAACCTTGAACTCATCTTGGCTTTTTATCTTTAACCCAAAATGAGATAATATTTGTTCTGATCAGATGCTTTTTGCAATGCAGAGCAATTAATCACAAAAAAGACAACAAACTATAAGCCAAGTTTTAACTATTTTTCAGGAAATAAAAAAAAGTAGGGTTGAATTGATTGTTAGTTGATTTTTCAAGTACTCTTGGGATGGTATATTTCTCAGTTAAAACAAAGAGTGATTTCAAACTAAAAAAAACAATAATAAATTGTAATTTTAAGATACATATACAACCATCCAATATCCTGAGTATTCTTAAAACCTAAAACGAAGACTCTTACATTGGAAAACAATAATTGTTTAAGCCAAAAGTAATCGTCATGAAAAGATCAACGTATCTCATTTACTCCTTTGTAATAATTTCAACAAGCTTATTCTTATTTAATTCCTGCCAACAAGACGAATCTATAGAAGTCCTTGGAGAGGAAGAATATTTAAAAAAAATCGAAGTTTATGAAACAAAGATTAAAGCCCTAGAAAAAAAACTAAATCTGGAGAAATCAAGTCGCAGGAGACCCAATAACATTATAAGTTTTAGACAGGCACAAAGCATATATAATGCCTATGATGATCGAGCAGATCTTATTAGTGAGGTTGTGAGTTCAGATTTGAGTAGTGCTGCGTTTCAACCTACAAGATCGTTATTTTATGAAATTTCTGAATTGCGCAATTACTTATCGTATATAGATGATCTATCCCAAAAAGCTGGGGTAAGACCAACAGGGCTTAGATTCTATTTTGCACTCTATCCAGAAAACTATGAGTCTTCTACCGGTAGCACCAGAAATGCAAGACATCAAACTATTTTTATAGCCCCTACCTTAGAAAAGAAATATAATGATCAAATTGTACATATAGGATATACTCTTGACAATCAAAATAACATAGTTTTTTTAGACAAAGACAATGGATTTAGCCATTTAAGAAGAAATAGAAACAAGACTACAGAAAACAACTCTTTTGATTTTTCAACACAAACCAGAGGGGATAGCAATAGCCTTATTGGTAATGAATTAGGCGCATCCCCACCAGACTATGTCCAATAATTTAGAACTTCTTATCTTATTAAGAAGAATCGCTTTTGGTACCGAATGCATTGCTGCAGTAACAGGGCTATTCTTTCTCTTTAACCACAGGATTAAAGGAGCTTTAAAATGGTTCCCTGTTTTTCTTACCTATATATTTCTGAATGACCTTATCGGCTTAAAAATTAAACCTCTTTTCCCAGATGCAAACAATCTGATATTGTATAACATATCTACTACAATTACTTTCATATTTATATTCTATATATATTATCAATATTGTAAAACGCGAACTAACAAAAGATTGATATTATTTTTTCTATCGCTCTACATAAGCATTCTTTTTATAGGTGGATGGATTGAGAATTACTTGTATCAACTTCAGAGTATTCCTTTTCTCTTAGGTGCACTTCTACTCATGGCTTCTATCATTTTTTATTATATAGAACTCCTAAAAACTGAACAAACTCGTGAGATAACCAAAGATCTGTTATTCTGGATAAGTGCTGGGTTATTAATTTATTATATAGGAAAAATACCTTTTCGTGTGGTAAGAGATTATTACGCGAGTATCAGTAGTTACTCCATTCTTTTTATATTAAATAGTATTCTTACGATCATTATGAATGGCTGCTTTATCATTGGATTTATAATGAATAAAAGAACAACTTCCACTTATTAAAAAAATGCAGGTGTTAATAAATGGTATTAAGAGTCAAAACCATTTAGAGTTTGTTTAACGTTTTAAGTCGAGCTCTAAAATAGATCAAGAAGAGTGCATTTAAAACACTTTATAATTCAAAATAATTTGAAGAAAATATCAGTCTCAGGAAATGAGACCGCCATATGTTATCTTAGCATAAGAGGAGTAAAATGTGATTTTTCAACACATTCTTTCTAAAACTTTTTATGAACCAATAAACATCTTCACACATGAAAACAAAATCATTCTTAAAACTCTCTTTTGCAATTGCTGTGCTTACATTAGGGATTGCCAGTTGCGAAAATGAAAGCGAAACCACCAACCAAGAAGCAACAATTGCTAAAATACCCAAGAAAATCATACCGGTCAATAAGGCTATTGACGAGTACAACAATTTTTACAATACGCGTATTGCTCCTTTACAAAACGAAGATTCTGCTATAGACAATCGTGCGGTATGGTTTGATCTACAAACATTAGAAAATTACCTGCAAAAAATTGAAGCAGTTGCACAACAAAAAGGTATCGAAATTACTGATTTAGGTTTTGTACTTGGTGCAGATCACAACAATAAAAGAACGGTTTTTCTTGCCCCAATGACTTTTGATACAGCATCAGGGATCTATAGGGCATTTTCAATTGATAATGACAAGATCACCTTCTTGCATGCTAACCCTTTTGACGACTATGCAAAAATTACAAATGAAGTAAAATTAGCAAATACAGATCAAAGCTTGATTTTAAGCAGTAAAGGATACATCTCCTCTGCCAAAGCAATCAACATGTATAACACCTACTATGACACCAAGGTAAAACCATTATCTGATGTTATAAAAAATGATACCCGAATCTGTTTTTACAAAAAAGGTGTTTTTAAAAACTATTTAGACTACATAAAACAACAAGCAGTAAATAACAAGATCAATTTATCAGGTCTAAATATGGTATTTGGCGTTTACGGAAAAGATTCTTCTTTTGGAGCATATGCAAATCATCAAACCCTGTTCTTTGCACCAACTTTTTCTGAAGCCAAAAGCGGAAACAACAACACATCGTATACACTAGGTGCAGATGATGAGATAATCATTTTGGATTTTAATAAAACAAATTTAGAAAAAACATTCTCTACACGTAATGATTTACAATCTACATCACTAGCAAATGAACTAAATGGATCACCTCCAAGGGGAGATGAAGGGATTTAATTGGGCGTCGTACCAATATAGTTTTGTTTTAAAATATTAAAGAGAGAGAGCCTTAAATGCTCTCTCTTTTTCATTTTAACTATAGCACACAACAGTCAATCCCCTTTTTTACATAGGGGCTTTTACCCCTTTTTTAACAACCACGCAAAGCCAAAAAACAATTACAAACTCAAGTAAATTCACTTGTTTTCAAGCAATTACAACCATTACATTTTAACAAATATCCAGAGAACTTTTTAAAAACAGTAGAATAATAGTACATTTAATATACACTAACATCTTAAACACCTAAACAATGGACAATAACACTAAATTTTTTGACCAGTTCAAACGTAATCTACCGGGTTATTTTTTAGCACTGGCAATTGGGATCGGTGGAACGCTTTTTTTCACTAAAGGACAAGAAATAGACCTGGGTGCTTATCCACCAGATGGCAATTTTCCTAAAGACACCCTTAGCCCAAAGCAAATGGGAGACTTATACTATCGATATGCCGATAAACGCGCACCAATTATCGATAGTGCAGAAAGCCAAAAAATACCGGATTTTGAAGCAGTACGATCAGTAACTTTTGAATACCAGGACTTAAAAAACTATATCGATTATATAGAAAAAAATTCTGTCGAAGCTAGTGTGAGAATTTCTGGATTACGATTTTATTATGGAAAATACAGAGACGACAAACCTAGTAAGCTAAAAGGAAAGCAGGTCCTATTTTTTAATCCAACGGTATTAGATCAAAACGAACAAAAAGACCTTGCCTATGCCATTGATAGAACAGGAGGCGGGGCGTCTATTGTTTATTTGAAAGATATCATAAAAAAACCAACAAGAAAAAACCCACATGACAGTATCAAAAAAGATAATAAAGTTGGTTCACTAGAAAAATCATATATCATTAATGAGGCCTCTATGCTTTCGTTTTTTAACTTTTCTACTGTTATGGGTATACAAACTCAAGGAAAGAATGGTGGTGGTCAACAAAGTCCTCCTCCTTATAATATTGAGTAAAGTTAAAATATAACAATGAATATAGAGGTTTACATGTTCCTAAGAGACTTTTCGACTCTTTTTATAGGGCTTTTATGCCCTATCGTTGGGTCTATCTATTTTTACAAGTACAAAGACTCGGTATTAAAATATTTTCTAGCCTATTTGTGGATAACCGTTATCTTAGATTATGGAGCATACATCGCTAGAGAATATTTTGATATTAGAAATAATGGGATTGTATACAATCTATTTTTCTTTTTTAGTTTTCTATACCTATCATCATTATACTATAGAATTCTAAGAGATCCTAAAAAGAAGAAGGCTGTTTACGTATTTATTTTTATTTATATAGTTGCATTTGTAATTGGTGGATTTTATGAAAACTACATTACTGATTTTCAATCCATCCCATTTATAACCGCATCTATTCTATTTGTTTTACAAGCCACTCTATATTTTATTGAAATATTGAATAGTAAACGTATCTTATATATAAAAAAGAATCTTTTTTTTTGGATTAGTATAGGTATTCTTGTTTATTATGTTGGCAATGTTCCTTTTCGAATTGCAATTAAGTATTATCTTGAAAAAGAATCCTGGACCATATTGTTTTCAGTTTTACATGTGTTGATTATTTTATCAAATGTTTGCTATATGATAGGCTTTATATGGAGCGACAAGAAACAGCAATATTAATAGCCACTATTGTACTAGTGGTGATTATTGTAATAATGATTTCGCTTTTTTTGATTTTTCAAAAAAGGAAGAACAGCTTATTGCTACAACAAAAAGAAGATCAACAAAGGTTTGAAAAATCTATTGCAGAGACCCAAATCGAAATAAGAGAAGAAACATTGCGCAATATTAGTTGGGAATTGCATGATAACATAGGCCAACTACTAACACTTGCTAAAATACAAGTTGATATAGCTCAGGATAATCCCGAAAAATTGAAGGAAGTTACTGATACTATTACCAAAAGCCTGGTAGAACTTAGATCCTTATCAAAATTAATCAACCCCGATGCGATTAAAAGCTTAAATTTAACCGAAGCTATTACATTAGAGATAGAAAGATTTAACCGCCTGCAATTTATTAAGGCGGCCATAACCAGCAATGAAGAGATAGAAGTTTTAGATGACAAGGTAGAAATTATCATCTTTAGAATACTTCAAGAATTTTTTACCAACACAATCAAACATTCTAAAGCTTCAAACCTGAATGTTAATGTACATTATGATGAAGAAAAATTGGTAATCCATGCAAAAGATGATGGTGTTGGATTTAAGATGAATGGTTCTAACACAAAACAAGGTATTGGTTTATGCAACATACAAAATAGAGGCAAACTAATCGATGCCGATGTAACATTAGAATCTGAAGAAGGAAAAGGAACAGCGCTAATGCTAACCTATTATTATAATAAGAAAAGTTTAACCTCATTAGAAAATGAAGTTGATTAACTTTGTAGCAAAGAACAAATCACACAAATACCAAGTCGTACAATCGACTTATTAAAACGCACACAGATGAAATATTCGGTCGTAATCGTAGAAGATCATATCTTACTGTCCCAAGCCTTATCAGGGTTAGTTGATGGGTTTGCTAAGTTCAAAATATTGTATATCTGTAAAAACGGGAAAGAGCTTCTAACTCGATTTAAAGATCCAAAAAACATTCCTGACATTGTTCTCATGGACATTAATATGCCTATCATGAATGGTATTGAAACTACAGCTGTCCTTAAAGAAGAATATCCAGAAGTTAAAGTACTAGCACTATCTGTTGAAGAAGATGAAAAAACTATTCTTAAAATGCTAAGAGCCGGCGCCAAAGGATATCTTTTAAAAGATACCGAAAAAAGTATTTTAGAAAATGCTCTGGTCGAAATACAAGAAACTGGTTTTTATCACACAAAGAATGTTACAAATCTCTTATTAGGTTCATTAAACCCTAAGAGCGAAGATAATGTTGTACTTAAAGATCGGGAGCTAGAGTTCATTAAACATGCCTGTACAGAAAAAACGTATAAAGAGATTGCCGGAGACATGTGCTTAAGTCCAAAAACAATAGAAGGTTATAGAGATTCAATTTTTGAAAAACTAGATTTAAAAAACAGGACAGGTTTAGTTATTTACGCAATTAAGAACAAAATATTTGTTCCTTAATACCAATTCTACATATTATAATTACTTTTGGCTCGTTTATTGTAAAAGTAAAATGACAACCATTTTATAATCATTGTGATTATAAAGTCTTTTTAAATAAACTAACCATCTTATACTTGACCAAAAACAGTGTTTTTTGTTTATTTTTGTAAGTAGAAGAACATTGATGATTTTTTATGCTAAAGCAACAATTAAATTTTAAACTTTCTCAGAAACTATCCCCGCAGCAGATTCAACTCATGAAGTTGATTCAGCTTCCTACGCAAGCTTTCGAACAACGTCTTAAACAAGAAATGGAAGAAAACCCTGCGTTAGATAGTGGTAAAGAAAAAGCAGATGAATTTGATGATGCTTTTGATAATGAAAATAATGCCGATGAAGACTATGGAACCGAAAAAATAGAGGCTGACATTAATGTTGATGAATATCTTAGTGATGACGAAATTCCCAGTTATAGATTAAGTTCAAATAATTATAGCGCTGATGACGAAGAAAAGAGTGTTCCCTATGCCTCTGGAACTACGTTTCATCAATACTTAATTAATCAGCTAAACACTTACAGATTCAATGATGAAGAGCGAGAAATCGCAGAGTTTCTTGTTGGCAGCGTTGATGAAAGCGGATACATAAGAAGATCTTTACCTGATATATTAGACGATCTGGCTTTTACCCAAAATGTATATACTACTGAAGAAAAAATAGAAAATATATTAAAAATAGTTCACCAACTTGATCCAGCAGGTGTAGGTGCCCGTAACTTACAAGAATGCTTATTAATACAACTCGATAGAAAAGAGAATACAATCCCAATCAAACTGGCTTCAGAAATATTAAAAAATGCATTTGATCACTTTAGCAAAAAGCATTATGAAAAACTTTTACTAAAGTTTGATATTACTGAGGAAGATTTAAAAGATGCCATAGAAGAAATCGAGCATCTTAATCCTAAGCCCGGTGGTGCATATTCTGGAAACAACCGAATGATCGAACATGTAGTCCCCGATTTTACTATTAGAATTGTAGACGGTGAACTAGAACTAACATTAAACGGACGTAATGCTCCGGAACTGCATGTTTCTCGAGAATACAACAACATGCTTCAGGGGTATAAAGCCAGTAAAGAAAAATCCAGGTCACAAAAGGATGCTGTGATGTTTATAAAACAAAAATTAGATGCAGCAAAATGGTTTATCGAAGCTGTAAAACAAAGACAACAAACACTTTTTATTACCATGAGTGCAATAATGCACTACCAAAAAAGTTATTTCCTTAGTGGAGACGAACGAAACCTGAGGCCAATGATCCTAAAAGATATTGCCGATGAAATCGAGATGGATGTAAGTACCGTTTCAAGAGTAGCTAATAGTAAATATGCTGATACTCCCTACGGGACAAAACTAATTAAAGAGTTTTTCTCTGAATCCATGACTAATGTTGAAGGGGAAGAAGTATCCACACGAGAAATAAAAAAAATACTGGAAATAACTATAGGAGAAGAAGACAAGAAAAAGCCTCTTACAGACGAGAAGCTTGCTAAGATCTTGAAAGAAAAAGGATATCCTATAGCCAGAAGAACTGTAGCTAAATACAGAGAACAATTAGATATTCCTGTGGCTAGGTTACGAAAGAAAATTTGATGAACTTTTTTCTTAAAAGCATTTCTTATATACTGCACCCCTTATTAATGCCTCTTGTGGGTGCCATTATCTACTTCACCTCTGCTCCAAGATATATACCTAATGATATTATTAGAATTAAAGTTTTTGGATTACTCATACTAACCGTTTTAATTCCTATAGTCTTATTCTTTTTCTTAAAAAGTTTTGGCACCATCACTTCAATACATTTAGAAGAAACAAAACAACGTAAAATCCCATTATTGCTTCAGTCAATTTTACTTATTGTGGCGATTAAAATGATTATTGATGTATATCACTATCCCGAACTCTATTTCTTCTTCTTAGGGATTTTATTTTCATCTTTAAGTGCCATTTTTATGGTATTATTCAGTATCAAAGCTAGTCTTCATATGATAGGTATAAGTGGAGTTACTATGTTTACAGTTGCGTTAAGTATACATTTCGGGATGAATTTAACGTTATTAATCACTTCATTAATGATTGCCAACGGTCTTGTGGCTACTTCTAGGCTACATTGCAAAGCACACACTAATCTAGAATTAATTCTTGGCTTTTTAATAGGTGTAATCCCTCAATTAACTTTGATTAATTTCTGGCTATAAAATATAAAATATCAATCCTATCTTAGCTGGGGTAATTCCAACAGTATCACTATCTATTAAAGCATCATCATTAAATAAAGTATTTAGACTATAATAAAAATTAAAATTAAATGTATTCCATCCAAAGGTAAAAGTAACTCCCATTCTCCATCGATCTAATTCATTAATTTTTTTTAATTTAATTTGCGTGTCTGATTCCTTAAAATTTGAGTTAAAAGCATATAAATAACCCAATTTAAAGCCTGTATATATTCTGTAGAATTTATGAGTTTCAGGAACAGATGTCCGCCATCTAAACTCTAAAGGTGCCTCTATTAGATGGGTTGTAAATCGATTTGTATTAAAACCTACTTCTTTTAAACTTCTAAACACAGTTTGTCCAGTGTCCTCGGTCTCGCCAATAAACAAATTATGATTATACACATTTAGTGAATATCCCACTCCTAAACCAATGGCAACATTGCGTTTTTTATTAATAGGCATATCTCTAATGAAACCCATATGTAATCCTCCCGAAAAGCCCGATTGACTTACATCAGTAGGTCTATCAAGAAGCAAATTAAATGTAACTCCAACATAAAACTGATCTTCTCGATATAAAGAATCTACAGCTGGTTCTGAATCTAACACAATTTCCTGCCCCATAGAAAGAAATATAGATGAGCAGCATAAAACAAATAACAGTGACTTCTTCATAAGATTACTAAAATAAATGTATTTCTTTAGAAATAAGCTAAACTTCTTAAAACAAAATTGAAGCTATACTAAAAACCCTATGTATAGTAGAGTTTTTAGCACAACAAAAGTAACCCTTCGAATCACATATTAAAGTCATTATTGCGTTCAGCTTCATGAATTTTCTCAGGATACATAGATCGTATTTTCTCGATACGTTTTTTTAATCTGATCTTATCCCCTGAAAAACCAACATCCTTAAGATCTCTTTTCATTTCTATATATGTCCTATCAAAAAGGCGCTTTGCTTCTCTATTTCTTAAGATTGTATACGCGCTTTTAAGTTCATTTTGAACGGCTATATATGCGGCATAATTTGTTTCTCTATTATTCTTTAAAGATATCACAGCTTTATTCGGGTTATCAGAAGAATAAGGGTCTTTAGCTCCCTTGCAGTATGCGCAGTATTCTGCATTTATACCTCCTCCGTTATCCAAAAAGGCTATTGTAGCCTCTTTTAGAGCTACGAGCTTCATTGCGGTACCTTCTACCAATAATTCGTTATCCTGATTAAGCTCAACTTCGAAAAGGTTTCTCTTTTTAATAAAAACATCGCCAGGAGGATTCTCTACTGAAGGTAACTTTCTACTAATACCACTATCTGTTTGGATTGTAGTGGTAACTAAAAAAAAGATAAGTAATAAAAATGCAATATCGGCCATGGATCCTGCATTTACAGATGGTGCTAATCTTCTATTCATAATAATACATATTTAGTTAATAATTACTTACACAATTAGCAAACTGCAATCACTTGTGATAAGAATTATTTAGAAGAAAAACATAGTGTAATCATAACTGATTTATCTATACATTCAATATCACAGTTCTGGAAGGTTAGATATTGATCATAAATATTGGATCACAGCTTACTTAAAAGGAACAATAGTCATGCCAATTATACTTTATCAAAGCGGATGTTATCGATTTTAAGTCAAAAATTCGATCCATAAAAAAATCCTGCCATTGGCAGGATTTTAATATTGTATATTGATTATTTTCTACTCGATAATTTATCTTAAATTATCAACCGCACTACCGGTTCTTGTAGTATAATTAATCTTCAATGCTTGAACATCTCGAAGTTCACTTTTAATATCACCAACAAGTCCCATGTTGGTTTCTCCATCAACTTTTAAAGCTGTGGTTAAGAAAGGAATCACTTCCTCTCGTTTTGCCGCTCTCTCTGCAAGGATAAAGGCTTTTATATCACCTACCTCTGCAAACTTATCATTAAGCTGGATTCTAGCTTGATTACCTGCACTTGCTCGGTATCTAGAACTAGGTTTTCCTGCATAGATATACATTACCAAATCTTTTTTATCAAGCTTTTCTATCTGGTCTGCATATGGTAATTTGTTTTCAATCATCAATGTATTTTGACGCATTACCGTGGCTACCATAAAGAAAAACAATAACATAAATACGATATCAGGTAACGAAGCCGTAGAAATAGCAGGTAATTCACCGCTTTTCTTCTTATTAAACTTAGACATATGATTTCTGTTTTATGTTATTACTATTTCTTTGGTTCTGCTTCAGAGAGTTTCTCTGGAAACAGAAATTGTATTTTCTTGACATCTTCTTTCAGTCTATCCTTATTTCCAGAATAGTTGACATCTTTAAGGTCCTTTTTCATTTGTACAAATGATTTTCCAAAAAGACGTTCAGCTTCTCTGTTACGTAATGAAGTATATGCTGCAACCAATTCATTTTGAACTGATATATACGTAGCATAATTAGTCTCCCTATTATTACGTAAAGAAATTACTGCTTTAGTTGGATTATCTGATGAAGAAGGATCCCTAGCTCCCTGGCAATAGTTACAAGCTTCTTCTCCTTTTCCACCACCATTATCTAAGAACTTCATAGCTGCTTCGCGAAGATCTTTCAACTCCATAGGAGCTTCTTCTACTAATAAGTCATTATTCTTATTCAACTCTACCACAAAAATATTTTTTTGCTTAAGAATTGGTGGTTCCACATTATCCTCTTGAGGAGGAGGAAGCTTACGGCTAATACCACTATCAGTTTCGATAGTAGTTGTAACCAGGAAGAATATAAGAAGTAAGAATGCAATATCGGCCATAGACCCTGCATTTACTTCTGGTGCTGATCTTCTTGCCATAATTATTTACCTATTAATTTTTTAATTCCAGAAAGAAACATTAATCCAACTGCTGCTGCAGCTAGAACATAAAATGCATACAATCCTGTTCCTACCCACTTAGATCCATTTGCTGAAAGTACTTTACCGTCTTTTAATGGAGTTTCTACTCCATCAGCCAAGACATAACCAATACCTAGAATCACAATAAAAACTACAATTCCTATTGCAGCATTTTTAAGACCTGCCGGGTTCTTTGCTAGTGTTGAAAACACTGCAATTAAAGTCGCTATTATGGCTATGATAAAAATAACCAATGTAAGACTATATAATGGAGTTACTGAAGACTCTGCTAATTCGAACGGAAGTTCTCTAGCTTCAGACACACCATTTTCGGCCATTAAGTTACCAATTGAACTACTCATAACATACCAAAGGATAGCACCTAAGACACCTAATCCTAGAACAATATATGATAATATTTTAGAAATTTTCATGTGTATATTTTTTAATTTGGAATGCATACCTGCACTCCGATTAAAGTAACAAGAAAAATTAAATACTTTCTTTTATTTTAATGAGAAAGAATTTATAATAAGAAGTGTAACTACTTCTTATTTCTTGTTTTTATAAGCTACTAGCATATCGATTAATGTAATCGAAGCATCTTCCATATCGTTAACTATTCTATCGATTTTAGCTACTATGTAGTTATAAAAAACCTGAAGAATAATCGCTACAATAAGTCCAAATACTGTTGTAAGAAGTGCTACTTTAATACCACCTGCTACAAGAGATGGTTGCATATCTCCAGCAGCTTCAATTTTATCAAATGCCTGGATCATACCAATTACAGTACCCATGAACCCAAGCATTGGCGCAAGAGCGATAAATAAAGAAACCCAAGATACGTTTTTCTCTAGTTGTCCCATTTGTACACCTCCGTAAGCAACAACTGCTTTCTCTGCAGCATCGATGCTTTCATCTGCTCTATCAAGACCTTGATAGTAGATTGATGCAACAGGTCCTTTTGTATTTCTACAAACCTCTTTAGCTGCTTCAACACCACCACTATTAAGTGCGTCTTCTACATTTTGTTGTAATTTTTTAGTGTTTGTTGTAGAAAGATTTAAAAAGATAATTCTTTCAATTGCAATCGCTAAACCTAGGATCAAACATAAAAGTACGATTCCCATGAAATTAGGTCCTCCTTCAATAAAACGTTTTTTAAGGTTTTGATGGAAGGATAACTCTTCTGTAGCATCTGCTACATCATCTTGTGTTGTTGTCGTAGTTATAGGAGCAATTAATAATTGCACATTTGCCGTTAATAACTGGGCAGGTGCAGTAGCCGCTTCTATGTTTCCAAAAGCCATTACCGCTACGATTGCCAGAATAGAAAATAATCTTTTCATTGCGCTGATTCTTAATTTTAATTAGTTAAAGGGTTAAAGATATAAAAATAATATAAAAATAATCATAAAATTAAATATATTGCAGAGAGGAAGGGATTCGAACCCTCGATACGCTTTTGACGTATACACACTTTCCAGGCGTGCGCCTTCGACCACTCGGCCACCTCTCTAAAAATTTTCCCAAAAAACGGGATGGCCAAATAACAAAAAAAATGTTACCTGATAAAATTTAAGGCGTTAATTTTCCGACATTTCGCCTCGTAGCGAAGTTTCATAGATGGTTTTGAGTACTTTAAGGGGTAAATTTTCTCCTAACAAATACATTAACTTAGCTACAGCAGCCTCTGTAGTTATATCTTTTCCAGAAATAACTCCCGCCTTTTTTAATGCAACACTGGTATCATATTTCCCCATCTCTACACTTCCACCGGCACATTGAGTAACATTTACTACTGGCATTCCTTTCTTAACTAGACCAGAAACAATACTTATAAACCATTTTTCTTTTGTTGCATTACCAGCTCCATAAGTCTCTAGTATCAACCCTTTTATCGCTTCTACAGAAAGAATACTTCTCAAAATATTTTCATTAATACCAGGAAACATTTTTATAATAATAATGTCATTATCAAAATGTGTGTGATATACCATCTTTTTACGCCTGTTAGCAGGTTTTAAAAATGATTTATTGATTTTAAGGTGTACTCCCGATTCTACTAATGAAGGGTAATTAAGGGATTGAAACGCTTCAAAATGTTCTGCATTGATTTTAGTAGTTCTATTTGCCCTAAGTAATTTGTATTCAAAATAGAGTCCAACCTCGGTAATTACTGATTTTCCTTTTTCTTGTAATGCTGCAATCTGCACAGCAGTAATCAAATTCTCTTTAGCATCTGTCCTTAGGTCTCCTATAGGCAATTGAGATCCTGTAAAAATTATTGGCTTTGCCAGATTCTCAAACATAAAACTAACGGCCGATGCCGTATAAGACATTGTATCGCTTCCATGAAGCACTACAAAGCCATCATAGTCTTCATAGTTAGTATTAATGATGTCCCCCAACTCCTTCCATCGATCAACATTCATATCTGAAGAATCAATAGGTGTCGAAAAACTAACAGTAGTTATCTCACAATCTAATTGCTTAAGTTCTGGGATATTCAATAATAATTGATCAAAATCAAAAGCCGTTAATGCTCCCGTTTCAAAATCTTTAATCATCCCTATAGTACCACCAGTATATATAAGTAGTATGTATGGCGAAGTATTCATAGAACAAATGAACAAAATTTTAAACTATATTCAATCTATTTAAACCCCAAATATGTCTTTAGAATTTTTTGTAGTTATCGCTGCGATTTCTTCTGCTGGTTTTTGATATACTTCAGAAAGTTTATCAAGCACATTGATCACATAAGAACTTTCATTACGTTTACCTCGATATGGAGTTGGTGCTAAATAAGGCGAATCGGTTTCGAGTACTATATCATCAAGAGGAATTTGATCTAAAAACCTATCAATTTTACCATTTTTAAAGGTTACCACTCCCCCAATTCCTAATTTCATATTATACCCAATAGCGCGATGAGCATCTTCAATAGTTCCTGTAAAACAATGAAAAATCCCAAACAGGCTATCTTCTTTTTCTGACTCTAACACTTCAAAAATTTCTTCAAAAGCATCTCTGCAGTGTATAACAATTGGTAATTTATATTTTTTGGCTAACCGAATTTGATATCTAAATGCTTCTTGCTGTTGTTTCAAAAAAGTTTTATCCCAATATAAATCTATTCCTATTTCTCCTACGGCATAAAATTTTTTATGAGAATCTTTTGTAAAACGTTTGGCCAGCTCTTCTTCTACATGACTCAGCTCTTGCTTAAAATTTTCTTTTACATGTGTAGGATGTAATCCCATCATTAAAAAAACATGCTCCGGGTATCTAGACTCAACATCATACATGTCATCTGTATAAGAAGAATCAATGGCAGGCACAAAAAAGCGTGTTACACCCTTCTTTATGGCACGTTCCATCATTTGATCCTGGTCTTCGGCAAAAGATTCACTATAAATATGGGTGTGAGTATCGGTTATTATCATCCCGCAAAAATAACTAAATTTTGCAGTCAGCAACTATACTTTTTATGCTAAGGGTTTTTAACCCATATATTGTATCAAGAAATACTGATTATTCTTTCTAAAGGAATAACGGCAGATCTTTTAAGAATTACCACTTTATCTGTTATCCCCCAAATTGTAGTTTCTACTTTCTTAACCCCTTCATCATCTGCAAAAATGATTTTAACCTTTACATGTTCAAGATTCCCCAAGCTTAATGCTCTTCTTAATGTGAGGTTTCGCATTTTCTTATCTCTTTTATTGTCTAGTACTTCATCTTTTGGAAAGTGTAAAAATTGTATTTGCTCTTTTTCTATATCTTGCACTTTATCTTGTGTTTCCATAACAATATCTGATATTTAAATTTTGACGGTTAGAGTTTTATAAAATTTACATTTTTAATACCAAAATTTAAGCTAAAACATTGTTAATTAACATTTTAAACCCCAAAAACTAGTATTTATGCAATTCATCAAATAAATTCATGCAACTTCCTCCTAATTAATTGTATTACTTTTGTTTGCTATTAATAAATGAATAATGACTCTTCGAAAACTTTTAATCCAAAAAGGATATCATCGGATCAAGCTAATCCTTACAAAAACCAATCATTTTGAAACTAGAACTGTCTTAAATGGTATAGCCGGTAATTTTATTGTAGACACTGGCGCTTCAAACTCTTGTGTTGGTTTTGAAGCTGTAGAAAAATTTAATCTTTTTACCCAGGAAAGCGATGTAAAAGCGGCTGGTGCCGGAGCAACCGATATGCTAACACAACTTTCTGAAAAAAACAGTATTCAAATCGGCAATTGGTCAAATAAGAGAATTTCTCTTATTTTATTTGATCTAAAACATGTAAATGCCGCTCTGATAGCACATCAAGCTGAACCTGTAGATGGCATTATTGGAGCCGATATTCTAAAAAAAGGAAAAGCAGTTATTGATTACGAAAGAAAATGTCTGTACCTGAAACAAACTACAAAGCATTAAATCTACAACTTGTTAAAAAGATCATTCTCTTGTTTTAATCACTTCTATAACATCTAAACCTGAAGCCATTCTTTACAATGCATTTTGAATAACGTAAGAGTAGGATGTTTTACTTACATTTTTGTTACAATACATTGCAAACAATTACATATAATTGATTGTCTAATTGGCAACTAAATTGCTACTTTTGCATTTTACTAACTAAATTTTCTCATGAGCAACACAAAATCGGCAAAATCCGCATTAATTTCTGTATTTAGTAAAGACGGATTAGCACCTATCGTAAAAAAATTAGACGAACTTAATATCACCATTTATTCTACCGGAGGAACTGAAAAATTCATTAGAGATTTGGGTGTTGATGTAATCCCTGTAGAAGATGTTACCTCCTACCCTTCTATTTTAGGCGGAAGAGTAAAAACACTACACCCCAAAGTATTTGGAGGAATTCTAAACCGCCAAAACAATGATAGTGATGTTGCAGAACTCGAACAATACGAGATACCACAAATTGATATTGTTATTGTAGACCTTTATCCATTTGAAAAAACGGTAGCTTCAGGAGCGGCCGAACAAGATATTATTGAAAAAATAGATATAGGCGGTATTTCTTTAATAAGAGCTGCAGCCAAAAACTTTGCAGATGTTACCTGTGTAGCATCGGTAGACGATTATGCAGAATTTTTAGATGTTGTTTCTGAAGGAAAAGGAAACATCTCTCTGGAAGCCAGAAAACGATTTGCTGCCAAAGCTTTTAATGTATCTTCGCACTACGACTCTGCAATTTTTAATTATTTTAATAGTGATCACGAGATTGCTTCACTTAAAATAAGTGAAACCAAAGGCAAAGTATTGCGTTATGGAGAAAATCCTCATCAAAAAGGTTTTTTCTTTGGAGATTTCGAGGCTATGTTTGACAAATTACATGGTAAAGAATTATCTTATAACAACTTACTAGATGTAGATGCCGCAGTTAATTTGATGAGTGAATTTAAGGGCCAAGCCCCTACTTTTGCCATATTAAAACATAACAATGCCTGTGGGTTGGCTCAACGAGAAACAGTCCTTCAATCATATGTAGATGCTCTTGCCGGCGATCCGGTTTCATCGTTTGGAGGAATATTAATAAGCAATAATGAAATAGATAAGGCAACCGCCGAAGAAATTCATAAATTATTCTGTGAAGTGGTTATCGCTCCTTCATATAGCAATGAAGCTTTAGAAATTTTAAAAGGAAAGAAAAATAGAATTCTTTTAGTACAAAAAGATGTCACTCTACCTAAAACACTAGTTCGTTCTTGCCTTAACGGAGCACTAGTTCAAGATAAAGATCTTAAAACAGATGCCAGAGAAGATCTAAACACAGCCACCAAAGTTGCTCCTACTTCAGAACAAATTGAAGATTTATTGTTTGCTTCAAAAATTTGTAAACACACAAAGTCTAACACCATAGTGTTTGTTAAAGGAAAACAATTATTTGCTAGTGGTACCGGACAAACTTCTAGAGTAGATGCCTTAAAGCAATCTATAGAGAAAGCAAAATCGTTTAACTTTGATCTTAATGGAGCTGTTATGGCAAGTGACGCCTTTTTTCCGTTCCCGGATTGTGTAGAAATAGCAGACAAAGTGGGCATCAAAGCAGTCATTCAACCAGGAGGTTCTATCAAAGATCAGCTAAGTATCGATTACTGTGATCAAAACGGAATTGCAATGGTTATGACAGGAACACGCCATTTTAAACATTAATTTTATTACATTTACTGAATTTTAACCCCTTTTTTGACTTTTTATGGGATTTTTTGACTTCTTTACCGAAGAGATCGCGATAGATTTAGGTACCGCTAACACTTTAGTTATTCATAATGACAAGGTAGTTGTGGATAGCCCATCCATTGTCGCCAGAGATATTATGACTGGTAAAATTATTGCAGCCGGAAAAGAAGCTGCTATGATGCAAGGAAAAACCCACGAGAATATAAAAACTATTCGTCCGCTCAAAGATGGTGTAATTGCCGATTTTGATGCTAGTGAGAAGATGATTAGTCTTTTTATTAAGGATATCCCTGCATTAAAGAAAAAACTCTTTGCTCCGGCATTGCGCATGGTGATTTGTATTCCTTCGGGAATTACCGAGGTAGAAATGCGTGCGGTTAGAGAAAGTGCAGAACGTGTAAACGGAAAAGAAGTGTACCTTATCCACGAACCGATGGCAGCTGCCATTGGTATTGGTGTAGATATTATGCAACCAAAAGGAAATATGATTGTGGATATAGGAGGAGGTACTACCGAGATTGCTGTTATTGCTCTTGGAGGTATCGTTTGTGACAAATCTGTAAAAATTGCAGGTGATGTATTCACCAATGATATCATATATTATATGCGTACACAGCATAATTTATATGTTGGAGAACGTACAGCCGAAAAAATAAAAATACAAATAGGTGCAGCCACCGAGGATCTCGAATTACCGCCAGAAGAGATGAATGTTCAGGGGCGTGACCTATTAACAGGAAAACCAAAACAAGTTCAGATTTCTTACAGAGAAATGGCAAAAGCTCTAGACAAATCTATCTTACGTATTGAAGATGCTGTGATGGAAACCTTATCGCAGACTCCTCCAGAACTTGCAGCAGATATATATAATACAGGAATATATCTTGCAGGTGGAGGTTCTATGCTTCGAGGATTAGATAAACGTCTATCACAGAAAACTGATTTACCTGTTTATATTGCTGAAGATCCATTAAGAGCAGTAGTAAGAGGGACTGGAATTACACTTAAAAACATAAATAGATATAAAAGTGTATTGATTAAATAATATTTAAAAAAATAGTATTTAAGAATATACCTAAATTTCTGATTTTACGTTATCCTCCTTTAATACGTTATAGCTCGAGCTTAAAACCTATATAATCGAACGTTTAACTAAAGAGATAATCATACCCTAAATCATGCAGCAGATCATTAATTTTTTAACACGAAATAAACATTCGTTGTTGTTTCTTCTGCTACTACTATTGTCATTAATTTTTACCATACAATCTCATTCTTATCACAGAAGTAAGTTTGTGAGTTCAACAAATTTTATTAGTGGTGGTGTGTATGGCTGGCAACACTCTGTAAGTGATTATTTTAGATTAAAAAAAGAGAATGAACGACTTCTTGATGAAAATGAGCGGCTTCACAACAGACTAAGTGCCTTAGCAATAGATTCTGTAGCTCTAAAGCACATAGATACTTTATCATTCGACAAACCATATACCTTTATAAAAGCAAGAGTGATTAAAAATGATTATAGCAAAATTGACAACTATATTCTAATCAATAAAGGTGAAAAAGACAGCATATTCCCAGATATGGGAGTGATCACCGATAAAGGCATTATCGGAATTATAGAGAATACAACAAAAAACTATGGTAGAATAATCTCTATTCTTAATAGTAACTCACGTATTAATGCCGGATTAAAAAAATCCGATCAATATGGTTCTTTGGTCTGGAATGGAAAGGACCCTAATATTGTTCAATTAGAAACTATACCCAGACAAGCTATTTTAAAAGAAGGAGATACTATTATTACTCATGGGCGCTCTACCATTTTTCCCAGAGGAATTGGGATTGGAACAATAGTTAATTACAAATTGAATCAAAATAAAAGCTATTACCTTATTGATGTCAAATTATTTAATGACATGACCAATATTGGATTTGTATATTCTATCAAGAACAGTGATGCCGAAGAAATTAAAAGCTTAGAAAAACCAAATTTATGAATAGGGATGCGGCATTACAGGTAGGTAGGTTTATTATCCTGGTTTTGACTCAAGTAATGATTCTTAATCACATCAACTTTTTAGGATACTTAAACCCATATATTTATATCATTTTTATTCTCTTAGCACCAATTAATATTAACAAGAGTCTTTTCCTTTTTATTAGTTTTTTTCTCGGCTTAATTATGGATGTTTTTGGTGATTCTGGAGGTATCCACGCAGCTGCTTGTACCATTATAGCATTTTTCCGCCCGGTAGCTTTAAGAAGTGTATTTGGACTTAGTTACGAATTTCAGACCCTAAAATTAAGTAATTTAGGTTTCGGTGAGAGATTTGCCTATGTAACCCTTATGGTTTTAACACATCATATTGTTCTATTTTCGTTAGAAATTTTTAACTTCTCGCATATACTATTAATCGCAAAAAAGACGTTATTTACCAGTTTATTTACCATAGTGATTACCATGCTGGTTTTAGTATTGTTTAGAAGAAACGATTCATGAGAAAGTTATTACTGTACCTTATCATTATTACTACAGGTTTTGTTTTTGTTGCAAGACTCTTTTACTTGCAAATTTACAATACGTCTTTTGCATCTTTATCAGAGGATAATGCTGTAAAAGTAATCTATGATTATCCACAAAGGGGGGCAATCTATGACAGAAATGGCAGGTTATTAGTCACTAATCAGCCTTCTTATGATGTCATGGTAATCCCAAGAGAATTAAAAGCTTTTGACACTTTAGAATTTTGTTCTATTTTAAAAATTAGTAAAGATAAACTTGTAAAAAGATTACATAAAGCCAGAGTATACTCTCCCAGAGTTCCTTCAATAGTAATCCCCCAGTTAACCAAAGATGAGTACGCTTATCTGCAGGAAAAGATGCGCAAATTTGATGGTTTTTACATTCAGAAAAGATCACTTAGAGATTATCAAACCATCCATGCAGCCAATGTTTTGGGTTATATTGGCGAGGTTAACGATGCTTTAATTAAAAAAGATCCTTATTATCTGTCTGGTGATCTTATTGGCATTGATGGTGTAGAAAAACAATACGAAAACGAGCTTAGAGGAATAAAAGGAGTAAAACGAATTCAAAAAGACCGATTTAACAGAGATATAGGGCCTTACAAAAACGGAAAATTTGACACATTACCGGTAAACGGAAAAGATCTCACCATCACTATTGATGCTGGCCTACAAGGATATGGTCAAAGACTTATGCGTAATAAACGTGGAGGAATAGTTGCACTAGAACCTTCAACAGGAGAGATACTTGCACTAGTAACAGCACCAACATATAGACCCGATTTATTAGTAGGACGAAAAAGATCCCCTAATTTCACCAAACTTGTATATGACACCATTGCAAATCCCTTATTTGATAGAGGTGTAACAGGAGAATATCCTCCAGGATCACCTTTTAAGACCATTAATGCTTTAATAGGATTGCAAGAAAATGTTATAGATCTTAAAGAAAGAGTTTCTTGTAGAATGGGGTATTATTATGGAAGAAGAGGTCAAAAACTAGGTTGTCATTCTCATAGAGGCCCGCTTAATATGATCCCGGGAATTGCCAATTCTTGTAATGCTTATTTTGCGACTGTATATAGAAGAATTATAGAAAAATATGACACCCCTCAAGAAGGGATGGACAATTGGAGAAAACATGTACAAAGTTTTGGATTAGGGAAATATCTGGGAAATGATTTACCCACAGGAAAACGAGGCAAAGTACCCACCGCAGAATATTATAACAAAATATACCAATATCCGACCTATAAGTGGTATGCTTCTGCTACTTTATCCAATGCTATTGGGCAGGGAGAAGTACTAGCGACACCCATTCAATTAGCTAACATGACAGCGGCTATTGCTAATAAAGGTTATTACTATACCCCCCATATCATAAAGGCAATTGATAGTAAACCCATAGAAAACGAAAATTATACGACACCCAAGGTTACTACAATTGATAAAGAGTATTTTGAGCCTGTAATCGAAGGGATGCATCAAGTATACACCAATGGTACGGCAAGTTTTTTACAAGTAAGGGGAATAGATATATGCGGGAAAACAGGAACAGCAGAAAACTTTGCCAAGATCGATGGTGTTAAAACACAACTTACAGATCATTCTGTTTTTATAGCATTTGCACCAAAAGACAATCCTAAAATAGCTATAGCAGTTTTTGTTGAAAACGGATATTGGGGAGCCCGTTATGCAGGTAGAATTGCTTCTTTAATGATTGAAAAACATCTAGCTGGTACAATTTCAAGAACAGATTTAGAAGATTGGATTCTTACCCATAGCCTCGAAGAAGAATATGCAAAACCCCATAGTGGCAAACCTTTTAAAATTAATCAATAATGGCAAGATCTAGCGTAGCCGCTATTGATTGGATAACGGTTTTATTATTTTTATTATTAGTGGGTTTTGGTTGGGGGAATATTTATTCGGCCTCATATGAGGGTGAAACCTTCTCTTTATCCGATTTTTCTCAGGCATATGTAAAACAAGCATATTGGATACTATTAAGCATTATACTCATCATTATCATACAAGCCATCGAGGCAAAGTTTTATGAGCGATTTGCTGGTTTAATTTATGTGATATCCATACTATCACTTATAGGATTGTTTATTTTCGGAAAAACGATTTCTGGCGCAACTTCATGGTATGCTATTGGCTCAATAAGAATACAGCCTTCAGAATTTGCAAAAGCATGTACTGCATTAGCTTTAGCTAAATATCTAAGTGATATGCAAACCAATATTAAGCTTCTTGGTCATCAGGTAAGGGCGTTTTTAATTATTGCCATACCTGCAGTGATTATTATCCCTCAACCAGATCCGGGAAGTGCTTTAGTATACGCTGCTTTTTTCTTTCCTCTATATAGAGAGGGCTTAGCAGCTATATATCTCATTGTGGGAGCTTCGGCAGCTGGATTATTTGTACTCACCCTACTTTTTAACCCAATATGGGTAGTCCTTACAATTGCAGCGGTCATGATTTTTATTCTGATCAAAAATAGAAAACAAAAGCCCAAGTACTCAAGATATCTTTTAACTATTATTGTGATTACAGGATTCTGTTTTTCTGTTAACTACATCTTTAATAATGTATTCGAGCAACGACATAGAGACCGGTTTAATATTGTTTTAGGAAAAGAAGTTGATGCCAAAGGGATAGGATACAATACGAATCAAAGTCAGATTGCAATTGGAAGTGGTAGCTGGACAGGAAAAGGGTGGAAAGAAGGGACACAAACCAAAGGGGGTTTTGTTCCGGAACAACATACAGATTACATATTTAGTACCGTAGGTGAAGAATGGGGGTTCTTAGGAGCTACTATGGTCATCATTTTATTCATTTTGTTGTTGATTAGACTAATTAATCTGGCAGAAAGACAGAAATCCCAATTTAGTAGAGTCTACGGCTATAGCGTAGTAGGTATATTATTTATTCACTTTGCTATTAATATTGGTATGGTAACGGGTTTAATCCCCACCATTGGTATTCCTCTTCCCTTTTTTAGTTATGGTGGATCGGGACTATGGGGATTCACTATTTTACTATTTATCTTTATTAAACTAGATGCGAATCGGGTTAATGAATGGTAATTATAAAAATTAGAATTTCCATCCTGTTGTAATAACCGAAGCTTCTAACTCTTCTTCAATAGCATCCTCTAATTTTGGGAAAAAATCGATTCCGGTAAGTTCTTCAATATGATCAACCGAAACAACATACTGTTTAAGAGGAGTATTTGAATTTTTTCCTTCCATCAAAAAGGCAATCATCTTAGGCTTTTTAGAGTTTTTATTCAATATAACTTTATAGAAGTACTTAGGTACTGATACTGCCTCATAACCAATTGTTTTAAGATCATCAGACAAGACGCCTCCTGTAACCACATATAATCCATCATAACTCTTTGCCCAGTATCTTACTTTTTGTTCTAAATCATTCCAGATACCGCTATTAAACTCATGATTTTGAGGTGTAATATTAGAGGTAAGAAATGTTTCTTCGAAAGCTCTGTAGTTAAATCTTCTATCGCCTGCAGGGCATAAATGTCCTCGGTCATATCCCGATTTTTTATAATTTCGCCAATCTGCAGAAGATGTTCTTACTTTTTTGTCTACTTCAAAATAAGGGCGTTTAAAGTCATTTGAAGACAGATGTTCTTTCTTTAAATGATAGGCTACCCATTCTGCTTGTTCATGTTTTTCAGAATACGATAATGAATAATGATTATGAGTTATTATGGTTTCTGTAGTTGATGTTGGAAGATAAAAAAAGCTGGGTTCAGATTTTTGTTCTTCGGTGGTCTCATCATGGGTATATGTTTGATTATTATCTTCATATTCTTCGAAATAATAAAAAACTATAGTGATGATAATAATTAGTAGTGGGTAAATATATTTTCTTTTCAATTTTATATTTTTATCTATTAGTTCTTTACATCTAAAGCATCTCTTAGCGCATTACCAATTAACATAAATGCCATTACAAGGCTCATAATTGCTAATCCTGGTATTATTGCAAGGTATGCCTTTCCTAAAATGATATACGAATAATGATCTTTGATCATTGCTCCCCAACTTGGCATAGGAGGTTGAGCACCTATACCTAGAAAGCTCAAACCGCTTTCGATAAGTATGGCACCTGCAAAATTTGCAGCAGAAATTACAATTACCGGCGCCAAACTATTGGGTAATATATGCTTGATTATTATTCTAAGATTAGTAAACCCTAATGCCCTTGCCGCTGTTACATACTGCATCTGTTTTACACTTAATACTTGCCCTCTTACCACTCTTGCTACTTCTACCCACATTGTTAAACCTACCGCTATAAAAACCTGCCAAAAACCTTTCCCTAAGGCCAACGTAATGGCAATTACCAACAATAATGTAGGTATAGACCAAGTAACATTAATCAACCACATGATCATAGCATCAATTTTACCTCCAAAATAACCTGCTAATGCACCAAGTGATATTCCCAGGAGTAAAGAAATTAATACCGCAATAAATCCTATAGAAAATGAAATCCTAATTCCGACCAACATTCTACTCAATAAATCCCTTCCGTACTTATCAGTTCCTAATATAAATGTTTGGGTTTTAATAAATCTATCCGCTACCTCTTCTGATGTTATATGATCAGGAAAAACCTCTAGCTTAATTTCTTTTGAAACTCCTTTTATTTCGCCTTCGCTGTACGGAGAAATTTTTAATACATCATTTTTTATAGAATACTGTTCTATGGGAATCTCTGTATCTGTATTCTTTTCTCCAAAAAACAGTCTATCAAAAAACGATTGATTTTTAATCTCTTGAGAAGGAATAGTTAACATCTGAACACTAAACCCGGGAGGCTTAGAATGAATAGACAAATGCATCTGATTAGCGTTCTGAGAATTATCTGGAGCTAAAACGTATGCAAATACTGCAATAATCGCACAGGCAACAATGAAATAAAAACTTAAAACGCCCCAAAAATTCTTTTTGAATTTATGGAGCGCTAGTGTACTTAAAGAGTTTGACTTTGTTTCGGGCATTAATGTATTAATTCTTAAGTGTAAGAGGGTTTTTAGATCTTCTAATGTTGTTGATCTTCATATCCTCAAGAACACTTAACGCTTCTTCTACATAAACATCTTTACTAAGGTTTTTATGCCATCTTTTTCTTTTCTCGGCTAAAATTGAATCTTTTTTAATCAGGTCTTTCTCATAAGGTAAAGACTCAAAAGTTAGATCAGTTTTGTAATCATCTATCGCTTCAAAACGTTCAGCCTGTTTTTCATTAAGCTCGATATTTGCTTTATATTTAGCATACTTCAGTGAATAAATATCTACATCTCTTTTTTGTCTTACCCATTTAGCATTTTCATCAATCAACTTTAATTGTTCATTTGTAGACATTCTTGATTTACTATTGCTTATAGTCTGATCAAAATCAATATAACCATCCCAGCTTTTATAATCGGCAGCTGGTATTTTATCCCAAGGCAATGGGTTTTCTTGGTCTTTCTCACCAATATCTATATAACTATAACGATCCGGCACCACTACATCACTTTTTACTCCTTCTAATTGCGTAGATCCCCCATTAACTCTATAAAATTTCTGAGTGGTAAGTTTTAAAGCTCCAAGGTCTCCGAAATCATTACTGCGCATCCATCGGTTAAGATCCATTACATTTTGTACTGTACCCTTACCATAGGTTTGCTTGCTTCCTATAATAATTGCTCTTTTATAATCTTGCATTGCTGCTGCCAAAATTTCTGAAGCAGAGGCAGACAACTCATTTACTAAGATCACTAATGGACCATCCCAAAGAATGTTTCTATCTTTATCACTTAATACTTCTGGAGACTCTCCTTTGGTTCTAACCTGAACGACAGGGCCTTTTTCAATAAACAATCCAGCAATATCAACTACAGTTTGTAACGATCCACCACCATTATCTCTTAAATCGATCACCAAACCATCCATGTTTTGTTCTTTAAGACGTATAATTTCTTGTTTTACATCTTTTGCGGCATTACGTTGGTTATAATCTTGCATATTGAAATAAAACTTAGGTAAGTTAATCACACCAAAAGCTTTATTATTTTTCTTTACCAAAGAGGATTTTGCATAGGTTTCTTCTAACTCAACCACATCTCTAACAATATCCACAACTTCGGTGGTACCATCTACTTTTTTTACGGTAAGTGATACCTTTGTACCTTTTGGGCCTTTGATTAAACTCACAGCATCATCAAGACGCATTCCTACAACACTTACAGGTTCTTTTTCATCTTCTTGTTTTACCTTCATGATAAAATCTCCAACCTCTACTTTGTTTCCTCTCCATGCCGGACCGCCAGATATGATTTCGATAATCTTTACATTATCATTCTTCTTCTGTAACCTGGCTCCAATACCTTCTAGTTTACCAGACATTGCGATATCAAATCGATCTTTATCCTGTGGAGCAAAGTAATAGGTATGAGGATCGAACTCCTCTACAATAGAATTGATATATATCGAAAACCAATCTTTTCGTTCTAAATCATCAGCAAATTCAAAGTATTCTTTTAGTGAAGTCATGGTATTCTCACGTGCTTCTTTTTCTAAAGCAATTGAAGTTTTTTGCTCATAATTACTGTTTTTTGCTAAAGAATCTGTTTGTTCTTCAAACTTATCATAATAGCTAGAAAGCGCATTGAATTTAAGTTGAAGCCTCCAGCGATTTGTCATCTCCTTTTTGTTCTTTGTGTACGGTAATTTTTCGTAATCCGTATCAATAGCTTCATCTTTTTCGAAGTCAAAAGGCGTTTTCAGAATTTCTTTGTACAATGATCTGGCTTCGGTCATTCTTTGTTGTAAACGACCGTAGGTAAGGTTAAAGAAAGTAATATCCTTATTTCTAATTTCATCATCGATAAGTTTCTCATACTTTTTAAACTCTACAATATCGCTTTCATAGAAATAGCGTTTAAGAGGATCTAACGCATCTATGTAATCAGAGAAAACCTCTCTTGAGAAGTCATCATTTATATCTTTGGCATCATAATGCCCTTTCCCAAGGACATAACTTATTAAATCAATCAGTAACTTATCTTTATCCGGGTCATTTTCAACCTTGGTAGTAAAACTGCACGAAGCAGCCAAAACAATCACGGCAAGCATCAAAATCAAAAAACTCTTTTTCATACGCTCAATTAAATTTAGGGGTTTTAATGGCAAAATACATTAAAAATCGTGCCATTATGAGGTAATAATACTAAATTTTTCTTAAATGAACTAATATTATTTCTTACTCTTTACTTATCTGCCAATTCGTACAAAAAAAGTGTATTTTTACCTTCGTTAAAAATCACAGAATATGGCGCAAAAAAGACCCCTAATTTTAGTTACCAATGATGATGGAATTACTGCTCCCGGAATACGAGCATTGATTAGTGTTATGAATGAAATTGGAGATGTTTTTGTAGTTGCCCCAGACAGCCCACAGAGCGGTATGGGTCACGCAATAACTGTTAATAGTGCATTATATTGCGATGCTATTGTTATTGATAAAAACGCTCCTCAAAAAGAGTATAGTTGTTCTGGAACTCCGGCCGATTGTGTTAAAATGGCATCTCGTCAGATTCTTGACAGAAAACCTGACTTATGTGTCAGTGGTATCAATCATGGATCCAATGCTGCTATTAATGTTATTTACTCTGGCACCATGAGCGCTGCTGTTGAAGCTGGTATTGAAGGGATTCCCGCGATAGGGTTTTCATTACTTGATTATTCTATGGATGCCAATTTTGAACCTTCTAAAAAATATGTTAGAACGATCGTAGAGAATGTACTCGCAAATGGGTTACCCAAAGGTGTTGTTCTTAATGTAAATATTCCTCGATTACCTACCGAAGAAATAAAAGGCATCAAAATATGTCGTCAAGCTAATGCACATTGGGTAGAAGAATTTGACAAAAGAGTTAATCCGATGGGGCGTGAATATTATTGGCTTACTGGTAAGTTTATTAATGAAGATAAGGGTGAAGATACCGATGAATGGGCCCTTAAACAAGGATATGTTTCTATAGTACCTACCCAATTTGATTTAACAGCTCATGACTATATTCAAGAATTAAATAATTGGTCTCTACATGATTAAAAAGGAAATAAGTATTGGTTTTTTATCGGGTTTAATTGTTAACAGTATAGGATTTGTTATTTGTGTATTTATCTTTTCTGCATTAAACCGACTAGATATTACATTTGCAGAAACCATTAAGGCATCTATAAAAAATGATTCTTTTGGTAGTCTTATTGTATTGGGGGCTATCCCAAATTTAATTGTTTTCTTTTGGTTTTTGAAGAAAAACAAACCGTATCGTGCTCGTGGTGTGCTTCTTGCCACCCTTATTGCAGCTATTTGTATTGCAATTAGTAAATTTGGATAACATTTTAGAATTTGAAGCTGTATTTTTAAATGAAATAATTGCATGAAATATTACTTAATCGCAGGAGAAGCATCTGGTGATTTACACGGTGCTAACCTTATGAAATCTATTCTCAAAGAAGATCCGAAAGCCGAATTTCGGTTTTGGGGTGGTGATCTTATGCAAGTCGTTGGAGGATCAATGGTTAAGCATTATAGAGATTTAGCTTTTATGGGATTTATAGAAGTACTTCTAAACTTGTTTACAATCCTGAAAAACATAAAACTTTGTAAGCAGGATATTACAGAACACCAACCCGATGTAATCATTTTTATTGATTATCCCGGGTTTAATCTGCGTATTGCCGAGTGGGCCAAAGAAAAAGGATTTAGAACACATTATTATATTTCTCCACAGATATGGGCATGGAAAGAAGGGAGAATCAAAGCCATCAAAAAATGTGTTGATGTAATGTATGTAATACTTCCTTTTGAAAAATCTTTTTATGAAGATAAGCATGAATTTCCTGTTCAATTTGTGGGTCATCCACTAATTGACGCCATAGCCGATCATAAACAGATTATGCCCGAAACCTTTAAAAATCAGCATAACCTGGATGATCGCCCTATTATTGCTATACTTCCGGGAAGCAGAAAGCAAGAAATTCGTAAAATGTTAGAGGTTATGCTTACTGTTGTTGACGAATTTCCGGAGTATCAATTTGTTATCGCGGGTGCACCAAGTCAAGATGCTGCTTTCTATACTCCTTTTATCAAAAAACAGGGAGTACATTTAGTCATGAATCAAACGTATGACCTTTTAAGTCTTAGCAATGCTGCTTTGGTAACCTCTGGAACTGCCACATTAGAAACTGCTCTGTTTAAGATCCCCGAAGTTGTATGTTATAAAGGGAGTTATATTTCATATCAAATTGCAAAACGTGTGATTAATTTGGATTATATCTCTCTTGTAAACCTTATTATGGACAAACAAGTGGTTACAGAACTTATACAAGGTGATTTCAATACTAAAAAACTTAAAGAAGAGCTTACCAAAATAACCGATAGCTATAATCGAGCTGTTATGTTTTTGGATTATTATGATCTAGAAAAAAAACTTGGTGGTAAAGGTGCCAGTGACAAAACAGCTAAATTAATTGTTGAATCCCTACAATAGTAAAACAGCCCCAAAATGAAAAACACATTCTATTATTTACTCGCTATATTAACTTTTATAGCCTCTTCCTGCGGAAGCTCTCCTAAGGATAAAGTTATAGTTTCTGGCAAAACAAAAACAACCAGCAACCCAGGCAATAAAAAGATTAAAAGTATTATTAGCTATGCCAAAACATTTAACGGTACCAAATATAAATACGGCGGAACTACTAAAAAAGGAATGGATTGCTCTGGCCTCATGTACACCTCTTTTAAAAAAGAAAACGTCATTTTGCCAAGGACTTCAAAAACAATGGCAACTCAAGGTAAACCCATCTCACTAAAAAAAGTTAGCGTTGGTGATTTATTATTTTTCAAAACCAATAGGAGAAAAAATGTTATTTCTCATGTAGGATTGGTTGTTGAAGTAAAAGGAACAATCAAATTTATACATGCTTCTACTTCTAGAGGAGTTATTATATCAAGTCTTGATGAAAAATACTGGAATAAAGCCTTTGCTCTTGCAAGAAGGGTTTTGTAATTGACATCTTACATATATAGGTTTTTAAAAATAATTTCAGTTCCGAAAAATGAAACTAGCATCTCGTATCATTGTATGGTGAGTGCGTAAGTATATAAATTCTCACTCAACATAGTTTTTCTAAACGTCTGATGTGAGACTCTTAAATATACCTTTTGTTATTATTACTCTTTTTACCCTTGTTGGGGTCACATTGGGGTATTATCTCTCTGTTAACATCACAACAGTTTTACCAAGTTTTTTTGCTTCCATTGTTCTATTAGGGATTTCATGGCAACGATCCAAAAAAATGTTTAAAAAGGGGCTTGCCTTTACCTGTGCTATGATTATTGTTTTTATCATTTTTGGAATTGCTTTAGTAAGCACCCATAATCCAAAAAATGACCCAAATCATTATACTAACCAATTTTCTCCAAAAGATCTTCAACAAAACTCATACGGAATTCAATTTCATGTAAAAGAAAGATTAAAACCCACTTCGTACTATAACAAATATGTTGTTTCTATTAAGCGAATAGAAAATAAAGTCGTCCAAGGAAAAATTTTACTTCAAATCCCTAAGGACAGTACAAGCACAACAATGGATATTGGGGATACATATACCACTTTTGCAAAAATAAAAGCCATTCGTAAACCTCTAAACCCACATCAATTTGATTATGCAAAGCACCTTAACAAACAATACATTTATCATCAAATAAGCACTCCCAATAATCGACTGATTACTACTCATAAAATCCAATGGTCTATCTTTCGTTTAGCAGATCAATTTAGGAAATACATCAACGTACAGCTTGCAAAATATGCGTTCACCAGTAAACAGTTATCCATCATAAATGCTCTTCTATTGGGACAAAGACAAGACATAGACCAAGAAACATTTATTGCATATAGAGATGCAGGAGCGATTCATATTTTAGCGGTATCCGGATTGCACGTTGGCATCATTTTATTGATTTTAAATTTTATTCTAAAACCACTTGATAGAGGTAAACAACAAGGCAAAACTTTTAAATTAATTCTAACTATTCTTTTACTTTGGTGTTTTGCTATAATAGCTGGACTATCTCCATCTGTTCTTCGGGCTGTTACGATGTTCTCTTTTCTTGCCATAGGTATCCAAATTAGATCTAAAACCAGTATCTACAATTCATTATTCATTTCTATGTTTGTATTGCTTTGTTTTAATCCCTTATTATTGTTTTCGGTAGGATTTCAACTAAGTTACCTTGCTGTTTTTGCTATTGTCTGGATACAACCGATACTAGCCAAACGATATCAACCCAGGTTTTATATCACCAAAAAACTATGGGAGACCTTTACTGTTACTATTGCAGCACAGCTAGGATTGCTGCCTCTAACATTGTTTTATTTTCATCAGTTTCCTCTTCTATTTTTTGTTTCCAATGTACTTATCATTCCTTTTTTAGGAGGAATATTAGGATATGGTATTTTGGTTATTGCACTAGCATCTATTGGAATTCTGCCTCAGACCTTAGCATCTTTTTTTGGTCATTGTATTGATCTTATGAATACTATTATAAGCGTGATTGCCCAACAAGAAGGTTTTTTGATCTCGGGTATTCCATTTTCATGGCGGATGCTCATCATTCTGTATCTTGTTATCAGTACGCTTGTACTACTGCTTCAAAAATATCAACAACAAAGACTTTACTGTTTAGGAGCAAGCATTGCTTCCATGATTTTTATGATTACTTATGAAAAGCATACTGCAACCCAACGACAAGAATTAGTACTATTTCAAAATCAGCGTAGCACCACATTGGGGATTCTAGAAAATCAACGATTACAAATCTATAGCAAGGATAGTATCTCTAACAAAACTCAATATTTTTTATTTGAAAATTACCTCACTCAAAATCAAGCGCGCTTAGACATTTCGCTTACACCGTTAAAAAACGCATATCGCTACAAAGAGCAAACCATAATAATCATTGACAGTACAAGTATTTTTAGCATAAAGGGAATAGAGCCCGATATCATTCTACTATCGAACTCTCCAAAAATTCATTTAGATAGAGTTATAGATAGCTTACATCCAAAACAAATTGTTGCAGACGGAAGTAATTACAAAGCCTATATAGATCAATGGGAGCTTAGTTGTAAAAAACAAGAAATCCCTTTTCACCGTACAGATAAAAAGGGAGCTTTTATATTGAAATGAGATGGTAACACTGCCTACAATGCTACTAAAGACTCTTTTATATACACTTTAATATCATCAGGAGAATTCAAGATCTCTTGTACTATTTTATGTAGTTTAGGAATAACATCTTTGGCCATTTTATTTGGACTATTAAAAAGCACACAAATTCCTATATCTTCATTAGGATAGATTGCGATTTCGCTTCGATAGTTGTTCACACCCCCACCATGATGAATAATGGTATTTAATTTACCGGTATCTGCATCATTAAATTTATGCACACGCCATCCTAATCCATAATAAGACGCTTCATATCCAGGCCATCTTTGATAGTAATTTCTTCTTCCTCCTACTTGAATCATTGGATTAAAAACATCTTCCATAGTACCAGGCATTAAAACATCGGGATTATTACCAAGTAAGAATTTCATCCATTTCCCCATGTCAGTAGCACTTGCATTAACGCCTCCGGCTGCAACTGCATTATAATATTTTTTATTAATAGGAAGAGCTCTCCATCCTCTTCGTATACGTTGGTGTGGCATAGCCACATTATCAGATTCTTGTAATGCTTCATAGCTTGCAGAAGCAGTTGACATCTGTAGTGGGTCAAAAATCTTTTCTTGAATAACTTCTTTTAAAGGCTGGCCCGTAATCCTCTCTATAATTTCACCACTTAAAGCAAAAACAGCATTTTGATAGTTATACACACTTCCTGGTTCTTGGATAGGCAAAACTTCGTTAAAACGACCAGCTATTGTAGTTAAGTCAAGACCATCCTCTACAAGATTTGTAAAACTATGATAAGGTAACCCTGCAGTATGAGATAATACATTAGATAAAGTAACTTTATTGGTAGTAGTCTTACTGGCCAGTCGAAAATTAGGAATATGATCTATTATCTTATCTTCCCAATTGATTACCCCTTCTTCAACATGAATTCCTGCCAATATGCCTGCAAATCCTTTGGACACAGAACCAATTCTAAATATGGTTTCTGCATTGACCGTATCTTTTAAGGATGCATTTCTATTTCCGAAACCGCCAGCATAGATCATTGAATCACACTTAACAATTGCTACTGCGGCTCCCACAATTTGATGTTTTTCTAATGCCTGATTAAAATAGGCCTGAATAGATTCTTCTAGTTTTTGCTTTTGTAAATCTTGCAAATGAATCTCTGGTGGTTGAGGTTGTGGGTATATAAATGCCTGGGGTTGATTATACTTAACTGGCTCAGGGTGTTTTACAAATGCAAAAGAAAAGAGCACTGCAATCAACAACATAGTGGGGGTGGCTATGATTAATATTTTTTTCATTAAATAGATTTGTGGCTCAAAAAAAGAAAATATATTCGACAAAATCAATAAAAAAATCGATTAAATACGTATATTTTAATTTTAAACCAGATTTGGGTATTATTTTAGGTTTACGTATTAGGTAACGAACACAATTTCAATTAATTGTATGAACGCTAAAAATTATAAAAAACTGATGGTTATTTTCTTTGTTGTTTTTTGTGAAGATTATCTATAAGAAAATTTTTTATACTCATAGATCTTAGTTAGACCCAATAGGAATAGGCGGAGGTCCATCTGGTAAAATAGCTTTGTATTGATAGTCACCTTTACGTTCTTTAAACTCGGTTTTTACTTTTTCGACCAGTTCTTTATTGTCATAAAAGTCAACCATTGTCATCGCTAATGCTTTTGAGGCCTGGATCATTCCTTTGTGCCCTATAGACATACCACCACAAGCTACCACCGCCCATGAATGCCATGGTGTGCCTTTAGGAGCTGTAGTAACTCCTAAACGAACTACAGGAACCAACCAACTCACATCTCCTACATCGGTAGATCCTCCTCCAGGGTGTTCTTTGGTTTCTTCTAAAGGTTTTATCTTAGCATCCATTCCTTCTTTAGGTTTGTTAGTCGCTTCCTGAATACCATGAGCAAAGGCAATTTCTTTTTCGGTATATGTGATATCACCCAAGTATTCTAAATTCTTTTGCATAGCCTCTCCTCCTGCCCTGTTCACCAGGATTTCATGTAGACCAGACACTAAGCTAGTTTTATAGTCTACATTAGCCATAATTGCTGCTCCTTCGGCCATTTTTTCGACACGCTTCCATACTTCTTGCATTCCTTCGCGTTTAGTATCTCGTACACGCACCCAAATTCTGGAATAATCTGGTACTACATTAACAACATCTCCTGCTCGTTGTATATCATAATGTATACGAACCGTGGGTTTAATATGTTCTCGTAGATAATTAATCCCCGTAGTGTATAACTCCAAAGCATCTGAAGCGCTCCTACCATTCCACGGATCTGCAGATGCATGTGCAGCCTGCCCGTTAAACTCTACGATAAAATCTACTAATGCTAATGAGCTTTGTACATCTGCTTCAGTTTTGGCACTAGGGTGCCAATCCAAGCACACATCAAGGTCATTAAATAATCCTTTTCTGGCCATAAATAATTTTCCAAAAAACTTTTCTTCAGCAGGAGTACCATAGAACTTTACAGTTCCTTTCAATTTACCCTGAGCAATAAGGTCTTTTACCGCTACTGCAGCAGAAAGGCTAGCTACACCAAACAAATTATGACCACAGCCATGTCCTCCAGCCCCTTTTTTTAAAGGTTCTTTGGTAGATTGTGCTTTTTGAGAAATCCCGGGCAATGCATCAAACTCTCCCAAAATACCAATCACGGGTTTACCACTACCATAAGTTGCCACAAAGCCCGTTGGCATCTCTGCCACTCCTCTTTGTACAGTGAATCCTTGCGACTCAGCATAGTCGGCTAATATCTTGGCAGATTCTTTTTCTTCAAAAGCGGTTTCGGCTAAGGCCCATATCTGATCACTCATCGTAATCATCTTTTTTTCTTGCTTAATTACAGCTTCTAAAACTGATTTTTTATTTACGCTAATTTCTGGTTTTTCTTGAGCTATAAGATAGGTGCTCAATAATACACATGTAAAAAGAAAGCCTGATCGTATCATAATATAAGAGTAAGATGTTGTGTGGTTTGAAGATACTAAATTATTACTAGTATTTTTAGAATGAGTTTTATAAACAATTGCTAAACTAAATTTAAGCAACAAAAAACACCTTTTTTTCATGATGAAAAAAAGGTGTTTTTAAATATATAAATCGTGTGTTTTTCTAATTCGAAAAAGTACCTACAAATGATTTCTCATATTTCTTCCATGCTTCGGCAGTAGTTAATTTTTTATAATCGTTTTTATGGATCATTTTTAGGTAAAGCTCTAATTGCTGGGGAGTTTTAAAACCTACTACAGGAGCGATAAGATTTCCTTTTTCATCAAAAAATACCATACTGGGATATCCTGATATTTTTAAAGCATTTGCAAAAAAGTGCTGGCTATTTCGACCTTTTCTATCTGGCACATAATTGGGATTCGTGTACGTGAAATTATTATAGTTCACTTCTTCTGTTCCTTCGGCATTAAACTTTACGGCATAGTAGTTCTTATTTACATAATTTACTACATCCTTATTATGAAAGGTTCTTTTATCCAGAAGTTTACATGGACCACACCAATCGGTATAGACATCCATAAAAATCTTTTTAGGTTCTTTTTTCTGAGCCGCTAACGCCTCGTTCATAGACATCCATTTGATTTCTTGTGCCTGGGTAGAAAAGCACATTAGAAACCCAAGAATTATAAGTAGGTTTTTCATTTTAATAGTTTTTATAGTGTGTCGGAAACAAAAACCGTTCCTTATTTAAAAACTTTACTCGCCTTTGGGAGACGAGTAAAGTTACATATTATTATTTTATCGCACTCCGTGCATTAGTTTCTTAAGCAATGGATTTAACAGTATCATAATACCTCCTGCTGCTACCGGCACTATCGTAAATATTAAAAAGAAGGTCGACAATGAGTATTCGCTAGTGATTTTATCAATCATTCCTCCAAGTTGCCCGGCAGACCAATTTCCTATGAAAATTGCTAAGTACCACACTCCAAACATTAAACCAATCAATTTAGGAGAAACTAATTTACTTACATAAGACAATCCAACAGGAGATAAGAACAACTCTCCTATAGTATGAAATAAATACGCAAGAATTAACCAAAGCATACTTACTTTTGCAGTTTCTGCACCTTGTGGAATCGTAATAGCTCCAAACGCTAACAGTGCAAAACCAAAGCCTAAAAGTATAAGTCCTAGTCCAAATTTTACGGCTGCCGATGGGTTATACTTACTTTCCCATAATTTAGAAAACAATGGTGCAAAAGATATAATAAACAACGAGTTTAAAATCCCGAACCAAGAAGCAGGAACTTCTGTTGTATCAGCATTAAACTCACGGTACAATTTCCATACGACTATGGTCCAAATTATCGCAAAACTAAATCCTAAAATACTATTGGATAATGATATTTTCTTAAAGGTCTGAACAAATAATTTATAAAGCACCCAAGTAATTATTACCAAAGGTACTAATGTTATTATCGCATCAACTATTTTAAAAATTGTCGCGCTATCACCGACCAAAATTCGATTGGTATACTTACTTGCAAAAATAGTCATTGACCCTCCTGCTTGCTCGAATGCTGCCCAAAAGAATATGGTAAAGAATGCCAAAATGGCGACTACTATATACCTGTCTTTTTGAACTTTTGAACTCACCTTTACCTCTTCAACAACTTCTTCTACGGTGTCTTCAATTACATCATCAACTTCATCGAGCTCCAGCTTCTGTTTAGGAGATAGTCCTACTTTTTCAAAAATACTTCTACCAAACCAGAATTGAAGCATTCCCAGTAGCATAAATATCCCAGCTAAACCAAAACCAAAACTCCAGCTTACCTTTTCTCCAATATACCCGCAAAGCATTATCCCTAAAAATGCTCCTGCGTTAACCCCCATATAATAAATTGTATATGCGCCATCTTTCTTTTCTTCATTCTTATCATACAATCCACTAACGATAGATGTTAAGTTTGGTTTAAACAAACCATTACCTATAATTAGACATGCCAATCCTATGTATAGAAACATAGGGGTTTCTAATGCCATTGAAATATGACCTAAAGTCATAAACAATGCTCCAAGCGCTACTGCTTTTCTATACCCTAGAAATTTATCGGCTATAAACCCTCCAAGTATTGGCGTAAGATATACAAGACCTGTGTACCAACCATAAAGTTTAAGAGCATCTTCGTTACTCCAGGCCCAGCCCCCTTCAATAATCTGACTAGTTAAAAATAATACAAAAAGAGCACGCATTCCGTAATACGAAAAGCGTTCCCACATCTCTGTAAAAAAAAGAACAAATAATGAAGGTTTATGCCCTAGTAAACTAAATACTTTTGAATCGTTTTGTAAAGTGCTCATAAAAATAGTTTAGTCTACTCTCCTGCGTCTGCTAATTCAAAGCCTTCAGTTTCTTCATCATGTGTTCCTTTTCGTAAATCTTCCGCTTTATGAGTTAATCTCTTTAATGGTTTTAACAGTAGAATTACAAGAATTCCGAAAATTACACAGAATATAGTAATTCCAGAAAATATTTTAAGTTCTCCGGCCTCAGAAGCAGATTCTCCAATTAATCCCGCAACCTTATTACCTAATCCGGTAGCAGCAAAATAAACACCCATCATTAATGCACCATATCTTACAGGGGCTAACTTAGTAATGAACGATAATGCCACGGGAGAAGCACATAACTCTCCAATAGTATGAAATAAATAAGCTAAAGCTAACCAATACATTGCGGACTTTCCTAGTTCTTCATATTGCATTGAAGCAAAAACCATAAACACAAAACCTAATCCCATTATGATAACCCCATTTGCCATCTTAAATAATGATGACGCTTCTTTACCTCTATTTTTCCACCACAACCAGAAATTAGCAACGGGAACAGCAAATAGTATTATGTAAAATGGATTAAAAAATTGGAAAACCGCTGCAGGTATTTCATAACCAAGTAAAAACCTATTCGTTCTATTCTCAGCATATAAATTCATCAATCCTCCTGCCTGCTCAAAAGCTCCCCAAAAAACAATTACAATTATAAAGGACAACAATAAAACTATATATCTATCCTTCTCAACTTTCGACTTCAAATCTCTATATATAGTAATCATCATACCAACAACTAAAGATAAAAAGAGGAAGAAAATAATATATGCTATCTTTTGCTTTTCAATAAACTGAAATGCAACTAAAGAAGAAAGAATTCCAAGAACAATAGTAGTAGTCAATGGAACTTTTGAAGAAAATTGATTTTTAAAAATCTGTCCTATAGAAACATTATCATCATCTTTTTCCACAGTCTTAACTGGCTTATTTCCAACATGAGCAATATATTTTTGACCAAACATATATACGGCCTGTCCAAAGACCATTCCTATAGCAGCTAAGCCAAATCCTGCATGCCAACCATAGGTGTCTGCAACAACAGCAACAACTAAACTTGCCAAAGCAGCTCCAACATTAATTCCAATATAAAAAATTGAGAAACCCTTATCTCTTCTTTCATCTCCTTGCTTATACAGTCCTCCAACCAAAGTCGAAATATTTGGTTTTAGCATTCCCACTCCTGAAATAATAAGTGCAAGACCAGAATAGAAAGCCCACATTTCCTCTATCGAAAGAATACCGTGTCCAGCAACTAATAAAAGCCCACCTATCATTACTGATTTTTTTTGCCCCAAAATTTTATCTGCAATTATTCCTCCTGGTATTGATGCGACATATACTAACATCGTATACCATCCATACAATGATAAAGCTTCAGTATCCAACCAACCTAATCCAGGATTATCTCCAACTGTTTTTGCGGTTAGGTATAACACAAGAATTCCACGCATTCCATAATAAGAAAAACGCTCCCACATTTCTGTAAAAAATAATATATATAATCCCACCGGGTGCCCAAAAAGCTCTTTTTGATGAGCTGCTTTAACTGTATTTGCCATTATGTTTGTTTAATTAATTATAAGTTCTCTTTAATGAAGTTTGTCATTTTATTATATAAGTGTAATCTGGTATTACCCCCATAGATTCCATGGTTTTTATCTGGGTAAATCGCCCAGTCAAAATCCTTATTGGCTTGTACTAATGCTTCGACTAATTGCATGGTGTTTTGCACATGCACATTATCATCTGCACTACCATGTACTAATAAAAATTTTCCCTTTAATCCATCTACAAAATTAATAGGCGAATTACTATCATATCCTTTTGCATTTTCTTGTGGAGTCATCAAATATCGTTCTGTATAGATCGTATCATAAAATCTCCAGCTCGTAACGGGAGCAACAGCAATGGCCATTTTAAAGGTATCTGGCGCTTTAAAAAGGCAGTTACTAGACATAAAACCACCGTAGCTCCATCCCCATATCCCAATTCGGGAAGCATCAATATACCCTAGTGCTCCTAATTGTTTTGCAGCTGCAATCTGATCCTGAACTTCTAAGTTCCCTAGATCGTTTTGTGTCGCTTTTTTAAACTTAGCGCCTTTTAGACCTGTTCCTTTACCATCTACACATGCCACAATATATCCTTGTTGTGCCAGCATCATATACCAATAATCATTAGCTCTATGCCATGAATTCTTTACCGATTGTGATCCCGGACCTGAGTATTGATACATCAATAATGGATACTTCTTTTTAGAATCAAAATCTTTAGGTTTAATCATCCACATATTTAATGTTTCGCCATTAACCTCGATAGTAGAGAATTCTTTTGGGCGTACATCGTATGTTTTAAGATTCTCTGATAACGCATTATTATTTTTGATCTCACGTACCGCCTTTCCGTCGGTTCCATTATTTAATGTAAACTCATAGGGTGTCGTAGCACTCGAAAAGTAATTGATGTATAGACTAAAATCAGCACTAAACTCTGCATCATTGGTTCCTTCTTTAGTACTTAATCGTTTTTTATCTTTTCCGTCTAAGGTTATAGAATAAATATCACGATTGATATTTCCATTTTCTACACTTTGATAGAAGATCCTTTTATTCTTTTTGTCATAACCATAATACTCGGTAACTTCCCAATTACCTTTGGTCACCTGATTAATCAGCTCTCCGGTATCCTTATAATGATAGATATGATTATAGCCATCTTTTTCGCTAGTCCAGATAAAGCTATTATCTTCTAAAAATGTTAGATTATCGGTAATATCAATATAGGCCTCATCTTTCTCATTAAGCACCACTTTTGGAGCTTTTGTTTTAGCGTCTACAAAAATTAAATCCAGATTATTTTGGTGTCTGTTCATTACTTGTACACTCAAAATATCTGGATTGGCTGTCCATTTTATTCTAGGGATATAAAAATCTTTATACTCTCCTAGCTTGACCCTATCTGATGACATAGCGGTTATATCTGCTATAAATAGAGAAACTTTAGCATTTTTTTCTCCTGCCTTAGGGTATTTAAAAACATCTTGTTTTTGATACAATGCTTTGCCATACACATCCATAGAGAATTCTGGCACCTCTTTTTCGTCGAATCTCAAAAATGCTATTTTGTTGCTATCTGCACTCCAATCAAAAGCTCTAACAAAAGAAAATTCTTCTTCATACACCCAATCGGTAATCCCGTTTATGATTTCATTTTTCTTACCATCATCTGTTAACTGAATTTCTTGCCCAGTCACGAAATTCAGCATAAAAATATTATTATCCTGTATATAGGCAATCTTATTACCATCGGGCGATAGCATCGGGGATTGGATTTTCTTTTCACTTACTTTAAAAACTCCATTAGAAGGAACATCATAAATATGGTAAATCCCTCTAGAAGAGCGACGATATATTTGTTCCATCTCACTAGATAGTAAAATTCTATTCTCGTCTTTACTAAAAGAATACCCCTGAAATGAATCTAAGCCTTCAATAGAAGCAGAACTTATCAAGGTTTTGGTCTTTTCTCCTGTCTCATAATTATAGACCTCTATATTGGTTGCCCCAGTGGCTTTATCTTTTTCTAAAACAGAATACTGCGTTCCGTTTTTCATAGAATGCAATGATTGCAAGCTTTCCGTACTAAAAGCTCCACCCCAGATTTCATCTAAAGTAAAAGCTTTGTTTTGGGCAGTTGTTATAAGCCCAATAAAAAGTGTAAATCCAAAAAACAATTTTGTAATCTTCATATCATATTTTAAAAATTGTTAACGCCAAGAATACTAAAAAATCCGTGAAAAATACAACAATTGATGTTAAATACAATAAAAACACGAGTAGGAAAGCAATATTTTTTATCAAATTATCAATTAACGTTTAAAATTATTACGACACAAAATGATCTGAATCGACTTTTTGAGTAGGCAAATGATAAAACAGAATAGTATCTTTGGAGCATCAATAATAAAAAATATAATGGCACCAGTAGTTTCTGGGTTTTCTAAACTCTCTAAAGCAGATAAAATCAAGTGGTTGACAGAACATCATTTTAGTAATGACAATAATGCTACCGATACACTAACCACCTACTGGAATTCTGATGATAATTTACAGCAACTTCATGATGAATTTACAGAAAATACAATTTCTAACTATTATCTTCCTTTTTCGGTTGCTCCCAATTTTTTGATTAACGACACCCGGTATACATTACCTATGACTATCGAAGAAAGTTCGGTGGTAGCAGCAGCCAGTAAAGCGGCTAAGTTTTGGCAAAATCGAGGCGGTTTTAAAGCAGAAGTACTATCAACAGTAAAGGTGGGTCAGGTACATTTTACATATACTGGCACTCCCGAAAAACTTAAAAAATTCTTTACTTCTGTAAAGACTGATATATTACAATCGGTATCTCAGATTACCAAAAACATGGAAAAACGAGGTGGTGGTGTACAGGAAATTGAACTTAGAGACAAAACCTCAGAAATAGAGAATTACTATCAATTGCATTGCACTTTTGAAACCGCAGATGCAATGGGGGCTAATTTCATCAACTCTTGTCTAGAACAGTTTGCAAAAACACTGGTTGTTGAAGCCAAACAATATGATGACTTTTCTGAAACAGAAAAAGACATTGAGATTATTATGAGTATTCTCTCTAACTATGTGCCTCAATGTATAGTTAAAGCTTTGGTATCTTGCCCTATAAAAGAATTACCCAATACTGATCAGCTATCATCACAACAGTATGCCGAAAAATTTATAAGGGCAGTTCGTATTGCAGAAGTTGAGCCTTATCGTGCTGTTACCCATAATAAGGGAATTATGAATGGTATTGATGCAGTAGTTTTGGCTACCGGAAATGATTTTAGGGCCATCGAAGCGGGAGCTCACGCCTATGCATCACGAAGTGGAAAATATAGTAGCCTTACTCATGCAGAGATAAAGAACGATGTGTTTACTTTCTCGATAGAAATACCCCTAGCACTGGGAACGGTTGGAGGACTAACAAATCTTCATCCTTTGGTGAAACTAGCATTACAACTTCTGGGAAAACCTAATGCCAAAGAATTAATGAAAATTACTGCCGTGGCAGGACTAGCACAAAATTTTGCTGCTATAAATTCATTAATTACAACGGGAATTCAACAAGGACATATGAAAATGCATTTGATGAATATTCTTAATCAGTTTAAAGCGACTGATCAAGAAAAAGAACAGCTTGTTGAATATTTTAAAACAAATACCGTTACCCATAGTGATGTAGTCATGCAGATTGAAAAATTGAGAGCCTAAATGAAAACTAAATTCTTTCTAAAAAATTTCTTCATAATCGCAATACTACTTTTGATTATTAATATAGTTTTTGACTATTTTGTTTTTGACAAATTCAACTTTTTACAAGAAATAATTGTTTCTCTTGTGTCTGGTATTTTAATAACTTTAGGTTTCACTTACGCTAATAGTCGTAATTTGAAATGATATTAATTTCGTTTTTTGAACAATGAAAAAGTCCTTCTACAGTCACGGAAAATTACTACTTACAGCAGAATATTTAGTACTTGATGGCGTAAAGGCTTTGGCCATTCCCACCAAAAAAGGACAATGGTTATTTATTGAAGAAAACGATACTGATCAAATTAACTGGAGGAGTTATGATGAAGAAGGTCATTGCTGGTTTGAGACAAAATTGATACTAGAAAACAATATCCTTCAACAAGCTCAGGGTGATATCGATGACCATGATATTACAAATACATTAATTAATATTCTTACGGCCGCAAAAGAGTTAAACCCTAATTTCATTTCTTACGGAAAAGGATATAATATAGAGTCTAGATTAGAGTTTCATCGAGAATGGGGTCTTGGATCTTCTTCTACTTTAATTAACAATATCGCGCAATGGGCAAAAGTAGATGCTTTCGAGCTGCTAGAGAATAGTTTTGGTGGTAGTGGGTATGATATTGCATGTGCAAAAAACGACTTTCCCATAGTATATGCCCGTAAAGAAGGTAAGCCCATAGTGACAACTGTAAAGTTTGACCCCATATTTAAAGAACAATTGTTCTTTGTATATCTAAACCAAAAACAAGATAGCAAAGCGTCTATTAAACATTACCAATCTTTGCCGCTAAAAGACTTTGATAAGGCTGAAATGGTAGTCAACGAAATCACCACTAAAATAATAGATTGTACTACACTTGATGAATTTGAAGCATTAATTGACCAACACGAAGAGGTAATCTCTAAAATCATAAAAACACCAACTATAAAATCTTTATTATTTTCTGATTATTCGGGTAGCGTTAAAAGCCTTGGTGGCTGGGGTGGTGATTTTGTTTTGGTAACAGGCTCTGAAAATCACATGAATTATTTTAAGGAAAAAGGATATTCTACTATTCTTCCATTTAGTGAGATGGTGTTATAAAAAACCTCAGCTCAAAAAAGAACCGAGGTTTTTATATCTTTTTATAATTTGAAAACCATTACATTTCTAATGCTCTAACAATATTATTATCCATCAATAATTCTTCAGGATTTTCTAGTGCTTCTTTTACCGCTACCAAGAATCCTACAGATTCTTTACCGTCAATGATTCTATGATCATATGATAAAGCCACGTACATAATTGGTGCCACTACGATCTGCCCGTCTCTTACGATTGGTCGTTCAACAATATTATGCATCCCTAAAATAGCACTTTGCGGCGGATTGATGATTGGAGTAGATAACATACTACCGAATACTCCTCCGTTTGTAATTGTAAACGTTCCTCCTGTCATTTCATCAACAGTAATCTGCCCTTCACGCGCTCTTATCGCTAATCGTTTTACTTCAGACTCTACACCTCTAAAACTTAAGTTTTCGGCATTACGAATAACAGGAACCATTAATCCTTTAGGACCAGAAACCGCAATACTGATATCCTGAAAATCGTAAGAAATCATTTCCTTACCATCAATCATAGAATTTACCGCAGGATACAGTTGTAATGCACGTACACAAGCTAATGTAAAGAAGGACATAAACCCTAAACCTACACCGTGTTTGTTTTTAAAATCTTCTTTATATTGACTGCGAAGGTCAAAAATAGGCTGCATATCTACTTCATTAAATGTAGTAAGCATAGCCGTTTCGTTTTTTACCATAACCAAACGCTCTGCTACTTTACGACGAAGCATTGATAATTTCTTGCGCGACTCTCCTCTACCTCCTAGTCCAGGAGTTCCCATAGATGGTTTTGCATCTACGGCATCGGCTTTAGTAATACGTCCGTCACGACCAGTACCTTTTACTTGAGAAGCATCAATTCCTTTTTCGACAAGCACTTTTTTTGCTGCAGGAGAAGCGGTTCCTGTAGCATAAGTTTCTGTTTTAGCAGGCTGTGTCGGTGCAACCGGAGTTGCCGCTTTCTTTTCCTCTACTTTAGGAGTTTCAGCTGCTGGAGCAGGTTTTGAATCACCACCTTCTGGTTTTGCAGCGTCGGTATCAATAAGACAAACTACCTGTCCTACTGCTACAGCATCGCCTTCTTCTGCCATAAGTGTAATAATACCACTTGCTTCAGCTGGTAATTCTAAGGTTGCCTTATCGCTATCGACCTCGGCAATTGCCTGATCTTTTTCTACATAATCACCAGTTTCTACAAGCCATTGAGCTATTTCTACTTCTGTAATGGATTCTCCCGGTGATGGGACTTTCATTTCTAAAGCCATAATTCTGATTTTATCTTTTTGGTCATTTCCTGCTAATGGAAATTCTACTTTATTTAATTATAAAAATTATCTTTTTTGATTATCCTTTGTTTTATCAAACACATAATCAATTACTCCTTGATGTCTTCTTTTAGATCTTGTTGCAGATCCTGCTGCTGGTGCTCCATAAGGCCTTCTACTTGCAAATCTAAATGTTTTTGCAGTATCATAATTCATTAACATATGACCTAAGGCTCCCATATTACGAGGCTCTTCTTGTGCCCAAACGACATCTTCAGCCTTATACTTCTTAATCAGGGTGTCCATTTCTGCAGTTGGCAAAGGAAATAGCTGCTCAATTCTTACTAAAGCTACATCTTTTCTGCCTAATTTTTCCTTCTCTTCTAATAAATCATAATAGAATTTACCAGTACAGAACACTAATGATTTTACATCTTTTGCTTTTACATCAGTATCATCTATTACCGTTCGAAAGTTTCCGTTAGCAAATTCATCAACCGATGAAACTGCTTTAGGATGACGCAACAAACTCTTTGGTGTAAATACAATTAAGGGTTTACGGTATTTGGCTTTCATTTGTCTACGTAACAAATGGAACATATTAGCTGGTGTGGTTACATCTGCCACAAACATATTATCCTTAGCACAAAGCTGGAGGTATCGTTCCATACGACCCGAAGAATGCTCAGCTCCCTGTCCTTCATAACCATGAGGCAACAACATTACCAAACCGTTTTGCAGTTTCCATTTATCTTCTGCAGACGAGATATATTGATCGATCATAATTTGCGCTCCATTACTGAAGTCTCCAAATTGTGCTTCCCAGATCATCAATGTATCGGGACTTGCCATTGCATACCCATAGTCAAATCCTACCACTCCATATTCAGAAAGCAATGAGTTATAGATATAGAAATCTCCTTGATCACCATTAAGGTTGTTTAATAAGAGTACTTCTTCTTCACTATCTTCAACCTTAATTACCGCATGTCTGTGAGAAAATGTGCCTCTTTCTACATCCTGCCCACTCATTCTTACATCGTAACCTTCTTTAAGCAAAGATCCAAATGCTAGTAGTTCTCCCATTGCCCAATCCAATTGATCCTTTTCGAAAAACATTTTGTGTCTTTGATCAATTAATCGCTCTATTTTGCGAAGGAATTTTTTATCCGATGGAAGTTTCGTTATAATTTCGGCAATCTCTGTAAGTTTATCTTTGGCATAAGTGGTATCGACGATTTCCATCATTTCATCTTCCTGAACCCTTACAAAACCTGCCCACTCATCATGCATAAACGGAGTAATTACCGTTTTTTCTTGTTTACGCGAATCTTCAAGCTCTTCTTCTAGAGATGCTTTATATTCTTTTTCAAGTTTAGACACATATTCTGCATCAATAATACCTTCAGATATTAATTTGGCAGCATAGATATCTCTTGGATTTTTATGTTTTGAAATTGCCTTATACAATTTCGGTTGTGTAAATCGAGGCTCATCACCTTCATTATGTCCATATTTACGATATCCCAGTAGATCTATAAACACATCACGCTTAAATGTCATTCTAAAATCCAATGCAAAATTAGCAGCGTGCACTACCGCTTCTGCGTCATCAGAATTCACATGTAATACCGGAGACAATGTTACTTTACCAACATCGGTACAATAAGTCGATGATCGTGCATCTAAATAATTTGTAGTAAATCCTATCTGGTTATTCACTACAATATGTATAGTACCGCCTGTTTTATATCCATCTAGATTAGCCATTTGTACAATCTCATAGACCAACCCCTGACCTGCAACGGCGGCATCCCCATGCACAACAATTGGCAATACTGCCGAGGTGTTTTCCTGATAATGACGATCCTGTTTTGCTCTTGCAATTCCTTCTACCACAGCTCCTACAGTTTCTAAATGTGAAGGATTTGGTGCAATATTCATATTAATTGCCTTACCAGAATCGGTTTTTCGTTTTGAAGTCCATCCTAAGTGATATTTTACATCACCATCAAAAACAGTTTCTTCATAATCCTTACCATCAAACTCACTAAAAATATCTTTAGGGCTTTTCCCGAAGATATTGGTAAGAGTACTCAAACGACCACGGTGAGCCATACCCATTACAAACTCTTTTACACCATGATCGGCAGCTTTTTCTACTAACGCATCAAGAGCAGGAATAAGAGATTCTCCTCCTTCTAAAGAGAAACGTTTTTGACCAACATATTTGGTATGCAAAAAGCTTTCAAACGAAACTGCTTGATTTAATTTTTTAAGGATATGTTTCTTCTGATCAGAAGAAAACTTAGTTCTATTCGTATTAAAATTTACTCTGGCCTGAATCCATTCGCGCTCCTCGGGATTACGAATATACATGTATTCGATACCAATAGAATCACAATATATTTGTTCTAAATGAACAGTAATATTACTTAACGTGTTAGGGCCAATACCAATAATCTCTCCTGCGTTAAAAACAGTATTAAGGTCACCCTGGCTTAATCCAAAATTTTCTAATGCTAGCGTAGGTGTATATTTTCTTCGGTCCCTTACCGGATTGGTTTTGGTAAATAAATGACCACGTGTCCTATAGGCATCAATCAATCGAACGACCTGAAATTCTTTCTGAACACTTTCGGGCACAGCAACAGTTTCTCCTGGCGCCTTTTCGGCATATATGGCTTCTCCAGAACCATTAACACTTTCTAACCCAAAGTCAAACCCTTGAAAAAATGCTCTCCAACTTGGCTCAACACTATCAGGGTTCTGTAAAAATTGATCGTATAAATCTGCAAAAAATGCGGTATTAGCCGCATTCAAAAATGAATATTTATCCATATGTAAGTATTCAATTGTCTTTTTTATGATAAAACGCTACAAAAATACAATAATTACAATTTATTGACCATTGAAATATCTATATTTATCTAACATTTTTTTTAAATTCAACTATGAAAGTATATACTCTTCAAAAAAGTAAATTTTTAGTCTTAGTATTCATTATTACATTTTCCTTACAAAACGGATATTCTCAAAGCGGCGATTCTGATATAAGCTTTGGAGGTAATTTAGGAATAGGGTTTGGTAATGATACCTTTAGTGGGGTAATTGAACCATATGCGGTCTACAATTTTAGTGAAGAGTTTGCCGCTGGTATCGGAATAAGTTTTGGATACACCGAGTCAAATAATTTTACGGCTTTTAATTATGGGGGTAGCCTGCTTACTTTTTATAGCCCTATCCCAGAAATACGTTTGTCTGCCGAATTTCAGGAAATGGGAGTTTCCAGAACTTTTGAAAGGATTGGTGTAGAAGATGTAAAACAAGATTATTGGTATCCTTCATTATTTTTTGGTGCAGGTTACCGTTTAGGCAATATAAGTGTTGGTATTCGATATGATGTTTTATATGATGAAGATAAGAGCATTTATGGTAGTGCTTATGTCCCTTTCTTTTCGGTTTTCTACTAATTCTAAAAATTTAATAACCCGTGACCTATATAGCTTTATCATTTCCCAAGCTGACCTCTATACCATACTTTTTTCCATTCTCTTTTTAAAATTAAATACGTGGCGTACCCTGCTATATCTTCGGCTTTTTCTGATTTAAAATTTCTAATCTCCGCCTCAGAAACATCTACTGCATATAGCAAATTTAAGTATTCATTAAAAGCATGTTGTAATGCGCTCAAGAGCAATTCGTTTATGACTACAATAAGATCTTTTGGTTTTATTTTTGGATCAATCTTGTAGTCTATGCCCGCTCGATCAATATCTTTCTGTAGCTGTCTAAGCACCTGAGGATACAAATTGGATTGGGTAACCTCTACAATAAGGTTATCCATCAATGCTATGTTATACTCATCAGACACTTCTATTCATTAAATTCTCACCAAAAAGCTTTAGAAGATTCTTTTTATCTTCAGAAATATCTACATTATCCAGAGCAGAAAAAGCTTTTTGAGTATACCTCCTTATTTCGGTTCGTGTTGCTTCCTTGGCTCCTGTGGTTTCAAAAAAGGACTTTACAGTACTGATTTTTTCTGAAGGATCTTCGGGGTTTAATGAAAACAGGCCTCTTAACTGTTTCTGCTCATCTTTTGAAGAAAATTCTAATGCCTTTAGGTATAAAAAAGTCTTTTTATTCTCAATAATATCACCGCCCACCTGTTTCCCAAAAGTTTTGGGATCTCCAAATGCATCTAAATAATCATCCTGAAGCTGAAATGCCAATCCTAATAACCTTCCAAAATCGTATATAGATGATTGGCTTTCTTGCGAAGCATCAGCGACTATAGCTCCCATTTTCATTGCGGCACCAACCAAAACAGCAGTTTTATATTCAATCATCTTAATATATTCGGGAATAGTTACATCATCTCTGGTTTCAAAATCAATATCATATTGCTGCCCTTCGCATACTTCTATTGCTGTTTTTGTAAATAGCTTAGCCAATTCTTTAAAAATCTCTCCATCATAATTTTCAAAGAGTTGATATGCATTGATAAGCATTGCATCCCCAGAAAGAATCCCCGTATTTATATCCCATTTTTCGTGTACCGTTTCTTTTCCTCTTCTAAGAGGAGCGTCATCCATAATATCATCATGAATCAATGAAAAATTATGAAACACTTCAATAGCCAAGGCAGCATCCAAGGCTTTCTTGTATGAAGACCCAAAAATCTCTGATGTCATTAATGCTAGTGTTGGTCGTAATCTTTTACCTCCAAGACCTAATATATATGTGATGGGCTCATAAAGGTTTTTAGGCTCTTTGGTTGTTGTTTTTTGGGTTAGATATTCTAAAAAATACCCTTGATACTCTGAAATTGTGTGCACAGTAATTTTTTATGCTAAAGTAAAATAAAATTTCTTGAAAAACTGAAGCTATTTTTACTTCCTATGTCCAGACCTTTTAATTAAAAAGAATGCTAAAAAAATCTTATTCAATGTTAAATAATTGTGAAACCTAGGAAACTTTTATTGTTTTTAAAGTTTCCATATGTACATTTGCTCCTCAAAATTTAAGACACAGACTCCCTACAATGAAAGAGAAGATAGTAGAAAAAGCAAATGATATGTTTCTGAATCTAGGTTTTAAGAGTATCACTATGGATGATCTTGCTTCAGAAATGGGAATATCAAAAAAGACCATTTATACTCATTTTCAAAATAAAACCAAACTTGTAGAAGCAACGACACATCATCTTTTTTGTAAAATAAATGATGGTATTAATGCCATTTTGAAAGAAAATTTAGATCCTATTGAAGAATTATATGCTATCAAAACATTTGTAATGCATCATCTTAAAAATGAAAAAGTAGCGCCGATTCATCAGCTAGAAAAATACTATCCCAAAATACACCAGGGATTAAAAGCTAAACAATTTGAAGTGTTTCAGCAATGTGTAGTTGACAATCTTAGAAGAGGGATTGAAAAAGGGGTTTTTAGAAAAAATATAGATATCCAATTTATTTCAAGAATATATTTTATTGGAACTAATGGCATAAAGGATAAAAACATGTTTCCAGAACAAATATTTCCGGTAACAAAACTTATGGATGATTACCTAGAGTATCATATTCTAGGAATTACCACCGAAAAAGGACGTACAATTTTAAACAATCTTATCAAAGAACATCAAATATGAAAAACAACCTTTGGTTATTTTGTATCGGTTTGGTATTTACTGCCACAATACAAGGGCAATCACTACTCACCGATTCTATTTATTCATTTACATTAAATGAAGCGGTAGAGTTTGCATTAGAAAACAGTTATCAATCTATAAACGCCAGACAAGATGTTGCAAAAGCATTAAAAAGAAAATGGGAAACCACTGCAGATGGTCTTCCTCAAATTGAAGGTAGTATTGATTATCAAAATCAACTCAAGCAACCTGTAACTCTTTTACCGGCTTCAACATTTGATCCTTTTGATCAAATTAGAGGTTTAGAGCAATTTTACGATGTTACTCCAAATCCAAATAACCCTGTACCTGGTGTCCCAGAAGGTTTTATTCCGGTTATTTTCAATCCGCAACAACAGGCTTCGGCTACAGTTACATTGCGCCAATTGATTTTTGATGGATCCTACATAGTAGGACTTGAAGCGGCAAAGAGTTTTTTACAGTTTAATAACGACTCTGAAGAAAAAGCACAACTCGAAGTGCGTAAAAGTGTTATTAATGCCTACGGAAGTGTTTTGGTAGCCCAGGAAAGTGTAGCTATTCTTAAAAACAATGTAGCCACCCTTGAGAAAAACTATCAGGAAACTAAAAAGATTTTTGAAAACGGTTTGGCTGAAGAAGAAGACGTAGAACAGTTACAAATTACATTGCTGCAAATCACTAATCAATTAAGCAATGCAGAACGTTTAGAAAAAATTGCGTTACAAATGTTTAATTTAACCATAGGCATAGATGTAGACTCTAACACAACTCTTTCTGATGATCTCGATAGCCTGGCTATGAAAAATAGTGATCAATCGGTAACTACCAAGCCATTTATTATAGAAAACAATGTGGATTACAGATTGGCCTTTCTTCTTACCGAACAAAGAAGGTTAGAGCTCAAATTAGAAAAAAGTCGTGCATTACCAAAACTTGAAGCCTTCATTAATTATGGTACGGCTGCATTTGATGATGATTTTGTGTTTTTAGATAGCGAAACCCGATGGTTTCAGTCCTCAGTCTTAGGAGCAAGTCTAAAGATTCCTATTTTTAGTTCTTTAAAGCGTGGGGCCCGAAGTCAACAAGCTAAGATCGCCTTTGAGCAATCTAATACTGATTTTATACAAGCGCAACAGGAAATTCAGCTTCAGTATAATTCTACGCTAAGTGATTATAAACTTTCGCTGGAAAATTTCGACATTACAAAACAAAATTTAGCACTGGCAGAACGTATTGAAAAAAAGAATCAAATCAAATATTCTGAAGGTCTTGCCACAAGTTTTGACCTAAGACAAGCACAATTACAATTATACTCATCACAGAATGAAGTGTTAAACGCTATGCTTAACATTATCAACAATAAAGCCGAACTAGAAACGATTTTAAATACACCTAATAATAATTAGTCATCTCATGAAATAAGCCAAGTTTTCCAAGTCGGAAACTATCCTAAATGATTATTGGCGATTCCATTTGACTATTGAAGAACAATAAAACAGTAACAAATGAAAAAGATATTTACCATATTGCCTGCATTACTTCTTATCATTTCTTGTGGACAGAACAAGACAAAATCAATAGATGAGATCATACAAGAAGGTAATCTAGAAGCAATACGAACCAAAAGAACCGAGGTTGTTGAAGAGCAACAAGCTTTTGCAAATCAGCTTAAACAACTAGATGAAGCAATTGCTTCTTTGGATTCTGTAAAAAAACTACCATTGGTAACCATAATTACGGCAAAAGATACTTTGTTTAACCATTATGTAGAATTACAAGGAAATGTAGAAACCAAACAAAATATAGTTTTATATCCAGAAATGGGTGGGATTCTTACTAGGGTATATGTACAAAAAGGACAAAAAGTATCACGAGGCCAATTGCTGGCCAGAATTGATGATGGTGGATTGAGTCAACAATTATCTCAGGTAGAAGTCCAGGCTCAATTGGCAAAAACTACTTTTGATCGCCAAAAAAGACTTTGGGAGCAAAAAATTGGTTCAGAGATCCAGTATTTAGAAGCTAAAACAAATTTTGAAGCACAACAAAATGCTGTAAATCAAATCAAACGCCAGTTAGCCAAAACTACGGTAAATGCTCCTTTTTCTGGAGTAATTGATGATGTGATTACAGAACAAGGAAGTGTAGTTTCTCCTGGGCAAAATGCAATTATTCGTATTGTAAACCTGGATAATATGTATATCGAAACTGAAGTGCCAGAACGTTATATACCAAACGTTACGGTAGGCAAAAGTGTAGAGGTTTATTTTCCGGTTCTCGGAAAAACGATCAATACAAAAATCCGCCAGGTAGGAAATTATATCAATCCTAATAATCGTTCATTCACGGTAGAAGTTGGGGTTCCATCTAATGGAGGAACCGTAAAACCAAATCTTACAGCCAAAGTAAAGATTAACGATTACACCAATGAGAAAGCAATATTGATCCCACAAAGTATACTTTCAGAAAATGCCGAAGGCGATCAATACACCTATGTAACTTCAGCAAAAGATGCACAAAATATTGCAGAGGCCAAAAGGGTAATTGTAAAGACCGGAAAAACACAAGGTGGCCTTATCGAAGTTTTAGATGGTATTAATAATGGTGATGCGGTAATAAGTGAAGGTGCCAGAAGTGTAAAAGATGGTCAAAAAGTGAAAATTCTAAACTAAGATTTTATGCAAGTCAATAAGAAAAAAGTAGATAAGGAATTTGGATTAGCATCCTGGGCGATAAGCAATCCCACAACCATCTATGTAATGATTGGTATTTTCTTGGTGTTGGGTTTATCCGCATATTTTTCGATGCCCAGAGAAAGTTTTCCTGAGATCAACGAAACCAAAATTTATATTAGTGTCCCTTACCCGGGAAATACGGCAGAGGATGTAGAACGATTAATCGTTGACCCTTTAGAAGATAAGCTAAAAAATGTAAGTAATGTAGTAGAGGTTCTTTCTACTTCGCAAGAGGATTATGCGATTATTACGGTAGAATTTGAAGAAGAACTTACTGTAGCCGAAGCCAAACAAAAGGTAAAAGATGAAGTTGATTCTGAAAAAGCAAACGAAGATTGGCCCACATTTAATGGTGCCAAGGTAGAACCTAATGTTTTTGATCTCAGTATTTCTGAAGAAACTCCGATCATGAATATTAATATTACCGGGGATTATCCTGTAGACAAGTTAAAAGAATATGCAGAGTATCTAGAGGATGAAATTGGAGACCTAGAAGAGATTAAAAAAGCAGATATCAGGGGGGCTCAGGAAAAAGAAGTAGCTGTAGCCGTAGATATCTACAAGATGATGGCTGCCAAAGTAAGTTTTGATGATGTTATCAATGCTATTCGTAATGGTAATATGACCATGTCTGCAGGAAATATGATTGCCAGTGGGCAAAGACGTACCATAAGAATCCTAGGAGAAATAGATCAACCATCACAACTTAATGAATTTGTGGTAAAATCTCAAGATGGCGCCGTATATCTTAGAGATATAGCAGAGGTAACTTTCGAAGAAGAAGACAAAACTACCTATGCCAGAGAATATGGAGAAAATGTGGTGATGTTGGATGTTAAGAAGCGTTCTGGAAAAAACATGGTCGAAGCTGTAGAAAAGATAGGCCTTATCTTAGAAGATGCCAAAGAAAATATATTTCCAAAAGATCTAAAAATTAGTGTTGCCAATGACCAATCCGAAAAGACAATTAACCAGGTCGATGATTTGGTAAACAATATTATTTTCGGAATTATCCTTGTTGTGGGTGTATTAATGTTCTTTTTAGGGTTTAGAAATGCGCTTTTTGTAGGGTTTGCAATCCCAATGTCGATGTTTATGTCATTTATGATTCTATCAGCGCTGGGGTATACGATGAATACCATGATTTTATTTGCATTAATTATGGGACTAGGGATGTTGGTAGATAATGGTATTGTGGTGGTAGAGAATGTGTATCGCCTAATGGAAGAAGAAGGCATGTCTCGTATTGAAGCTGCTAAAAAAGGGATAGGTGAAATTGCATTTCCGATTATTATTTCAACAGCGACCACCGTGGCAGCATTTATACCTCTAGGGATGTGGCCAGGAGTTATGGGCCAGTTTATGATCTATTTCCCGATTACACTATCGGTTGTATTAGGATCTTCTCTTTTTGTAGCCATCTTTATTAACTCTATGCTAGTGTCACAGTTTATGGAAGTTGGTGAAAAAGTGCTAACTCGCAAACAACTCATCCGATTAAGTATCATTCTTGGAGGGATTGGTACTTTTATATTACTATTTGGTGGAGCAGTACGTGGCTTGGGTAGTCTAATGATTTTTACTGCAGCTATGTTCTGGTTGTATAAATATGTGCTAAAAGGGGCTGCTAATTTCTTTCAGAGAAGAATTCTAGCTTGGCTAGAAAACAGATACCAGCGTTTTTTAACCTATGCCTTAAAAGGTTGGAGATCGTATATGTTCACTTTTGGAACTTTTATATTACTATTTATAGTATTTGCTATGTTTGGCGCATCTATCGGAAGCCAGCGAACCAAAGTAGAATTTTTTCCTGACAACAAACCCAACCAGATCATTGTATATGTAGAGTATCCTCAGGGAACCGATATTGATAAAACCAATGCTATTACTCAGGAGATTGAGCAACGTGTCTATGCCGTTGTTAATGACAAAGAATATATCGAAGGCGGACAGGAATATAATTTCTTGGTAGAATCTGCGGTTTCACAAGTTGGTGAAGGTGCTGGTAACCCCCAAACTGATGGCGGAAGTAATGCCGAGATGCCACATCGCGCTAAGATTACAGCGACCATGCGTGAATATAAATACAGGAAAGGAAAGGACTCTGAAGTACTACGCCAGAAAGTTCAGGAAACTCTAAAAGGAATTTATCCCGGTGTAGCGATCTCTGTAGAAAAAGATGCAGTAGGTCCTCCGGCAGGATATCCAATTAATATCGAAATCGAAGGCCCGGATTATGATGAGTTAATTAATATCGCAGAGCAAATGCGAAACTTTATTAATGAAAAGAATATTCCTGGTATCGAAGAACTGAAAATTGACGTAAACAAAGGAAAACCTGCCATGCAAGTGGTGGTAGATCGAGAAAAAGCAGGTGAGTTAGGTGTCGCCGCTGGTCAGGTTGGTAACCAATTGCGTCGTTCAATATTTGGTGAAAAAGCCGGGGTGTACAAAAAAGATGGAGAGGATTATGATATCTACGTTCGTTTTAATGAAGAAAATCGATATAATACTAGTGCATTATTTAATCAAAATATCACTTTTAGAGATCAAGCCAGTGGGAAGTTAAAAGAAATTCCTGTCTCTGCGGTAGCCTCACAAAAAAACACTTCGTCATTTAGTGCGATCAAACACAGAGATACAAAAAGAGTGGTAACCGTATATTCTGGATTACAACCAGGATTTACAGATGCCGGAGCTATTGTATCACAAATCCAAACCGAAATGGCTAGTTTCCCAACATTAGCAAGGGGGGTAAAAATTGATTATACAGGACAGATAGAAGAACAAGGCAAACAAATGGCGTTCTTGATGGGGGCATTTTTTGCAGGATTAGGGCTTATTATGCTAATTCTTGTATTTCAGTTTAGTTCTATCTCTAAGCCCACTATAATAATGATTGCTATCTTTTTAAGCTTTATTGGAGTATTTGGAGGGATTCTGGTTACCGGAGCATCTTTTGTGATCATGATGACCATGATGGGTATTATTTCACTCGCTGGTATTGTAGTAAATAACGGAGTAGTACTCCTAGATTATACACAGCTCTTGATTGACCGTAAAAAGGTAGAACTTGATGTGCCAGAAGATCAATTATTGCCCAATGAAGAAGTTATGAAGCTTATTATTAGAGGTGGTAGAGCACGTCTAAGACCAGTATTATTAACAGCGATTACTACAGTATTGGGATTAATACCATTAGCGATCGGTTTTAACCTGGATTTCTTCTCATTGTTTAGTACCGGGAATCCTAAGATCTATTTAGGTGGTGATAACGTAATTTTCTGGGGACCTTTAGCCTGGACTGTAATCTATGGATTGATCATTGCTACATTTCTTACCCTTATTATAGTACCGTGTTTATTCTTTATCGTAAACCGAGTAAAAGTTAGATTTAGTAAAAAGAAAGTTGTAGAGGTACCTGTTGTTACCCCCGCGACCGCATAGGAATATGTAAAATTGATGAAAAAACGCCGCAAATTGCGGCGTTTTTTGTTTTACTTAAGGATAGTAGTTTTGTTTTTTTAATAATTCTATTTCCTAATGTAATTACCAATATGTTTCAAATCTCCTCTCCCAGTAAGATTCCGGCTATTATTTCCTTTTTAAGTGATCTATAACCACAAACAACAAATACAATATATAGCTAATTTTCAAGTACTTAAACAACAAATTGCTTACACGTTTTCACGGAATCGTGGGCACTACTTCTTGTTTATACGCCTGTAGTCCTATTACATTTGGCATAATTAAAAGGAACACAAATTGTCTTTACATCCAAAGGTCCAAAGAAAAATTTGGTATCAGAGGATTGTAAACATTTTAGTCAACTAATAAATAATTACTCTAATGAAAAAACTGTTATTATGTATGTTGGTACTGGTCAGCGCTATTAATTTTGGCCAGGAATTACCACGACTCTCACCACCAACTCCTGAGGTTGCAGCCATGGGAAAATTTATCGATATCCCGGTAAGTTTGCATACGGGAACTCCCAACATTTCGATTCCGCTAATGAGTATTTCAGAACAAGGAATCGATGTCCCAGTATCGATAAACTATCATTCTTCAGGAATCAAGGTTAATGAAATAGCCTCTCGTGTAGGTTTGGGTTGGGCTCTTAATGCTGGAGGAATGATTACCCGTCAAGTACGCGGGATTGCAGATGATAACCAAGAAGGTTTTCTTAGTACCAGTAATACGGTTGCTGCTTTTTATTCTTTAACTTCACAACAACGTGTCGATCAAATTGTTTCGGCATCCCGAGGTTCCCAGGATTATGAATCCGATATTTATTATTTTAACTATCCTGGTGGTAGTGGTAAATTTCATTTTGATCAAAGCGGAAATATCTATGTTCACCCAAAGAGTGATCTTAAAATCACTTTTACTCGTGATACTGCTAATAATTTTATTGATGGTTGGCAAATAACTACTCCAAACGGAACTATGTATACCTTTGGGAAGACTCTAGAATCATTAGAAGTTAAAGATACCCGTATTCATGTACAGAATCAACAATTACCTACAGGAGCCAATTCATATACTTCTGGATGGCATTTAACTAAAATTCGCGACTATCGCGGCAATGTAATTCGTTTTAATTATAGCAAGGGTGCTGAAGATATTCGGTATTGGAATGTTTTGGATCAGAAAAAATATTTTCATGCCGATCAAATTATAGGAGGAGGTGCTTGTCCAGTTCCTCAACCCAATGTCACTTTATCAGAAGATGTCTATAAACCTATCTTCTTAACTTCTATAGAAGGAACTCAAGGCAGTATTTACTTTAGTTATGATTCTCCTCGAATTGATCTTAAAAATGATAATGCTCTTACCAAGATTGAACTTAAAGATGCCAGTAATACTTTAATTGATAGCTATGCATTTGAACACGGATACTTTATAACTAGCCCATGGGAACAATTAGGAAATCACGGAAATATAGATCAGCGTACAAAGAAGTTATATTTAAAAACAATCACACAACAAAAGGGGAATACAACCAATAAAAAGCATAGCTTTAGTTATCATCAAGATAAGACTTTCCCTGAGCGTTTTTCTTTTAATCAAGATTTTTGGGGGTATGCCAATGGTGCAGATAATAATGTACTTTACCCAGGGATTGTATATAGAAATGCACATGGAAACCCCAGAGAGATTGATGGTGGCGATCGAACAATCGATGTGGTACATGCACAAACACTCTTGTTAAAAGAAATTACCTATCCGACAAAAGGGTCAACAACATTGATGTATGAGTCCAACACCTTGTCGGGTGAAAGTGAATCCTTTTTAGGGAACAAATTAGAAGAACAAGCTATTCCAGAAGCTTCCTTGCAAATGGCTGATGTGCTGAATAGCCCAAATAGGCTTACCACAAACTTTACCTTGGCAGAATCTACAACGGTTTATGCGCAGACCCATGCGCAAACTCCTTGCCCTAGCAATTATAATGACTGTCCAAATATTAAACTATATAAAGCCAATGGAGACCTTGTTTTTTCTTTTCAAACCGATAATACGACAGAGGCTCTACAATTAGCAGCAGGAGATTATACCGTAGAGATGGTGTATTTGATCCCATCAAATAATTATATCGAGATTTCTTTTTATAAAAAAGTATTAGTCAATACTACTGCAAATGGTAATGTAGAGGCCCTAACCGGTGGGTTACGAATCAAAGAAATGAATTTTAAGGATACGAATGGATCTATAGTCAATACTAAAAAATATAATTACCAACATTTTAATGATAACACAGTATCCAGTGGTCGATCACTAAGCCCACCAACGATTTTACAAAAAGGATTCCCAGTATATGTTGAATCAGCACCTGACTGTTATTTTAACATCATACAATCCAGTAGCTCGTTTCCCCTTAATGGACAAAGCAGCAATCATGTAGGTTATCTTAATGTTACCGAATACAATACAGATGAAACTCAAGGCAAAATAGAATACAGTTATAGTTTTGCTCCTGATGGAGCAAGTGGGCCGGATGAAATTAATAATTCTGGTGTATTTGATTTTGACTTATATTCATTTCCTTATCCACCTGGGTTAGACTACGCCCACAGAAGAGGGATATTGATCAATCAAAAAACGTATCGTTATAATAAAACAACGCTAGACTTTACTCTTGTTGAAGAATCTTCAAATAGGTATAAAAAATATGGAGAAGTAAGGATAGATAATATCATCATGGGGTATCCGGCACAGTATCCTAGATATGCTAAGTATCACAATATCAGTGAGGGGTACCTTTTATCCAGTACCCGTAAGACAAATTATTATCCTTCCGGAGAAATAAAAACCAATACCCAATATCATTATGACACAGGGTATACTGGTAGATCCATACCTATAGAAACAACCATAGTCGATAGTCATAGAGATACTATTACTACCAAAACATATTATCCGGATGATGTAACTTCTACTACTGCTTTAGGTGAAGCATTAACGGCAGCAGAATATAGTACAATTTCTAATCTAAAGAAAAATGCAACGCAACACCGTATAGGAGTTCCTATACAAGAAGAAACTCGTATTAATGGTGAGCTTACTTCTATACAGCGCACCAATTATAAAGATTGGAGTGGGATAACTTTACCCGAAGTTATACAGGCAGTCAAAGGAGGCGGAACCTTACAAAATCGTATCGAATATCTGGATTATGATGTCAAAGGAAATCCTTTGGAAGTTAAAAAAACCGATGGAAGTCATATGCTCTATATCTGGGGGTACGAAAATAGTTATCCTATTGCCAAGATCGATAATGCCAGCTATACAGATATGCCAGCGGCAGTAATAACACTAATCAACCAGATTAAATCAAATACCAATCAAGAAACCACAACAACTGAAGAAGTTACCATCAGAGGATTATTCGATGATTTGAGAGCACATGAATACTTTACTAATGCACAAATCACCTCTTTTACCTATGACCCGTTATTAGGAGTCACTAGTGTGACAGACCCTCGTGGATACACCATGTATTATGAGTATGACACATTCAATCGTTTGGAGTATGTAAAAGACGATGCAGGGAAATTGATTTCAGAAAACAAATACGGATACAAGAACTAATGAAGGCTATTAAGATGATAAATACTATAAAATATATACTGCTGATCATAGTAATGATGAGTAGTGCAAGCGCTTTTTCACAATTTGGCGGTGGGGACCCTGTTCTTGGTGATTGTGGGATTACCTCCTATCGTGATGCAGATGGCGATGGCTGGGGTAATGTTAACAATAAGACTTGTAAGACCTATATTCCCAGTGGATATGTGTCCAAGTTTGGAGATATTAATGATAACAATAGTCTTATTACCAACATTCCACCCAAAAACTTCTATAAAGATGCAGATGGTGATGGGTATGGTAACCCAAATATTAAAACCTATCGTAGTGTAAAACCTAGTGGGTATGTGACCAATGGTAGTGATTATGATGACAGTACTAGCCTAATCACAAACATTGCACCCAGGAATTTTTATAGAGATGCCGATGGTGATGGGTATGGTAACCCCGGAAACAAAACCTATCGTAGTGTTCAACCTTCGGGTTATGTGACTAATAGCAGTGATTGTAACGATGGCAACTCAGCAATACATCCCAATACAGTTTGGTATAAAGATAGTGATGGTGATGGTTTTGCAAGTACTACAAAAAAACAGTGTACTAGCCCGGGAACAGGGTATACTCGTACCGTATTACCCGTTACCGATTGTAATGATGGCAATTCAGGATTAAACCCCAATACGGTTTGGTATCCCGATAGTGATGGTGACGGCTGGGGTACTCCTGCAGATTTAGGAGCTGTTCGCCGCCAATGTAATCAACCTTCTGGCTATGTGCGTAATAGTGCAGATTATAATGACAACAACAATTTGATCACCAATATTGCACCCAAAAACTTTTATAGAGATGCTGATGGAGATGGGTATGGCAACCCTAACATAAAGAAGTATGTAAGCGTTCGCCCTAGTGGTTATGTCACTAATAAAGATGATTATAATGATAGTACCAATCTAATCACCAATATTGCACCGAGTAATTTTTATAGAGATGCCGATGGAGATACCTTTGGAAATCCTTCTGTAAAAACATATCGCAGTGTTCGTCCAAGTGGATATGTAACTAACAATAGTGACTACGATGATAGTACCAATCTGATTACAAACATTGCACCCAAAAACTTCTACCAAGATGCCGATGGGGATACCTTTGGAAATCCTTCTGTAAAAACATATCGTAGTGTTCGTCCTAGTGGTTATGTCGATAATGCCAACGATTGCGATGATAATAATAATTCATTAAACCCACTTACAACATGGTATCCCGATAGTGATGGTGATGGCTGGGGTACTGCTTCTGATATAGGAGCTGTTCGACAACAATGTAGTCAACCTTTAGGTTATGCACTCAAAGTAGGAGATTGTAATGATAATGATGAGAAAATATACCCTGAAACTGTTTGGTATAAAGATAGTGATGGTGATGGTTTTGCAAGCACTACAAAAAAGCAATGTATTAGTCCTGGAGCAGGATATACTTATACTATACTACCAGTTACCGATTGTAATGATGATAATGAATTTTTACATCCTAATACTGTTTGGTATAAAGATGGAGATGGTGATAATTTTGCCATAAGTACAATAACTCAATGTGCAAATCCAGGAACGGGTTATGTGCTAACTGTATTACCTATTACCGATTGTAATGATAATGATGAATTTATACACCCCAATACTATTTGGTATAAGGATAGTGATGGTGATGGATTCGCCATTACAACAAAAAAGCAATGTACTAACCCTGGCACAGGATATAACCAAATTACAGTGCCAGTAACAGATTGTAACGATAGTGATGCTTCATTAAACCCCAACACTATTTGGTATGCAGATACCGACAATGATGGTTGGGGAAACAAGAATGCAACCAAAACACAATGTACCCAACCTGCAGGTTATGTACGTAATGATGATGACTATGATGATACCACCATACATATTATCAACATTGCACCCAAGACGTTTTATCAGGACAGTGATGGTGATGGATTTGGAGACCCTAATCAAAGCATATTATATAGTGTACAACCGATAGGGTATGTAACCAATGCAGATGATCAATGCCCCACAATAGCAGGACCAAATAATGGGTGTATTGGTATCCCATATACAGAGGTAACAATTAGTAATGAGAACTATGTCTTTACCAGAGTATATCAGGGAGAGATGGAAACTTCAGATGCGATCACTGCTAACGAAGATGTGATCGAGAGTATTACCTATTTTGATGGATTAGGAAGACCCAAACAACAAGTTGGGATAAAAGCTTCACCTGATATCAAAGATATTGTAACTCATATCGAGTATGATACCTATGGCAGACAAGCCAAACAATATTTACCTTTTGAAAGACAAGGTGGAGCATTAGGGAGCTATGCCGCTGTTGACGTTAATACTAACATTAATAATTATTACCTCAACACGTATAATGATGATTTCCCTGGGATCACAGACCCTACTTTGGTGAATGCCTATAGCGAGAGTGTCTTTGAAGCTTCTCCTCTTAACAGAGTACAAGAACAAGGAGCACCAGGTGCAGCTTGGAAAGCCGATCGTGATAGTGATGCAGACCATACTATCAAGTTTGATTGGGATACCAATACTGCTAGTGAAGTGGTCAAATTTAGAGTAACATTTACTAATAATGATACCGAGAAACCACAATTGGTAATGGACAACTATTATGTTGCAGGAGAATTATATGTAACCATCACCAAAGATGAAAACTGGAAATCCACTGATGGTGATAATCATACCACCAGAGAATACAAAGACAAACAAGGCCGTGTAGTCTTAAAAAGAACTTATGCCTCGACAGGATCAGCAAGCGCTAGCGCACATGATACGTATTACGTATATGACAAATTTGGGAATCTAACCTATGTGATCCCTCCCAAAGTAACCACTACTGATGGAGTATCAACCAGCGAGCTTGCAGAGCTGTGTTATCAATATGAATATGACAGTAGAAACCGATTGGTAGAAAAGAAAATCCCTGGTAAAGGATGGGAATATATTATTTATAACAAATTAGATCAACCTATTCTTACACAAGACCCATTATTAAAGGCACAAGGTGTATGGTTATTTACTAAATACGATGCTTTGGGTAGGATTGCTTATACCGGAAAATACAATAGTACTCGTAACAGAAAAACATTACTGTTAGCTATGGGTGGTGTACAAACCTTTTGGGAAAAACATAATATATCTACAGTTATAGGAGAAACCACATTGTATTATAGCAATACCGCTTTTCCAACCACAGATATAGAAGTACTAACGATCAATTACTATGATGATTATGAGTTTAATACAGCTGGGATCATAAAACCGGGTACGGTCTACGGGGTAGGCACCACAGATCGTACTCGATCCTTAGCTACAGGAAGCAAAGTAAGAGTATTAGGTACCAATAACTGGATCACTACTATTACTTACTATGACAAGAAAGCACGACCGATCTGTGTTGCCAGTAAAAATGAGTACTTAAATACTACGGATGTATTAGAGAGCAAACTAGACTTTGCAGGTAAGGTGTTAGAAACCAAAACCATACATACCAAAGGCAGTAATGCAGCTATAGTGACTATAGACACCTTTGAGTATGATCATATGAGTAGAGCGTTACAACACACCCAAAAGATCGATAACCAAGCAGAAGAAACCATTGCCGAGAATAGTTATGATGCTCTTGGGCAACTCACAAGTAAAAAAATAGGAGGCACTTCGACTGCGCTAAGTGCAAGCTTACAGACTGTAGATTACACCTACAATGTTCGAGGATGGTTAAAATCAATCAATAACGGTACTACTGCTGGTGGAGATCTCTTTGGCTTTGCCATCGATTATAACAACGGTACTACTCCACTCTATAATGGTAATATATCAAAAACCTCTTGGAGAACAGCCAATGATAATGTAACCAGAAGTTATGCCTATACCTATGATGCTTTAAATAGAATCATCAGTGGTATTAGCAATGATGGTAATTATGACCTCTCTAATGTTACTTATGACAAAATGGGTAATATCATGAGCCTAGCTCGACACGGTTTCCAAAACACAACGAGTTACACCAATATGGATATATTAGATTATGATTACGATGCAGGTAATAAATTGTTGAAAGTAACCGACACAGGTAACAAAAGTTATGGCTTTAAAGACGGGACCAATACCAACAATGATTTTGATTATGATGCTAATGGAAACATGATCGAGGACAAAAACAAAGGAATCTCAAAAATCACCTATAATCATTTGAATCTACCCACAAAAGTTACTATTTCAAACAGTGAGGGAACAGGAAATATTAGTTATATTTATGACGCCACTGGGACAAAGCTAAAGAAAATAGCACCTAGTGGAAGTTCTTTAATAGAAACGGAGTATGCAGGGAATTATGTCTATAAGAATGCTGAAATACAGTTTATGAGTACTACAGAAGGGTATGCGACACCAGAGGGTAGCTCATATAGATATGTGTACCAATATAAAGATCACTTAGGTAATGTACGTTTAAGTTATACCAAAAATGATACAGGTACTCTTGAAATTATAGAAGAGAGTAATTATTATCCATTTGGTCTTACACATAAAGGGTATAATGGTGCTGTATCTTCTTTAGGAAACTCTACTGCTCAATTATTAAAGTTTGGAGGAAAAGAAGAGCAGAATGAACTTGGATTAGGTTGGATCGATATTACAGCACGTAACTATGATCCTGCATTAGGGAGATGGATGAATCTTGATCCGTTAGCGGAGCAGATGAGAAGACACTCTCCTTATAACTATGCGTTTAATAATCCTATATTTTTTATCGATCCTGATGGGATGGCTCCACTAGACCATTACATAGATCGGCGTACTGGTGAAATTTTGGGTCAAGATGGAGCAGCTACAAATGAGTTAAGGGTAATTGATAAAAGAGAGTTTGATTATGTAAAAGAAGAACATGGAGGAACTATATCACAAAAAGCTACAAAAGAACTTCAAGACAATAGTACTCTTGTTACATTTGATGAACAACAAATACAAGATGAAGCTCAATCAGTTGGAGACGATACAGCAAGTGAAGGTATCGAAAACCAAGCATTTATAACATTAAATGTAAATACAGGGGAGGTTGCTGCTCAGCGAGGCCCCGATGGAACATCAGAAGAAACAATAATAGATGCTGATGAATCACTAGGAGCACCAAGAACTGGTAATGGATTAATGCTTATAGCACAAATGCATGGACATCCTAAGGTTACAAAAAAAGGAATGAAAAATGGACAATCTACATCAACAAAAGATCAAAATGCAGCTGCTGGCTTTGGGATTACTGTCTTTGCAATTGATGCCTTTGATTCTAAGCAGGGTGCTGGATCAGAAAGAGCAATACATAGAGTTAAAAAAAATGGCACAAGACTTAATTTTGCAGGAAAAACGAAAGGAACTAATGCTACAGGAACATTTAATTTTACTAAGCATTTAAGAAGTTTATTAAAACAAGGTAGATGATGAAGAACATATTTTTATTTGGAATTTTATTACTTCTTGTAGTAGGAGGATGTAAAGCAACAAAGGCAGATGAAGTTATCCCTTATATATTACCAGAAAATATAGAGATTAAACTTTATGAAATCGTAAAAGAAAAACCGAATAATAGTTTTTGTTTTTATTTGACTCAAAAAGATTTAAGTGTTTTTGAAATTATAGTTAGAACTGACACAAAAAAAGGAAACTTTAAAACGGTTGATAGTTTTGATTATATAAAAAAGTCAAATAGAAAAGTTCTTATAAACGATACGTTTTATCCGTTAGTTTTTATGTCTGATTATACTTTTGGAACCGATATGAGAAAAACAGAATTAATTACCTTGTCAGAGAGAAAAGAAAGGTTAAAAAAATATGAAACAGATCGAACTTATAGTGAGGATAATCTTTTTAATGTTCATAGAAGTTGGTTGATTTCAGAGGGTTATTCTATAACTTTTGATAATAAGGGAAACATTATAGAAGAATAGACTCCCCGCTGCTCCATAGTATGTCGCTACCGCAAGTTTGCAACTTGTGGCGGTACGAGTAAGAAAACAAATAAAGGCACAACTTTTTTATAGTAGTGCCTTTTGTTTTATGAGGTATTATAATACCGGTTTAGACCTCTGTCGAGGTATCGTCGTTAGTACCGTTACTTGCACGGTTTTCTATCACCTGATTGTATTGCCCGGCCAGAACATCAATCTGATCTAAGATAATGGCATGCCCTTTTGCAGTGCCCAGTGTGGCATGCGCATCTATATGAGCAACAAGGGTTCTATAGGCTAATGTATATTCTTATATACATACAGTACAACGCTTCGTTAACTAGTACTCTAATAGCGTTCAATGCATAAAAACGAACTAAGTGTATCCTTAATGAAATCTACAGTATAAAAAAACGCCGCAATGATTGCGGCGTTTTTAAGTTATAATACAAAGAATCTTTTATTGATTTTCTGCTAATGGTACAGGAAGTATATTAAATACATCATCTCCTGCTCTATCAATTGGTAAAGTATTTGACAGATCATACCTTCTTAGATCAAACATTCTATGATTTTCACACCATAGTGAATACCTTCTTTGATTCAATAATTCTGTTGTAAGTGCTTCAGTGGTTTGTGCTCCCCCATAATTTGGAAGACTTGCAGCATTTCGTATAACATTTAAAGCATCTTCTGCATCCTGCAAATTATTTGCTAGTATACTTGCTTCTGCATAGACCAAAACTAACTCTTCATTTCTAATCATATCAATTGCCGTTTCATTAGAACCATATAGTCTGGTCTCATGACTACCTGTCAATTCATCCTGCACACTAGGATTAGGCCTAACTGCTGCTTTTGAAGACACTCTTGAATCATTAGCTTCAGCCTCATTGATCCAACTATTGTGTACAATGATTTGATCACCATTGTTTGGTTCTTCTGCAGACACAGATGCTGCTCTAAAAACCTCATTAGGCGTATCTCCTGCTCCTTGTCCAAAAATGTGCTTAACACTTGTAGATAGGTTTCCAGTAAGATCGAAATAAGAATTACTTAATTCAGTCAATGTCCCAGGTCCGTCTCCTGCATATACAGCAGCTACGGCTGCAACAGCTCTATTAAATAAAATAAATTCCTCGATAGTAATTTGACTGTCATCATCACGCTTCGCATCATCTGTTTCTGCAGAGGTGTCAATTAAGTCATCAAATCCAGATACAGGAAATGAGAATTGATCTAAAGACTCAAGTGTATTTAAATCATTTAACGCATCATTAAGCAAACTTCTAATTGCCGCTATTGCAGCATCAAACTCTAAAAATGGTCCTAAAGCATCTGGATTAGAAACATCAATTCGCACGGTACCGTAAGATTTTAAAACCTCTATAAGTTCATAAGCCTGAAAAGTCTTAGCATATCCACGATATGCATTCTTTTCGATCTCACTTATAACATCGGTATTGTCTAAAGCTCCTAATAGAATATTCGCATTTTTTATACATCTATAGTTTCCTGCGAATTGGGTTGTACTGTAGAATGAATTATTATCCAAAACAGCTCCATCCTTTCCTAAAAGATTTACAGTATTTCTAGGATCAGCATCAAAAAGATATAATTCTCGAGCCAAGGTTCCGCTTGTAGTGGTTTCAACTCCAAGACCATCTCTCGCTGTAGACTCAACTCCTATAGCCAATTCATTTAATTGTCTTACCGAAGCATCACTTTCGACACCTTCTAAACTTGGTCCATTTGGATCTATTTCTTCATCAAAAGAGCATGATGTAATTGTTGCTGAAAGCACTATCAATATAAGGTAATATCTAGTTTTCATTTTTATTATATTTTTCATCATCACCATATTTTAAAAATTAACATTTAAATGGAAGTAAAACTGTTGGGCACTAGGGAAAGGTGCAACTTCGATTCCACTAGATAGGCCTGCTCCACCGTTAACAGAAACTTCAGGATCATAACTACTATAATCAGTTATAGTAAATAAATTTCTTGCAGACACTCCAAATTTCATTCCTTCTACAACTTCACCAAACATTCCTGTTATAATTTTGGAAGGTAATCGGTAATAGACTGATACCTCACGAAGTCTTACATATCCTGCTGGTTCTACAAAGCGAAGCGCATTAGATGCAGAGCCTAAACGAGCCTGCCCCTCTGCGGTTTCAAGATCAGGAGATGTCTGTCCTAAGTCTGATAAGAATCTGGATAAATTTAGGTTTTCTCCTCCCTTTTTCCATTGTAATAAAAATGCAAAATCAATATGTTTAAAGAACGTAAATTGATTATTAAAAGCCATTTGGAAATCTGGTTCTACATTACCCACTTGTTGTAAAGCTTCTTCTAGAGGACCGTCTCCATCTGGATCGATAGCTCCAACAATCTGAGTTACTGGCTGACCTTCTTCTATAAAAAATGTACCCAGACCTGTCCCGAAACCAGCACCTGGTTGAGCAAAAGCAGGCACATCTAGCCTTGTTACTTCTGATCTATTCAAATAAAACTGTACACCTGTATTCCAATAAAAGTTATCGCTATTAAGAACATCGGCTCGTACTGCTAGCTCAAGACCTTCATTGACCAAATCAGCCAAATTAGTCGTCTCAGTTGTATTTCCATCTATATCTGTAAACCCTGAAGAAGGAGGCACTGATCTAGTCAAAATCAGATCTTTTACTTCTCTGTTATAGTATGAAGCTTCAAAAGAAACTCTATTATTTAAAATCCCTATATCTATACCTGCTTCAAACTCTGCAGAGGTCTCAGGTTCAATGTTAGGATCTCCTTTTGCCCCAATTGAAAGACCTCCATTACCACCAACATTACTAGGAACTAAACTTGTAAATTTAGAACCAAACGCAGCTGATGATCCTGTTTCTCCATAGGCTGCTCTTAACTTTAACTGATTAACGGCATCAACATTCCAAAAACCTAGGTTAGCAATATTAACTGCTAATGATGCTTTAGGAAAACCGAATAATTCATTAGGATCTCCATTAAGTGTAGACTTATCTAATCTATATCCTAAAGTAGCGATAAACTGATCTTTATAATTTCCTTCAATTTGAGCAAAATACCCAAAATCTTTTTGATCAGATCTAACCTGGTCTATTTCCTGATTTACGGATTGACTTACACTGGTTTGCCCTCCAAATAAATTAGACCCTCTGGTGTTTACTAAATCTGCTTCTTGCTCTAAATAACTAATACCTGCTTGAGTGGTTAATTCTAAATCTCCTCCCAAAGCATTGTGATCCCAAACCGCTATAGCTTGTGTATTAAACTGAGTAAAATTGTTATTACCTACAGCTATAAAACCTTCTTGATTACCAACTTGCGCCTGATGTGTTTCAGGTACATAGACATAAGTTTCATTAGACAAATAATCTATTCCTCCATTAAAAATAAGTTTTACTTTATCATTTTCTTTATTCAATATTTTAGTATTCAATTTAAATCCTTGAATAAACCTATTATTTGAATCTGTATTTAAAGCTCTGTCTCTAACAAAAATCGGATTCCCAGGATAATTTGGGTTACTAGGATAATTTCCATTGGCATCAGGGAATAAATTATTCCAAGGTCTCGTAAAAGCTAATGTATATCCATAACTTAATCCTCCTTCATTTTCATTTCCAGTAAAACTTCTACTAGAATTACTTCGTACATAATTAGATGATAGAGAAAAATCAAAAATATCAGATATCTTATGGTCTATATTACCTCGAATAGAAAGCCTGTCAAACCCAGTGTTTTTTATAATACCTTCTTCATCTCTATAAGATCCACCAACATAAAATTTAGTTTTTTCATTACCTCCACTAGCATTCATCTTCGTTTCAGAAATAAAACCTACTTCTCCATAAATTTCATCTTCATAATCAATCAATCCTCCATTTTGCAATGCATTTCTGAAAGCAGCTACCTCGGATTCTGCGGCAGCTCTGGATTCTGCCTCTTTAATAGGGTCATCGGGATCAGGGCTAAAAAAAGCATTAAAAACACTTTCTTCAGTCCAAGGTCTCAACCCTAACCTATTTTGTATAACATTAACTCCTGTATCTTGGCTAAAACTAATTTTTGTTTTTCCTCCTTTTCCTCTCTTGGTAGTTATAATAACAACCCCTGCATTTGCTCTGGTTCCATAAATAGCAGCTGCTGAAGCCCCTTTAAGTATCTCTATATTCTCTATATCATTAGGATCTAAATCTGCGATTCTATTTCCTGAATTCTCTTCATTTCCTCTGTTAGCACCTGAGGCAAATCGCAAACCTGATGGTACTTCTACATTATTTACATAAACTCCATCTATAATAAATAAAGGTTGGTTATTTCCATTGATAGATGATATCCCTCTTAATCTAAGTGCAAAACCTCCTCCAGGTGCCCCTGAAGAAGAGACTATATTTACTCCTGTAACCTTACCATATAAGGCACCATCCACAGTAGTTTGGCTAGTATTCCCTACAAGTTCTTCAGAAGAAACTGTAGAAACCGCATTGGCAAGGTTAGCCCTCTTTATAGAAGAACCTAAACCTGTTACAACTACTTCTTCTAAGGATTCAGAAGATTCGCTAATTTGCACTGTGATAGCACCAGCGGTAGCAACATCTACCATTTGTTCTGCAAATCCAAGAGCAAATACCCTTAATCGAACTGGTAATGCATTAACATTGATCGAAAAGTTACCGTCTATATCGGTGGCTGTACCATTGTTGGTTCCGTTTTCTACAACATTAACAAAAGGTGCCCCTTCTCCGGTACTCTCTACCACCACTTTCCCCGTAATGGTCTCCTGGGCTAAAAGTATAGCCGGAGCAAAAATTAATAATAGCAGAATCTTCATTCTGCTAAAATGAGTTTGTTTTTTCATAATGATTTGTTTAAATGTTCGGTTAAATCTATTAAAAGATATTGATAAAAAAATGTTAAAACTAACAATTGTTCGTTCAAAATCATTAACACATGTGCGAAATACTTAGCTCAGGTATTAAAACATCTCATTATTAACAATACTATTTTATTTGTATATTATTTAACAATTTACTCGTCATCTTATTTTCTTATGAACCATACATGTTTACTTTAAAACTTTCTTATTTTTGCTGCCTTAATACTAGCTACTATGTACAGAAGTCATTCTTGCGGTCAATTGCGCACCTCAGATATTAACAAAGAAGTTACCCTAGCAGGATGGGTGCAAAAAACACGTGATAAAGGATTTATGATTTGGGTCGATCTTAGAGATCGGTATGGGATTACTCAATTGATCTTTGATGAAGAGCGTACCCCTAAGGATGTTGTTGAGAAAGCTAAAACCCTGGGTCGCGAATTTGTAATCCAAATCAAGGGTACCGTGATCGAGCGTGAATCTAAAAATAAAAATATTCCAACGGGGGAAATAGAAATCCTGGTACGTGAATTAAATATACTAAACGAATCTATTGTTCCACCATTCACCATCGAAGATGAAACGGATGGCGGTGAAGATATACGAATGAAATACCGATATCTGGATATTCGTCGTAATCCGGTAAAAAATAGCTTGATGTTTCGCCACCAAGTGGCTATGCAAGTTCGTAATTATTTATCTCAAGAAGGATTTATCGAGGTTGAAACCCCTTATTTAATTAAATCCACTCCCGAAGGAGCCCGTGATTTTGTAGTGCCTTCAAGAATGAATGAAGGACAATTTTATGCATTACCCCAATCACCGCAAACCTTCAAACAATTGTTGATGGTTGGTGGTATGGATAAGTACTTTCAGATTGTAAAGTGTTTTAGAGACGAAGATCTACGAGCAGACAGACAGCCAGAATTTACACAGATAGACTGTGAAATGGCCTTTGTAGAACAAGAAGATATTTTAAACATATTTGAAGGCCTTACCCGCAATCTTATCAAAGAGATTAAAGGAATTGAAATTGGCGATTTCCCTAGAATGACCTATGATGAGGCTATGAAAATCTACGGTAATGATAAACCCGATATTCGTTTTGGGATGAAATTCGGTGAACTTAATACCGTTGCTCAGCACAAAGATTTTAAAGTGTTTAATGATGCAGAACTAGTAGTAGGTATTGCAGTTCCTGGTGGAGCTTCATATACCCGAAAAGAAATTGACAAACTGATCGACTGGGTAAAACGCCCACAAGTCGGGGCGCTAGGAATGATATATGTAAAATGCAATGAAGATGGAACTTATAAATCATCTGTAGATAAGTTTTATGATCAGGATGATTTGGCTAAATGGGCTTCGACAACAGGTGCAAAAGCAGGAGATCTGATTTGCGTTCTTTCTGGTCCAACCCATAAAGTAAGAGCACAATTAAGTGCCTTGCGTATGGAATTAGCAGAACGTCTTGATCTTAGAAATCCAGAAGAGTTTGCCCCGTTATGGGTAGTTGATTTTCCGTTATTAGAATGGGATGAAGAAACAGAACGCTATCATGCGATGCATCACCCATTTACCTCTCCAAAACCAGAAGATATTCCTCTGTTAGACTCTAAACCAGGTGATGTACGTGCCAATGCATACGACTTAGTATTAAATGGAAATGAAATTGGTGGTGGTTCTATTCGTATTCACGATAAAGAAACACAAGCCTTAATGTTTGATCATTTAGGGTTTACTCCCGAAGAGGCCAAAGCGCAATTTGGTTTTTTAATGGACGCTTTTCAATACGGTGCACCACCTCACGGAGGGTTGGCCTTTGGGTTTGATCGACTAGTTGCTATTCTTGGCGGTCAGGAAACCATTCGTGATTTTATTGCTTTCCCAAAAAATAATAGTGGCCGGGATGTGATGATCGATGCTCCTGCAAATATTGATGCAACACAATTAAAAGAGTTAAATATTAAACTTGATTTATAATATTATAAAATCTATTGAGTTTTAGAATTTCAGTGATTATTAAATCCCGCTTATGGCGGGATTTTTATTACCTTTAACTTAATAAGACTTTATAAAAGATGTCAGACCCCCCAAAAAAAACTTTACTATACAAGCTTTTAAAATGGCGTTACCGTAATATTTCTGACAAGAATTTTATTCTAATACTGAGTATTCTTGTGGGATTTACTGCTGGTCTTGTATCTCTTTTATTAAAAAATATTACTCACCTAATACAGGTCGTTTTAGAAAGTGACATCATCTCCTGGCAAACCTCTTTTTATTTTATAATACCGGTTATAGGTTTATTAATTGTCTATATTTTCACAAAATATATTATTAAAAAAGATGTACGGTCTGCTATACCATTGATTTTGCATTCTCTTTCAAAAAAAGACGGAATTATAAAACCTATATATGGGTATTTACCTCTTATTTTGGCTCCGATAACAGTAGGTTTTGGTGGATCTGTAGGGCTTTTAGGGCCTGCAATTGGCTCGGCTTCTACGTTGAGCTCAGACATTAGCAACTTATTTAAAATAAAGGATAAAACCCGATTTTTGTTAATTGGTTGTGCGGCTGCGGGTGCTATTTCGGCTGTTTTTAAGTCTCCACTTGCAGGTTTAGTATTTGCAGTAGAAGTATTTAGCCTTGATCTTACTCTTACCTCATTATTACCATTACTTTTTGCCTCGGTATCCTCAATACTTACCTCCTACTTCTTTTTAGGAGATGAAGTCTTATTTAGGTTTGATGTTGTAGAAAAATTTGATATTTATGACACTCCCTTTTATATTATTCTAGGTATAGGTACTGCAGTTGCCTCTATATATTTTACTAAAATGTATTTTGGAATTTTGCATTTCTTTGACCGCTTTTCTAAAAAAATCCACAGACTCCTTATTGGTGGACTTGCTATAGGTATTATGTTATATTTTATACCTCCGCTTTATGGAGAAGGGCTTGGTTTTATAAATGACCTCTTGCATGGTGATCATTTAAAAGCAATTGGAAACTCTCCATTTGATGATATGACAGGTAATATATGGATCGTTATTGCACTCTTAACCGGTATTACTATTTTTAAGGCCGTAGCGATGACCGCCACATTTGCTGCAGGTGGTTCTGGTGGAATATTTATTCCCACCATGGTCATGGGTAGTGCTTTAGGAAATGTAGTATCAAAGGTAATTAATAATCTGGGGATTGGTTTTCAGGTTTCTGAAGCTAATTTTACGCTATTAGGAATGGCTGGGCTTATCGCGGGTGTACTACATGCCCCTCTTACCTCTATATTTCTTATCGCCGAGATTACTTCGAGTTATGAACTATTTGTTCCTCTTATGATTACCACAGCAATATCATTTATTATTTCTAAAAATAAAATCGAACACAATATTTATACCCGAGAACTTGCAGAACAAGGGCATTTATTAACTCATGACAAAGACCAAACGGTATTAACCCTAATGAATTTGGAAGATTGTATAGAAACTAATTTTATTTCAGTAAAACCAAATTATACATTAAAGCAATTGTTAAGTGAGGCGGTTGCTAAATCGAATAGGAATTTATTTCCGGTTACCGATGAATTTGATCATCTAATAGGACTGGTTTCTTTAGATGACATTAGAGATATTATGTTTGATATTACCATGTATCATAAAATAAAAGTAGAAACACTAATGTCACAAATATCTACAGTAATTGTCTATGAAAAAGATAATGTAAAAACAGTGATGCAAAAATTTCAGGATACCGGAGTATGGAATCTTCCCGTAATTAAAGACGGAAAATATCTTGGTTTTATTTCTAAATCAAAACTCCTAACCTCTTATCGAAGAAAGTTGATTAATTTTACACGGTAATATATCGTAAAATGAAATACATAATTAAAATACTTTTTATAGCAATACTCATACTTGTTTGTGTAGGATATTATTTTAAAAACTCTGGAGATCATATCACAGGAGACAAACTGGTTGGCATAGGCATATTAGCTGCTTCTTTTGTTCTAATGCCTATTTTTATCTATCATCGTTGGAAAGATAAGAAAGTAAAAGATTATATGCTCACCGAAGAAAACCTTAATAAAATGAGGGACTACGGAAAGAACAAAGACAATAAAAGCAAGTGATTATTCAAAACATTCACATTTTAATAACATTTCATAAAATATTTAAGATTAACTTTAGAACTCGAATATTTATTACAATTTTATTACAATGGAAGGAACAGTTAAATTTTTTAATGAATCAAAAGGTTACGGGTTTATTACCAACGATGAAACCGGAAAAGACATCTTTGTTCACGCATCTGGATTAAACGGAGAAGCTCTAAACGAGGGCGACAAAGTAGAATATCAAGAAGAAGAAGGTCAAAAAGGAATTATTGCAGCTCAAGTTCGCGTAATTCACGACTAAGGAGATATGATTTCTATGATTCAAGAGCACTACTAATAGTAGTGCTTTCTTATTTTAATCAATACTATACTTTGACTTAAAAACCCGGCTCTGTTCTATAATAAATTCTAATGTTTTTAGCTTATCTGGTGATCTTAATGCCAGTTGGGTTCCGGGTTGCTCTTTTAGATAATCAAGAAAATTATAATATTCGGTTTCTGGAATGTTTAGCCCCTGAACAAAAAAATCTTCAGTATAAAAATCGGTAATATCTAAAACAACCTCTCTTGTTTTCCTGTTACTTTTAAAAAGACCTCCTGCCAATTCTGCCAAGCCCATAAGATTAATAGGAGTGGCATCCATCTCATCATCTATCACCATATTTTTAACAGGTGATTGAGCATCATCAAACCCACCAACACCCATTTGCTTAAGTTCGGCTGCATTCCAAAATGGAAGGTTTTTAGTATGCGTTGGAATACTTACAATATCTGCTTTTAAATCACCGGTTAAAGAATATTGTGAGATCCTTACTTCATCTAACTCATTGACCGCTATTTCTAATCTAATTTCAAAAGTATCAACATCTAAATCTTCTTGAAGCACAGTATATTGTTTCAAAACATATTGAATAGACGAAAAAACGATAACATCGCCTTGATCAGCTTTAATACTAAAAAAACCATGATCATCACTTATTACGCCTATATTTTGTGTTTGGTTTAGTATATGTATAGCCTCAGTTCGTTGAGAATCTACTACTACTCTACCTTTTAGCATAGTAACCTCTTGGGCATATCCATAAAAAGTAATCAATAAGATAAAAACAAGGGTAATGTAACGCATCCAATAGTTTTGACATTAAAAAGACGTACTACATTTAGATGCGTTGCACACTTTATCTTAATCTAAGCATATCATCTATTTCAAAACCTTTATTTTTCTTGAGTTTTGAAAGGATTTTTAAGAAAGCCATTGCAGTAATAAAAGCATCTCCCGAAGCTGTGTGTCTATCGCTTTTTGATATTTTTAGATCATTACAAAGCTCATCTAAGCTATAGTTCATACGATCATTACGATAGATTTGATGTTTAGAATTTCTGAAAAGTACTCCAGTGTCTACTATCTTATTTTTTAAATCGCCTAATCCTTGTCTTTGTAGTGCTTTGTTAATCATTGTTCTGTCAAAATTGGCATGATGTGCTATCAGAATAGCATTACCAATATATTTGATAAATTGTCGTAGCGCCTCTTCTTCAGAAATCTTATCCAAAGCCCCATGTTTACGAATCCCATGAATCTCTACAGTAGCTTCATTAAAAACATCCTGCTTAAGATACACTTCTAATTGATCAGATACATTAATACTATTATTTTTGATCCCAACGGCACCTATAGACAATACTCTATCATTGGTATAATCAAAACCCGTAGTCTCTGTATCAAAAGCAATAAATCGAAGATCTTTTAGAGGCATGTTTTGATCTTTCTTGTTAAAGAGATCCAAATATTCCCTCCAAAAATCTGGGTAATTCTTATCATTTTTTTTAGACCAAAGTTGCATCTATACTACTGGTTACATCAATGTTTTAAGCTGAAAACGTATTCTAAGTAATTCTTGTATATCTCTAATGGGGCGAAAACATCGTTTAAGCCTTAACTTATCTTTTTTACTAAGTGTATTTAATTTAATAAATCGCCCCGAGTCTTTATGCAATAATCCCTGGCGAGTTCTAAACTTGATTAGTACCCTAAACGCTTTAGCACAGCTTTCAAAAATCTCCTTGTTTTTTGGTTCTAATTCTGCCAATTTTTTATACCGTTGCAATGTATTGTTTACTCCTTTTAAATTATGATAGAGCGTTAGGATTCTGGCAGCATCAATTAACACCATCATCGCTCTTGATTTTATATCAAAAGTATCTTTATGCTCTCCGTTCTGTTCTACCAAAAATTGTTTAAAAAACCCTAAAGGGGAAGGTTTCTGTAAAGCACTAACACCAAGTAAACTCAAGAACCTATTGCTTTTATTAACCCCTTCGAAAACTACTTCAGAAAGCCTATCTGTCATCACAGAATTGCCATAAATATGTTGAAAATCAAAAAATATTGATGACAATAGTGTCCCTTCTTCGGTCGGAATGGTCATCCAATCTCTAAACTGCAATTCCCATTTTGATATAGACATACACCATCTTGGATTACTCGCCATCATTTCGGCAGGGCAATATTCGAATCCGATGGTATGGAGTCCTTTGGTAATTCTGTTTGCTAATTCTAAAAAATAAACTTGAGTTGACTCGTAATCTTCTTCAGCAACATCTTCAAAAACAATTGCATTATCTTGATCCGTAAGCAATACTTGTTCTCTTCTTCCTTGGCTTCCTAGAACTAAAAAACTAAACGCTACAGGAGGTGGAATTGACATCTCTTTTAACGATAATTCTATAATTCGTACCACAAGAGCATCATTAATTTCTGAGATAATATTAAGAATATGTACTGTAGGAATATCTTGCTCTAAATAGGTCTCCAAGAGTTTTTCTACCTGTTTTCTAATATACCTTAGTTTTTGAATTTTTTTGATTCGCTTGGCTTCTTTAATAAGTACAGAAGGGTTATTTCCAAAAGACACTAAAAGATCGTGATCAGATAAAATTCCTATTAATTTTGAATTGCGAGTACCATCTTTAGTTATACAAAGATGACTAATATCATGCTTTATCAATGCTATTTGTGCTTCGGCTACCGTGAGTTTTTTAGAATATGTAATTACCGGTGAAGTCATAATTTCGGTTACTAATGATGTTAACGAAAACATCCCTGTAGTAACCTTTGCCCTTAAATCGCTATCAGTAATTATCCCAACGGGTTGTTTATCTTCATTGATAATCACTACATAACTCCCTTTCTTTTTGGTCATTTTCTTGGCGATATCTTGTACAGAATCCTCAAGAGCGCATGTAATAGGTTTTTTTCGATATGAGACACTACGTAAAGCCGATAGATCTTTTGCTACTTCAATAGAAATCGTATTATCAATTCTATTTCCTTTTTCAGTTTCAGTAAAATAATTTCTTGCATGCGCAGCAAAAGTGCCTAGCAAAAACCGGTTTACTTCTTTATTCTCTTCGATAAACGGTTCAAAAACCTTTGCAGAAATAGCATAAACGATCGATTCTTCGTCTGCGATGGCAGACATACGGTAATTTCTTTTAATGATCATAATACGAAGCCCGAAGAGGTCTCCTGCATCACACACATCAATTAAACTCTGATTATTATCAAAATTTCGATAGAGTCCAACGGCTCCCTCTCTTACGATATAAAACTCTTCATGACATGGTTTATCCTGTCGAAAAATATAGTCCCCTTTTTCTACATACAACACCCTAATTTGTTTGGAAATCGATAATAACTCCTCCTTTTTTAGAATATCAAAAGGAGGGAATTGTTTCAAAAAATCCTGTATACGTTCTGCAATGGTGTTTTTCATACCTTAGGATAACCGGATTCAATTCAAGTTTCGTTTTTCTATAAAAAATCGCTTTATTAATTCGCCACACTCCTCTTCTAGTACCCCTCCGATCATTTCGGTTTTTGGATGAAGTTTTGTTCCCATTGCAGTACATCCTCTTCGTTCATCTACGGCACCATACACTATTTTATTAATTTGGCTCCAATATAAAGCGCCGGCACACATCTGGCAAGGCTCTAAAGTAACATACAACGTACATTCATTAAGGTATTTGCCTCCCAAAAAATTAGAAGCAGCTGTTATGGCTTGCATTTCTGCATGTGCAGTAACGTCATTTAATAATTCTGTCAAATTATGTGCTCTAGCAATAATTCTACCAGCAACAACAACAACAGCACCAACGGGTACTTCATTTTTCTCATAGGCCATTTCGGCTTCCTGAAGTGCTTTTTTCATATAATGTGCATCATCTAATGGCTCAAGCATATATTTCTTACTAAGGGTTTTATACACAAACTTAAGCAAATTGGCAAGAAACTTGATTACCATTAAAAGCTAACTTTTTGATTTATGGGAAAATTTTATAAAATAGCTATTCCAAAGCCTTGTCAAAAGGATTGGAATACGATGACACCTTCAGAAAAAGGTAGATTTTGTGACTCTTGCGCAAAAACAGTTGTTGATTTCACAAAAATGTCTTCTATACAAATACAGGATTTTTTGCATGAAAACCAAAATCAAAAAATCTGTGGACATGTTAAAAAAAGTCAATTAGACACCATACACCTTTCGATCCCAATACATATTATGAATGCCAAACATTCATTTAGGAAATCATTTTTATTAGCCCTATTAATTGCAATGGGTACTACGTTAATAAGTTGCACAAATCATGATGGTAAGCAACAAAAAATTGAAAACATAGAAATAAAAGAAGATTCAATACCAAAAGAGGTTTCAACAAGTTTAGTAGATAGTACTCCTAAAAAATGTAATAAAAGTGGTTCTGTTTCTCTTCAAAAAAAGAAAATCAAGACAGATACTGAATTTATACATACAACTGGTGAAATAATACCTCCTGTAAAAAAATCACATACTTCTGGACCTATTGAACCATTCATTGATGAAATTGAGGGAGATATCGAAATAGTAGTAGGACTATTCGAGCCAAACCAACCTATTAATCTAAACGGCCCAATTCCTGCACACTTACTTGATACATTTCCTGCATTAAAGAAAACACCTAAAGAGAAGAGAACACCTAAAAACTATTCGAAACAAATGAATAAATTTATTTCTAAACATTTTAATACAGCAATAGGGGAAAACCTTGGTTTAAAAGGAGTTCAAAGGATTTATATACAGTATGAAATCGATAAAAGCGGTATCATAAAAGATATCAAAGTTAGATCATCACATCCCGATTTAGACAAAGAAGCTAAAAGAGTAATTAAAAAAATGCCAAAACTTATTCCGGGAAGTTATCAGAATAAACCCGTAAGATCAATATATAGTTTGCCAATAGTATTTAAAATAGAAGAATAATCTTTTAAAGTTGTAGTTTTGTGCATCAATTAATTTTGAATGTCAAACGAGTTACTACAACATATAAAGTACCCATCAGACCTTAGAAAACTCTCTCCGGATCAGCTACCAAAATTAGCAAAAGAGCTGAGAGATTTTGTGATCAATATTGTTGCCACCAAGGAAGGACATTTAGGAGCAAGTTTGGGAGTAATAGAGCTCACAATTGCCTTACATCATGTATTTGATACTCCAAATGACCTCTTGGTTTGGGATGTTGGGCATCAGGCATATCCTCATAAAATCTTAACCGGAAGAAAGGATATCTTTCATACTAACCGGCAATTAGATGGTGTTAGTGGTTTTCCTAAACGAAGTGAAAGTGATTATGATACTTTTGGTGTAGGACATTCTTCTACTTCTATCTCGGCTACTTTGGGTATGGCCATTGCTTCAAAACTTAAAGGTGACACTACTAAACAGCACATCGCTGTGATTGGTGACGCATCTATTGCTAGCGGAATGGCTTTTGAAGGACTTAATCACGCAGGGGTAACCAATACAAATATGTTGGTTATTCTTAATGATAATGCTATCGGAATTGATCCAAGTGTAGGTGCGCTGAAAGAATATCTCACCAAAGCCAAAGTAGGTATTAAACCAAGAAAAAATAACATTATTGAAGCCTTAAACTTCGATTATTTTGGTCCTATCGACGGGCACGATTTACCATCGTTAATTGCTACTTTGGAAAAATTAAAAACTACAAAAGGTCCAAAGCTTTTACATATCATTACCACTAAAGGAAAAGGGTTAAAGCAAGCCGAAGAAAACCAGGTAAAATATCATGCTCCGGGTAAATTTGACGCCTCTACTGGTGATTTAATATCAAAAGATAGCGCTGGATTACCGCCAAAATTTCAGGACGTTTTTGGGCACACTATTCTGGAGCTCGCCAGAGATAATAACAAAATTGTAGGAATTACCCCTGCAATGCCCACAGGTAGTTCTCTAAAATATATGATGGAAGAAATTCCGGATCGAGCTTTTGATGTAGGTATTGCCGAACAGCATGCAGTAACGCTGGCCGCAGGAATGGCAACACAAGGAATGGTGCCTTTTTGCACTATTTATTCTACATTTTTACAACGTGCTTATGACCAGGTTATTCATGATGTCGCATTGCAGGATCTACCCGTAATCTTTTGTATTGACCGGGCTGGTATCGTTGGAGCAGACGGTGCAACACATCACGGTGTTTTTGATATTGCTTTCCTTAACTGTATCCCAAATATGGTCGTGGCAGCCCCTAAAGATGAAATCGAGTTACGAAATCTTCTTTATACAGCTTCTTTAGGATTAGATCACCCTATTGCTATTCGATATCCCCGTGGCAGAGGCCATATTAAAGATTGGCAAAAACCCTTTCAAGAAATTAAAATCGGAAAAGGAACCACAATAAATGAAGGAACAGATATCGCCATTATTTCAACAGGAACAATTGCTCATAATGTTACTGTAGCAATAGATAATATTGAAGAAAACATAGGGCATTATCATCTTGGCTTTATTAAACCACTAGATACCAATCTTCTAAAACAAATCTTAGAAAAACACAATACCATTATCACTGTTGAGGACGGAGTTATCAAGGGTGGATTTGGAAGTTCGATAATTGATTTTGCTCGTCAACATAATTTCAAAAACAAAATCATGACTTTAGGTGTCCCTGATCAATTTATTCATCACGGTACTGTTGATGAGTTACATGATATATGTGGGATTTCTTCAAGAGGGATTCAAAAGACCATACTAAAAAACATCTAAATACTTACCGTTGAATTCTCGAATCTCGACCTTTATAATTGTTCTCAAAAAAAATCAAAAAGGTTCTGAATCTTCAACTATCTATAGATGCAGAACTTTAATTCTCTACATTATTTGTAATTTTGACGCTTTGTGCTTTAAAGCACATGCAAAAGGTATGCGCTGTGCACATCTAAAGAGAACATTAAAAATAACAGCTAACCCATAAATTTTAAAATTATGAAAAACCTCAGTTTAATTATCCTACTTATTGCGGCTACATTTGCTTCTTGCAGTAGTGATGATGACGCAGCTCCTCAGCAAGCACCAACCAATACAAGCCTTATTATTGGAAAATGGAATGTAACTAGTATCGTTATAGATGAGGATACTTTAGGTACAGATGATTGTGAACTAAATAGCACACTCGAAATAAAAGCAGATGGAACTTATTTAGAGCAGACTTATGGTGGTTTTGCAGGTAACTGTAGCCCAGACTCCCCTGATAATGGAACCTGGGAAGTATTAAATAATACGTTTATACAAAAAGGAGATACGAACTTTTCTACTACTATTTTAGAATTAAACGATACTACTCTAAAGTATGAATTTGAAGATGAAGACATTCTTTTAGACGGAACAGTAATTCCATTTAAAGAAGTATGGACTTTTACAAGGTCGAAATAAAATTATGTTATTCAATATCCGTAATCAATAACTAAAACATATACTTAAAATGAAAAATCTCAGTTTAATTATCCTACTTATTGCGGCCACATTTGCTTCTTGCAGTAGTGATGACGATAATGTAGTCCCGCAAAATGAAAATCCGCAATCTACCTCAAAACTAATCGGAAAGTGGGGGCAAATCTCTTTTACTCAACAAGGTGAAGCTTTAACTATCACCGACTGCGAAAAAAAATCTACTATCGAGTTTAATGCTCAATCCTATACTGATATCGGCTATGCACCGGTCAATACAGATTGTCAAATCGATTACCAGGATAATGGCACATGGACAGAAGAAGGAAATACGTTAACCCTTACTTATATAGATGAAGGAGAAACAATTACAGAGGTAACCAATTTCACCATCGTTGATGATGTATTAACGATAAAGTATGATGATGCTGGGTTCAAAACAGAGTTTGGCTATAAGAAATTATAACCATTATTTCTATCTACTCTCTAAGCCATAAAATTTTCTAGAAACGCAAAAACAAAATCATTTTCTCTAGTGGTTTATAATTGATATATTCATCAAGGGAGATTCAAAAAAAGCCAAAAAACGTTAACATTTTAGACTTGAAATCAAATTTTTCAACTCCATGTACGTTATTGAAAACTGAAACAATTTCAAAGCATAATCAAAAATGAAAAAACTAGGTATATTTATCTTACTTATTGCAGTAACATTAACTTCATGTGGAAGTGATGATGATGCAGCTCCTCAACAAGGAGCAATAACTAATGAAAGTCTTATTACAGGTACGTGGGAATTAACCGCAAGAAAAGAATTAGGTGTAGACAAAACATTGGATAATTGTGAGAAGACTTCGACCATACAATTTGATGCCAACAAAACGTATACAGAAAAAACTTTTGTGGATATTTCTAATGAGTGTGTTAGCGATGGTGAGTTTGTAGGTACTTGGTCTATATCCGCTGAAACGTTAACACTAACGTATAACGATTTTGGAACACCAACAACAGATACTCCAACGTTTAGTATTTTATCAACAGGTGAACTTGTTTTAACTTTTGATGAACTAGAAGACACTTATAAAAAGAAATAAGAATTATTCTATTCTTTATCAAAAGAGGGTCTGAAGAATCAGATCCTCTTTTTTATATTTTCAATCCTCTTATTTTCTGAAACTTTAGTAGTGCATTCCCATCAGTAAGGCTAGCTACAAAATTACTGATACTTATAAGTCTGGTATATAAATCTTCATTTTGATAATCAAAATTACCTCCTTCAGCCCTTAAAATAAGCTTATCATAATTTGAACTTTGGTCTAAATTAAAATTATCTGTTGCCACGCAGTAACAGTTTAGTAAGGTTGCCAGAATTTCGTATCCTGCAATCTCTTTCTCGGTTACTTCATTGCTTTGGTATATCTTATCTACACTAATTTTAATAATATCATTGATTTGAGCTTCATACCTACTCTTATCAATCAACGCTGTGTCAAAATTACCAGATAATATTTGTTCTTCATTTTCTACAAAAATACGAGCTGCTTCCTGTATCAACGTATTAATAGCCAAGGCTCGTAAATAACTCAAACGATCTGCTGTAGTGGCCAATTTGTTATATTTCGAGGTATTGATAGTATCTTTAACGAGTTTAATCAAATATTCTAGCGCATATTCTTCCTCGATCAATCCTAAATTGATTCCATCTTCAAAATCAATAATAGTATAGCAAATATCATCTGCCGCTTCTACCAAAAAAGTTAATGGGTGACGGCTATAGGTAACTTCTTTTCCAATAGTATGTTTTAGTAAACCAACCTCTTCTGCTACTTCGTTAAAAAAAGGTTTTTCATTCTGAAAATATCCAAATTTTTTATGTGCAATATGCGGGGTTGGCTTTTTGGGTAATGACTCCTTAGGGTATTTCATAAACGCTCCCAAAGTTGCATACGATAACCTAAGCCCTCCTTCTATTCCTTCTCGGGATTCGGTAAGAATCTTAAATCCATTGGCATTTCCTTCGAAATCGATCAGATCCTGGTATTGTTTTGGGGTCAATTGATTTTTATAACGATTCCCGCTACCTGTTTTAAAGTACTCCCCGATAGCTTTTTCTCCAGAATGACCAAAAGGTGGATTACCTATATCATGCGCTAATGCTGCTGCCGCTACAATGGCTCCAAAATCATTAAATTGATACCCATGAATGGTGGTAAGGTGTGGATGCTTTTCTAATATCTTCTTACCCACTACTCTACCCAAAGAACGACCTACAACCGATACTTCTAAACTATGGGTTAATCGTGTATGTACAAAACTAGTTTTAGACAGTGGGATTACCTGCGTCTTATCCTGCAAACTTCTAAATGCTGAAGAGAAGATAATTCTATCATAATCTACTTCAAAACCCAGTCGGGTTTCGTCTTGTTCTTTACGTAATCTTTTATTTTTATCTCCTTGTCTTTTTAAGGACAAGAGTTGTTCCCAATTCATCATATTTTAAGAAAATAAATACTGATTTATTCGTTAAGGGGAATATAACCTTCATTCCCAAGTGCATTTATCATTCCTCTTATCAAAAAATTATTTACAAAATTTAAATGGTACTTATTCCCATTTTTAGACTCTGCTTCAAGCATTTTTTTATCTCGTAAACTTCTTATTTTTCTAGAAATAGTTGTCTGATGTATTCCTTTTAATATTGATTTCAAATCCCCTGCTTGAATTATTTTTTTTTGTGCCGTAGTTTTTAATATCGAAAATTCTTCGTCATCTATATATTTCATTTTCAATGAATATTGTAACGATGGTAACAATAAACTACTTAAAACATACTGTTCATCAGTTAGTTTTTCTATTTTTTCTATTTCATCCTTCAAACCACTCAAAACATAAATCGACCAATTCTCAATATCAGAATCATTACCTGAATCTGCCTTTGATAGCAATTCATAATATTTTTCTCTATCAATACAAAAAACAGCCGTAGGGTTTAAAATTTGACCAATATTTACTTTGAATCCTGTTTTAACAAGCATAGCATAAGTAAATAAACGCCCCGTTCTACCATTACCATTACCGAAAGGGTGAATCCACATAAATCTATGATGAGCAGTTGCTATTTTCAATAAATCATATTGAGCAGGTAAGTCTTTATTAATAAATTTAAGAAGTTCCTGCATTAATTCTTCTACCAAATAACCTGGTGGAGGTTTATGATTCGCTCCTTTAATATCTACTTCATGTTTTCTATAATCGCCCGGGTTATAATCTCCTTCTCCTTTGGGAGGTGGAGTTAAATTCTTTACAATTGTCTTATGTAGCTCACTTATAAAACTTCTATTAATATCATGCTCTGGAGCTACTTCATCAATCCATTGCATAGCACGTTCAATATTCCTTATTTCTTCGACTTCTTCATTTACAAAAGGTCTATCCTCTAATTGAGTTTCAATAAATTGCGATATTGTAGTATTATTACCTTCAATACGAGCAGAACCAATACTTTCCAAAGTATGAAAAAGTTTTTTTAGCTGAAAAAAAACATATGGATTGGTAGTTCCTTCTAATTGTAGCCGTCTTAAGTGCTCCAGCTCTAAGACTAATGAAGTCAATTCACCACCAAAAATTGGTTGAGGTAGTTTTAAATCAAATGGTATAAATTTTTTAGCTTCCAAATGTTACAATACTTAGCAAAAACAAATATAGACAATTAGCGTAGTTATTAACAAACATATTGATAACTATATTGTTCCCAGTTCTCAGGTACCTGAAAAATTTATCATTTATTTATTTAAACTTTTAGCATTTTAACATCCAAAAACTTAGCATTACTCAAAAAAAGGGAAGCATCCCCTAAGATGACTTCCCTTTACCCTATATAAATTGGTCTTTTAAGACCCACACATTAAACAATCGTCTCCTTCGCCTTCTTTTGATTGTGCAATGATTGCACGAAGTTCTTCGGGAGTAAGTGCCGTGCCTTCTACAGGAACTGGCTCTTCTTTTGGCTCTGCCTTTGTAGCTTGAGCTTCCATTACCTGGGCCGCAGCAACAGCTACTTGTTCAGGTTTTGGTTCTTCTTTATTTTCTTTTTTAACCGTAAACTTAATGGCATCAACGGCAGATTTTGTTCTTAGATAATACATTCCTGTTTTCAATCCACTTTTCCAAGCATAGAAATGCATTGAGGTTAATTTTGCCATCGTTGCACCTTCCATAAACAGGTTTAAGGACTGAGACTGATCGATAAAGTATCCTCTATGACGAGACATATCGATAATATCTTTCATACTAAGCTCCCAAACGGTTCTATAAAGCTCCTTAAGATCTTGTGGTATGATATCAATATTTTGAATTGATCCGTTTGCACGCATGATCGCATCTTTAAGCTCATCTGTCCATAATCCTAACTTCACTAAATCTTCAAGTAAATGCTTATTTACCACGATAAACTCTCCAGACAATACACGTCTGGTATAGATATTACTTGTGTATGGCTCAAACGCTTCGTTGTTTCCTAAAATCTGAGAAGTAGATGCTGTAGGCATTGGTGCAACTAATAACGAGTTGCGTACTCCGTTTTTAAGCACTTGCTTACGCAGTTTTGCCCAGTCCCAACGACCACTTAATTCTTCATCTTTTATACCCCATAGGTTATATTGAAACTCTCCTTTAGAGATTGGAGAACCTTTATAACTCTGGTATGCACCATCTTCTTTGGCTTCTTCCATAGAGGCAGTTACTGCAGCAAAGTATAAGGTTTCAAAAATCTCCTGATTTAGTTTTTTAGCTTCATCACTGGTGAATGGCAAACGTAGCATAATAAAAGCATCTGCTAGTCCTTGCACTCCTAATCCAATAGGACGATGACGTATATTAGAGTTTTCTGCTTCTTTTACTGGGTAATAATTGCGATCAATAACCTTATTCAGGTTTTTAGTCACGCGCTTGGTAATTCTAAACAGTTCTTTGTGATCAAACTCTCCATTTTTCACAAACATCGGTAATGCTATCGATGCTAAGTTACATACCGCAATCTCTTCTGGACTGGTATACTCCATAATCTCAGTACACAAATTAGAAGAACGAATGGTTCCTAGATTCTGCTGATTTGATTTACGGTTTGCCGCATCTTTATACAACATGTATGGGGTTCCGGTTTCGATCTGAGATTCTAAAATCTTTTCCCAAAGCTCTCTTGCCTTGATCGTTCTACGACCTTTTCCTGCTGCCTCAAAACGCAAATATTCTTTTTCAAATGCATCACTATGGATATCAAATAACCCAGGGCATTCATTAGGGCACATTAATGTCCACTCGGCATCATCCTGTACTCGTTTCATGAATAAATCCGGAATCCACATCGCATAGAATAAATCACGTGCACGCATTTCTTCTTTACCATGGTTCTTTTTAAGATCCAGAAAATCAAAAATATCAGCATGCCAAGGCTCTACGTAGATAGCAAAAGAACCTTTACGCTTTCCTCCTCCTTGATCTACATACCGTGCCGTATCATTAAACACTTGTAACATTGGAACAATCCCATTAGAGGTTCCATTAGTTCCAGCGATATAAGAACCTGTAGCGCGTACATTATGAATAGATAATCCTATTCCACCAGCTGACTGTGAAATTTTAGCAGTTTGCTTTAGTGTATCATATATCCCATCAATACTATCATCTTTCATAGATAAAAGAAAACAAGATGACATCTGTGGTTTTGGTGTTCCCGAATTAAATAATGTTGGCGTAGCGTGTGTAAAATATTTTTTAGACATTAACTCATACGTCTCGATAGCGGCATCTAAATCATTAAGATGAATCCCTATAGAAACCCTCATTAACATATGTTGCGGGCGCTCTGCAATCTTACCGTTAAGCTTAAGTAAGTACGAACGTTCTAATGTTTTAAAACCAAAATAATCATAACCAAAATCGCGATTGTAAATGATAGTAGAATCTAATTTTTCCTTGTTAGCTTCAATCACTTTATATACATCGTCGGCAATTAGCGGTGCTTTTTTACCTGTTCTTGGGTTTACATACTCATAAAGATCAGTAACCACCTCAGAAAAGGTCTTCTTTGTATTTTTATGTAGATTAGAAACAGAGATACGTGCCGCAAGCTTTGCATAATCAGGGTGTGTTATAGTCATGGTTGCAGCTATTTCTGCAGCCAGATTATCTAATTCACTAGTTGTGACCCCGTCATACAATCCTTCTATCACTCTCATCGCCACCTTTACAGGATCAACTAATGGATTAAGCCCATAACATAATTTTCTTACCCTTGCGGTAATTTTGTCGAACATAATTGGTTCTTTATGCCCACCTCTTTTTACTACATACATACTGCTTTTTGGTTTTTAAATTTTCTTCTTACGAAGAAGTTGATGTTAATTCGTGTTACTAATTCTACTATTTGAATACCAAAAATTATATTTCACCTATTAGAAACAAGCTACTAAAAAGAAGTCTCTACATCCTAAAATTAGAGTGATTCTACACGTAAAATATAATTTTTTGACTTTCGTCCCTTTTCTTTTTGTTATAAAGCTGTATCAAACTGAGCTAATCTGAATAAACAGAAGAATTGTTTTTGACTAGCTCAGAATGAATATATTGTTGTTTTGATAGATTCCGGATCCAACCTGTGCGTTGGAATGACAATCTTAAGAAATTAGCAGTGAACTGCTAAAGTTCTTTTTGATTAGAAATCGGCATCAAAACTTATTTTATTGTCTCCGGTTTCGTTATTAAGCACTCCTGCTTTCTGGTATTCTGAAACTCTTTTTTCAAAGAAATTCGTTTTTCCTTGTAACGAGATCATATCCATAAAATCAAATGGATTTGCTGTACCATATTCCTTTTCGCATTCTAATTCTAGCAATAATCTATCGGTAACAAATTCTAGATATTGCGTCATCAATTTAGAATTCATACCAATTAAACTTGCAGGAAGTGATTCGGTAATGAATTCTCTTTCGATATTAAGCGCATCTACAATAATACTTCGTATTCTTTCTTTTGGCACTTTATTTACTAAGTGTTTATTATGAAGGTGAACAGCAAAATCACAGTGCACTCCTTCATCTCTAGAAATTAATTCATTTGAAAAGGTAAGCCCTGGCATTAAACCACGTTTCTTTAACCAAAAGATAGAACAGAATGCTCCAGAAAAGAAAATTCCTTCTACCGCTGCAAACGCAATTAATCGTTCTGCAAAAGAATCAGATTCGATCCATTTTAATGCCCAATCTGCTTTTTTCTTAATGGCAGGAAAGTTGTCGATTGCATTAAATAACATGTTTTTTTCCTTTTCATCCTTAACATAAGTATCAATAAGTAATGAATAGGTTTCCGAATGAATGTTTTCCATCATGATCTGAAAACCATAGAAAAATTTCGCTTCGCTATACTGTACTTCGTTTACAAAATTCTCGGCAAGGTTCTCGTTTACAATCCCATCTGAAGCTGCAAAAAACGCCAAAATATGCTTGATAAAATATTTTTCATCATCGGTAAGCTTGGTAGACCAATCTGTTATATCTTGATGCAGGTCTATCTCTTCTGCAGTCCAAAAACTAGCTTCCGACTTTTTATACCACTCCCAAATATCATGATGTTGAATTGGAAAAATTACGAATCGGTCTTTGTTTTCTTGCAAAATAGGTTCTATGGCGCTCATTTCAATTTTTTTAACTTTTCTTGGTGTTTTTTTCTTTTTCAAGGGTCTTACAAAGATCAAGAAATAGGTCAAAAGTTCTACCAAAAGTTAGCAAACGTTTTCAACAAGTTTTCAACACGGAGTATATTTACGGGAAAAATCCCCTTTTACAAAAAAACACGTAATATTCTGATTATCAAATTAATAATTATTAAAAAAATATAAGAAATGTTGAAGGTGTTTTTAAAAAAGATCAAGTTTTTCAATTGCTGGCGGTGTTTTTTGTTCAAAAAAACAAAAAGCTAAAAATAAGTAAAACTACGGAAAAACCGTAACGGGAAAAATCCCCTTTTTTTTAACAAAAAAACTACGAAAAGTTCAAATCTTATGAATTTCACATAAAAAAAGCGCACTTATTTTTTAAAATCCGCAGCAACTTTTTCAAGTTCAAGATACCAGTCTTCGCCGAATTTTCGGATCAATGCTTCTTTTACAAATTTATAAATGGGCACTTGTAGTTCTTTTCCTAAAGTACAAGCATCATCACAAATTTCCCATTGATGGTAATTTACAGCCGAAAACTCGGTGTAATCCTGTACGCGAACAGGGTAAAGATGGCATGAAACTGGTTTTTTCCAATCAATTTCTCCTTGATTATAGGCTTCTTCGATAGCACACAAAGCTGTTCCTTTTTCATCAAAGATTACGTAAGCGCAATCTGCACCATTAATTAATGGTGTCTCTAACTCTCCGTTTTGAGTTTTAACATAGACTCCCTGATCTTCAATTACCTGAATACCCTCTTTACGTAAATACGGTTTTACTATTGGATATATGTCCTTCAATTTCTGGGTCTCGGATTCTTCAAGTGGCGCTCCTGCTTCGCCATCAATACAACATGCGCCCTTGCATGCAGATAGGTTACACACAAAATCCTTTTCAATAATATCCTCAGAAATTATAGTTTTTCCTAGTTGAAACATGGCGCTAAGATAATTCTTATGAGATATATTTTTTATAATTTATTAAGCTTTTTATAATACCTTTATCAAATTAAAGTCTATTTATATTTACATAAATTTTGAAACCATCTATTTATGAACTTTGACCTAAAAGAAATATTAACGGCAAGTATGATATTATTTGCCGTTATTGATATTGTAGGAAGCATCCCAATTATTATAGATTTAAGAAAGAAAGTAGGGCATATCCAGAGTGAAAAAGCATCAATAGTAGCTGCTATATTAATGATTCTTTTCTTATTTGTTGGTAAAGAAATTCTGAGTCTAATTGGAATCGATGTTAATTCTTTTGCCGTTGCCGGATCTTTTATTATTTTCTTTTTAGCGATAGAAATGATCTTAGGTGTCCAATTATACAAGGATGATGCTCCAGAGACCGCTGCTGTTGTTCCTCTTGCATTTCCTTTAATTGCCGGTGCAGGTACTATGACATCCATATTATCACTAAGAGCCGAATACCATACAATTAACATTGTAATTGCTATAATTATCAATATCATCTTTGTATATATTGTATTAAAATCTTCGGGTAGAATCGAAAAGGTTTTAGGCAAGCAAGGAATTAATGTAGTAAGAAAGATATTTGGTGTGATTTTGCTTGCAATTGCTGTTAAATTATTTGCTACCAATATTAAAGGTCTATTTTAAAAGAGAAATAACTATAAAAAAATACAGATTGAAATATTTCATTTATATATTAATAACAATAGCTGCAGGTTTAATGATTTATAATGCCACACATTTAGATCTTAATAACTTGTTTGCTAACGATAGTAAAACTGCTCTTATAGGTGTTGTTGCACCCGCTTGCGTTATTCTTTTGATGTTAATTTTATTAATTTCCAGAAAGATTCAACAACAAAAAAGGAGAAAATAAAAGTTGTTATGCTCAAAACACAAAAAAGCAGGCGATAATTACAGGCGGAATGGATACCACCATTAAAATCATAAAGAAGTTATGTAATTTTCTAAATAACAAAGCTCTCTTTAACGATTTTTTGAGTTTACTATCTCCCGAACTATTTATATGTTCTCTTATGATATCACCAGAAACATAAGAAGTATCAACTAGGATATCATGCTTTAAAAAAATGGCAGCACTGTTATCCAATAGCCTAAAAGCGACCGCAATAATAAAGAAAAAAAGTGGGGAGCAAATTGCGATAGCAATTAAGTATTCTTCTAGTTCTGACATATTTAGGGGTTATAATTACTTATGTTTAGAGAGTGACAATACTTTATTAATCATCGCATCATCATTATTAATAATTTTTTCAAATTCATCGGTACCAAATAACTGTTGTGCCATGATAGCTTTAAGATATTTTTTTAATTGGTTTTTATAATTTCTCAACTCTATTTCGACTCCTCTTTTTCTTGCATATACTAAAAACCCTTCAGCAAAATCATCATCTATATTAATTTGTTCACTAAATTCTAGTTCAGACAAGCTATTATAAAAAGTACGCTTTGTGTCTAACTCCTCTTCAAATACATAACGCCCCATAAAACCTGAACGCAGCAAATAATTAAGTGTTTCTCCTACTCGGGTTGTATCCTTCCCTACAAAGATGTCTGGTATAATACCTCCACCACCATAGACTGTCTTACCTCCTGGCGTTTTAAATTTTAAAGAATCTGCTACCTGAATACTATCTGCACTTTGTAATTCGCCATTTTTGTAGCGCTCCAGATACTCATTAAAATATTCCTTATTTCCGTTAATATATGGCTTTTGTATTGAACGCCCGGTAGGGGTATAGTATCTAGAAATTGTTAGTCTTACTGCGCTTCCGTCACCCAAGGCCATCTCTCTTTGCACAAGTCCTTTACCATAAGAACGTCTCCCTACAATAATACCTCGATCATTGTCTTGAATTGCTCCAGCAAAAATTTCACTGGCAGATGCAGAATTTTCATTAATTAACACATAAATTTTTCCTTTTTCGAAGCTTCCTTTATTTGTTGCATAATTATTTTCGATTGCTCCTTTTTTATTTTTAGTAAACATAATAAGGACATCATCTTTAAGGAACTCATCTGCCATTTTTAAAGCTGGCGCAATAAATCCTCCTCCATTATCTCTAAGATCAATAACTATACTTTTTGCTCCTTCATCAAGCAATGTCGTCATTGCATTTTTGAATTCTTTATATGTAGTCTCTGCAAATCGATTTACTTTTACATATCCTAATATATCATCTAACATATATGCGGCATCTACACTTTGAAGAGGTACTTTACCCCTTTTTACCATCACATCAAATGTTCCTTTACCTTTTCTATATACTTTGAGTTGTACTTGGCTGTTTAATTCTCCTTTTAATTTATTAGCCAACCCATCTCTTACCAATCCTTCGCCATAAAGAGTATCATTATCTGCCATTAAAATTCTGTCTCCTGCTTTAATCCCGGATTTTTCGCTTGGCCCTCCTTTTATGGTATTGATTATAGATATCGTATCTTTATATGGGTAATAAGTTACTCCTATACCTATAAAATCACCTTGCATACTCTCGGTGATCCCTTCTAACTCTTCTGGAGAAATGTATACCGAATGAGGATCTAAATTCTCTAAAATTCTATTTACAGTAACCTCTACAATACTATCTGTATTGATCTCATCTACATATTCGTAATCAATATAATCGATTAGTCTATTTAGTTTTTCTTTTTTTGCATTAGAGGAAAAAAGCTTAGCCGAAGGGTTGCTGCTAAAATCAAGTTTACTACCTAAAAACACTCCCGCTCCAACTGCCAAACCTAAAAACAAAGGCAAGTATTTCTTTGAATATCCCATTACTCTTCTAAATCCGTAATCTGTTCTATTTCTACTCCGGCTTTTGCAAGAAACGTTAACCCGGAATTATCTTTATAATCGATCTGATACACTATGCGTTTTATACCCGCTTGATGAATCAGTTTACTACATTCCTTACATGGTGATAACGTAATGTATAACGTAGCGTCTCTACACGATTGTGTTGATGATGCAACCTTTGAGATTGCATTAGCTTCGGCATGTAATACGTACCACTTTGTATATCCTTCTTCGTTCTCACATGGGTTTTCAAAACCGGTTGGTGTACCATTAAATCCATCTGAGATAATCATTCTATCCTTTACAATAACCGCTCCAACTTTTTTTCGTTCACAATGAGATAGTTTACCCCATTCTCTTGCAATCCGAAGATAAGCTTTATCGTATTTAAGTTGTTTTTTTTTAGACATAGGGCAGAATGACTAGTATATTCTTAACAGTATAAAGTACGAATATATTATTACCATGTGGCAAATACAACTCAAACTCTTACTTAATTACCAAATTTTATTAGCGATGAGCATTGGAATAACCATTCCTATTACGATTGAAGATACAATAAGAATCCAATCCCGTTTTGAAAATCTTAAAAAGGTTTGTGCAATAAAACTAATCAAAACGACAATCAAAACCACGATGATTTGTGAGATTTCTATACCAAGAGCAAACTCTATTAAGGGTAAGATTTTAGAACTTACATTACTACTTACTGCCTTAAAATAACTTGAAAAACCTAATCCGTGTATTAATCCAAAAAAGATGGTTGCACCATACAAAATCCCTATTTTACCACTTTTTGAGCCACTTTTTGATGTTATTACATTAAATATGGCCGTCGTTAGTATCGTTAACGGAATTAGAAATTCTACTAATCTTGAATTTACCGACACCACATTGTAAGTAGCCAAAAATAAAGAAATAGTATGCCCTAATGTGAACAGCGTGATTAATAGTAATATTCGCTTCCAATTATCAAGAGAATACCCAACGGTAAGCACAACTAAAAACAAAATGTGGTCATAGGCGTTCCAATCTAACACGTGACCAAAGCCTAGTTTTATATAGAGCCAAAATTCTGACATATTTTAAAAGTTTTGAGGTTGGGCTAATGTACAATTAAATAAAATAACGAAGAAATTACATACCAATTCTTATCAAAAAAATCAATATCCCAAACCTTTCAAAATTGGTGGATAATTTTCTCATCATACACCTCACACATAGCCAAACAACAAGCTATCAAATCAACCTAATAAAAGGGGCTAAAAATCAATAATTTACACACTCTTCTTTTGGGGTTTATCCCCCCCTTTTAATAACGAAAAAATACTTAAATTTACGTATCAATTCTCATCTTGAATTGAACAACCAACTGATAAAAGCCATGAAGCAAATTATAATTCAGCGACAAACCTATACCGAAAATGAGGTTTTAGGTAAGCTGTATATTTTTGATGAAAGTGGTATTCCTGTTTTTGAGTGCTTCTCGCTAGAATTAGCATGGCGCAATAACCAAAAAAATATTTCTTGTGTTCCTGCCGGAACATATCAAATTGTTAAAGAATTCTCTCCGCGTTTTGAAAAAGATTTGTGGGAATTAAAAGGAGTTCCTAACCGCAGCGAAACTAAAATCCATGTTGCCAACTTTCATACTCAGCTTAATGGATGCATAGCCATCGGCAGCAATTTATCGGATATTAATAATGATAATGAGCTCGATGTTACTAATAGCAAAAATACACTCAATGCATTTCATCATACCATGGGAAACGATACTAAAGCTGTACTGGATATAGTAGGAGTTCATTAAAAACATCTATCAATATAATATAACTCATGAAAAACATTAACACAAACACTATTCTTCAGATTGTAGCACTCCTCTTCTTAATTATTATTGGTTACATGACATTTAGCTCTGGATCCAATTGGAAAATTATAAAATCTGAATTAGATAGGGCCAGAAAAGAACTAGAAATTTCTAAGGATACATTAGCCGCTACCAAGTCTAAATTAAAAAGTTCTCTGAAAGAAATAAATAAATTAAAGCTTCAGAAAGATCTTGTTTCTCATAAACGTGACTCCCTACTAGTAGATTTTGGACAGAAAAACGCAATAGATTGGAAACAGAAAATGGAACTTCAGGATTCGTTAAAAGTAATTCAAGACAAAATAACTGTAGAAACAAAGTTATTAGACAGCCTGTTTGGCCTATAGCATCTATTTATAAAGTTGATCAATCACAACACATAACATCATGAAAAACCTATATTCTTTTATTTTTTTGATATTCTTTATTTCGATTTCTTACGCACAAGACTTGCAAGTCGTTGAATTAGATTCTTTAAAAGCCTATGAAATACCAGAATCCTATGCCAATCGTAAGGGTGTACCTTATTTAGTGAAGAAAAATGTTCCGTATATTTTTAGAACGTCGGATGTTTACCTTATCAATATCACTTCTTATGATGTAATGAAAAGTACATTTAAAGAAATGAAACGTAAAGATTCTATATACAAAGAAATTGACAAAAATTATACTGCAACTTTGGAACGTAATGAAAGGTTAGAAAACCAATTAAAATCCAATTTTGCAAAAACTGACAGTCTGGATCAATTAATTTACCAAAAAACCCAAACTACACTAATTCACACACAAAAGGCATTAGACTATACCATAAATAGTCTCGAAAAAGCAACTAGCAGTCTTGATATTGTTGAAAAAAGTACTAAAAGACAACGTAGAAAAAGTGCGTTTGAAAAAATCCTTTTTGCCTTAGGTGGTGTTGGGATTGGTGTTATCGTAGGTGTGTCTTTATAATGTAAAAGACACACCTAAAAATCACCTCATTACCCTACCTCCCTTTTGGAATTCTCTTTGAATCCCAGCTACGATATCGGCTTGATATATTGTTTTTTTATTCATGCTTAAAGAACATAAGCAAGCATATTGTACGATATTCATTATCTCTGCACCAGATAATTCGTAACGTTGTGCAATCTGCGTAAGATCAACATCTGAATGAAATCTTATCATTGACGGAAAAGCTTTTTTCCAAATTGCTAATCGTTCAGACATTTTTGGTAGCGGAAAATGAATAATAGACTGAAAACGTCTTACAAAGGCATCATCTATATTACTTTTTAAATTTGAAGCCAGAATAACCAACCCTTTGTAAGTTTCTATTCTTTGTAACAAATACGATACTTCCTGGTTCGCATACTTATCATGTGCATCTCTCACATTCGTTCGTTTACCAAATAAAGCATCAGCTTCATCAAAAAAGAGGATATTTTCTGTTTTCTCGGCTTTGGCCAGTAAATTGGCTAAGTTTTTCTCTGTTTCGCCTATAAATTTAGAGACGACCATAGACAGGTCTATCTTATACACGTCTTTACCCGTATACTTACCGAGCAAACTAGCTGTTAATGTTTTACCTGTTCCAGGAGGGCCATGAAACAATGCCCTATATCCGGGTTTCAGCTTTTTGTGCATCCCCCAATCATTAAGCAAGGTATTACCATGCGTAATCCATGTTTGTAGTTCCTGGATCTGCTCATGAGTTTCTTCACTTAGCACTAAATCATCCCACAGCATTTCGGTTTCTATGATTTGTGCAGGAAACTTCATACTAAAAGCTGGCCTGCTCACTTTACCCAATGCTAAAAGCTCAACATATTCTTGTGAGAATACGATTTTTCCGCTCATTCTGGGTTCACCCTCTGGAGGTTCTTCTAACCAAAGAATACGATGCATTGCAAAAAAATGATCAGGGTCAAAAAATCCCTGGATTTCTTTTCTCATATCTAAATCATCTCCTGCCAATAAAAATAAAGCAGTTTCTCCCGTTGGTAAAAAACCTCTGAAATTTTTACCTCGTATCCCTCCTAACTGCGGAAAATCACCCGTAGCAGATAATTTATTCTGTATAATACTATCTAATAGATTGCTGTGAACATGAGGGCATAAGGCTAGCAACAATGTGATTTTTTCAAAATCGGTTAAGTTTGCTTCTTTAAACATTTGGGGAACCGATAAATCCCACTCACTAAATTGAGGTAATTGTGGGGCAATTGTATTGTTTTCTGAATTAAAATATTTGTCTAAACGATACTGAATAAAATCTTCCAGATATTTGAATTCTAATACTTCTGCCATTTTATAATTAATTAATGTGTTTATAATTTACCGTGATAAAAATGTCCCTGTTTGGTGATAAGTTCGATATTTCTTTGTGAGCTATATCCGGCCTTTGTAAGCGCTATTCTCAAATTTGTATTTGCACTAAATGTTGAAGCCAAATCAGCTTCGATATTCTGATAAAAACTTTCTCCTACAAAATGTTTTAAATATCTATTTCTCAAAACTGTGTTATTCTTCATTACATCTATAAGGGCCCAATAGCGTATGGGATTTAAATTTTTATCAAAAAAATCCAATCTGGTACCGCCCATCTTTAACTCACTAATGTCTTCGTTTTGCTCTTTTATATACTCATCCATAAAATACTTGACCTCCTCTTTATATGCCTTTGCCTCAAAATCAAGTTCGTTAACCTCTCTATTAGAAGTTGCGTTAAGGTCATCTTCGGCATGTGTTAACTCATGAATGATAGTTGCCTTATCTCTTATAGACGACAATTGAACATTTGCAGGTATATAAATAGTATTCGCTTTATTCGTATCTCCAGATGTTAAAATCTGGTATGAGGCTCTTTCACCACCTTGTACTTTCTTATACTTTTTGGGGGCTAATGCATCAACATGCAGTGTACCATTCAGCAATTTTATAGCCATTGGATGGTTAGCCCCAGTTGCAACCATGTATGTAATTCCTGCCAATACTTGATCGGCAGGCGAATTATCTGATGCCGCATTATACATCGCTCTCAAAACTTTATCGGATCGAATATTTGATTTTTTCATTTCTTCGATCATTTCATTTCCCTTAGCAAGCTTTGAATTTTTATCAATCTCTAGTATTTGGTTTAGGGCTAAAACATCAATTTGATCATTTATTATATTCTTCATATAAAATGAATCCCAAGCATTTATTTTCTTATTTGCATAACAAGCTTTTAATTCCTTTTCTTTGGGTAAATTCCAAAAACTTGTTTTCTTTTTTACAAGACAAGCTTTTATTTCTTTACTTTTTTTAGACCCTAATATTATTCCCGACTTATAAGCATTACGCACCTCTATTAATTTTTCAATTTCCTTAGACAATTTGCCCCGATCAACATTCATCACATGGTTTCGATCTGCAACGGGTATGTTATTCATAGAAATTATTAATCGCTTCTTTTTATTGGCCAACATAGCATTCACATTATTTTGTTGTCGCATTGCTGCCATTAATAAAAGTTCAACGTGCTTAACTGTTTCATTCCTTTTTAGGGCAAATTGCTTTAACTCTTTTATTTCATCATCTTTTAGAGGCCCATCCTTAACTGCTTTCTTAACTTTTTTGTAGAATTTATTTCTTGTTTTAAAAATATAATTATCAGTAAAGCTCTTTGATCGTCTATCCCATTCTCCTTTTTTCAGGATTTTTTTTTACCCTTTTGTTGCACTACATGGGTTAATTCATGCGCTAATAAATGTTTGCCTGTACTAGAATCGGGATTATACTTCCCAGAATTAAAATACACATCATTGCCATGAGTAAATGCCTGGGCACCTAACTCTTTGTTCATTGCCACAGCATCTTGATCGGTATGAATATTTACACCACTAAAATCTCGTCCAAAAGAAGATTCCATTTCTGCTTTTGTGGTTTTTGGTAAACTACTACCTCTACCAGATTTACTTTTTATTTGCTGAGATAATCCAGCACTTGCGTTTTGACTGTTAGCATTAGAGGCACTCTTTTTTTGCAATTCTTCTTCCTCTTCACCTCCCATTCTTTGGATTTCAGGTTTTTCCTGCACCAACTTGTCTTCCTCCATTCGTTGCTCGGCGGTACCCAACTTCTCATCTTCTTGCGGCGTTGCTAATGATTCTCGTTGTATACTGCTTATTTCTTTGTTTTGTATATCCGGTTTTGAGGTGTTATTCACCACTGCATCCGCCATACTATCAGCCTCTTTTTCATACTTATCCCCCGGTTGGCCTACAGTAAGTTTAGTTTGTACCGCATCCCCATTTGCAACATTAAAAAATGGTTTCTTGCTATCCTTAGAAAAGAAAGGGGTTTCTTTGTTTTCTTTTCCTTCATTACTGTGTGGATTTTTTTTCCAACTATTAGAAAATACATTTTTCATCTTTCTCCATTTTTGTTTAACTAAAATTTTGACAAAAACTCTACGGTAAGTTCCTGATAATCTTCTGCTCCGTTTGAGTTTTTATCATATTTAAAAATATCCATTCCTTTTTCCTGAGCATTTGCTAAGGCAATATTGCTTCGAATATGCGTCTTAAAGATCATTTTCTCGGAAAACTCATTTTCCAGATCCTGTTTTACCTGTTGATTCATCCTTTTTCGATAATCATACTTTGTTAACACAAAGCCTAACAATTTAATTTGTTTATTTAGCTTCTTCACTAATTCAAAGTGATTTAAAAAACTTTTCACTCCTTTTAAGGGCAAGAATTCTGCCTGTAATGGTATTAACACATAATCACTACTTACTAATGCATTAACGGTTAACATACCCATCGAAGGAGGGCAGTCTATAAACACAAAATCATACTCCTTTAAAGGTTTAACTAGCTGTGAAAGTATTTGTTCACGACCATACACACTAGCTAACTCTAACTCTGCTCCTGCTAAATCAAGAGATGAGGGAATTACATCTAATCCTGAAGCGGTAATCATTACATCGGTGATCTTTGTTTTTTCGCCAAAAGCTTCTTTATGCAAGACGGTATAAATTGAATCTTCGATCGTATCCATTATCCCTAATGATTGAGTAAGATTAGCTTGTGGATCTACATCAATCAATAACACTTTTTTACCTTTCTTCTTTAGTCCTGCTGCCAGATTAATTGCTGTAGTGGTTTTGCCCACTCCTCCTTTAAAATTTGCTACTGAGATTACTTTCATTATAGTTTTGTATTCTATTTTTTCTATCCAAGAATACATCTATATAAATATACATAAACCTATTCTAAAAAACACCTCTTATCTTTGGTTATACACCTCTTTTACAGGAAGTTGCACCTAACCTAACTCTGCATTAAAATATTGGCATGCTTTGTCCCATACTTCGCATCCTACTTTACTTCCTAATTTTCTACCTTCTAAGTCACCATCAATAAAGTGAATCCCACCGTATAGTCTCGAGATCCCAGCTTGATTAGCTGCATCTTTTAAGGTTACCCAAGTCAATTTAATATCCTCGCAAGGAGTACAACCTGGTTCAATTTTAGAGCCTCCTTTGGGTATAATTACCGACTCTCCGTAATCTCTATCAGAACAAAAACTGTATAGCACTTCGTCTGCTGCAGCACTAAATGTACTATGTCCTGATACATACTCTGCAAAGGGAGGTGTAGGAACGTATGGGATCCAGTTTTCGCCTTCGATTTCTTTAGTTCCTTCACATGGACCACCCCAAGCTTCGATTTTTTTGCCTTTATATAATGTATTAATCAGTGATTTGGGTCTTACATAATCATAATATACTTTACAATCCCATGCGGCAATTCCGGCATCAAGTAAAGCGTTTGACAGTACAAAAAACATTTTGATATCATATGCATTTTTATAGTTGTACTTTCTTGACAAATATCGTGCTTGTCTGCAACATTGCTCGGGTGGTGTAGCCCAAGGGCCTTTTTCGCTGTTTGATGTATCAACAAATTTATCTTCATGCATTCCTCCCCAAAACTCTGCAATCACTTTTTGTTCATCTGTAAGGTCAGCACTGTACTCGATAAGTGTATGAGCTTGTTTTTCAAACCCCTTTTCATCACACTCTATTGGCGCAGGCGGCCTAAACTGTCCTCCCCATGATAATGCAAAAGGTTTTACCACTCCCCAATGTGGAGTAAGAAATTTTTGTGGTACTTGATTTCGTAATTCGGGCTGCCAACGATCGATATACTTTAATGATTGAGGAACTGGTGGATTAACAGGGTGATATCCCGTGAAATCAGAAAAATTATTAGGATGTAGTGTTGCATGTGGATTAGAACCATCTCCCATACGACATTCTAATATTAATCTAGCTGATAAATTTCCAATGCCAACGGCATTGAAAGGCTTTAAATTTTTATCATCGGGATCATATCCACAATCGCACATAAAATCACGGAAAATACTTTTCTTTTCTGGCGGTAATAACAACCAAAATAGTTCTTGTAATACAGTGTATGCAGCATAACTATAGGCTTTTGATCGGTTTTCGGAAGTACATTGACTATCGGGTTGTTTTAAACGACTCCCCGTAGTTGTGCTTACTTCGCAACCACCATCGTTATAATTAGTCCAGGCATCATACATAGCAGTATGTACCATTGCCAGTGCTCTAGCAGCAACAGTAGGTGGCGCTCCTGTATAGTGTAATGCATCGCAGGTTAATCGATTCCATTGGTGGGCTTTGCTCGGTGTGTATCTTTTTTTTGTTGCCATGAGTTCTAATTTTTGTGTATATATTTAATTCGCATTTCTTAATTTCTAACAATTTTCTATAAGAAATACCTCCTTTATCGTTCATCATATCGATATCGTATAGCCCTGAATGGAATTAAACTATTTAATTCCATTACCTCATTTATTATTTCTCTATCCGATTTATTACTTAATCTAATATTCGAATCATCAAAAGCTTGTATTAATTGCTCTATTAACAATTTCCACTCACTCAAAAAATCTTTAACCGAAATTCTAACCAGTCCAAGAGTATTAAGTACATGTTGATGGTCTCCGTAAACTTTATTAAAATCACCTTTTATAGCAATAATTTGATCGGTACTAAAAGAAAACTGTAAGCTAAAGTCTATTTGATCAGATTTAAAATCTATTCTCTCTACATCGTTTTTATTCTTACTAAAACATAGCTTTAGCATTTTAACCAAAGGGATAATTAACTTTGGAATATCTTCTGTATAATTCATTTTGAATGGAATGCCATTCCAAAGAACAATACAATACTCTTTATTGTTTCTGAATATATATTGAAATGCTTTCTCTATACTCTTAAAACTACGCTCATCTTTTACCACACCTTCTACAAATCCAGGTTGTATAATTAGCGTAGTTAAATCTTGCCCAACAATACTATACTCATGTATTTCTTCTATGTTATTTGACATAAAGTTTTCCATACCCTTTTATTGATTGCGTTACACCTTCTAACAATTCAAATTTTCTACGTTCTTTGCCGTCTGCAATTACTATGTTACCTGCTTTAAAAGAAACCATCATTTGATGCAAAAGGGTGTTCCACTCTTTTAAAAAATAATTTTTCGATAGTGTTAGCATTGATTTCCTGTTAAGCGCTTCTGCGTACTGATTGTATAGGGGTTCAAAAGCTTTACAATGTGCGCCTATATCAAGAGTGTCATCTTTCCAATACAATTTAAGTTCTACCTGTAGGATTTGATTGGTTAATGTTACTTTAGTTTTTCCTTCTTTCTCTTTTTGTATGAGCCACACCATAGCCAACAACTCATCAAAACATTGATGTAAATCGGTGTGATAACGAAATCTAACCGGAACATCATACCAAAACATAAAAAGACTTTCTTCCTGGCGGTGAAAAAGTTTAAGAAATACATCTTTGACCTGCTTAAATTCTTGAGCAGGTACTTTATTGATCTTTGGATGTCCTAGTTGAATTGTTAGCATTTTGTTATATTCAATTATTGCTTTATTTTTTTAATTGCTTCTATGATTTTTTCTTTCATTTCATCATCATTGATTTTTGAATGTATCTTTTGTAATGCATGGACAGATTTTTCACTTCCAATAAGACCAATGCTCTGTATCCCATATTTTAAATCGAAGTTATCATAAGGATCATTAATCACTTCTATTAATGCATTTTCGGCAATTTCAAGATCCTTTTCAAAGGATGATATCAAACGTATAGCTGCATTTCTTATTAATTCCCTCTGATCATCAATATAGTAGATGACACTTTCTAAGTGTTTTTTTAGTTTTACCTTACTCTCCCATATCCCTATTAGTAACTTATATAAGGATTCATCATTCTGATCTTCTCTTTTTAATCGTTTTAGAAGTTCGTTAACTAGCTTTTCATCTTTTGTATTATTTAGAATAAATAATACCAATTGATAGGCTTCATTTTTTAAGCTTTGATTTTCAACAACATCAATAAAGCCTAGTAGTTCAGGAACCAGATGTAAGTCATTTACTTGTTCAGCAACGCGATAAGCTTTCCATGACAAACTATCACTCCCTTTTACAGTCTTACCATCATAAATTCCAGACATATTCTCCAATAACTGGATCAAATCAGGATGTATTTTAACTTTTTTCATCATCATAACGATCAACAGACTTTAAATTTTTTATATAAGTACTATATTCTTGATTGATATCTTTTTCTGTATCATTCGGAAATCTGGTTTCTTCGCATCTTATAAAAACGACCTTAGTATCATCTTCATCGTAAAGAAAATCTTTTACCTTGGCGATAAAAGGTTCAGTTTTTTTACTTTTAAACTCGATTCTGGTCTTAAAATTTTTAGTGCACATAATGCCTAATCTTGTAAATAATCTATCTGTATTCATTCTAAAAATATATTTTATATAAAGTTAAGGTAATCTTGAAAAATCAATATAGTCAATTCCATATCTTCTAAAAGCTCTCAAGACACTTTCACTTGCACCATCTAAAAGTTCGTATGTTATTTGTTTTCCTGTATGCCTTGCCAACTGAGCATATCTTATCATTTGATCTTCAACTTCCGGAGTCAAACTTAGTCTTCCAGATTTTGATTCGATAAATCCACCAGGATGTTCTAAATCTGGAGATACTCTTACGGTTTGGCCATCAATCTCAAACTCAATCTTATCTGCAGGAGTTCTTCTTGTAAATCCTTCCCCTTCTCTTAATGGTCTTCCTAATTGTTGTTCTAATTCTGCATTTCTTTGCGCTAATCTTGCATCTTCAAAGGCATCACCTCTTCTATTATTTGCTTGTCCTCTATCATATCGTCCTGAATGTTCTTGCCTTACTCTTTCCCTTTGTTCTAAGAATGCTTGTTCTCTCTCTCTAATATAATCAGGATCAGAAGTATTACCTCCATTAACATCATCATAATCATCATTAAAACTATTTCGATGTTCAGCTTCAGGATGTCTGTTTTCAAATGAATCTCCTTTTCTTCTTTGATAATCTAATGCTTCAGGACTAGTACCATTACTTAAATTTTCAATCTCCGCTTCAGCATCTCTAATTCTTTGATCAACAACATCTCTCTGTTCTGCTAATCGCTGATGTTCTGGTGTATCTGCCTCTGGGGTTTGGTTTCTACCTTCTCTTGTTCTTCCAGACTCAGCTCGTTGTCTTGTTGCATCATCAACTTCTATACCACCTGAACCATTTTTATTTCTAAATCTTCCAGAACCGGGATTGAACTCTAAGTCTGGGTTATTAATATCATCTAATACAGAGTCAACATTTCTTGTTGCTCTTGCACTTGGATTTGCTTCATTAAAACCTCTAAGTTGTTGTGCTTGAGACGCATTGATTTCTCCTGCATCTAACCTACGTTGAATCTCTGTTTCGAATCCTCGTTGTCTTGGATTATGATTAGGATTTGTAGTAGGCTGCTGGGCAGGGGTTTCGGCTTCAGGGGTTTCATCTGTTCTTTGTTGTTGTCTTTCTGAATCCGCAATATCTCGTTCTGCATCTCTTCTGGCAGCTTCCATATTTTCTGGCGTATCATCAAGTGCTCCATGCTCTCTAAGCATCTGATCATTCTCATCTAGATATGCTCTAACGTCGTCTGGAAGTTCAGACTCGCCGATACCACATTCTTGAGCAGAGAAACGACACCAACCTCTGCCATCTCTTCTTCTTCTATACGTATGACCATTAGATTCGATCTCTACATCATGGCTATGATAATGTGGCGAATCGGGATCTATTGGCCTTGGTTGATGATTTGCTGTCTCCTGTAAATCTACTCTTCGTTGCTCTGGAGTCATTTCATTAAGACTTCTAGATCTATTATCATCAAGAACTTGCTGATTCCTTTGTCTTGATTGTGGAGTATCAATATCCACATCTGCTCTTCTGGTTCTTCTAAAAAATCCTTGAATCTTATTCTTAAATGACACTAATCCTTGTCTACCTCCTCTTAATAATCGTCTAGCGCCTCTGGCCGCTCGGCCCGGTAAACTGGCTACTGCAGATAACCCATCTCTGGCACCACTAATGGTTTGTCTGGCAAAAGCTCCCGGTGATCGTGGTACATTAGTCATAAAATCTCCCCCGCTTAGGCTTGGTCCCATTTTAACAGCACCAATGCCCTCTACCACAGCCATTGCTCCTTGGAAACCATCGGTGGCATTTTGTTTCATTTGTTCGGTATTACCGAAAAGCTCGCGTGCCGTAGTTGCCGTACTGGCATCATGAAGGTTTTTGATATATGCCAGACTATTAAAGTAAACAGATAATAACCCCGCAATTATAGCCCCCCATCCGGCATACGTCATCACAGTACCCATCCATGCTATTACAGGGCCTGTAAAAGGAGCTAAAGTACCCCAGGAGAAAATTGTTAAGGCAATCATAAGTGCCGTAATCATTCCTGCAATTCCTAAAATCGAAGAGAATACCATTGCCAATCCGGTAGAGATATCTGCACCTATCTGCAATAGATTTCCTAATGGGTCTCTTTCCCATGCTTCTGCATTAAAAATATTAGCTACCCCAGTAAATGTCTTCTCAAAACCACCCACTACACCTTGCAGTGCCATAGCTGGATTTACCATACCAATGAGCATATCTCTACCCATTTGTAGTATGTTGATATTTTTGATATCGTCTGTAATAGATTCTCCAACCAATCGCTCTGCCAAAATACGTTGTTGCTCCTGGGACAGGTAATTCATATTTTGATCGGCTATATCTAATACACCACTAACTCTCTGTGTTCTTTGTTGATCTATTTGTTGTATTTGTTGCGCTCTTGGATCAGATTCTGTTTGCCCTATACCCGCAGCATCAGCCGCCATAGTGCCATATTCTCCTGCTACGCCTTCCATACCTGCTCTTATGAGTGTACTCTGCGCACCAGAAATGGCTTCATTAACACCACTTAGGTTTACATTAGTTCTAGCCCCTTCGGTTTCATCGGTACCATTATCGGGTGCTGTTGCGATCATACGATCCAATGCAGCCATTAGACCCGTTTTTTCTTCTTCGGTCATTTCCGAAATCTGCTGCTCTTGCTCTTCGTCTGGTAAAGAAGCTAACGTATACAATTGCTGCTCTTCTGCACCTATTTGAGGTTGTTCCTGTTCTTGTGCTTGCTCTTCTTGCACTCTTCGCTCTGCATCCTCTTTACTTTCGAGTGCAGCCATGCTACTCAGGTACTCATCTTGTAACGCGGTAAGCTCCTGCTCCATAACCATAGATGCAGCTATGAGTTCATCTCCTGATTGTGCTGTACGTTGAGAATGTTGCCTTATCAATGCAGGTCCCGGACCTGCATTTTCTATACTTGCATTACTAGATTCATTCATAGCATTCATTTCTCCCGTTCTGGCATCAATTTGTGCTACTGTACTATCTGTTTCTTGTATAGATGTTTGTGATTGTTCATTCTCCTGAGCTGCGGTCTCTGCATCCTGGCTATATTGTCTTGCTCTATCCCCCGTTTGTGTGATCGCATCATCCATGGATTGAGCACCTTGTGCCGTTTGTTCCATCTCTCCGCTTTGTTGTTCTGCATCTGCTCTGGCATCTGGATCATCAGGGATTTCACTTCTACTCTGATCTGCTTTTGATTGCGAGTCACTTGCAAGAGCCGAAGAGTCTTCTTTTCCACTATCCGCCTCTTGCGCTAAGCCGGGAGCTTCGGCAGCAACAAATTGTTGTCTTTGTTGGCTCTCTTCGTGTGCCAATTTCGATTTCTCAGAAATTTCTTTTCGCTCAGTATTTTGATCTTCAATTTTTTTAGTGCCTTCTTTGGCAAGGGCAAGATCTTCGCGTTGTTTTTCTAAAGTAGCATCTAAACCATAAGAGTGTATTTCTTTCTCTGCAGCATGCTGCTTCATCTCATATCCTTTTGCTCTTAGCATTTCCCCTATATAACCAAGCCCTCTTACTTGAGTGTCAATATTTGCTTGTCTAGGAATTGCCTCTCCTGCACTATCTACAGGTGCAGATACATTAGGATGTTGAAATGACTGTGGTTCGGCCGGAATTTCTACAGATTGTGCTGCTTGTTCTGCTTGCTGTGCTCTTTGTGCAGCTATATCGGCCTGAGCCATGTTTGATGGTTCAGCATTCTCGGATGTTTCTGCCTGAGCCTCTTCGGCAGGAGCCTCTTCAGACAATTGCTCATCCATCTGTTCTTTTTGTTCGGCTATTTTACCCTGGGCGTCTGCTCCTCTATCGACTTCGGGTGTAGCTACTCCTTCTGCATGTACTTCGCTTCTTTCTTCGCGAACTTCACCTCTTGGAGGATTTTTTTTCTCTTCTTTTTCCTCCTCGCTTAGATCATCTTGATCTTGAACTCTTTCATCATTGTCTATCTTAGCATTAGATTTTCCTTCTACCTGAGCTCCATCATTTGGTTTTTCTGGTGTGGCCTCTGGAGATACTACTTTTTCTGGCCCTACAAAACGTTGTATTGAGTCATTTGTAGCCCCTTGTTGTATCGTATGTGTAAGCTCATGGGCTAAAAGATGTTGCCCTGATTTACTCTCTGGATTATATTTACCTTCATTAAAATAGATATCACTACCATTGGTAAATGCTTGGGATCCCAGATCCTTATTCATTTGAATAGAATCTGAATTTGTATGAATCCTTACACTACTGAAATCTGTACCAAAGCCACCGTCCATCTTTTGCTGAGTAGATTTGGACATAGCACTACCTTTTCCTTTAGATGAATGTAGGGATTGTTCTAAAGGAGAATTTGTATTAGAATCTACATGAGTAGTATTGTCTTTTTTAGCTTGTATTGGCTGTATTTCTTTTTCTTCTTCTCTTGTTGAGGAGGGTAACTGAATTGGACCTCCCTTGGGTTGAGATTTAGTCTCTGGTCTCTTTTCTTCTGTCGCCGTTTCCTGTTCTGGTGTTACCTCTTCTGTTGCATCATTCTCTTGTTCATTTTCTCCATCAGGAACTATTGGAAACTCAACTTTTTGGGTTTGTATATGATTTTCTTTTTTCTGGATTTTTTCTTCTTGCTCACATGTGGCACATTTCTTTTGAATAAAAGGAATCTTTAATGAATTAGAATCGACTTCTGTTGCAGGTTGTTCTGCGCTGCCTTCAAAAATAGGCTTACGTTGTACTTCTAATTCATTTTCTGATATTTCCTCTTCTTCCTTTTTTTGAAGTTGTTTATCCAAATCTTGAGTTGTAGCACTTTGGATTGGAGGAGCAGTGTTTGCTCTTGCCGGTTTCACACTGTCTAAAACACCCCCGTTATTTACCTCAATTGACGAGTTAGCAAATTTGGGTTGTATATCGACCTCGGATTGTTCTGCATTGCTTTCAAAAATTGGTTTCTCCTGTATTTCTACATTGGTTTCTGAAACTTCATCTTCTTCCTTTTTTTGAAGTTTTTCTTCGTGTTCACATGTATCACATTTAGTTTGCACAATGCTATTAATAGGTTTAGCTTGTACTATATTTTCGTTTTCATTTTTCGAAGAGGGGCCCTCAGTTGATGATTCACTCAATTTTTGCACCACCTGATCTGCCATAGCATCTGCTTCTAACTCATACTTATCATTTGGTTGTCCAATAGTTAATTTAGGCTGTATAATCGCTGGACTGAAAAAAGGCTCTGCTGCTTCATTAGATTTTGAAAAAAAACCTCCTTCCCCTTCTTTTTTAAAGAAAGGTTGCCGCTTTGCCTGTACATGGTTTTTAGCGGAATTGGTGGTTTTTACTTCAGCAGTTTTCACCTATTATAATTTAGTTTTTAAAGAGAATATGAAAAACCTTATTGTATCCTTGTATTATTTCATAATTCATGGTTCTATGTCTAAAAATCGTTAACTGTTTTGCTATTTTTTTTACAATACTATCTTTCAAAATGATTTTCTCATTATTAGAAGAAAGTGAATAATAATACACCAGACCCTGAGGGATTTTAACCTTCCCGCCAGAAAACACTAATCCCAAACAAGTGTTTATCATAGGGACTTCGACATCTGAGGTATTCGAAATAGTTCTGATAGGCATTTCTTCTGTTATAATATCTATTCCTTCTGCAATTTCTCTTAGATGTTGGGTGCCAAATATTTTAAAGTTCATATCACCATAAATACGTCTAATGCCAATTACCGAAATCATTCCGATCAACATTCCTATAGCAACTATAGAATGGAAAACATAAAAGGGTAGAATCTTAAAATAGGCCAAAATGGCTGCTAACAATAGCAAGAAACAAGTAGTCCATTGAGCTTCAGAAAAACCAAGAAAATGAGGTCGCTCTGGGTCTCCTCTAAAAAACTCAAAAATAAATCTGATTAAACCATAGACTACGCTATAAAAAATTAAAACAGTTCCTGAAGGATAATTAGTACTCCATATAAATATTCCGATAATTACGATTCCAAAAACACATATAGATTCTAATAATTGAATGGGGAAAACTTTGACTCCTGTGTAATAAAAAGGAAAACCTGCTTCTTCATGTGCTTTACTATATATAATACCGAGCTTGCATGGCTTTCCGTGGCAACAACCTACAGACAAGCAACCTAAACGACCAAAGGCTAAAACGACACCTATGGCCAATATACTTATATCCAAATACGGAAGAATTGGCTTGTTTAGTAACCAAAGAGCAAGGGTCGTTGTTATTAAAATTGCTATTTCATGTTGGTAATATACGAGATCATCTCTTCCGGTTATTATTTTATAGAAATAAGCCAAACTTATAAAAGTTAATAAAGAAATTGCAGTCAATACCAAAATTATACTTATCGACAATGATGATAGAATGGTAAGAGAAACCCCTAGTAATACACTTATAAAAACCCCAATCCCAGCAAATAATTTAAACGAATTAAATGATTTGCCCAGTATCTTAATATGTAAATGCGGTACTAATAAATTCATTATTTCCTTATTATTTGTCCATTTTTGATTCGAATAACCTCCGAGGTTCCGCTTGCCGTTACTTCTATAGTAAGAGAAGGGTATTTCTTGCTAAACTGCTTTAACACTCCAGCTCCTTTTGTTGAGCCCGGATTTAATCCCTGGCGACATACCGAACATACTTCTTGTTCGATATGGAACCTTACGGTTTTGCCTTCGAGTTGACCCAATGTCATTTTTTTTGCTTTAACTGCTTTTTGTATGGCAGCATCCACTTTTCCGGTAAGATTTTGTTCTGCGTGCCCTTTGGCTCTAACATCATCACTTGGTGGTTTAAAAGTAGGGTCAGCTTTTCCTCCGGCTCTGGGTGACTTTCCTTCGAATAATTTACCATCAAGACCAGGAATATCTGTGTCTCCAACTCCAATAGTCCCACCTTCTAATTGCTTTTTCTTTAATTCTCTTCGAAGTTCTTTCCGTTCTATTCCTGTTTTCTCTCTTGCTTCTGGTAACTTACCTTTAAGCTCTGAAGTTTTTTGTGGATTTGAAGGTTTTTCTTCCAAATATGGACGCCCTCCCGTTTTACTATCTTTTACTCCGTATAAATCGTCTAAAACCTGCTTTGCAAGTTTATCTCCTGTTTTTTCAAGTTTCTTTAAACTGGCTGTAGTTTTATCATAATATTCATCAAGAAGTGCTTTAGCAGTCTTATCAGAATTATATTTATCTTTTAATCGCTTAAGCCCCATGTTATTTTTGTACCTATCTAATAGAGCATTTGCTGCTTCGGGGCTAGTTTTTGCTAATTTTCTATGTTTAGAAATCGGCATTTTTTTATAGTCTACTGCTGGTTTGGCAGGTGTCTTATTAGTGGTAACCGGTGGTTTTTTTCCTGGAGTTTTGCTACCCACAATCGCTGGTGGTTTTTTTCCTGTACTAGGCGGCGTACTCTTTTTACCACCTCCGGGTTGATTAAGTCCTGTAGTTCTTGATTTGCCACGCATCCCGGTTAGATTTGTAACATCAAGCCCCACATTTCTAAGGGGTGCACCTGTTTTTTCACCTCCTTCGATATCCAAAGGAATGCATCCACACATTGCTTGCCCTCCTAACGGAGACATATGCCCACCCGGACCTATTTCTGTTCCAGGGTCTTTACGTTTACCTTCTTTTCTAAAAGTATGATTATCATCAACATATTCAATTTTAGGTTTACTACAAACTTGTCTAGGCGGACATCTAAAAGCAGGACCAGAGCTAGAAGAGTATGCAGAATTGTCTGGCAGACATTTCCAAACACACCAACATACTGGGCCTGTAGCTGCAGGGTCTCCCATAACTTGCCATGATTTACCCTTAGGGCATCTCTTAACCGTCTTAGCACATCTCTGAAGCTTAACTCCTGATCGTAATTTTGGCATTAACTCCTTTACAGATCCTTTAGTTTTTCCCCATAATGACATCATAGCTCCCATTGCTGATTGATCGGCATCATTCTCTAAATCCTTATCGTTGTTTTCACTTTGACTTAAAGACGAAACTGCCTCTTGAGAGCTTCCGTTCTGTTGAACTACATGAGCCAACTCATGGGCTATAAGTGCATCTCCTAATAATGTGCCTGGTTGATATTCTCCTTCATTAAAAGCTATATGATTACCTAAGGTAAATGCTCTTGCGTTATGCTCATCACTTAATTTTGATGCCGTACCATCAGTATGTGTTCGTACATGTCCAAAATTTTCTCCAAATGCTGTTTCCATTTTGGTTTTTACACCATTATTTAGTGGAGTACCTTTTCCTAAACTTGATTTCACAGCACCGGGATTAGTATTTGCTTTTGCGTTTCTGGTATTAGATTTAGCCATTGGACTTATCGTACCATCACTATTCGGTTCATTAGGATTATCGGAGAATTTTGAACTTAAACCTTCGGGAACTCCCATAACCTTGCCCGTAACAGCCCAAATTGCAACACTCCATTTCACACGACTAGTAACTAATGGAATATAAGCCTGAGCTTTTGTTACTTTGCCTCCTTTTCCGGTAAAGCGCTGAATTGCTTGTTCTAAATGCTTACCCGATTTTTTACTGTAATACCCAAGCCACCTTTCTATATAAGGGCACCCTTCTGATGTCCTACCTGTGCCTGCCAATGCATTATCTGTAGTCTTACAAACTGCCGCTTTTAACTGTCCAATAAATGAACTTTTAGTCATCTGTCCTTCCTCGAGACTAGTAACAGTATCATCTACAATTAAACTTTGTTCTGCATCATCTTTTGACGAAGTAGTATTAGTAGTAGTTGAATCTGTTTCAGCCTTTAGACTTACTCTTGATGCTTTTTGCTGAATAGTATGTGTCAACTCATGAGCTAATAAATGTTTTCCTGACCTCGAATTAATATCATACTTACCTTGATTGAAGTAAATATTGTTACCATGAGTAAAGGCTTGTGCTCCCAAATCTTTATTCATTTGAATGGCCTGACTGCCCCTATGAATTTTTACATTGCTGAAGTCTGCGCCGAAAGCATTACCCATTGTATTTTGAGTGTCTGAGGATAAAGGACTACCCCCTCCTTTGGTAGCATTTAGACGGCTTTGTAGATCTGGAGTTGATTGATTTTGGGAAGTTTCAGATTTTTCTTGAATATCATCTTTAGTAGTATTAAATTCATCTTCTTTTTTCTGTAGCTTTTCTTTTTCTTCACAAGCGTTACATTTGGTTTGAATGTCTGCTTCAGGTTGCTCATCATTACTTTCAAAAATAGGTTTTTGCTGTACTTCTATATTACCTTGTGATAATTCATCATTTTCTTTTTTCTGTAATTGTTCTTCTTGTTCACAATCACTACACTTAGTTTGTATAGAATTGGCATTATTTGCTGAAGTATTGCTTACACGTTGTACAACCTGATCAGCCATGGCATCGGCCTCTATTTCGTATTTATCTTTGGGTTGGCCAATAGTAAGTTTAGGTTGTATTGTTTTTTGACTAAAAAAAGGAGTTTTAGCGTCATTAGATTTAGAGAAAAAGCTTCCATTCCCTTCTTTAGAAAAGAAAGGTTCTCGTTTCATTTGGACTTCATTTTGTGAAGCTGTGCTTTTTTGTACTTCGTCTACTTTCAACTTGCTTTATTTTTTTTAAAATCTTGTGGTGTCCTTTTTTATATTTTGCCGTATAATTTTTTTATTTAGATATTCTTTTGTTTTGGGATCGCCCCAGGGTATTCTGTTGATTTGCTCTTGTAATCTAGAGGTGTCCTTGGGCGCTATAGGGTGATTTTTACTATTCTTTTGTATCCTGGCGACTTCATTAATATCTTTTAGTGTTATTAATTTAGTATCAACTTTATGGTTAATTTCTGTATGCTTTAGACTATCTTTTGGTACTTCCTCTAGAACTTCTTCTTTGGTTTTTTGTGATTCTTCTTCAATAATTTTGTTAGTGAGGTCAATAACTTTTTCAGAGTTACCCAGTAATAAATTGGCTTCTGCAACTGCTTTTATGTCTTCAATATCGGTAGCTCGTTTTTCTAACTTCTCGGTAATCTTGGTTAATTCTTTTTGAGCAACGGTATCTTCGGGGTCTTCTATTACTTCTTTAGAAAATTTCTTTAGAGCGATTTTGTCTTTCTCTATCTGTATTTCTTGAATACTGGGGTATCCAATCATTATAATGGGTATGGGGAAAAAAAGTAGTAGCTTCTTTAAATCATCTTTTTTAATAATAAAATATACTAATCCGGCGCATAGTAGCATAAATAAGAATACTCCTAAAAATAGAAGTACGATTTCATATAGATAAAGATTATCAAATATTGATTTCATGATTCTTACTTATAAATTTACTTTACCTCCATTCTACTTTGAGCATATCTTTCATCCATGGAAGCTTTATTAGGCTTAAGTTCCATGGAAGTCTATCCAACAAAATATCCAGGGTTTTTTGTTCTACAAATAATTTCCAGCCGGTTTGTTCTTTTTCTAATTTTCCTTCTCGCATAAGAAACCCTTCTCGCAGACCATCTGGAGATGTGCTTCCTAATACTCCCCAATGTTCTATAACAGCTTCTAATAAATTATTAGCCTCTTCTTTTTCTTCATTGGTTAACACAACGGTATGATCCAGAGGTTGGTTTATTGGCATTTCACAAAGAAATTTTGGTAATACCATCTCATACTCTTTAGGATTTTCTTTTGCGGTAGCTAAAAAATGAAGTAGCACTACGGCTTTACTTCTGGCATTAAAATCTATAAAACTCTTCTCCTCTAACAAGCCCAATTTTCTATAGAAAGAGCTCAAAAAAGGGTGAAGTAGCACTACCCCGGCATTATTAAAAAACTGAGGCGATTCTAGTTGCTCTTCGTCATATAATATATCTTCATTTTTGGCATCCTCATTTATAAAATTGTCAACCTCTTCATCATCTTTTAATAGGGATATTTCTTTTTCTTCTGAATATATTTGAGTCTCTTTTTGTAGTATTTCGCGCAGAAAAGAATATTCGCTCCCTGTGTCAGTTTTTATGGTTTTTCTTATATCACTTTCTGTAATAACCAATGAAGTTGATGGTAGTTTAATTACTTCTATACCTAACGAAAGGCTGTCCAACTTCTTTGTCTCCAGAATTACCGTTTTAAAGATGTGCTGCCAAATATCGATTTCTAGCGTTCTATGCGCTATGGGCATTGATTTGGGTAATAAATCTTCAAAAAGATGTTTAATTTCTTTACATAAATCTAATAGCTTACTTTGCGAAAATCCTGTATATAATTCAACTATCGATTTTAAATCTTTGTTAGTATGCTGCAATACCAATCGCTTTAGAGCTATAGGATGTTTTCTGAGTTTACTTTCTAATATGGTAACTGCATCTATATCCAATCCTAACGTTTCGAGGATTAAGGGCATCCAATCCTCATCGGGTTGGATAGTATAAGGAGGTAACCTTCCTTTTTCTAGCCAATACAACCATAAGTCAAAATAATGTCTCCTAAGCGATTGTCGATTATTATTCCCTGGTTTCTGTTCTTTATCTATATTCTCCTTTTCGATATTAGATTTTTCTTTAAAATAGTTTTCTGAACTCTCTTTTTGATTTCTGTAATGTGAGCCATTTTTTAAGTTGGATGAAGTATTCTTTTGATTTCCGTTTTTGACCCCAAAAATTCTTTTATCTATATTAAAATCCCTTAATTTCTCTTGTATCGTCTCTTCTAAAAGTTTAATAATTTTATTTACTATTTCATCGATGTTTTGCCTGCTATCCAAATCAATACGACCTATATCTAACTCAATTCTATCTAGACTAATCACTTCATCTTCTCCTACAATTTTGTCAAACATTATAGTAAGTTTAGGCAGTAAATCTTTTCGCACCAATTCACTCACAGTTTGCTGTATAGTGTATATTTTATCAGAAGAATTAACTTCTAATTCTAAAACTTGTTTGCCTATGAGATGCTTGTTCGCCATTTCTTATTTTAATATACCCTTGATCTGATCAAGAGATTTTGTATTTGCCAGTGATTTTACGTCTTCTATTTTCCATTCTTTAGCTATTTCTTTAAGAGGAAGTCCTTTTTCGCTTAAAATTTTAAGACTGGCTTTAAGGGTATTCATGTCATCTTCTTTAATCTCATCCTTTTGATCAAGTGTTAGTTTATCTAGTAAATGCCACGTTGCATTTTTTAACAAGCCTAAAAAGGCTTCTATATTATTATCCTTTTGTAAACTATATCTCTTAAAAAAGTTTACCAGTTGTACATAACCAGATACTGTTGGGGTGTTTTGTAAAAAGAACACTACTCGCTCAAAGCTTTTTGTTTTCATTATATCATCATCAGCCAGTGTATTTATATTGGCGAGATATTTAGGTTTTCTTTGTCTTACCAAGGTCAATAAATCTTGTTCGGATTTATCTTTAGTTACTTCTTTTTTTACTACGTTCTTCGCTTTTTTGGGCGTAATCTTTTTAGTTTTTGATACTACCTTCTTTTTAATGTTTTTAGATGAAGTAGCTGGTTTTTCTAATGTCGCAGTCTTTATATCTGAAATTTGATCACGAACTGCGGTGTCATAGCCAGGTATTTCGTTTTCATCATTTTCATCATTTTCATCCTCCTCCTCACAACAAGACCAAAAAATGGTTCCTTCGGTTTCTTTAGGCAAGCAACATTCGTCATCATTTATCCATTCGTTATCCTCACAACTACAATCTCCTTGTTCTTCTGGTGTAGAAAGACATGCTGGTTCAGATTTTAGGGTTTTTATACAATGTACTAACGAACAAATAGGTAATCCCCATTCTGGCTCGCATATGTTTTGCATGGGATCATTTTTACCATTTTCAAGATCATATTTATATGTTTCTGAAACCTCTACCCATTCTAACCATCTTCTATATTTATCCTCGAAAGTGCACATATCTTGTGGGCTTAGCCATACAATATTTAATCCTACCAATGCCGGTATTTCTTTATAGAGTAGTCTTTCGAAAATTTGGCGAGATTCTTTTGTTCTAAAACATTTTATCCATGATGGCAATGCAACAGTAGCCCAAAAAGAGTAAGGATCTGTACCTGGCAAATAATGAATCATATTGGCATCGGGGTTTTCTGCACAAGGATCATCCTTATCTATATCAGGTTGCCAATCTATTTCGCAACAATAATCGGGACAAATAGGCAATAGACAATTCTCGCCTCTTTGGTGTGCTAATGTGCTTTCGACAACTACAGGTTCTCGACATTCACTACTGTCTTTTGGCCTTAGTAATATATGCTCTACAAGATGCATTCCCGGATCATCGATACATTCTTTGGTCATTTTAATGGCATCTTCTACTTCTTGCAGACACGTATATTGTTGTCGATGATATGCAAGTTCTTTACTTGTATCGATTATTTGAAAAGAATATGGGCCATACTTTGTTTTCGAAACGGACTCGAAGTTATATGCATTACTTGTAACCAATTCACAGAATCGAACAAATTCTAGTAATGCCTCAGAACAACACGAGTAACAATTACTGCTTATAAATGGGTACTCTTCGTTACAAGCTTTTTCATCCTCATCAACTTCTTCATCACAGCCACAGGGTTGTAATTCGTTATAAGAAATTGTATCATCATCATCAGGAGACCAATATAGTCTGTAGCAATATCCCTTATCTGTTTTATAAACCGGAAAATAGTTGATCAAATAGTATATGCTTTCTAAATCAACATTTTGAACATCACCATCAACTGGAATCTTCTCTAAAAAGCATTTTAGAAAAGCATCGTTTTTATCTTCAGAGGGATTATCTTTAGAACATGCCTTGATACATTCTCTAGCGATTTCGACATATTCGCAAAGTTTATTAATTCTATCTGGGTTTTTCTTAATGTAGGCAATTATTGTATCGAGGTTTTCAGTTTCGGCCTTTAAGGTTTTTTTTCGTGGATCCTCAACTTGATCCTGAATAATATATTTGCTCCAATCCAGGTTTTCAATGATTTCTTTCCACACTGTAATTTGAGCATCTCTTTCAGTTTCAGAGTTATACCAGCATGTATGATCTACTACAAAATAACTTGAAGAAACTATTTTAAATTTCCAGTATTGTTGATCACACACCGGGATATAATTTCTATCGTCCTCTGCGGCATAAACAAATTCTCGTACTCCTCCAGGAATGCAATTCTTACAGGAATCTATTTTGGTTGGAAATTCGCTATCCCAAGCATCTTCGTACGATTCAAAATCACATGAACTCTCTGCTAATACCTCAACGATACCTACATAATATTTGCCTTTTTCACAGAGCACTCTACAATTATTGGGAGTGTCGGCTAATGTGTAAAAATACTGGTACTCTTTTATCGCTTCTTCAATACTATCAAAACAATCTACACTATCCCATAGTAGTGTTCCATGATATTCATTTTTATCAGGATTATCACACTCCTTATTATCTATCAATCCTTTATTAGGAACAACAACTCTGTATTTATACTTGTCTTTACATTTTTCAATTTCTTGATCTTGTTCATCATTCTCTTCATCTTCATCAATTTCAACTTTGTAAATAGGAAATAACCCTGCTAGTTGAACATAACAATCGATTAATGTTTGCTCATCACCTCCTATTTCATCTCTATTCGTTTTAGGAATAACAGCAATAAAAGAAGCTTCATTACAATTTTCGGCTTCAGGGTCTTGATACTCTTCTTTTACATTTATTTTTCCATCATCTGCATATTCATCTTTATCTTGTGCCAGTTTAATTACTTCTAACCATTCTTTTGTCCATGCTGCCTCGGCTTCTTTACTAGTTTGATAGCCAACATAACTAATCAAGATAAACTTTTTACCACCGGCATCATCAAAACAAACTTGATAATGATAGATTTTTTTATCTTCTCGTGGACAAACAACAGTTTGTTTGGGAGGGCAAATTCTTAGGTCAATTGGCGGGGTTTTATCGCAAATATCCCTTTTGATACTCTCTGATTGCTCTTTTGTGTCACACAAATAAGAGTTCTTAGCAATAGGAGCATTTTTCTTATAAAATCTCCACTCATATGATTCTCTTTTATCTTCTGTCATTTCTGACACCACAAACTCTTCATTAGGTGTGGTGTTATTTGTGTATATCTTATTTATATAACTTGTTACTTCTTTTGCATCTTTTAGCGTACCCTTTGTGACTTCTTCTGATGACTTTTTAAACTTCTCGTTATTATACTGTAGTGCTACCTGAGTATTTTTATCATTTAATGAAAACTCGGAAGCACTCTTTTTATCTCTTGATACTTTTAGTGACAGTCCTGGTAATTTTTCAACAAATTTTGCATAGGCCGAAGCGGCTTCTTCTTTATCTTTATAAAAGTCGCTGCTCATAAAAATTGGCTGTAATTCATGAAGTGAATTACTGCCTCCATACACATATCTATATTCTGCAGGAGTCTGGACAACCTCGAACTTATAAATATGTTCACGACATAATGTAGCGCAACTTTTTAATGCTTCGATTGCAATAACTTTATCAAAATTAGATTGTGCCCTTGCTTTTGATGAGAATTCGGATTCTGATTGCAGGGCTATATTTTCTGTTTCTTTTTCTGAAAGGGACCAAGTATATCTTCGGGGCTCTTCTTTAACTAAAACTGGCAATTCATTATCTTTAAAAAATCGAAGTATTGCATTTAAGGCGGTATTACGCTCTGATGCAATTTCAAAATCATTAGGTGGTAAGGTCAGAAATGAATCATAGGTATCTCTAAGTAAAAAATTGTATTCAGGATTTCCTTCATCTCCTGATTGCAGGTAATTTTTTTTGCTAGCCCCCAGCTCAAAAACTTTACTTATTTCTTGTAAGGCTTCTTTTTTAGAATCATAAACGCAATAGCTAACCAGTGGTGTTATAGTATCACTTACAGGAATTTTAAATCCGATTTTAGTTTTTTCTTCTTTGTAACTAGGTTTGGTCTTTCTATTGCTAAACACTTTTATACAACGCTCTATACTATCTTCTCTATAATCTTTATACTCTTCTGAAATCGCAATAATTTTTTTCTTTTCATTCTTTAATAGTAATCTATAGGTGTTTTCTCCCTTTTCTACCTCATAATTTTTTGTAGAACTGCCTAAAACCTTTGCTTTTCGCCATGCTGCGATTACTTTATCTTTATCGGGATAACAACCCAATCCCTGAAAGGAAATTTTTTCATCTGGTATAGTAAGAGTCCATTTATATCCCGTATTATGTTCTGTTAAATACGTATCTAACTCTGTCTGCTTCATCATTTGCACCCACGCTTCCTCTTCGCTTTTAAAAGCAATTTCGCTTGATATTTTTTCTTTTGATGTTGCGTTTTTAATATGCCATTTCCAACTAATAAGTGTATCAATTTTGGGTTGTAGTGGATTAACATCCAGGTAGTAATTTTCTTCATTTACAGGAAGCAAACGATATTCTTTGCCTTCCTCAACTATATCAGAAAAAGTTTGTTTATCAATATTTTTTATGAATTCTTCTTTCTTATTGATCGCTATTTCTTCAGAAGTTATCTTAGTATTCTTACTTCGAACGACTTCTGTACTATTATGATTTAGTAATTGTTGGCGGTAGTGATACTTTGTGATTTTAATATTCTCATGGGTTGGTTCTTCACAAAATATTCTGGCTATTACATCAGAATCGAAACCGTTTAGATTTTTTTCTAACGTTTTATAGGATTTAGAATCACGTAGTTTTAATAAAATATCTTTGGCTGCCAGATTCAATTCATTTTCTGACTCATAACTTATATTGCCTCTAAAAAGAAGATTTCCTTTTGGATCCCTAAGTACTACTCTATGACATTCTGTTACTTCAAAATTGCATAGATTTCTTCTTTGATAATTGTTGATTCCTGATAATAAAGAAACTCTTTTTTCAAATCCCGAAACGTTATTGGTATTCCAGGAAGGTTGTAAATAGTCAAATGCTTTTCCTCGGTTTCTACTTAATTCTGCGAATTCATTTATGTATAATGATTGATCGTTAATCATTTCCTCATCGAGTTCGGATTCGCTTAATTTACCTTTATATTGAAGCAATGAATACTCTGTAAATTCTTCGCCAAACCTGGCTAACAAATGATCAAGAAACTGCTTGCGTCTTGAAATATACTCTTCCTTATCTTCGGTTAATTCCTGAATAAGGTTTACATATGATATTGGGTGGGCAGTAATGCTAAAATAGTGTTGATCGGGAGAACTATCCTCTGATTTATTAGTAACTAAACTATAACTATCTCTTGTCGCGGCAAAAAAGGCCACATTTTTAGCCTCGGATCGCGCTTTACTGATCGTTTCATATCTTTTTGTCCCAACAATTAACGTTTTACTTGGAATACTTGGACATAACACAAAAAAGTAACCAAATCGATCTTTTAAAACCTGTATAGTATACTTTTTGGTAAAAAAAGAATCAATTAACTGGTTGATGTATATTGAACGTATGTTTACCGAAGGAAAAGTATAGGGGTCGACTAATTCACTTCCCGATTCACAATAATTGCCAATAGAAAATTCTGTTCTAGGATCTTTTTCAAGTTTTTTTAATGCTGCTCGCCATTGCTCATCATCTTCTACAGGATACGCTAATATTGTGCCTTGATTTTGGGTGGTGTGATTATCATAAAATCTTAATAAACGTTCAATTTCGGGTACTGTTTCGGGAATCTGGGTAAAATATGTTTTCTTTTCTTCTTGACTTCTCTCTTTTTCGAATTTCAGTGAAAACAAGGAACGAATATTAGCTAATTGAGAGGTATAATTTGCTAGTATTTGATCATAGAACAGTAGATATCCTTTGAGTTGTATCGCTTGAGTTTTTCTTAATAATGATGCGCTATCTGGCAAACCTTCTTCTCCGATTCCATATACAACCGGGAAATCGTTTTGAATAGAATAGTAATCATTTATATCTTCATGATAAATCCCGAAAGGAATTTCATTGTCTAGGCTATCCATGGATAGTCTAAATTTTTTACCAAAAGAAAGTGACTTCAGAATCTTAGCTTTATCTATCGTAAGTAGCCCTTGTTCACTATATAAATCAACGCAAGTATCGTCGATCGAAAATATGGGAACCTGGCACTCTTGTATAGCTTGTATCCAAGACATAGATGAAACCATGTTACCCCCTTGTTGCTCCTTGGTTATGTGTATTTTTCTTATTTTCCGAACGCCATCAATACTAAGAATAATGTTATACAGGTCTGATAGATGGATTTCTTCTCGTTTTTTTAATTGTTCAAACTCATCGGTATCTACAAATCCAAAGCTTTCTTTTCTATAAGGCCTTCCGGCAAAAATATCATCAATGGCTTTCCCTTTATCCAAAAGTTCATTGAGTGTATAATATCTGATTTCGGGTTGAATAAAGTTTTTTAGCTCCTTAATAATTTTTGGGTAAATTATTTGAGGATCGTATCCTAAACGTATTTCAACATCTACACAAACCCCAAATTTAATAGGTTCTAAAATCTTTATATCGATAAAATCTTCGCATAGATTTCTATACTTTGAAAGTAATTCTATTACTTCTTTCCTGATTTTATCATCATCAATACCTTCTTCTTTTTCTATATAGACTTTATATAATCCGTTTAGAAAAAGTTCTTCAAATTTTTCATCAATTATACAATTATCATAGGCTGCAATAGTGCTGCTGTCATAGTTTTCAATATTGGTCTCATCATTCGGGCGTACTGGTGGCGAGCAGCTTAAACCATCTGTATTTTGATTCACAAATAGGTTTACCTCTTGATTTATAGGTTCTAGCCAAGCATTTCGAACACCTTCTATTTCTAAAAGTAATTTTCTATAATCGGTTATTGTGACCGGATTTATCGTTAATATTTCTAAAGGGGTTAGAAAATTATCATCTTGGTCTTGGTTGTTTTTTCGGGCAATTAAATCTTCGAAAGGAAGATTTGTTTTATAACCCAAATCCATAAGAGCATAGACTAAAACTTCAAGAATTGTAATGCCTGGATCATGTACATTATGATCGGTCCATATTTTTCCTGATAGATTACCGATATGCTCAAGTCCCTCTTTTCTAAGCTTTTCAAAATCCAGGTATTCTGGTAAATTTGGATCATTTTGCTTAATAACAGATATAGTATTTTCTGATAATCCTGCCATTCTTACATTGATTGATATAATTTATTAATCTCGAGGTCCGGAGTAGTGGTTTCATTGTCTGGACATTCCTCCTTATCATCTTCTACACAAATTTCTCCTGCGGTTAAAACCGATCTTGCTGTAAGCGGTTTTATAATAGATCCTGTTTGTTCACATTCACCCATTAGATGAAGACTTACGATAAAATCTACGTAATCTAATTGTTCAACAAATCCAACGATATCAGAAAAGAGTACGACTTGGCCAAAAGCTAGTTTTTCTGAATCGCCAAGCGACCAAGGTGCTAAAAATAGCGTAATGTCTTCTTTAAGTTTTTTCTTATAAAAATCGGGTGACTTACCTCGGTATAGTCGAATCTTAATTGATACGTCAACATATTCAAACCTTGGATTCATGACTTTAAGTCGAGCAAAAGGAGAAGTTCTTTTCCTAATATGGTCTCCTATTTTTTCTAGCAGACTTACGGGTACTTTTGGTTCTTGTAAATTTCCAGATTTAAGCTTTGTTAAATCAGGAATAACGGTAACCACAACATAGCCTGGTGCTATTTCCAGATCACGTTTATAATCAATAGCAGAAAGCCCCATGGTATGCGTAATGCACTTTGCCTTATAAATTTTGGGAAAGCCTTCTAAAACAATTTTTTCATAATCAGTAAGCATTAGTGCTCTTCCTTTGTGCTTTAAATGCTCGCTAACTCTTGTATAAAAGTGCCCGTTGGCTTCTGGAACTCTACCGCCAAATGAGGGGTATAACTGCTCTACTTTTTTTATGTTAAAATCTGCTTCAACTAATTTAGCAATACTGCCTTCTTCTAAAGCTTTTTCTAATCTAGTTTTATCATTTAACTCGGTAATTCTTGCAGATGTTTTTGCAGCCTGAGTATGAATCCCTATGGTTTCTGCTACTGCTTTTACATTTTCGGGTGCTGCAACTTTGAGCCAATAAAAAGGACCCTGCATTACAGTATTCCCATCATTATTGATATCTTCCGGGATGATTATTGTAGTAATACCCGATACCGTAAAACCATCGGTTGTATCAGAAATCACTTTAAAATCATACTCGAGTGGTTTCCATTCGTTGTTACTTAAATAATGCCAGTTAATTTCTGCTCTATCTAATTCTGAATCGGCTGTAGCTTCAGCTAATTGAAAAAGCATAGATAAGCTACCTCCTACTGTTATTTTTTCTATTCCAATAAACAAAGTTCCTTCATCATCAAAATATGGAAAAAGTGTTGGTTCATTTATGATATTCTCTTGTTTAGATGTATCCTTAAATGGATAAAGATGAACAATATCCATATCCTCTATTTCAGCTTTAGCTTTATAGTCTACGAATATAGATTTGATCTGCGGTGTATACGGTTGGTTAGGTAGTTTAGCTTCTTCTTGTACATCTAAGAGCTGCGTTACTCTTTCAATTCTTGCCTTCATATCAACTAAGATAATCAGTAAACCATAATTAGGCAGTAGTGGATTATTATCAATAACGTTATCAGGAATACTAGTAGGATTATTAGGCAGTCCAGGATTATTCTCTATAAAACCTTTGATTTGATTGAGGTGAGTCCTAATATGATCTAATTGATCTAATATAGATGATGCATTAAGAAGAGGATCTAATTCAACAAGCATCAAATTAATATTGCCCAAAGCGGTTAGAACTTTTCCTGGAGAAGCAGCATCATTATAATCAGTATTAACTTCGTCCAAATCTTGTTGTATACTATTAGCGAGATTTAATAGATTTGGTATTTCGGTATCATCTAAGGTAATTATATGACCGATTACCAAATCAACATTTCCCAATATGGTTCCTAATAGTACTATTGCCTGATCGCCTAGTAACCCTAATAACCTTAGATCTTCTCGAACACGTTGTGCAGCTTCTGGACTTATAATATTAGCAAGTGCCATTACTTGTTTTGCAAGTACAAATGCATATTGATCGTGTTGAAAATCTTCTCCTTTGAGTCGCATTCTAAAAAAAGCTTTTCTAGAATTTACGGTGAGTTGGGATAATGGATCAATCGGCATTGATTTTTCTTTATACATATTCATTGGAAAATCTGACCGATCCCAAGCATAGCCGTTAAAATTAAACAGTGGATCAATGGGTGGACAAAACAACGGATCAATTGGTGTACAAAGTGAGAAAGTATCCTTTGTTGTAAAAATCTCCTTTAAATCATTGTCTTTTTTCCATTGAGCATCGTCTAAAACACTGGCTTCCATTTTAAAGACACCATCACTGTCAATATTAACACCATCTTCCAGATTATATGCTTCATAGTAATCTGCAAAATCTTCAGGTCTGTCTTTCCACTCGACTCCTACTCTAAAAGATTCCCAGTTTTTACAGAAAACTTCTTTTGATCCAATAAAAAATGAAGCATCTACCTTAGGTCTGGGTCCAAATGGAAACATGGGTTTGTTTACATCCTGTAAATTTTCATCATTTTGAACTATTATATTTTTAACTCCGCAGACCTTAACATCGATTTTGGCATCTATAAGTGCTAAGCCTTTTAAAAAGTTATAAGGTGATATTTCTTTTTCTTCAAGTGGGTTTTCATCTTTTTTTAAGCAACATTTATTACGATTATTTTCATTAAGTATAACAGGTCCTCCTGTGATTTGATCACACGTAAAAACATTTAGTTTCTTTTTTACTTTAGGATTAAGCTCTATTTTTACTAATGGGAATGGCGTTTTAAGTTCAATTTTTTCTTTTAGTTTTTCTTCATCAAAAAAGACCACCTTAGGATCATCATCATCCAATATTATTTTAAACATAAATTGTATATCTCCATCGGTATTTAATTCGAGAAATGCCGGAAGATTTATTTCGACATTTTCAATGTTATTTGGTTTTGGGATGACCCACTCTTCCTCACCGCTAAAAGAAATCATAAAAAGCTGACTGACATCGGGAGAAGTTTCTTCAACGAATACTTCGCAATCACATAAACGAGATTTTTCGTCATCATCTAAAAATGGCACACAACTAATTGGGTCCTTTTCTGCTAAAAACTCTTTTAAGCTACCTTCGATTATATATTTATCTTCTTTACCAAGTATATCTAATAAGTATTTTTTTGTTTCTTCAGCTATTGCAGCACATCTATTTACGGCTTCTTTAGTAAATGAAAACACCTTTTGTAGTGCAATTTGATCCAGGTTGTTTTTTATTTGTTGTGCTGTATATCCATCTTCTGGTAAATTACAATTAAGTCTTATTTCGATCATTCGTTTACCTTCTTCCAATAATAATACTGGTGATGATAGCACAAACCCTAATCTAGCTTTTGGATACTCTTCGGCTGTTTCTTCTCCTTCTTTAATATACTTACTATACTTATCTCCAAGTGTTGGCCAATTGGCAGGTTGGTCTTCTTTAAACTCTTTATCTATACCATCGGCCGAGTTAGCCTTTGGTGCCATATATACCCCTTCAATACGTTTTACATCATTTACTTTTATGGGATAAAGAGAAAGTGTTTTTAACTCTTTTATTTGTGCTTTATCTATAATAATTTCATGATCAAGACCAAACTGTATATCCTGGTTATTACCATCTTTTCCATCTTTTAATAACAAGTCTTTTTTTATAGCGTACTGTTCTTTATGATTTGCAAGTTCGAAAACAATATGTGCCTCATCGGGGACAGCATCTTTAGGAATTAATCGTAATACTTGTTCATAAAAGAAATCTAAATGCTTTTTGCCTAGTTCGTTTATATTACCTTTAAAGTGTTTAAATACTTCTAAAAAAGTAAATACGAGCGCTATATGTGGCTGGTGTTTTTTTTGTAATGATTCTTTTAAAGGTATTAGGCTTTCATCAATATAATCTGGCGCTGCATTTACAATATCTTGCATACCACTTAATACTTGCTGAAATATGGTGTTTAATACTTCTCCAGCCTTTAAAAAAGCTTCTTTTTTCCCTTTTTGCACTTGTTTAACACATAAGTCTAATGCGTATATCTCTTCAACTTTTAATTGCCAAGGAGGGCTCATAAAATCGTTAAAATTCTTTTTATCAATGCATAAAAAATTAGTACTAGAGTTATATAAACAGATTAATGATTTTATGGCATCTGAAAACGAAGTTTTAATAATTGCCAATAGGGAATGTGTAAAACTATTTTCTTCATTTTCGACCGTATTAAAAAGTTGTGTAGTAGGTGCTATAATTTTATTAAGAATAAAATTGAAAAGTGATTCGAGGGATTGTTTTGATGGATTTGTTTTTAATTCTTCATATAAAAATAGAAATTGAGTGTCTAATTCTTCAATCGATGTTTTGCTTAACATTGCTAATTGAAAGGGCAAACTATCTTTAAAAAATAATGACCAATCATCTAATTCCTGATACTCTCCATTGATTTCGTTTTTTTTATATTGATAGAAATTAATTTGTCTGGCATACTCACTAATCAAATACAATCTATCCGCCATTGTTTTTCCATCAATGAGTGCAGAGTCTGTTCCCAAAGCTTGCAAAACTCTGTTTCGTTGACTTGTCCCAGTTCTGTTTTTTAAGGGATGTGCTATGTTTGATGGGTTTTTCATTTACTTATACCTTTGTATTTATATCCCTTGATTTGCTTCTCTTAGATAGAAATCGTACACAAAATTATTACGGGTGTTGGTTCCTTCAATTTCGTAGTGAACAATAATTTTCAAGAGCCCTTCTATCAAATCAAAAGAATCCTCTTCGGTAATATCCACTCGTTCTAATTTAATTCTGGGTTCAAAAAAAAGTATTGCCCTTTCGACCAAATCCTTTATAAAACCAATTAATGCGCTATCTGTACTTTCGAACTGATAATCCTTTAAATTACATCCATAATCGGGTTGCATTACGCGTTCTCCCAAACTTGTAGACAGTAAGATTTCAAGACTTTGTTCTATATCTTTTTCGGCACTAACCATAGTTACCGTTTTACTATCGGTATCAAATGTTGGTGGAAATGACCACCCCGTTCCTAAATATGCTTTATTCGTATTCATTCCTTTTATTTTATCCTCCTATCATTACTGTTGGAAACCCCTGAACAATTGTCCCTCCGTGCGTAGTCATATCTCCCATTCTTGCCGCAGGACTACCTCCAATAAAAACTGTTCCTGACCCTCTATTAATAGTATCTGGAGGACCTACACATACACACATATCACCAACTACAGCTGCCGGCATGCCACCGATCAATACCGGAGACTTTGGTGGCCCGATAATTGGACCACCAACGTGTGGTACTGGTCCATTAAACAATGGGCATGTATGCATATCTACTATTCTTGCTGCTGCTGGCATAATGTTGTTGTTTTATTAATTAATATTAACAATAGAGCCTTTAATGGTAGTTGGGCCATCTGCAGAAACATCTGTGGTTGCTCCTTTGACCTCCATACTTGCACTTGCTTTTACTGATATTTGTGTTGCCTCTAATGTCATATTCATTCCTGCTTTTATATCTAAATTCCCGGTAGCTTCAATCTTTATATCCCCTGGGCTATTTATTGAAATCCCATCTGGATCCATAACTGCTATATTACTATTTTGATCTTCTATTGTTATTGAGGTACTATCTTCGTCTAAGACGATTCTATTTCCTGCTGGAGTATCTACAGTAATAGTTTTGGTATCATCATGAAAATGTAGTCTCATCCCAGAACGTGTTACAAAACCTTTTTCATGATTGTCATCCTGAGCAGTAATAGGTGCTGGTTTTGCGCTGCTGTTTAACATTCCTAGTACTACAGCTTCTCGAGGATCATCATTTAAAAACCCTACAATCACTTCGTCTTCAATTTCTGGTAAGAAAAACGATCCTCTACCCCCATTAACACTTCCTGTACCGGCATCTAAGGTGGCTACTCTTGCCCATACGCCTCTGGCAGAATTATCAATAATGGGTAATCTCACTAATATTCTATTTTCTCCTTCGGGGTCGTCCTGTAATTGTACCACCTTTCCTATTTGCAATCCATTAATTGCGGGAACTAAACCCGATGCAGGCACATCGGTAATATTTTTATGAATATGTGAAAAACAATCAGGTTTTAACCCAAATTGCGCTTGGGTATACCAGGAGCCATTGTAAACATCATGTCTAACGGCAGAAACAAAAGCATTACCTGTAAATCTTGCTCCAACACCTTGTAATTCTATTAATTGACCTGGCTTAATATCCCCAAAACCTATAAACTTAGCGCGACCTTGTATTTTTGAAAGCCTACTATTTTGCATTATAGAATTTGTCCATTCTTGTAACTCCTCTTCTATTGCCTGTCCTGTATGTCTAAGTTCAAATTTTTCTGGACTTATTTGTTCTGCCAATTTTTTACCACTTACATTACCTGGTTCGTTTATAGGTACACTTTCTGTTACATGCTCAAACATGCTTTGACCAGCATAATCCCATGATTTGGCTTCTACCGAAGTCCATTGACTTCTGGAGTCCATTTCGGCTTCAAAATCAATTAATGTTGAACCAAATAATACAGATACTGCGGGGCTTGAATTGGTCACAGGGGCTTTAATATTAATCTTTCCATCATCTACTACTACTAATTTGCCATTGGCTTCGGCTCTCATCAACACAAAATCCCAGTCTGTACAATGATGTTGTACCATTTCGAGATGAGTAACATTGGTAACTTCTACATCATGACTTAATGAGGAATATCTGCCTATGACTTCCTCCATAATTTCACTATCTTTTATTTCTTCATAATAATAATTATGTCTTCCTATGGTCATTTTTACGGCTTCATCTCTGCAGTCTAATATCAACTCTGTTTTACCGCTTTCTTTAACTTTAATACCGTGTTTGACGATTATACCTTTAAATAGTTGCTTGTTTTCTCCATCGCGACCCGTTTTTATGGTTATTGATTTTCCTGGCAGAAATTCTTCTTCTTCACTTATTCTAAAAGTTTCCTCGGATGAATTACCATCTTGTAAAACAATTTTACCTGTTGGTACTTTGTTTATTTCTTTTACAATTGAAATCGAGAGTACCTGATAGCCCGGATCAACTAATTTTCCGTCAATCAAAATATCAAATGTTGATACATTATGTGATACTTTTACTGGTATTTCTCTATCTTTCATTTTACTGATCGGTTTATGTTAGGTTAGTTTTATTCTGTTGTTTTTTCGAGAGGAGGAAAAACTAACTCTTCACCTGGTTTTATTTTTCTGAATGTAGTTAAACCATTAGCTCTTGCAATTTGAGTAACGTACCTAGAATCATTATAAATTTGATTTGTCATCCAATCGAGTCGATCACCTGCTTTTACCAATCGCACATGTGTTAAATCTGGTGATTTTTTACGTTCACGTGCTACTCGTTCTTTCTGAGCCACATAATTTAAAAAAGTAGCACTGACTTTAATTCTTAGAGGATCTCCATTAGGTTTGAATAATGTATAATTCAAATCCAGGTTTGACAAAATACATGGAAACTTAAATCCATCTCCCCAATGCACTTTTAAAAAATGCGGTCTATGAATTTCGCCATTCATATTATAGACCGTATTCATGAAAATCTTCAATTGATCTTTTACGGGTAATGCAGGCTCTTGCGAAGCACTATCTATTTGAGCATTAAATTCTAATTTAGAATTATACCCCTGAACTGTGTTTGTACCATCAAGTATAAAATCTAATTTTAGTTCTTCAGGTGCAGTACCTTCATAACTTGCATTAGTACCTTGATTTCCCTGTCCTTGTTGAATATTAAGTTTTACTTTAAAATTCTGGGTAAAACTTTCGGGATTTACTGGCAACGAAATTCGATTAGGTTTAGGCTTAGCTCTTTTAGTGAAGCCTTCATTTTCGTAAGATTCTATTGAAACTTTTATTAACTTCCCGCTTTCGTTCATTATCGTTCATTTTTCTCTTTAATTATTTCAAGTACTTTTTCCACAATTTCATTAATTGTAGATTCATCACCTTTACTCGCAGAGGAACTATTAGAACTATTGACTGCTGAGGCTTTCTCACTTCCCACAGAGGCTTTGATAACCAACTCTCTAATTTCTAAAGGCATTTTTATTTTTTTAGGTGGCGTTTAATACATAATAATTATAGTTTAACTCAAGTGTCTCTATGAGTACTTCTCCTTTTTCGGCATTGAGTTCTCCTACCTTCCAACTAACTGGCCATACATGGGATAATTGCCATCGCATTAACGGTGTATGATCTTCGTTTAGTAATTCTACATCAACGTTAGCCAATGGTCTAATGATCATATTCTGAAAAGCTTGCTGGCACCATTTAATAAGTCCAGAATCATCTGGTTTAAGAATCCCTCTTTTTAGGGTTAATGTTGTGTATTTGCTACGACCAGGTATTTGATGTTCAAATCTATTCTCACCACCTTCTTTCATGGCTTCTTTCTCAATTTGAACATCTAAACCAGATACAGATTGAAAACTAACATCCGCTCCTTTTGATTCAGGAAGACCTGTAAAAAAGACTCTAAAATGAAAACCTACTATTTGATATGTATTTGCCATAAATAGTATTATCCTTTTGCTTCTAGAATTGTTAACCCTTCATGAACCAGCTCCATGGTTTCGATGGCCACCTCATTTGCGTCTGCTTTTAGGTCTGTAGACTGCACTTTGCTAGGCCAGGCATTTTCTAGCACCCATGTAATTATAGTTTTATGGTTTTCGTCTAGTAAACTAATCTGCACTTCTCTTCTATATTTAGATCTTGGTTTATTATCTTCTTGGAAGTAATATGTTTTTTGCCATTCTTTATAGAAATCAAAATCTCCCTGAAATGCACCTCTCTTAAGAGTTATATTGCTATACTTAGTGAGTCCAGGTTGCTTGGTTTTATTATATTTTAAGCTATCGCCTTCTCTATATTCTATAACTTCTGTTTCAAAATCTAGTCCACTTACTTCCGTAAATCCAATACGAAATTTATCGCCCCATTCTACTTTAAAATGAAACTTTGGTAACGGATAGTCTAATTTTTTATCTGCCATGATTTTATTCTTAAATTATTTTTTTAGTTATATACCTTCAGCTGCTTTTGCTGCTTTTATCGCTTCTGTAAGACTATTTTTACGTGATAAAGCCTCATCACTTTCTTTTTTCTTTATGGTCCAATCCTCTTTAAATTCCTCGGTTTTTGCAATAGCAATCTCTAAGGCTTTCTCTATTCCTTTATAATATTCAGTATACTTAATCGGGAATTCTGGTTGAGGTTTTGCTTCTTTATCATCACATGGATACATATTTTTGTCATGATCATGGTCTGGAGAGCAATGCATTTCCTCTTTGATATCTCCCTTAAATTCATCTAGAATCTTCTTTATTTTATATTCTAATCCATGTTCTTCACAGATATATGCATACAATAAATTGGCACATTTAAGTGAATCTAAAAGCTTTGTTATGATAGCATCTTGTAACTCGGCAATCATTTTGATTTTTTCTTCATACACTTTTATACACTTAATCACTTCGTCTTTATCAGAATCCTTAAGACTCTTAAGACACTCTACTGCTTTAATAAGTTCTGTAGTAAGGTCAAGAAGTCCTTCTTTACCTTTCTCATAAGTGTATAAACAATCAAACATTGATTTTACCAGGCAAAGAAGTTTTCTTAATGAGCCACTAGTACACTTTGCATTTTTACAAACCTTTAATACTTGCTGATAAAAAAAATCGAGATCAACAACGATGTCGCTGGCTTTTTCGTCTGATTTGTCAATAAGGTCAAACCATTTATCTAACTTATCCTTCCAATTATAAGAATTGGTATACTTTTCTTTTCGTTTATCGGCTTCGGCAGATTTCTCGTTATATGTGTTGCATGCATCGGCAAATTGATCTTCCCATTTTGTTAGGCAATTTTTACCTCCGTTATCTCCATTACCTCCATCATCTGTACAACAACGATCATCTATCAAAAATTTTATACTCTCCATAATTCTATTTTTATATCGTTTATATCAAATATCTATCAATCCTTATCTTCTGATTGTTGCTTCATATTCTTAGATTCATAATGATCATCGTCATCACAATTATCATTTTCTTCGCAATCACATGAAAGATCTAAAGGCACATCTTTGCACTCACCTTCACAAATAAATTTTCTTGTGGCGAATAGGCCCTTTTCTTTGGTTCCTTCTAAGTATAAGGTACAAGTAACATCTGCCAGTTCTTCGACAACAACATTTAATTCATCTCTGTATGTAGCTACATCCTTCTCGGTGGTTTTGATGTTTTCTGCAATGAAATCTTTAAATGCTTTCATTGTTTCAATAAGTTTTGATGCAAAACTCTTAAGACCACATGTATTAATAAAGGTTTGTATACCCGCTACATTAACTGTAGAATTAAATGCATTTTGGCCTTTGGCCGCTAGTGTTGAAGTTTTATCAGTTATATCTTTTAAATATTTGTAGACCTCCTTGATTCTTTGCCACTCTGCTTTATTTCCCTTTCTCTCTGTTCCATTTTTAGGCTCAGGAATACAGTCTTTGATACAATTAGCCATTGCACATGCGGCATCATTAGCTTCTTTTATCTTTACACGTAGTTCGTTAATCAATTTAGACGATTCATTGATAAGCTTTTCTAGCTCGTCATCTTTCTTACAGAAATCGTCTACATTTTTTTGAATAACCTCGGTTTTCTTATAGTTTTTTAACACTATACAACTCATTAAATCTTGGTATACATCATAAGATTCCTGTGCCTTATCGAGGCAACATATTTTATACCCCCGGGCTATTTCTTTAGAATCTCTTTTTGTCGTATAGGCAGTGTATAAACTCTCTGCCGTTTTTCTTTCGTTTTCGATGACTTTTTGTATGTCACATATATTTTTTTCGGGATTTGGTATAGCACTATCATTCCCATTCATGTTTGCCATTTTACTACTATTTTAAAGTTATTTATCGTTTCTTAATACTATTCTGACAGCATTTTATGGCTAAATCTCAGGATGATAAATTCTGCAGGTCTTACTACAGCCATTCCGATCTCAACTATCATTCTACCTTCCCAAATATCAACTTCGTCCATGGTCTCATTTAGTCCGACTTTTACATAAAAAGCCTGCTCGGGAGTTGTTCCCATTAAGGCACCTGCTTTCCATTGTTGTACTAAAAAATTATCGATCATAGATTTTACTCGTACCCAGGTATTTAGATCATTAGGTTCAAAAACAAATTGTATAGATGCTTTTTTTACAGATTCTTCTACCATATTGAAAAATCTTCGAACCGAAATGTATCGCCATTCATTGCTATTTCCTGCCATGGTTCTGGCTCCCCAAATAATGGCATTTCCTCTACCTACAAATGAACGTATTACATTCACTGATTTACCTGCATTTACATCTACATTTAAGCTTTCTTGCTGCTTATCTGTGATTTTTATAACAGGTCTAATCACGTAATCCATGTTTACATTTGCTGGCGCTTTCCATACTCCTCTTGAGTTATCTACACTGGCATATTGGCCAACTACTCCTGGAGATGGAGGCATCTCCATCGGTAATGTTCTTAAAGCATTCTGAGCCTGGAAATACAATGCATTGTTTTTTGTTTTTAATTCTTCAAGTGTACCACTTAAAGATCCGTCACCACCCTCGTGTACAATAGTTACTCTTGCATCACCTTCTCCTTCGCCACCATAATAGTAATCTAGTATAGTCTCTACGTTTGGAAAATACGTAGCACCATATTTAATAGTATTTTCTACGGGCGAGGTATTATTACGCATGGTATCAATGTTTGCCAATAAATCAGGCTGTGTAGGATCTAACCAAATATCCATTACCGTAAAACGATCCTTCAGTTCTTCACACATATCCATGGATTCGCCAAAAAGATTGTAGAAGTCCGAAAAGTTATCAAGCCCTTGAGCATCTGGATATACATATAATGTAATTTCATCTACTTTTTCTGTAGCATCTAACCCTGTTTTAAGGTCAGCGAAATTAACAATGCCTGTCGTATAATCTCCAACAGATACAATCCAACAAGGACCTCCTCCATTGGCAAAAAACATTTCTAAAGCATATTGCATAATATATTTTGCCTTTTCTCCTATTGATGCTTGCACATTAATGGGAGCCCCCAATGTTTCGGTAATAAGTACAGAAAGATTTTCTTCCGGAATAGGTTTTCCAAAAAAACGTTCGTACTCTAACATAGAGCTAATTCTTTTAGGCTCATTTAGCAATGCAATCCCTCTATCATCAACAGCTTTTTCTGTATAACCGATAAAAGCAGGAATTGCAGTTTCTACTTGAGCAATCGACGGCGGAAGTTTTGGAATTTCTTCTATATAAACTCCTGGTGTTTTGTAATTCATAATATCATTTTTATAAAAAGTTCCATTTAATTATTCAATAATCTATTTGATTGATTAATAAAGATCTCTGAGAAAATTCTTTCTTTCTCTATTTTGATGGACGGTACAGGGTGAGGTAACATCAATGTTGTTCCGTTTATAAAGGGTGCTAAAGTTTCTGTTAAGCCTCTAGGGTCTGCCGAGATTAATTTTTCGGGTGTTATCGCAAGTTCGGGCTCTCGTTTTAAAAAATCAGAGGTGTTATTAGCATCAGCATCACTAAAACCTCCATCTTTATTATATCTCCAGTAGGTTCTTCTATTTTTAAATCGTATCTCAAAAACTGGATGTGTAATTTTTTCATCTAATGCATTAATTCTGGTTTTCAGAAAATTTCCTGCATCCAAAAGACTGTATGGGGAGTTTTGTTCATCAAATCGTATATCTATTATCGCAAAATGATTTTTATCGTAAATAGTACTATTTAAATTGATCGAATGCACCACTTCTGGTCCTCCGCCTGCTTTTACTTTAAGATTGTATCGCCCGGCGGGGATAAGATCAGAGTTTTCATTATTTTCATCAACTTTTGTGAAATTTAAATGAACACGTTCAAGAACCTCAATACCTCCTAGACTTATTGTTTTTAATTCGGTATTACTTTCGTCTTCTAATACAAATTCGACTTGTGTAATATTTTGTTCTTTTTTGAATGTATAATTAAAGTTATGTGGCAACAGCACTCTATCTGCATTACTAATAAAGCGTTTATCTGTTATATCTTCCCAATGGCTAGGATCGTTACCATCTGTATATTGCAATGCCTCCCTGATCGTTCCTCCAAAATCTGCCAATGCACCCATTTCATATTGCAGTCCATCTTGATGAGGATTTACTTTGTTTGAAATCGGAAGTGATGTATATGGCTGTGGTGCTTCATCAAATTCTTCTTTATCCTTATTAGTGAAATAATAAATTGAAGGAAAAGGTGGTCTTAAACTTATGTTACTAACACTATTAAAAAAAGAAACTGAAGGTTTAATTGAAAAAGTGAGGTTAGTATCATTGCTGAACTCAAATCGGGGTTTATATAGGGTTTCTCCAGCTTGATTTTCAACAATCACTTCGGTCCCAACTATAAAACCCAAGGCTGTTTTTGCCCAAACTAATTTATAGTTATTTAATATTGATTTTGTGTCTCCAACAGGCTCAATTTCAAATAGATTTCTAATATCGTATAAACCGTTTTCCAACTTTCTTTCTATTAGATTGTCTTTATCCATTTTACTTTTATCAAAAAAGGAGATAATAGTGGGAGTAGCATCTACTGTAGTAAGAAAATAATCATGTAGTATTTGCACCTCGAATAACCTTTTAAATATGATCACATCTCCCATCCTAGTTTGCGTTTGTTACCTTTTGGTTATTAACTAATTCTTCTATCACAGGAGCTTCCTGACCTGAATTCTCTTTAATACTAACCAGCCTGATTTTATACATTGCAAATGGCACCTGTTTTCCTCCTAACGATCCCCATAAGTGATTGATTTGCTCAAAGGTTAGCGTATACAGTTCTATATTAAGCTTTATTTCGTCTTTGTCTTCTGGAGAAATATTATTATCTCTAGAAATTGTAGTGAATGGGGAATTTTTGACTGTGAAGCTTTTTTTAGCTTGAAAGAATTGAATTACCAGGGACAATCTACCCAAAGCAAACTCATATGCATCTTGTAAATCCTGTCCAAGAGTTGAGGATACAAGAATATAGAGATTTAAAAAAACAGGAGGCTCAACATATTTTACACCATTAGCACTTCTTGTAATATTACTGCCGTTTTTTAGAGTACTTTCCTCTTCTGTATTAACCAGGGTTATAATAATTTTGTTATTTAAATCAGCCTGGCTATCACTTTCCATTAAGGCGATGTTATGCAAAATTATATCATCCTGAGTAATAGAATCCCCAGGTGTTCTATTCTGAAAAACATAATTGCTTAATTCGTCTCTTATCAACTTTAGTGCTAACCCAATCATAGATAAATATTAAATTCAAAACTTATGATTGATTTGTGGGGTAGCAAATCAAATTAACTTCAGAGCAAAAGAAATTCTGAAGCTATTAATGCTAATTACTAACTCTATATGGTGTTTACGTTTACGAAAGTCTAAGGTTCAAAAAAAAAAGAGGGAAATCAATCCCTAAAAATGGGGATTTTATACATAAAACATTAATTAACAATTAGTTAACAGTGTGTTAAAATTATAGTTCTAATACTTTTGATGCTTTCTTTATCAACTGTGCAGTATTCTTTACTCTAAATTTTTGAATAAGATGTTTGCGGTGTGAAATCGCCGTATGATTACTAATAAAAAGTTTCTCTGCAATTTCCTTAGATGAAAATCCATCGGCAATAAGTTTGAGAACTTCTTCTTCTCTAGAAGATATACATGTAAGTTGGTTTTTTAAAAAACTTCTTCCGCGATGCCCTCCATTAATTTTAACACAACGTTCTATCTCTTCTTTTTCTGAAATATCAAAAAAATAATTAAGTGCGAACATTTTGTTTTTCAATTTATAAATTAGGATTTCGTGTTTTATACAAACCTCTTCTCCTTTACCGTTATTGATATGATATTGAAGTGTTATTACATCTCTTACTAATGGCATTGTGAAGAAATTAAATATTTTACTTCTTATTTGTGAAACTTCGCAAGGAGTAATTAAAGAAAACCAAAACTGCCAGCCACCTTTAATAAGACTATAAGGATCGAAACCTATGACTTTTTTGAATACTTTATTACAATATAAAAACCTATCCTCTTCAATAAGGTAGAGGCCAATGATTAGATTTTTTGAATCATCACAAGTGCTAACAATTTTAGAAATTTCGGTAGTGAAGACGGGCTCATCTATGCAGTGAGCTACATAATAGTTGTGGTCAGGATTCATAAGAGTACTTTGTTTTGTGTGAAAAAATTAAGTGGCTTTAATTACACATAAAGTTGGAGATTTATTTTTTTAAACACAAATAACTTATGTACTTATTTCCCTACTTTAATCAAAAATATTCGTACTGTTAACACCTTGTTTCGCAAAAAGATAACCCCATAAAATCATGCATTTATTTTTAGAAAAACCTAAAAAACATTAACCCATTTACAACAAAAAACTATATACCAAAAACTAGTTCTCCCTCTTAAAACCCCTATCAAGAAAAGGTTGTAGAATATCGTGCAGTGAACCAGCCATGTTTTTTTTATTTAGATCATTCTAAAGAAGTAATTGATCCAATTATCTTGAGTGACTAAGGATATGCTTTTGAACGAACTATATTCTTGTATTAAAATCGAATCAAAAAAAGGTGTGAAAAAAATCAAATTTTATGACCACAGCTACCAGAAAATTAGAAAAAACCCCTGCAAAAAAAGGGGTAATCACCCCTACCCAATAGAGGTTTTTAGATAGCTAAAGGCGTAAAATTAAGTATACTTATATGAGCAACATTTGTATAGTAATGTTTTACAGATTATAGCTTTTCTGACATAAGAAGATTTTCGCTATTAGTTTATGAGATCAGATGGGCATACGGCGAATTCTTTTTTAAAGCACTTAGAAAAGTAAGAAGGATTAGAAAACCCCGCTTGAAAAGCAATTTCGGCAATAGTATTCTGTTGACTCAGTATAAGTTCTTTGGCGCGATGCAAACGCACCGAGCAAATCAATTTATTAGGAGACTTATTTGTAATAGTCTTTAGTCTACGCTGCAATTGTCGCTCACTGACACCTATTTCCTTACAAAGCATTTCTACTCCAAAATGCTCATTGCTTATATGATTATTGATGTTTTGAAGCACTTTTTTCAGGAAAGAATCATTTTGAGGAAGTATATTATGGTCAATCATATTAGGCTGTATGTTATGCCCAGATTTGTCGGTAACCGTAAATAGTAAAAGAGATTCGCCAGATTCGGTCTCAAAAATTGTTTTGTAGGGTGTAAAACTCACACCAGCACCTACTAGTAAATTCTTTACCGTTTGGGTTAACAAGATTTGACTTGGTATAGGTTGCTTAAATATTGATGCAGCAAAATCTTCTGTCTCTTTGCTTATCGGATTTCCCACCAGACATTCTTTAATATGAATACCCATAGTCAATTGCGCATTTTGATCTCTAATAGCATCAACCAAATCAATACTGCAATGAACAGCCTTACTAGGGCCTTCAAAAGTAGCGATAAATGTTTCTGTAGTATATTGAACTACATTTCCTCTATATCGTTTTATATACTGCCTAATAAGTTCTTGATGCTTGGGGTTATTTACTTCTGAAGACATAATGCGTCCGGTGATTATAGTAAAGAGTTGTTTATCATATATTGGTTTTGGCTTTGCATTTAAAATAAAAGTCTTCATCTCTTCCAAAACCTCATCAGTATTACCCGTCCAAAACAGATGATCACTACCTTCAAACTCAACAATTTTTGCTCCCTGGATTCGTTCAGCTACAAACCGACCTTCTTCAATTTTTACATCAATATCATGGGTACGTTGCAGGATTAGGGTAGGAACTTTTATAGAGTCTAAAATGTTAATGACATCTACTTCTGTATTCATTTTTGTTAACATCATGGCTGCACTTGGGCTTGCTCCTGAACGAAAATAATTAGCCAACCAATCCATAAACACAGGATCATTGGCCTTAGAAGGAGCAAGTGACTCTAAGTTCATCTCTACACTCCCCCAGCTCTTTTCAATCATATCATAAACAACCTGACGCTCTTGGTTTGTTGGTGCCCAAGGATAATCAGGAGCATAGATACGTTTCGCAAATATTCCAAAAGCAATTAGCGAAATAGTTCGGTTTGGATATGTCGCGGCAAATAAGGCAGAGACAGACCCTCCTTCAGAATGTCCAAATAAAGCTGCTTTTTGAGAACCTACTGCATCCATCACGGCTCTAATGTCATCCATTCTTTCTTCTAAGGTAGGAAACCCTACAACACGATCAGAAAGTCCTGTTCCCCGCTTATCAAATAGAATAACTCTGGCTACTTTTCCTAATTCCTGTAAAAAATTAACCAGTTCCGGACAAGCCCACATCCAATCAATATTAGAAACCCATCCCGGAATATAAACCAAGTCAATAGAACCAGAGCCAAAAACCTGATATGCAATATTGATGTGACCGCTTTTAGTATATTTAGTATCCGGTTTCATAAAATATATCCTATTCTTTTAATTTGATAAAACAGTATCATGATTTTTTTGAGTGAAAATTATAAATAGTAAATAACCTTATCTAAAGCTAGACATTGCTTTCACGTATTTAACAAAACGTGATCTTAAGTTAAACGTCACGTTCTTAAACAAAGAAATGTATAAGGAAACTACATTGCAAAAAAAAGAGGGTAGCAAAAGAGTATCAAGCAACGTAATGTACTCAATTTTAGCATTTTAAATAAAAGTATGATTTATTGAATTTTATTTATCATTTTAAAATAATAATAAGATATTCCTCACAAAATAGGGCTTTAATAAATTAAAGAAGATATGAGTTTAACCAAAAAACTATGTACAAGGAATGCTTTTAATACCTTATAACGTAATATTTTTATTTTCAATAAAAGCAATAATATCTTGTTTAGAACCTAAACCAAGTTTTTTACGAATACGATATCTTGAAGATTTTATGGACGCTACTGTATTGTTTTGAAGTTTACTAATTTCTGTGGTACTGAGCTCCATTTTCATAAGACAAAGGAGCTCCTTTTCCTTTGGTTTTAATTCGGAAAAATGTTGATCAAGTAGTATTTTAAAATCAATATTTACCTCATCGAGATACCTCTGTAGACTTAAAGATGATTTTTTAGAACCTTTCTCTGATAATAATGAAGCAGATATGGAGCGTAATGCAGACTTGCGTTCTCTCTCATCCTTTAAAGCTGTAACTTGCTTAATGTCATCTATTGTATTATTAAAGACTTCTTCTCTAACAGAGCTTTCTACCACCACTTTTTTAAGTTCTCGTTCTCGATGTGCGAGTGCTAAGTCCGTTTTTAATTTTTCAACCTCTGCTAGCTCGACTTTATTTGCGGCAAGCTCTAGTTTTTGTTTATTATTTTTTCTAATAAAATGGAGTAAAAACAAAGCTGCCAGAACCGTAATAACGAGTAACCCTAAATACAATTTCTTTTTAGTAGATTCATTCTTGAGGTTTATGGCGGCAAGTTCCTTTTCTCTCTTATATTGATATGCAAATTCCAAATCGGCAAAACGTTTTGTTGTACTTTCCTTTACTAAAGAATCTTTATACTTATCTTGAATTAAAAAAGCTTCATAAGACTCTGAAAACTTTTTGTCATTATAGGCTATTCTAACTTTAGCATGGTATGCTGATTGTATTAAAAATAACGCGTTCACCTTTTTTGAAAAGAAAATAGCACTGTCTATATGTGCATTTGCTTTGCTATACTCTTTTTGTTTGTCATATACTTTTGCTAGATTAGAATGGTTATGTGCTCTGATATTATACGCAGTCGGGTCTAACAGTTTTAAGTTTTCTCTATAAATGTTGCCGGCTAGATCGTATTTTCCTGCATCAGCATAGACACTAGCTAAATTTCCTTTTATTTGTAATCTAAGTGTCTTAGAGGTGTCAGCTTCTATAGCCTTTTTGAAATAATACGTAGCAGAATCCATCTTTTCCTGTTTACTAAAGATTCTTCCTATTCGATTCAACGTAAGTGCTTGTCCACGAGCTGACTTTGCCTTTTCATGAAATACTAATGAACGTCTATGAAATCGTTTTGCTTTCTCAAAATCCATTTGTCTTGAGTAAATATTCCCTAGATTACTTATAGTTCTTCCTATAATCATATCATACTCGATCTCTGTCGCAATATCTAAGGCCTCATTTGCATATTGCAAGGCTGCTGCGGTATCTTGAAGGTTTAAGGATACGCTTGACAGACTATACAATAATTCTGCCTCCAGCTTTTGATAATGATAACTATTATATCCTTTGTCCTTAATGATTTTATGAACGTCCAGAAAGATTTCTTTGGCAATATTACCATCAAAATAGGCTAATTGACCTGCCAGTTTTAATCTAAGTGGTAACCGTAAAGAATCTGAATCTTCCTTTTCTATTTCTAGTTTAGTTGCTTCTATCTTTCGAGTACGTGCATCTGTAGTATTATTTTTTACTTGTGAATAGGAAAAAAGAGAGATGAAACATAACAGGGGGAATAAAACTCTAGTTTTCAAAATAGAGAGATTTTAAATAAAATTATTATTGACACTTTAATTTTAGCTAAAATACAACTTCATGCTATAATTGATATAACACATTTGTATTTTCTAAATTAAACATCATTAAATAATTAATCTTTAGGTGATTTTACGGTACTCGGTTTCCCCAAAGCCTATAGAAAAGGTTTTTATTCCCCCTGTTACGTTTCACTCACATTACCTATGTTCTTCGATTACTTTTAAAAAATAGATTTCTTGACAGAACGTGCTAGAAATCGTTATCATAAAGAGTGTACTTCCTATTTTTTTTCAATTTTGATCGTATATTTTTCTTTATACAAAATCACCAGATTACAAAATGAAATGATAAATCCTGCCGAAAACAGATAACACATAAATAAAAAAATCATTAATTGTATTCGATTGGTCATGATACTCTTTTTGGTCCAAGCTTTTTCAGGATCACCTAGTAGAACCATCATCTGCTCATTTCGGGCTGGCAAAAACCCATGTGATCCTTTAAACACCTCAAATGGATTGTTATCTACCATTTCATCACCAATAACAATGTCTTTATCGAGATAAGGCAATGTTTTGGCTTCTCGAGCAAAATGATAGGCTGCGTAGACACTTACAAAAAGAACAATAAACTGCATAGACAAACGCATCCACGTTCTTGTAGATTTATTTTTAAGCGAATACAAAATCAAGAATCCGGCAAGCGCTGTGGCTACAAACACCCCAAATTTCATAAAAAAAGCAGTGTTTTCGTCTGATGCATGCCAAGAGGGTAAAGGTATAATAAAAGCTCCCGTTACCGAAGCAATCCAGGTACTAAGCAAGGTAATCTCTTTCCAAACTTCTTTTAATCTCGATACTTGCATACGTCTATGATTTAGGAGTTTTTAGAACCAGATTTTTTTCTTTTTCTTCTCCGTTACTCATGATGAGATGCAATTCTGGCTCTCCCACTCGATCTTCTTTTTCTAACCAAAATAAATAATAACCGGGCACAAAATCTTGAGATGCCTTTTGTGTGGGTTTATTAAACCGAAAGCGTTTAATATTTAATTCTTTTTCATATGATAACTTTCCGAAAACAAAGTACCCCTCTTCTTCATTAGAATCAACAGTTACTTTAATCTTGGTATTGGCATCGTTTTTTGCACTGCTATTAATAGATGTTAATTTGGCATCATAATCCAGATATATCGCATCTAGAATGAACGTTTTGTCGGGTATGGTATTAAAATCTTTATCCATACGTTCTAATGTCTTTTGTGCTCCTTGTAATGTTGCCATATACTCTGGAGTGAGCGCATACTTTTTATTGCACTCTTCTAGAGCAGGAAATAATTCCTTACTCTTTTTTTCTAACTTGCCGTATGCTTTTATAAGACTATCATCTTCTGTCACAGGTATTTTTTCTGCCAAATTCGTTACTGCTTGTTGTGTTTTTGATAACACAACAGAAAGTTTATTATCTGTTGGCCCATAACTTGCACAACTATACATAAAAACTGAAATATAAAACGTGAGTGTAAACTTGTAGAAATTTTTCATGTGCAGTAATTTTTATTTTTCGTTGGTAGGTTATAATGTGTACTATACTGTTAACAAAATTACTTCTGTAGATATGATCCTACTATAATAAATCCGACAAATGAGGGTAATTTCCCGACTTCATATGAGCTTAAGAGTTTCATCTAAGGCCACCCATTATTTTGTTCCAATCAAAAGCCGGACCTATATCCCACTTGCCAGACGATCTGTAATTTACATGAGACACGATACCTTTAAAATTAACTAACTCATCTTCTACCCCTGTACTATATCGTTTATCTTCTGGTAAAAATGCTCTTGGTATGTTGTATTCTGCCGTGAGGTAACGAAGTAACAGCAGTAAACTATAGTATTGCCGTCTTGTAAATGTGGCATAGTATACTTCTCCTCGGTAAGGCGACTCAAGCTTCGTATAAAACTGTTTTTCCCTTATATCACAATACACATCAGTATCGCTATACACGGTAACCAATTTGTTGTCTATTCTTTTTAAAACACCAATGTTGGACATTTCGATACCAATAGTTCGTTTGCTACCATTGGTATTACCACCAATGGCTCCTGAACCTAAATGATACGACCAATAGGCCGACGACCATAAATTGAGTATGGTACCGTTTCTAGCAATAATAAATGGAGTAGACACATGATTGTTGGGTCTAGACAAAGCAGCCACATCACCTTTTATATAACCCACTGTATAATGGAGTACAATCTGCGTTTTTGTGTTTTTCTCTTGATAATAAAACGAAGTATCTCCGTTTTTAGGCCTGCAATGTATATAGGGCATTACTTCATTAGAACCTTTAATGGGCACTGTCATTTCTGTTAACATAAATTCTTTTCCGTCTGAATCTCTTCCTGTTTCAAAAAAGGTTTTTTCATGGTTAGCAATACTAGTGGCTTTCATGCTTAGTTTCGATTTACATAGGGTTATTAAAACTCGTATTAATTACCAAATTTACCTGAATAAAGGCATGCGAGCTATTACAAATACGGCAAATGATGCAATTTTTCCGACAGGAATAATTTTATGCAACAATCTTTTGGCGATAGCAGTAAAAACCTTTACTTTCTATGTTGACGCTACAAATTTGCAAACTTCGTAGAACTGATGTTTATCATGAAATATATCTAGTCACAATACAGTAGATCGATACTGCAATACCACAGAAATACATTGTATCGTGCTAAACTGACATTGTTACACATCGGAAGCTCATTGTAACACACCTAACGGACATTGTTACACACCGGAAGCTCATTGTAATACACCTAACTGACATTGTTACGCACCGGAAGCTCATTGTAATACACCTAACTGACATTGTTACAGCCCCTAAGTGTATTGTAATATCTTGTTAGTACATTGTAAGACGCGGCGAGGTCATTGTTATATTCATGATCCTTATTGCATTACTTATTTTAATACTCCATTGTCATCCTGTTACAAAACAGTACACTTTCACCTCATCCGCTACCTTCTCCCAAAAGGAGAAGGAGCTTTTACATGCTCTGCGAACGTCTGCGACTTCGCAGCATTTTATTTCACATCTATCTAACTTTAGACAAACCTTTATCTTCTCACTTTTAATACTACGAAGTTTGCAACTTCGTAGAACGAGCTATGTAATTATGTAATAGCGCTTAACTCTATTATACGCTGTAAAAGCCTTTGCCTTTGATCTTTGTACTACAAAGTTGTAGTCTACACAAGAATATTTTCGTATTCAATAGTGCAAAGAATTAAAAAAATTCGTAAATTTAAGTTCAATAAATTATAAATCAACGGCTTATGAAAAAACTTTTACTTATTTTATTTTTATTTCCTCTTACTTTTTTTGCCCAAACAAACTACTCGCAAGAGGATATTGCTGCAGCTGCTGCGCATGACAAACAGTGGTTACTAACCAATACAACCAGTGACCAGATAGATTATGCGTACGGTGTCTCAAAGATGGTGCAATCTTTTATTCAGGATAAAACAAAGTGGCAAGCAAAATCCATGACATGCGGAACGAATTGTTTACAGTGGGTGCACCAAAGTAATACCCCTGGTAACCTAAAAAAGAGAAAAATCTCTTACAAATTATATTATGATCAGTTACCTACAGGAAAACGGATCAGTACTAAAGTAGTTTTTGAGGGTAATAAAGCCCTCATCGTTAACTTTTTTATGAATTATTGGACCGAAGATCTTGAATTCGCTAATGGCCCAAAAGGGGGAGAAAACCTTGCTACTGTACGGTTTTTAACAGATATAGCAACATTAAGAGTTAGTAATGATGGTGATGCTTCTATCATAGTGACTACAGGTACTGCAAAAGATGCTTATGCTACTATGATATCTCATAATTAAGGATATTTACAGGTAACTAAATAGAATAAAAAGACGCGCTTTAGAACGCGTCTTTTGTTTTGTAATATCTTTTTACTGTAGACAAGCGTATCTTCTCACTGTTACTGCTGCGAAGTTGCACCTGTCTGCCTCGGGAAGAAACTTTGCCCTTATAAGTATATCATTTTATTATTGATTATCAGCGCGCCTTACCCTTATAATCAAATTTTTGAGGCGAACATTGTGTTGCCCGTCTACTTGAGTTGCTTTTAAACGATCAACAACTATTTGCCTTTGTCTTTTAACATTACTAAGTCCAAAGGAAGAAGGGATAAATTTTCTTCTTATTATATGAAAATCATCTCTTTTAAACATGGTAGCATAATCCTTACTACTTTTATCTACTATTTTTTTCTTATTCTTTGATAATCCGACTGTTTGTGACAGAGCAAAACCACCCTCATTAGCTTTGTAACCAGATCTCCGTATCTCTTGAAACAATGTTGTTAAATAATCAGATTTGGAAACTTCTTCTAAAGCCTTTGTAGCCTGCAAAATAACCCATAGAGGATATTCTCTTTCAAAATCTCCACCAGCAGAATTATGAATTGTTACTAAACTCCTTGTCTTATTTATTTCAACAATGGTTACCCAATGTGCATAACTGGAATTTTCCACAAAAGGAATCAGATCTGTTGAAGAATATTTATTCTTATTTTCATCATATTGCTTCAAAATTCCAGAATCTACAGCGATAATGGCACCTACTTCTTCGTTATTAAGTTGCTCTTCCGATACATCTTCTTCTTTGTCCGGTTCTCCAATAACATTCATCCATTCTTGTATGTCTTCACTATCTGGAGCTGTTCTCTGCTCTAGCTCTACAGGCTCTTCATTATTTTCATTATATGCATTGATCAAAATTTGAATATCTTCAAAATTTAATAATTCTCCTTGTGCAGTAACGTGAACATCTAGTTTTGCTGCTTTTTTTAATAGTGAATTCTTAACTTTTATACGATATTTATTATCATTATTACGCCCATAGGCAACAGCTATGGCATTTGCTAAAGCATACATACCGCAAGTTCCTGCAGATTGTATCATTCCTTCTTCATCAGTACTTAACTTACCTATTCGCTGGACTGTATTATCATTGTAAGCTAATTTAGTACTTGATTTTACTATTTTATTAGTACTGGTTATTCTATTATTTACCATTTGATCCACTACCTGCTCACGTGTCGTATCTATATTTTGACCATTTACTATTTTGTTCCCTTTTGGTATTCCGTTAATTGTATTATCTATAGCATGAGCTACTTCATGTTTTATGTGAAAATCCGTATCCATCCCAGATGCGAAATGGATATTGCTTCCTTGTATGGTTGCTTCCGCCTGTAATTTTGAAGGAAAAGAGGAATTATGAGTTGCTTTTAGTCTAGAGGTATCTACCCCATATTGTTGCCCCATGGTCGTGGCTATCTGCTGAAACCGCGAAGATCCTTTTGGTTTTTTTTGGATGGGATTTTCAGAACCACCCATTGCTGACTTCAACTTACGTTGCACTGCAACAGCGGGACGATTGTCAGCAATCATAGCTTCCCCACCTGTACTAAGTTCTTTTTGTACGCGTTGTACCGTTTCTTTTCGTGGTTCTTGGGTTTTATCGGTTTGTGTTTTCATAGCATACTATCTACTTTTTTAATAAGACATTTTTATAGACACGAGTTGTAAACTTGTATAAACAAACCATATCTATTTGCTCTGCGAATGTCTGTGACTTCGCAGCATTTCACATATCTTTTCCATACGCATAACTTCTCACTGTTGACGCTACGAACTTGCAAACTTCGCAGAGCAGGGCTACTGCTTAAATTTTAACTTTCAATCCTTGGTTTTAACATGGAAATCAGAAGGGTCATGGGGCGTTTTTAGGTTCACCTTCTCATAAATCTGCGCTTCTTGGCAGCAACATGATACTCGAACAACTTCACTAGATTGATTCCTGTTACGATTCGATCTGGATCATAAGGTGCTACCAGATTCGTTGTGACCACATCATCTGCTGTATTAACAATATTGGGGTCAAATACCTCCAAGTTTCGTCTTACATCGCCTGGCTCGTTAATCATGGAATTTATTTTACGCGTTGCCTTGCCGCTTAAAATGCTAAGTCGTTTCCTTCTCAGCATAGTATTAACCGAATTAATAATATCATCTTTGGCTACGATCCAATTATTGACCGGAACATCAATACGAAAAGTGACTTTGGCCACTTTTGAGATGACTTTTGGTTTTACTTTTATTGTTGCCCGTATAAACCCAGTTCCATTTGGGTTTAGATCACTGTTTATTTGACTAATGCGTGCACTATGAAGATAGGGCAGGTCATATACCGTTATAACCCCTTGGTTATCATTTAGACCCATACTTTCAAGGTTAAAATCATTTGCATTTTGGCCTATCGTGGCATTGATATTTTCTAATTTGATTTTTTTATGGTCCCTCTCAGGTCTATTAAGCGGTTGGCCATTTTTGACAGTTATGGTTTTTCGCTGGTCAAATTCTAGAAATTCAACCGATGCCGTTGTGTTAAAACTTTGATGTCCTCTTCCAGGCACTTGATTTAGATGTACGTTTAAATTTCTAACAGTTAGTGAGCCTTGGACATTGCTTTGGGTTTGGACTTGACCTGCTGGTCCCGTATATCCTCCTTTACCCGTCCTGGTGCTAGTGGAACCTTCTAAAATTACTAAATCTAATTCGCCAACATGAATAGTCGAATTGGCCCCGATCATGTCCAGTATATTTTCCCTTACGTTAGTTCTTATATTTAATCCTGGAATATATTGACCAATAGCTCTCAGCAATCCACCCCCCAGATTGAATACCTTTTTGATGACTATGCCGTTTATGTTTATATTTCTGGCATCTATTCGTAATTGTTTGTTCCCAAAGGCAATATTGTTTCCATGTATTCTATCGGCAGTGACTCGAACAGATGACGCCATATCTAATGTGGTGATTGCTCCGTCTACATCGATTTGGAAATTTTCAATCGTAACACCTCTTCCTCTCATTTCCGGGATCCTTATTCTAGAAGTGTTGCCCACCGTAGTATGTTGTACCTGATTATCTTCAAATTGAAAATTTCCCCGTCTCAATAACCGCTTTACTTGCCCTAAAATGGACATGGGTAACCTTTGCAGAGGACTATTGGTCACTTTCTTTGTTGAATTCGTCTTTAGCGGTGTTGATGTTATTGGATTTTGATTCTTGACCATATTATCTACTACCTGCTCTCGGGTAGAATCTACCTTATGCCCATTGACGACCTTGTCTCCATTTGGGGTTCCATTTAACATATTATCGATAGCATGACCGACTTCGTGCTTGATAGTATCTTTGGTATCCATGCCTGGAGCAAAATGAATGCTGTTTCCTTGAATAGTGGCCGCGGCATCTACTTTTGCAGGGAAAGCAGAGTTATGGGTTGCCTTTAAATTGGACATATTTACCCCATATTGTTTTCCCATTGTAGTTGCTATTTTTTGAAATTTAGAAGATCCCTTGGGCATTTTTTGTTGAATGGGTTTTTCGTTTGTTTTTGTCCCATCCATTACCGTTTTTAATTTGCGTTGTATTGCAGCAATTGGTCTGTTATCAGCAATCGTAGCTTCACCACCTGTACTGGATTCTTGTTGTACGCGTTGTACGGTTTCTTTTTGTGGTTCCTGGGTGTTTTCTTGTGGTGCTTTCATTATTCTTAATTCATATTAAATTAGATCTACAGGCATTAGCAGCACGGATTTCGAATCCGCGACATCGGGTCTAAACTCTCTTCTTCTCATTGTTGACGCCACTAGTTACAAACTAGCAGTAGCAGGGGAATTTCACTTTATGTATCATTTTCATTGGCAAACACTGTACTTGCAGCCTTTTTTATTTCATTTTGTCTTCCCCAATCAGGTATCGCCTTACTTTTTTCTTTTAACTTCTTATACGCATCATTAAAATCGGTTATATTTTCTAGTTTCTCTAGTCTTATTTTACCATAGGAGCCAGCTTCTCCTTCTTTTCCTCCACCTTTCATTGGCATCCAACGTTTTTCTGCATAAACTCCAGGATCTAAATTAACCAGATTAAACCCGCTAACTTCTTGAACTCCAAATACAAAAGTTCCTAGTAAATTTGTACTGTGTTGTGCACTTGTCATAATGATCACTTTAGAGTTTAAAAGACTTTTAGGTTTCATTATCCCACTAAACAAATGTTGGGTTTTTTCCCCAAACAGTGTCTTCTTAATACCATCAAATAAGCCTGGCATTCCAGAAGCCACAGAATACACCACAGCAGATTTATCTACATCTTTTAAATCTGTAGGTGTAGTTGATCCGAGATCAAAAAAATATTTAGCATTAGGCACTGGGTCATAACCGGAATAAGATACTTGAACACTGTCTTTAAATTCTTCCTTAATTTGTTCTGCTAGATAAGCACCTGCTACTGCGCCTCTACTGTGCCCCATTATTTTCACTTTTTTATTTGGCATATTGTTATTCTCAGCTATTTTGCGCTTTACTAGTTCTAATATTTTTACTCTAAGATTTGCAATACTATTTGGTCCTATATCTATACTACCAGTATTTATTCCTCCAATATTTGTTATTGGTGCTCCAGGTCCAGCGATATCAAACTCTTCTACTTTTTCTGAATCTGTATTATAGGTAGTTGGCAGTAGTCTTTTTTTTACCATTACACCTCCTTCAGTTGACCACTCTTTGTCTTTATGTACATTATTCACTACCTCAATCCGTCTTTTTTCACTTATGAAGTTATGTCCTGAACCAGAAAATAATAGTCTTAATATGTAGGTATCTTCTTCCTGTCTTTGTACTATGTTACTATTACCATTTTCTTTTCCTAAAGATAAATCTTGACTATTCTTACTCTGCATTTGTAGTGCTTTAACACCCATCACATCTGCCTCTTTCTCCAATCCAGCATCGTCATTAATATTCACTTTACTTTTTAGCTGCCTAGTCGGTTTTACTCTACCTTGTTTTTGTTGTACTACGTGCCATGCTTCATGGGGTAAGTGTTTTTCTTGCCCTGGTGCCAGGTGGATATTGGTTCCTTGTGCATAGGCATGAGCTTGTAATTGGGCTGGTTTGCTGGAGTTGTAATGTACTTTTACATCATCCATACTGTAACCCGATAGGTTTTCGATACCGGATTTTAGGTTGTCAGGTAAACCGGTTTTGTTTTTTCGTTGGATTGGATTCGCGCTATTCTCTGTAGAAGCACTTATTGTGTCTTGCAGCTTGCGCTGATCGATAGTAGAGGTACGGTTATCCTTTAATTGAGCCGTACCTCCATCACTAGGTTCACTAGTAACCCTCGGGGTAATCAAGTTTTGAGATTCTTGTGTTTTATCTGTTTGTGTTTTCATATCATATGATGTATTACTATCAGTTTAAAATGATCCCTTCCTTTTGCAATTCTTGATAGATAGCCTTCCTTTTTGAACTTCTGTGACTTCGCTGCATTTCTTTTCTTATCCAATGGCTGTAAACGAAGTGTTATCTCCTTACTGTTATCGCTACGAAGTTGCAAACTTAGCAGAGCCTCACTTTTCTGAGAACAGCGTTTTACGATGGTGGATCCCGATACCTTCTTCTGCAGGTATTCCTCTGCATATTTAATAATCAGTACCGGGATAATCCCCCTTATTTCCCCACCATCTATTAGAAATATTTATGTTTTTTTATATATTATTGTATCGTTTAGTTTAAAATAATCCCTTCTTTCTGTAACTCCTGTCTAATGGCAGTTTCCAGGCTTTGTTGGGTGATTGTTTTTTCTTTGTTCGTTACGGCTTGTAGCGTACATTTACGTATTATATTCATCATTAATCCGCCAGAGATTTCATAGTTTTCGGCGATATGCCATAGATCTGAGTTTTCATCTAGTGGTAATTTCTTAGCAAAAGATTGTTTCCATAGTTGATAGCGTTCTTCTACTCCCGGCATGGTAAATTCGATCATGGATTGGAATCGTCGGGTAAAGGCGTCATCTATATTGTCTTTTAGGTTCGATGCCAGGATCACTACGCCGGGGAAATCTTCGATGCGCTGCAATAAATACCCTATCTCCTGATTTCCGTATCGATCATTGGCACTACTTACTTGGGTACGTTGCCCAAACAAAGAATCCGCCTCATCAAAAAACAAGATCCAATCGTGTTGCTGGGCTTGATCAAATACTTTAGCCAGGTTTTTTTCGGTTTCACCAATGTATTTAGAGACCGTCATACTTAGGTCGATCCTATAGACTTGCCTGTCTGTACTTTTTCCTAACAATGCTGCTGCCATACTCTTGCCGGTTCCCGGTGGTCCAAAAAACAGGCTTTTATAGCCCGGTTTTAGTCGTTTACCCAGTTCCAACTCTTCTAATACTGTGTGTCCATAGGTAACCCAATCCCTGATTTCCTGCAAGCTATGTGTTGTGGATCTAGAGACGATGAGATCCTCCCACGATAGTTTGGTATGAATCCGTTGTGCAGGGAAATCAGGGCTATATTTTGCTTGATAGGGTTTACCAGTTAATAAATATTCTACATATTCATTAGCGATCATCCAGATACTACTCAGCAATGGGCTATTCCCTTTGGTCCTGGATAAGCTGATGATGCCTTTTCGTATCGCGACAAAGTCTTGGGTAATGAGCGTATGATATTGCAAGCGTTTCTGTAGCTCGTCTCCTGCAATTAAAAACATCGCAGTTTCTGCGGTAGGAATCAATCCTAAATGTCCTTCTAACAACAGTCCGCCAAATTCGCTATAGCGGCGGTCATAGTCTTTGTTTTTAGTGAGCAGAATATCTAAAAGTTCTGGTTGGATATGAGGAACTAATGCCAAGATTAGCAACAATCGTTCTGCAACCTTGAGTTTGTGTTTTTGTATAAATACTGCATAGACTCCTTCTTTATCGGTTATATCCGGAGGTGTTAATTCTTGTATGGATTGATATGGCGTTTCTTGATTAAAATGTAATTCTAAGCGGGTTTGAAGCACTATGCTTAGCCAAACTAGTTCGTTTGCTATTACCTCTGCGTTATGATCGCTGATATCTTTTTCAGTAGATTTCTTCATACAATTATTTTCAGCGATAACAATTTGTTTTTCCATAGTGCTGTTTACTTTATAATTCATTCAATTCATAGATACGGACGACATACTTCCGTTTTATTGCTCCCTTCCCTCGGGGAAGGGCCGGGGATAGGAATATTTTTTTTGTTTTCTAATCCCATTACTGAAACAAGTTCAGCACAGGCTCTAAATCCTTCCCTTGGGGAAGGACTTTCCACGATATTCTAAAACCCATTTCATCATAACCACTCCACTACAATAATGTCTTGCATCCAGGGGAGTTTCACCGTATGAAAACCCCAAGGCAATTTTTCTAACGTAACATCATGAGTTTCTCGTTGCACCTGTAATAACCAATGACCATCTCGGGTACGTAAGGATCCAGGGCGACATAGATAGGAGGTTCTAAATCCTTCTATCGATAAGTTTTTCCAATGTGGGCCTTGTCCTATCGCAGCGGTTAGCAATCCTTCTGCAATTGCTGTTTCTTCATCCGATAGTGTGATTGGCGATATGACTTCTTCTATAGCGACACCGCATAACAATTTGTTTAATGGCAGTGCTCCTTCAAACAGTTCCTGGTCATCTCCTTCACACAGATACTGCAAGGCACATATGGCAGTATGGCGAGCGGTTTCATTGATAAAGCTTTTATCTTTGATCAACTCCAAATTCTCAAAAAAGCGTTCTAAAAATGGCCAAAAGAGTACCAATCCTGCGTTTTGTATAGGGATAAAATCTGTATCCTCAAAAGGAGAAGACAATTGTTCTATCTCCAGTAATGTGGGTTTTGATGCTATCTCTTGCAGTTCTTTATGTACTCCCTGGAGATAGATTGCCAAGGGTCTTAATACACTATTGGCATCTACCGTTTGCTCTTGTATGTTCCCTATATCTTTTAGTAGTTGCACCCATTGCTTTAACATTTTGGTAGGCAACTGACCCAAAAAAGGGTTGTTTATGATAGTGGATAGTTGTCTAAAGAATTCTTGCCATACAGTATTCTTAGCTTGCATAGTTTTATAGCTAGCTACTAAAGATTTGATCTCATAGACATCCTGTGCTTGATGTTTTTTGCTACTTCCTTTATGATCTATTCCGAGTGCTGCCAACGTACCTTGGAAACATTCTTGTTCGAAGAATTTGAAATCTTTATAGGTATCAAACTTCTGAAACGCTGTTTTCCAAAACGTAGCCTGTATCTTCTGCGATGCGATGCCGTATTTCTTATGAACTCTCTGCTGAAAGTTTTCTAAATTAGGCACTATTTCTTGCACACGAATATCCGAAATCAGTTGAAGGGATTGAAGCAGTTGCGCTTCTGTACTTGTATAGACAAAACGTTCTAGCTGCTGGGCACTCCATCTCAATTGTTTTAGCAAGGTGATGAAAGTGGTGTTCGGTTTTTGCAACAATTCTTTTAATTGCTCCAGAACATATGCTTTGGTTGTGTCCTCTGCCCACCAAGGTAATATCCCGGTTTTCAGGTAATGTGCTACTACTCTAATAGGTGTTTTTTCTTCGGGTTGATTGGCCTCGTCCTTTTGTACTACGGCATCAGATTGCTGATATACAGTAAGTGCTTCTTGAAGTTTTTCTTGTAATTCTTCCTCAAAAACAGTTTCAAAATTATCCAAAGATACCTGCCCTAAATCTAATGTAAGTTGATCTATCTGTAATGGTTGGTCTCCCAGAGTATTGGTAGTATTTCCAAATATGCGATCCATAACCGTTGTTAACTGATGCCGACACAGCGCACTCAGTTCTTGCTGCACAGCAAAAGCATCTACAGTCGAAGGCAGGTGAATTTCTAAAATCTGTTTATTGATGATATGTTTTTGCTGTGTCATCATGCTACTTATCCATTGTTGATTTCTTCCAGAAAACGATGATATGCATAGTCAAATCGTTGCATCTCGTCTTGCCCCAACCATTGGATATTGGTCGTGATATGTGCTGGGGTCTCCTCGCGTATCGTTAATGCAATAAATTTCTTAAAATCTTCATCCTGATATTGTGCTATCCATGCTGGCAGTACGAAAGTTAGTTGTAATGAATACGGATCTTTTGGATCCGCAGTTGACATCCATCTTCCGGTGGTTTCTTCTTCTATAAAAGGCACTGCGATTTCGAACCCTTCTTCAGATATTGAAACTACGCTATGTTCCCCATTATAATTTTTGGTTCCGGTAATTTCTATCTTATCTCCTGCTCGTAACGTATGTGTTCCTGTTTTGCAAAATATATGATCTGATGCTGTAGAAGACGTTTCAATACTATCAATACTAGTGGATTGTAGGTAGTATCGAATATCAGGTGTACGTTGAAATAAACCTCCGGTTTCTGATTCTTGAAAAGGCGCTTCGATTTCAAAAAAACCCTCTCCGATTGCTAGTACTATATACGTCCCTTCGAATTGTGCATTGCCTGTGATGCGTATTTCTTCTCCAGGTTCTAAGGTATGATCTTTGGCGATGCATCGTGTAAATTCTTCTGTGATGGCGACTTCGAATCTTTCGATTTGCAATGGAATATACGCTGCGGTAAATGAATAAGGATATTTTTTTCTAGGTCGTAACAAGATATGTTCTACCATATGCATTCCAGCAGTAATGCCATCACCTAAGTTTCTACGGCTATAGTCCTCGATCCCTATTTTTAATGCAATTCGCTTTTCTAATCCCGAAATGTTTCGAGTATCCCAAAAGTCTTTTGTGGTATCATACGCCTTTGCTCTACAGGCACTCACCACAGGATATTCTTTAAGAAATCGGGCTTTATCCCGGATCAATTTTTTATCCATAGCAGCGGTATCGTTGTTTAGGTCTTTTAAGACCATGCCATAGGCTGTGAACTTCTCTGCAAATCGTGCCAACAAATGGTTTTGAAACTTATTTTTTCGTAATAATCCGGCATTAGCATCGGCTGTCATTTCGCTCAGGTATGCCTCATAGTTTTCTTTATTACCAATCACTTCGGATGCTCCGGGAACGCATTCCAGCAGAGATTGATTCCAATAGGTTCTGGTATCTTCTCCATCAAAACTCATCAGTTTTTTAAAGTGGGCTAACTGCGAAAAATAATTGGCCAATGTCTGTTCAAAAAATAACAAATACCCACTTAACTGCTTTGCCTGTGCCTTTCTTTCGGGAGTAGCTGAATCCGGGAGTCCCATTTCGCCAATCCCATAATTATCCGGAAATTGGTTTTGTATCGGATCATAATTCTCCAGATGTGGAGCCTGAGTTTCTGGCATGATCATATCCAGCTCTTTACCTGATACAGCTCTGGAAACACTTTCAACTCTTTTTTGATTGTATAGTGTTTTTATTCTTTCGGGATCGATGCCTACGGCAAGTCCTTTAGAGGTAAATGATAGTTGTGCTAAGGTGCCTTCTATATCTAAAATTGGAGTTTTGGAAGGATCCAATGGTAACAACCAATTTTTTACTGTATTGGTTCCCGTAGCCAGTGCGATTTTGTCAATCGCTAATACTCCGGTTTGATCCATGATTTCTTTAATCACATCAGAAGTCTGGATCTCTTCTTTTCGATAGTTTTGTAATAAGTCCTGATCATCGATAAAACCGTTTAGCAGTCTTGGCCCGTCAAAAATTTCATCAGTACTTTTTCCTTTTTCTAACTGTTGTTGTAATGTGTAGAAGGGAATACGAGGTGAAAAATGAGTTCCTACACGATACAAAATATTAGCTACCATCTCATTGACATCATCTACCGTATCTGCAATTTCGATAACACCATGTAATCGGACACCTTGTGTATCTAGTAATTTTATTTCTTCGAAATCCTCACAAATCGTACGACATCCGTAGAGCCTTTCTTTTACATCCTTAATTATTGTACTCCCAGGGATATCAAACAACCCATCTTTTTCTATAAAAACTCGGTACAATCCTATAGGTGTACTATCCGCTTCTGAGATCTCACCAGCTCTTTTTTGGGTTACTTTTTCGATCCAGGCATTTTTAACCCCATCCACATCAATAGCTACTTTACGAATATCCAATACCGTTACTGGATTTGTGGTTAAAATGGTAGCGGGACTATAGAGGTTTTCATAAGTGCTGGTGGTATCACTACCTATGATATCCTGGATATCATAGTCCATCCGATACGCCAGATCGGTAATAGCATAACAAACTTGTTCTAAAATGGTAATCCCGGGATCATGGATATTATGATCTGTCCAGGTATCTCCTGCCATTTGTTGTATCAGCTGCATCCCTTCTGCACGAAGAAATTCATAACTTAATGCAGAATCTTGTGGAACTTCTCTAGGTATTGTTATAGATGGTGTCATATGGTATATTTTTTTTATAAACTTTTTTTACATCACGGCTTGCAGTAAAATCCCTTCAAAACCGGAGGAAAAGTTATCATTCCCACCGGATCCAAATTGCTCTATGTGTACTTTATCCCCAGCCTGTAACAATGTAAGTACCGTTCTGGAATTCATATGAAGTTTCGTTCTAGCAATCAACCAAGAACGTTCTTGTTGCTCTTCTTCGCTAGATCCTCCTTCATTGACAAAACCAGTATTATTTAACCGTAGTTTCCATCCCACATCGCCATCATCTGTATTATGCCGCATACACATGGTAAACAAATACATCCCTTTTACTGGTGCTTCGAAATGGTTGTTTTCTTTAAAATTGCCTCCCATGTTATAGTTAACTTGCTCAAATTTAAGCGGGTTTTTTGCCCCTTTCATGTTAGTACTTAACGAAACTGAAAAAGCCACTACAAAATGTTTCGGGATATGGACGTTCCCCCGAATATTCATTCCTCCCTCTGCCCAGATATCTATTTTTCTATCAGCCACTTCTTTACCCATTCCAACGATGTTTAATGAGTCTTCCTTGTGCTTCCCCGCAGAAATCTGAGCAGAGTCAGAAAAATTTCCATCCGAGTTTTTACCTCCAAGCAATATACATCCATTGGTAATGTGCATAGAACCATCGGGATTACCTTCTTTTCCTGTTCCTGTAATGGATAATGGCGCTTCTGGATTTTTACCCCCGATGCCTATTTTACCCTGATCGGTATTAAAGTGAAAAGCAACCTCTTCATCTGTTGCACCTACATTTTTTATAAAAAAGTTGTCCTTTGTCGAAAGAAATGCATCACCAGCATGGCGATAAAGTGCTCCATCTTCATTGATATGCGCTGTATCTGATCGGCCAAAAATAATTCCGCTGGGCAGTTCTAATCTACCCTCTTTTTTCATGACTATTTTTTTGGATGCATTTTTGGGCGAAAAAAACATCAGACTATCTTGCCCTTGTTGTAAACCTATTTCCCAGTGTTCTGAATTCGCTGTATTTTCTAGTGATAGACGTGCTGAAGTAGCATCGCCTTGCCTGGTGTTGGTTATTCTTAGTTCTGTGTTTTCGCCACTAACCTGTATGTTTGTCTTTGGATCTTTGGTTCCTATCCCTACTTTACCCAGAAAGAAGTTAGGTTTTTCTATCGATCCACTAAGCTGAATATTAGTTGAACTACTACTATTTCGCAGTGACAGTATTCCATCACCTTTTTGTTGCGAAACATCAAAAATAGTAGCTCGTTCATTAGTAATATCAACAACTGATAGTAATGAAGGTATATTTTTACTTTCTATAGTAAGCTTAGATGCGGGTTCTAAGGTTCCTATACCAACATTGCCTTCTCCTGATTTTATAAACAAGCGACTTTGACCGGTAGCATCTTTGATGTTCAATCCCGATTGGTTACTCGTAGGTTCTGCCGGATTTACCCGGGGATTTAAATTAATAGACCATTGCGGGTTATCATCGCTTAAGTTTTCATATATATCCAGCACCTCTTGTGTACCTACAGTCTCTCCTTCTGCTTGTACAGATAGCGGATTACCCTGTGCTTTGGCAATACCATCCTCTGCCTGGTTAAGCCCTGCTTCTATAAAATCAGCAAACTCTTCTTGTGTAGGTTTGTCATTGATCTTAAAATATGATTTGAGCTCTGTTCGGTTTCTCTTATTGATTTCCACGATATATATCTATTTTGATTTATGATTATTTGATTGCCAGGGATCTGATTTTATATTTTTTTAGTGTCACTATAACTTCATGATGTAAGCCAAAACAAAGTAAGGAGGGCGGTTTTCGTGAGGTTGATTTCCTCCTGTTTTGTCTGTAGTAAATGAATGTTTGTGTTTACCAGCAGATTTGGTTTTAGTATTTAGTGTGCCATGTGTTTCCCCGTCCATAGTAATTGTTTTAAGACCATTACCACTATCATTTCCTGAAGCTGGGTGCGATATGTTATGTACGTGATCTCCAATTTCTGAAGTGTTTCCTGTATGATTGTGGGCAGGCATTTGACTTGTGTTAAGTGTTACTTCATCCTTTCCTCCTATTTTACCCACTTGGTATTCTGGATTTTCTTTATCGAATCCAACAATAAATCTACCTGATAAATCAGGGGTTCCCTGGACGCCATTACATAAAGCCCATCCTGTGGGGATGTTTCCTATATTTCCTGACCACATGACGATGACACCTTTGGGCATCCGAGTATCTACATAGTTCTTTACGGCCATTTGCGTAGGAATTTTTTCGTGACTTGCTTCTTCTTTATCCAGGTCTACACTCGAAGAAATATTATCTGCCTTTAAGTTTTTTATGGTAATATCACCTTCTACCAATAAAGCTCCCTTTATAGTAACCCCTTCTTTTTTTGAAACCTCAAAAATAGTAGTAGGATTGTTTGTAGTATCAGTTACCGATAATAATGAGGGTATATTTTTACCTTCTATGGTAAGTTTAGAAGTTGGTTCCAAGGTTCCAACACCTACGTTGCCTTCTCCTGATTTGATAAATAACCTACTTTGGCCAGTGGCATCTTTAATATTGAATCCGGGTTGATTGCTTGTCGGTTCATCAGAATTTACTCTGGGATTGAGGTTAATAGACCATTGTGGATTGTCATCTGCAAAACTTTCATATAGATCTAATATCTCTTGCGTACCTACCCGCTCTCCTTCGGCCTGTATGGATATGGGATTTCCCTGCACTTTCGTTATACCGTCCTCTACCTGATTTAATCCGGCTTCTATAAAATCGGCAAACTCTTCTTGCGTAGGTTTGTCATTGATCTTAAAATATTCTTTGAGTTCTGTTCGGTTTTTCTTATTGATTTCCATCAGGTTATTTTTTTATTCTTTCTATTTTTTTGTCAATTATCCATTGTTTTAAAGTTGATAAAACAAGTCTAATTTAATTTTTGACTTTTCTTCAAAATATCTTCGGCAGCACTTCGACAAGCTTAGTGTGACAACTCAGACTAAGACGAGCATTTTCTATTTTTACCTATTTAATAATTTTATCGAACTATAAAATCTTTATTGATTTCCATATAGTTAATACCTTCAAAACTATCTTCTTCAAATTCACCTTCATTCACTACGTATACCTCGTGTATTTGCGCAGCAACCATGATCATATTAGATTTGGAGGGGATGACTATTGATTTTCCGTTATGAAGGCTTCTTACATCGGTAAAGGTCTCTCCGTCTTCACTCTGAAATAACTTTAGATTAGCTACATAATCGATATAGGGTCTTTCTGCAATAAAATTGATAATCACACTGGCATGAAGTGATCCTCCGATCTGTATATCTCTATCTTCATCATAGGCCCATGGCGACATAAAACGCTTGATCTCTTCTATCAACTTATTTTTATAAAAACCTTCATCATATCCTTCATAAAATTTTACAATGCACTCGGTAGATACTTGCAAGTACAAAGGATTGGTTACCGATATATTAGCATAGGTAGGTGCCTGCATTTGTGCATATTTCTCAATCTGAAATAGCGTATCTGCTGCTACCTTTGGTGCAAATGGATCAAAAGGTAATTTTCCTTTAATATCGGGTACTACAATCACATCTACTCCTCCTGTTCTATCTTTTGCCGGAAGACACTTAGTCTTGTATATCTGAGGAAACTGATTCAATATTACATGTTCATAATCCCACATCGTAAGCGTCCTGTTTTTATGTCGTAGCCTTTCACTAACACGTTTGTATAGCGCATTCCCTTTTTCGGCTGGTTTTCCTTTGCTAGAGGTAAAGGGTTGTATAATCTTGGCGACTTCGGGGATCGGATTGAGCACTTCTGTAATAGTATCGATGGGTAAGGGATTTTCGAAATGTGTGGGATCTACTTCTACGCTAGAAAGTGTAGCACTTACTACCTGACTTCTAATATCAATAGTATCCGATATACCATTTATATCTTTAAAAGCACATATTTTAATCCAATGTAAATCGTTAGGCATTAAGGTGCCACCAGTAGTGGCATCTGCAGGTATTTTTATTTTTACAATCCCTGTATTTACCAATCCATTAGTTGTATCTTCTAAGATCCCCGAAGGTGTAATTATCTCCCATTCATTATTCCGTATATAACTCCACTGCAACTCAGGTTTTTGAATATCCGGATCAGCACTCCCTTCTGCCATCTGAAATAAAACAGATAGTATCTGTGGCGTTTTTAATTGATCGATCCCCAAATACAACGAACCTTCATTTGTATAAACAGGTATTAGATTTGCCTCATTTCCTGGTATCAAAAGATCATATCCGAACGGATGTATATGAAAAATATTATTAGCACTTTTTGCAGACTGCGTGTTTGCCGTTATATCCACACAGGCGGTATACGAAACCCCTAGTTTTTTTAGCTTAGGTTGATATGGCAAATTAATTCGTAGGTTTTTTATTTCTTCTTTTCCGGATAATGCTTGCTTTGTAAATAAGGTATTATATACCGTATGCTGAAAGTTTACAGGTGTTAGTTCTATTCTAAAATATCGATCCCAGGATACTACCTCCTCTTCATCCATCTCGATGTCAAAACGCTCTTTGTATTCATAATCCGGACTTGTTTCTTGCATTCTAAAAGGTACATCCGCAATCGAAATGGTGCCTTCTTTTGTAAACAATGAGAAACCTTCTGATACTTTATCTCCTTCAGGATTTTCTATCATAGTAGATAGTAAGACTTCTGCATTGCGATCATGAAAAAATACATCCGCTTTAAAATCACCATCATCTTCAATAATTGCAGCATTTGTTGCAAGTCGTTGTTCTATGAGTTCAGAAAGCTCTTCTTCGCTAAGTGCTGCAAGTTCTTCTTCTGTATGATTAGCCTGTATTAACCAGTAGTTCTTATAATATTCTGTAAGGGATTTGGGTTGTTGTACCCATTCCATCTCCAGATGTAAGTCTTTTATTCTTTTCTGAGCTATTTCTTCATTTGCGATATAGAAACTGCTTCCTATTTCGGGTTGGAACCCAAAGGGCTCAAAAGGTTTTTTGGTATCAATAGTATTTTGATCGTTTTGTAAGGTACTTTGTTGCATTCCCTTCACATCTACCCGAATATGTGCTTTTTGTAATCCAAGGTTTATTAAATGTTCATAATTACTTCGATAGCGTTCTTCTCCTTTTTCTTCTTCTAAAAAATGATGTAGTGTACATACTAGTGTTGGATGCTCTGATGCTACAAAAGAAGAAGATCCTGATCCAAAAGATATGACTGGCGGATCATTATCCTGAAGCTGAATTGCTATTTTTAAGGCATTTAGATATACCTGATCCGGAGCATATTTTTGTGCTTTATCGACATTCTCATCAATCAATCCTACTTCTTGAACCTCTAGTATCGAAGTATCCTTAATCCCTATGATTTTATATATTTTTTGGGTGGTATCTACAATGTATTTACCAACATCTGTAATATCAAAGCTTTGATTATCGATACTAGTAATCGTAGTGTCATTTACTATAATATCTAAAGGAATTTCTGAAGTTGCCCCTACATAATCCCCTAAAGAATAGGTTACTTTATTGGGTGTAAACCACTGCTCATTACTACTAAGGTAGGTTTGAAAGGGATCGTTTTTATCAAAAATCGACTGTAAGCTTTCTATAGTCGTATCTTCTTGTCCCAGATCTAGTAGTATCTCAATAGTCCGTTTACCATCTTGGAGTAGTAAGGTGGGAGAACTTATAGCAAAACCTATCTCAGATGGTTTTAGCGAATGATCGGATATGGAAAATTGTCTATTACCAAAAGTCTTAAATCGCTTACTTTCTGCTTCTTCATCATATTTACTAAAAACAAATTCTTTGGCATCCGTTGTTGCATAAATATCTGATAACTTTTCTATGCTAGGAGGAAATATAGAGACCGATCGTACCTGACGCTCAGCGGATTCTAAACTCTTATATACTTTATCCTTATCTGCTTCAGAAGCCTTAGGATCCGCTTGAGTTTGCATGATATGTATAAAATCAAGTTCTGTTAATTGCAGGTCTACTTTTACATATTCTAACGCTTTTTCTGCTTTTTCATCTGTAGTCTGTATATCTTCGAATACCTGCTCTAACAAAGCTTTTTCTCCATTATATAAGGGCAATGCATCTCCGGGATTTGGATTTCCATATACTTTTCTCATCATTACATCAAATCCTTCAACATCGTGCAATTCTCTAAGGTTTTGTTGTCTTTGATGTATGATTTTTTTCTCATGAGCCTTTTCCAAGTGCCCATATACAGGCATCCAATCTGTAGGAATACCCTCTTTTTCTTCTTGATGTTTTAGAAAAATAAGATCAAAATCATTTCTTTTTAAAAATAGCTCTTGTGTTACATAGGAAATCGCAGCTGCATCCTCTTTTTTTACTGCTTCATTCAGCTCAAAAATATCCCCAATCTGATTCCCTGGAAAGTCCGGAAGGGCATCTCCAGGATTCGGGTGTCCCAAGGCCATTTCTATCATATCGATAAAGGCTGCATCCTTGGTTTTACCACGTTCTTGATGTGTATTTTGGATGGTAAGAAACTCCTTTGTTACAAAAACATTTTTAAGTTGTGTGATTTGAGCCTTGCTAATTACTGTATCTTCATTAGTGATGTACTGCAATTGATTCCCCGAAGCGTCTTCTCCGGCCTCTAATACAGTTCCCTTGTTTACTTCTAGGTATTCAGTATTCTCTTCTAACGCTAATAATACATTGACCACATCCGGCACTGCTTCTTTTGTACTCAATCCAAGACGTTCTCTAAAATAAAAATCAAGATGTCTTTCTGTAAGTCCATTCATTTTGGATTTCACGTGATTTAATAACTTTAAGAAAGTCATAAATAGTGCTACGTGAGGTTTGGATAGTTTGGCTTTCTTTTCTGAATCCTTATAAAAACGTTCAGGATTTTCTACATATTCAGCTAATAGATCAGCCCACCGTTTTTGTTGAATCCTTCTTCCTTCCGGAGAATTTTGGTTAAATGTTTGCGGATCGTCAATTAAAAAAGACTCCCAAGTAGTAGTAGGCCTGTTTTCTTCATCAAAAAACTGAAGCTCTTTGGCTATACGTTGTGCTTCGGTAATCAGTTCTTCAATACTACGATCTTCTATCGCTACATAATCAGGACGAATCGCATCTGTATTGCGATCCTGTTGACTGGTTCCATCTCTAAGAAGTATATTATCTGAATTTTGAATGTGAGTCATTGTTTCTACTACTTTACTAGGTTTAAGTGGCCATTATTTTTGTATTTGCTGGTATTAATTGTCCTTGTCCCGGATACATAGGTACGGGATCCGGTGCATTGGTGGGAGGTGGTTGTTTTGCCTGAGCTGTAACTTTGAATTCTGCAATAAACATGTTTCCCTTGATCACGATGCTTTTATTACCACTTTTATTTTTTTGTGTTAACTGATCAGGTGCTAACTTTTTAATGGTTAAGGTTCCTGTCCCTGGGATCACAAAAGGAGGGGCCACATAGGAACAATTGGTCACCTCTACTTTGGATTCATCACCTGCTACACAAATTTTTTTCCCTTTAATGGTTGTCTTTCCAGAAGCTATCATTTTTCCGGGTTGTACACTTACCAAGGCACTCCCAAATACCGGAAGGAAATTGACCTGATCACCATCTATAATTATTGCATCCATTTTTTTTGTAATTTCTTTTTAAAGATCAAATGCCACAGTAGAAGCTTCATTAACATAGAATGGATATACCAGATTAAAGCGATTATTGGTGCTTCTAACTATATAATCGATCGATATATGCACAATTCCTTTCTCTAGATCTATATCCGCTACTGTAACTTCTTCTGCCTGAATTCTTGGTTCATACAATAACAAGGCCTTGGATACCATATTACTCAACTCACTTGCAAATCGTTCATCTAATTCTTCGAATAAAAACTGAGTAAGATCACATCCAAAATCAGGGTGCATCATCCGCTCATTTAAAGAAGTAGACAATAAAATCTGAAGACTTTGCTTGATATCTTCTTCTCCTGCTGTAAATCCAACATCTGCACCACCTTCTGAAAAAGAAGGAGGGAACGCCCAACCATGTCCTAAAAACTTATTATCCATCTTCTGAGAGTATTTCGGATGTTTCGCTGTGCGCAACCAGATTATTAGACTGGTACGATTTTAATTGCGAAGCTCCTTGTTGTTGTATTTTTTCGATTAACCCTGCTACTTTGATATAGGGTTGTTCACCTAGTCCCGCTAATATTACATTAGCTTCTGAGACTGTTAATTCGAGTCGTATATTATTTTTATCCATATGTATGCTTATATTAAATCCACCTTTTTCCCTTTGACTTTAATTTTTCCTTTAGCATTAATACTAAGATCTCCCTTAGCATCTATCATAAAATCTTTAGCACTCATCAGCTTGATACCATCTTTGCCTAACTCTATTATATTTCCGTGAGCATCTTCTAGATTAATCTTCTTTTCTTTCTGATTGATACAAATGGTCTGTTCATTCGCAGAATCCGAATCTGCTGTAGAGAGTGTTACGGTCTCTTTTTCTTCATCAAAAAGAAGTTGAAAATTAGACTTGGTAAAAATCCCTTTATAGGTGTTCTTCTTCTTTACTGTATTAGGTACTTTATTACTATGCATTGCGCCTAATACAATGGCTTGTCTAGGGTCATCATTTAAGAAGCCTATCACCACACGATCTCCTTTTTCTGGTGGGAAGAAGATTCCATGATCTGCTCCCGCATCCAACGAAGTAAACATCGCCAGTACCTCAGTCGGTTTTCCTTCTTGATGAAATGCGGGTATATGTACCTGAAGCCTGAATCCATGATCTGCATCTTCGATATGACCTAAAACAGTACCAACCTGCAAACCATTTACACCTGGAAGCAATCCGGCTGCTTGTGTTTCTATAATATCCGATTGAGCGCTAAACCAGTTTGCATCCATACCAATTTGTAGATAGGTATACCATCCTGAACCCATAACGAATGTATTACGAACACCTGTGATGATGTGATTTCCGTTAAATCGACTTACATTTTCGATTTTTATCGTCTGTCCTACCTTGAGCTTCCCATTTCCATCAATTCTAATGGTTCCCTGTACTGCAGAAAGTCTGGATTTTATAAGCTGCGCATCCGACCAGGATTGAAGCTCCAAAGGATCTGTGGGTACCGGATGAATCAATTGTGCTTCTGTAGCCCCCACTACTTTAGATAGCATCGGTACATTATACCCTATACTTCCTAACGTTTGTTCTTCGGCTTTTTTAGGAAGACTTAATGCTAATTGTTTTTTCTTGGTGTCTAAACCAAAAGTATGAATCTTCTCATATTGCCCCTGACTACTCAATTTTAAATCAAAATGTGCCAAATCGATACCAAAGGTTAAGGTAAGATCCGGATTTTTGATATTTGGTGTTTTCACAGATAGTTCCCCATGGTCAACTGCTACTAACTGCCCATTAGCTTCTGCTCTTGATACCATAAAATCCCAATCCGAAACATAGTATTGCACCATCTGCGGATGTGTATACGATGTATTCTCAATTTCTTTTGCCTTTAGACCTTTGTATTTGCTAATCAGATCTTTTATGATTTTACTGTCTGTAAGACCTTTATAGACCCCGTTTTTTCGTAAGCTAGTCATTTTAATACAAGGATCGCAAAGCTCTATGGTTAGCTCAGATTGATGTTGAGATCTTTCTATTTCCTGATTAATCACAATACCTTTAAAAACCTTTTCTTCAGTGGTGTTTTTTCCTTCATATCGCATAAAGATTTCTATCAGGGATCCCGGTAAAAAAGCATCTCCATCCAGTGTTTCGAACTTTTGTTTCGCTATACAACCATCATATAGTTTGAGCTCGGCCATTGGTATTTTATTGAATTCTTTATTGGTATCTAAAGACATCAATTGATACGTTCCCAACTGAAGGGTTTTGCCGTTACTTTTGATAGTATTTGTTACTACTGTTGATGCCATATTTTATTTTTCAATTGGAGGAAAATAAATTTCTTGTCCTGGTGTAAGATTCCTAAAACTCTTAAGTTTATTAACTCTTGCTATTAGCGGATAATACATAGGTGAACCATATATATCCTGACACATTAATGGCAATTGATCACCCGCTTTTACTATTCGATAATGTGTTAAATCAGGAGATTGTAAATCTAATTTTGCTAATTGTTCATCAAGCGCATCATCTTCTATAAAGGAAACATTTAACTCTGCTCGCAATGGATCACCACTTCTAGCAAACATGGTGTAATTAATATCCAAATCATTGAGTCTACAATTAAAATCAAGTGTTTGTCCCCAACTAAGTTTCAGAAAAGGAGGTTCATGGATTTTACCTTTAATTTTTACAATGTTTGTTAAAAAACCATCGATCCGCTCTGTTACATTGGTTTGAGAACCTGATAATACTCTAAATGCTGTTTCTGCTCCGTATTGATGTACATTGGTTCCATCAAAAATCAACTTCATTCTTACCGTAGATCGTGCACTATTGGTAAACTTAACTGTATCCTCGTTTTGAGGATTACTTGGCTGTTTAGTATACTTATTCGTAAAACTTCGTCGTACAGATTCTGGGTTAAACATCACCTCGAACTCCTTACCTGAATCTTTTCTTTCCTTCTTATCATAAGAAGTAATCTTGAGCTTTTGGAGTTTAAAAGACCGTACTTTTTTATTGTTGAAGCTTGCCATGTTATCGTCGGTTTTTATTTTTCAGCACCTTTAGTACTTGGTCTACACATTCTTGTATCATACTATTTTTATCCAGTTCATACCCTTCTGAACTAGTTGTTTCTTCCGTATTTACCTCATCGGATACAATCGCTTTAATTACAATCTCTCTAATTTCTACAGCCATTTTTATATTCTTAAAATTTTGAAATTAGAATATGCTAATTCCATCGTATCAATTATTACCGAATTCGATTGTGCATCCAGATCAGAGACCGACCATTTTACAGGATATGCCTTTTGAAAAACCCATCCTCCAACTGGTATTCCACTTTCATTAAATACGGTCACTAATACATTAGAAGGAGCAAACGTAAATGAATTGAATGCTGCCGTAAACTCCAGATTTAATGGCGAAGGGATTGGACTTGCTACGAATCCTCGTTCTAAAACCAGATTGTTATAATTCATCATTTTTGGTACGCGATGCATATGTAGGTTTTCTCCACCTTCATTAATAGTTTCTAACTGTACATCTGTGCTGATACCACTGACCTTTTGAAACCTAAGATCAATAGGATTGGGAACTATCCCACCCGCCAAAAAAAATACGCCAAATCTGTGCGATAATGTGGGTTCTCTGTCTGCGAAATTGATTGCTTTTAAAACATCTAACATATACGAATTCTTAAGTGTGTTTTATTCTTAAATCATGTGCGATCAAATTCAGACTTTCGAAGGCGATTTCACTCGCACTTGCACTGAATGATGGTGCATCTAATTTGAAAGGTAATGCTCGGGAAACCTCCCAAATTACGATGCCCATCCCAGTTTCATCACATAGTTCTATTCTGATATCTTTTTTTTCTCCAGACTTGATCCAGTCATACAGATCACTGCGACGCTTGACGATCCCTCTTTTTAGCGTGATATTAATCGGTTTTCGTTGACCTCGAATCAAATGATCCCCTGCAGCCCAGCTAAAACCGTGTCTGTACAATACATGATCATGATCAATTTCTAATCCTGAAATCTCTGCAAAAGACATGATTTCAATTCCATTGATTGTTACCTGATAATTATAAACAGGTAAGGGATACTTTTCTATAATTCTTTGTTTGTCAACTGCCACAATTTGCTATCTTTTAGATATACATCAACCCTACACCTTTCTGAGTTGGTCTAGTATGAAATTAGAATACTACTTGTTTTACTATTTTGCTACGAATTACTTTAGCGACTATGCCTCTTCCATTGTGACTCTAGATGCCATTAGATCCAAAGATTCTATAGCGACATCGTTAGAACTAGCGTCGAAAGAAGGTGCTGTAAGTTTGGTAGGAAAAGCATCGATGACCTTCCAGCTTACCACCGTACTACCAGTTTCGTCTAATAGATGTACTACAATATCTCTTTTATCTACTTGATTAAGCTGAATATCATTGATCCAATCATAAAATACAGGTATACTTTTGCCTTTTACCAATCCTTTTTTCATAGAAATATTTACAGCTTGTATCTGCCCAGGCATATACATAATATTAGGCCCTACTTTACCTCCTGTGGCAAAGCTTTCTTTATAGGTATGTGTTTCGAAAGATAATTCTAGCCCTGATACCTCAGAGAAACTAATTGACTCTCCATTAATATCTACCCTATAATTATAAATAGGTAATGGATAATCTGTTTTTATTTGTGCTTTTGTTAACGCCATTTTTTTTATTTTTTATATGATTATATATCTCTTCTCTATAGATTAGGCCTCCTGTAGTTTGTGGGAGAATTTTAAAATGATAAACTCAGCAGGACGTACTGCGGCAAGTCCTATTTCTGCGATCATTCTTCCATTGAGAATATCTTCTTGTGTCATGGTTTTGCCTAATCCGATATTTACAAAATAGGCTTGTTCTTCTGTGGCTCCTGCCAGACCACCTTGCTGCCATATTCCGTATAAAAAGCTTTCGATCATTGCTTTTACTTTTAACCAAGTTACCGCATCATTGGATTCGAAAACAGCAAACTGAGATGCTTTTTTGGTAGATTCCTCGATCATGTTGAACAATCTTCTTACCGGTACATATCGCCATTCGTTATCATTACCGTCTAGCGTACGAGCACCCCATACCAAGGTTCCTTTACCTACAAAACCGCGTATGGCATTGATGGATTTACCATTGTCGGAATCTACATTCAATCGTTCCTGATCTTTTGACGTTATTTTCTTTACAGGTCCTATTACCGCATTTAGGCTTACATTTGCAGGAGCTTTCCATACCCCTCTTTCTCTATCCGTAGTTGCATAGGCACCTGCTACTGCTGCACTAGGAGGTAAGATAATCCGTTGTTTTGATACTTCGCTCACTACTCTATTGTATAATTCGGATTGCGTTTCTTTGATGGCAGATAAGCTAGTGGATGCGCCATCACCTCCATTTACAACTAGATCCTCTGCTCTTGAATTCGATTTTACAAGCGTAGTGTTGTCTAATACAATAATATCAAAATCACCCTTATCTGTAGAAGCATTCCAAGCTTCAAGAACTTTAGATGCTTCTGTACCATTTCCTACATTGGTAATTGTCAATGTTGCTTCGTCAATATTAAAAGAGAGTGTACTACCAGATCCTTTGTTAATTTTCACCTTAGGATTATCTTGTGCAGCTCCGTTATATATGATTCTAATAGCCTCATCTACGTCTAACTTAATGATTTCTTGTGCTGAAGAACCAGAGATGATTACATCTTCTTCTTGATATTTGTACGTAAGTGAAGTCTGTAAGTAGGGTGTATATGCCGCTCCGTATTTTAGATGATTAGTTCCTATTCCATTTCTAAAAGTTGCTACTCCTTCATCCCCTTTTTGAATATCAAAAATGCAAAACCTGTCTTTTAATTCCTGGCACTGACTTAGAGCAGTTTGACATACCTCATGATAATCAACCGGATCTAATTGAGTGGCTTCACCCAACATAATTAAGGTAGGTTCATCTTCTTTACTCAATACATCTAAGCCTTCTAAAAAAGATTCTTTGTTATAATCATCTTGATAACTTCCTACAGATATTACATAACAATCTCCTCCTCCATTCTTAAAATATATATCTATTGCATGATATAATGTATGTTGTGGAGCTGTGACCTCAACATTTTCTATAACTTCTTCATTTACATTGACCTTAAAAGATGCTGGCTGAGCACCTCCAAAAGCCTCTTTGAATTCTAAAAGTGTGGATACCCTAACAGCAGTATTTTTCAAGTTTTTATCGTTCTTCTTGGCTTTCTCGGTAAATCCAATAAAAGCAGGTACTGCAGTGGAAACTTCTGCTACAGATTGTGGTAATAGAGGTACTTCCTCCGTATACACATCTGGTGTTAAAAATTTAGACATATTTTAAAAATTTTAAATGTTTATAATTAGCATTCCCGAAAATCGATGTAATTCTTTCGGTATGCTTTTCTTACTTAATTTTAATTATTTGAACACCGTTGTGTTCTTCTTCTGGATTTGGTAAATGGCTCATAAGCACATCACCATTTTTGATCAGTTTGATATTTTTTATAGGTTTAATGCTATGGGGAACCAAATCTTTAGACTCAAAAGCCTTTATTTGGGTATTGGGGAAATTTAATCGTATAGAAGTTATGATCTGATCTGTGTTATTTTCGTCAATGATCATTTCATTAAAACTGATTCGCTCGTCTCTAGATTCTAATGTTATAGTTGAATCATCAGTATTAGAAATAAAATAATACTTCCATTTTATAGCCGTAGCAGTAAACTGAACCTGGTATGTAAATAACGTACCATCGCCCTCTGAATTCATTTCACTTCCTTTAATTTCTACTTTTGCTAAAGCAGGAAATCTCTGATAAGCCCCTTCCTGTTTAATTTCGCTAGCAACTAACTCAAGTTGATTTTTATGTAATTTTTCATTGGTAAAAAACATCATTTCGCCTTCTTTTACCTCAGACATATCCGTGAATTCCCGAACCGTATCCGAAGTAGGAAAAACATAAAAAGCAAATACATCATTCTGGATCTTTTCTGAAAAACCCTTGTTTTCTTCATCAATTCCAACAAGGCAACGTATTCCTCTGGCCGTTTTTTTAAGAAGCAATCCTCGTTTTTTTAAAAGCTCCTCTGTTTCTACTACCGGAGTGAGTACCAAATCGGCTGCTCCTCCTGAAAAATAGGAGTGTTCTATCGTAATAGAAAAGAAATCTTGATACTTCATGATCTTGTTTTTATCTCAGCTTTATCAGCTATTTCTTATGCTTGGTTATTTATATTATTTTCTTCCTCCTCCTCAGGATCCGTGATTTCTGGAAGAGGATATTTTTCGCCAACTGCCAGATTGATCTCTTGCAGGGGAGTTCCAACAAATTCTACACTTTGCTCATCAATAAAGGATAGCAATCGTACCCTATACAGTACTGATGGCAGGTAAGAAGTGTTTAAAGAATGCCATACTTGATTCTGTTCTTCCAAAGGAATTGACACCAATTCTAAGGTCAATTTCTCAATATTCTCATCTGATAACTGTGGAGAGTTTAATGGATTGAAAACCCTGTTAGCCTGAAAAAATTTAATGACATGAGATAAGAATTTAAGTGCTTGATTATAATTACCAAACTTTGACACAAAAAGCACCAAAAGTTCAATCCTAATCTCGGGATTCATCTGGGTTCTTATTCCTTCTCTTACTATACCCGAATATTGATCTGGATTTCTAAATTTTCTATCTTCTGAAACATTGATCAGGAAAGGAGTAACCTTATCATTTGTAAAAGAAACCGGATCATTACTATTAGAATCTATAAATTCTACAACATTTAATTCTGTTGTCCCTACATTTTTAAGATATTCGTTGAGCTTATCTTTTAAAACACTTAATACTACATTAATCATGGTATATCCCTATTAAGGTTTGTTAATTTTTGAAAGTTCAAAGGTAGCAGGCAATGCTATGTCCAGGCTAGTACAAGTCCGCCAAATCTGTTAAGATTTCCGACAAAACAGTTGTACAAAATCGACAGACTATAGCATTTCCGACATTAGAGAGTTGTTGGTAAAATTGTTGTGCAATAGGGTCGCGAAACTGGGAAAACAGTCAGGCCAAAAGTATAAGAATACTAAAAGCGACCATTTTATGGTGCAGATCTATGGTTCTTCAATCTTTTAATTTGATGCGGAATAGGGTTATCCTAAGTACCAAACTGATTTTTATCATTTTCTATACAAACGTTAAGTTTTAATTTTGCCATCCAATTTGAAAAAATGGATGAGATAAAACCAAAAACAAGAAGATTTCGCTGGGTATATATCTTACTGATAGTAGTAACAATTCAAAGCTGTACCATGGTAAAAATAAGTATAAGTGATAAAAGAAATCCAGTTCCCCAAACCATTGAGTTTGATGAAAATTTGAAGATTACCTCTTGGGGGGCTATTAAGGTGAACAAGTCCGATTTTTTCCCATCAAGTTTTCAAATTGTATCTGGAGGGACAACAATTTACATAGACCCCATTGAAACAGGTACATCAGGAAAGGCCGACTATATATTTATCACCCATGCACACCCTGACCATTATTCCCTTAAAACTATTGAGCGAATTGTTAAACCCGAAACCATCTTCATCTGCCCGAAAGAGGTCTTGAAAAAGCTTTCCAAAAAAGGATACACTATACGAACGGTGGTACCTGGTGACAATATTGAGATAAACGGTATCAATAGTGAAGCAGTACATGCATATAATACCAAAAATGTATTTTTATGGATAAAGGCACATCCAAGATCCAAACAGAATGTTGGCTACATTCTAACGATTGGGAACGACATCAGAATATATCATGCAGGCGACACAGACTACATTCCCGAAATGGAAAACATCAAAGATATTACGGTAGCTATGGTGCCTATAGGGGGAGACAACCTGACCATGAATATTGATGAGGCGTCAAAAATAGTCAACAAAATCAAACCCAAGCTAGTTATACCAATGCACTATGAACTAAAAAACAAAGCTGATTTGACGAAATTCAAATCTTTGGTAGATAAGAATATTAAAGTTACCATATTAGAGTAAGCTGTACATATCTATTATTAAAAAGGAAATCAAATGGAGCATATGGATTTATCAAGCAAAAACCTTCTTGTTGTGGGGAGTGTTTTGAGTTTCCTAGTAGCACTATTGCATATTGCGCTCGCCATAAGGCCAAAACTTTATGATTATTTTGATGCTTCAAAGCTTTCTGAACTTACCGAGCAAGGTTCATCGTTTACCGTATGGATTACGCTAGGTCTGGTTATCATGTTTATCGTTTGGGGGTTTTATGGACTTTCTGGGGCAGGTATTATAAAGCACCTTCCACTATTGCGTGTTGCACTGATTAGTATCGGAGTCATTTACCTCCTACGTGCACTAATGCTTCCTTCGGATATTGTGAAATTTGCACAGCATGATCGTCCGTTCCGTTTTATAATTTTATCGACTGGCTCTTTATTGGCAGGCCTACTCTATATTATAGGTGCCTTTGGGGTCGCGAAATGAAAAATTTAATGTATTCGAAAGTTAAACTGAACCATCAATAGTAAGAAGATAAAAAATGACACTTATAGAATTAGGATACACTGCTAGCTTAGAGCACTATCGAAAAGATAAAAACCTGGACTCTTTCAATGTGGGCCGAATTATATCCGAACACAAAGATAGATATGTAGTAAAAACAGATACAGGTGAATTTGATGCCGAGCTCATTGGTAATTTGCGATTTACCGCCGAAAGTCGTCATGACCTGCCCGCCGTTGGGGATTGGGTGGCAATTTCCGAATATGATGAGCATAAAGCCTTGATTCATTCCATTTATCCGAGACATTCAATTATAGAAAGAAAAGCCGTCGGAAAGTCAGGGCAGACTCAAATAATTGCTACAAACGTTGATTACGGCCTTATTGTTCAGTCGGTGAACAGGGATTTTAATATAAACCGATTAGAAAGGTATTTGACAATCTGTAACGCTTCAAGAGTAAAACCAATTATAGTTCTTAGCAAAATCGATCTTATAGATGAACATGGACTAAAAAAACTTCTAAATCAAATAAACGAACGAATTAAAGAGGTCCCATTGATAGCCTTAAGCAATGAATCCAATATTGGACTGGACACACTGGAAGCCATTATAAAAAAAGGTAAGACCTATTGTTTACTAGGTTCCTCGGGTGTAGGAAAATCAACACTATTGAATAAGATAAGTGGTAAAAAAATAATGGATACCGGTGCTATAAGCCAAAGTATCGATAGAGGTAGGCATGTCACCAGCCATAGAGAACTGATCGTTCTGGGAAACGGTGGAATTTTAATCGACAATCCAGGGATGAGGGAAATCGGTATTACAGATTCCAAATCTGGACTTTATAGTACATTTGATGATATCGTAAAGTTATCTTCCGATTGTAAGTTCAAGGATTGTACGCACACAAAGGAAATTGGTTGTGCTGTAATTAAAGCTCTAGAGAACGGTGATATCGATCATGCCTCCTATGAAAACTACTTGAAAATGGAGCGTGAAAAAGAGCATTTTGAATCTACCGTTGCCGAGCGGCGCAAGAAAGACAAGGATTTTGGAAAAATGATAAAACAGTTTAAAAATCAAAAACACAAAGGTAAGGCGTAGTTGATACTTTGAATGCAACTGCCATTTTTCTGTATGAATGTTGATCTTGGACGCGCCCTATAAAACAAAGATTTCAGGAAATACCTTAATACTATTTTATTCAATAAATTGTGCAATTATAAAGACATCAAAAGATGTCATTCTAAATGTCCTTCTAAAAAAAAGCAAAATGTTGTACCTGAAACAAAAAAAAGCCTAGATTTTCATCTAGGCCTTTATCGTACTCAAGGCGGGAATCGAACCCGCACGTCTCGCGACATTGGATTTTGAATCCAACGTGTCTACCAATTCCACCACTTGAGCGTTAATGGATGGCAAAATTAGCAAAATATTCGTTTTTCGCCATCAAATAAGTAATAAAATACACGCTAGAGTTGAAATAAATTTTTAAATTTGCACCTTGTTTTAAGAAAATAAGTTTTAACTCATTACAAAACAACAATTTACCCTATGCCAACCGGAGTTACAGAAGCCAAATTTTTTGCATGTACACAAAGTACCGAACTCGCAGAAAAAATAGTAGCATCCTACGGTGCTAAATTAGGTAATGTAATTACATCAACCTATAGTGATGGTGAGTTTCAACCTTCTTTTGAAGAATCTGTGAGAGGATCAAGAGTATTTATTATTGGTTCGACACACCCAAGTTCTGATCATTTAATGGAAATGTTACTAATGCTCGATGCTGCAAAAAGAGCATCAGCAAGGCATATTACAGCAGTATTACCATATTATGGTTGGGCACGTCAAGACAGAAAAGATAAGCCAAGAGTACCGATAGCAGCAAAGTTAATTGCTAAAATGCTTGAAACTGCAGGAGCAACAAGAATTATCACCATGGATCTGCATGCAGATCAGATCCAAGGGTTTTTTGAGAAACCAGTAGATCATTTATTTGCATCCACTATATTTTTGCCTTACTTACAATCATTAAATTTAAGTGATCTCACTATTGCTTCACCAGATATGGGTGGTTCTAAAAGAGCGTATGCCTATTCTAAAGCATTAAAAAGTGATGTAGTAATATGTTATAAACAACGCGCCAAAGCCAATGTAATTTCTCACATGGAGCTCATAGGTGATGTTACCGGCAAGAATGTAGTATTAGTAGATGATATGGTTGATACCGCAGGAACATTAACCAAGGCTGCCGACCTGATGATAGAAAGAGGAGCATTAAGTGTTAGAGCAATCTGTACACATCCTATTCTTTCGGGTACTGCCTATGAAAAAATAGAGAATTCAAAACTAGAAGAATTGATCGTTACGGATTCTATACCGTTACGACAAGAAAGTAATAAAATTAGAGTAGTAAGCTGTGCAGATTTATTTGCAGATGTTATGAACCGAGTTCATAATAACGAGTCTATTAGCTCTAAGTTTATAATGTAAATTAATAATTAATAAATTTTAAAATGAAATCATTAACAATCAATGCATCTCAAAGAGAAAGCGTAGGCAAGAAAGCAACAAAAGCCTTACGTAATGCTGGACAGGTACCTTGTGTTATTTACGGTGGAGACACTATTGTACACTTTGCAGCGCCAGAAATTGCTTTCAAAAACTTAGTGTACACTCCAGACGTTCATACCGTGGTAATCGCGTTGGATAATGGTACAAAGATAAACGTTATCTTACAGGATATTCAATTTCACCCTGTAACCGATAAGATTTTACACATCGATTTTATTCAAATTTTTGATGATAAGCCTATCACTGTAGAACTTCCTTTTAGAACTACAGGAGCTGCAAAAGGAGTTCTTAATGGAGGTGTGTTACGTTATAACTTAAGACGTATCAAAGTAAAAGGTTTTGCTTCTAAATTACCAGATGTAATCGAAGGAGACATTACAAACCTTAAAATCGGAAATAAATTATTAGTTACTGAAGTAGCAAGTGATGATTTCACCATCCTACACCCAGATAACACTGTAGTTTGTATGGTTAAAACTTCTCGTACTGCTATTGTAGAAGACGAAGAAGAAGAAGAAGAAGAAACAGCTGCCGAAGGAGGAGAAACTCCAGCTGCTGAAGCACCAGCTGCAGAAGCATAGTTTTCTGACTATAGAATATTATAAAAGCACTTTGATTATGATTCAAAGTGCTTTTTTTATTTTTTCCTAAATTTATGGGCGTGTCTTCGATCTTAATGATCGAGACCGGGCTATTTGCTTTTACTCCTCAATTGTTCACCCTTCGAGAGCCTCAGGGGTCACAATCTGCGGGGTAACCGCTTCTATCCCTCACGCAAAAAAATAATACGATATGCTTTCTATCTTCAGAAAATTATTTTCAAGAACAGAAGAAAAAGAAGAAACTCAAGAAGAGCTCATGAAAAAATTTCTTGTTGCCGGTCTGGGTAATATTGGGCCAAAGTATCACAATACCCGTCATAATATAGGGTTCAAGGTGCTAGATGCACTCGCCAAAGAAGAAAATCTTACTTTTGAAACCCAAAAATTAGGTGATCTTACCACCTATAAGTTCAAAGGAAGAACCATTTTACTCTTAAAACCAAGCACGTACATGAATCTAAGCGGAAAAGCCGTACGATACTGGTTAGAGAAAGAAAAAATACCGTTAGAAAACCTTTTGGTCGTGACCGATGATATTAATCTTCCCTTCGGAACCATTCGTCTAAAAGCCAAAGGAAGTGCAGGAGGTCATAATGGTCTTAAGGATATAGAAACGCAGCTTAACACCTCAAAATATTGTAGATTTAGATTTGGGGTTGGTGCAGAATTTGGTAAAGGCCGACAAGTAGATTATGTATTGGGAGAATGGAGCAATGAAGAAGAATCTGCAATGCAAGAACGATTAGAGAAAGGAATTACTCTAATCAAATCTTTCGCCACTGCCGGACTCGCCAATACTATGAATACCTTTAACGGAAAATAAAGAAATGTGTCCGAACAATTTTTTATTTTTACAATTGTTTTATATTTCGATTTTTGAAATGAGCCATAATAATTAAAACCAATGTTAACCACAATGTTCATTAGCATCGTGCCTGTCGGCAGGCAGGAATTGCATCTGACTGTTGAAGAACCAAAAAAGCAATGCAGATGAAATGCTATAACGATGCCAAAACATACGATAATAAAACACCATCTGTAGTGACTATAGGTACTTTTGATGGAGTACATATTGGGCACAAAAAAATAATCGAACGTTTAGTAGAAAGCGCAAAAAGAATGAACATAGAATCTGTGGTTCTCACCTTCTTCCCACACCCCAGAATGGTTCTTCAACAAGATTCAAACATTAAGCTTATTAATACCATTGATGAACGCACTCAGATTCTCAAAAAAACGGGTCTGGACAGTCTTGTTATTCATCCGTTTACAAAAGATTTTTCACGTCTCAGTGCAGGAGAGTATGTACAACAAATGCTTATTGGCTGTCTAAACGTGAGACATGTAATTATAGGGTATGACCACCGATTTGGCAGAAATCGTAATTCTAACATTACCGATCTTGCTTCATATGGTATCCAAAATGACTTTACTGTAGAAGAAATCTCTAAACAAGATATTGATGATGTCGCGATAAGCTCTACTAAAATTCGAGAAGCATTATTAGATGGTAATGTAACAAAAGCAAACAAATATCTAGGCTATCATTTTATGCTTACTGGTAAAGTAGTAAAAGGCAAAAAACTTGGACGTAAACTTAACTATCCTACAGCCAATTTACATATCGAAGAGTCGTATAAATTGATTCCGAAAAACGGAGTATATATTGTACAATCGAATATTGATGGAAGAACCTACTTTGGGATGATGAATATTGGCACTAACCCAACAGTAAATGGAACTCATCAAACTATAGAAACGCATTTCTTTGATGCTTCTTTTAACTTGTACGATAAGAAAATCCAGATCGAGATGCTAAAACGTATTCGAGATGAGAAAAAGTTTAATTCTATCGAAGACTTGCAAGAAGCCATGCAAGAAGACGAAGATTTTTCTCGTGATTATATAAACTCACTTGTATGATCAATCGTTGGTTATTTACTCAAATTGACAATAGTGCTCTTATTATTTTTAGAGTATTTTTTGGTTTCCTCATCGCCGCAGAAGCTATTGGGGCCATATTTACAGGATGGGTTAAAAGGACACTTGTAGATCCCGAATTTACATTTAATTTTATTGGTTTTGATTTCTTACAACCCTTGCCTGGTAATGGTATGTACTTCTACTTTGCCATCATGGGAATTTTTGGACTTATGGTAATGATTGGCTTTAAATACCGATGGAGTATGATTGCCTATACCGTGATGTGGGCCGGAGTCTATTTTATGCAAAAAGCATCCTATAACAATCACTATTACCTCTTGCTTTTACTTTGTATACTCATGAGCATTTTACCAGCCGGAAATTACTTTTCGGTAGATGTAAAACGAAATCCATCACTTAAAAAGATTGCAATGCCTCGCTGGGTTGTTCTGTTCATTATTGCACAATTATGGATTGTATACACCTATGCATCGGTTGCAAAATTCTATCCAGATTGGTTAGATTATACGGTAGCCAAAAACCTAATGGCCGGACGTGCATATTATCCTATTATCGGCGATATTTTGCAAGGACATTGGGCCCATGTAAGCGTTACCTATTTTGGGATTTTGTTTGACTTATTAATCGTTCCTCTTTTATTATGGAAAAGAACACGATTAGTCGCTTTTTGCATTAGCATCTTTTTTCATTTGTTTAATTCTATCATCTTTCAGATTGGGATATTTCCTTATATGTCATTAGCATTTACCGTGTTTTTCTTTTCTAAAGAAAGAATACATCACATTTTTATGAAAAAGAAAGAGTTCTATGCTGCTAACGAAGTACTCATCCCTTCATACAAAAATATATTGATCACCTTATCCATTATTTGGTTTGTGATTCAAATTGCATTACCAATACGACATTGGTTTATCCCAGGTGATGTATTATGGACCGAAGAAGGCCATCGCATGAGTTGGCGTATGATGCTTAGAGGGCGATCCGGAAGTACAAATTTTTATGTAGTCGACAAAAATATACCTGATGCAAAACAGAAGTATATCAACAAACGGGAGTACGTATCCAAAAAACAATTACGCCTGGTGTCTACAAAACCAGATGCCATGTGGCAATTTGCACAACGCCTCAAACAACACTATGCTGCTGAAGGAAAAGATATTGCTGTTTATGTAAAAAGTAGCATCTCTATCAATGGTAAAAAACATAAAAAATTTATAGATCCAGAGATCGATCTGGCAAGTATGCCTTGGAATTATTTTACTACCAATCCATGGATAATTAAGTATTCTGAAGAAGAATAACTATTCTCTAGACCTCACAGGTCTTGGAGATCTGTGAGGTCTGATTAAAAAAGTCTAGTTTAAAATTAATCCCGCAACCATGTATCTGGATCTAAATGAAACATTTTGCGGTTACCTTGTATGGCTTCAGGATCACGTAACCACCAATACGGAAATGGTGTCGTAATAGCATAATGCAAATGCGATGGTGTGTTTATAGCATTACCCGTATTACCTACTGTACCTAATACTGTACCAGGTTGTACAGGCTGAAACGGGAAAGCATCTGTCTGATCCAGATGCGCATAATAATGAAACCGCCATTTTGGGCCTAATACCATAACCGTTTTACCTCCCTTACCTCCTTCATAAGTGTATACCACAATCCCGTAGGTAGATGAGATCACATGAGTGCCTTTCTCTTTAAAAATATCAATACCTTTATGGGTAACCGAAGTCCCCCAGGGATATGCCCAAAATGAATTGTCATCCCAATCGGCAATAGTGGCGCCTTGTACCGGTACAATCATTTTTTGCGGTAGTACAAAACCGATAACAATAACCAAAAGAGGAATTCCTGCAAATTTTCGGGTTTGTCTATCTCTATATAGACTTGCTATTAACGTAAAAAGAGCAACTAAAAAGCGTTTTGTAGTACTGGTGATCATGTGCACTAAATATACGAATAATCAGAAAATGGGTTATTGACTATTACCTCAACACTATCTTGTATCTAATATACCTTGTACAGTACACATCTTGAGATGTACTGAAGAGCTATGCAACCTATTCGAAGGGATATAGAACCACTTCGAAACACTTTGGTATAGGTCAGAAGCAGTTCGTAACCAGGTAAGGGGTGGTTCAGAACCACCCTTAGAGGGTATCCAAAGCGGGATTTCTTATCACATATCCCTCTTACCCACCAATCTTTGACGCCACAAGAGATACTCTAACGGTAGCCAATGCTATGGAACAGCGAGGGCCTTGATATAGTTTAGAAGTGATTCATAATCAAAAACAGCCACATACTACATGCGGCCGTTTTCTTGAATTCTCTTCTTTATTAGGGTTTACCAAACTTTAAAACGATTAGTAAATCCATAAACATTATTATTTAAAAAGGGTTAGTTCTTTCTCCGCCAAAATAATTATCAGCAGCAGCTTTGAAAAAGGATTTTATGGCAACTCCAAAATCATTAAAACTCCTCTGTAATTCGTTAAGATTCGTTTTAATATATGCTCCTGCTCCACCAATGGTGAGTACATTGTCATTATTATTAGTAATACTTCCTTCCAGAACATCAAGGCTACTATCACCAATGTTGGTATTTAGATTATAGCTTATTTTTCCATCTATCACGGTATAATTACCGCTAATATTATCTCCGAATAGATCTGCACTTCCGCCAGCGTTTAAAAGAGATCCATTGGCTTGTACTATAGCTTCTCCTCTCGATGTTACTTGCAACTCAGCGTTTAACTCTCCTAAAGAAGCATTGACCTCAGTCCCAAATAACCCAGGAGTCCCGAATGAAGATGAAAAAGCTCCTTTATCGACACCTAATCCAAAGGTAAAAATAGCTTGATTAGTACCTTGCAAGCTTGCACTGTTATTGATTAATTCATTAGCCGTTCCTAATAGCAATTGTCCTGTTTGATTTAAATCCTCAAACTCTTCAACTTCTAATCCTTCTAATTCGATCCCTATACCAAGTTTGTTTTCCTGAAAAGCATACGTACTATTATAGGTGTATTCTTCTGCTAAAGGATCAATTTGCCAAAATCTACCTGTAGAAGGATCACTGATACGATATTTCCATTCATGAACATCTATATTTAAATTCTCAGTAAATTCTTGTCCCTGATACGTTTTATAATTATTCTTTGCCTCTGAAGAAGAAGAATTATAGCCTTTATGCTCAAGTCCAAATGGATAATAATTCTGTTCTCTTATAATTTCTGAGTTCGCAATTACACCATTTTGATCGTAATCGGTATAACTAATTCGTGTATTTCTCCAGATGTCGGTTTGTCTATACACGTATCGATAATTTCCAGATTCACCTGGCATGAGATAACCTTCTGGAGTGTTTATAAATTGTACTTCTCCATTTTCGTAAATATAATTACCATCAAAATCAGTGGTAGTGACTACATTTCCTTCTTTTACGATCTTTTTTATTTTAATTCCTGTAGCATCATAAAAATAGGTAATATCTCCTGTTTGCCCAGTATTGTTTACGGTAACAACTTTGGGTAAGTTTAAATGATTATATGCAATCCCAGTAATACCTTTATTTCGATCTAATATTAAATTACCATTAGCATCATAACCAAAATCATCATTAGTATTGGTGCCATTTTTGAATCCATAATTAGCATTCCCTGTGTCGGTAATTTTTACAAGTTTGTTTCCTTGTCTATAGTCATAGTTTAACACATCCATATCGGTAAAAACAGCTGTATTTTGCCAGCCATTTCTTGCAAGTTTGGTAATATTACCCATCTTGTCGTACTGTACTTCATGCAAATTATGTCTGTTATCATTGCTAATGGCATTGGTAATTCGGTCTAAAGCATCGTATTGATAACTATAGGATCTCTTAGTGTTGTCAGTAGCTGTTTTCCAAACCGTTTCGCTTATGTTTCCGTTATATAAAGCATCGGCCTGACTTAAGTTTTCGGTTACAACATTATAATTGACTCCAAAAGCGAAAAGATCTGATCCTAAATTATTGACATCATTAATTCCTTTTAACCAACCTCGAACATTATAGGTATAGTCCACTTTTTGAAGAGGGGTGCTCTCTTTATTTCCCACTTTTTTGCTAATTAGTTGCCCCAATTCATCGTAGGTGTTTACTGCAATTAATTCTCCTTGGATCTCTTGTATGATTGCCGAAAAAGTAATATCAGACGAGGCTGTAATTTTAAAACCTGGTAAGAGATTAATACTTTGAGTTGCAACTTTGTTTGTCGTTGTAGTAATAGTTTCCGACAATTCTATACTATCTGTCACTCCTGAATTAGCGTCTCCGCAATCATTAGAAAGAGTGCTGTCGCCAACACATTGTTTATGATCCAACAAGCGATTCATATGATCATAAGTAAAGGTATCTACTATTACAATCTCGGTATTACTCCCTTTTCGATGCCTCGATCTGGTCTTTAAAATATTGCCTGCAAAATCATACTGGGTTTCTACAATGGTAGTTGTATTCAAATACTCGTTTTTTGTAGCCACATATATTGCTCTACTTCTATCATCATAATGGGTAACTGTAGTAATCCAATCATTCGTTCCTAACACTCTTACTTTATTTCCGGTAGGTAGCGATTGCGTACGATCAGTTGTTACTACTCCAAATACAGTACCCGGATCTTCTAACCCAACGATATCAAACTTATAATTATCATAATAATTAATAGTGTACACTTTGTCAAAGCTCGTAGGGTATGCGTTTTTAGAATAAAACACTGTTGTACCGGCATAGGATTGCCCTTGATCCAATTTTGTAACAAATTGCTTACTTGCTGTATATGCCGCTGTTTGTATCACATCTCTATTTGATGTGTTATTTTCGTCGATACCTGTATATGCAACTCTCCCAAAGGCATCATAAACCGAAAACAACCATTGATTGTTTGCTTTTTGATTGGGGTCCTGGGTCATGATAGGTTGATCCAATTTATTATATACGGTATATTGCCAAGTACTAGCATCTCCTTTGCCTGGGATTTTCTTTTCGATCAAACGGTTTCTCTCATCATATCTATATTGATAACATAGTTCGCTTAATTCTTCGTTTGATATTCCATCAGAAACGTTTACTCCTGGAGGAATTACAAAAGTTAAATTTCCAAAAGCATCATAGACATGGTAAGTATCATGGGGCACTTCGGTTTCTAAAACTCCGTCATTATTAGTGTCAACATCTACATAGGCGCGCTTTAATATGACTCTATCTAATTTGTCTTTAAACTCCTCTGTTGTATTATTTTTGCTTGTACCAGTATGGTTCTCATTTCGAGTTATCGTTTTATATAATTCACCAGAATTGTAATAACTACTTGTACTTGCCAATAATTGAGGTAATTGTGTACTACTGTTAAAATTAACTTCATATTTTCTAACTTCTTGTACATCATTCACAGTATATTCGGATTCAATTTCATGTCCACTACCAAGTTTCCAGTCTTCACCCGGCGCAGCTTGCCTTAAAACTCTATCTAATGGAGATTTTTCGAAATCCTTTTGGTTATAGGGATTGGTGGTATTTTCATATTTCGGTGTATTATAAAATGACTGTTGATCTACTAAAGCATTAGCATGTATGTTACCCTGTAATGAGCTTTTTGCAAACGACAATTGATCTTTGATTTGTCTACCGTGTTTATCGTATTCGACAGGCGTAATAATATCCTCTCTTTGTCCTCCGGCGTTAATATCAATGGTTTGCTTAGATCTTCCTAAGCCGTCAAAATAGGTAACGGTTTTAATACTTTCGGGTTTTTCAATATTAAAGTCTAAAGTCTTGCTTAACGCTCCACCGGTTGGATATGCGGGAATGGTTTCATCAGTATAGAACACCAAAATATTATTCCAAATTTTGGCTTTATACACTGTATCTTCCCCTTCTGTGTTTCTAAGTACTCCCAATTCCATATCAGGTAAAGTAACACCTTCAATCGTTTTTATGAACCCTAAGTAGGGTTTGCAGTCACTTCTACTACTAATGTTATGGTTAAATCCTACATGTAGCGTGATTGTTTTTTCATTTATTAAGATGTAACCTTCTCCAATTCTGTTTCCGTCTGGACATACTCCTACATAACTTAACGATATGAATTTTTGAAGATATGACTGATTGCCAGGAATTTGCCTTGTATTATGAGTGGCAATTCCGTTGACAAAGTACTTAGAATATAAGATTAGATCCTTACCTCTTATCTTCATTTTGATTCCGGAAGGCAGATCGTTCGTAAGCATTTCTCCTAGCTCTATATCGTTATCAAACCCTGGATACAAGGGTAATGTTTTTACCTTTCCAAGTTTTAAGACTCCAGTACCCCATCCACCACTAAAATTTATATTTAAGACATTACTGGCCATACTTGCACTAAAGCCTCCTCCGCCTGCGTTGGTATGAAAGAAATCAGAAATGCCAGTATTCATTGAAAAATCAGAATAATCAACAGGTAAAACAGAAACTTCTTCTTGGAATGTGGTTGTTTTAATATAATTTTCTGTTTGAGTTTGTCCATGCGCAAAAACTGCACAAAAGAAAACAATGGATAGTATATAAATATGTTTATTCATGACTTTAAGATTAGTTTTGTGAAGCATAGTTATAATCGTTCTTCGTTAGAATATTTCCATCCGAATTTTTAATTGCTCTAAGGCGATTATACTCATCATATTCATAATATGTTGTATCCCCTTTTGGATCCGTCTCGCTTGTCATTCCAATTAATGGGTCATAGGTGTATGTTGTTATCATGGCAAGAGGAAAAGCAGTTCTTAATTCGTCCAAATCTTTTCTTAGCACTCCTTCTTTTCCGATATACTTAATGGTTCTATCATTATCCTGATTAGATTTTAGTATCAGATTATCTACATACGATTCAACCTGGTCGTAGGTCATATTCTCTAGTTTAGCAATGGGATGGTTCTGGTTATAGCCCCAAATAATTGATATGGGTATACCATTACTTTCTCGATATTGAGTTATGTTACCACTATCATTATATTTTTCATATAAAATATTACTCTTAAGACGTGTGTCTATAGACAATTGCTCACCAGATATTGTATTTGATGGAGAGGTTTCAACATAATTAGTTAGCGGAACTTTGGTTTCTAGCTTTAAATAATCTTGAGGTAAATAGGTAACCCTATTATTAGTTAAAGAAACTCTTTTAAACTTATTTAACTCTGATGACACTACCTTATTATCTACTTTTTTTATGGTTTCAATTGGGTAATGAATCATATTTTTATCGATCATTTTACCATAAAGGTTTTTATGAATAAATTCTATCCAATTACCAAAAGGATCTTGCTCAAAAGTACTCGTCTGGTAAACAAAATCTCTAGTATACTTGTAATTTTCTCTATACAATTTGCCATCAGAATTGGTAATGTTTTTCTCAGATAATAAAAAATCATCATTATACACATACGAAGTGTTTGTATTTAATACACCTCTTGAACCATGATAGTCAGAATTATCTTCTATTAGTTGGTATTTTGCACTTAGGTAATTTATGGTTGCACGTCCTTCTCCTCCCGTATCAAAAAGTGCTTTAGTAGTATTATAATTACTGCTATACTCGTACGAGTATGTTTTATACAGGAGTACTCTATTTTGACTATCATAGGTTTTAACGGATAGTGGTTTTCCAAAAGCAAACGAGAAATTTGTTTCTGAAGGATATGGAAAATAATCACTAGAGTTTGTGGTAAAGCCTGGATTAGGATGAATTGAACGTACATATGTAGCTCGAGATGATAGATTATCTAAAGAGGTGTTATATAAATTAAGTCCATTCTCTGTAACATTGGTTTTGCCTAAAGGAATTGGGAAAGAAAATGTTTTTACTTCTTTCCCATTTTCTCCTCCGCTATACTTTTTTTCTACTCTTAAATATCCAAATTCACCATTAAAAGCATTATTAAATTCATTGATAGGGTGAGAAGAAATGTAGTAGTATTCTTGAGGATCATCAGCACTATAATATCTTCCTAATCCGGTAAACATAGGTAGTGTTCTCACCCTACCGGTAGTTTTCCCATTTTGATTATAAACATAATCGGTAACAATAGGATTTGTATCAGTGCTACTTTCTCTTAATGTAGTTTTACTTACCCGTAATCCAGGGCCATACTCTGATTTTCCTCTGTATAAAAATTGATTCTGCTCATATGCAATTGCAAGTTCGCCACCCGTTGGGTATTCTATTTTCTCTAGCACTCCCGCTTTCGAATATGTCTCATTTGGTCTTCGATCAGCAAAAACAACATGTACTGGCAATGTTGGCGGGAAAAAATCATCCATATAATTGTTCAATCGTTTTTGCTGACCATTATACGTTGTTCTTGGATACAGAGACATTTTTGATTTATCTATATAATCTCTTTGCTCACTGGGATACCACCATAAATTAGGTAAAAAAGTATTGGCATTGTTATTATTGTAATACCCCCAATAATCTTGTTCAAAAGAGAATTTATTAGGCAACGTTGTAGCATTATATGTCATTTTATGACTGCCAATAGCTTTTCCATTTTTATCTTTAGAAATTACCTCATCTAAGAACAGCCTTTTGTATAAAGACTTTTCATGCGCTGGAAGAGAACTTGAATATCCTTCTGCATTTCTGTAAGAATATCTTAACTCAAATTCTTTTACAACATTATCGAATTTATCATAAATGATTACTTTATCCAATGACTTGGTTCTTGATACTGCATTTACACTTGTGTCTTTATAGACATCTTCTCTTACATCACCAGATATAAATACTATTCTCCCCTGATCCCAAGTGATCTCACTTAATCTTGGGTATGCAATTTTTTGAAATGAATTTCCGGAGGAATATGCCCATGTAATGTGATTGGTAATACCTGCCACTCGTCTGAATGAGTAAAGATCTCTTTTAAGAAAAGTATTAGATAATTTATAGATTGTATCGGTTTGATGATCAAAATGAATTTTATTGCCTTTAACAGTTTCTATTTCACTCGTATGCCATGCTTTTGGCCATAAGCGTTCACTAATTTCTATGGCCTCAGGATCACTATAAGTAACACATCTTCCTTCTCCATATGCTGTCCAAAATGTATAAAAGTTATTAGGGGATAATGCTGAAGAGCTTCGTCTTACAGGCTTTGTATATGCGCTACTCACATATTCGGGATTAGTGTTACCGGTAAAATTATCACGCTGGTAACGTAAATACTCTTTTTGATTATACTTATATGTTGTACCGTTATTATCTTTAATACTAAAATGATCAATACCTTTATTAATATCGGTTATATTATAATTTACAGCGATAGAATTTTTATCAAAGAAATGTACCTCATCACGTTTATTGAAGAAAAAGTTTTCAGATTGTCCGTTAGGCAAGAACGCATTAAAAATATCAGGAGCGCTATCATTAGCGCCGTAGCCAATAGCCTTATAATAACCTAAATTACCTGTATCACCTATACTACCTCCATTTTCGACAGCATTCGCAATAGATTGAATCTTATCTCTTGCATAAAACCATCCGGAGTTATGAAATACTTGAGGTGTATTACAAAGAGAACTGCTGCTGCTTCCTAATGGATCCATCGGGTGCGAATACGTTATAAAAGTAGGAACAAAACCAACATTTTTATTCATGTCATCGGGAATACCAACTTGATTTCTTGAAACCAATCCTCCTGCCATTAATGACCAGGATTGCCCTACCCAGCTTGCTTCTTCTTCAACTTTGACCCCGCTAGAATCATATCTTAGATAAATGGGTATGGTAACTTCATCTACTTTTATTTCGTAAATGGGTATTGTTACATCTAGTGTTCCATTAAACTCACTTACTTTGGGAGAAAAGACCTCTTCAAATTTTGCGGTTGAAGGTGAATTAGGGATTATGGTATTTATATCATAAAATTGAGCATGCCCTATATATGCTATAAAAAACGATAGTAAAAAGATTATTTTCTTCATATTTCCTTTATATTCTAATGTTTAGAAATGTTATTTTTTCATCAAAATTGCCTCTAGTTTTGCCAAACGAATTTCTAATTCTTCAGTATCCACTTTAGCCTTTTTGAGCTCTTCTATTTCTTTCTCCTGCTCAATCGTGTATAAGGTTAATTCTTCAATTTTTTCTAGCAGTTTCATATTCATCAACCCTAATTCTACTCCATTAGTTTCCATTTCTATAGCCGAAGGGATATTAGGCAGGTGGCCTTGTTCTACAATATGTTGTTGTACTTCTTCTATGGTAAGTAGATCGTAGTCTTTTGTAAATACATAATCTGGTGCAGGAACACTTAAATCTACTCTCACCTCTTCTGCGTGAATCTTTCCTTTAACGGTTAGTCTGGAGTCTGGTATTGTTGTACCAATACCAACATTTCCACCAGTTTTTATGACCATCCAATCTTTAGAAATATCATCTGTTGGGGTATATCCTCTAAAAACGAATCCTCCATCTGTATTACCATTTGATGAATTGCCATCTTGCATTTCAAAAACAATTCCGTCTTTATACTGCCCAAAATAATTTGCATCTCCAAACACTCTAAACCCTTCTCCTGCACTCATATACATATCTCCATTAATATGTAACTTTGCCTTTGGGCCATTGGTTCCTATCCCTACATTTCCATTTTCGTCTAGAATTCTTAAGCGTTCTGTTCCTTTAGTTTTTAGGATTAAATCATTATTGTATGAAGAAAACCCATTAGTAACTGTATAAATGTCTTTATTGAAAATAATTTTAGGTCTATCGGTATAGATATGCGCCCAAGATGTGTTTTGTGCTCCCACATCAATATAACCATGTGCACTTTTTATTTTTAAAGCTCCACCGCTGGCATTACCCCGTATACTACCATTGACGTGTAGTTTTTCTTCTGGTGTAGCAGTGCCAATACCAATATTACCATCACGTCTAATCGTAAATACTCCAAAATTGTTGGTATTTGTTACTCCATCATGGATAAACAATTCCATGCGTCCTCCATTATTGGGATTGTGAAAAGCGTATACATCTTTTTTATACCCATCTACGAGAGCCATCCAATTACCCCAGGTTCTTTGAATATTTAAAGGAGACCCTCCTACTGATTCTGTATCTGAAGCACCAATTGAGAACTTACCCGAAGTCCTGAAGCTTTTATTTTCATAAGTACTATTTGTTGTTGTTTGAACAAATTCTTGTGCATAAATGCCAGAACTCATTAATGCAAGGACGGATAGTGTACTGATTATTCTTTTCATTTTATTTATTGGTTTTTTCTAATACAGTTTTTATTTTTTCTTCTAGATTCCTAATTCTTGAATCTTGTTTCTCTAGAGATTCTACTTTTAGACAGTGATTTAATTTTGTTCTCCTGCTCAATTATATATAAGGTCAACTCTTCTATTTTTTCGAGCAGTTTCATATTCATCGGACCTAGTTCTATACCATATAGATGTATTTGTTGTTCCAATACCAACATTACCATCTACAATTAATTTAGATCCCATAATTCTTGCGCCCTCTGCTAAGTCACCCCCATAGTTAATATGTAGCTTGGTAGCGCCGCTAACTAAAGCACGTTTCCAGATAAGATCACCATAATCATTATTTAAACGAAATGCATTATTAGACATCTGTCCAAAAACAGCAATACTGTTTATTAAAAAACAGAAAAGCAAGAGGGTTTTTTTCATTTTTAAATGTTGATCATTTTGGATTAAGTTTCTTTTGAAATCTTAAAAAGAATAAAAAAGTGATTAAATATTTCACTCAACCATTTAAATATGTAGGAAAGTTTTTTCGATTAGGGATAGCAAGTATAGCATCAAAACATAAAACAAAAGTTCTGTATTCTTAGAAAGTTGAAGATCCAGAACTTATTTTTTTGATTTTTTAAATTGATTAGGAGTTTGCCCACTAAATTTTTTAAAAGTGCTATAAAAATTAGATTTAGATTTAAACCCACATTCTAAACCAATAGACTCTATAGTGTAGTTGTTGTAACGCACATCGGTTAGCATCTTTTTTGAAGCTTCAACACGTAACTCGTTGATATGATCGTTAAAACTTTTTTGTGTATTTGCATTGATCAATTGAGAAAGATACCCATTACTGATTTCAAATCGGTCTGCAATAGTATTTAGATTAAAATCTGCTGATAAATACTTTTTTTCGGTAATGATATACTCGTTTATTCTTATAAAAGTATCATACCCCAACTTTTTAGAAGGTTGCGTATTCTGTAATCTTTTAAGTTTTTCAGATGAGGATGATCGATTGACCCCTACATACCCAACCCAATAAATCCATAACGAAAGAGAAATAAAAAACGGATAGGCGTAATACGATTGTTTCATGTCTAACACAATACCTAATACTGCAGATAGCATTCCTAAAGAAACAATACTAACTCCAATATGAATTAGGCTTTTTAACCATGTCGTTTCTCCTTTTATTTTTTCTATGGCTCCAACGTGTTTTTTCTCATAAGAAATAATCATTCGATACATAAAAAAGATCACTCCAGGAATATATATAAAAGAAAGCATATTAGTATACAAAAACAATCCACGCTCATAATAATTAGATATCGGATATTCTTGATTATAATATAGGTGGTATATTAACTGAATACTATGAACTATCGTTATGACAAAAAAGGGGCCTATTAAAAGAAATAATTTTTTCTTACCAATGAGTTCCCTATTCAAAAAATAATAGGCAAAAAAATAAAACATCGGGCCCACAAGCCATTGCCATGGGATATATGCCTTCTTCAATATTGATCCAATCGCAAAGTAATTAACGTCTATCAACATGTGCTGAATATTACTTATAGATAAAAAAAGAACGGTTAACCCTAGAAAAAAACCGCTTTTGGATCGATATTTCCTAACAAAGAAAACAATCAAACTAAAAATTACGCCTTGAACAGAGCCAAACAGAATTAGTAATTGAAAAAAATTGAAATTAATAGTCTCCAAGGATGGGGTAGTTAAGTTATCGTTAGTTGGGTTAGTGCTTGTGTTTGTTTTAAGTTAGGTGTTATTGTCCTAATTTTTTGTTAATATATAAATTATTGCTCAAAAAAACATAAACTGAGCATCATTCTAAAAAAAGAAAAGCATTTAAAAGTCAACAACAGCATAGGTATAATTAAGTAAATGATATTGTCTTTATTAATTTTCCTATTACGCTTTCAAAAACCAAGCTTTTCTTTAAATTTGCTCCTTCATTGCGATAGGGATAGTAGTGACATCCTTTTTTAGTTGTACCCTTCGAGAACCTCAGGGTACAACTAAAAAAGATATAACGAATAGCCCGGCAATCGCCCAAAAAAAACATCATGTTAGTAGTACAGCAAATCATAGCAAATAAAGAGGAGTATATAAAAGCATTGGCAAAGCGTAATTTTGATGCTGCGCCGGTTTTGGATAAGGTGATTGCATTAGACGAAGGTCGCAGAGCAACCCAGGCAAAACTCGATAATACCCTGGCAGACTCTAACAAATTCTCAAAAGAAATTGGGATGTTGTTCAAAAATGGAGAACAGCAAAAAGCAAATTTGCTAAAAGAAAAGACAGCGCAGTTAAAAGAAGCTTCGAAAGAATTATCAACCCGATTAACTGAAATTCAGGAAGAGCTTATAGAGGTTTTATATACCATCCCGAATATTCCACATGATTCTGTACCCGACGGACAAAGTGATGAGGATAATGAAGAAATATTTAAAGAAGGAGAAGTTCCTAAGCTTGAAGAAGGTGCATTACCGCATTGGGAACTGGCGAAAAAATATGACATCATCGATTTTGAACTTGGTGTTAAAATAACAGGAGCAGGTTTTCCTGTTTACAAAGGAAAAGGAGCTCGATTACAACGTGCATTGATCAATTATTTTCTAGATAAAAATACGGCTGCCGGTTATAAAGAATACCAGGTGCCTCATTTGGTAAATGAGACATCTGGATATGGAACGGGACAGTTGCCCGATAAAGAAGGGCAAATGTATCATGTAACGGGAGATGACTTATATCTTATCCCGACAGCAGAAGTACCTGTAACAAATATGTTTAGAGATGAGTTAGTTACAGAAAATGAATTACCAATTTGTTGTACTGGGTACACTCCCTGTTTTAGAAGAGAAGCGGGTTCTTATGGAGCTCATGTACGTGGATTAAATCGTTTGCATCAGTTTGATAAAGTAGAGATTGTGCGTATCGAAAAACCTGAAAATTCGTATCAAGCTCTTGATGGGATGGTAGAACATGTTAAAGACATTCTTAGAGAATTGAAATTACCTTATCGTATTTTACGTCTTTGTGGAGGTGATATTGGATTTACTTCTGCCCTTACCTTTGATTTCGAAGTGTTCTCTACGGCCCAAGATCGGTGGTTAGAAATAAGCTCGGTGTCGAATTTTGAATCTTTTCAGGCCAATCGTTTAAAATTGCGTTTTAAAGATACCAATGGTAAAAATCAGCTCGTGCATACCCTTAACGGAAGTTCATTAGCTTTACCAAGAGTACTTGCAGGTATTTTAGAAAATTACCAAACTCCAAAAGGTATCAAAATCCCTGACGTTTTAGTGCCGTATTGTGGATTTGAGTATATAGATTAGATAAGTAAGTTACAAAGAGGCAAAAGTATCAGAGTTACAAAGTTTCGTTAACTAAAAGCAACTCTTTATAGAGGTTTGTACATTATTAAAAGGCTCTTTTAGAAATTTGTTGAATTTTCTTATAAAGAAACTATGGCTTTGCGACTTAGCTTCTTTGCTACTTTGTCACTTTAAAGCTATCTTTACAAAAAAACTTGCAAAATGCGCTTTGCCTTTTTATACATAAGCCTATTTCTAACACTTTCTGCATTTGCTCAATCAGAGCAGTTAGCAAAAAATTATATGCAACAAGGACAGTACGAAAAAGCGCTTTCTATCTACCAAAAACTCTACAACCAAAATCCTAATCGAAATAGCTATTTATTAGGATTAGTAGAATCTTTTCAGCAATTAGAGCAATTTAATGAAGCAGAAAAAATCTTACTAAGAAGGGTAGAGAAAAAAACGAATAATGCTCAGATTTTAGTAGAGCTTGGTCATCATTACGACCTGCAAGAAAAACCTGAACAAGCTCGTATATATTATAATAAAGCCATAGAAACCTATACCAATAGTGATGTAAACCATGCCTATTCTCTTGCTCAGACTTTCGAAAAATATAGTTTATTAGATGAAGCTGCTTTAATCTATGAAAAAGGGATGGAAGATAATCCCAGAGCGAACTTTAATGTTCAACTAGCCAAAATCTATGGAGAACAAGGTAAGCTAGAAAAAATGTTTGACAGCTATTTATCTTTATTACAATTGCAATCTAATTACATCAATATTGTACAACGAAATTTTAGTGATTATATATCTGATAACCCTTCTAGCGAAGCTAATATTATTTTCAGAAAACTATTGATTAAAAGGCTTCAGCAAAACCCTGACATTTTATATAATGAAATGCTAAGTTGGCTATTTGTGCAACAAAAAGAGTTCAAAAAAGCGTTTGTACAAGAAAAAGCAATTTACAAACGTAAAGATGAAAGCCCACAAGGCATTATAGATTTAGCCAGGATTGCTATCTCAGAAAAAGACATTAAATCTGCTACAGAAATCCTTAATTATATTCTTGAAACACCTGTATCCAAGGATATGAAGCTTACTGCACACAAGATCATTCTTAAAGCTAAGGTAGATAACGCAAATAAAAAAGAATATAAAATAATTGCCGATCAGTATACTACTGTATTTGCAGAATACGGTAAATCTAGAGAAACCATAGGCTTGCAAATTGATTATGCACATTTTCTGGCTTTTAATCAGGATAAAAAACAAGAAGCTATTGTTTTTTTAAAAGACATCATTAAAAGAGAGCGCTTATCCAGATTTCAATCCTCTAGAATTAAAATGAAAATTGCAGACATCCTGGTTTTGGATCAAAAATTTAATCAAGCTCTGATTTATTATACACAGGTTCAGAACGCGTTAAAGAATAATTATTTAGCCCAGGATGCCCGGTTCAAAGTAGCAAAAACCAGTTATTATAAAGGTGATTTTAAATGGGCGCAAACACAACTTGATGTGCTAAAATCTTCTACATCGCAACTCATCGCTAATGATGCCATGGAGCTAAGCCTTATTATTAGCGACAATTCTCAGGAAGATTCTACACAAACTGCCCTTAAAATTTATGCAAAAGCTGATCTTCTTGCTTTTCAGAATAAAAATGAAGAAGCTATAGCGATGTACGAAAAAATCTTAACGCAACATAAAGGAGAAAAAATAGAAGATGAAGCCTTCCTTCGCCAGGCTAAACTATTCGAGGGAGAAAAACAATTCGAAAAAGCCAAAGTCAATTATCTAAAAATTATTGAATTTTATAATGACGATATCTTGGTAGATGATGCCTATTATTGGTTAGCAGAACTATATGTTAATGAATTAGGAGAACCAGAAAAAGCCAAAGAATTGTACGAAAAGATAATTTTTAATCATGCCGATAGTATTTACTTTGTAAGTGCACGAAAAAAATACCGTGCCCTGCGTGGAGACGCGATAAATTAAGATGATTTAAAGCTTCTAAGTCGCAAAGCATCAAAGCCAAAAGTTATTTTTAAGAATAATCAAACCCGTTGTGCATTTAGGAAAATCATTACAAAAAAAGCGTCAATTCGAGTATTTTGCGCAATGAAATGAAGACAAAATGTATCGAGAATAGCTTTTTTTAACCAATAATCCTATTCTCGATAGCTCTGCTGAGCCAGTCGAAGCACTCGAATTGACGGAGTTTGGTTAAAAAATATCTAAATACACAATAGGTTAATCAAGTAATTTTATAATGCAATCATCTCTTTTTTGGCAATTGACTTATCACTATAATACTACGTTTTAAGACAAAAGAGATCAAAATTAAATTTAAAAGACAATAACTACTTAAGCCATCTGGCACATTTTACTTTGCTTCTTTGTAACTTTGCCACTTTATAAATTTTTATAAACTACTCACTAACTACTAAAGACTAACACCTAATAATGTACATATACAACGTTACCATAAATATAGAAGAGACTATTCATGATGAATGGTTGGATTGGATGAAAAACGAACATATTCCTGATATGCTTTCTATTGGTAAATTTAGTAAGGCTTTAATGACCAAAGTGCTTGTTGAAGAAGAAATGGGCGGGATCACCTACTCTGTTCAATATACTACTGACAGTAAAGAAACCCTACAAAAATATTATGCAGAAGATGCCGACCGCCTTCGTAACGAGACCAACCGTTTCGCAGGTAAATTTGTAGCCTTTAGAACCGAATTAGAAATTGTGAGTGAGCAAAATGGCTAAGTACAAAAAAAATAAAAAATACACCTCGAATCACAGTAGTTCCCATGAAAAAACAGCTGTACGAGCCAAAAAACATTTGGGTCAACATTTTTTGAAGGATGAAAATGTCGCCAAAAAAATTGGTGACACCCTAACGCTTACCGGATATAAAAATGTGATCGAAATCGGTCCTGGTATGGGGGTGCTTACTAAATACATTCTTCAAAAAGAACTGCATGTAGTTGCCATGGATCTGGATAGCGAATCGATTGAATATCTAAATACCAGCTTTCAATTAGAGCACAATGAAACCATAAGAGAAAATGCTTCTTTTAAAGTTTTAGAAGCCGATTTTCTGAAATTTGATTTGAATACTTTATTTGCCAATGAGCAATTGGCTATCACGGGTAATTTCCCTTATAATATTTCGACACAGATTGTTTTCAAAACCTTAGAAAACAGAGATCGTATCCCAGAATTTACCGGGATGTTTCAAAAAGAAGTAGCACAACGTATTTGCGAAAAAGAAGGAAGCAAAGTTTATGGTATTCTTTCGGTACTTACACAAGCTTTCTATGATGTTGAGTATCTGTTTACGGTGCCTCCAAGTGTTTTTAATCCTCCACCAAAAGTGGATAGCGGTGTTCTTAGACTAATCAGAAAAAAAGAGTATTCATTACCCTGTGACGAAAAATTGTTCTTTAGAGTAGTAAAAACGGCCTTTGGTCAGCGCCGAAAAACACTAAGAAATAGTCTTAAAACGTTTCAGCTTTCTGAAGAAATAAAGGAATTAGAAATCTTTAATAAGCGCCCTGAACAATTAAATGTCGATCAATTTATAGAGTTAACACTTCTCATTGAAAAACTGTAGCCAGATTAAACATGTGTATCTTAGGTGAATCCAAATTCATATGGGATAACAAAACATCTTACATTTAACCACAAACTAAATACTATAAAATCTTTAATACAGGTTTTAAAACCATAGTCTCGCTAATTAAATTGTTTGGTTATCTTTGTGAGCGTTTGTCCAAGGGATCACTAAATTATTAGCATATGCCATTTCAGATTTCTGCAGAGTATATCGAGCAAGTAAAGCACCTTATCGAGATTGAAGGTGATACTCGCTTACGCGATATGCTTAACGAAATACATTTTGCCGATGTGGCAGAAATTCTTAGTGAACTTAGCCTTTCGAAAGCCACTTACCTTATTAAATTATTAGATAGCGAGAAAACCTCTGAAGCCCTAATGGAGTTAGAAGAGGATTTTCGTGAGCGTATCCTTCATAACCTCTCTGTAAAAGAAATTGCAGAAGAGCTAGAGGAAATGGATACCGATGATGCTGCCGATGTAGTTGCAGAACTACCCGATGAGATTGTAGAAGAAGTAATTGCCAAAATAGAAGATGAAAAGCATGCAGAGGATATTAAAGAATTACTTTCTTATGATGAAGATACTGCGGGTGGGCTTATGGCTAAAGAATTAGTTAAAGTAAAAGAAACCTGGACCGTTGCAGGATGTGTTCGCGAAATGCGAAGGCAAGCCGAAAATGTAACCCGGGTACACTCAATCTATGTAGTTGATAAAGAAGAAAAACTAAAAGGAAGATTATCCTTAAAAGATTTACTCACAGCCTCTACAACGACTAGTATTGCAGAAGTGTATATCCCAAAAGTAGACTATGTAAATGTAGACACCGAAGGAGAAGAAGTTGCTCGTATCATGCAAAAATATGACCTTGAAGCTATTCCCGTTGTGGATCATGAAGGAGTTTTGGTTGGCAGAATTACCATTGATGATATTGTAGATTTTATAAAAGATGAAGCCGAAAAAGATTATCAAATGGCCGCCGGTATTTCTCAGGATGTAGAGGCAGATGATAATATTTGGGAACTTACCCGAGCCCGTTTACCCTGGCTTATATTAGGCCTTTTTGGAGGACTTGGCAGTGTATTTATTATGGAAGGGTATGAAGAGGCTTTGGCAAAATACAAAGAGTTATTTTTCTTTACCCCACTTATTGCCGCTATGGCTGGTAATGTAGGAGTACAATCTTCTGCGATTATTGTTCAGGGTTTAGCCAATGATGTTGTAAAAGGAAGCCTTTTTAAACGATTAGTTAAAGAAATAAGCCTAAGTCTAATTAGCGGAGTTACACTTGGTATCTTGGTTATACTATTTGGGTTTCTAGATGGTATGGATCTTATATTTAGCTTTACTATCGCTATCTCAATGCTATTTGTAATTATTGTAGCTGCTCTTGTTGGCACCTTTGTTCCTATTATTTTAGACAAACGCGGTATAGATCCTGCAATTGCCACGGGTCCTTTTATCACTACCAGTAATGATATCTTTGGGATCTTCTTATTCTTTTCTATAGCTAAGTATATTTTAGGTTTTTAGGCAGGCTGCAACCCATATTATGCAATAGAAAACCTATTACATAATATGAGTTTATGCACCGCGCTTTTCACTGTAGTTTTACAAACCATTTATCAAAGTTTGTAAAAGCTGCCGTTACAATCACTGCCTGAAAAAGGTATGAACATCGTAAATTACCATTATAATTAATAGTTGAGCAAAACCTATATAGATAGTTTTGTTACCTATACTATTTATAAAAATATAATGAACGATTCAAAAATTATAGATTTCCCAAAGGAGTATTTAGAACTAGAAATAGTGTGTAAAGAAATAGGTTTTACCATGCCATCTGATCCTTATATCGGAACACTTTTAAAAACAATAATAACTTCTAAACCCAGTGCAAATATATTAGAATTAGGAACCGGTATAGGTTTATCTCTTTCATGGATGATTGCCGGAATGGATGACTCATCAAAATTAATTACAATAGATAATGATCCTAAACTTATCAAAATTGCTCAAAAGTACTTCGAAAAAGAAGAAAAGGTCAAAATTATACATATAGACGGTGCAACATGGATCAAAAACTATACTGGCGAAAAATTTGACCTCATCTTTGCAGATGCCTGGCCTGGTAAATTTTATGAACTAGAAGAAACATTAGCACTAATAAAACCAGGTGGGTTCTATATTATTGATGATATGAACACACAACCCAATTGGCCTAAAGGGCATCAACAAAAAGTAGACCTATTAATCGAATCTTTAGAACACAGAGATGATTTTAATATAACCAAAATGAATTGGTCTACCGGAATTATAATCGCTACAAAAAAACGGTAAATTCGATATTGCAACCCTTAAATAATATAAGTTTGTATCTAAGCAAAATATTCAGCCCAATAGTTGTTATAGAACCAATAAAATTTTAATCAAATGCAATCCAAAACTTTCGAACATCAGTTCACTGTTCCTAAATCTGCTATCGATGATATGGATCATGTAAACAATGTAGTATATCTGCAATGGATACAAGATGTGGCCAAGAAACATTGGGAATCCAAAACCGATGACACCATTAGAAACACCTATGTATGGGTGGTACTCAATCACTATATCGAATATCACAATCCTGCCTTTGAAAACGATGAGATTACCATACAGACTTGGATCGATCATCATCGTGGTGTAAAAAGTGAGCGCCACACCAAAATTATTAATACTACTACCCAAAAAGTGCTGGTTTCTGCAAAAACCATGTGGTGTCTACTCTCTAAAGAAACGTTAAGACCTGCCAGAATTACAGACGAAATAAGTACCTTGTTTCTATAAAACATTTAGTTCTCATGGAAGCAATCAATATCAAAGACAAGTTTTCAAAATTTGACAAACAATGGCACCCACATCGCATTGCTATGGTGGATGACAATCAAGTATATCTTGCCAAATTATCTGGTGACTTTGTATGGCATAAACACGATGACGAAGATGAGCTATTTCAAGTAGTAAAAGGCACGTTGTACATGAAATTTAGAGATAAAACGGTCACAGTCAACCCAGGAGAAATTATAGTCGTACCTAAAGGTGTCGAACACTGCCCAATGACCAAAGATAATGAAGAAGTACATGTGCTCCTTTTCGAAAAAGCTAGTACCAAACATACGGGTGAGATACAGAACGAACGAACGGTTTCTCAATATATTGACATATAGTATCCATTACCTTTAATGTTCAAAATGAAGATACGAGAAGCAACACCAAAAGATTATGATGCTATTTGGGAGATCTTTAAAAAGGTAATAAAAACTGGGGATACCTATGTATTTGATCCTAAAACTCAAAAAAAAGACCTAACAAAACATTGGTTTGCATCATACATGAAAACGTATGTTGTAGAAGAAAACAATAAGATTTTAGGAACATATATCATTAAACCCAATCAAATAGATTTGGGATCTCATATCTGTAATTGTAGTTATATGGTAGATCCCGATTCTCAAGGAAAAGGAATAGGAAAAATCCTTTGCGAGCATTCTTTAAAAAATGCAAAAGAAATAGGATATAAAGCAATGCAATTTAATAGTGTTGTAAGTACAAATATTCCTGCTATTAAACTTTGGGAAAAATATAACTTTGAAATTATTGGAACCATACCCAAAGGATACAAACATTCCTCACTAGGATATGTAGATGCTTATATTATGTTTAGAGAAATTTAAAACTAATAATCATGAGTCTAAATCGTAGAACCTTTATAAAAAACACGAGCCTGTTATTAGGGTATAGCCTGCTCCCCTATCCTAATTTATATGCTAGCACTAGTCAAAAGCAACTTGGGGTTTGCCTGGTAGGATTAGGATACTACAGTACCGATCTTTTGGCACCGGCATTGCAACTCACAAAACACTGTCGTTTAACGGGAATTGTAACCGGAAGCCCCCATAAAATTCCTAAATGGCAGAAACGGTATGGTATTCCAGACAAGAACGTTTATAACTACCAAAACATGGGTCGCATTGCCGATAACCCAGATATCGATGTGATTTATATTGTGCTACCTACAGGATTACATGCCAAATATGCTATTAAAGCCGCCCATACCGGAAAGCACGTGTGGTGCGAAAAACCAATGGCCAGAACTGCCACAGAGTGCCAGGCTATTATCGATGCCTGTACAAAAAACAACGTAAAACTTTCTATAGGGTATCGCATGCAGCACGAACCCAATACCCAACAGATTATCAAATGGGCCGATACTAAACCTTACGGAAAAATAAAAAACATTATCGCCGAGGCGGGATACTATGATTCTCGATCTGATCATTGGAAACAAAATAAAGCCCTCGGTGGTGGAGCCATGTATGATATGGGTGTGTATCCCTTAAATGCAACCCGATATGTTACTGGTGAAGAACCTATAGCTGTGTTAAAAGCCAACCATACTACCAAAAGGCCAAAAATCTATACCGAAGTTGATGAAACCACTCATTTTACTCTCGAATTCCCATCTGGTGCTATAGCCAATTGCAAAACTAGCTTTGGCTTGGGTATGAATGATTTAAGAGTGGATTGCGAAAAAGGATCGTATAGTCTAAGTCCTTTTCAGGCGTATGGAGGAATACGAGGTAAGGCAAGTGATGGTACACTTTTAAACCAAAGGATACCTAACCAACAAGCCCAACAAATGGATAATGATGCCTTAGCTATTATGAATGATACTCCTGTTATGGTTCCTGGTGAAGAAGGTATGAAAGATATTAGGATCGTAGAAGCCATTTATAAAGCAGCAAGAACTGGCAAAAAAGTTATGCTTCAATAGAACGCTTAATCTAACACACCGTTTTTTATTACTTATGATTATTCAACTGAAAAAAAGAATATCTAAACCCTCTATACTTACCTGTATCCGTGATGATCAAAGTACTACCTGGTCAAAATTACATAAAGGTATCGAAACTCATGATCTAGCACATTATGCGGTTGAAAAAATAATGGGTTTTACTAAGGCCTTCTACGGAATTCTTAACGAAGGGTATGAAATAGCAGACTTTGAACTTCCAAAAGACAAGCGCCCAGAAAAATTGCAGCCCAAAAATCTTGATGTTTCGGCAATCCAAACCGAGCATATCGTAAATTTATTGCAAACGGAGTTTTTAAATTCCGGAGAAGATTCAAATTTCATAAATTCTTTGAGAACTATTCTCAAAGATGATGGTATTCCTTTCCCAGAGGATTTTGATACTAACAAGCTAAATCAAATTAGAAAACTATATTCAGAATTATTGTTTAAATGGGGTTCTCTTGGTGATAACGAGCAATTAGAACTTAGTTTATTCTAAAAAAATCCCTAAAATCTTCTCACCCATACATGTTATCAATTTCTGGATTGACTTAATAACCATTCATAAAAAGATGGATCCGAGAAAATGCCAGGCCATATTCCATGACCTTTACCTTCTAAGGATATTAATTCGGCAGTTTTAGCTCCACATTCTTTAAGTGTATTGATCATTTTCTTGCTATTATCATATCCATAGTCCGCTGTACCATGATACACACGGATTGGCAGGTCTTTTACATCACATAATCCCGAAGCAGAACCTCCTGCCGGAGCTAAAGGAGTAGCAGCAGCAAGCAACGTATTCATTTTTTTTAGATGTGCCCATGTTCCTGCTCCTCCCATACTATATCCAACCAAATAAATTCTATTTTGATCAATAGCGGCTTCATCTTTAGCTTGATTTAAAATCCCTTTAAGATCTACACTAGACCAAGAACACCCAGAAGTACAGGACGGAGCAATCACTATAAACGGAAATTCTAATCCTGCTTTGGTTGTATATTTTGTTGGGTGGTGTTTGGTGTTTGAACGATCTCCCCCATGAAGAAATATAATAGTGGGATAGATCTTTTCTTTAGAATAACCGTCAGGCGTTGTTATTATAAATGGAATTCCTTTATAGCTTTTTTGTATCCCACTTTTTAGACCTTGCGAATAGGTAATCATAGCAAACATCAAAAAGAAAGTAAGCGTTATGTATTTGGTTTTCATTTCGGTACATGTTTCATTACACTTAAAATTATGCTTTTGAAATAAAAATCCATGCCATTTTTGAAATAATTAACGTAACCCTGTTTATATCCCAATAGCATTCAAAAAATATAGGCTTGCTAACTTCTTAATGATAAAAAGAAAAGTGAATGTATATCTTCAGAATCATCTATATATTTCTTCCAAAGAGATTCATTTTAACTCTAATTGTATGATAATTATACAAATAAAGATTAAATTTATGTTCTAAAGGACTTTTTTAAGTCCAATATACATTACCCAAACAGTACTTTCTAAAATATAGATCAACGCATTATACCATTTGTCTTATGGAAACAATTGCCAAACAACCCAAAGTAAAAAACTATATAGATGGCCAGTTTGATAGAAATGGTCAAAATTCGATGGATATTATAAGTCCGTTGGATGGGAGTGTGATCTCTACACTACCATTATCAACAGGTCAGGATGTTGATAAAGCTGTGCAAGCTGCAAAAAAAGCATTCCCCACCTGGTCAGCCATGACCTTTAAAGAACGTGTTCAAATCTTTTTTCGGTATAGAACATTACTAGAGAAAAACATGGATGAATTGACCAATTTAGTTCGTCTTGAAAATGGTAAAACTTATGGCGAGGCCAAAGCCGAAGTTGAAAAAAGTATGGAGTTATGTGAATTCGCGGTATCCATACCACAAATTATTGTAAACGAAGTACAAGAAGTAAGTAAGGGGGTAGAATGTAGAATAGAGCGTAAACCATTGGGCGTTGTAGCTTCTATTACACCTTTCAATTTTCCAAATATGGTGCCCCATTGGACACTTCCAAATGCATTGGTCCTTGGAAACACAATGGTCATGAAACCATCTGAGTTAGTGCCCTTAAGTACTGTTCGCATGGCCGAGTTATTAAAAGAAGCTGGTCTCCCAGATGGTGTTTTTAATATTGTAAACGGCGGAAAGGAAGTCGTAGAAGCCATTTGCGATCACCCAGACATTGAAGCGGTATCTTTTGTGGGTTCAACCAAAGTGGCCAAAATCGTATATAAAAGAGCTACTTCTAACTTAAAACGATGTGTCGCATTAGGTGGCGCAAAAAATCACCTTCTGGTTTTTCCGGATGCTAACCCCGAAATGACAGCCTCAAACGTAGTGGCTTCAATGGCTGGTTGCGCTGGTCAACGCTGCATGGCGGCCTCGGTAATGGTAGGGGTTGATAAAGTGCAGCATATTATTGATAAAATGGTAGTAGAGGCTAAAAGTATTGTTCCTGGTGAGAATTTGGGCTCTGTAATCAGTGCCGAAGCCAAAGAACGTATTGAAGGATATATTGCCGAAGCAGAAGCCGATGGTGCTACGATTTTAGTTGATGGCAGAAACACTACCGTTAAAGGTAAAGAAGGAGGCTACTATGTTGGCCCTACTATCATAGACCAGGTAACTACAGATATGTCTGTAGCCCGAGAAGAGATTTTTGGGCCTGTGATTTCAATTATAAGAGCCAAAGATATGGATGAAGCCATCGAGATCGAAAACGGATCAAATTATGGTAACGCCGCTGCAGTATTTACGCAGAGTGGCGGGCTAGCTAAGCAAGTGATGGATCGTGCTAGTGCAGGAATGATAGGAGTCAATATTGGTGTGCCTGTGCCTAGAGAGCCTTTTTCTTTTGGAGGGTGGAATGAATCAAAATTTGGCGTAGGTGATATCACGGGTCGAAGTTCTATTGAATTCTGGACTCAAAACAAAAAAACTACGATCAAATGGAATCCAGAAGCCAAAACCAATTGGATGAGTTAGCTTCATAAAAACACACAAATCTTTTCTCTAAAACTTAAACTATCTGCATGAGCAAACAGCAAATTGTAAAAAATAATCTTGACTACACATTATTTTCATGGGCTAAGCAAGGAAATCTAAATCCAATAAACGCTTCGCATGCCAAAGGCTCCTATTTCTATGATAGAGATGGTAAAAAATATCTTGATTTTTCGTCCCAATTAATGAATGTAAATATTGGTCATGGGGATCAACGCATAACCGATGCTGTTGCAAAACAAATGAAAGAAGTTAGCTATGTATACCCGGGAATGGCTACGGATGTTCGTGGAAAACTAGGTAAAAAAATAGCCGAGATAACCCCTGGTAATCTCACCAAAACATTCTTTACACTTGGCGGAGCCGAAGCCATAGAAAATGGCATTAAATTAGCAAGAATGTACACTGGGCGCCATAAAATTATCACTCATTACAGAGCTTATCATGGGGCCACTTATGGGGCTATTTCTGCCGGTGGAGATCCAAGACGGTTCCCGGTGGATAGTCAAGCAATGCCCAATGTGGTTCATGTAGAGAATCCGTATGCGTATCGTTGCCCCTGGAATTCTTCATCGATTGAAGAATGTGGCGAATTGGCGCTGGCTCATTTAGAGCGAGTGATTAAATTCCAAAATCCTGATAGTGTTGCGGCTATTCTTTTTGAAGGCGAGTCTGGTTCTTCGGGATGCATTAAATATCCTCCTATGTACTTAAAGAAAGTACGAGACATATGTGATCGGTATGGTATATTATTGATCATTGATGAAGTGATGAGTGGTTTTGGTAGAACAGGAAAAATGTTTGGCATAGACCATCACGATGTCACTCCTGACATCATGTGTTTGGCAAAGGGCTTAACATCAGGGTATTTACCATTAGGAGGCACAGTGGTTACAGATACAATAGCTAATCATTTTAACGATCATCCGATGGTTATAGGGTTAACCTATTCGGCACATCCAACTTTATGCGCTGCGGCATTAGAAAACATAAGAATCATTGAAGAAGAACAATTGGTAGATAAAGCTGCCAAAATGGGTACTTATATTGAAGCCGAAATCGAGAAACTAAAAAAGAAACATCCATCTATCGGAGATTTTAGAAATACCGGATTGCTAGGTTGTATAGAATTAGTTAAAAACAGAAAAACTAAAGAACCCATAACCCCTTGGAACGCTAAACCTGATGAAATGGAAATAACCAACAAGATGGCGGCAAAAATTAGAGCGTTAGGCATGTTCACCTTCGTAAGATGGAATTGGATTTTTATCGCACCTCCACTAAATATTAGTAAAGAAGAAGTTGATGAAGGATTAGAAATTATTTCACAAGCAATTGCGATTGCCGATCAATATTGTAATTAATATATGAGCAAGGATATAGTCGAATTACAAGAAGATGTTTCTCATTCATCATTATACAGTGAAGATTTAGCCCCCGTTCCTCCCAAAAATCGAACTTGGAGTAAGTGGCACCTGGCAGCCATCTGGGTAGGTATGGCAGTTTGTATCCCAACCTATTTATTGGCCTCATATATGATCAAGACGGGTTTAAACTGGTATGAAGCGCTTATAATTATTGGACTAGCAAATTTAATTATTACCATTCCAATGGTCCTTAATGGCCATGCCGGAGTAAAATATGGCATCCCTTTTCCTGTTATAGGTCGTGCAGCTTTCGGCACCAAAGGTGTGCACCTGGCTTCGGTGGCAAGAGGTGTTATTGCATGCGGATGGTTCGGAGTGCAAACTTGGATTGGTGGGTTAGCTATATATGCAATTTTTCATGCCATTATGGGAACGCAAGGTGAACTTGGCTTATCCATTGGAAAATTTATTGGATTCGGCATCTTCTGGTTTATTAACATCTATTTTATTTGGAAAGGAACAGAGAGTATAAAATGGTTAGAAACTTATTCTGCCCCTATTCTGGTGCTTATCGGATTGGCTCTAATTTATTGGAGCTATACTGAGGCAGGTGGAGTTTCCATTGTATTAGACCAAAGTCAACAATTGGAACACACTGCCGCGACCATCACCAAAAAGGATGATACATTATATCTCAATTTAAAATCCCTAAAAGATAAAGAAGGACATCTAAAAGTAAATGAATACAATATCATTTCTGATAAGAAAAGTAATTGGACATCTTTTACTGAGCAACCTATAGCTATTGTAGACAAACAAAGAATTGAAAATATTACCTCGGGTCAAGAAAAAGTGCAACTTCAATTTAGGAATATCGAAAGTGACGCTCCCATATTATCAAGTGTGGTAACGGCAAATATTATTACTCCAACGGCTAACAAAACTGAAAGTAAATTATGGAGTTATCTCCTTTGGCTTACCGCTATGGTTGGATTTTGGGCAACCATGTCCATAAGTATTGCCGATATCACGCGTTTTGCTGCTACCCAAAAAGATCAGGTTATTGGTCAGTTTGTAGGTCTTCCTGCAACAATGATGCTCTATTCCTTTGTGGGGATATTCGTGACTTGCGCCGCAATTATTAATTTTAAAGATATATTAATCGCCGACGATGCGCCTTGGGATCCTGTAACCCTTATTTCTAAATTTAAAAACCCCACCGTTGTAATAATTTCGCAAATTTTTATGCTTATCGCGACCTTGAGTACAAATATTGCGGCAAATGTTATTGCGCCTTCGAATGCCTTTTCGAACCTATGGCCTAAAAAGATAAGTTTCAGAGTAGGTGGTATAATTACAGGGATTATCGGGATTTTAATTGCACCATGGTGGCTGCTCAATGAAATTTCTGGATTTTTAATTTTTGTAAGCGGTTTATTGGGCCCTGTTTTAGGGATTCTAATTGCTGATTATTATCTGGTACGAAAAAAGAAAATGGAACTAGCAGAATTATATAAGGAAGAAGGTATCTATTCTTACGGAAAGTCAGGCTTTAATAAAGCAGCTATGATTGCCCTGTTTGTTGGTGTGTTTTTAGCCCTTATAGGATATTGGGTGCCACAACTTGAATTCTTGTACTCATTATCTTGGTTTACGGGGTTTATTATCTCTTTTGTATTGTATTATTTCCTAATGAAGAAAAAACATAACTAATTTTTGATAACGAAATACGTCATATTATTTCTCTATTTCTCAATCCTGTTCTTGATAGGGTATTTTGCCTCTAAGCGCATAAAAAATACCAAGGATTATTATGTAGGAGGAAAAAAACTAGGATTTTGGGTAGTTGCATTTTCTGCCAGAGCCACCGGAGAATCTGCTTGGTTATTATTAGGCCTTACCGGACTGGGAGCCATGGTGGGCGTTTCAGCTTTTTGGGTGGTTTTAGGTGAAGTGTTAGGAGTTGCCTTTTCGTGGTTTTTAATGGCTAAAAAATTCAAAGTATTATCTGATCAATACAATTCTATTACCATTCCGGATTATCTGGTAAGCCGATTCAAATCGACTACACACACCTTACGAATTGTTGCAGCAACTGCGCTTTCGTTATTCGTGGTTATTTATGTAAGTGCGCAAATAGATGCCACCGGTTCAGCATTCGAATCATTTTTGGGATGGAACTATTTTACAGGGGCCATAGTAGGCTTCTTTATTGTTCTTGCCTATATATTTTCGGGAGGTTTTGTTGCTGTGGCCTGGTCTGATTTATTTCAAGGGTTAATTATGCTACTAGGCTTGGTATTTTTGCCAATCGTTGCCTATTTTTCTATTGGTTCTGATATTTCAATTTCGAATGAGTTAACAAAACTGGATCCTTATTTCTTAAATATTTGGGGACCGGATGGATTTAACATGGTTAACCTTTTTACCATCTTAGGATTTGCATGTATTGGATTAGGATTTATGGGTTCACCTCAACTATTCGTTCGATTTATGTCAATTAAAGACACTTCTGAGATTAAAAAAGGACGTTGGGTTGCTATCACATTTACGATACTAACGGATTCATGTGCTGTACTTATCGGAATATTCGGAAGATATCTTTTAACATCGATCGATGCAGACCCCGAAGGGATTTTAGGAAATGGAGCACAAAATGTATTACCTATGCTCGTAGAAAGAATAATGCCACTCACCTTAATTGGTATATATATCGCTGCAGTATTATCAGCAATTATGTCTACCATTGATTCGCTTTTGGTAGTCGCGTCCAGTGCCATATCGAGAGATTTCTATCAGCAAATTTTTAAACCCAATAAATCCGAAAAAGAACTCGCCAAAATTTCAAGAATTATTACTGTTGGACTAGCATTATTTGCACTCATCATTGCTATGATTGTGGCGATAACAACACCCGAAAGAACTATTTTTTGGTTCGTGATCTTTGGATGGTCAGGAATAGCCGCTACATTTTGTCCTACTATCATTTTGTCAATTTTTTGGAACAGGTTTTCAGAAAAAGGAGCCATTGCTTCAATGATAACTGGTTTTTTATGTGTACCTCTTTTTAAGTTTGGAGCGACTACATTAGATACCGTAGGGATATATTTTGAAAAGCTAGGTGAACTTGGTCCTTCGTTCCTCCTATCCATTATTGCGGGAATACTTGTAAGTCTAGTTACTACTACACAAAAACCAGAAAATGAGTTAAATACAAGTAATAGTGATTGAAAAAAATTGTAAATTTAGAGAATAGACGCTTCTAAACTTGTTGTTCTTAGGGAATAACAGGATGTTTTTAGTTCAAAGTCAAACACATTTAAATTCACACAAACAAAGACATGTCAATTTTAATACAAAACGGTCGTATTGTAACTGCTTCAGAAACCTATCTAGCCGATCTCTATATTGAAGGAGAAAAAATCACTGCAATAGGTAAAAACTTGACATACAAAGCAGATAAAATTATTGATGCCACGGGGAAATTAGTTTTTCCGGGAGGAATAGATCCACACGTACACCTGGATATGCCTTTTATGGGAACTTATTCTAGTGATGATTATGAAACCGGTACCAGAGCTGCTTTACACGGAGGCACTACGATGGTAATAGACTTCATTCTACAAACCCAAGGAGACACATTGCATAATGCATTAAAGACCTGGCAACAAAAATCAGAAGGAAAAGCAATTGGTGATTATTCATACCACATGGCAGTGACGGATTTTAATGATACTACCGCCAAAGAAGTTGTTCAAATGATAGAGAATGAAGGAATTTCATCTTTCAAAACATTTATGGCGTATAAAGGAGCTTTGATGATTGACGACGGACAAATGGTACAACTCATGAAAGTAGTTAAAAAACATGGTGGTTTGGTCACCGTTCATGCGACTAATGGTGATATGATTGATTCATTAATTGCAAAAAACCGTGCCCAGGGAAATCTATCTCCTTTATATCATTACTTATCTCAACCCGAAGTAACCGAAGCCGAAGCCTCTGCAAGATTTACGGATATGTTACATTATACGGGTTGTCCTGGTTATATTGTACATATGACCTGCGAAGGAGCTTTAAATGCGGTTCGCAACGCAACCAAACGTAACCAAAAAGTATTTGTAGAAACCTGTACTCAGTATTTAATGTTGGACGCCTCCTTATATGAAAATGATTTTGAAGGAGCTAAATGGGTAATGAGTCCGCCGTTACGAGAAAAAAAGGATCAGGAAGCTTTATGGTCAGGAATTAATCAGGGATTGGTTCAGGTTGTAGGAACTGATCATTGTCCGTTTATGTGGGAACAAAAGAAGATGGGAAAGGATGACTTTTCTAAAATCCCAAATGGACATCCAGCCATAGAACACCGTATAGAATTATTATATTCAGAAGGGGTTCATGATGGTAAAATATCGCTTACAAAATTTGTAGAAGTAAGCTCAACCAATGCAGCAAAGATTTTTGGGATGTATCCTCAAAAAGGAACAATTGCTATTGGCAGTGATGCAGATATTGTAGTCTTTGATCCTAAAAAAGAACATACTATTTCTGTAAAGACGCATCATATGAATTGTGATTATTCTGCATATGAAGGCCAGAAGGTAACAGGAAAAACAGAAACCGTTATTCTGCGCGGACAAATAGCTATAGAAAACGAAGCGTGCTTATTAAAACCCGGCTTCGGAAAATTTATCAAAAGAAGTAAAATCTCTAAAATAATTTGAGAATGTAAAATTATGAGTTTAGAATTGAAAAGTAATAAAACTGAAAACAAAAGCATCATTGCCGATAAAGCATATGATTTTTCTTTACAAATTATTTCCGTCTATAAAGAATTAAAAAAAGAAAATGAATTTGAACTCTCCAAACAAATTCTTCGTTCAGGAACGTCAATTGGAGCTAATGTGAATGAAGCAATTTCTGCCGTATCTAAGAAGGATTTTGTTCACAAATTAAGCATATCCTTAAAAGAAGCTCGAGAAACAAAATATTGGCTACACCTACTAAGAGATAGTGGTTATATTAATCAAAAAACATTTAATAAATCAAATAAAGATTGTGAAGAGTTGATAAAAATTTTAAGTAGCATTATTCTAACAACCAAGCAACGCTACTTAAGCAACTCATAATTCTTAATTAGAAACTCATAACTTTTTAAACTATGCCAAGAATCGTAAAATCAGGATTGATACAAATGAGCCTTCCAATGACAGAAGGAGAAGGCAGTATAGAAGAAATCATGCAAGCCATGTATGATAAACATATACCTTATATTGAAGATGCCGGAAAACAAGGTGTTCAAATTCTATGTCTTCAGGAGATATTTAACACTCCTTATTTCTGCCCGGGGCAAGATAAGAAATGGTACGCCTCGGCGGAGTCTGTTCCCGGCCCAACCACAGAAAAAATGCAGGTGTTTGCCAAAAAATATAATATGGTAATTATTGTTCCTATATATGAAAAAGAACAAGCCGGGATATTTTATAACACTGCGGCAGTAATTGATGCAGACGGAACCTATTTAGGAAAATACAGAAAAAATCATATTCCGCATACTACGGGCTTTTGGGAAAAGTTCTTTTTTAAACCTGGAAACATGGGATACCCCGTTTTTGAAACAAAATATGCAAAAGTGGGTGTTTATATTTGTTATGACAGGCATTTCCCCGATGGTGCAAGAGTGCTAGGTTTAAACGGAGCAGAAATTGTTTATAACCCTTCTGCAACGGTTGCAGGATTAAGTGAATATCTATGGAAACTGGAACAACCTGCTCACGCTGCGGCCAATGGGTATTTTATGGGTTGTATTAATAGAGTTGGAGAAGAAAAACCATGGAATCTAGGAAAGTTTTACGGCCAATCTTATTTTGTAGATCCCCGAGGACAAATATTCGCAGAAGCATCTCGCGATGATGACGAATTGTTAGTCGCAGAATTTGACCTGGATTTGATTGACGAGGTCCGTTCTACCTGGCAGTTTTATAGAGATAGAAGACCAGAAACCTATGGAAAACTAACAGAACTTTAAGTCAATTTCCATAAAATAAGACACCAAATACAACAAAGAATGGCAGAATATAAAAGACCGGAATCAGAGGCAGAATTCAAGAAGAATTTCAAGCAGAAAAAAGCATTGATGAATGATACTGAAGCTTTTTACGAAAGCTCCAGGTGTTTGTTCTGCTATGATGCTCCTTGTATACAGGCCTGTCCAACACATATTGATATTCCGTTATTTATTAAGCAAATTCATACCGACAATGTAACGGGGTCTGCAAAAACTATTTTTGATGCCAATTGGTTAGGAAATGCTTGTGGTGTGGTCTGTCCTACCGGAGTTTTATGTGAAGGAGCTTGTGTGTATAATCATCAGGATGTACCTCCTATTCAGATCGGGAGATTGCAAAATTATGCTACCCATAAAATTATAAATTCTGATAAAGAAATATTTAAAACTGGAGCTTCTAATGGTAAACGAATTGCTATTATCGGATCTGGACCTGCAGGAATTGCTTGTGCTTGTGAATTAAGGACCTTGGGATATGATGTGGATATATTTGAGGCCAAGGAACAACCAACTGGTCTGGTTCTGCATGGTGTTGCCCCTTATAAGATTACCAACGAAGAGGTTTTAGAGGAGATTATGTACTTACAGAAACAACTTGGATTCAACATAAAATATAACAGCGAAATTACTTCAAAACAACAGCTCAAAGATTTGGAATCTGATTATAATGCCATTTTTCTAGGTGTTGGTTTAGGAAAGACAGCAACTCTTAATATGGAAGGTGAAGACAAAGAAAATGTGATTGGTGCCGTTGAGTTTATTGAAGAGTTACGCTTGAAACACCATCAGATAAAAATACCTAATAAAGTGGTGGTTATAGGCGGAGGAAATACCGCAATGGATGCTGCCTCAGAATCGGCTAGAATGGGGGCAAGAAAAACGGTATTAGCCTATAGAAAATCAAAAGATGACATGGGTGCTTATGACTTTGAGTATGATTTGGCAATTGGTGCAGGTGTAGATAGCTTGTTTAATGTTACACCTATTGCTATTGTAGGGAATAAAAAAGTAGAAGGTGTGAAATTTGCTAAAACAGAAATGATAGATGGGAAACTTCATACCAAAAAAAACAATGTTTTTATTGTTAAGTGTGATATGGTCATCAAAGCTACCGGACAGGCAAAACAAGGCAGTCTATATGAACTTATTGATGATCTGGAAATAGATCATAAAACAAGAATAAAAGTAAATGAGACAACGTTTCAGACTTCCAATCCAAAATATTTTGCTGGTGGTGATGCCATAAATGGTGGTGCCGAAGTTGTGAATGCCGCTTATGATGGAAAAATGGCTGCACAAGGAATGCACCAATGGTTAACCAAGTAATTAAGATATAAACGACATGATAGATTTATCAATAAATTTTGCAGGTATCAAAGCTCCAAACCCATTTTGGTTAGCTTCTGCCCCGCCCACTAATTCTGGGTATCAGATCATGAAAGCCTTTGAAGCAGGTTGGGGAGGCGCCGTATGGAAAACACTTGGCGTCCCGGTTGTAAATGTATCTAGCCGCTACGGTTCTGTAAATTATAGAAACACCAGGATGATGGGTTTTAATAATATAGAATTAATTACAGATCGTCCATTGGCGGATAACCTTCGGGAAATTGAAGAAGTTAAAAAATATTTCCCGGATCATGCCGTGATTGCTTCATTAATGGTTGAGAGCCGAGCCGAGTGGAAACAAATTATAAAAGATGTTGAAAACGCCGGTGCAGATGGTATTGAGCTTAATTTTGGGTGTCCTCATGGTATGTGTGAACGCGGGATGGGTTCTGCGGTTGGCCAGGAGCCGGAAGTTTTAAAAACGATTGTAGAATGGGTTAAAGATGTTGCAAAAACTCCTGTGATCACAAAACTGTCACCTAATATTTCTCATATTACCGATCCTGGTTTGGCAGCAGTACAAGGAGGAACAGATTCTATTTCATTAATAAACACAGTCAAAAGTATTGTGGGTATTGATTTAGACACTTACGCTCCGCTTCCTGAAGTCGATGGCAAAGGAACTAATGGAGGATATTGTGGACCCGCAGTAAAACCAATCGCAATGCACATGGTTAAAGATTTAGCACAACATCCCGAAATTGGTAAAGTACCTATTTCTGGTATTGGTGGTATTGAAACCTGGCGTGATGTCGTAGAATTTATATTACTGGGGGCAACATCGGTACAAGTATGTACTGCGGTAATGCATTATGGCTTCGGGATTGTTCGTGAAATGGAAGCCGGTTTACGACAATTTATGGAAGATAAAAATTATAAAACCATTTATGACTTTGCAGGTAAAGCATTACCCAACGTAACCGAATGGAAGCATTTAAATTTAAAACATAAGGTCATCGCCGAAATTAATGCCAATAAATGTATTGGCTGCGAATTATGCTATATTTCTTGTGAAGATGGGGCGCATCAAGCCATATCATTGTCTGGTGACCCTGGGAACAGAATACCTAACATTATAGAAGAGAATTGTGTAGGCTGTAATCTGTGTTCTTTGGTCTGTCCTGTTGAGGATTGCATTACCATGGTTAAAAGAGATGATGGGAGTGAACATCTTACCTGGGAAGAACGAACTCTCAACGATGATATCCCCGTTACATTTGATGATGACAGAGCTGGTGGTAAAGGTCATTTTGTTCCTAAGCCAACTGATGCTTTAAAGGCCAAATCCCGTTCTTAGTTTCTTAGGAAACGGAAGTTGATTTAAAAGACATCAGTATTCTGGAAAATATAAAATTCTCAAAAGTAAAAAACCACTCAATTTCTTGAGTGGTTTTTGATTATAAATACGAATCATTATAATTCTATTCAATCACCATCTTCTTGGTATCAGTTTTTCGGCTTCCAACATATAAAGTATAAAAATATGTACCACTAGCCAATCCGTCACTATTAACATTTAACTCTCCATCGCCAGTTTCTTTTAACGAAACGGTAGAGAATACTCTTCCTGCCATATCACTAAACACAATTGAAGCATTTGTAATTCCTTCTGGTAAATAATACTTAATTGTGGAAGTACTATTGAATGGATTTGGGATATTTTGATATAATATCGGTGTATTCGATTTATTTGCAGGCACCTGACTTACTACACTTTGCTCTAAAGCTTCTAAACGACTTAATAAATCATCAATTTGTGTTTGTTGCGCTGCATTTTCTTCTTGTAGTGGTTCTAATATTGAAGAAAGGTCTACCGTAACACCACTACCATCCTCAATTTCGATGGTAAGGTCGGTTCCAACTAAGCTAGCCGAGGTTAAGCTTTGGTCGTCTGTATTTATATATGCCGAAAAATTGACCGAATTACCATTACTAATACTCAGAATGTTATTAGTTAAATCTATGGTTTGATTATCGGTTCCGGTACCATCTTGTAGTGCCGAAAGGTCAACACTATTTCCTCCTGTTATACTTAAACTTCCGTTAGAAAAACTTAAAGTTTGTGCATCCGTATTGTCTAAATAGCCAGAAAGATCAACTGTAGTACCATCATTAGTCAAACTAAGTGTATTACCAGATAAATCCAGATCTTGTGCATCGGTATTATCAAGATATGTAGAAAGATCAACAGTTTGCGTAGCAACCCCGTCGCTTTCTAATGATAGCTCAAGATTATTCCCGTTTAATTGAAATACATCAATGGATTGATCATCGGTATTATCTAAATACTTTGCAAGATCTACCGTTGTAGCATCATTGACCAGACTTAATGTATTATTAGTAAGCTCTAAATCCTGCGCATCGGTATCGGTGATCCATGCGGTACCGTTCCAGAGATATAATTTATTTTCTTCGTTATCATATACCATCATTCCGTTCTCCCCAGTATCTAAACTAGCCGCAAATGCAGTACGCTGTGCCGTGGTCATTCTGTTGATCAAAAGACCTTTAGTGGTAGAACTCATATGTACAGAGGCATTTGTGTTTGGCCCCCATGTACCCACACCGACTGTACCGCTTGAGCGAAGAGTAAGTGTATTCTTAGGAGTATTGGGTTGAATTCTAAAAGGAAGTTTACTGCCATTTGTTACATCTCTAACAAAAAAATTCGTTTCGTTTGCGGCTACATCCCATGATTGAACTCCAAAACCTCCATTCTGTGCCAAACGTATAGTAGGAGTATCATTATCAAAAATATTAAGCTCTATGCCTCCTGGGTTATCGGTTCCAATACCAATATTTCCATCGCTAGAAATACGAAACGCATTATTAGGAGCGCCTGCATCTATTCTGAAAGGAGCTTTCCCTCCTGTAGCGTCATCAATAGAGAAATAATTGCTCCCACCGTTACTACTGTCATTAAATGTAAAACGCCAGTCATTTGATGGAAAAGAGGCGCTTCCGGAGGTGTCATCAAATAACATTCTAAGATTATCTTCACTCATTACAAAAGTGTCGAATCCAAAAGAATATCCATTTTGCGCACTACCTCCAATCTGCATGGATCCCTGTACAATGACATCGCTAGTAAAAAGTTGTGCAAAAGTTGAAGTATAAAAAAGTATGAAAAATAGTACTGAGAGTAATTTTCTAATCATATTTAGGGGTTTACATTTTAAAAGTGCAAAAGTAATTCTTAACTTTTCTTTAAGAAAATTTAATCTGTTAAATAACGGTACATAATATTTGGAATTATAACTACAAAAATACCTCTTGCTTATACATTATGATATGCGTAGCCATACGTATTTATGATAGTAAAAAACCACTCAATTTCTTGAGTGGCTTTTAACCCAACGGATCCCTTACCTTCCGTTATATCTGATTTTAATTATTCTGTTCTAAAATTCCATACCTGGCCAATGGTTACACCCGCTTTGTCGTCTTTTACAACAACTCTCCAATAGTATATCGTATCTGGAAATACCGTAACATCGAGCGCTGTAGCATCAACACCCTCTGCAAATAAAACAGGTGGATTAGTATCTCCAAAGTAGAGATCAAATGTTAATGGATCATTATCCCCGTCTGTAGCATCCCAATCTAAGGTGATGGTTGTTCCTGATACTCTTTCTCCTAATGTGGGGTTTACGACTGAAGCAGTATTTGGAACTATATTTACCCCTGCGTCTGGTTCAGTAAAAAAGGTCTGTATTGCCGTATAAGCACTTTCATTACCTATATTATCCATGGCTTTTACTCTCCAGAAATAGGTGGTGCCTTTTTCGAGATTAAAAATGTTGGTGGTTTGTGATGTATTTTGTGTAAATACTATCGTAGCAAAACTATCATTTTCGGCGATCTCTATCGTGTAACTTATAGCATCTCCATTACTATCGATTGCAGCATCCCAATCAAATTCTAAATTGAAATTGGTGCATACCAAATTATTCGTAGGGAATACTAATTTAGGTACGCCAGGCGCTTCATTTAATACGCTGGGTAGAACTCCACCATCGTCGCTACCACCACAAGAAAACAGAAACAGTAAACTTAATAGGATGATATATAGATTTAGATGCTTCATTGTTTTACAATTTTAAATGCTTTTGGGGTTCCTCCGGTAATACGCACAAAATAAACACCAGCTGATAGACTCTGCATTGGTAGAGTTACTTTACCATTAGTAATGCTATATATTTTTGAGGAAACTTTAGTGCCTAAAGCATTATGAATCGTTACACCAATAGTTTCTCCTTCATTTGGAACTGTTAAAACAACATCACCTCGTGTTGGGTTTGGAGCGATGGTAATGGTATCCAACAAATCAACTTTGGCAGATAGTTTTCCTTCACAAGCCAGGCTAGAAAATACATCTAAGACATCGCCATGTTGTACCTCAACAGTAAAAGCACTGTCGTTAAATGTTCCAACTACCTTATCATTAATCATAGCAGTATAGGGTGCAGTACCCGATACCATTTCTACATTCATAGTATTCGTATTTAAGGTAGTTTTACCCGCTACGACATCAGCTTCTTCTATAGTCAATTCAAAACATTGTTCGCAATTTGTGATACCATCGATAGCAATACAGAACTTATACGTGTCGGGAGCCAAATCAGGAACCACCAGGTTGGATGTAAAAGTATAGGTCTGATTATTAATTGTAGCGACATAATTTAATTTCTCGCCAGCACTAATACTGATCATTCCGTTATTTTTATCAACACAAGTCTCGGTTGCTGCTTCAACTACAAAGTTATCTACCGGGAGATCATAGATAGGACATCCAACTACATTAACTGTTCTAGTAACTTCGATTGCAACATTGCCTGCGGCATCGGTGGCATTGTATTTTATTGTATAACTTCCTATTGCATCAGCAAAATATGTAGCATCAATCACAACATTAGTAACGCCATCATCGGTAGTAGCACCTAACTCTGTATAACCGGCACCAAAAATTATAGTTTGTGGATTGTCACCTACTAATGTGATTATAGGAGCCATACAATCTTCACTAAAACTGGCAGTGTCATCTTTTTCCCAAGCTGCCAAGTATACTGCCGATGCATTGTCTACCAGAATACAAGTTAAATCTGGATTATAAAGAGCAAAGAAATTAGTGATCAAGCTATTGTTACCATTTCTAACATCTAAAGATTGTAATAAATTCTGATGAGCAGCAAGTTCTTCTAGTTGTGTACATGAAGTTACATCTAATGTAGATAAACCATTTTTTCCAACTCTTAACTTTTTTAAGTTAGGATTGTTATCAACCAATAAACTCGTTAAAGAATTAGATCTTAACTCTACTTCTTCTAACGCCATGTACCCTGATAAATTTAATGAAGTAAAATCGTTTTCTGCTGCATCCAGGACTTTTAAGGCGGTATTACTAGTTAAGTCTAATGCGGTTAAATCATTATAATCACAGTTTAGTGATTCTAAGGCTTTAAAAGCTTCTATTCCTGTAAGATCTGCTACGCCTTGACTCTCAATGTTTAATGAGATAACCGTTTCTATTTTTGAAGTTGCTACTTGATTGTCATTTGCGATACCATTACCCATGCTTGAAGCATCTCCTACAGCAACCGCATTACCATCTGCATCATGAGTTTCTAAATAGTTTTCAAAATTATCATCGAGGACATAGGTCAAGTCACAATACAAGGCATAACTAGCTGTATCGTCTTTCTCCCAAATATCTGGAAATAAAGGAACTACTTTATCAGCTTTGATACATGTCAAATCTGGATTTCCTTGTGCATCAAACCAAGTGAAATTATCGTTATTTCCATTCGCAACATTTAAGGACGTTAATTGGTTATTTGCAATTCTTAATTGAATAATACTTGGATATGCTGAAATATCTAATTCAGTGAAATTATTATCATTTAAGTTTAATACTCTTAATATTGGATTATTAGAGATATCCACTGAATTAATACCCGTATTGTTTAAACTTAATGTAGTTAAAACTGAAAGATTAGAAACATCAACATTTCCTAATCTCGCATTATCTCCAATATATAATTTATCCATTAGGATATTATTACTTAAATCAATACTTGTCAAATCATTATTCTGTAAAGAAAGTGTTGTCAACTTGGTATTCTTACTTAAATCAACACTGGTAATGTTAGGGTTGTTACGAATCACAAAGTACCAAGCATCTCTAAAGTCTTCGATTCCTGTTAGGTCTGTAGCTGTTTTGTTTTGAAAGACGATTCCTTCAGAAACTTCAATTAAAGCTGTGTATACATAATCGTCAATTACTCCGTTTCCATATCCTTCATTCTCTAAAAACTCTTCAAAAATATCATCCGGAACATAAGTCATTCTGCAATACTGTGCATAATTCGCTGTCGCATCTTTTAACCAACCTGTCAATACACTAGCCAATGGATCGTCTACTCTTATACAAGTTAAATTTGGATTTCCGGTAACGTCTACATTATCAAGATCATTGTTATTTCCGCTTCTTAAATTCAAATACTCTAATAAGCTATTCTTACAGGATAAATTATCTAAAGTATTTTGGTTACTTAAGTCCAAATAGGTAAGCGGTGTAACATCACAAGTCAATCTACTTAAGTTCGTATTATTACTTAAATCAATGCTTGCAATGCTAGTATTGCTAAATGACAAATAGAACAAATCGGTAAGGTGAGTTACGTCTAAGCTTGTTAACGCATTAGCGCCACACTCCAGGTTTTCTAAAAGTGTATTATTTTGAATATCCAGTGAAGTAATATTGGTGTTTTCGCAGTATAACGAAACTAGATTAGTCTGTGCGCTTACATCAATTGACCCTAATCTATTATTAGTAACGGTTAAGCTTGTTAAATCATTAGTACTTACATCTATATTGGATACATCATTATCTGCTATATTGAAAAATTGTAATCCTGTATTTGTAGAAACATCAATATTGGTAAGGCTATTACTTTCTGCTTCCAGTTCTTCTAGAACGGTTAAACCCGAGATGTCAATATTGGTAAGTCCCATATTGGTAACCGTTATACTTTTTAAGAGTGTATTATTGGTGAGATCTAAACTAGTATTGGTTAGTACATTGTCATCTATCCACAAACGAATTAAACTCACAAAATCTTCTACTCCTGTAAAATCTTCAATCCCTTCATTTCTTGGAGTTAAGAGTTGTATGTTCTCGATTTTTCCTGTTGGTACTAAACTGTCATCAATAATTCCATTTCCTAAACTATTGGCACTTCCTAAAGCGACTGTTCCCCCAAATTCGTTATGTGTTTCTAAATAGGCTTCAAAATTAGCATCTGGAATATTTGTAAATCTGCAATACTCAGCAAAACTAGCGGTTACATCTTTTACCCAAGTACTTAAGTACCCAGCGGTTGGATCGTCTACTTCGATACACATTAAATTAGGACAATCGTCCACTTCAAACTCTGTAAAACTACTGTTGTTTCCATTTCTTGCGTTTAGCTCGACTAATTCATCTATTTTTCTTGCCTTGAATTCTAACAAATTACTATTCTTACTAATATCTATTGAAGCAATATTTGTCTCATCTAAATTTAATTCTTCTAAGTTTGTTAAGTGACTCACATCAAAAGATGAAAATGGGTTTCTACTTAAGTTTAAGCGCTCTAACAATGTATTATTTTCAATATTCAAGGTTGTAAATTGATTCAAAGATGCAATGATTCTAGTAAGGTAGACATTAGCACTTAGATCGATACTACTTAATGTTGTTTCATGAATTTGTAAATCTTCTAGCAAAATATTGTTGCTTACATCTAATCCTGTTAAATCGTTTGAAGAAATTATTAATTCTTTTAGCGCCGTATTTGTGGAAATATCAATCGTTGTAAAATTATTACGAGGTATATCTAATCTTTCCAAAGCTGTTAATCCGGTAACATTGATAGTGGTTAATCCCATATCTCCCCCATCTATTCTTTTTAAGTTTGTGTTACTGGTCAAGTCTAAACTTGTATTGATCACATTATTAAAACAAAAGAATGTTTCTAAGGCAGTAAAATCCTCGATACCTGTAAAATCTGTTATCCCCTGGAATACCACAAATAGATTTAAAACATTTTCTATTTGAGCTGTCTTCACATAATTATCATTTGCAATTCCATTACCCATGCTTGTTGCATCTCCTACAGAAACATTATTCCCGTCTGCATCATGCGCTTCTAAGTAATTTTCGAAATTATCATCGGGTACATACGTCCAATTACAGTCATCGCTATAACTAGCCGTAGCATCTTTTTCCCAGCTACTACTACTCAAATAGCTAGCTGTAGGATCATCTACCTGAATACAAACTAAATTAGGATTTCCTGTAGCGTATACTTCTATACCACTATTATTAGCTCCATTCTTAAAGTTTAAAGAAGTTAATTGACTATTTTGGCACTCTACATATTCTATATCTGGGCTATTACTAAAGTCTAGTCCTGTGATAGCTGCATTATTTGTATATATTTCAATTAATTTGGTATTATTTGATAAATCCAAAGAAGATAATGCTGTATTACTCACATCGATATCTTCAAGATTAGTATTATTAGTAATATCTAATATTATAAGTGTAGGAGTATCTTCTATAGAAAAACTATCTAGATTAGTAAGTAAACTTATATCGATGGTTGTAAATTGATTCCCTCCACATCGTAATATTTCTATTAGTGTATTATTTGATATATCTAAAGTAGATAATGAATTATCATCTACATATAAATTTCTTAAATTGATATTATTAGAAGTATTTAAGGTATTTATTGAATTTTGTCTTATTCTAAAATCAATTAATGCAGCATTTGCACTTAAATCTATGTTGCTAAAATTATTTTGATCTAAATTTAATGTATGTAATGCTACATTAGAACTTACATCTATCATTGATAAATTGTTATCTCTAGCTCTTACTATTTCTAATGAAGTTAATCCTGAAACATTTAAACTGGTAAGTCCCATGGACTGGCAGCTAATTTCAATTAATTTTGTATTAGCCGTAAGATCTAAGTTTGAAATTGTATTACTGTTTGTGTACAATCTTTCTACATTTGCGAAACCTTCCAATCCTGTAAAGTCAGCAATTCCCTGATTACTAAGATCCAAAACAGTGTCGTTTTGTATTCTTTCTGTTCCTACGTAATTATCATCAGCAATACCATTACCTAAACTAGTTGAGTCACCAACCGGCACTACTGTACCAAATTCGTTATGTGTTTCTAAATAATTTTCAAAATTATCATCAGGTACATAGGTAGTGTTACAAAAAGTAGCATAAACCGTTTGCATATCCTTATCCGTTAAATTGGCATTTGCATATACAACATCATCTACCGCTACACAGGTAAGTCCTGGATTATTAGTTATATCAAAATCCCGATTATCCAGATTGGTATTGTTACCATTTCTCATATTAAGATATGTCAAAGAATTATAGGCACAAGACAAATCTACTAGCGCTATATTCTTTGAAACATCTAAACTGGTAATTTGGTTATCTTCAATATATAATTCAATTAACTTTACATTATTACTTATATCTAAACTTGTAAGCGAGTTCTCATAAGCTTGTAATTCTTGTAATTCTAAGTTTTGAGAAACGTCCAGAACGGTAAGCTGATTATCTACACAATCCAAATCTTCTAATAATGGATTTTGTGTTACATCTAAACTTCCTAATGGATTGCTATAACAAGATAGATTTTTTAATGCCGGGTTGTTGGTAACATCAAGGTTATTGAGCTGGTTATTACTACACCCCAAAGTTTCCAACATTGTATTCTGGGAAACATTTAAGCTTGTAATTTGGTTTCGTAAACAACTTACAAAAGTTAGTGATGTATTTTGTGAAAAATCTAAGCTTGTAAGGTTATTTCTTCCTATAGCTATGGTTTGTAATGCTACATTCTGTGAAAGATCAATACTGGATAATGAATTATTAAAACAGTTGAACGTTTGTAATGCTACAAAATCTTCAATACCCGTGGCATTACTGATAGTTAATCCCGAAATATCCAATTCTACAACACTCGAAATATTTGAAGTATATACTTTATCATCATTTTCTATTCCGTTACCCATACTGGTGGGATCACCAACAGAAACTACATTTCCATCAGCATCATGGGTTTCTAAATAATTTTCGAAGTTATCATCAGGCACATAGGTTTCCTGGGCAAATATTGCGTAATTTAAAAACAGTAAAAAAACGAAAGGTAATTTTCTTGTCATATTTCGGGGTTTATTATAAATCGGTGCAATGATACTATAAATATCTAATTTTAAGACAATTTTAACAGTGGCAAAAAGTGGCAACTCTCTGTTTTAAAGGCAAATTACGTAGGGTTACGTATGCAAAAACGACCAAATTACTCTATCACCATTTTTTTGGAATCGAATTTTCGACTGCCGATATATAGCGTATAGAAATAGGTTCCTGAAGCCAATCCCTCACTATTTATGTTAAGTTCACCATCTCCATCTTGTTTAATGGCAACTGTAGAGACCAACTGCCCTATAGAGTTACTAAATACAATCGATGCATTAGTAATACCATTAGGCAAGTAATACTTGATCGACGAAGTCCCATTAAACGGATTTGGAATGTTTTGATATAATATGGGTCCATTCCCTTTATTAATACTACCGCTTGTATCACATGCGCAACCCTCTAAGGTTTCTATTCTACTAATCAAATCATCGATTTGAGCTCTTTGCTCATCAATTTCTGTTTGCTGTGCTGCATTTTCATCTTCTAAATTCGAAATTTCACTTTGAGCATCGATAAGATCGTTTTCCAAAGAAGAAACTATTGGAGCCAAATCTACAGTAACCGAGGCTCCGTTTTCAATTTCGATAGTAAGATTTGTATCATTTAGGGTAGCTGATGCTAAATCCTGTTGATCAGAATTTACATAGGTCGAAAGATCTATAGTATTTCCATCAGAAATACTTAGGGTATTATTAGTAAGTGTTAAGGTTTGACTATCGGTATTATCTAAATAGGATGAAAGGTCTACTGTGGTCCCGTCATTCGTTAGACTTAATACGTTTCCTGACAAATCTAAGTCCTGTGCATCAGTATTATCCAAGTATCCAGATAAATCTACTGAAGATGCATCATTGGTTAAACTAAGCGTGTTTGAAGACAAGCTTAAATCTTGATTATCGGTATTGTCTAAGTATCCAGAAAGATCAACCGTAGCAGCATTTCCTGTAATACTTAATGTATTTGTTGCTAACGATATGGCTTGTGCATCGGTATTATCTAAATATCCAGATAAGTCTATGGTATCAGTCCCTCCTGAAATGCTTAACGTATTGGTATTTAATGAAAGTTCTTGATTATCAATTTGGGTAGACCAGGTTAATGCTCCTGCACCATCGGTTGTCAGCACCTGATCAACTGCTCCATCAATAATAGGAAACTCATAAGCTCCTGCAATATTAAGGCTGTTGGCGATTTGCATTTTTCCTTCTGTATTTATTGCGGCTACGGGTGGAGCACTAGGAGTGCCCCATGTCCAACCACTAGCAGTATTTGTACTCATAGAGGTTTTAATACTTGCTCTTGTAACGGGTCCATAATTATAATTAGCGCCAAAGCCATATGAAATTTTATAGGTACTACGACCGTTAAATTCAATCCCATTATCTTCTCCGGGATCAAAACGTATTACATTATCTCCCATATTAAGCATGGTTGTCGCGGTATGATCCCCTAAATTGTCTGCAATTGCAGCGGACCACTCAGTGCCGTTCCATGTATATAATTTCTTTTCATCTGTATCATATACTAATAAACCTGCTTCTGTTTCTCTAATCCCTCTAGAGGATGGTTGTGTTGGAAATCTTGGTTCTAATGCAGTACGTTGCGCCGTTGTCATTCTATTTACGAATAATCCTTTGTTGGTTCCTGTTAGGTCTAAAGAAGCATATTCATTAGGGGTAACGGTGCCTATTCCCACACTAACCGGGTTGACTGCTCCTCCCAAAATCATGGTGTTATCATTTGCTGCGGTAGCTCCATTACCAATTGCAATGGCATTATTTCCACTTACTATTGCATTGTAACCAATAGCAATATTATTTGCGGCATCTGGGTCTCCATCGGTATTATCAATCAGATCATTTGAAGCAGCCCCGGTTCCGATTACTATAGCACCATTATTTTGTGCCACTGCGTTGGCGCCAATCGCAATGGCTTCGGTATTATCAACATCAACAGATCGACCAATACCAATCGCATTGGATTGAGCAATATTAGCTTGATATCCGATTCCTATAGAATAATCAGAATTATCGGTAGTACCAAATTGATGTCCCATTCCTATCGCTCCCACTGCATTTTGCATATCTCCTTGATTACCGATTCCTATAGCATACTGCCCTTCGTTATAGGAATAATATCCCATGGTAATCACATCATTTTGAGCAGCAATGGCTTGGGAACCAAAAAATGTTGTTCTGTATCTCCTCGTATTTCCACCAAAATAAGTATATCCTTCACCTCCAGTTGTAGTTCTTTGAGCTCTTCCATAGCCTGAAAAAGCTCCAAAACCAGCATTATCCTCTCCTTCTCGATTAGAAGCTCCAGACAAATATCCCACATATGTATTTCTATTTGCATCTGTGGTATTATTGGTCCTATTATTATCCCAACCTGCCATAGCACCTATAAATGTATTGAAATCGGCTTCTTCTGTAGCCACTCCAGCCGCAGCTCCAATCATCGTATTATAAATCCCGTTACCTATATCAACTCCTGATGAATCTCCCACTGCTGTATTATGATGTCCTTCTCTAATGTCTTGAAGAGACACATTTCCCATACCTGTATTTTTATATCCTGTACCTCCTCGGAATGAGTCCCCGGAACCAGCTCGATGTCCAACAAAGGTATTTTCATAACCTGTTGTAAAGTCAAACCCCGCATCTTCACCTATAAATACATTTTCATATCCTGTAGTATTCTGTTGTCCTGATTCTTCACCTACAAAAGTATTATCGTATCCTGTAGTATTGTCCTCTCCAGATTCTGTCCCAATAAAGGTATTATCACTACCATTAAAAGTACTACCAGCACTTTTGTTTGTCTGAGCACCTGCTTCTGAACCAATAAAAACATTATCATCTCCATTTACATTATTATGTCCTGCATAATATCCGATAAAAGTACTTTCTCTAGCCGTATTATTTTTTCCTGCTCCAAAACCAATAAAGGTAGTTTGGCTATTACTAGTCAGAGCAGTTCCTGTACTATCTCCGTACATGGTATTGTAATCTCCTGTTGTAATGCTTACACCAGATCCGGTTCCTAAGGTTTCATTTAAGGTTTGTGCCTGTACAAAAATGCTACCAAAAAAGAACAAGATAGCAATACTCCATAGTAATTTTGTTTTCATATAAGGGGCTTATTAGATAATCAGTGCAAGAATACTACAATTACCTGATTTTAAGACAATTTTAACGGTGGCAAAAAGTGGCAAACCTTTATTTTAAGGGCAAATTACGTAGGGTTACGTATAGAAGTTTTATAGTTTTTAGGGTAAATATTTAGGCTATATTCTGAATAAACTGTTCTAATTCTTCACCAGAAGAAAGTCTCATTTTTTTACGTATACGATATCGAATAGATTTAATTGCATCTTGTGATGCGTTACGAATGGTCATGATTTCTTTGATCGATAAATTTAATCGAAGTAACGAACAGACCTCTCGCTCTGTTTTGGTAAGTGACGGATATAGTTTTATGAGTTTGTTATCAAATCCCTGATTTACCTGATCAATTTTGTGTTGCAAAGAAGATAGTTTCCCTTCAGTATTAATTTGAGACTTCAGTTCTTTGGTAAGTGAGGATAAGGATATTTTTAAATCTTCTGGTTTTTTTTCTGATATTTCTTTGGTCAGCTGATCTAACAATTCTTGTTTAAAATTCAACCGCATCGTATTATCGGCAACCAAACGCCTAATTTCTTCTTCTTTTATAATAACTTGCTGATCCAGTAATTCTTTTTGTGCTCGTTCTTTTTCTATTTTTTCGGTTAAAATCCGGGCTTTGTTTTGGTAGTTTCTTCTTACCAAGAATCCTATTATCAATGCAGCTACTACAGCTATTAAAAGCAACGCCAGATATAACCACTTTTTTGAAGTCTCGGCTTTAGTTAGTAAGGCAACTTCTCTTTTTTCTTGTGCAAATCTAAGACTATCAATAGCAAGCTGTTGTTCATATTTATATTCAGATTCGAGATCAGCCATTTTTCTATAGTTGATTTCGTTTTTACCTTTTTCACGAAGTCTAGCAAACTTTTGATATGATAAATAGGCATTTTCATAATCTTGGATATCCTTATACGTTTTACTAAGCCCTAAGTAACGCATATGTATAATGGCTTCATTTTTTTGTTTTTTAGACATCTCAATAGATTGCTTAAATGCCTTTATGGCTTCATACGGTTTTTTTAAATTTCTATACGTAAGTCCTAAAGCATAATACCCTGATTCTAATCCTATTTGATTATCATTCTTTTCATGCATTATCATAGATCTCTTAAGATAAGGTATGTTTTCTTCATACCTTTTTTGACGTCTTAAAAAATCTGCATAGTTGGCATTTGTCGTTGCTATTGCTTTGGGATTATTAATAGAATCTGCAAGTTTGACCGCCTGTAGATGGTGGTCTTCTGCTTTTACATACTCTTTTAGATTTAGATACAAGGTACCATATCGACTTAAGCTTCTTATCGCTTCTTTTATGTTACCATATCTTTTACTTAATGCGTATGCCGAATCTAAATTAATCTTGGTCTTTTCGAATTCTGACTGATAGATCCAGAGCCAGGCGATCTGAGAATAGGTATATCCTAAGGTATAGGTTTCTCCGACCTTTCTTTTTAATTCGAGACTTTCCTGAAGATATTCGAACGCTACTCCATACTTATTTTCTCTTCTTAAAAAATAGGCAAGTCGCTCAAGAATAAAAGCTTTCTTTAACAAAAAAAAACTACTCTCACTGTTTGAAGCAGATAGGTTTTTGTCGATAGTTATCAGGGCTTCTTCGAATATTTTTCTAGACTCAATAGGATTTGCATTTACGATTTCTATAGCCTTTAAATATAATTCTTCTACCTTAAGGCTATCTTTTGTTATATTCTTGGTTTGAGCTTGAATTTTGGCACAAAATAGTGCTCCGAACATAAGCAATATCAGGACTATACTCTTACTTCTATTGAGATAAAAAAAAACTGAAGATCTACACTTCATTATATTAAAAGTAGGGGGTTTCATAAGTTTACTACTCACAAACTTACCACTAAATTCAGAAATACAATATTTTAACTTCCGGCAATACATTCTTGAAAAGAAAAAACCGCTCAAAAAAATTGAGTGGTTTTTCTAACCCAACGGATCCCTTACTTTCCGTTATATTTTGATACTAAACTATTCTGTTCTAAAATTCCATACTTGACCCATGGTTGCATTTTGGTTGCTGTCTTTTACCACTACTCGCCAATAGTAAATCGTGTTCGAAGTTACTGTCACTTCTAATTGCGAGGTTGTGATATTTTCTTCTATTAAAGTGGGAGAATTCGTAGTACCAAAATAAACATCATACAACAAGTCATCTCCATCGGCATCACTCGCATCCCAATCTAAAGTGATATTGGTGCCTGACACTCTGTCCCCAAGTTCGGGGCTTATCAATTCAAGAACCGAAGGAAGGCTATTAACTGAAGCATCGGGCTCGGTAAAGAAACTTTGTACTTCTGAATATTCGCTATCACTACCCTGACTATCCCTGGCCTTTACACGCCAGTAATAGGTGATTCCTTTTTCTAAAGTAAATACTCTTAGAGGATCTGAAGTAATTGCTGTAAACAATATCGAAGCAAAGCTACTTTCTGAAGCCACCTCTATCACATAACTCACTGTATCTCCATTGGCATCGCTAGCCGCTTCCCAGGCAAACTCTAAATTGAAGCTTGTACACGTTAGATTATCTGCAGGAAATACCAGTTTAGGTATTGTTGGAGCTTCATTAAATGAACCGACAGCAACTCCAGCATCATCATCACCACTACAAGAGAATAGTAATGCTGCGCTTACTATTGTAATATATAAGTATACTCTTTTCATCTTTTTACTGTTTTATAATTTTAAAGATTTTTGATCCTCCTTCACCGATGCTTACAAAATAAATGCCTGCTGATAAGTTTTGAGTAGGTAGCACAACACTGCCCGATGTAATGGCATATACTTTTGAAGACACTCTAAGCCCCAAAGCATTATGTATATCAACTTGTATAGTTTCTAATCCTACACTTGGCATCGTTAATGTTACATTGCCTTGAGTTGGGTTGGGGGCTATGGTAATTTCATCAAACAAATTTACCTGTTTGACAGTTAGTTTCCCTTCGCAGTCCAAACTTGAAAAAACTTCTACCATATCACCATGCTCAACAACCAAAGAAAAACTATTGGCGGTGTATGATGCAGTTTCTTTACCATTAATCAGTACAGAATATGGTGCTGTACCTGTTTCAAGCTCAACAAACAACTCATTGGTAGATAGTGTAGTTTTTCCGGCTAATTTCTCGGCACCTTCAATCACGACCTCAAAGCATTGCTGGCAATCTGTATCTCCATCTACTCCGATACAAACTGGATAAGCTCCGGGAGATAAATCTCCTACTTCTAAAGAAGAAGTAAAGTTATAGTCCGTACCACTAATAGTTGTAACATAATTCAGTTCTGCAACGGCAGTAATACTTATGATCCCATTATTTTTATTGACACAGGTTTCGCTAGCTGAAGTTAAGACAAAGTTGTTAGAAGGTAAATTTACGATCGGACAACTATCTACAACATTAACTATTCGAGTAACTTGAGTCGCCATTTCACCAGAAGCACTAGTAGCGCTATAGGTAATGGAATACATCCCTCGTAGATTTGTGTTCACATCAGAAATATCAATCATTAATACAGCTCCATAGGTAACATTTGCTCCGAGCTCTGTATACGTATCTCCTATCACTATGGTTTGTGGGTTATTTCCTAGTAATGTAATTACTGGTGCAGGGCAATTGTGTCCTCCATCAGTAATTGTCCAGTTATAAGGAGCACTCGTTAGTATATTTCTTGCTGTTTCGGCCAAACAATAAGAAGCATCGGCATTTAATGTCATATCTGCAGGAATTGCAGTTTCACCTGCTTCTAAGGTTGCCCAACCAATTAGAGTTTTATCATAGTTTTCTGTAGACATTGCAGTACCCGTAAAGAAGTTATTTAAAGTCTCTATATTGCTAATATCCCAACTGGATAGATCTTGATTAAAAGAGGTTGCTCCCTCAAACATGTTTCCAGCTTCATATACATTACTAAAATCCCAATTACTTAAATCCTGATTAAACGCGATTGCTCCTTTAAACATTCTATCGATATAATCCACAGTGCCTAGCGTCCAGTTGCCAATGGGTTGATTAAAGGAAGTAGCGTCTTTAAACATGGCATCAAATTCATCTACTTTGCTTACATCCCAATTTGAAATATCCTGATTAAAAGTAGCCGCAGCTTCAAAGGCGTTAAAAGCATCGGTCAAACTAGTAAAAGTCCATCCTCCAATATTCTCATCAAATAGAATACATCCTTTAAACATTAAAGCGATAGATTCTATAGTAGTCATATCCCAAGCATTCATAGTATCCTTTAGATCTTCTAGATTCGTACAATCCCTAAACATACTTGACATCCTTGTTACTTGGGATAAATCCGGCGTATCATCAGCGTTCAATTTTAGATTATAACAACCACTAAAAGCACTTTGCATAGAGGTCCACTGTTGTGGACCCCATTGTTCAACTGTTAATAGTTTACCTTTATCTTCATTGCTTAATCTTCCAAACCTTATACGAGGAAAATTTCCAGTTATTTTTACAGTATAAGTATTTGCTATTGCATATTGGTGTGTAGCATCTCCCGTTATCTCCGTTTCAACAGTTCCATCTCCCCAATCTACTATATAATTATATCCAGAACCATTTGTTGGTATGGTAATACTTTCATTAGTAGTAGTAGTTTGCCAAGTAGTGATAAAGAAATCTTCAGGACAAGAATTTCCTAAGTCATTAATCGTCCAGCTATAAGGAACACTGGTTAACGTATTTCTAGCTGTTTCTGATAAACAATAAAAAGTATCTGCATCCAACTTGACATCGGTGGGTATTTGTATTTCTCCACTTTCTAATGTAGCCCAACCAATCAGTGTAGCATCATAATTTGCAGTAGACATTGCTGAACCAGTAAGCATACCATCCATTGAATTTCTATCTGTATTGCTAATATCCCAGTTTCCAAGATTTTGATCAAAAGTGTATGCATTTAGAAACATAAAATCAAAATATTGAGCCAACGCTGTATTCCACATTCCGATAGGTTGATTAAAAGCTGTGGCTCCATCAAACATATTAGCTAGATCATTGGCTTTCTCAGTATTCCAATTATTTAATGGCTGATTAAATGAAGTATTATTTTTAAACATACTAGAAAAATCCTCCACCTTACTTACATCCCAATCATTGATGTTTTCATTGAAAGTTGATCCTTCAAAAAGACCAGTCATACTAGTTACAGTGCTAACATCCCAGTTATTTATTTCGCCACCATTATCTACAAATGATGAAGTGTTTTCAAACATCCTATCCATAAACTGAATCTGGCTCAAATCTGGGATATCCGTTGCATTCAAAACCAAATTAGTACAACCTTCAAAAGTACCTATGGCTTCTGTTAATTGCAGATTTCCCCATTGTTCTATAGTAGCTAATTTTTCTTTGTCTACAAATGGAGCATCAAAGTCAAATCTTGGAAAATCTCCATAAATACGAACTGTAAATATTCCTAGATTCTCGGGTCTTCCCATTTGGAAAATGTCACTAGTCATATGATAAATACCTCCATCTGATAAACCGAGTAAATAATCATATCCATTTCCAGAGGATGGCATGGTAAAAGTTGTTTCGGATGTTAAATCCCAGGTCATGATAAAGAAATCACTTTCATCACAACTTGCACCACTATCTGTAATTTGCCAACCATGATCATTGGTTAGTTTTTCTATGATATCACCTGCCATACAATATTGACTACTGCCAGCATCAAAAATGATATTTTCTGGACGAGTATCAGTAGCATTCAATTCTACAAACCAACCAGAAAGAGTTTGGTCATAGTTTTGAGTTGATAACCCTGCATTGCTAAACATACCCGACATATCGGTTACAAGGCTTATATTAAACGATCCCATGTTTTGATCAAAGCTTGTAGCCCCGTTAAACATATCTTTTAGATTGTGAACAGAAGGTGTATACCAATTCACCGGTTGGTTAAATGTTTTAGCACCTCTAAACATTTCGGATAAATCCTCTGCAACAAAAAATCTCCAACTATTTAAAGGCGTATTAAACTTTTCTGCATCCATAAATAGTTGACCCAAGTCTACAATAGTTCTTGTATCCCAATTCGCTATTGTTCCTTCTGTATCTATAAGATTGGTAGCACCTTTAAACATTGCACGTAAACTAGTCACATTGGTTAAATCTGGAGTGTCGTCTGCATCTACAATAACATTCGAACACCCATAAAATGCTGATTCCATGCTTGTCCATTCATTAGTCCCCCATTGCGTGATGGCAATTATTTTGTCTTTATCTCCCGAATTATTAAAATATATCCTTGGGAAATTTTCAATGATTTTTACCGTATAAGTACCTGCTGTAGTGTAGGTATGAGATGCATTAGCTGTAAAATCAGTTTCAACAATTCCATCTCCCCAGTCTACGATATAATTATATCCTCCTCCTGTAGTTGGTATCGTAATACTTTCATTGGTTGTAGTAGTTTGCCAGGTGGTAATAAAAGCATCTGTAAAATCACAACCAAATCCTGCATCGGTAATTGACCAATTGTAAGGAGCACTGGTTAAGGTATTTCTTGCATTTTCTGCTAAACAATAAAAACTACTAGCATCTAATGTTAAATTGGCAGGGATTTGTGTTTCTCCTGCTTCTAAAGTTGCCCATCCTATTAGTGTAGCATCATAATTAGCGGTAGACATGGCTGTTCCTAAAAATAGCCTGTTCATTATTGTGACTTCACTGATATCCCAATTACCTAAGTTTTGATTAAAGGAAGAAGCTCCCCAAAACATCTCATCCATATTGGAAATACCAGATACATCCCACAAGTCCAAAGCTTGATTAAAGCTGGATGCTCCAAAAAATACACGTTTTAGATTAACCATTCCAGAAATATCCCAAGAATTTAGAGGTCGATTGAATGCAGTTGCCCTAAAAAACATACTTCGGATATTCGAAACTTTGCTTAGATCCCAGCTTCCGACAGGTTGGTTAAAAGAGGTTGCTGTAGAGAACATACTATTCATATTAATAATCTTAGTACTCACAAACTCTCCTATATTCCAACTACTAATATTTTGATCGAATTTAAATGCTTCATAAAACATCAATTCAAAACTTGTTACCTTGCCAACATCCCAATTAATGATATTTCCATCAAAGTTATTCGCTCGATAGAACATTTCTTTCATTGTAGTAATAGAACTGGTATCCCAATTAGAAAAATCTGGAGTGTCCAAAGCGGTACAAGACCTAAACATATTACTTAAACTGGTAACATTTGATAAGTCAGGAGCATCGGTAGCAGTAATTTGAAGTTGTGTACATCCCGAAAAAGCATTTTGAAAATTACTCCATTGTTGTGATCCCCATTGTTCTATGGTTCTAATTTTGTCTTTATCTCCAGAGTTATTAAAATAAATCCTTGGGAAATCTCCAGTTATTTTTGCGGTATAGGTTCCTGTTACTGCATATTCATGGGTAGCATTTCCTGTAAATCCAGTTTCAATAGTTCCATCTCCCCAATCAACCGCATAATTATATCCACTTCCTGTAGTAGGTATGGTAATACTTTCGTTTGCTATAGTCGTTTGCCAGGTAGTGATAAAAAAGTCTGAAGCTGTACAAGTCGTTCCGCCATCAGTAATAGTCCAATTATATGGTGAACTGGTTAATGTATTATGAGCTTCCACTCCTAAACAATAAATACTTGAACCTGCATGAAAAGTGATATTAGAAGGAACATCGTCAACACCATCGGTTGTATTACCACTTGAGTCTGTAACCCAACCAATTAATGTAGCATCATAATTCGCTAAAGAAAGCCCTGAAGTCACAAACATATCAGACATGTTAGTTACTTTGCTTATATCCCAATCACCTAGGTTTTGATTAAAATTAGGGCAGTTCGCTAGCATATTACTCATATTGGTAACATTCTGAGTATTCCAACTACTAATATCCTCATTAAACGGAGTATTTCTGAATAAGAATCCCATATCCTGAACATTGCTCACATCCCAGACACCTAGGGCACCACCATTATCAACTAGACTTGAATTTAAAAAGAACATTCCTTGCATACTAGTAACAGCACTTAAGTCAGGGATATCAGTAGCATTAATAACAAGGCTGGTGGCACTATCAAAGGCACCTTCCATACTTGTCCATTGTTGCGTACCCCATTGTTCTATAGATTGAATTTTAGCTGCATTGGAAATGTAACCTCCTAAGCCTGGATTATAAAACCTTGGAAAATCTTCCGTAATTTCTACAGTATAGGTACCTGCTGTTGCATATTCATGCGTAGCATTTCCGGTAAATCCAGATTCAATAGTTCCATCTCCCCAATCTATTGAATAGTTATAACCAGATCCAGTTGTAGGTATAGTTATGGATTCATTTGCGGTAGTAGTTTGCCATGTTGTTATAAATTCGGTTTGGGTAAATCCAGCAGTAAAAAAACTAATAATAAATACTAGTGTAATGTAAAAGTGTTTCATAAGGGGCTATTTTGGGTAAAAAAGGGTTGAAAATCAAAAATAAGTTCATCTCAAAGTCGAGTGCAAAATTAAGATAGTTTTAAGATTTCCAAAGAATTAGGGGGTTGCAAAGGGGTTGCAAACAGTTAAAATAGCCCCTTATTAAATTTTAGCTAGATCTTTGATTTTTGAATAAATTCAATGATATCTACTTTAGAATCTACTCCAATCTTTTTACGAATCCGTGATCGTGAAGATTTAATGGCAGAAATCGTAGAGTTTTGTAGTTTACTGATTTGTGTTGCATTCAAATCTAAAGTCATAAGGCATAGTAACTCTTTTTCTTTTTCACTCAGTTTTGGAAACTGATTGTCCAGAATTACTTTAAAATCCAAACTTACCTTATTGAGGTAGGATTGTAAATCGGTGGTTGTTTTTTTGGTTACTTTTTCTGAAAGTAAAGAAGCGGATAGTGAATGTAGTGCCAAGGTACGTTCCTGCTCATTTTCGAATTGTATGATTTCTCTAATTTCGCCCAAGGTTTTACTTAGTATTTCCTGGCGTAAAGAATTATCTACCACAGCCTTTTTTAACTCTTTTTCTCGGGTTAACAAGGCAAGTTCAGCTTTAACCTTTTCTAGCTGTTCTTGTTTCAATTTATTTTTAGATAGGGCAATACGATGCTTTGCATTTTTCCGCGTAAGCCAAAAAATAATACCTCCTAAAATTAGAGCTGTAGCAAACAAAATTAGATACAATCGTTTCTTTCCTGTTTCATTTTCCAGTCGTAATTGATCTGCTTGCTTTTCTTTTTCAAACTTATAATTGAGTTCCAACGCAGTGATTCGTTTCACTTTTTCGGTATCATTAATAGAATCATTATATACTTTGTAAATTTTATAATCTTGTAAGGCTTTTTGATACTCTTTTCTAGTTTCATTAAGATTACTTCTGCTATAATATTGCTTGAGTAACAACCCTTTATTTTTTAGTTCTTTAGCAACAGTAATTGCGCTATCCAGGTATGGCATTGCTTTATCATACTCCTTTAGTGCATTATATAATACTGCCACATTTAGATAACTAATACTTAGTTCACTTTGATCTCGTATATTCTTAGAAATCCCTACATTTTCTTTATAAATCGCAATAGATTTATCAAACTCTTTATTTGTATAATAAATGGCTGCTAAACTTCCATTAGCTTTTGCTATTCTGGTTTTAGAACAAGGCAATGCTTTCACTTTTAAAATATGAATCAAAGAAGAATCATTTTGTTTATTAGCATAGTAAGCCACGGCTAACATATGATGTGATGTAGCCAAACTTTCTACATCTGTCATTTTTTGTTTAATCTTAATGGCTTTCTTAAAATACTTTTTTGATTTTTCATAGTCTCTTTGACGCCTGTAAAACATTCCCAGATTATGTAATGTTAATCCGATCGTAACAGAATCGTTAATGGCTTTACTTAGATCCAATGCTTTTAAATACGTAGTTAAGGCTTTTTCGGCATTACCCTGTTTATTTTCAATTATACCAAGATAATTGAGTGCTTTTGCTTTACTTTTTTGATAGTACGGATTGGTATTCTGAATTCCTTCAATTTGTTTTAAAACATCATTGATAATAACTCTGGATGTATCCAAATCAAACCGGTGCATTTGTTCAACCAATTCAACTTTGTAACCAATTCGAGCCGAATCAGTTGTTACTTTTTCAATTTTATATTTTAATGTGGTTGCAAGACTATCATGGGATTGGCAAAAAGCTGACCAGGATAGTAAGAGGATACTTATGTATACAAAAGTTGCTTTCAAAGTAGCATAGGTTTTAATAATTACAGATCATAAGCTAGTTGCTACTCAAAAATACATCATAATATCTTTGCAACCCTGACAACAAAAAAAATAATATCACTCATTCTTTTTTAAGTTCAATTCTTAAAAAGAAAAAACCACTCAATAAATTGAGTGGTTTTTTTAACCCAACGGATCCCTTACCTTCCGTTATATTTTGATATTATAGATTATTCTGTTCTAAAATTCCATACTTGACCCATGGTTGCATTTTGGTTGCTATCTTTTACTACTACTCGCCAGTAATAAATCGTACTTGATGATACCGTTACCTCTAACTGAGAGTCGGTAATCCCTTCTTCTATCAAGCTAGGCGAGGCACTGGTGCCAAAATAAATATCATAGGTTACATTGTCATTATCAGGATCACTAGCCTCCCAATCTAAGGTGATATTGGTTGGGGATACCCGCTCTCCTAATCCCGGACTTACTACTTCTGGAACTGTAGGAATCGTATTTATAGCAGCTTCAGGTTCAGTAAAAAAACTCTGCACTTCAGAATATCCACTATCATTACCCTTATCATCTCTTGACTTTACTCGCCAATAGTAAGTAATTCCTTTTTCTAGATCAAACACTCTTTTTGCCTCTGAGGTAACTGCCGTAAACAACACAGCGGTAAAACCACTCTCTGCGGCAATCTCAATCACATAACTCACCGTATCGCCATCGGGATCGGTAGTCGTATTCCATGCAAATTCTAAATCAACACTAGTACAGGTTACATTATCACTCGGAAATACTAACTTAGGGATTGCAGGCGCTTCGTTTTGCAATATGGGAACTGGACCAGGTGCATCATCACTACCTCCACAGGATAATACTAACAAAACTGTACCTAATAAGATCGTATATATCGTTACTCTTTTCATCTCTACTTTCTTTTTACTGTTTCACAATTTTAAATGTGGCCCCTTGATCAATCGATATAAAATATATCCCTCGGGGTAATTCTACCATTGACAATAGCACTTGTTCTGAAGTGATACTATACTCCCTTGATGAAACCATAACCCCTAAAGTGTTATGAATATCGACATTGATGGTCTTCAATAATGTATTGGGAATCATAAGAGTCACATCGCCTTGAGTTGGATTGGGAGATATGGTGATCTCATCAAATAAATCTACTTTGGTAGAAAGTTTCCCTTCGCAATCCAAACTAGAGAAAACTTCTACTGTATCGCCGTGTTGTACTGCCACAGAGAAACTATTGGTAGTGTATGACGCTGCTTCTTTGCCATTAATCATCACCGTATATGGCGCGGTACCTGTTTCAACGGCAACAAACATCTCATTGGAAGATACCGTAGTTTTTCCTGTTAATTTCTCTGCTCCATTGATATTTACTTCAAAACATTGCTCGCAATCTGTAATACCATCGATAGCAATACACATGGTATACTTACCTGGTGGCATATCAGTAATTTCCTGTGTCGATGTAAAATCATAGGTATTTCCATCTATTGTAGCAATATAGGATAGTGCTTCGGTAGCTTCAATAGCAATTATACCATTATTTTTACCAGAACATGTTTCACTAAATGTTTGAATTTTAAAGTTATCCGAAGGCAAGCTATATAATGGACAACTAAAGACATCTTCACAAGTTAAAATATCAGCAATGGTAAAGGAACTTCCTGTAAGATTAAGGCTGGTTTGACCATCTCCATCGGCTACATAACTATACAATCCACAAAAATTAGTCACTCCGGTTTCTACAATATTCAATTGGTTTCCTACTGTTCTTAAACTAGTGAGGTTCAATGTAGAAATTGCATTACCGGATATGGTAGATTGTTGATAGGAAGCTGTTCCGGTTTCGGTAGTTTCTGTAAGATTATTTAACCCATTTACATTAGCAAGTTGAGTATTATCGAGTATTTGAAAATATCCAACCGAAGTAACATTCTGCAGTGCATCAATCTGAGTCAGCATTGGATTATTTTCTATCCAAATTATCTCATTAGAACCGCTAATAAACTCTAATCCATCTAAACTAGTTAAAGCATTATTATTTCTAACATAAAGATATGTATTAGTCGTTGATGAGATATTACCAAGAGCATCCAGAATCATTAGGTTTGGATGATCACCAATAGATATAAAAGTTCCTGCTGAAGTTAAACTAGCAAACGAAGAAAGATCACTTACACTAGTTTCTTCAAACGTAAAGCCATTTACTGTTTGTAATACATTAAAATCAAACGTAGTAGTATTTTCGGCGCCATCAATTGTAAATGATCTTCCAACACTTGTTAATAAAGGAAAAGATACCGTATTAATAGCTATATCTCTTAGGTTGAAAAAATTCTCAATTGTAGTAAGATTAGGAAAACTTACTGAAGGTGTTTCAACATTTCTTAAATTTAAAGATCCTGGTCCTGATAGATTAAAACTATTACTTCCTGTTAAGGTGGTCACATTAGAAAATGTTAGTGCATGACTCAATGTTTGTCCATTTATAAATATTAATTCTGTAATCGTCAAATCAAGCACTGCTGTGATATCTGTTAAAACTGTATTATCGGATATAGTAATGCTTACAGTAGGATTCACAATTCCTGAAAGTGCAGAAATATCACTTAGAATATCATTACGAGATAAATTGATTCCGTCAGTCACTGTAGTTAGGTTTTCTAATCCATCTAAAGTTGTAATTAACTCATTATCTCCGATAAACAATTTTCCATTAATGACTTCGATACTAGACAACCCTGATAAATCTGTAATATCCTTTGAACGTCGAATGGTTAGATTTCCATTAACTGTATTACACGAACCTAAATAAGCTACAAAAAGATCTAATTCTGCTTGAGTAGCAATTTCAGTTCCATCGACTGTACAAGCTGTACAAATTGTACCAAATGAAGCCGTTGCATCCTTTTGCCAGGCGCTTAAATAACTTGCAGTTTCGTCATCGACCTCAATACATAACAAATCTGCATTTCCAGTTACTGAGAAGGTAGTGACATTTGCATTATTACCATTCTTCACGGAAAAGAACTGCAATTGATTATTATTGGCCTGGATAGATGTTAAGGCCGTATTCTGTTTTAAATCTAATCGAGTAATTTGATTGTCGTTTACATTAAGGGTAATTAACGCAGTAAAATCTTCGATACCTGTTACATCTGCAATAGACTGAGTATTCAGATCTAAAATGGTTATTCCTGAAATATTAGAAGTCACCACAAAATTATCCAGCACATCATCAAGAGCTAAATCGATCAATGTCTGCTCAAAATTATCATCGGGCACATAGGTAAATGGTACACACCCATCGGCATAGGCAGTACTATCATCTTTTAACCAACCACTGTAATTGCCAGTACCAGCAGTCGCCGCGACAGGATCATCTACTTCGATACAATTGAGATCGAAATTTGATGTTGAACGAAGTGTACTTATACTTGCACTGCTTCCATTTTTTACGTTAAGCGAAACCAATTTGTTGTTTTCGCATTCTAATCTGGTAAGATTGGTATTGTTACTCAGATCTAAACTGGTCAATTGGTTATCATCAAGGTATAGAAGTCTTAAACCCGTATTGGCACTAAGATTAATACTTGTTAACTGATTGTCCTCTGCGTTCAAACTTTCTAGCACTGTATTTGCACTTACATCCAAGGTAATTAATAGATTATCCTGAACATTAACTACTTCTATTTTTGTATTGGTACTAAGATCTAAACTTCCTAATTGACACTCGTATGCATATAACTTTACTAACTCTGTATGGGTACTTACATCTAAACTAGTAAGTGCACTATTTTCAGAAATTGTTAATTCTATCAAGCCAGTATTTGTACTTAAATCTATACTCGAAAATAAATTTTCACTCACTTTTAAAACAGCCAATTGTGTAAGCCCTGTAAGGTTAATGTTGGTCAATTCAGTACGGAACGCATCTACTCTAGTTAACAACGTATTAGCACTCAGATCTAAAGTTCCTAATGGATTATCATGACATCTTAAGTCTGTTAATGTTTGATTATTACTTACATCCAGACTTGTAATATCATTATTATCGCAGCGTAATGTGATTAATGACACAAAATCTTCTATCCCGGTAAGATCTACTATATTGTTATAGCGTACACTTAATTCTGTTAATCCGTCAATATTAGCCGTGGGTACATAATCATCTAAAGCCCCCGAATCATACCCTAAATCGATTAATGCTTGCTCGAAATTATCATCGGGTACGTAGGTTCGACATGATGCTGAATATGTAGCTATGGCATCTTTTTGCCAATTCGTATATCTTCCTGTACCCGCATTTGCTGCGGTAGCATCGTCAACTTCAATACAAATTAAATTTGGATTTCCAGTTGCGTTAAAAACTCTAAAGTCGATAGATCCATTTTTAGTATTTAAATAAGTTAAATCGTTATTCTGAACCCTTAAAAGGCCTAAAACCGGATTGGTTGAAACATCGAGCTCTGTTAAATTGTTATTTTCTGCATATATAAGTTCTAAGAGAGGAAAGCCGTTTACATCAATTTCGGTTAAATTATTATTGCTACAGATCAATTCATTCATATTAGGAACACCGCTTACATCTAGGGTTTCTAAATTATTGCCGCTTACATCAAGGTCACTAAAATTGGTATTCGTTCCCAAAACAAGATCTGAAGCATTGGTTAAATTATTTTGTGCGAGGTTTAAAATCTCAAGACTGCTATTTGAGCTTACATCTATATTGGATATATCGTTGTTATTAGCGTTTATAATAAGCAAAGCCACATTATTACTTACATCCAGACTTGTTAATTGGTTATCATTACCCGATAGTTGGGTTAAAGCAGTATTGGTACTTATATCTAAGCTTGTTAATTGATTATCATCAACCGATAACTCTTCCAACAATGGCGATTCCGTAATGTTTATCGAAGTAAGCGCATTAGAGCTTGCGTCAAGCTTCTTTAATTTTGTATTATAACGAAAATCAAACTCGGTAATATTATTATTGCTAATATTGAAATCCTCCATACTTGCAAAATCAGCAGCACCTGTAAGATCATTTATGTTTCTATTACTCATATTCAACTTTCTCAGCGTATCCAATGGAAATACACTTACAAAATTATCAGGAGTCCCAAAATCGAATCTCAAGTCTATAAATGCCTGCTCAAAATTATCATCAGGTATATAAATCTCACAAACCGTACGATAATAACGCGTTGAACCATCTTTGATCCAACTCGCTGTATAAGCACCAAATTGGTCATCTATCGCTATACATCTCATATTATTATTATCTGCCTGAAAAGAAACCACATTGGTATTATTTCCATTTCTAAAATCTAAGGATCTTAAACCCACATTATCACATCGTAAGTTGGTTAAGGCTGTATTATTTCTTAAATCCAAATACTCGATTGCAGTATTATTATGGCAATTTAATGTTTGCAGCGCGGTATTGTTACTTACATCAAGAGAGGTCAATTGATTGTCGTTAACATCTAACTGAGTTAGTACCACAAAAGCTTCGATACCCGTAAGGTCTGCTATATTCTTATTAGATACATCTAATGTAGTAAGGGCTGCAATATTTTCTGTAGGCACAAAATTATTAAGTGGGGCAGTATCATATCCTAAATCAATTAATGCCTGTTCAAAATTATCATCGGGTACATAGGTACCGCATGTAGTTGGATTAGCTGTTACTGTTAGTACTGCCATACAAGTATCGGCACCAAAATTACTAAAAGCGCTAAATGTTAAGGTAATATCGCCGGGAGATACCATTGTTCCCGGTGTTGGCACTTGACTTACTGAGATTGGATCTAGATTGATAGGATCCTCTGCAATTATCTGGCTAGTAAAATCCGGCAAGGCTACTTGGCAATTTGCACTTGCCTGGATACTCCCTGGTGTTGCACATTGAGAAATTGTGACTTGAGCGTTTGTACTGCCAATAAAAGAAAATAGTGTTATGCTTAAAAGAAGTAATCTTATTTTCATATTCCGGGGTTTATTAGAAATTGTTGCAATAATACCATAAATATCTGATTTTAAGAGTTTTTTAACAGTGTCAAAAGGTGTCAATCGTAGCCATAAACCCTAAAATACGTAGGGTTACGTATGGGGTTGTGTGCACTTCGACAGGCTCAGTGTAAGGTGCCATTTCTCAGTATACATATTCAGTGTACGATAGCATTCAAATATTATTCTATCACCATCTTTTTAGAATAGAAACCTTTACTTCCTACATATAAAGTATAGAAATACGTTCCACTGGCTAATCCATCGCTATTAATATTCAATTCTCCCTCTCCGCTTTTATCAATAGCAATACTAGATACTACTTGCCCAAGCGAATTACTAAATACAACTGAGGCATTATCGATCCCAGATGGTAAATAATATTTAATGGTTGATGTTCCATTAAATGGATTAGGAATATTTTGATATAAAATAGGTGCATTACTCTTATTAAGACCACCTGAAATGTTAGTTTCAAGCGCTTCAATACGATCAATCAAATCATCAATGATCACTTGTTGAGCTGTGATTTGAGCTTGTTGCTCATCAATTTCGGTCTGTTGGGCTGTATTTTCATCTTGTAGTGGTATAAGTATCCCCGAAAGATCTACAGAAACCGAACTTCCATTTTCGATAGCGATCGTTACTACGGTATTAGTTAATGTAGCTGAAGTAAGGTTTTGGCTATCGGTGTTGTCTAAATATCCAGACAAATCCACTGTAGTACCATCATTGGTTACACTCAATGTATTACCGGATAAATCCAAATCTTGGGCATCGGTGTTATCCAAATATTTAGAAAGATCAACAGTTTTTGTAGCTTCAGCATCATCTAACAATGACAATTCTAGATCATTATCCGTTAACTGAAATACATCTATGGTTTGATTATCGGTATCTGTATTAGTATCTATGGTAGAATTTATCCATTGTGTACCATCCCATAAAAATAATGAAGATAGATCGGTATCATACACCATCATTCCTGCTTCGGTTGTTCCTAAGGGATTACCGCTTGCCGCAGCGGTTTCCATAGCGGTACGTTGTGCTGTGGTGGCTCTATTCACTAAAAACCCTTTATCGATATCGGCAAGCTCTAGTGATGCATTTTGATTTGCCGCTAGAGTACCAATACCCACACTCATTCGGTTGGTAGTCGTATTTCCTCCCAAAGCCATTGTATTTGCTTGGGCAACATCTACATCATATCCAATAGCCGCGGCATATGAACTGGCTGTACTACTTTGTGAACCTATGGTTATTGACCCTCGATTTCCTGAAGATCTGGCAGCATGACCAATAATCACCTGATCATCTCCAAAAACCGATACAGAATTCCCAAAAAAGATATTTCGTTGATTTCGATTATCCGAAGGTCCATTGACACCATTTCCTGTAAAATCAGCTTTCCAACCTATCCCTATATTATCAGACCCTTCTCTATTGGTACCTCCAGTAAGTACGCCCATGTAGGTGTTTCTATTGGCATCATTTCTATTATTAGTTCTGTTGTTATCCCAACCTGCACCATATCCTATAAACGTATTACCATCTGCATGTTGGCTATTTGCACCTGTAGCATATCCCAAAAACGTATTTGCAAAACCATCAACATTATCCAGACCGGAACCAGAACCTACAAAAGTATTAGCTTCGCCTACTGTATTTGATCCACCTACTGCTCCACCGATTGTAGAAAAATCATAATCAACCCCATTACCCAGCGTTGATGGTGTGAAACTTCTAGCTTCTCCACCAACAAAAGTGTTACCACTAGCTGTAGTAGAATTCGCTCCAGCTCTACTTCCTACAAAACAATTATCATCACCCGTAGTTAATTCATAACCAGCATCTTCTCCGATGAGTACATTATCTTCTCCAGCCATGAGGTTACGCCCAGCTTCTTCTCCAACAATGGTATTATCCCTCCCACTTGTTAGATTTAATCCTGCACGATGACCTATAATCACGTTATCAGAGTTTGTAGCATTTCTTGCTACATAGTTTCCAATATACACATTATCTGAAGCAATTAATGTCTGATCTGCTGCAAAATTTCCTATAACAACATTTTCATTAACACCTGTATCTCCAAATAATGCTCCAGCCATACCTCCTACAAGTACATTAGTATAAGCAGAGGTTAAGGAAGCGCCAGCACCTGGACCAATAGAAAGATTCCAATCTCCCGTGGTCAATAAATCACCCGGTGTAAAAGTGGTTGTACCATCATAAGGAAAAGGAGTGTTGCTGGCATTAGATTGATTTGGCGTAATAGCCGATCCCATAGTCTGATTTCCTGTCTGTGCAATAACGCCATTGAAAGGCACTAAAAAGACTACTAAAATTAAGAGTAATAGTTTTTTCATATTTCGGGGTTTAGTAAAATAGTATCGTCAAAAATAGGTTAAATACCCGATTTAAAGATAATTGTAAAGGTGTCAAAAGGTGTCAAAGCCATAATTTGACTAAAACTAAGTAAGGTTGCCTATTCGCTTGTATGGAAGTATATTGATTCGTCAGTTCGAGTAATTTTTTGTAATGAAATGAAGAAAAATTGTACTTCGGCAAGCTCAGCAGAGCTATCGAGAACTTCTTGAGATGAAATACAAACTTCAAAAACATCTCGATACACGTTCGTACCTCACATACTCGATGCGATTATAGGTTTTTTATGCCAACTCCTGGATAAACTTTTCGAGTTCGATTTCAGAAGGGATATTCATTTTTTTACGAATACGACGACGCATAGATTTTACCGAGTCTGAAGAGACATTACGCACGATCATAATTTCTTTAATCGAGAGATTTAGACGAAGTAATGCACATACTTCTCGCTCTCCTTTGGTTAAATCGGGATACAATTCCTGAAGTTTGCTATCGAAATGAATATCATTATGATCAATTCTTTCTTGTAATCCGGCCAATTTATTTTCGGTATCGATCTGTAAACGTAATTGAGCAGTTAATGAATTAAGTGATTGTCTTAGTTCTGCCGTATCGGCCGCAGCCAAAACTTCATTTTTTAGCTTAGCCAACCATTCTTCTTTGAATGCCAAACGCATACTATTATCCGCCATTAAACTTTTTACCTCTTCTTCTTTGGCCTTCAATTTTTCAATTAGTGTTTTTTTCTCTTGAGCCATTCGATTCAGTTGCATGCGATTCTGAAAATTTTTCCATGAGAAAAATACAATAACTATAATGCTAATGCTGACCAGTGCATACAGTATTGCCGAAGCATTTAAAAATAGTATAGACCACAATAGGTCGTTGCTCCACATGTTCATCATGGTAAAAGGATATATTGTTCTGTTTACACAATATTACCTACAACAATGAGACCCGCCAAAGAATTGGTGGTGTCAAAAGGTGTCATGATTTTTTTTATGTCAACTCCTGGATAAATTTCTCAAGTTCAATTTCAGAAGGGATATTCATTTTTTTGCGAATACGACGACGCATAGATTTTACCGAATCTGAGGACACATTACGAATCGTCATGATTTCTTTGATTGATAAATCTAACCGAAGTAAGGCACATACCTCTCGTTCGCCTTTGGTTAATTCTGGAAATTGTTTTTGAAGATTAGTATCAAAATTTTTATTTACAGCATCTATCTTTTCTTGCAAGCCAGATAATTTGCTTTCGGTTTCTATTTGTAATTTTAATTGAGTTGTTAATGAGTTAAGTGATTGCTTTATATCTTGAGGATCCGAAGTAGCAATATCGGTTTTCAACTTATCTAACAATTCTTCTTTAAATGCTATACGCATACTATTATCGGCTATCAAACGCTTTATATCTTCTTCTTTAGCATTAATTTCCTGATCTAACATCTTTTTTTCATTCTCATACGTAGCCTTGGCTAGTTTTGAACGTTGCTGATAATTACGCCGTACTAAATAACCGATAACAACAGCTCCCAAAAGTGTAACAAGTAATAAAACAAAATATAATTTCTTTTTTGATGATTCTGCTTGTGCCACTAACTCTACTTCTCGTTTCTCTTGCGCAAATTGAAGACTATCTACTGCACGTTTCTGATCATATTTATATTGAGACTCCAGATCCACCATCTTTTGATAGTTTTTCTCATTCTTGACTTTTATCCACCACTTAGTATACTCTAAATGATATTCATACGCTTTTTTATAATCTTTGAGATCCGCATAACTATTACTCAAACCCAAATATCTAGAATGCAACACAGCTTCATTTTTTTGTTCTTCAGACATTGCAAGAGCTTTATTATATAATTCAATCGCTTTATAAGGCATCCCCAAAACTCTATAGGTTACTCCCAAAGCAAAATAACCAGATTCTAATCCTATTTGATTGTTTGTTTTTTGATGCATATCTATAGATCTCTGTAGATAGGGTATATTTTCTTTATATCTTTTTTGCAGTCTTAAGAAATAGGCATAATATGAATTTGATGACGCAATTAATTTCATTTCATTGACAGAATCTGCCTTTTTAATTGCCTGAAGGTGATATTTTTCAGCTGTAGTATTCTCTTTTAAATTTTGATGAAGAATACCATACCTGCTTAAGGTTCTTATGGTTTCATTTATATTCTTATACTTTTTACTTAATATAAATGCTGAGTCTAAATTGAGCTTAGTTTTTTCAAATTCGGATTGATAGAGCCATAACCAGGCAGTTTGAGAATAGGTATATCCCAAAGTATACGTTTCCCCAACTTTCCTTTTTAATTGTAAGCTTTCCTGAAGGTTTTGTAATGCAGCACCAAACTTGTTTTCTCTTCTTAAAAAATAAGCAAGCCGTTCTAAAATAAAGGCTTTCTTTAGCAAAAATTCGTTTTGAGACAACAGATTCTCATTAATGATCCCTAATGCATTTTCTAACTTTTTCTTAGCCTCTACAGGATCTGCATCTATTATTTCTAGTGCTTTAGTGTATAATACTTCTACTTTAAGGCTATCATCTTCGACTTTATGTATCTGAGAATAGCTTTTGGTGCAAAAAACTATACATGATATAAATACTGCCAAAACAATTACTTTATTTCCTGAGGGCAATAGAAAAACAGATGATAGCAACTTCATATTATTCGTATAGTATTCAAAAATACAATATAAATTAATTCCTATCTTGCCAAAAATTGCAAAAACAAATTTCATGAAAAAATTAAAAGATTTCAAAGGTTTAGAAATAGCTATAAAAACAATCTATGGTGGGAATTCTGATTGTCTTAATGTTTTACAAGAACAAACCTCAGACGAAGTTGGAGGCGACGATGATGACTATTAGAGTGAATACAAACAGGCAAAATTAATTGTAAAACCACAACCTTCTTAAGTTGTGGTTTTTTCTTTTTTAATACTTACTTTTGATATTTTAACCAATATCCTAATGAAAATCCTTCACCTAGACACTAATCATCCCCTACTCCTTGCCCAACTAGAAGCAGCTGGTTTTAAAAATGACGAAGACTATTCTTCAACCAAAACAGAAATCGAAGCTAAAATTGCAATGTATGATGGGATCATCATTCGCAGTCGTTTTGCCATTGATAAAACATTTTTTGACAAGGCCAAAAACCTAAAATTTATTGGTCGCGTGGGTGCAGGATTAGAAAATATCGACATCAAACATGCAGAGCAACTAGGAATCAAATTGTTTAATGCCCCCGAAGGCAATCGTAATGCGGTTGGAGAGCACGCCTTGGGGATGATTTTATCGCTGTTTAATAAACTACATCATGGTGATCGCAGTGTTAGAGAAGGTAAATGGCTTCGCGAAGAGCATCGCGGACTAGAACTAGATGGAAAAACGGTAGGGATTATTGGCTACGGAAATATGGGTAGAGCTTTTGCTCGTAAGCTGCGAGGTTTTAATGTAGAAGTTATTTGCTATGATATCCTCGAAGATGTAGAAAATAGCGATGCGATGCAAGTAGAACTTGATGAGCTTTTTGAGAAAACAGATGTGCTTAGCCTTCATACTCCAGAAACCCAAATGACTATTGGAATGATCAATAAAACGTTCATCAACAAATTCAAAAAACCATTTTGGCTGATCAATACAGCACGGGGTAAAAGTGTGGTCACAAATGATCTAGTCGAGGCGTTAAAAGAAGGTAAGATACTGGGTGCAGGATTAGATGTATTAGAGTATGAAAAATCATCATTCGAGAATCTATTTACTTCAAAAAAGGAGATGCCCGAAGCTTTTCAAGAGTTGCTTACCATGAAGAATGTAATTCTAAGCCCCCATGTAGCAGGCTGGACGGTTGAATCTAAAGAAAAGTTAGCCCAAACCATAGTTGATAAAATCAAAGCCGAGTTTTGTTAAAAGAAATCTTTACATCCTTACTTTCAAACTATTCGAGTGATTCGAAACATGTCGAATCATTATGGAATGAGATTGAAAAAAATCACGACAAAAAGAATCGATATTACCACAACCTCTCTCATCTCGAACATCTTTATAGTCAACTCAACAAAGTAAAAGATAAGATCGTGGATTGGGATATGGTCCTATTTGCTTTGTTTTATCATGATTATATCTACAATGCCCTAAAACAAAATAACGAAGAAGAAAGTGCAAAGAAAGCTGTAGAAGTATTAAATTTATTATCTATAGACAAAAATAGAATTGAGCTTTGCAATGAAATTATATTAGCGACAAAAGGACATAATACATCAAAAAATAATGATGTAAACTATTTTACCGATGCCGATCTTTCAATTTTAGGAAGTGATTGGGAGAGTTACAAGGCGTATTTTAAGAACGTAAGAAAAGAGTATAAATACTATCCCGATTTTATGTACAACAAAGGTAGAATCAAAGTGCTTCAACATTTTTTGGGGATGTCAAAAATCTTTAAAACCGATCATTTCTCTAACGAATTTGAGGCTAAGGCTAAAAAAAATATTCAACAGGAGATTGATTTACTTTCTAACTAATATAGAGTTCTCATAAATTTATAGAGTGAAGAAAACTATTTTCATTTTTGCAGCATTAGTTATAGCGCTGCTTTCGCTTTTTCAGCTAAGTAAATACAGTGTACTCACTGGTAGTGCTTCTATAGAGATTATAATCGCCATAATTGCCATCATTTTCTTTGTCATTGGAGTGATCATCAACAAAAGAGTACTACATAAACAAAAGATCTTGAGTAAGGAAATAGATCATAAAAAGATCCAAGAACTAGGGCTGAGTAGACGTGAACATGAAGTGCTTTGCGAAATAGCTTCAGGATTATCCAACAAAGAGATCGCCGAAAAATTATTTGTTTCAGAAAGTACTATAAAAACCCATGTTTCTAATCTGCTTGTAAAATTAGATGCAAAACGCCGTACACAAGCAATACAAATTGCTAAGGAACTTAGGATTATTGGTTAGAAAAAATATTCAAACTGGTCAAAAAAGATTAAATTCAAAAATAATTGTCTCCTCTCCCTCGAGGGAGAGGATTAAGGTGAGGGTGTTTTTAAATCCCCTCATCCTAACCTTCTCCCCAAGGAGAAGGAATAAGAAATATCGTTTTATTACATTTAGAACTAAAGTCGAATACAATTCATACTTTAGTATGAGTTCGAATCACCTATCAAAACCTACTTTTGAGGCAAACCATTAAATAAATAACAAGATGAAAAATACCGTTTTACGTTACGGAGTGTATAGCGCAATAACCATATGTGCATTGGCTCTAGCTGGTTGGTTTTTAGGAAAAAATCTTGATTATTCTATCCAGGAAGTAATTGGATATGCCGGCATGATTGTATCCTTATTTTTTGTGTTTTTTGGAATCAAACATTACCGCGACAAAGAGAATAATGGTTTGGTTTCCTTCGGAAAAGGGCTACTCATAGGAGTGCTAATCTCTTTAATTGCAGCCTTAGCATTTGGAATCTTGGATGTTATCTATGTTAAATACATTAATCCCGATTTTATGGCCGAATATTACACCCATTATGTTGAACAAATGAGAAGTACACTATCCGATGCAGAATTTAAAATCGAATTTAAGAAATTAGAAGCCCAAAAAGAATTGTTTTCGAACATATTTATGAGCTTCTTTATCATGTTTGCCACCGTACTCATCATTGGATTTATCATTTCATTACTATCAGCACTAGTACTACAACGCAAACCCAAAATTGATAATTAAAACCAATATCGGTATGAAATATGAAGCAAATACACCCGATGAATATATAGCCGCTATTCCCCAAGAACGGCAAACAGCAATGACACAACTAAGAAACATTATTAAGAAGAATCTTCCCAAAGGCTTTTCTGAAGAAATTAATTATGGAATGATAGGCTACGTGGTTCCGCACTCGATATATCCAGATGGATATCATTGTGATCCCAAATTACCGTTACCTTTTATGAATATTGCATCACAAAAAAACTTTATAGCCGTATATCACAGTGGGATTTATGCCAATAAAAAAATAATGGATTGGTTTGTTGGCGAATATCCCAAATATGTTACAACCAAACTGGATATGGGTAAAAGTTGTATTCGATTTAAAAAACCGGATCAAATCCCAATGGAATTGATTGGTGAGTTAGCGTCCAAAATAACGGTACAAGAATGGATTAATATGTACGAAGCCAATATCAAAAAGAAATAAAAACAGATTCCCTTTTTCAAGGGAATGATAAAAACTAATTTTACCAATGAAAAACAGAGTAACAGGATTAGGCGGATTCTTTTTTAAAACCAAAGATCCAAAAACAACAAAAGAATGGTACGGAAAACATCTGGGATTACCGGTTGATGATTATGGCTGTACATTCTGGTGGAAAGACAAACAAGGCAATGATTGCTCTACCCAATGGAGTCCTTTTAAAGATGATACTACCTATTTTGCACCGAGCAAAAAAGAGTTTATGATGAATTTTAGAGTAGAAAACCTAGTAGAATTACTTAAGGTTCTAAAAGAAGAGGGCGTAACCGTAGTTGGGGAGATTGAAGAATATGAATACGGAAAATTTGGTTGGATTGTAGATCCCGAAGGAAATAAAATAGAGCTTTGGGAACCCATAGATAAAGCTTTTTTATAAAAGAAAAGCCGGCATATATGCCGGCTTTCATTTGTATATTAAATAGTAATCTGTTTTTACTCTCCAGCTTTTGGATCAGACCCATATTGGTTATCTCCTTTTGTTCCTTCAGTAAAGGCAAGAATAATGTTATAAATCGGAATCAACATATACCACCAATCCTTATCAACATCATGCATTCTTCGTACGGCAACAGCAATACTAGGTATAAGGGTAGCTAGTGCATATATACTTCCAAGCGTAGCCAAGAAACCAATTTCTAAAACACCCGCAAGAATAATCAATCCATACATTATAATAATGTTAAATAAAAAGAACATCCAATATTCCTTACGTCTTGCTCTTCCTGAAAATCCAGCGTAATTTTTTAATGCTTTTAAGTACCAATTCATAATTTTTATTTAATTAGTTAGTAGTATCAAATATAGCAATAAATTTGAGTTATCAAAATATTGGATACTATAACCAACGCGTATAACCAAAATTAAGACCGCTAAACATTCTTAATGATCTTCAGATTTTTACGTAATATTTTTGTAATTTTCTGCGAATTAATAAATCATTATAAACAACATGAGTGAAGAAAACAACAACTTAGGGGATGACATTAAAAAAGGTGCAGAAGAAGCTGCAGAAAATGTAAAAGAAAGCGCTAAAGAATTTGCCGAAGAAGCCAAAGAAATAATTGGTTCTCAAGACAATAAAAAGGTTCTTGCCGGTATTTTAGCTATATTTTTAGGTTGGCTAGGCGTACATAAATTCATTTTAGGATACCAAAAAGAGGGATTTATATTACTTGCTTGCGGACTTCTTGGATTTTTTACTTGCGGTATTACCTCTATGCTCTCATCTGTAGTGGGAATAATAGAAGGTATTATGTATCTAACTAAATCTGACGAAGAATTTTATCAAACATATCAAGAAGGTAGCAAACCTTGGTTTTAATATACTAAAAAGTCAGAAAATGTATCTCTGGCTTTTTTATTTCATTTTAATATCGTAATATTGCGATATTAAAATACGTAAATGGGAATTACCAAGACTCAAATATTCGATAAAAAACAAAACGAACTTGCCCAGTTCTTCAAAATACTAGGACACCCGGCGCGTATTGCCATCTTGCAATATATTAGCACCCAGGATTCTTGTATTTGCAATGACCTTGTAGAAGAAATTGGTTTAGCACAGGCTACCATTTCACAACATCTTAAAGAATTAAAAAGCATAGGATTGCTCAAAGGTGAAATCGAAGGTAAAAGTATGTGCTATTGTATCGATATTAATCGATGGAATGATCTACAACAATTACTAAATTCTTTTTTTAATACTACTAAACAAAATTGTTGCTAAATAATAGCAACCTAAAAAAACCATACATTATGACTACATCAGAATTCATTACATTATTAGCCGAACATCAAGGCAAATCATTGTTATTTGAATATGCACCAGGTATGCTAGTAGGAACAAACTATCATATCACCGAAGTAAAACACACCTCGATTGACGCTGTAGATTGTGGAGGTAATACAGATGCCTGGAAAGAAACGGTGATTCAGTTATGGGAAAGTCCAAGCGAATTAGGCAAGCCTGATTATATGGGTGTATACAAAGCCTTAGGAATACTAAGAAAAGTAGGCACCATGAAAGACTATGAAATGGAAGCTCCCGTTAAAATCGAATACGGTAATGCAATGTTTCATACGGCACAGTTACATGTCAATGATTTTGAAGCCAAAGAAGGGCAATTAATCCTTAAACTAGCTGTACAACCTACCGATTGTAAGGCAAAAGAAACATGTGGTGTTCCTGAAACAGCTACCGCAGAAGCAACATCTTGTGCCCCAGGTAGTGGTTGTTGTTAAATGAATACGCAAATTCAAATAACACCCTTTACCAAAACTGATTGGCCGGTTATTTCTGCAATTTATAAAGAAGGTATTGATACCCAAATGGCAACTTTTGAAACCTTGGTACCCACCTGGGAAGTATGGCATACATCCCATATCAAATCTTGCAGATTAAAAGCAATAATCAAAGATGAAATTGTAGGCTGGGCTGCCTTATCCCCTGCTTCTGCAAGAGAAGTATACAAGGGTGTCGCCGAAGTTAGCATTTACATAACATCAAAATATAGAAATTTAGGAATTGGTAAGTTACTTTTGTCTACATTAATTACTGAAAGCGAAGCCGAGGGTTTCTGGACCTTGCAAGCAGGAATTTTTAGTACTAATAAAGCAAGTATTAAATTACATAAATCTTTAGGATTTAGAGAAATTGGCTATCGCGAAAAAATAGGAAAATTAAACAATATCTGGTATGATAATACCATTCTAGAACGTCGAAGTAAAACAATACTATAACCACAAAACACCAGATTCCTTTTTTAGGGAACGACAAAAAAATTATGATGAATATTTTAGTACTATGTACAGGAAACTCATGCCGTAGTCAAATGGCAGAAGGCTATTTAAGACATTTTGCAAAAGAGCAGGCAACAATATATAGCGCAGGTGTAGAAACACATGGTGTAAACCCTAAGGCCGTAGCTATTATGAAAGAAGATGGAATTGACATTTCTAATCACACCTCTAATAATTTAGAAGAGTACTTAGACATTAACTTTGATTATATCCTTACGGTATGTGATAATGCTAAAGAAAGATGTCCCTTTTTTCCTGGCAAAGCAGAGCGATTACATTACGACTTCTTTGATCCTTCAAAAATTGATGGAACTGAGGAAGAAATACATGCTGCTTTTGAAAAAACCAGAAATCAGATTAAGGAATATTGTAAAGATTTTATAGAGAACCAGATAGTTCTTTCGAATTAGAATTAACGGTACGAACTGAAGAAACCAAAAAAAGGGTTCTTCAGTTTATTCTAATCCATAATCCAACGGAAGCATTTTTCCCACCTTTAGTCGACCCATATATCCATCAAATTGAAACAACTTAACTGGTCCAAAATTTCCATAACTATCGATATTAAAACTAGTATTTTGTGATTTAAACATGATACTTGAACGCAATGTTTTATCATATATTATAGAAATTTTTTCTGCCTCAGCCAGCACGTTTGCAAATCCATTTTGCATACTAACTTTAAAGTGTGCTTCTGGTTCTACTTTTTTTCCTCTGTAAATGAGTTCAAACCTATTTTTCTTTAGTGTATTGGTTGCAAGTGAACGCATAAAATGTACTACAGATCCGTTGTATGCGTTTTTTCTTCTTCTAACATACTTCAATTTATCATCTTGGGTATTCACAATATCTTCAAATTCTTTGAAAAAACTGTTGCCCATAAAAAACACAGATTTCACGATAGGTTTTGCTCCTTTTTTATGTTTAAATTCGACCTCAAAATCCATAAGATCATAAGAAATAGAATATCCAAACAAATTGTTTCTAATCTTTATAGGAACATATGCACTTGCATACAATATTTTCTTAGAGGTGCTATAAAATAGATTAATATCATCTTCATTAAGAATAATACAATTTTTCTGTAATTCTTTGGAACCAATAAAATTCATTTTAAAATAATGCATTTTTTTCTCTCTGCTCCAATCATCATTTTCCAAAAATACAGGGTCTAATAGCTCTAATTGTTCCTTTAAATAAACAATAATATTATCATTATCCTCAATTTCTGATTGATCTAAAGTTACATTTCGGTATCCCAGATAAGATATTATCAGAGATTCACTACTTGCTGTATTTAATTCTAAATAAAATTTACCTTTTGTATTAGTAATTGTTCCTTTGGTAGTACCATTAAGGTATACTACAACGGATTCTAATGGTTTTTTAGTAACATCATCATACACTATCCCTTTGAGTTCTTTTTTTTGAGCGTATGAAGATGAAAAAAGCAGAATGAAGATTAAAAACAGGCTAGATCTAAAAAAAAGCTTATTTATCTCCATTTTTAAAGTATTTTTGCTCTAATTCGGCCTGAAATTCTTCCATAACAGGCTTTACAGTGCTATCTGGCAGATCTGCAATACGAATATACATCAATCCATCTACTGCATTATTAAACAATGGATCCACATTAAATGCGACTACTTTAGCATTTTGTTTGATATATTTTTTGATCAACACAGGTATACGAAGACTTCCTGGTTCTACTTCATCAATGATTTTATCAAACTTATTTAAATCACTTTTACTCTCATCAAATACAAAATCCTTGTCGGCATCTTTTAGTTTTACCTTAAATTCTTTCTTAGGCCTAACATATTGGGCTACATATGGGTCATAATAATGAGATTTCATAAACTCAATCATTAAAGACTTGGTGAAATTGCTAAACTTATTGCTTATACTCACTCCACCTATAAGATATTTATGCTCTGGGAAACGTAATGTACAATGCACAATTCCTTTCCATAATAAGAACAATGGCATAGGTCGCTGCTGGTATTCTTTGATGATAAACGCTCTACCCATTTCTATAGATTGACTCATCATCTTGTGCAACTCAGGCTCAAACCTAAATAGATCCTGAAGATAAAATCCATCGATCCCAAAATCTGAGTATATTTTAGACCCCATCCCCATACGATAAGCTCCCGCAATTTTTTTGGCTCCACTATCCCATAAAAACATGTGATGATAATAATCATCAAACTCATCAAGATCAATAGAATTGTTGGTTCCTTCTCCAATCTCTCTAAAGGTGATCTCCCGTAATCTTCCTATCTCGTTTAGAATATGCGGTATAAATTTTTTCTGCGCCAAGAACACCTCATAATTCTTACTTGTTAAAAGGCGCTTATCATTATCACGGCAAAATTGCAGTTCTGACTCTATAACCTGGGCATTACCTTCTCCTGCAATTTCTTTAGGTGATTTTGGTAATTTTAAATTTATTGGAATAGATTCTCTTAACGTTTTTTTCTCAAATGGATTGGCCAACATATATGTTTTCTTCCGTAAAAAACTTGTAAAATCATCAAGATTAGTATACTCTTCCTGATCCTTTACAGAAACCGGATTACCAATTCGTATTTTGATCACCTTATTTTCTTGAGAAAACATTTCACTGGGCAATTTTGCTGTTCTAAGTGTATTACTTATTGCTGCCAGACGGTAAAAAAGCCTGCTATTACGAGCATGAAAATATATAGGTATCACAGGAACTTTTGCTTTTTGTACTAATCGCATAGCCCCAGGTTCCCATGGTTTATCTACATAATGTTTTCCTTCTTTGATTGTGGATACTTCTCCGGCAGGAAAAATACCTAAAGGCTTGCCTTCTTTAAGATGTAAAATAGAATCTTTTATCCCTTTAAGACTAGATTTAGCATCTTTTCTATCCTCAAAAGGATTTACTGGCATTACATAGGGTTGTAAAGGTTTAAAATTGTGTAATAAAAAATTGCCTATGATTTTATAATCAGAACGATGAGTCAATAATAATTTAAGCAATAATCCACCGTCAAGACCTCCCAGTGGGTGATTTGATAAGGTAATAAATGCACCATCTTTGGGTAATCGTTTTAAATCTTCTTCAGGAATTTCAAAAGTAACTCCGTACAAATCAAGAGTTTTGCTTATATACTCAACACCTTCTAAATGATTAAGTGTGTCGTAACCACGATTTATTTTCGATATCCTAGTAATCTTTAGGAGTAACCAACCAATAAAGGTGCCTATAAAACCAAGTTTCTCTAATTTGAGCCCTGTGGCTACTTCTTTTGCTGTGACTATAGGCATTAAATACAATTTGCGCTAACTGCAAATATAGCAAAATCCTTGGATTTTTTTACTCTGCACCCCGAGCAACAACTTGATAGGTCTCTCTGGTAATTTGCTTGAGTAAAATATCTTTGTTTTTTTCTAATGACTCTATAGATTCATTAGTGAAGTGCCTAACCGTATATAGGGATACTCCTTTATTGTAAGTTACTTTAAATCTTGACTTCAACTTATTTAGAAGCTCATCAAAATGATCAAATCTATCATCGAGACATACCGAAAAACTAATCGCAGAATTTTGAATCAAATCTACTTTGATATGATATTGATGAAAAAGGTTGAAAATTTCGCTAATATTATCTTCTACAATAAATGAGAAATTGAGAGAAGACAGGGATAGTAAAATCTGGTTTTTCTTTACGATAAAACATGGTAAATATGGATCTAAGGGCTGGCCTTTTTTTACAGATGTACCTTCTCCCGAGGGGTTAAGAAATGATTTTACATACAGCGGTATTTCTTTACGCTGTAAAGGTTGGATCGTTTTAGGGTGAATAACCGATGCTCCATAAAAAGCCAATTCTATAGCTTCTTCATACGAAACATGAGATAATAATTGCGTATTTTCAAATACTCGGGGATCACCATTAAGTACTCCTGGCACATCTTTCCAGATACTCACACTATCTGCTCCAAGGCAATAGGCAAAAATCCCGGCAGTATAATCACTCCCTTCTCTACCCAGTGTGGTTGTGAAATTATTTTGATCCGATCCGATAAATCCCTGCGTTACACTAAGTGTCTTTTTATTTACCTTATTTTTGATCATTTGCAAAGTGATTTCCCAATCTACTTCTGCGTCTCTGTAGGCATTATCTGTTTTTATAAAATCACGTGCATCTAACCATTCATTTTCATAGCCTTGATCGTTTAGATAACCACTTACTATGATGGTAGAGAAAATCTCTCCATAACTAACCACCTGATCATAAATATAATCGTATTGTTTTGATTTATTTCTGTTTAATGTAGTTTCTAAATCTTTAAATAATCCTTTAATTTTCTTATAAATTGGGTGCTGTTTGTTTTCGAAAAGTCCTTCTAGAATTTCATAATGATACCTATAAACATCTTCTATAGATGTATTAAGCTGTGGATGTTGTGTAAGATAGTATTCAACTACTTTTTCTAAAGCATTTGTAGTTTTTCCCATTGCAGAGACAATGATTAAAAGATTAGAGAATCCAGTTTCTCTAAGTACATTAGCAACATTCTTTACAGCTTTTGCATCTTTTACCGATGCTCCCCCAAATTTAAAAACCCTCATTAACTCCACTGTTTATTATATTATAAATATAGTATCGTTTATACATTATAATTCTGCAATAAACTTATCCACACCGTTTTCATCCATTTGTACCAGATACCAGTCTTTAAGAAGTTTGGCTCCACTTTTTTCATAAAAATCAATAGCATTTTTATTCCAATCCAGGACCACCCACTCTACTCTTCGTACACCTTTGGATTTGGCATACTTGATTACCTCTGCATACAAGGCACTGCCTAATCCAGTGCCTCTCATTGATTCTTTTACAATCAGATCCTCTAGGTGAATCGAACGCCCTTTCCAGGTAGAGAATCTATAATAGACTAATGCAATCCCTACAATTTTATGGTCTACTTCGGCAACAAAACAATGAAAAAGCGGATGCTCTCCAAAGCCTTCTTTAACAAGTTCCTGCACCGTTACTTCTACAGCATCTGGTTCTTTCTCAAAAGTAGCTAACTCTTTAATTAAGTCCAGTACTTGATCCATATCCTCTGGTATGGCATTTCTAATTATGTAGTTCATGATAGGAAAATTTATCAAAACTATAAAATATGTATCAGAAACCAGAACATTTTCTAATCTTATCCTCTGGTTATTTTTGTTTTTATAATTCTTAAATTTAAACTTACGAAAACGTTATAGTTATCTAAAAAATAATACTTTTGCACCAAATAAAATCCATCATAAATGGCACGAAAGAATCAAACCTTAGGAGAATTTATTATTGAAAACCAGAAAGACTTTCCGTATGCAAGTGGGGAACTCTCCCGTTTGATTAATTCTATTAGGCTGGCTGCGAAAATGGTGAATCACGAAGTAAACAAAGCTGGATTGGTAGATATTACAGGTGCCGCAGGAGAAACAAATATACAAGGTGAAGATCAACAGAAACTGGATGTATTAGCCAATGAAACGTTTATCAACACCCTAACTAATCGAGAAATTGTATGTGGGATTGCGTCTGAAGAAAACGATGAATTTATTACCATAAAAGGACAGAAAAATGATCATCGTAATAATTATATAGTACTAATGGATCCTTTGGATGGCAGTTCAAATATTGATGTAAATGTTTCTGTTGGTACAATTTTTTCTATCTATCGCAGAGTTACCCCAACAGGAACTCCGGTTACTTTAGATGATTTTTTACAACCTGGTAACTTGCAGGTTGCGGCTGGTTACATTATTTACGGAACCTCTACTATGCTAGTGTACACAACGGGTCATGGAGTTAATGGGTTTACACTTAACCCAGCATTAGGAACCTACTATTTATCACACCCTAATATGAAATTCCCTGAAGATGGAAATATATATTCGGTAAATGAAGGTAACTACGTACATTTTCCGCAAGGAATTAAAGATTATATAAAATATTGTCAGGAAGAAAAAGAAGATCGCCCATATACTTCAAGATATATTGGTTCTTTAGTAAGTGACATCCATCGTAATATGATAAAAGGAGGGGTGTATTTATACCCAAATACCTCAAAATCTCCTAACGGAAAACTTCGCTTGTTGTATGAATGTAATCCTATGGCTTTTATTGCAGAACAGGCTGGTGGCAGAGCAAGTGATGGATATAAACGAATTCTTGATATAAAACCTACCCAACTACATGAACGTACTCCATTTGTATGTGGAAGCAAAAACATGGTAGACAAAGTAGAGTCTTTTATGAAATAATTATAGCTGTAGATATTTTCTTTATTTCACTATTCTTTTTTTAAAGAATAATAATTGATATATTTATATCATCTCATGATTACTTACCCCACAATTTTAGAATTAAACACGTTCGCAATTTTTAACCAAAAATGGACTTGGCTATAATAAAATATACATTATAGGCTGTTTAGCATTATATTTTAACGTATTTTATGTTAATTTTATATATAAGTTCAAAGTAAGAATCTAATAAATCGACCAAAAATGGCTAAAGAAAATAAGGCTGTTGAAGAAAAAGTATCAAATGATCCTTCTTCAAAAATAGAAGCAATAAAAAATCTGATATTCGGGGAAAATATCGCCGCTTATAACTCAGAGTTTGAAAAAGTAAAAAAGGATATTTCTTCAAAAAAGAAAGAGCTCGAAGATTTCATTGATGATACTCGCAAAGAATTACACCAAGCCATTGATAACCTAAGTACTGATATCAATATTAGAATTACCGAATTAGAAGATAATCTGGCGGATAAAGCAGATATGCTGGATTCTAAAAAAGTAGATAAAAAAACATTAGGTGATCTTCTTATCGCTATGGGCGAAAAAATAAATCAAAAGTAATCCTTCTATCCACAAGTTATGGAAGATCAGGATAAACTTAAAATTCTTAAAGAACTCCTTCTAACCGAAGAAAAAGAGTATACCGACTCCATTGCCGAAAAAGTAGAGGAATTAAGTAAGATAGTTCACCAAAAACAAGAGCTCTCTCATAAAGTCGATCCTATTATAGATGATAAGTTAGATCAATTTGTTCAGGAAATACCTAAGACTCTAGGGCCAACAATTACTGAAGCTCTAAAAGAAGAAATTAAAAACTCCCAAGATGCAGTGGTAGAAGCACTATTTCCTATTATTGGTAAGATGATTAAGAAATATATTGCTCATGAAATGAAGCTGCTTAGCGAAAATATCAGCAGACAAACTAAAAAGGCGTTTTCTTTTAAAAACTGGTTCAAAAAAACAAAAGCAAAGGCACAAGGACTTACCGAAGGAGATTTAGCATTATCAGAATACTCAAAACCCAGGCTTATCCAACTGTTCGTTATCGAAAAGAACTCTGGGATCTTAATTGCTGATTATAGCCCATTGTCAGATGGCACCATAGATAAAGAGATGGTTGCAGGGATGTTAACCGCAATTAAAAGTTTTGTTGAAGATGCTTTTGAAGGTGGAGATCAAAATCTGGAAACTATAGAATATGAACTTTATACCATACATATTCAAAATTTTTATTCTTATTATATTGCAGCTGTAGTATCAGGAGCATATACTGTAATGTTTAAAGAAGTCTTAGAAGATCAGATTTTGGATTTTGCACAACATCATATCTCTCGTAAAGACTTAGAAGACAGCACCCTATTTACTAAAAAATTAAAAAAACATTTTGCAGATGACATTGTCTAAAAAAGTAGTGTTTTTAGGACACTTTGGTGTCGGAAAAACGTCTCTATTCAGACGTTTTATTGACAACGAGTTTTCAGAAGAATACAAAGTAACCCTTGGGGTACAAATAAAAAAGAAAGTAGTCGTATTGCCAGATGGTAGAGAACTATCGATGATCATTTGGGATACCGAAGGGCACTCTGACAGTGTACAAGACACTCGAAAATCATATCTCTTAGGGTCGCATGCTTTCATTTATGTATTCGATGTAACAAGAGAGGATACCTATAAAAATCTTAATAAGGATCTTGAGTATCTTAAAAAGACGTATACTAAAGTTACTACCAAAGTAATTGGAAATAAATTGGATTTAGTAAATGAAAAAGAAATCACTTCGCATCTAAAGGAAATGGAGATTCCTATTGATTGTTTAACAAGTGCTAAAACCAACAAAAATGTACAGAATTTCTTCTCAGATTTGGCTGAAGAAATAACAAAGTAAAGCTAATGGAAAAATACCCTAATCATATACAATTTGATCAAAAAAATCAGCTTACTACAGTTTCTTTCGATGGCATTATTAAAGAGACAGACGGTACATTGTTTGATTGGAAAATAGGCGTTTCGATATATGATATCCATCCCTTTTTTGAGATTCTCAAAAGCTTTATAGAAGATTATGATCCCAGCAACGCAGAATTCAGTTTTCCCTGTATTCATTTTGACAGTGAACAAACAGAGAAAATATGTGATGTTATTATTAAGTTAGATCTAAATGAAATTGCTATTGTTCTTTTTGATTATACTATAAAATACAAAGAGCATAATGAAATTGCGCAACAAAAAAACGAATCTATTCTTCTAAGTAGAGAATTAGAATTAAAAAATAAGTTCTTATTAGAAAAAGAAGAGTTCAAAAATAGTTTTATTGCCAATATTAATCATGAAATCAGAACTCCGCTAACCAGTATATTGGGTTTTGTAGAAGTGCTTGAAAAAACACAATTAACTTTTGAACAAGAGGAACTTGCCAGAATTATAAAAAGAGAAAGTCATCATCTTAATGCCCTTGTTGATGATATGATTGATATTTCTAAAATCGAATCAGGAACATTAAAAGTTGTCGAAGAGCGTTTCTCATTAGCAAGTCTAATTAATGGGTTTAGGGAGTCATACTCTAAAATAGCCGAAGAAAAGCAACTAGCTTTTGATATCAATATCGATTCAAGCATACAAGAATATATAATCGGAGATAGAACACGACTCTATCAAATTTTAAATAATTTATTGAATAATGCATTCAAATTCACGGAAGAAGGAAGAGTTACCTTATCTATAACCAAAAACTATCAACGCACCAATAAATTAAGTCTTAATTTTAAAATTGAAGATACTGGAATTGGTATTCTTGAAGAAAACATACCTCATCTATTTGAACGCTTTACCCGTTTTAATCTGGATAGACAAATTTCTGGAACTGGTTTAGGGCTTGCCATTGTAAAAAATCTGGTAGACCTTTTTAATGGCGAAATAAAAGTAGATAGCCAACCAGAAAAAGGAACTACTTTTAATCTCAAACTTCCGTTTAAGTTTGAGATTACCAAAGCCACCGCATCACCCCAAAGGAAGAAGAAAAAATATAAGTTACCCGAAAACAAGGGGAAATTTAGAATACTTCTTGTAGAGGATGAAGAAATTACACAATATTTGATCATGAAAATATTGATTTCTCAGGGTACTTTCTTTGTTGATATTGCCATAAATGGCCAAGAAGCTATTCAATACATAGAACGGCGTAAATATGACTTGATTTTGATGGATCTTACTGTTTCTAAAATAGATGGTTTTCAAACCACCAATATGATTAGAAATAATTATGGCGACAAATTTATATCTGAAATTCCTATCATTGGTTTCTCAGGAAAAGCTGGTGAAGCAACAAAAGACAAATGCATTAGATCGGGAATGGACGACTTTATTCCTAAGCCATTTGAGCAAGAAGATTTATTGTATAAAATCACAAGGCAAATAGCAAAAAAGGCTGCCGATTAGGCCGCCTTTTTTTTATGATAAAAATAGATAACGTTATCTATTCATATTCTTAATTTCATCTGCAAAAGTATCCACATCAACACCTTTATCTACAAGATGTAGCGCTTTATCAACTACATATTTTGCATTATCGGCATTAAAGCCTAGTCCAATACCTAGTTTTTCTAATAATATGACCTGATCATTACCTTTTATATTATCTGCATATACCATTCTAGCCAGATCATATAATCGCTCCAGCCTTCTATCATAACTCGTAGGAGGGTTTATTGGATGTGCACTATAATCTTTTAGAATTTCTTTATAATCCTCCTCAGAGATATCTAGTCTTCGAGCCAGCCTGTCCAAAAAAGCTTTCTCTTCATCTGTAATCACACCATCACTCATGGCTACTTTAACGATTGCAGCAAAATGATCTTTATTTCGCTTCTGAAATCCGCTATCAAATAAATCAGATATTGACATCATGTACTTTTGTTTAATTTGCCGCAAATATAACTAAACTCTACTCCTTTTAAAATTTAAAATTATCCTTTTTTAGTATAAAACATGTCCAAATGCGTTTGAATGCATTGTACCTGTATTCTTTTACTTAAAAAAACAAGAGGTTTTAGTTAAAAAACAATTTCTGGAGCCATTTCTGAATACCCTATTTTTATTCCGGTAGCTGGAACTCCTCATCAGTTTCAATAGTAATTCCAATAATTGAGGAAATAGCAATATAATGTATTTGATGTACTTTATTTCCCGATTCTAGATTGGTATGTCTTGTTTCATTAGCCAACAATAAGAAATGATTTCCTCGTTCTAAAAATCTTCCTTGATATGAAGTATTTGTTGTAGTTACTGAAACATCTTTATACTTGCTTTTATTAATTAGTGGTGTGATATGATCTAATACATTTTTTAGAGTATCACTTTCTCTTCCCATAAACTTGCTCATTATTTCCTTATTTTTTTGTTATACTATATTGAATTTCTATACTATGAATTTATGATCAAAAATCTCAGTGAAATATAAGTCTAATCTGTCTCTAACACCTTTAATATCGGTATCATGAATTACATCTTTCTTCGACAATGCCAGAATGTCTTCTAGAATAATACAACATTCAACCAATTGTAATTCAGTTAAAAAATACTTTTTGAAAATACATTTGCACCGATACAAAAAAGTTCCTTTTGATTGATCTTCTCTGTTTTTTTCGAGAAGTCTAATAAAAATTTTGGGAGATTCTTCTGAAGGATAAAAGATCCTATTTTGAATGGTACTCATCGAATAATTTACCTCTAAAAGCCTTTTTAATTGACCCAAATAATTATAGAGCAAAAGAAAATCCCTAACTTTAAAATATATTCTCCTATTCACTTTCATACTATCAAAGATATTATCCTATTCTATTACTTGTGCTCCACTTTATGAAGTGGTACTTTTTAATCAAATTCTGTATAAAATTTGGTGTTTTTTAAAAAATTGGAGCCTCCTAATTTTTTTTTAATGCTTGTACTCCTTCTAAAATTTAGAATTGCTATTAAAATTATTTAATGTTTAGTATGTTTCCTAATCATTTAAAGGCATTCAGGAGTTTCTGTCTATATTTTTTATTTTGTTTCAAATGAGAAAATGTGCCCCTGTTTTTATAATAAGTTAATTATAATCGCAACTTTAGTATATGCTTTACGTTTATTAAGAAATGCTCGTTTTGTTTAAAACAAATGAATTAGACCTCTTTTCAAGGAAAACATACTGTGTTTTCTGGGAATCAGCAGGCACTAAAAAAATCACAAAACAATGAAAATCAAATTAATAAATAGTAATCAAGAGTGATCGATTTTTACAGTAAGACACATTCACTCAGTGATATCGAAAAACATTAAAAACTAAACATTGTATTTTTCATGTGTAAAACTTTAAATTTGTGTAACCAAAATCTCTATAGATGCCGTGTACTATTACGTTATCACCTATAAAAAGCAAGTATTTTACACCTCTGTTTTTTATACTATTTCTATTTTGTAGCAGTGTCACTCTTTTTGCCTTTCAAACTCCTACTGATAGTTTACTTACCAAAGAATATGACTATTTAAAGAAAATGGTGCATCAAAATGCAAGAGACTCAGCAAAAGCATTTATATACGCACAGACCTATCTCCATAAAGCAAAAAAAGATATAGATACTCTTAAAATAGTGAATGGGTTTTATTATCATTCCGGTATTATTAAAGACAAAGAACTTACTGAAAAATATATAGATAGTATGATTCTATTTTCAAAGAATCTGAACACAAAATTATATCCGGCACTAGCCTATTTTAATAAAGGAGGAATCGAATACAGTAAAGGGCATTTTAAAAAAGCTCTTGATTTATATCTTCAAACTACTGAAAAAGCAAAAGAAACCAAGAATATTGGCCTTTTCTATGCTAGTAAAAAAAGTATTGGCATATTAAAAAGTAGAATTGGAGAACATAACACAGCGTTAGAGGAGCTTCGAGAATGTCATCATTACTATTCAAAGTTTAAGAAAAGTAAACCAATGACATATTTGAGTACATTGTTTGCCTTATCAGACACATATAACCTCAATAAAAAACTAGATTCTGCAACATATATTAATACTCTAGGGTATAAAGAATCTATAGTATTTGATAGAAAAGATTATAGGCACTATTTCACCTTAAATGAAGGCATCAATTTATTTGATAAAGAGAACTTTACAACCGCAAGGGATAGTTTATCGATTGCTATTGAAGAGTTAAAAACTAATGGAGACCAAGCCAATCTTTCTATGGCCTACTTTTATTATGGTAAAACTCTGACAGCTTTAGGAAAAGAAAAAGAAGCCATTGCGGCACATATTCAGGTAGATGATATATTTCAGGAAATATCTCGGATTATGCCTAATAATCGAGAAAACTATGAAATTTTAATCGATTATTACAAAAAGTTAGGTGACAAGGATAATCAATTAAAATATATCGAACGATTAATCTTCGTAGATAGCGTATTGCATACCAATTATCGATATCTAATAAAAACTGTAGTACAGGACTATGACACGCCAAGGTTACTTTCAGAAAAACAAGACATTATAAATAGTTTAGAAACTGGAAAGAAAACATCCTACACGGTGATTGGTATATTAGCAGTTGCCACTTTAATATTGCTTGCTTTATGGCTAATTAATAGACATAGACAAAAACAATATAAACAACGATTTGAGGAACTTTACCACAAACAAGACTCTAATATACAACTACAAGTCTTGCCTAAAGAGAAAACAAAACTTGCAATTCCTGAAGAAAGCATAAAAGACATTCTTGATAAATTGACTGTTTTTGAAAGCGAATTGGGATGTATCGAATCTAATTTATCTATACAAGTATTATCAAAGAAATTTGGGACAAATTCTAAATATCTCTCTAAGATTATTAATACGTATAAAAAGAAATCATTTAATCAATATATCAACGATTTAAGAATTGATCAATCCATAGTGAAACTAAAAATAGATGCTAAATTTAGAAACTATACTATAAAGGCAATTGCCCAGGAAATCGGTTTTAATACCACCGATGCATTTTCTAAGGCTTTCTATAAAAAAAACGGAATTCATCCCTCTTATTTTATAAAAGAACTAGAAAAACAAATAGTCACAAAACAGTCGGATAGTAATTACATCCGTTAATGGTATGCTTTTAACGAAAAAAAAAAGAATACTTACAAAAAAAGTAAGAATTAATTATATTTGAATTAATAAACCAATTCTAATCAGGTATTTAATGGGGAAATAAAATATCTGTAATATAATGCACTTGTTCATTTTTTAAGAATTATATTTTGTTTGTCAATCTAAGAATTGAAGAGTGACTAAGAATAGTTTATTATTTCTAATTCAAACTCACACTAATAGTAGAACAATGGAAAACAAAAAATTAAATCTAGGAAAAATTACCATTACTAAACTCAATAATTTACATCATATTAGAGGGGGACAAATTAGCTTTACCGTGGCACCTACCCTTTTGAACAGTAATCAGACTTGCATGGAACGAACGTGTCCTGCTGACTCCGAAACTAACCCTCAAGATCATTTTACAGAATTTTGTCCATAAGAATTCTCAATACTGTTTTAAAAAAGTATTAAAAAGGCAAGAAATCAATTTTGGTTTTTTCATTTGTAAATCTGTAGATTTGTTTGTCAAAAAATGTCTATAGATGTCATATACTATTTTATTTTCATATAGTAAGAACAAATATTTCAAACATCTATTTTTTTTGCTATTCCTATTATTGTTTGGTAACTTAAACATTCTTGCGTTTCAAACCTATTCTGATAGCTTACTTACTAAAGAATATGACTATTTAAAGAAAAACGTATATCAAAATGTCGAAAATCCCAAAAAAGCGATACTTTATGCTCGATCTTATCTGTATAAAGCAAAAAGAGATGTCGATACTCTTAAAATAGTAAATGGATTTTATTACCTCTCGGGGCTTGTTGAAGCCCCGCTGGTAAGAGAAAAATATACAGATAGTATGATTTTGTTTTCAAAAAATCTAAAAACAAAATTCTATCCTGCTCTCGCATATTTTAATAAAGCAAGAATCGAATATAACAAAGGACGCTATAAAAAGGCTTTTGATTTATTTCTTAAAACCAATGAAGCTGCAAAAAAATATGATAACATTCATCTTTTTTACTCTAGTAAACAAAACATTAGCATATTAAAAAGTAGGATTGGCGAGCATAAAACTTCATTAAATGAACTTAGAGAATGTTATGACTACTATGCCCAATTTAAGGATAGCAGGCCCACTACGTATTTAAGTACATTGTTTGCTTTATCTGATGTTTATAACTTAAATAAAAAATTAGACTCTGCTACGATTCTTAATAATTTGGGGTATCAGGAATCCATAAAGTATAATTTGGAAGACTTTAAATACTACTTTACATTAAGTGAAGGGGTCAATTTATTCCATAAAAAAAAATATACTAAAGCTTTGGACAGCTTATCCATCGCCATAGAAAAGTTGAAAACTAATGAAGATAAGGCCAACCTTTCTGTAGCCTATTTTTACTTTGGGAAAACACTTTCTGCATTAGATAGGAAAGAAGAAGCTATTGCTGCACACGTTAAAGTAGATGATATATTTCAAGAAATAGCCGAGATATTGCCCAATAACAGAGAAAACTATGAAATCCTAATCAATCATTATAAAAAGTTAAACGATAAGGATAATCAATTAAAATATATCGAACAATTAATCTCGGTAGATAGTGTATTGCATACCAATTATCGATATCTAATAAAAAATGTAGTGCAAAATTATGATACGCCAAGATTGCTTTCAGAAAAACAAGAAATTATAAATAGTTTAAAAACCGAAAAAGATACCTCCTACACCATTATCATTTTATTGGTGGCTATTTGCTCTTTGTTACTTGTTTTATGGTTGATTAACAGACGAAAACAACGTCTTTACAAACAACGCTTTGAAGGACTTTATCACGAACAAACTTCTCTCAAAAAAATTCCAAAGCAATCCATAGTAACTAAAGAAAAAAGCACCGTAGCTATACCAGAAGAAATCATAAAAGAGATACTTAATAAAGTAGAGATTTTTGAAAATGAATTAGGATTTATAGAACCTGATTTATCAATACATACCCTTGCCAAGAGATTTGGAACCAATTCTAAATACCTCTCTAAAATCATTAATACGTATAAAAAGAAATCGCTTAATTATTATATTAATGACTTAAGGATAGAACAATCCATAACCAAGCTAAAAACAGATTCCAAGTTCAGAAAGTATACCATAAAGGCGATTGCTCAAGAAATAGGTTTCAATACAACTGATGCCTTTTCTAAAGCTTTCTATAAAAAAAATGGAATTCATCCTTCATACTTTATAAAACAACTAGAAAAACAACTAAAAATTGACCAAAAATCTTAATATCCAAATAGTTGCCAAACCACCTAACTACTTCTCTTCAATAAAAATAAGTGTTAAGTATAAAAAAATGAAGTAAAGACTATGATATAATCTATATTTGCATTTGGTATTTTTTATACAGTAATTATTATTTCTGGGAAACTTTTAAATGAAAAGAAATGGAAAACAAAAAATTAACATTAGAGAAAACAACAATAACAAAGCTCATTAATTTGCATGCAATAAAAGGAGGTAGTTGTGGAACACCACCACCTGATAATACTGTTACATGTGATGACCCAGATCCGACAGTAACCCAAGTACCAATTCCGGATCTTACAGACACTGGGACTCCATAATACTTACGAGTACTGTTTTAAAACATTGTATTCTTAGGGATTGAAAAATAAGTGGATACTGCAGTGACTTTTTTAAGGCAGGATACTATAAAAAGGCCAAAAAATATTGATTTTTGGCCTTTTTATATTTCATAGCTATTAACAATCAAAGCACTCCTTTCGTTTTTAACCATTTAACCATTGTTGCAGGAATTTTTTTCCTGTCAATCGCTCTTAATGGTTTTGTTTTAGCCCCTTTTTGGATTAAAAGATCTACTATTTCTCTATGATTTTCTATCACCGCAAAAACAAGAGCCGTCTTACCTGCCCCTATCGGTCCAAAAGTTTTGGCTTCGAGGTTAGCACCAGATTGCAATAATAGTTCTACCACTTCTTTTGCATTATTCTTTGCTGCAAATACAAGTGGTGTCATACCATTTACTTTATGATGAGCCTCTATTTCGGCATTGTTCTCTATCAGAAGTTTTGCCGTTTCTAGGGCATTGGACTCTGCCGCATGCATTAAAGCAGTGGCCGGTCCTCCAATACTTTTTTCATTATAATAGTTTACATCTGCGCCTTTTTTTATAAGCAATTCTACAGTCGCATCCAGGTTTTGACAACATGCATGCATTAGCGCGGTTTCACCCATAGCATCCTGAGCATGAACATCGATGTCATTCATACTTTTAAACAGGTCTTTTATTTTATTCGATAGGTCCATACGTTTAATTATTTATCTTAACATTCTCAGAAAGAAATCTCTTTGAATATTTTATCTTTTAAGGAAACACTATTTAATTTTTCTATCAATTTATCAAGATCCTTTTCTAATTCATTTTTTTTGAAATACCTCAAATGTATAGGAAGTATACCTTTCTCCTCTAAAATACGAACAAGGTATTGATAAGATCCTGATTGTACCCAATCTCTTATCTTTATAAAAACAGCTAATACTTCTTCTACAGTACATAATTGATCCTGATATTTGTAAGAATCTAATGAACTATAAAAAAAACGTTCAAAGATCGTTACATCTCCACCCGATTGTTTACAGATATGTAGTAATATTGGCTCTTCTAACCATTCATTCTTAAGCCATAACCTATCGATCGCATAGCTATGAGAAAAATCATCCTCTAACCATAGTAATTCTTTTATTTCTTCTTTTGAATTAATTGAAAGAAAATTGGTGCTTGGTCGCCCTCCCATTTGAAATAATTCGTTAACATGTTTTATTTTTTTAGGTACCATATTCCAAAGTTTTTTTACTTCACAACAGTTATATAATTCTGTATTCACCATCCAAACATCAATTCAAAAATAAGTTTTTCTGAACATCCTTCATGCTGCTTCATAAAATGGACCAATTTTCGGCTGTGTGCAACATCATCTTCTAATCCTGATTCAGGTATAGATTCTTCTACTTGGCTTACTGCCTCTTTAAATGCCAGTGTCCAGGACTCCATATCTATATAAGCCTTTTGATATTCCTTGATAGATTTTTCCGGAATAAGTTCCTTTACTACATTAGTAAGTATTGTTTGTGATGCTTCTGATACATTCTTTTGTTCTCCTACTTCTAATAAATATATCATTTCAGTTAAAGGAAACCAGTAATTATCGCCAATATATGGATCCAAAAACATAGAACATGTACTCTCTTTCTTATGAGGTACTGTTATTACAAGTACCCACTTTGAACCAATCTCTTCTGATGATATAAGTTGTGACATAATCTGTAGCCTTATTATTTACTCTATCCCAAACTGAAGTTTCATAGTAATGGTAGCGGTCTTCATTTTGGAAGATGTATTAAATGTACCTCCCCAGCTGTAATCCTCGCTAGAGTTTTGTGCAATTATTTGAAAAATACCCATACGGGCAAAACGCAACTTTCCGATTGCTGCTCCTGAATTTTCTGCAATTTTTTCTGCTCTTAGTCTTGCATCTTTGGTAGCTGAGGCTATCATTTCTACTTTCAGCTCAGCCAACCCGGTGTAATAATACTGTGGTGGACTGGAATAAAATTCCACTCCCTGATTGATGAGCTCGGTAACGAGTCGGGAGACCTTTTCGATCTTATCTACTTCTTTGGATTCTATGGTAACGATCTGGGTAAGTTGGTAGCCGGTAAATGTCTGGTTTTGTTTGCCTGACTGATCATAGCTATAGTCATATTGTTTATCGATCCCAACGGCTGTAAAAACAATTTCACTTTCTTTTACACCTTTGGTGATCAAGTACTTTTTAATTTCTTCCTGATCTTTTTTTAGTTCATCATAGGCCGTTTTTAAAGTCATGCTTTTACGAACAAAGGATCCTTTCCATACAATCAGGTCTGAAGCAAAGTCCTGCTTCCCTAATCCAGTTACATTAATGATGTCATTAACCCGATTCCTATTTTTATATGTATTCGATAGAATTAATACTGCAATAATGATGGTTACACTGATCAAAATAACATTTATGTAATTTTTCATTTCCTGAAAAGTTTTAGATGACTAAATAACTTTGACTAAGATAAGGACTACTTCATTATAGATTGAACCGTTTGATGGAAGGGTACTTGTTTATTCTTAAAAAAAGAAAAAATGAACTACTCCTACAGCCAACAGTAATGGTGAAATCTTACTTACATCGATATCACCCTGCATAAAATTCTCTCCATACAATTTATTCAAGAAGTGCCATTGTTCTAGAATTTCTTCAGTTGAAAGAAGTTGACTTGAGTGAGGTAATATGACCAATTCTTTCCAAAATCAACAGTTCTTCAGCACTGGCACCTGCATTCAAACTATCGAATGAAACTCGTTCAAAGTTTTTCCAAAATCTTTTTATATCTTCCCAGGTTTTTTTTCATAACTATACATCATAACTTCAGAATAAAAGTAGTGCTTTATTTTAGGTATTTCGACTCGCTTAATTAAGGAGTATCTTTTTGTAGGTGATACCACCTTATTTTGCTTTATGATCGGGGTTGAAATTTCTTTTTTTTGTTACAAACATTCTGATCATACAAACTTGATCTTATAATTACATACGGTAGAAGATCTGTAATACAGATTTTCCATAATATTTTTGACCTTACTACTGTTTTCTATCTTTGCACGTACTCCCAGGGTTACCATATTCAGTTGATCGTACTTGTCCCTAAATAAGTTAATGTACAGGAATAATTCCCGAGAGGTATTTGAATAAAACACTAAGGTTTCTCCAGAATCCTCGTAGGTATTTTCATATATTTCATCAACATTAACAAAGTCCATATGGATATTCAATTCTTTACACAACTCTCCTATTTCAAAGGGGTCTCCAGGTAATGCAGGATTGCTAAAAGAATCAGGGAAGTTCAGTTCATTAAATGATATCATCAATTCTATTTCTATGTATTTGGCACTCATTTTTTGTAGACAGTTATATGATAAAATAAGATCTCATTTACTTTATTATCTTCCTCTCCATTACATTCTACATACCAGTAGTCAGATTTAATTCCTAAAGAAGGATTAAATCCCTGAGTGTTATATCCTTGTTGTGTCCATCCCATTCTTTTAAAAATCACTATTATCTTTAGTATAAAAATAATACATTTCGCACCTTAAGTTATGTGGTAATTGTTTCATTTCTAATTACCAACTCTCCCATTTTTCGACTTCTATCTTGTTTTTGCAATATCTGGGAATAATCTCACCACTAATCATTATTTGATCTTGTTCATTAACCTTTGTTTGCATATTCACCAATTGATTCGAACCATTAATCAATACTTTTTTTTCTTTCAATAACTCTTTCTGTTTAGTTTTAGAAAATCCGGTAAGTTTTAGGTATTGCTCCAAGGTTATCTCGACTCCATATGGGCAATAATAATGACGATCCAACAGCTTAACAATCTTAGTAATCACCATATTTTCAATATCATCCATATCTTCTTCTGTTTTAAATACTACAAACTCTTGAAGTGCTTTTCTTATTTCATTATAATCGAAAAGTAAAGGCTCCCTGGGATAATCAAAAGGCGCACACCATATTTCATAACCAAAATGATCAATGATATTGACAGAAATACGAGCCAGGTTTTCTTCGTAAGAAGCATCTATCAATTCTTTCACCAAATGGCCAAAGCCAAACTCAACAGAATCAGATGTCTTATTGTGTACACAGATATTCTCAAAATGCTTTATTTTAAGGCTAACTGGATAATGCCTCGTCACATTTTTCCAATAGTCGTTCATAGGCTTTCTATTTTTTTAGGCTACAGCTTTACCAACCCCAGCGCTTACTTACTAAAATACCGTTTCTACATTTCCAGGGAATTAGATGACTATTGACCTTTACCTTGTCTTTATCAATAGCTACTTTAGTTCTATTGTTAATATCTGCTGAACCATTAATTGTAAACTTGTGTTCAGCAAACAATTTCTTTTGACTTTTTTGTGAAAATCCTGCTTGATGCAGATATTGTTGTAAAGAAATTTTTTGTCCAAAATTACATGGACAGTAATAGTGTTTTTTAAGGAAATTTACCAGATGCGTAATTCTGTTATTATCCATGGATTGATCGTTGTATGAATTGATATACGAAAGTAATTCTTGAAAGGCACTTTGTATTTCAATATAATCAAACCATACCGCTAATTCCTCCTCATCTGTAAACCCCGTGTCATACAATTCTTTACAAAAATGGTTAAAAGTACTTACCGATTTTGCTGAAAGAGTATATTCATAATCAATACTTAGTAATTCCTCAACGAAGAAACAGTATCCGAATTCTATACACTCCTGTTCATTACCTGAAGAACATTTTCCCCTATCATGGTATACTTTCAGGCTAATTGGATAGTTCCTCGGCTTATTTTTCCAATAATCGTTCATGTCATGAAATGTTTATTTACCTAATTCTGCAACCTCGTCTTAATGACTGCACCAGATTGTTTGCGGATTTCATTGGTAACCCTGATACCAGAACCAGTTACATCTACCATATAAAGTTTTGGCAACATATCAATATTCTCCAGTTTTTCAACTTGGTCACAGCAACACAAAGAGAGGAGGTCCAACTGTAGCAAATTTTCCAGATTTTCTATTTTTTTAATCGTTGTGAAGCTTAACTCTAATCTTTCGAGCTGTAGACATCCTTGCAGGTTCTCGATTTTACTAATTTTATTGTGATCTAAATATAGGAAGCTAAGGTTTATCAATGCATCCAGATTCTCAATCTTTTTAATTTTATTTCTTCCCAAATCCAAATTTGAGAGGCTTTGTAGAGCATCCAGATTCTCAATTTTTTCTATGATATTGTCAGATAAGTGCAAATGACGTAAACCCGTTAATCCATCTAGTCCCTGAATGCGATTGATCTTGTTTCCATAAGCGTACAATACATTTAACTGATCCTTTTCTTCCAAACCAGTAATCGTTTCGATATCATTATTGCTAATATCCAACATTTCCAATTTTGTAAGTGGTCGCAACTCTGCTAATTCCTGAATCTGATTTTCCTGAAGATATACCATTTTTAGGTTCTTCAATTTTCTAAGTCCTTCAATATTTGTAAGCGCATTTTTTGATATATCAAGTTCTTCTAAGCTTGTTAGAGATGCAAGGGGCTCTATTTGCTCAATGTAATTCTCGCTCAAATCAATATTGGTTAGCTTTTTTAATGCGGAAAGGTTCTCTATCTTTTTTATTCGGTTTCCCGAAAGGCTTAGTGTCGTTAAATATGATAATTGATCCAGTCCTTCCATCTTTCTTATCTTGTTATTGGATACATGAAGTGCAGTAAGGTTTTTTAATGAGGAAAGGTTTTTTATCTTTTTGATCGAGTTTCCTATCAAATTAAGACTTTCAAGCTTAGTCAGGGTATTCAGACCCTCAATTTTTTTTATGTGGTTTCCTCTCAGGTTTAACTCCTTCAGATGTACCAACCCATCCAACCCTTCTATTTTGTCAATATAATTATCAGACAGGTCTAGAATTTCCAGATTCTTGAATTGTGTCAGATCCGGAACTTTTTTTAACCCGCTATACCCCAGGTATAACTCTGTAGCATCTTCCCGAAATACTTTTCCTTGTATGTTTATGGTAGCCATTCGATATAATATTTAAAACCTATTTGTTCACTATCTTCCCATTCTATATTCAGATCACTGGAAAAAAGCCATTTTTTCATGCTTTTCAGTCCGTCCATTTTCTTTACTTTTTCTACCTGATTACCTTCAAAGTCGATTTCTTCTAATTTTTGTAATCGATCTAGATTTTCTACTAGTTGTATCTGGTTACATCTCAAGGTTAGTACCTGTAAATTCAATAATGTACTCAACCCTTCCAGCTTTTTGAGATAGTTAAAATCCAGATAGAGGTGTTTGAGTTTGGTGAGGTTTTCGAGGTCTTCGATCTTACCGATCCGATTTTTAGAAAGACTCAGATATGCCAGTTTTTTTAAATGACTGAGATTATCAATCCTGGAAATCTGATTTTCTGACAGGTCTATATGAATAAGCAAATCAAGTGTCTCAAGCCCTTCTATCTTAGTGATAAAATTATGCCCTAAATCCAGTTGCTGAAGGTTTTTTAGGTTTTGAACCCCTTCCAACGTTATGATCTCGTTTCTATGTAGGACAAGTGTTTCCAGGTTGCTTAGTTCCTCCAGGTTTTCAATTTTTCTGATACAATTACCGGATAAATGGAGCTCTTTAAGATTTTTAAGAGAACCTACATTTTCTATCTTCTCTATGCTATTATACGATAGGTTTAATCTGTTAAGTCCTTTTAACAAAAGGTTTTCAATTTTCACTATGCGATTTGAGGAAAGATCCAATACCTTAAGGCCAGTTAGTTCATCCAAATTTTCGATTGTTTCTATTGTATTTTGAGCCAGATAAAGTTTTTGTACTTTTTTAAGGCCTGAAATAATCTATGTATTCCCGATATTATTTGTTTGCAAATGCAATTCTTTTACCTGTATTGCTCCGGGGGATATTATCTCCTGAATAGCATTCTCTTTCAAGTAGACTTTTTTAAGCTTTTTTAACCCTTCGATATTTTCGATTGTGGTCAATTGGTTATTTGAAAGATTGAGCTGTTCCAGATTTTCAAGACCTTCTAAACCTTCTATTTTTTGAATGTTATTACCCTCCAGATCAAGATTTTTAAGGGTGTTTGATTTACCCAATCCGTCTATCTTCGTTATATAGTTATTGTTCAGAAAAAGGCTTTCCAGGCTTTGTAGTGTATTCAGGTTTTCGATTTTCGTAATCTTATTCCCTCTGAAACCCTGATTGTGGTAGTCATTCCAAAAGGATAGAATCTGGAGCTTAACCAAATGTTCAAGGTTTTCGATTTTCGTAATCTTATTATTATCCAGATAGAGTTCTTTTAAAGCTACTGTATTTTCTAAATTTTCAACTTTATCAATCAAACAAACATTGAAATAAAGTACTTCAAGGTTGATAAGACCATCGAGATTCTCTATTTTATCTATTGGATTTCCCCCCAGACTAAGTGTCTTGAGGCAGGTCAATTGATCCAGATTTGCTATTTGTCTGATCTTGTTATTGGACAGGTCCAGTATTTCTAAATTTTTCAGCTTATCCAAGTCACTGATTTTGACAAGTTCATTACCCGACAGGTATAATTCTTTAAGGCTTAATAATTCACCAAGGCCTTTTACCTTTTCAATTTTATTCTTCGTTAAATACAGCTTTTCCAGACTTTTAAAAGCTGAAAGATCAGGCATTCGTTTCAGACGCAGACCGGACAGGTTAATAGATGTGGTATTGGTATCATATTTTTTTCCACATATCTTTACGAATTTCATAGTGCATAGGTATTTATTGATGACAAGTTATGGAAGGATGTTGTGGTAATCGTTCCGCTCGATAGAAGGGTACGTTTTAGAGGCGATCTTTCTGAAAATACAAATACAATTCATAGTTAGCTTCTTTCAGGTGACCGGGAATATCATGCTCCTCGACTTCCACAATTGGATTGTCTGCCAAATCAAGTTCATTGAGTTTACTTAATTTTTCAAGGTTCTCGATCGTTCCGATTTGATTTGCCCTTAGGCTAAGTGACTCCATATCACCTAATACATCCAAGTTTTCTATTTTCTTAATACGATTACCCGACAAGTCGAGTACTTTTAAAGGTACTAATTGAGCAAGGTTCTCTATCTTTTGGATTTCGTTTTCTCCTAGGTATAGAAACTCCAGATTAGTCAATGCATCTAGGGTTTCTATTTTCATAATGCGGTTACCTGACAAGTCAAGCTTGTTTAAATGTAAGGATAGGGTGAGACCTTCTATCTTATGGATTTGATTTTTTGCCAGGTTTAATCGGGTTAAACTAAACAACCCATCAAGGTTTTCAATTTTTGATATCTGATTACACGACAAACCCAACACTTTGAGGGTTTTCAAATTTTTGAGATTTTCTATTTTCCTTATTTTATTATTGTCCAGTTGTAGATCTTCCAGATGGTGGAGTTCTTCAAGCCTCTCTATTGATTCGATTTGATTATGCTGTAATTGCAATTTTCTTAGGTTCTTTAGCCCTGTCAGGTTTTCTATTGTTTTTATTTGATTGTTGCTCAAATCGAGTGTTTCCAGACCTTTGAGATATTGCATTCCCTCAATTTTCTGGATTTTGTTTTTGTTTAATGTAAGTGATTTCAGCTTTGTTAATTCTCCAATAAGTTCAATTTTATCAATCTCATTGCGCATCAAGTTAAGCTCTTCCAGATTGGTGAGCTCGTTCAGGTTTTCAACTTTTCTGATTTTATTGGCGATTATTTTGAGTTTTTTTAGTTTGGTGAGGCTCTCCAGGTTCTCCATTTTTTCTATCTGGTTAAAATTCAGTCCGAGTTCTTCCAGATGAATTAGTGTATCCAGGCCTTCCATTTTTTTGATGTTGTTGTAAGACAAGCTTAAATACTTAAGCTTAGTCAATCCTTCCAGGTTTTCGATCTTTTCAATCTTGTTGACCTGCAATTTCAATTCTGTCAGGTTTGTAAAAGCGCTAAGGTTTGGTATTTCCTTCAGCCCTTCGTTTACCAAGTCCAGCGAAATGATATTGACATCATATTCTTTCCCTAATAATTTGATTTTTTTCATATGCTATGTTTAAAATAAAGAAAACCCAATCTCACATGACCAGATAATGGGCAACTAGTATATAAAATTGTCTTGTACTTGTTTTTTTCATGCCTGGATTTCTATTGACCATCAATGTTTCGGATCATGCCATAGAGTAACTCGTGCGGTGATTTCAACAACAAAGTTGCATCCGGTTCTCCTGTACCATAACAGGGCACTTCTGTACCGTCTTCGAGGAAATACTTTACTCCAACCACTTGAGTTTTACTGAACTCTACTTCTGCCTTCCATACAGAGGCATGTGGGCCGGCTGGAAAAAACTCCGGAGAAGGTTCCTTGCATCGTTGAAAAATGGCTGGTCCATCTTCCGTATGATCTTTATAGGTATAATAATTGGCAATCGTACCATCAGGGTGATACCTTTTCGTCCAGCCATCACCATTGGTTTCTCGATAGTTTTCATGCCATAAAATCCCCTTCTTATTCCAATACTGTTCCAATCCTCTATTTTTGAAATCACCGAGTTGCCAATATTCTCCTTTGGGATTCCAAACGGCTTCTTTGGGTATATGGGCTGGTTTTTTTGGTGCTTTTTCTTCCATCTTTTTTTGGGTAAAGTAGGGTGTTATGATCTGGTATTCGTCCCGCTTGATGGAGAGGTACTTATTTTACAACTATCCAGGTGTATCCTTCAGATCAAAATATTTCAATTGTAAAGGTGTATCTACGTTTTTCAACAAAAGAATCTTGTTTGATTTATGGTATTTATTTCGTTATTTTTTGTCGTACGTACTACGAATCATCCCTTTCCAGAATTTCTTGAAAATCAATGAAGTCCCCATCAAACCAATCATCATATTGCCATTTAATATCACCACCAACAGTTAATCTTTTTGGTCTTTTATTACGTATTACCTCATTAAGTAATAGGTCTCCCCCAACTGTTAGCTGTGAGGGCAAGTACTTAATAGCTGATCCTCTTAAATTAAGGGTACCTTCAACTGTCAATCCCTTTGGCAGCTCTTCCAGTTGAGTATTCTTCAGGTTCAGGTCACCAGGCACAGAAAATCCATTCGGCAATATTCCTATAGTTGAGCACATCAGGCAAAGTTCTTTTCCTATATTCAATTGTAAAGGCAATTTATCAAGCTTGACCCCAATCAAATTAAGTTCACCACCAACGATCAAATCTTCAGGTAAATTTTCTATTTCCATGTCGCGCAAAAAAAGGTTACCTTCTACTGTTAGTCCCTTTGGTAGTTTCGTTAGGGGAGTATCACTTATGTGAAGCGAACCTTTAATCCTCATTCCGTCCGGCAATGCTGTAATTTTGCTTTGCCATAAATACAGATCTCCTTCTACCATAAGATCCTGAGGTAGTTCTGTAATCTCGGTGCGATCTAATTTGAGGTTCTTTTTAACCCTCAATTTTTTTGGTAATTGCTTGATTTTTGAACCATCCAGATTCAAAGAACCTTTTATCATTAATCCATCTGGTAGTTTTTCTATAGTAGAGTTATATAAGCTAAGAGAACCTCCTATTTCAAGCCCCTTCGGTAATGTTTTAATTTGGCTATGACTTAAGTCCAGGTTACCCCCTATCTTAAGTCCCTCTGGTAGTTCTTTGATTTGTGTGTATCTTAACCAAAGATTACCTCCGACAGAAAATCCTTCAGGTAGTTTTCTAATTTTGTAACTGCACATCAAATTTCCTTTGACCACCAGTCCATGTGGCATCTCTGTGATTAACGAGCACATTTCAAGATCACCAATAACCGTTAAATGCTCAGGTAATTTTTTGATTTGGGTATTAACAAAACACAGGGACCCCATCACTAGCCTTAGTCCTGTTGGCAATGATTGGATGGGGGTATTACTCAAATCCAAACCATGATGTATACACGTTAGATTCGCTGGCAATTCCTTAATTGAAGTATAGCTCAGGGAAAGGTTTCCTCCGATAAACGTGTCTTCAGGATATTTTTCTATTGATGAAGAATCCAACTTCAGGTCACCTCCTACTATTAATCCATTGGGTAGTTTGGTGATAGAAGTACTGTATAGGTTCAGATCACCATCGACCATTAGCCTCTCTGGTAGTTCTGTAATAGATGAGGATGACAAATCCAGGCTACTCCCTACTTTTAATCCATCCGGAAGTTTTTTAACCACACGTGCCTGTTTTAACAGAAAATCTCCTACTACTACGAGGTTTTTAGGTAATTCCTTGACAAAGGAATGGTCAAGGTCAAAAGTTCCTTTGACGATCAATCCCTGAGGAAGTTCTCTGAGTCTACAAATCAAATCCCCATTGACCACAAAGTCCTTGGGTAGTTTTACGTGCCTATCCATGTAGAGGGATTTTCCTACTTTCACCCCCAATGGTATCTCGCTAATTTTCGTTAGCGTCAAGTCAATTGACCCCCCTACCGTTAAATCTTCAGGTAAGACTCGTACACATGACTTCCTCAAATTGAGTGAATTTCGGATAACCAATCCTTCGGGTAGCTTTTCAACGCTTGAAGAGCTCAAGTCGATATCTCCCCAAACTACTATTCCCAACGGTAACTCTTTAATATGTGTGTATCCTAAACAGAGATTACCTCTCACAAATAGATCATCTGGTAGTTTTTTAATTTGAGTGCGGCATAGATTAAGCGACCCTCCTACTGTCAAGCCTTTGGGTAAGGTACGAATTGAGCTATTTTTTAAAATCAAGTCTCCTCCAACTGTTAATCCTTTTGGTAACTCAAGGACTGAACTGCTATAGAGACACAGGTTTTTCCCTACTGTCAAATGGTCTGGCAATTGTTTAATTTGAGTATATCTCAGATCGCAGGAACCTCGTACCATTAGTTTTTTTGGGAACTCTGTTATCGTGGTTCCGTACAAGTTGAGGTTGCCTTCTACTGTTAATATGAGTGGTAGCCTTTGAATTGCTGTCATTCTTAAGTCAAGATCACCTTCCACGATCACCTCCTGCTCATGTAAGGTGTGTTCAATACCATTTTCTTTTAAAAATTGTAGTACTTCCATTTTGATCTTAGTTTTAACTTCTAAATTCCTAATCAGATGTTATGCTAATGTATGTGGTCGTGGTTGATCATTCGCCCCGTTCGATGGAAGGGTACTTGTTTGGTTTCTTACAAACCTACCTCACAGTAGGCAGGGCTCACAGGATAGAAAGAGAGATCTACATTATACCTGAATGCTGAAGGCTACCATCCTCTTTTCAAAGCTTCTTCAGAGATGTTTTCAATCTCTTTACTTATTTTATTATGTATCGCCGAAAAATGATAATGAAGACTACCTTTCTTTACAGGAGCAATGGAAATAAGGGAATCTGTTAATCGGCTACATTCCTCAAAAAACAGGTACTGACGAAATTGATGCTCATTGTAAGACAATTTTTTAAAAATGTCTTCATAGATTTGATTACTACCCGTTTTACTATGGTTATATACTTTTAATAGTGCCTCGAAATTCTCCTTCAAATAAGGAGTTGGATCTGAAACTAACAATATGGCAGATTCAATGAGTCTGATCATTCCTTCTAGCAGGCTATTTAACTTCTCCTCCAGCTCTTTGGATTTTGGATTTGGTTGGTACTTTACTGATAATGTATATTGATTATAAAGCATCATGGAATTAGGAGTCGTAGGATCGCTCTTCCCCAATACAATAAGTCTTTTATATTTCCTGGCAGACTTCAACCACTCATAAGCTTCGCGTTTCTTTTCTATATCAGGCTCCTGGATATGGCTGGAAAAATAATCGATTAAGGTGTGGCATACGTCTTTTTGTTCCCATTCGGGAAGATTCATGTATCCTTTTTTTAAATGTTCATGATGAGGCCAGGCGTGGGGTAATCCTTCATAGTGAGGGATTACTCTTTGATAACACTCCTTGGGGTTAAATTCAAAAGCTTCAGCAGTGTTTAGAGTTGCGTAGGTAAAATATCTAGATAGCAAAAAGAGTTTATCAGGTTTTATATAGCTCTTTTTGAGATACTCGGTCAGCGGCATCATTCCCGATGTATCTTCTACATAAAAACACAGTTTATCAGAAGCAAAACCATCTACTGATATGCTAAGCTCTTGAAGTATTTCTTCTTTTTGCTGCTGATCGGTGCAAGTAAGGAGAAAACGGACAACTGCGGCTGACAGCAATAGTGGTGAAACTGCGCTGACATCAATATCATCTGACTTAAAATCTGCTCCGTTAGAAAATGGAGCTGGATGATAATTTTTATCTCTGATGATCATTTTTCTATTCTTTCTTTTCACTCTATATTCTTTTTTATTTAAGGGTATCGCCTATTCTTTTTTCCATTCAATAAAATGATATTCCTTTAAATCTGATCTTTTGATCAACCAATCTTTTAAAATTTTGGAGGATCATCATATTTTTTGAACGTGATTTCTGCCACCGAACTGTGACAGTCTTGATAGTGATAATCTTCACTCCTCTCTTCCCAAAATTCAATCCAAATGTCACCATTTTTTAATTCTGAAAGTTCTATTGCTTTTGGGTAGTCACGCTTTTTATAGGCCCTCATAGCCTTTTCATATAAATCCTTGCAAGTCGTAGTGATGTTCTCTTTTTTAACTTTCATAACTTTCACTAAATACAGTACCCAATTATTCTTCAAATATCTTTTTAAACTCTTTTAATCTTCTTATTTCTTTAAAATCCTTTTCCTTCCTTAGATTTTCTTTCTGGTTAGGATCACATTTCAAAGTTTGTTTAATCATTTCGAAAGCTTGCTCCTTTTTTCCTGTTAATGCATATACACATGCTTTTACATAATAAGAATGATAATAGCCCGGGGTTGAAGCAATCACCTGGTCCAACACTTTCAGGGCTTCATTATATCGTCCCAGGTTACAGAGATTGTTGCCTAAATTGGATAAGGCAAAATAATTATTTGGATTTAGCTCACCAGCTTTCCTGTTGTATTCAAGAGCTTCTTCATCTTTTTTCAGCCAAGAGTAACAAAGCCCTACCCCATGATATCCCATATCCGATTCTGGAAAGTGCATTATGGCTTTTTTATACACTTGTATGGCTCTCTTGTATCTTTTTAAATAATACAGTGCATTTCCTTTGACAATAAAACTATCTAAATGTTGTGGTTCTTTTTTCGGAACAATATTGGCCAGTTGTATTGCCTCTTCATAATCTTTTTTCTCCAGATAGATCATACTTTTATTATGAAAAGGCCTGAAATCTGTTTCATCGAGCTTAATTGATTTGTCGTAAGACATTTCTGCCTTATCTAGTTTTCCCAGGTTCTGATACACATGTCCCTGATTATACCACGCAATGGCTGATTCACTATTCAGTATTATTGCCTGTTTAATATACTTTAAGGCTTTCTCATAAGCATGTTTGTAATCCCCCTCTATTAGCGATAATCCAATATAGGCATCACTGTTCTGTCTTTTTACTTTGTCAAAAAGATTGGTATAAAAATTAGTGGATGGATCATTGCTTTTTATCCCTCTTTTTTTCAATTCTTCTGTATAACTTTTGTTCTTCTCAAATACGCCTGCATAAAATCCTTCAGCTTGTTGATAATGTTTATTGTCTACAAGTGTATTGGCATATCTCAACAAAGTAGAGGCATTATGGTTTTTTACCTTCTCTATACAGGTTTCAAAATCTTTTTCGGCATGCTCCAAATCATTAAGTTTTAGATATACACGACCCCTCTTAAAATAAAGATCCAGATATTCTGGCCTGATTTCCTGAGCTTTGTTTAAGTACTCTAACGCCAAATCAAAGTGATGCTCCTTATATTCAAGTTTGGAAAGGTTATAATATGCATTAAAGTGATGATTATCTAATGTGACTGTTTGTAGAAAATCTGCTTTGGCTTCTTTTTTATTTCCCTTGAATGTATATAATCTTCCTCTTTGATAATAAGCTTCAGGATTTCTGGGGTTATAATGAAATGCTTTACTTAAGTATTTTTCTACTGTTACTATTCGTTCGCTTACAGTCTCATCTTCCTCCTTTCCAATATAGTCCATTTCAAGATCGGCCCAACCGGTCCATTCATTTGAAACATACGTACACAGATTAATGTCTGATGTAAGTTGATCGGCAAGCTGTTCCATCACTTCTAGTTTATCATCCCAATAAGGCCCTTTTGCCATATGCCGAAAAGAATAGAATACCCCATCTTCAATTACTATTTCATCTACATAACTTACCGGTTCGCTGGACATTATAAATCGTATGTTCTCACAATAGGGACTTAGCTTTTTAAATGCCATAAAAAGTTGCGCATATTTTACATAGGTTCGGTCACAATTGCTTTCCAATACAAAGCAATCATCAATCCTCTCATCCATACTTCTATCCTCCCATGAATTATTCCAGCCAAAGAAATCACTCACCCGATCTTCTAAATCATAAATGATCTCTAACACTTTGTCTTTCTTACTTTTATCAAAATACAGGTGAATATTATCTTGTATTACGTCGGGCTCAATCTGATTGAAATCTATATTATTCCACATCCGTGATAATTCACCGGAAAGTATCTCTTCAAAATCAATTTCTTCTATAAATTTGGTTATTGTATTCTCTTTTCTGGCTTTATCAAGATAAATACTATCAATATCGTAAACCAGGGTTAAATATTCAAGTGTCTTTTTCTTATTCGATTTAGCAAAGCCTTTTGCGAGGTGGTAAAGGAGTTCTGGGTTATAAGGTTCAAAAACAGAGTATTGATCGTATAGCTTTTCTGCTTCCTTCATAGCTCTTTGATTGGTCAATTTAATTATCTCAGAGTACTCATTGCGAAGATCAACACTTGATTTTATTCTATTCCTGAATGCCATACCTATTTTATTATATTGTAAAGATAGTATGAAGTTAACATTGGATCGTACCGCTCGATAGAGGGGTCCTTTTTAAGAATAATCACATACTACCTCCAATTGCAGACTTAATATCTTATGGTATGGGTATAACTTTCTCTTTGAGCAAAAACTTTGTAGTCTTTCCTTAATCTTTAATCTTTGCTATATGTAATTCTAAGATATCGTAGTATTCAAAAAATCTTTCCATTTTGGATCATCGATAAAACGGATATCAAAACCCCAAAAGTTTAGGTGTTGCCCTTCGAGTAGCTTCTCCGGGATTTTTTCGCTAATATAGAGTTCATTTCTTCCGGTGGAACGCATTGGATCAAACGATCCTACAATACCTTGATTTTCCAATTGAGACAAAACCATCGCTTTAAGATCCTCAAAATAGCTTTCGTTTACATTTTGTAAAAATACCTCACCTTGTTCAAAACCATGCGTTTTATTAATATCTGCCAAAGGATAACTAAGTTTTTTGATAAAATTATAGTGCTCATGATTATCGGTGCGAAACAAGGTGCCATTAGCATACGACAACCATTCCAAAACCATATTTTCTATATCTCCCTGAATGATATCATGCTTTGGGGAATGGACAGCGCCCTGCCACCATTCCCAGTTTATAAAACCAACCACTTCATCAACATACGGGCATCGGTATGCTTCTTCATGGCTATGTATATCAGGAAAGGTATTATACACTTCCTGTACCGAAAGAAACTGGTATCTCCCTATAGTAGAAAATTGTTCAAGCCAAAACCGGAAAACTTCATAAAAATCGTCTTCCCATTTTCTAATGCCGCCTTTTGGGTTTCCCCGAATGGATAGTATGTACTTATAATAATTCTGGGAACCCATCTATAGTTCTAATTTTGATTCATCTAAAATCGGTGTTATATAACCTTCTTCAATTTTTTCTTGCTTTAACACATTGTAAGCACCAATGGTTTCATACATGAATGTACCCTCTTGATAAAAAGTAAAAATCCTTACTTCCAAAAATCCTGATATGCTTTGGGCATATCCTTATCCAATAATGAAGTATCAGGAGGTATGACAAAAACTTTTCCTTGAATCCGTAACATCTCTGCAAATGTTTTATGATACAGCGCAATTGCATCCTTATTCTCCTGTGATCCCTCTTTAGATGATCGATAACGATATGCACAATGACCAAGCTGAGCTTCCCAATTTACTAATACTTTCTCGCGTTGATCCCGATATTGTTTTGGCAACAACGATTCTTCAATCTCAATATCTTTGCCCAATGCATAAGACCAATCGTTATTCATAAGTTTCTTCAGCTTTGATATGTACTCCTCTATCAGAACGGTGGCTGGTTGGTTTCCGGCTTCTTTGATCTTTTGAGCCAGAACATTCAACTCATGAACCATAGGGGTAAATACATCAGATGTGACAGGAATAGATCTCATCTGACCAGTATCCAATCCTAGCAGAGCTCTGAATTCTGGGTTGCCGTAAAAAGAAGAAAAATCGCTGTCTTTAAGAAACTCCTCTTTTTTTCTTCCCAGATCCATTGCAATACGAATATATTGAAACATACTTCTTTTTTCATCCTTTACCGCAAAAAAGCATGCTAGGTTGTACGCCAATCTGGGGTGCCCTATATACAAGGGCATGATCTGTCTAAAAACAATATTTTTCACTTCTTCATCTTCAAAAAGTTGTGCCAATGACACTGCTGTAGCAGTAAATTCATCTCCATATTTGTTACTATACCCTATCTTTTCCAGAAGGGCTGGAAACGCTTGTACCATCTTTTTCCCGGTAGCATAATCTCCCTCGCTGGTAGCCGCAATGAGATGATTGTATATACAAGTCGTTACGATATGGGTAAATTCAGTATAATTGGTGTTGGCTGGAACATGTTCTAACTGCAATAAAAACTTGTCTGGGTCTTTCTCTTTTTGAAGTATTGCAACAAAGCTTAAAAGTGACTTATTCACAATAATTATTGTTTAGTTTTTGAATGATGGTATGTTGCATGGAATATCCTGAAATAGTACTCTCCACTTTTTTCTTTTTTATATAACGCAATGTATTTTTTATCTTTGTGATCATACAATACCGCTCTATATTTCTGTTTTTCAATCTTAACATTTTTGGCGGCTAGTATCTTCCAACGTCCATTTTGTTCAGCATCAAATTGAGTTAGTTTAAATCCTTTTTCCAGCGCATCTATATCATTTTTAGGTTTGTCAATAAACATATTCATCCCGTTTTGAAATGAAAGATTATCGTGCGAATCCAAAACAAAATCATCAATTACTTTCATCTCAAATTGGGTATTTGATTGACATATTACATGATTGAATGCAAAAACCAATAGTATTAAAAGGGTAATTATCTTTTTCACGATAATTATTTATTACTAAAGTAACATATTTGTTTTATAAATCGTATCACTCCCACGAGTGATGCATATTCTTTTATATTCCTCTTTTAGTTCATACAGAACTATAAAAACCACCGAACTCTCCCCATTGAGTTCGGTGGCCAATTACAAAGCCCTATACTGCTAAAGAGCTTTCTCCAACACTTTTACAATCATTTGTTTTCGGGCATCTACCTCATTAGCGTTGGCAAATCGATAATCGAAAGTCAATACTCCGTCTTCCAATATTGCACCGGTTCCCTTATATGTATTGGTGATTACCAGTTTCTTTACCGTTTCCTTTATAGCTTCTTTACCCATATCATCTTGTGCGATATCTGCTATTGCTAACGCTACAGGCTCAAAATAGATCTTAGGAAGATTGCTGTCATAGAGTTTCGTATAGTCCGTCTTGTCATCTGCACTAAATTTGCCCAAAGTATCCCAATTGACTTCTATTTCAAGATCGTACCCTGCGGCATCCAGGATTTTCTTTTCTAAATCCGGATATATATTTTCCTGGAAACTTTTGATGGCTCGTTTTTCTGCTAAACTCATAATTTTTGTTTTTTAAGATTAAAAATTAATTATGATGTGAAAGTAAAACAGAATTTCAGAGGTTTCGGCCCTCTTAATTTAGCGGTACTTATTTGTTATGTATAGAGTTAAGTTTGACCTCGACTATCAATTTTGCTACTTCATATATTCATAGATATTGTATAATTATACAACGGCTTATTTTAGAAATAGCAAGCCCAGACATAAATGTCCGGGCTGGGTTCTCATCGTATTATTTATTTGTATGATGCGACGTCAATAATAAGCTATTCGAACTTAAAAACCCTTACAAGTCCAGATCTACTACTATTTATACTATAGTTTTTATCCCCTACAGCGACTATTAAACCATCTGAACTTATACCTGTAGCATTACCCGAAGTGATATCTGAGCCTGTCTGTACCCAACTATCTCCCTGATTTCTATGAACAACCGCATAACCACTTGCCGTAATAGCTACCGCAGAACCATCAGCATTTAAACTCACAGATGTACCTAATTTGTCTCTAGAAAATCTTCCATTAATATCAGATCCAACTTGTACCCAACTGCTACCCATATTTCTATATACTTTTGCATATCCTATACCAGTATTATTACCAACAAGAGGGGCTCCTATAGCTACTATAGAGCCATCTGCACTTAAACTTACAGAATAACCGAACGCATCTGCAGTAGCCTGCCCTATGATATCTGTACCTATTTTTATCCAGTTGCCACTCTGGTTGCGATACACACGTACACGGCCCGGAGTAGGGCCATCAAACTGATTGGTACGTGGTGACCCTATCGCTACCACCGAACCGTCTGCGCTTAAACTTACTGAATAACCGGCATAATCTCTAATAGTTTCTCCATCAATATCTGCTCCAATCTTTACCCAATTTCCTCCTTGATTCTGATATACTCTTACATGACCGGTATAAAGACCATTTGCACTATTGGAGGGTGCTCCTATAGCTACAATAGAGCCATCTGCGCTTAAACTTACCGATTGACCAGAAAAATTATCCCGTGCTTCTCCATCAATATCTGCACCAATTTGTACCCAGTTGTTTCCTTGGTTCCGATAAATTCTTACATGCCCGGCAGTCTGTCCATTTCCGTCATTGTTATTAGCACCTATCGCCACTACCATGCCATCAGCGCTTAAACTTACAGAAGTTCCTGATCGGTCAACCGCGGCTTCCCCAATAATATCTGTTCCTATTTGTACCCAACTGCCTCCTTGATCTCTGTAAACTCCTACATGACCCGTATAGCCATTACTTGCACTTGCTCCTATGGCTACTACTGAACCATCGGCACTTATACTTACAGAAGTGCCTAATTCATCTCCTGCTAATTTTCCATCAATATCTGCACCAATTTGTCTCCATTCTTCGGGCTGTTCTATCAGTGTTACCGTAAGAATTGCTTCTTCAGTCACATCTTCGTTGACAGCTACCATTGTGGCGGTAAGAGTTGTATGCATATCATACTCAAAAAGTGAGGCATCTGCTACAGTTAGCACACCGGTGTTTCCATCAATAGTAATAGCATTCTGAGGATTTTCATTAGTAAGAGAGAAGGTAATATTTCCTCTATTAGTACTTGCTACAATTGTTCCTAATGATTGCCCTTGCACAGGGTTTTCATCAATGGTAACAGCAAAGTTTTCTATAGTAATAGTGATTGGTTCTTCCGGTTCGATATCGTTAAGTTTTACTGTAACTATAGCATCTTCCGTCACATCCTCATTAGTAGCTACTACTGTGGCTATGAGTGTAGAGTTTACCTCATAGTCGAAGAGCCCTGCATTAGCAATAGTGAGTACTCCTGTCAAGCTATCTATCGCCATAGCTCCTTCAGGGTTTTCATTGGTAAGCGAAAACACAATGTTTCCCTGATTAGTATTTGCACTAATTGTGCCCAAGGTTGCACCCTGATCAGAGTTTTCATCGATGGTAATGGAAAGGTCTTCTATCGTAATGCTGATGGATATAGGACTGTCATCATCTTTACTACAACCCACCAATAAAACCAATATACAAATCCAAAAAATTGATATTAACTTCTTCATCTTGTTATCTTTTAGCTTAATACAAGACGAATGTAGGGTGATACTTCGAGTGGTTCGGCCCTCTTAATTTAGCGGTACTTATTTGTAAAATACATTGGATAAATTTGTTTGTATAATTAATATCTATATGAAAAAGATAAAAATTACAATGGCCATTGGACTTTTGATCGGATTATCCAGTTTCTCTCAAATTAAAAAATCGAATGATGAGATTGATGAATCAAAACTGTTGAGTTATATTGTTAATCCCGAAAAACAAGAATTAAAATTCTATTGGAAAAACCAGTATGGTGAAAACTATTTTAACTTTCAAAATTTAAAATTAGCGATAGAGAAAGAAAGTAAAGAGTTAATTTTTGCTATGAATGGGGGAATGTATACTGAATACTTAACACCCGTGGGTCTTTATATTGAAAACGGCATTACTCATACAAAAACGGATACAATTAGAGATGGGTATGGTAATTTCTACCTTCAACCCAACGGTATATTCTACCTCACAAAAGAGAATAAACCTATTATTTGTACTACAGATATTTTTATATATAGTGAAAACATCAAATATGCCACCCAATCGGGCCCGATGTTACTTATAGACGGAAAAATTCATCCAAAATTCAGGAAGGGTTCTCTAAATATTCGTATTCGAAATGGAGTAGGCATTCTTCCTGATGGAAATTTACTTTTTGCCATGACTAAAGAAGAAATCAACTTTTATGATTTTGCTTCTTATTTTAAACAAAATGGCTGTAAAAATGCATTATATCTGGATGGATCTATCTCAAAGACGTATTTACCTTCTAAAAACTGGGAACAAATGGATGGAAACTTTGGAGTGATCATTGGTGAAACTAAAAAGAAAAAGTAAGATCACTTAGCTATCACCAATTATAAATTTATAAGCATTTTTTCATTTTCGAAGGTATGTTTTTTTACCTCTCAGCTGATTTTGAGTTTTTTTAAGTTTCAATTTTTGGTTTATATGTCTTCTGATTCTTTCCGAAAGTCCAGGCTACTGCTTCTTGTACAGTATTCATTTCTGGTACAGACAAAAAATAATTCCTGCTGGTAGAAGGACAAATAACTTTAACAAAATATAAATAGTCTCTAGCCAATGCATCTCTCTCTTTTGTCTTAAAAAGCACCTGTTGATTACCTTGAAAATCCGTCCCACTATCAATAGGTTCTATCCCGAGTAGCTCTGCATATCGCTCTACACCTAATTTTTCAAGAATACACCGTCTAACTTCTGCATTTTTCTCTTTTAAAATATCTTCTTTGGTGATGGTATCTGGTTTTTCGATTAGACGTGCATCGACCCGTATACCATTCCAAAAGTACAATTCATATCCATCTCCCCATGCTAATGCACTCCATCGTTCATTATGTAGTTTTCCTGCATTATTTCTACTGATTCTATATGGGGATTTGATTACACAACACACATCATCAATCGTTGTGATCATAAAAACACCCGACTGCAGCAACATCTTATACCGGTTGAAGGATTTCACATCCATAACACCTAACTTGACAAAAAAATCATAAAATGCTACCCAATGGGTGTCTGTAAGTAAACCCAAAAAATTCAGATTCTTCCAAAAGGTTCTGATTTTGTGTCGCTCACCTATTGGCAGTAATTCTCCACATGTTTTTCTGGTGTGTCTGGCAAATGCATCCTCCAGATGTTTTGTTAGAGGCGTATATAAATGAGTTTTCATATGCTCTTCCATCTCCAAGCGTAAGGTTTTCCAGACGAGGCTCCAGACACCTTTATTGACAAACTTAAGTGTATTCATCCATGCTGCAGATTTAACATCTTGCCAGATAAAATTTCGCATTTTTCGGTTAGAAGAATTGATATTAGTATTTCGTATTCTTTGATATGCATACAGCGCACCCAGGTAATTAATGAATTTTACTGGGCTATCAAACCAAATTACTTGAATATTTCTTAATTCGCAGGCAGGTAACAACCAAGACAATTGCTTGTTGGCTGCAGTCTCATCTATTCCTTTTTTTAGTTTGAAAGGAACATGTTTCCATTCTTCCTGTATCTGGGGAATCAATTCCAAACCCTGCTCTTTGAGCTGTTTGACCTTTATCCCACCATATGTATATTTGTGAGGCATTGTCTAGTTATAAAATTAATTGATAAACCACCCGGGCATGTAAGTCTGAGCTTTCTAAAACTGTTCCAAGTTCTCTTAGTTCGCTCAATAATCCACCGTAATACAGATAGTGATTCAAAAACCACAATTCTTCAACCTTTTTTCTCCTAAATTCATGCACCATGGCAAGTAGTTCTTTATTCCATTTAATTTCTTTGTGCAACCGTACAATCACTGGTAATAAATCAACAACCGATACGGTTTTTATATCCTCATAGCTATAATACGTCGAATGATGTAAAACCTGTTTTAAAATAGCCCAATCCTCTGATCGCCCATTACACATAGTCTTCAGGAAAGGTTCTTCATATAGACCAGGAACTGATATCTCAACCGAATGAAGGGTTGAAAAACGAGGACTGAAAACAACTTTAGCAGTAGCCACCTTAGCATCTATAGAAGGTATAATCTGGAATATAGGCTGTATAACTGACCCCAATTTGATTTCTTTTTAATTTTATACGTACCGATCTTAATCCACAACAAAGACAGAAGTTCTTTTCTCCTTATTCGTTAATTTACTTGGATAAGGATTAAACTCAATCTGTCTTATTACTTTATACTTCCCTTCGGGAACATCAATACTTTCGTGCTCTTTGGTCCATTTCATGGTATTGATATTAAGATGTTGCAATGATGCACCATCTATTGCATGTATATACATATTCATAGATTCATCTTCATACACCTCTACATGTCCTGTGATAAAATGACCATGGTTTGATAGTTCTCCTGTCACAAGAAGGTGATCTTTTTCGGTTTTGATATCTCGTTTTTCGGTTTTTGGGGGGATCGATTTGATTTTTTCCAAAAGCACATCCCCTTGCCTGTATAGTATGTTTTTCATCATTCTTTATTTTTATGATTATCATTCAACATTGATTATCAATAATAAGTCATAACGCCTGTTTTCTAAAAAGAAGGCTCTTTTTGTTGCTTCAGTTTTGGAAGTATCCTCATTAGAATTATCAATAAAAAAACACTGATATGGGTATTTTGGCGTGAAATTCAAAATATTAACATCCAAAATAAGCCCTATTCTTTCGTTTATTTTTGATTCATTTTCAAATAATTCTAATTTTTCAGCTTCAGAATTCTCCAGGATATTCAGTTTCAAGTCTTCTCTTAAATCTTGGATTATTGCATCATCATTTCCCATAAAAGTTACCAGAACCAATTCACTATCCTCAACTTCTTTAAAAATGACAAAGGCTTCTTCACTTATCTTATACGCTCTGGTCGCCATATAATTGGGTATTGATTTCCATGTTTTTATTTCAGAGCAATCCATTCTGGTTACTCCACCCAAATTTTGTCCTGTAATTCTTATTTGAGCAATCCCCTTTTTATCGACTACCTGTAGTAGTTTTTTTTCTGAACTGGTAACGGAAATATCCATAGATTCCCGAAAACATTTTTGCCCTCCTATTGCAAAATGAATATCTCCTGTAATACTATTTTTTTGTTTCATATTATGGTTTTGTTGCGCCAGACCTTGATAGGTAAATCCTATCGCAATCCATACTATAAAGATCATTTCGATATGTTTCATTTTAATAACTATACTTCTAATATCACCCAACATCGATCAAAATTCTTCTGCAATAGGTCTTGTTTTCTAATCCAAAAGTAGATTCTTCCCATTTCTTCACCTCCCCAGGCCATGCCAACCTCTAAATCTGAGTCAATTTGCAGAAGCAATATCCATTCTTCGTTTTTATCTATTGGCTCTGGAAGACTATACCCACTATATCCCAGTGGATAATGATCCATTCCATTGGCTGCCCTCCTACAGATATGTGGCATACTAATATTGACCATTTTTCTATCTGGAAACCCTAACATTCGGTAATGTGGTTTTTGATTGACCTTATCAAAATAGAACTGCTCATATTTCCAAAGATTATCAAAATCCAACTGCAAAGATTTCACGAATTTGGATTCATATGGAGGCATTGTATATTCTGAATGAAAGTCAATTTCGAACTCATGAAATATTAATTTCTCGAATACGCTTGTCACCTCATTATTACGTGTCTCCAAATCCTGTGGACAATGAATTTTTACCATTTTTGATGGTTTTGCTTCATCATAAATAACTTTCCAGCTGTACCGATGCTCATTTTCATATCCCGAAGGCTGGTAAAAAGCATCATAAAAAAAATATAGTATTCCTTGACTCGGTAATACTCCTTGCCTATCTGAAGGTTTAATATCCTCTACGTTTATTTGTGCTATAAAAGATAAGTGCTCCTTTTTTGAGTTGAGTGGCCATTTAAATCCGTTAGTCGCTACGGGAGTTCCTCCTATAATAGAAAGGCTATTTTTGATACTACAAACTTTGGGTTTTAACTTAATAGAATGCTTCAGGTTTGGCCCTATTTTCTCCCATATTCCTTCTAACCCGGCAATTTGCAATTGATCTTGTAAAAACATCCTATTTTAAGTATGTCTCAAAATTAAGGGTTAGATTTCCCTTTTTCGTGCCGTTCGATTAAGTGGCACCTATTATTAAATACAGAAAGGATTTCTTTTTTTATACTTCTTTAGAAAGTTCTTCCTGTATCTGTTTTTGACGATACTTGGAAGGAGATAAACCTGTAGCTTTCTTAAATGCACGATTAAAAGCGGTCTTACTATTAAAACCTGCATCAAAGGCAATCCCTAATAAGGTTAGATTGGATGTTTTGGGATCTGCCATGTATTGCTTTACTGCCTCTACTCTATAAATATTAATAAAATCATAAAAACTCTTACCCAGTGCTTCATTAAGAACTTCAGAAAGATGATAAGGTGCCATCGTTAATTCGTCGGCTAATTTCCCTAGGGTCAATTCACTATCCAGGTACGGTTTTTCGGTCTCCATAAAATCCAGAATTTGCTCCATGTATTTTTCTCTTTCTTCTTCTGATAATGTAGAGGTACGGTATTTTTTACTTTTCTGTTCAGGATGATCTACTTTTTCTGGTTTGTTTTTGATTTGATCAGATAACATTTCGAGTCTTTTTTTAAGATCCAGGTTGTTCTGCCCTAAAATGTTATTTTCCCATTCTATCTGCTTTTTCTGTCTAGCCAACCTTTGTTTTCTGAAATACATAAATCCACCTAAAAATAGCAATACAACAGACACAATTATACCAATAATTGTTATCGTTTTCTTTTGTAGCGTAGTCTTTTGTATTTCGCTATCTTTTTCAATGATTTCTTCTTGCTTTTTCTTTATCTCGTAAGCCGAAAGAATATTAGTCATTTTAATAATATTTCTACCCAATGTGTCTTTAGTAACACTATACTTTTCTTTAAGTTTAAGTGCTTTTTCAAAATTTCCTTGTTTTTCATAAATCTCCGACAAATTAAAATAAGCCCTGGACGCAAGATCATTAGCTTCAATTTTAATTGCTTGTTTCAAGCCTTCTTCAAGATATTCTGTAGCTTTGGAAAGCTCTCCTTCAAGTGTATACATCTGTCCCAAAGCGATTTTAATTTGAGTTTCGGCTCCAAAATTTCCGACTTCATCACTTAATTGCAATGCTTTAGTAAAATGAGATTCTCCCTTTTTATAATCTTCTTTCCGCATATAACTATCGGCCATATTAATATATAAGCTAATCATCTGATTTTTATGAGATAGCTCTTTGGCCTTTTCTAATGCCTTTTCATAATACGCCAGTGCCATATCAAGATCACCTTGTTGTGAAAAAAGGATCCCAAGATTATTGTTAATCATCATGATACTGTTTTCACTTTTGATAACCTCAGACATCTCGAGTGCACGAAGCAGGTATTTTTCAGCTTCTTTATAGTTTTCGATAGTAAGATACAGGTTTCCAATATTCATTAGACCTTCTGCTTGTCCCCTAATGTGATCCGTTTTCTCCATGATCTTTAAACCCGAAAGAAAATGTCGCAGCCCTAACTGAAATTCTCCTTTTTTACAATGATAAACACCTTTATAGTTATAAATAAATGCTTTGTCAAGTTCAGAATTCAATTTTTCTGCCAAAACCAAAGCGCTATCTGCAAACTCCATCATTTTTGAAGGGTCCAAATCCATATAAATATGAGCCAGATCCATATTATATTGAAGTTTTAGTGTATCGTGAATTGGTTTCTGAAGTAGCGTTTGCAAACTATCTGCATGCGATTGAAAAGATTGTGAGTGCAAGGAGGTTGTAATTCCCAAAAAACATAAAAAAACAACCATTAGACCTCTTTGTAAGGGGCTAATAATCGTATTATTTTTTAGTACACAAAAGGTCATACTACAATATTAGTGAAAATATACAAGCAAATTGTCCCCCTTAATCCAGAGGTACATTTGTATGGGGTAAAGAATTTTATATTATTTGAAATCAGAAGAACAAATAACTCCTAATATTTTCCTAAACACTTTTAGGGTAAACCAAGTATATACTAATTTAGTTTCAAATCACAATTCATGCAACACCAAAAACATCTTTTTGACCTTTCTGATGATACTACCTATTTAAATTGTGCTTATATGTCTCCACAATTAAAATCGGTATCAGAAGTTGGTCTGGAAAGTGTAATCAGAAAAGCCAGACCCGATAAAATATTACCCGCAGATTTCTTCACCGAAAAGGAGATTTTAAAACAACGTTTTGCAACATTAGTAGAGGTTCCCGATTATAGAAATATAGCTTCGATACCATCGGTATCGTATGGTATTGCCAATGCAGCAAATAATATCTCTATCAAAAAAGGGGATGAAATCTTACTTGTAGATGAGCAATTCCCCAGTAATGTATACATATGGCAAGAAATTGCCAAAAAGAAAGATGCTACCCTAAAAATAATAAAAGCTCCAAACGCATTAGTCGACAGAGGTAAATTATGGAATGAGACTATACTACAAACCATCAGCCCTAAAACTGCAGTAGTCTCTATGGCACATGTGCATTGGGCAGACGGAACATTGTTTGACCTTAAAGCGATACGAGAAAAAACCAGATCGATAAATGCCATGCTAGTCATTGATGGTACCCAAAGCATAGGTGCTTTGCCTTTTTCGATTCAGGAAATTGAACCTGATGCCCTGATTTGTGGAGGCTACAAATGGCTGCTTGGTCCCTACTCTACAGGAATGGCATATTATAGTGATGCCTTTAATGAAGGAATCCCCATAGAGCACAACTGGATGAATCGTTATAATAGTGAAGATTTTACCAACCTTACCCAGTATGAAGATCGCTACCAGGAAAAAGCAGCACGGTATTCTGTTGGTGAAGCCAGTAATTTTGCACTTACCCCAATGCTGATTAGAGCTATAGAACAATTGATCGAATGGACCCCGGCGGCAATACAAAAATATTGTAAAAATATTACACAAGATGCTGTACAACACCTTCGGGATTTGGGCTGTTTTATCGAGGAAGAGGATTACAGAGCACATCATCTTTTTGGAATTTATTTACCAAAACATATTGATGTAAAGAAATTAAAAGCAAAATTGAAGCAAGAGAATATTATAGTATCCTTTCGTGGCACCGCAATGCGTGTTTCGCCCCATGTGTATAACGCTGAAGAGGATTTTGATAGATTAATTGAACAATTACAATAGAATTTCAATATCCTTTTGTAAGAAATTAAGATACCACCTATATTTGCGCTAAAATCCTTGTTACGTGAGTAAAACCTTAATCACGCAAACTTTTGTACAGTCTTTGCAATTGCAGAAACTGAGGAAAGCTATTGCCCAGCCCCAAGCAAAAACCCATCTCCAAGGCCTTATCGGATCATCATTGTCATTTGCTATTGAGAATGTGTTTGAGACCGCAGACACCCCTTTTCTCTGTGTTTTTGATGACAAAGAAGAGGCTGCTTATTATCTCAATGATCTAGAACAATTATTGGGGGATAAAAATGTACTTTTCTATCCTGGTAGTTACCGTCGCCCTTATCAAATCGAAGAGACTGATAATGCCAATGTATTGCTAAGAGCCGAAGTACTGAATAGAATCAACTCTAGAAAAAAACCCGCATTGATTATTACCTATCCAGATGCATTATTCGAGAAAGTAGTTACCCGAAAAGAACTGGAGAAAAACACGCTAAAAATTAGTGTAAACGATACACTCTCTTTGGATTTTGTAAATGAGGTTTTATTCGAATATCAATTTCAACGTGTAGATTTTGTTACCGAACCTGGTGAGTTTTCGGTACGTGGTGGGATTGTAGATGTATTTTCTTTTAGTAATGACGAACCGTATCGAATAGAATTTTTTGGTGACGAAGTAGATAGCATTCGATGTTTTGATGTAGAGACGCAACTCTCTACCGATCAAATCAAGAAAATTACTGTTATTCCTAATGTAGAAAACAAAGCGATGCAAGAAAATCGGGAAAGTTTTTTAAAATATATCTCTTCAAAAACCATAGTTTTTGCTAAGGATATTGATCTGCTTTCTGCCCGAATCGATAAAAATTTTGAGAAAGCTCACGAAGCTTTCAAAACACTTTCTGAAGACATAAAACATGGCACCCCCAATGAGCTTTTTGCAAATTCTGAATTGATTAAAAAGCAGCTTCTGGATTTTACCTTGGTCGAAATCGGAAACCGCCCCTTGACCAAGGCTGATTATGCCATAAAATTTGACACCAAACCTCAGCCCTCGTTCAATAAACAATTTGATTTATTGATCAAAAACCTGAACGAAAATCACGAAGAGGGATATAAAAATTATATCTTTTGCGTAAGCGAACAGCAAGCTAAGCGTTTTCATGATATTTTTGATGATGCCGATCTTGATGTAAAACAATATGAAACTATCGTTTTCTCTGCTTTTCAAGGGTTTATTGATCATGATCAAAAAATAGCATGCTATACAGACCATCAAATCTTTGAGCGCTATCATAAATTTAATCTCAAGAATGGGTATGCCAAAAAACAAGCCATAACCCTTAAAGAATTGACCAATCTTGAGGTAGGCGATTATGTTACCCACATTGATCATGGGATCGGAAAATTTGGTGGATTACAAAAGATTGATGTCGATGGCAAAAAACAAGAGGCCATTAAGTTGATCTACGGAGAGAGAGATGTATTGTACTTAAGTATTCACTCACTACATAAGATTTCAAAATTTAACGGCAAAGATGGTAAAGCTCCGCAGATCTATAAACTAGGATCAAAGGCCTGGAAAACACTAAAACAAAAGACCAAAGCAAGGGTAAAACATATTGCTTTCAATCTTATTCAGTTATACGCAAAGCGAAAGTTGCAAAAAGGGTTTCAATACGATCCTGATAGTTATTTACAACATGAGTTAGAAGCCTCTTTTATCTATGAAGATACACCAGATCAAAGTACAGCCACCGCAGCGGTAAAAGCAGATATGGAAAGCGAACGCCCAATGGATCGTCTAATTTGTGGTGATGTTGGTTTTGGGAAGACCGAAGTTGCCATTCGTGCGGCATTTAAGGCAGTAGATAATGGCAAACAAGTAGCCATTTTAGTACCTACTACGATTCTGGCCTTTCAGCATGCGAAAACATTTAGAGAGCGATTAAAAGATTTTCCGGTAACGGTAGATTATGTAAATCGTTTCCGCACAGCGAAACAAAAAAGAGAAACTCTGGAAGATTTGGCCAATGGCCGTTTAGATATTATTATTGGGACTCATCAATTAGTGAACAAAAATGTGAAATTTAAGGACTTAGGACTACTTGTTATTGATGAAGAACAAAAATTTGGAGTATCGGTCAAAGACAAACTCAAGACCATCAAAGAAAATGTAGATACCCTAACGCTAACGGCTACACCAATCCCCAGAACATTACAATTTAGTTTAATGGCCGCTCGAGATCTTTCTACGATTACTACGCCTCCGCCTAACAGATATCCTATCGAGACTAATGTGATACGTTTTACCGAAGAAACGATTCGTGATGCAGTGAGTTATGAAATACAACGTGGCGGACAAATATTTTTTATTCATAACCGAATCGAAAATATCAAAGAAGTCGCCGGGATGATACAACGTCTTGTACCCGATGCCAAAGTGGGTATAGGTCATGGACAAATGGAAGGTAAAAAGCTAGAAGGTCTAATGCTCTCGTTTATGAATGGCGAATTTGATGTATTGGTGTCTACAACCATTGTCGAAAGTGGATTAGATGTCCCCAATGCGAATACCATTTTTATCAATAATGCGAATAATTTTGGACTTTCAGATCTACATCAAATGCGTGGTCGTGTGGGTCGAAGCAATAAAAAGGCCTTTTGTTATTTTATTACTCCGCCCTATTCTGCAATGACTGATGATGCACGAAAGCGTATTACGGCTCTCGAACAATTCTCAGACTTAGGAAGCGGGTTTAATATCGCCATGAAAGATTTAGAGATTCGAGGAGCTGGAGACCTGTTAGGAGGTGAACAAAGTGGTTTTATCAATGAAATTGGATTCGACACCTACCAGAAAATACTTAATGAAGCTATCGAAGAACTAAAGGAAAATGAATTTGCGGACCTTTACGAAGATGCTTCAAAAGAGAAAGTATTCCTTAAAGACACCCAAATAGATACCGATTTCGAGTTATTGTTTCCCGATGATTATATCAATAACATTACCGAGCGATTAAACCTCTATACCGAACTTAATGCAATTAAAGACGAAGAAAGTCTGCAAGGGTATGAAAATCGTTTAATTGATCGTTTTGGCGAATTACCAGATCAAGCCATAGATTTATTAAACTCTGTTAGAATCAAGTGGATTGCCACTTCTATTGGCTTAGAGAAGATTATCATGAAACAAGATAAATTAATTGGGTATTTCATAAGCGATCAACAATCCAAGTTTTATCAAAGTCCTGCATTTTCTAAAGTGCTTCAGTTTGTACAACAAAACCCTGGAGTTTGTAAAATGAAAGAAAAACAAACCAGAAACGGGTTGAGGTTATTACTAACTTTTGAGAATATAAATTCAATTGATAACGCTTTTAAAGTAGTACAACCTTTGAAGGTTAAGACCGAAACTGAAATTATAAAGTAAGTACATTTTTTAGATCTTAAAAACCTAAAAGACATTACTGTCAATCGATTGACGGGTTAATGGCGGGCGAAAGACAAGGCAAAATGTTTGAGAACCTAATGCTATAATTTAATATTGCTGAAGAAAATGAAAACAAGTTCTAGTGATCACAAGAATACTACTAAAAACTTAGAAATCATGAAACAACCAGCATTAGGTATAAAAATATCCGAACTCAGAAAATCAAAAGGACTCACTCAAGAAGAATTAGTTGAGCAATGTAATATTAGTGTTCGAACTATCCAGCGCATTGAAGCTGGTGAAGTAACTCCCAGAAGTTACACTATTAAGACCATTTTATCGGCTTTAGATTATGATCTTAGCAAGATACAAACCGAAAATTCTTCGATTACTCAAGAATTTAAAAAGCTCCTTTTACTTGATGTTGATGATAGTAAAGAGGCCGATTTTTTAACACACCAACTTTCAATTTCCTGGATTAGTGGTATCGTGTATTTTGTACTAGGATTTGGAGAATTTGCAATGGACTTCTTTAGACATTTTCAGGGTGAAATGATTACCAATAATATCGTTTATACAGTAATTAAACTAATTATTCTCATCTCGATTATTCTATTTTATCGTGGATTTATTCTTACCGGAAAGCTTTTTAAAAATTATCTATTGCGTATTACGGCATTTATTTTTGTATTTATAAGTTGCATTTTTTATACATACGATATCCTATCACTTTATATAGGTACAATTGACCCAGAATTCATATTGGGTGCAGAAGCCGTAACTTTTGGGGTCATAGGAATATTGTTTGGAATCTCTGTACTGCGTTTAAAAAATGCTCTGGGAACCATCGCAACCGCAACCGGTATTTTTGAAATAATTACGTATGCATGCTTTGTTACTATATTTTTATCAGTAGTAGGTATGGTTTTGCTTACACCAACTGTTATTCTAGAAATTATTTTACTGTACAAAGTTTCTCAAATGCTGAAAGCAAAGCAAAAAGAATTTAGCGCTTCCTAATCTTTTTCAATTTTTCAAAACTAAGAAAATCACTTAATCTTATTCGGTGAACAGGCAAAATATGCCCAAATTTTAAACACCTATTGTCATGAAAAAAATCATTATCATTTGTTCTGTAAGTATTGTATTTCTTTTAAGCTATTTTTTATTCGAACCTGTTTTTAATTACACTTCAGGTTGGTATGATCTTCCTGAAAAAGCACATATACATCCGGTTATAAAACATACGGATTCAGTTTCGAAAAAAGCAGATCATCTTCTAAAAACTATGCACACCAATCTTAAAGCCCCGGCAATATCTGTAGCGGTAAGTTCGGATAAAGGAATTGTTTGGTCAAATGCGATCGGATATCAAGATGCAAAACATAAGATTGCCGTAACAACAGATACAAAATTTAGAATCGGAAGTACTTCTAAGGCTGTAACCTCTTTAGGCATTGGAGTTCTACTTGAAAATGGAAATCTGAGTTTAAATTCAACAGTTAAAGACCTTGTACCCTATGCTAGCCATAATCTCAAACCCATCACCTTAAATGAACTAGCATCTCATACTTCCGGGATTCGTAATTATGGCGCTTGTTTATGTTTCCCTGTATGGGAATATTATAACAATGACGAGTATGATACTGTTGAAGAGAGTATCGGTATTTTTAATGGAGATGATGTACTATTCGATCCAGGGACAGACTTTAGTTATAGCTCTTATAATTATACACTACTTAGTGCTATGATAGAAGGGGCATCTACAACAAATTTCGAAAGTTTTATGGTCAAAAATGTTTTTGAACCTTTGAAAATAAGCGATATTATATTTGAAAAAGAGAGTATAGAATCACCAACTATTTCAAAGTTTTATGATGTTGAAGGCGTTAAAACTAAAGAAACTTTTAAGGTAAACAATAGCAATAAATGGGCCGGAGGTGGACTATTAGCTACTCCATCGAGTCTTGTTACTCTGGGGAAAGCATTTCTTAGCAATGACCTTTTCACAAAACAAACCATGTTATCTTTAATACAACCGGTACCGCTGAAAAACGGGCAAGTCAATGAACAAAACTATGCTATAGGGTGGCGTAATGATACGGTAAATGATAAACTTGGGACGAATATACAGACACAAATTTTACACCATGGTGGTACCGCTATGGGATCAACGTCATTATTCATCTTATTCCCAGAGCATAATTTGTCTATATCTATAGTAATGAATCGAAGCGGGTCTTCATCAGAGCTATTTGAACATGCATATGATGTTGCCAAATTATTCGTGCCAAAAAATTAAAATATATCAAAAGCATTACCACATTTAATGATTAAAAAGGAAGTTCAAGTTTAAAATCCTTATAAGATTAGACCTCACAGGTTTCAAAACCTATGAGGTCTGGAAACAAGTATCTGTATTAATATTTCGGGAGAAAGACTAATTAAAATTTGACAACCGAAGTAACCCCGAGACAAACCTTTGTCTCAGGGTATATTTCTATATTCTAAATTAAGCGTACTCCCAAAATCCATTTACACAAACTAAATCTTGTACCCCACCAAAGCAAGGAACTGTATATCGTGTGCAAACATTCCCAATAGATGGACAAGGATTAAAGCCACCATTTACACTTTTTTGAGCTTCTTTTTTCAGCTCTTTTATTCCATTTAATTTTAAAATTGATTGTACCATAATGATTGTTTTTAAGATTACTATTTAAACCGATTTTTTATAATCTAATGGTTCGCAATCCACCTACTCCTGTATACTCTGATATGTAAAAGGTTCTCGAATATTTGTCGAATGCAATTCCGTTAGGATTAACAAAAGAAGCTTCTAGTAAAGGGCCATCTAATTGTGCTGCTTCGCCATTACCTGCAATTGTTTCTACTGTACCATCTAATGAAACCTTGAAAATATAATTGACCGCTATTCCGGTAGCGTAAATCACATCATTCACAACAGTAATGTATCCAATACCAAAATTTTGAATTACGATATCGGGAATATTAGCAATCAATGAGATTTGACCATTTTTATCGATAGAATAAATATCTGCTGTATAAAAATTGGCTACAATTACGTTTCCATTACTATCTAAATCAATCCCAACTCCTCCAAATAATCTAGGATCATTTGCGTAAACAGTTACTTCTCCATTAGCTGAAATTTTATGAACCGTTGGAGCGGTATAATTCGATATGTATAAATTATCCTCATGATCTATAGTCATGCTACTAGGCCATCCATCAATAGTTGCAATAACTGTCCTATCGCCATTAGGTGCTATTTTTAATACCTGACCATTAACTGTGTTGTTAGCATTATTAACATACAGATTCCCATTCGTGTCTTTTGCAGTACCCAAAGGCCCAGACAGCCCTTGAATAGTGTCTAGAATTCTTCCTTTTGGTGAAAGTTTAAAAATTCTGGTTCCGCTGCCTCCAGTATCAACGAACCGACCGTACTCGGAAACATAAATATTACCTTGTCTGTCTACAGATACGGCTCCGTTGGCGGCAAAATTGCTAATTAAAGTTTCTACTTCTGGATCGGGATCAATCCCTTCTCCATAGCAAGACGACAATAATAAAGACGTGCTTAATAAAACAAAAAGTGAAAGTGTTTTCATTGTGATAGTTTTTTAAGTTCAACTCAAAACTATCATTACAACCTTTACAAATCGACCGTTTGTATACAGTCGAACCCTTTCTACATTTTAAACAGCATTCAATTTTTTGACATAATTGCTAGGCGTATCATTTAGCACCGCTTTAAACGCCTTATTAAAAGTAGATTTAGAGTTAAATCCAGAGTCTAAAGAAAGTGCTAACAAAGTATGTTTCTGATACTCGCCTCTTTGAATTTTTTCTATAAATGCTTCTACGCGGTATTTATTAATAAAATCGTAAAAACTACTCTTATGAATGGTATTGAGGAGCCAAGAAAGATTATTCGTAGAAGTATTTAGTTGTTTGGCAAGGTCGGCTAAAGTGAGTTTATGATCTAGATAAATCTTTTCATTTACCATGAGGTGTTCAAGGTTTTTTTGTAAATCCTGTAGCGCTTTTCCTTCTATTCTTTCTCTATTTTGAACGTCATTCTTTTTGGCGATGGGCATTCTAAAAACATCAGGTTGTTTTAGGCTATAAAACCCAACAACATAAATAAACGCAGGAATCGCAATCCATATAGCATTATAACTAACGAATGAAGAATATATGTTCAAAAAATAATATAAGACATAGCTTACCACCCATAGTATTAAAAACAACAAGAATAGTATTAAAATTGCGGTTAGGTAGGGCACAATATCTTGAGAATACGATACGTTTTTCTTTTCTTCTTGTTGATATACTTTGATCAGCAGAAAGCAACGATAACAGAAATAAAGGTTATACACAATCCCAACAGTTTCTATGATAAAAAAAGGAATTATTAGCCTTCCGTTCTGAACCATTAGCAAAAATTCTTCATAAGAATATTGATAGGTCCAGATATGATATGCCAACATACCGATAGCGGGTATAAAATTTGCATAATGAAGGGTATACTTTACTTTTTCATTAAACACTAATCTTCTATAGTACAGATATAGTAATGGACCAAAAATAAACACTAGGATGTCTACGAATAAAGCCAGTCTAAAAAAAACAAGAATATCGGTCTCTATAGTAAAGAAAAATCTTCCGGTAAGCATAATGGCAGCTATGATAAGAATCAATGACAACATCTTGTTTGCCAATCGGTTTCTATTATGAATACACTGAATAGCTATGGCCAGAAAAACTCCTTGGCTTATTCCGAGAAAAAGGATGAAATGAATTATTTTGAAAGATTCCATTACCGGTTACTTATTTTTTGTGTAAATCTACACTCTAATTATATAAACTTCGACCAAATGTATACAGCTGCACTTCTTTTTTGAAATTAATTAATTTAAACCGATATATTCTATCCTTTTTAATGACAAAAGATCATTATGAGGAGACATAATGATCTTTTGATTTTGCAAAACGTATAGAATTACGGCTATAGTTTTATCTTTCTTAAAGCTCCTGCGCCTCCAAACTCTGAAATATAAATGGCCTTTGCGTATTTATCTACAGTAATTCCGTTAGGACCATTAAATGATGCTTCCAGTGCAGGTCCATCAACAACAGCGGGAGTTCCTGTACCAGCAAATTCTTCGACCTTACCATCAAGAGTCACTCTAAATATTTTATTTACCCCAATCCCGGTTGCAAAAACAGAATTGCCTGCAACTGTTATATACCCAATACCAAAACCATTAACCACAGCATCGGCAATAGTGGCAATAAGAGAAACATTTCCTTCTGGGTCGATAGATACAATATCTGCAGTTGCAAAATTACCTACAACAAGGTTTCCTTTATAGTCAAAATCAATCCCCACGCCACCTGCTAATCGTGGATCTGATGCGTATATGGTAACTTCTCCTTCTTGAGTTATTTTATGAACGTTTGGAGTTCCAAAATTTGAAACATATAGATTATTATGATAATCCAATGTTAACCCAGATGGGAAACCATCAATCGTTGCCAATGTGGTTCGAGTACCATCTGCAGTGATTTTTAATATATCCCCTGATCCATTACCACTACCATTAACCACATAAAAATTACCTTGTGCATCGATTGCATTACCTAGTGGGCCTGTTAAACCAGTCACAAACTCGGTTACATCTCCATTTTTAGATACCTTAAAAACTCGGGTTCCGTTTCCGTTAGCGCCAACAAATTGCCCAAATTCTGACACATAAACATTGCCTCTACGATCCACAGTAACAGCATCGTTTCCTGCAAAATCTGAGACCACAGTCTCTACCACCGGATCTCGATCAACACCATCTCCATGACAAGAGGTTAATAATCCAGATATTGCTAATAGAGAAAAAAAAGCAAGTCTTTTAATCTTAGTGTTTTTTGTACGTTTTTTCATTTGTATGATTTTTAAGTTTCCTCTAAAGTATCTCTAGAGTACTTAAAAATCGACCGTTTGGATGTACTCGTACCTCTTTCAGGCAACTTTTAACCTTTTGATGTAGTTACTTGGGGTGTCTTTCATCTCTAATTTAAAAGCTTTATTAAATGTAGATTTCGAATTAAAGCCTGCTTCCATAGCAAGAGCGAGAATGGTATGACGGTGATGCTCACCATTTTCAATCTTTATTAAGAATTCTTTAACCCTATAATGATTGACATAATCATAGAAGTTACTTTTTGAGATGGTGTTTAAGTACCACGATAAATTATGTGTTGAAGTCTCTAATTTTTCAGAGAGATCCCTTAGCGTCAAGTTGGGTTTCAAGAATATTTTTTCTTCTTCGATAAGGCGTTTCATTTCTTTTTCAAGGAAAGTTATTTGACTTTGCGGAAGACGTTGTTGCGTTTCTGTCTTTTCTCTTTTTAAAGAAACTCTAAAAAGTTCTGGTTCTTTAAGGCTATAATAACCAACCACAAATATAAATAGGGATATAGCACCCCATACCGAATTGTAATCGATAAATCCAATAGAGTAACTAAATAAACGCGAAATGGTGAAGCTAGTAATCCATAAGGCCAAAAAAACACCCACAGATATTTGAAAAAACTTTAAAAAAGAGACCAGGCTTTGTTTATACGAGATGGTATTTTTCTCTTCTTTGGTGTACATTTTTAGAAGTCGCACATTTAATATCCAATAATAAAAATTTGAAATAATTCCTGCTCCTTCAATAACTAAAAAGGGCATGCTAAAAAATCTCGCCGACAATTTTTCAGAGAATTCTTCTGCCCCCAGAGATAGCACATAAAAGGAAAATAGAATATGGATTATAACGGGAATATAATGAATCCACGAAAGCTTAAAATTATTATTTTCAGAAAATGCTAACCGCCTAAAATACACATAGCATAAGGGGCCAAATAGAAATATTACAGCATCAATAAGAATACTCCATTGAAACATTCGTAGGGTTAAAAATCTAAAAAAAATGATCCTTCCGAACAACATCAAAACCGATAAAACTAAAATAATAGAAAGTAGTTGATTAGCAGGTTTATTTTTGTTTCTAATAAATTGAATAGTGATTGCCAAGAATATGCCTTGACTAATTCCTAAAAAAAGTATGAAATCTATTAACTCTAAAGACTGCATTAAGAAAAGATTTTTTATGTGAAATGATCTATATGATCATGATTCTTAGCTCAATAAATACTACGCTACTCCTAAAAGTGCATTTTTTGATTAAAAATGATAAAACGCATCTTCGAGATGTTCTATAGTGGTGCCTTGTTTATCTTTTATAATCGCAACAATATCAAAACGCACCTCTACATCGAGATCATTATCGGTTACATAATGATCAATTGCTTTGACTAACGATTGTATTTGTTTTGGTTTTACAAACTCCTGCGGGTTACCAAAATCCGGAGTGCTACGTGTTTTAACTTCGACAACAACAATAACATCCTTGATCCTTGCAATGATATCAATTTCAGATTTTAAGTACCTATAGTTTTTTTCTAAAATATCATATCCTTTCTTTAGCAGAAAATCAACGGCGAACTTCTCTCCTTTTTCTCCCAAAGCATTATGTTGTGCCATAGTTATATGTATTCTAGTTTAACCTCATCTTTAGTCACTTTCAACAAAGCTGCTGCTCCAAAAATCAAAGCTCGATTATCTTCAATATGTCCCATAGGAAATTTAAATGCTACAGGAAATCCATACTCTTGTACAATATCCAAAATAATTTGCTTTGGTTTTTTACCAAAAGGAATATTATTATCATGCATCTTAGTCATCCCTCCTACAATTAAGCCCGATAGGTTATCAAAATACCCATTCCGCTTCAGGTTTTGAAGCATTCTATCTATATGATACAAATATTCATCTAAATCTTCAATACATAAAATTTTACCAGAGGTATCCAAAGAAGATGAAGAGCCACATAAAGAGTATAGCATAGATAAATTTCCACCTATGAGCTGTCCTTGGCAATTTCCCAAGATATTTTTTTTAGAAGAAGGGATCTTATATGCTACATTTTTTTTGAAAATAAGATCTCTAAATGTAATCATAGATTCTTTGGTTCCTTTATGAACATCGATGGGCATAGGAGCATGTAATGAACAGATCCCCAAATTATGAACATGAGAATGCAATACGGTGATATCAGAATATCCAATAATCCATTTTGGGTGTTTACAAAAATAAGAAAAATCAATATCATCAATAATCCTAACGGTACCATACCCTCCTCTTGCACACCATATCGCCTTAATCTCTTTATCGTCCAGCATTTTTTGAAAATCAGACCTTCGTTCTCCGTCTGTACCGGCAAATTGGTTGCTTTCGATACCAATTGTTGAACCCAATACGGGTATCAAACCCCATTCTTTTAGTATATAAATTGCATCATTAATCTCTTTTAAATCAATCTTTCTTGCCGTAGAAACAATTGCGATTTTATCTCCTTCTCTAATAAAATCAGGCTTCAACATATCTTAAAATTTCAAATTTGAAGTACTAATTAACAAAGAGTTTCGTTATAAACTATTATATTGTGATGAAATTTGTCCCTCAAACACTACTTTTAAATCTTAATGCCTATGATTTCTGATACGTCATGTAATCTGGATTCTCTCGATGTATATGTACCTTCTGCAGAAAGTCCTTGGAATGTTACCAGAGTAAACCATCTCTATCGTAGAATTGGTTTTGGTGCCTCAAAAGCTGAAGTTTTAGCGGCTTTATCTCAAAATCCCAGTACATTAGTGGATGCATTGATCGATGAAGCTATTGCTTTAAATACTACTCCGCCACTGCCGTGGAGCTTGTGGAATAGAGATCAATTCGATGCTGCAGAGGATGCCAATCCCGATAACGATCTTGGATTCTATAGACAAGAAGGAAAAAATCAAATGGTCGGTGATTTGATTCAGAATAAAGTAAGAGAACGCCTCACTTTGTTTTGGAGTAATCATTTTGTGACCGAAGACGATACCTATAGAAGCCCTGCATATCAATTACAATATTATAGCCTATTGCAGATGCATGCAATCGGTAATCTAAGAGATTTTGTATATGATATTGGTATATCTAATGCCATGTTGGTATATCTTAATGGTGATGAAAACGTAAGGGATAGACCCAATGAAAACTACGCCCGAGAACTATACGAACTTTTTACCCTTGGTGTAGATAATGACTATACCGAAGACGACATACAAGAAACTGCAAAAGGTATTACTGGTTATGTCGATACCAATGGTATAGGATGGGGAGATATTCTTTTTGACCCAAGTGAATTTAGTAATGAAACCAAAACTATTTTTGGTCAAACGGGTAACTGGACCTATGATGATGTAATTAATATATTATTTCAACAAAGAGAATTACAAGTTGCCACGTTTATTTGCACAAAGTTGTATGCATATTATGTAAGCCCTACCTGTAGCGAAACCATTGTTGCACAAATGGCTCAAACTCTTATCGCTAATAATTTTGAAATCGCACCGGTACTGCGTCAATTATTTAAAAGTCAACACTTTTTTAATATTGAAGCCATTGGTGCTATCATAAAAAGCCCTTGTGATTTACTGATTTGTTTTTATAATGAATTGGGCTTTTCATTGGGTGGTACTAATGTTAATGATTTTATTCGGGGTTCTGTTCGGGTATTAGGACAAGATGTTCTAAATCCAATAGACGTTGAAGGCTGGCAAGGCGATGAAGATTGGGTGAGTCCCGATCTTTTGATAGGTCGCTGGGAAACTGCCCGATTCATCATAAATCAAGCCTGGCAAAGCAATCAGCAGCAATTTAGAGATTTTGTGGTAGGATTACCCATCGGTACTGCTGCAGATGGAACTCTGCAACCTACTCTTAGTGGTCCAGATGTAGAAATTGTAGTGAGAGCTATTGTAAATTATTTCTTTCCGAGAGGCATTGAAGATGATGTTATTTTTAACGAGATTTTAGGGGTTTTTAAGGATCTTTTCCCTCCTACCTACTATGAAATTGGCGGAAGCCCAACCTGGGACCTCGGCTTTAACGAAGTAGCAGACCAATTTTCTGCACTCTTAGATTACATTGTAGATATCCCCGAATTTCAACTTAAATAAAATGCTATGTGCGAAACAAATCACAATAAAAATATAAAAGTAGACAAGGACAGTTCTTGTAATACCGACGATCATAAAAAATGGAATAGAAGATCTTTTCTGCAAGCCCTTGGGATTGCAGGTGGTGGCTCGATGATGCTTGCCAACACCCCGATTTCTGCATCCAGACCTTCTCCTTTATCAATTGCGCTTAGTCAATCTGAAAATGAGAACATCCTAATTCTGTGTCGTCTAAGTGGAGGTAATGATGGATTTAATACCATCATTCCTGTGTACGATTACGATGTTTATGCTAATGCACGACCATTGATTAGAATTCCTCCTAGTGAATTTATTGATCTCGATGGTAATTTTGCAATGCCAAAACCTATGAACAAGCTCGAAAGTGTTTGGGGTGATGGTCAAATGCGTGTGGTACATGGTGTAGGGTACGAAGATTCTTCGTTATCTCATTTTAAAGGATCAGATATTTATGCCAATACCAATTTAGAAGAAGATGATCGTACTGGTTATATGGGACGATATTTTCAGGAAATTTATCCTGATTATTTCTTTAATCCACCAGCTAGCCCGCCATCAATTCAAATCGGAAGTATAGGAAATCTAATTTTTAAAGGACCTCAAAACGATTTTTCGTTTGCCGTTTCAGATCCTAGACGATTACTTCAGATTATAGAGAACGAAACATTCTATGATCTTAACGGATTAGAGAATTGTACCTACGATGATAAAGTAAGATATTTAAGAGAAGCTACTAATACCACCTTTAATTATGCCGATGTAATTAGTGCAGCCTATGACAGATCAGGGCCCAATGATTTTGCAGGGTATCTTGATGATAGCCTGGGGAGACAGTTTAGCATTATTTCCAGATTGATTAAAGGAAACTTAGGTACCAAAGTCTATTTAGTGACCTTGGGTGGTTTTGACACTCACAATAATCAACCTCAAAGACATCAGCAACTTTTAAACTCCTTCTCTGAGGCTGTAAGCACGTTCTATAAAGACCTTACCGCAGCGGGATGGGATGATAAGGTACTTACGATGACGATGTCTGAATTTGGTAGACGTTTTAGAGAAAACGGTTCTCTGGGAACAGATCATGGTACTGCAGCACCAACAATGTTTTTTGGGTCCGCCTTAAATGGTAATGGGTTTGTTGGAGAACATCCTGATCTCAATGATTTAACCCGAGGAGGAAATGTAACAAACACCACAGATTTTAGGCAAGTATATGCTACTGTGATGAAAGATTGGTTATGTATTGATCAAGGTTTGGTTGGAAGAGCATTGTTAGGTGCCGATTTCGAGTCTCTTGACCTAGGATTTAACTGTAGTGGATCCAGTAGCATTAACCCTACCGATGGAGCAGGGATAACCCATATCCCTTCCTATAGTGATAATCAAACTTTTCTAAATATTGTTACTCCGCAGACTACTCACATAGACGTCTCATTGTACAATGTGATTGGACAAAAAGTAGCCACTTTAGCTAATGAAATGCTCATGGAAGGTGTTGACCTTGTCATTAACGTAAAAGAATCTGCAAAAACCCGATTAAGTACAGGACCCTATGTATATCAGATTCAGACTAATAATGGTAATTATAGCAAGTCTATTGTAATCTCATAAAACCAATACACATAACCGCCGTAATCATCCAAAATAATTGGGTGCTCGGCGGTTATGTTTTGTAGCTGTTTTTATTACCTTTGTCCCTTATTTTTAAGCATTATGAGTACAGAGGGAAGATATACGATTACAGCAGCATTACCATACACCAATGGTCCCATCCATATCGGTCATTTGGCAGGGGTTTATGTACCCGCAGATATATACTCACGCTACCTTAGAATTACGGGCAACGACGTTGCTTTTATTTGTGGTAGTGATGAGCATGGCGCTGCCATCCCTATGCGTGCAAAAAAAGAAGGAGTTTCGCCACAAGTGATCATTGATAAATATCATTCGATCATCAAAAAGTCTTTTAATGACTTCGGAATCTCATTTGATAACTACTCCAGGACCTCTGCTCCTATTCATCATGAAACAGCTTCAGAATTTTTTAAGAAAATGTATGAAGATGGTCAATTTATTGAAGAAACATCAGAACAATTATACGATCCCGAGGCCGAACAATTTCTTGCAGATCGATTTGTTACAGGTACTTGTCCTAAATGTGGAAATGAAGAAGCCTATGGAGATCAATGCGAAAATTGCGGTAGTACTCTTAGTGCCACCGAACTAATTAATCCCAAATCTACGATTTCGGGTGCAGAACCCATCCTTAAACAGACAAAACACTGGTTTTTACCACTAGATCAATATGAAGATTTCTTAAGAGAATGGGTGCTCAAAGGACATAAAAAAGATTGGAAAACCAATGTATATGGCCAAATCAAATCCTGGGTTGATGATGGATTACGTCCACGTGCAGTAACCCGAGATTTAGATTGGGGGATTCCGGTACCTGTAGAAGGTGCAGAAGGAAAAGTGTTGTATGTTTGGTTTGATGCCCCTATTGGATATATCTCATCTACCAAAGAATGGGCAGCGCGAGAAGGAAAAGACTGGGAACCGTACTGGAAAGACAAAGACACTAAACTCGTACATTTTATAGGAAAAGATAATATCGTTTTTCATTGTATTATCTTCCCAAGTATGCTCAAGGCAGAAGGAAGTTATATTTTACCAGAAAATGTACCTGCTAACGAGTTTTTAAACTTAGAAGGAAACAAACTTTCTACTTCAAAAAACTGGGCGGTGTGGTTGCATGAGTATCTCGAAGAATTCCCTGATAAGCAAGATGTACTTCGATATGCGCTTACAGCCAATGCTCCAGAGACTAAAGACAATGATTTTACCTGGAAAGATTTTCAGGCACGAAATAACAACGAATTAGTTGCTATATTCGGAAACTTTATTAATCGGGTTGTAGTACTCACCAACAAATATTATGATGGTGTTATACCTACTCCGGGAGTGTTTTCTGAAATAGACCAACAAACCTTAGCCGAGCTTAAGGCCTACCCAGCTGTGATCTCAAGTTCTATTGAGCGCTATCGATTTAGAGAAGCCAGCCAGGAATTGATGAATGTAGCACGATTAGGAAATAAATACCTGGCAGACGAAGAACCCTGGAAAACGATTAAAACAGACGAAGAACGTACCAAAACTGTACTATATGTTGCCTTACAAATTGCTTCGGCCTTGGCAACATTATGTGAACCATTTTTACCATTCACCAGCACTAAACTAAAAGGCATTCTTAATCATTCTGGATTAAATTGGTCCGAAATATCTTCTGAAGAAGTATTACTTCCGGAAGGACATCAAATAGGGAAAGGAGAATTATTATTCTCAAAAATTGAAGATGACGAAATCCAAAAACAATTAGACAAATTAGAAGCTACCAAAAAAGCCAACGAGGCTGAAAATAAAGTTGTAGAACCACAAAAAGACACCACTACTTTTGAAGATTTCACCAAACTTGATATCAGGGTAGGCACCATCATCGAAGCCGAAAAAATGCCTAAAGCCAAAAAGCTTTTAGTACTTAAAGTAGATACTGGTATCAATACAAGAACGATCGTTTCAGGTATTGCAGAGCATTTTACACCAGAAGAAGTTGTGGGTAAAAAAGTAACTGTGTTAGCTAATCTAGCGCCTAGAAAACTTCGTGGTGTAGAGAGCGAAGGCATGATCCTAATGACCGAAAACCCTGAAGGTAAAATCGTGTTCCTAAATCCTGACGAGGATGGTGTGAATCCTGGGACGGTTGTGAGTTGATTCAAAAAATTAATTTTGTAAGTGTCCGGTCGAGCGCAGTCGAGACCTAATTATGAAAATCTGGTATGAAATTATACTACGTATACATTCTACAATGTGCTGATCAACTAACCTATACTGGTGTCACAAACAATATAGCCAGAAGGTTTGAAGAACATCAAAAAGGATTAAATAAAAATTGCTTTACCTACAAAAGAAGGCCTTTGAAACTTATCTTTTCACAGGAGTTTAATGATATAAATCAAGCCATATATTTTGAGAAAAAGATTAAAAAATGGAGTGCTAAAAAGAAATTGGCTTTAGCGAATAATCAATTTGATCTTCTTCAAATTTTAGCAGAGTGCAGAAATGTAACGCATTCAAATTTTAAACCAGGTGATTTTTAAGGTCTCGACTGCGCTCGACCAGACATAAACAATAGTACCAAAAATGCTCAAAATAGCGAATCATCCAATCTATACACACCCGTTGCCCAATGGGCATAGATTCCCGATGATCAAATATGAGTTGCTTCCTGAACAACTATTACATGAAGGAACTTGTATTGCAGCCAATTTTTTTGAACCCGGAATCCCGGATTCGAAACCTATTTTGGCAGTGCACACCAAAGCGTATTACAATAGTCTTATTGAGCTTTCTTTGGATCCAAAAGCTGCTAGAAAAATTGGATTCCCATTATCAAAAGAATTGGTAGAACGCGAAGTACTTATTGCAGATGGTACCATTAAGGCTTCAGAATATGCTCTAGAACATGGTATTGCTATGAATATTGCCGGTGGCACCCATCATGCCTATACGAATCGTGGTGAAGCGTTTTGCTTACTTAATGATCAAGCCATTGGTGCTAGAAATCTTTTACAAAAAGGATTGTCTAAAAAAATATTGATTGTAGATTTAGATGTACATCAGGGTAATGGTACTGCAGAGATATTCGAGAATGATACATCAGTATTTACCTTCTCGATGCATGGAGCCAATAATTACCCTTTTAAGAAGGAAACATCTGATCTGGATATCGAACTTCCTAATCAAATCAATGATGAAGAATACTTAAAAACCTTGAAAGAGGTTCTTCCTAAACTCATAAAAGATCAAAAACCCGATTTTATCTATTATTTATGTGGTGTTGATATATTATCTACCGATAAATTAGGGAAACTAGGATGCTCTGTAGAAGGATGTGCAGAGCGGGATCGATATGTATTACAAACCTGCAAAGATCTTGAAATCCCAATCATGTGTTCTATGGGTGGTGGATATTCTCCCGACATCAAAACCATCGTCGAGGCACATGCCAATACCTTTAGGCTAGCACAGGATATTTTCTTCTAACAGTATCTCTTAATCGTTTGTACACGGATATTTATTGTATCTTTCTCATTACAAAATTGTTTAATTATGAGGCTACGATTGGTATTACTTTTAATTTTAATTTCTGTTCAGGTAACAATTGCACAGGAGCAAACATCAAATACTATAAAGTTTAGTGATGACATGACCTCTCCCAAAGCTACACTTCAGGATGTTTCATGGATTAGTGGGTATTGGCGAGGTGAAGCGTTTGGAGGAATAACCGAAGAAATCTGGAGTGATCCCTTAGGCAATTCTATGATGTTTTCGTTTAAACTGGTTGTTGATAATACGATTAAATTCTATGAAGTTGGAGGAATTACCCAAAACAACAACACCTTATTATTACAACTAAAACATTTTCATGGAGACTTTAAAGGATGGGAAGAAAAAGAAGAAACTGTTGATTTTAAACTCGTAAAAATCGAAAAAAACAGAGTCTTTTTTGACCAAATGACCTTCGAAAAAATTAGCGATAACGAAATGAATGTTTATGTGGTTATTGGAAATAAAGACGGATCGGGTGATGAAGTTAAATTTAATTACAAAAGAAAGTAAACAATGCAAAAAGAATGCCCCGTATGTGGTGATAAGATTATAGGTCGTGCAGATAAAAAATTCTGTAGCGATTATTGCCGTAATGCATATAACAACCAACTTAATAAGGATAGCAAAAACCTGGTGCGCAATATTAATAACTTATTACGTAAAAACTATCGTATTCTGGGTGAGCTAAACCCAAAAGACAAGACCAAAACGACCAAGACAAAACTAATCTCTAAAGGTTTTGATTTTAATCATTTTACCAGTATTTATGTTACCAAAACCGGAAACACCTATTATTTTGTATATGACCAAGGCTATCTTCCACTAGAAAACGAATTTTATGCGCTGGTAAAAAGAAATAGTTAGCATGGACTTCAATTTTTACATCCCGTTGATATTCATTGTATTGGTAAGTCTTTTTATAATGTTTACCGCTTATCTTCATTATACGAGCCCTAAAATGAAAATACTTAAGGCATCAAAAAAAATAGCATCAAAAAGAATTCCGTTAATTAAAGAAAATGAATATGCCAAAATTATTGGTAAAGCATCTGCAATTGATAACAACATTTTAATCTCTCCCTTAGGTAAAAAGAAGTGTGTATATTATCAAGTTCACGTAACAAAAAAGACAGGAAAAAACTCATTAGAGACGCTTGTAAAAGAAGAAAAGTGTGTTGATTTTATTATTGAATCTCATAGAGAAAAAGCAATGATTAATACCACTATAACTTTTAATCATAGATGCGTCCATTTAATTGAAGATGTAACGCACCAATCAAACTTTAAAATGGCGGCCTCTATGCACCTAGAAGCCTATTTAAATACTCATGGAAAAACTAGTAAAAACACTATGAACTCAATTTACTATGATGAGGCTTGTATCGAAATTGGCGAAGAAATCTCGGTTATGGGCATAGGTAATTGGAAGGAGTCCGATCATGAATTTGACCGATACTCTTCCAAAAATCTATTTATTTCAGGAGATAAAGTGAATAAACTTTTAATTACTGACGATCCCAAAGCTTTAGTATCTAAATAAACAACATCTTACATATCTCTCCAATGCTGGCTATTTAACTTCAATGCGGCTTTCATAACATCTTTTTGGCTGATCTGCCCTACTAATTTACCGTCTTCAATAATCGGAAAACGCCTTCTTTTAGTCTGTAAAAACTTATTAGCTGCATCAAAAATATTTAGATTACCATCGATAGTTTCTACATTTTTAACCATAAATTTTTCTACCCGGGCATCATCAATAGGCATATTGTAATAACGACTCTCATTTAACTGCTTGATGCAATCTCCTTCAGAAATAATCCCTAACAACGTATTGTTTTCATCTACGACCGGACCCCCCGAAATTTTATGCTTTACTAATGTTTCAATAACCTCCATTACCGACTGATTTGGAGTGAATGTAATCAGATCTCTTGTCATATAATCCGAAACTTTTATTGGAGTCTCATCTTGCTTCTTCGTCTTAGAGCGCGCTCCTTGAAAACTGATTATTCCCATAATATTTAGTGATTTAGTGAATCTTAAATATAGTGATTTTCAATAACTTATTCAAAGAGGCTTATAACTTTAAGCGCTCACAACTTCATTTTTATCATACTCATAATTATTTCTTTTTATTTGTATGATTTTTAAGAGCTTTAGTGGATAATCACCTTTTCGATTGAGATCAGTATAATATTTGTGGCTAATTTCTTACCTTTAACCTAAATCAATACAACCACATGCGAAAGTTTCCTTCATTACTTACGTTTCTTCTTTTACTTTTTTCTTTATTCTATGCTTCCTACAGCACCAAATCACATCGAATTAGTGATCTCGAAACGCCAACACAGGAGTTTTCTACCCTTCGCGCCTTAGAACATGTTAAAAACATGGCTAAAGCCCCCCACTATCTTGGTAGTAATGCACACAAGGAAGTAAAAAACTATATTGTTGCCGAGTTAAAAAAGTTAGGCTTACAACCAGAAATTCAAGAAGGTTTTTCTGTAGGTAAATCTGGAAACTGTAGCAAACCCCAAAACATTATTGCCAAAATCAAAGGTAGTGATACCGGGAAATCTCTGTTGCTAATGTCTCACTACGACAGTTCGCAACATTCTTCTTTTGGTGCCAGTGACGCAGCTAGTGGTGTAGCCACTATTCTAGAAGGAGTTAGAGCATATCTCTCTACCAATAAAACGCCTAAAAATGATATCATCATTTGTATTACCGATGGTGAAGAACTTGGGCTAAATGGGGCTGATCTTTTTGTAAAAAAACATCCCTGGGCCAAAAATGTCGGACTTGTTCTTAATTTTGAAGCCAGAGGAAGTGGCGGAGATTCATATATGCTAATGGAAACGAATGGCAAGAATGGAAAATTGATTGATCAATTCTCTAAAGCTAGTGTACAGTACCCCACAACAAACTCTTTAGCGTACAGTATTTATAAGATGCTTCCTAATGATACCGACCTCACTGTACTAAGAGAACAGGGAGATATCGACGGTTTTAACTTTGCTTTCATAGATGATCACTTTGATTATCATACGGCAAATGATACCTGGCAAAACTTAGACTTAACCACCCTGCAGCATCAAGGAAACTATATAATGCCACTACTCTCTTACTTTTCTGAAGTTGACATCAATAATCTAAAATCTGATCAGGACTATATTTATTTCAACACCCCAATTTTTAGCCTTATTAAATATCCTTACAGCTGGATTTTTGTATTACTAACTATAGCAATTATAGTATTCATAGGGCTAATCATCTATGGGAAATTTGCGTACCGAATTGATTTCAAAGAAATTTTAAGGGGTTTTGGGATTTTTCTAATCGCTATAAACTTAGCAGGATTTCTAACCTTTGGTTTATGGGAATTGCTCAAATTAATCTATCCTCAATATCGAGAAATTCAACACGGATTTACGTATAATGGGCACGTATACATTACGGTATTCATACTGTTATCAATTTCTATTTGTTTTAAGGTATATGCAAGGTTTGGTAAGTCACAAAATTTACCAAATTTGATGATCGCCCCCTTATTTATGTGGTTAGTGATCTCAATAATGGCTGCATTGTATCTAAAAGGAGCCAGTTATTTTATAATTATTGTATTCTTTGGGTTGATTTCATTATTTGTGCTGATACAACAAAAAAAGCCAAACCCTTATCTAATGGTTTTCTTATCACTTCCGGCTATCTTTATCTTATTTCCTTTTATCGTATCCTTCCCGGTTGCTTTAGGTCTTAAAATCCTCTTTGTTTCGGCTATATTATCTGCGTTATTATTTGGTGTATTGCTTCCTGTAGTTGGATTTTATAAAAGACAACACCGATTCGGAAACTTTGGATTAGTACTTACCCTAATATTTCTCATTGCCGCTCATATAAAATCAGATTTTTCCGAAGAAAGGCAAAAACCTAATAGCTTAGTCTATATTTTGGATGCTGATCAAAATAAAGCCGTTTGGGCTTCTTATGATAAAATGTTGGATTCCTGGACTAAAAATTACATCAATCCCGATGAAAATATAGCTGAAACTTATAATAAAAATGCATTACAAAGCAAATACGGACGATCATTTGCCTATGCTAACCAAGCTACAACTAAAAATATACGCCACCCAAAACTAGATATCGGCAAGGATACCATTATGGGCGAAAAAAGATACTATGACCTATGTATTGCTCCGCAGCGTGATATTAATAGAATTGATATCTATACAGAAACACTTTTCAATTTTGACGCGCTACACGTAAACGGAGAAACAGCTATAGATTTTGAGTATTCAGATGGTGCAACTTATAATGCATACACCAAAAGGTGGAAACAACATTTGCTTACCTATTATGTGAGTAAAAATGAACCTTTAGAGCTTCAAATGCAGTTTCATAAAGACTCTTTACCAAAATTTGTACTCTATGAATCTTCGTATGATCTATTAACTAATGAACATTTTTCAATTCCATCAAGAAGCACGGCAATGATGCCAAAACCTTTTGTGATTAATGACGCCGTAGTGATTAAAAAAAGCCTGGCATTACAAGAATATCATGAAAAAGGAACCGACACAATTATAGTAGCATCATTAAAGGACGAGCAAGTAAATGAGTAAACAAATCAGCATTCTGGGAACAGGTTGGCTTGGGCTACCCTTAGCTACATCTCTAATCGGGTTAGGCTATACGATAAAAGGCTCTACAACTTCAGAAAATAAGATCAAAACTATAGAAGATTTGGGTATTGATGTATATCAAGTTGCGCTTAATGAAGAAGGCCCAATAGGACATATAAATTCTTTTTTGAACGAAAGCGAAATATTAATCATTAACATCCCTCCTGGATTGAGACGAAATCCCGAAGTGAACTTTGTAGCCAAAATTCGAAACTTAATTCCATATATCGAAAAATCAAATATTCAAAATATGCTTTTTGTGAGCTCTACATCGGTTTTTGCAGATTTAGAAGGGTTTCCTTTAATTTCTGAAGAAACACTGCCAAATGCCACTTCAAATGCCGGAAAACAGCTAATTAAAGTAGAACAATTACTGCAAAACCATACTTCGTTTAAAACAACGGTTCTTCGTTTTGCTGGATTGTTTGGTCCCAATAGACATCCTGCCAATATGCTTTCTAGAAGAACCAACATCAAAAACCCCAAAGCTCCAGTAAATCTGATTCATCTTGATGATTGCATAGGAGTGATTAAAAAAATTATTGAAACTGAAAGTTGGAGCCAGGTATTTAATGCATCTTATCCTGATCATCCTGAAAAAGCTGAGTATTACAGCAGTATTTGTGAGCAGTTAGACTTATCAAAACCAGATTATGATTTTGAGACAGTTTCTAAAGGGAAAGTTATTGATTCTCAAAACGTTCAAGAAACTTTGAAGTATACTTTTCTAAAAGGTCTTAGCGTAATTTGATCAATATTTTTTCATTTTCGAATTAGATATCTAAACCACAAAAGGGTCATCCAAATAGATGAAACAATACTTGTTAATATAAACAATAACCCTAGATCGGGAGCAAATAGGTATACTGTCATAATTTCTGCCCCTCCAATATTATTTGGAATAAATTTTAACAACAAGTAGACCAGCCCAAATACTGTAAGAGTGCCAAAAATAAGTCGCCCCAAAGTATTCTTTTTCTGAAACTTATCAAGGAATATCTTAATAATCCAGAGTGTGAATAAAACCGGAAGTATCCAAAGTATTATTGATAAAACCCCTAAATATAAAGGTGTGATCCCTCCCCTAGCGCCAAGAATATCATTGATAGGCTCATAGAGTAATTCACTAGTATTATTTATTCCATAGGGGTTGCCATCTGTATTAGTTAGTAAGATGATACCTAAATCTTCCTGGGGGATCAAATACATTGCTGAAGCATAACCCGGATTAGCACCAGTATGCCAATAAACATCGGCCTTTAATTTTTGATTGTTTTTCTTTGGTCGATACTTCCAACCCAATGTTCCGTGTAAATATTTTTTTGCATTCGAGAGATCGAAAATCTTGGCAAAACCAGTTTTAGAAATTAATAATGAATCCTGATTTAAAATTGATCTCAAATACTTAGCCAGATCCTCTGCGTTAGAATGAAGTCCTCCTTGTGCGATGGTGCCTCTGCTAATCTCATTGTTATATTTTACAGGGATTCCAAACATATATCGATGAGGCATTGCCCATAAAGTATTATACTCGAAACCACTATTGGACATTTTTAGTGGTTTTAAGATATTTTCAATTACATAATTCTCATAGGTTTGACCAGTTACTTTTTCTATGATAAGACCCAAAATTTGATAGTTTGCATTAGAATATTGTGATGTTGTGCCTGGTTCAAATTTTAAAAAAACATTCTTGTAGTCGTCTACCGGAAACTTCAAGGTGTCATCATTATTATTGTTTACCTGTGTTCTATTTCCCTGCACCGTTGTGAATCCACTAGTATGATTTGTCAAATGAAATAAGGTTATTTTATCAGACAAATTTTTGTTTTTGGTTCTAAAATCTGAAAGGTAGTCAATTACATAGTTACTCAAAGAGAGCTTGTTTTCTTCCTCGAGTTGAAGAATCGCCATTGCTGTAAATGACTTTGTTAGAGACCCAATATTAAAAACTGTCTTTGACGATGCAGGGTTACCATTTTTTTCTGTTTTTCCGAATCCCTTCTTATAAATAATACCATTAGAATTCACAATGGCAATAGCGCTTCCAACAATATTATTCTCAATCATTGCCTGAGTAATGATATTTTCAATTCGCAAAGTATCTATTTTGCCTTGTGCACCATAAGTAAGATTAGTTATAAATCCAATCAAAATCAATGCAAAGATTAGCCTTCGCTTTAATTTACGAACTAAACTTGTTTTCATTTATTTATGTCTTGAATACAGCTGTTATTAATGAATATTACAATCAATCCCATACATCAAATTTGGGTTATTTCTCATTTGGATTGCTAATGCTCTAAGCTAATTGAATAACTCTAAAATAAAAAAGTTAAAACACCCTATTAACGCTAGTCTAATGCCCCTTTTTGGGTTTTATAAAATAATTGAGAACTTTATTTTATTAATTCGAGCGTTTTAAGGAAATCACTTATCTAAAATCGCAATAATTCGTAATGGTCCACCGCTGCCTCCTTTAATTTTCATAGGCAAAGCAATAATTTCAAATCCATTTTCTGGTAATTTATCCAGATTTGCCAAATTCTCAAAAGCTGGAATGTTTTCATTGAAAAGTATGACATGACTTCCAAAATATTGTGATTGACCATAATCGATACTTGGCGTATCGATTCCTATAGCATGTATATTTCGATTTTTGACCAGCCATTTAGCAGCTTCTGGAGAAAGTCCAGGAAAGTGAAGATCTTTTATAGCTTCTTCTCCTCGTTTGTCTGTCCCGAGGTATTTCATTTTATCCGGGTAATATTTTGTAAAACCTGTGTATAGCAGAACAATACTCCCATCGGGAATCTCTGTATTTTCCTTTTTTTCCCAATTAGTAAGATCTTCAACATGTATTTGATAATCAGGATTTTCAGATACCCTTACAGAAACATCTATTTTTATGGCGTCTCCTATTAAATTTTCAAGTGGCACTTCATCTACCGTTTGTCCATTTTTTGAAAAATGAATCGGTGCATCCATATGGGTTCCTCCGTGTTCTGCAGTTGTAAAATTATAAGCAGCGTAATAATATCCTTTATCAGTTTCACCGACATAAACTGTATCCAATTCAAATTCTTTTGAGGTTACCCAATACACTGTTTCTTTAGAAAATGAATGAGTTAAATCAATAATTTTGCGTTGTGATATCTTATTTCGAGTTGAAGTAGATACTGCTTCTAACTTATGTGAATTGCCATTACACCCTGCAAGTACCGCAAGGCTAATTAAAATGATATAGATAAAGGATTTCATGATTTTATAGTTAAGTCAGTTCACTAATCTTCTATTAAAAATAAAAAAACCGAAGCATTATACTTCGGTTTTTCAATATTAAGTTTAGAATTTATTACCCTTTCAAACTCGCTTTTAAATATTCACGATTCATACGAGCAATATTTTCTAGTGAAATTCCTTTAGGACATTCGATTTCGCATGCTCCTGTATTGGTACAGTTACCAAATCCTTCTTCATCCATTTGATTTACCATAGCCAAGACACGGTCGGTGGCTTCTATTTGGCCTTGTGGCAATAATGCAAATTGTGAAACTTTTGCCGATGTAAATAACATCGCCGAAGCATTTTTACAGGCTGCAACACACGCACCACAACCAATACAAGTTGCTGCCGCAAATGCATCATCTGCATCATCTTTATTCACAGGAATTGCATTAGCATCAATCGTATTACCCGAAGTGTTTACAGAAATATATCCTCCTGCATGTTGGATTCTATCAAACGAGCTACGATCCACCATTAAATCCTTAACTACAGGAAATGCTTTAGCTCTAAATGGCTCGATATAAATGGTATCTCCGTCATTAAATTTACGCATGTGTAATTGGCACGTAGTGACCAAACGATCAGGTCCATGAGGTTCTCCGTTGATTTGTAATGAACAAGCTCCGCAGATCCCTTCTCTACAATCATGATCAAATACAACCGGTTCTTCTCCTTTAACAATTAATTCCTCGTTTAACACATCCAACATTTCTAAAAAAGACATGTCTCCTTCAATTCCTTTCACTTGATAGTCAACTATCGCTCCTTTTGAGGCAGCGTCTTTTTGACGCCATATTTTTAGTGTAAGATTCATAGCTTTTTATTTATAAGAACGTGTTTTTAATTCAATATTTTCGAAGACCAAATCTTCTTTATGTAGTTTAGCATCTTTAGGGTCACCCATATATTCCCAAGCAGAAACATATTTGAAGTTTTTATCATCTCGTAGTGCTTCACCCTTTTGTTCTCCGGATTGTTCTACCGATTCTTCTCTAAAGTGTCCTCCGCAAGATTCATTACGATCTAATGCATCTTTTGCAAATACCTCTCCTAATTCTAAGAAGTCAGCTACTCTTCCTGCTTTTTCTAACTCAGGGTTCATACCGTTAGCTTCTCCCGGAACTTTTACGTTTTTCCAAAAATCCTCTCTTAGTGCCGCAATCTCATCAATCGCCGATTTTAAATCTTTTTCATTACGAGACATTCCACATTTATTCCACATGATTTTACCTAATTTCTTGTGGTAATAATCTACAGAATGCTGTCCTGATCCTCCCATCAATTTCTCGATACGATCTGTTACATGCTTTTCGGCTTCATCAAACTCTGGAGTATCTGTTGGGATTTTACCAGTACGGATATCATGAGATAAATAATCCCCAATAGTATATGGTAACACGAAATATCCGTCTGCCAAACCTTGCATCAAAGCCGATGCTCCTAGTCTGTTTGCTCCATGATCAGAGAAATTTGCTTCTCCGGCTGCGTAACACCCCGGAATTGTAGTTTGTAGGTTATAATCTACCCAAAGACCTCCCATAGTATAATGTACCGCTGGGTAAATCATCATTGGTGTTTTATATGGATTCTCGTCTACAATCTTTTCATACATCTGGAAAAGGTTACCATACTTGTCTTCGATTACTTTTTCTCCTAATTCGCGAATTTCATCGGCAGTAGGATTATGCATTCCAGAGGTTAAGGCTTTTTCTTTTCCGTATCGTTGGATTGCTGAAGCAAAATCAAGGTACACCGCTTCTCCTGTTTTATTTACACCAAAACCGGCATCACAACGTTCTTTGGCAGCTCTGGATGCCACATCACGTGGCACTAGATTACCAAAAGCAGGATAACGACGCTCTAAGTAATAATCTCTTTCTTCTTCAGCTAATTGTGTTGGTTTTAATTTACCTGCACGTATCGCTTCCGCATCTTCAATTCTTTTAGGTACCCATATACGCCCATCATTACGAAGGGATTCAGACATCAACGTTAATTTAGACTGATGATCTCCCGAAACCGGAATACATGTTGGGTGAATCTGGGTGTAACATGGGTTTGCGAAGAATGCCCCTCTACGGTGCGCTCTCCAGGCTGCCATCACATTACTTCCCATAGCATTGGTACTCAAAAAGAATACGTTTCCGTACCCTCCTGTTGCCAATACCACCGCGTGAGCAGAATGTCTTTCTATTTCTCCCGTAACCAGGTCACGCGCTATAATCCCTCTTGCTTTACCGTCGATTTTTACCAAATCCAGCATTTCATGACGGTTAAAAGCTTCTATTTTACCTCTATTGATCTGGCGATTCATTGCCGAATAGGCTCCTAATAATAATTGTTGGCCCGTTTGTCCTTTAGCATAAAATGTTCTGGAGACCAAAACTCCACCAAAAGAACGGTTGTCAAGCAGTCCACCATATTCACGTGCAAAAGGAACACCTTGTGCAACACATTGATCGATGATATTTCCCGAAACCTCAGCTAAGCGATATACATTAGCTTCGCGAGAACGATAATCTCCTCCTTTTATGGTATCATAGAATAAACGATAGTTCGAATCACCATCGCCTTGATAATTTTTTGCCGCATTAATTCCACCTTGTGCAGCAATTGAGTGTGCTCTACGGGGTGAATCTGAATAGCAAAATGTTTTTACATTATATCCAAGCTCTGCCAGGGTAGCGGCAGCACTTCCTCCTGCTAATCCTGTACCAACAACGATAATATCGATATTACGTTTATTAGCCGGATTTACAAGATTGATTGTGTTTTTATGTTTTGTCCACTTATCTGCCAGTGGACCTTCAGGTATTTTAGAATCTAAAATTGACATAATAGTGGTGTTTTTAATGATTATGATTAAGATGAAGCACCAAAGCAATAATGATAAACCCTAACGGAATAACAATTGCAAAAGCCTTAGCAAACTTGGTTGCTGCCACCGAATACTTGTTGTTAAACCCAACAGATTGAAACGAAGATGCAAATCCATGCCATAAGTGTAATGCTAAAAACACAAATGAAACTGCATATAATCCCGTACGAACCGGACTTACAAATTTATGTAGTAGCTCTGGATAATAACGTGTTGGGTCTTCTGGTGCAAATTCTACATATTTATGTACCATTTCTGGTATCCAAAAATCATAAAAATGTAATCCCAAAAATGCAAGAATCACTAATCCAGAATAAATCATATTTCTAGAAACCCATGAAGCATTCTCTCCTCCACTATATTTTGCATACTTAACCGCTCTGGCGTTCCTGTTTTTGATTTCCAGGACAAATCCCATCACGAAATGAAAAACTACTCCAAAAATAAGTACAGGCTGTAATGCGAACTGAACCAAAGGATTGGTCCCCATAAAATGAGATAGTTCGTTAAACGTGTCTGCGCTAAAAATTGAAGTGAAATTGATGGTAAAGTGCTGTAATAAGAAAAAAACTAAGAAAAGTCCCGAAAGTGCCATGGCAACTTTTCTAGCTATTGAAGATTTTATCAATCCACCCATTATCTAAAATGTTTAATTAGTTGTGAAGCAAAAATAGGATTCGCGTATCTTTTTACCAACATTTTGATTGGTTTATATGGTATTTATAATGAATTTAAAATACGCCATATGTTTTGTCTAATAATATTTACGAAATCGATTGAAATATAGTGCATCCATTAAACAATTGATAATGATATTCTCTCATAATTATGTTAATTTTACTTCATGCGACATATACATTCCAAACTTCCCGAAGTTAACACTACAATTTTCACCGTAATGAGTCAACTTGCATCAGAGTATGATGCAATTAACCTCTCTCAGGGCTTTCCCAACTTTGATGCTAGCCCAGAACTTATTAATCTGGTAACCCAAGGCATGCTAAAAGGATATAATCAATATGCTCCAATGCCTGGTTTGATGTCTTTACGAGAAGTAATCGCAAACAAAACAAATGCTCTATATAGTAGTAATTATCATCCAGATACCGAAGTTACCGTAACATCGGGTGCTACACAGGCAATTTTTACTATTATTTCGGCTTTTGTAACTCATGGGGATGAAGTGATTATTTTTAAACCTGCCTATGATTCTTATGAACCTTCGATTGAATTATTTGGAGGAACGATCGTTCCCGTTCAAATGTCAGCCCCTGATTTTAGGGTAGATTGGCAAGAAGTGTCTTCTAAAATCACTTCAAAAACCAAAATGGTGATCATCAACACCCCACATAATCCAAGCGGTAGTGTTTTATCTAAAGAAGATATGTTACAATTAGAAAAATTGTTAAAGGACACTAATATTATCTTGCTAAGTGACGAAGTCTATGAGCATATTATTTTTGATGGTCAACAACATCAAAGTGTAGCGCTATTTCCTGGACTGGCAGAACGTGCATTTATCACCGCTTCTTTTGGAAAAACATTTCATACCACCGGTTGGAAAATGGGATATTGCCTTGCTCCTAAAGAGTTAATGACAGAATTTAGAAAAGTACATCAGTTTAATGTTTTTTGCAGTAACCACCCTATGCAATATGCGTTGGCAGAATATTTAAAGACTCCAGAGAATTATCTATCCCTTCCAGATTTTTATCAGGAGAAACGGGATCTATTTTTATCATTGATCAAAGACTCTCGATTCACCTTCTCCCCTGCTGCCGGAACGTATTTTCAGCTACTGGATTATGCTGCTATTACCGATGAAGGAGATGTCGCTTTCGCGGAAAGACTGACCAAGGAACATCAACTAGCTTCGATTCCGGTTTCGGTATTTAATCTAAATCAACAAGATGATCATGTATTGCGATTTTGTTTTGCTAAAACTGAAGATACATTGAAACGCGCTGCAGAGATTTTATGTAGAATTTAATCTTTGGTTGATTGTTTTGAAGACTCTAATTCTTTTTCTTTTTGATATTCGTATATAAACTGATCTACATTATCTTGAACACTATTTGGCGCTAAATCATCCCATTTTTCAACTTGAGTCTTATCAATAGAAACACTATAATGTTCAGATATTTTTTCGAATACCAAATCGGTATCGATTAAGCTTTTCATATACTTATAGTTATCCTGTGTTAAAACTCCGAAGAATTTATTATCCCAATAACCAGGAAAATTTCGAACCAAAAGCCCTATATTTTCTTTAGTATTTAAATGTTCCTTTACGAATTGTTTAAACTTTTCGGATTCTGAACCTTTCCAAATCTCCATTACCATCTTGTTCATTATGTTTTTTGGATACTTAAAAAATGGTTGTTGTTCTTCCTTAAGAGCTTTAACTTTATTTAAAATCTTAGATTCTAGTTCTATTTTATAATCTATATTTTTAAATTTTCGAGTGAAGAAACTTAATTCCATATAGTCCAGCTTATCTGCGACTTCTAGAGAAATATTTTTAACATTTTCCGACCTATTCTCCAACCTGACAGCCAAATTCTCTATCATCCTAATTCTTGTAGATGGAGAAAAAAGATCATTATCATTATCATTAAATAAATCCCTATTATCGAGCAAATTATGAATTAACCCATATAGTTCTACATCTTTCTTCACCTCATCTAATTGAAACTCTATTCTATATAATATTTTCTTATTATCGAATCCTAACGAAAGTTCTTTTAATAAACCCTTCGCATCTTCATATTTCTCTAACTTTACAAGCTCTATGTATTTTAATATTTTTATTTCGGGTATTTTTCCCTGCATATGGAATGAAAAATATTTATCAAAATGTTCTTCATGATTAACCCTTTTACTTTTTTCGAAATCTTCTATTGGGCTTTTTATAGGATCTGGAAATAACATTTCTATAATTGAAAAAGAATCATATTCTTCTAAAAGATTCTTTCTAAGACCGTTAGGTGTTTTTGTTGAACCCAAATAATCATTAAAAGATATTATAGGTTCAAAAACTCTCATTTCATCTAACCGGAAGTCTTTGATTTTTTTATAGCATTTGTCATCTTTAATCTTTAAATATTCAATCCAAAACAAATCTCTAAGATGAACCTCATCACCTATCGCAAACATACCTAAATAAAAGCTATTCAAAACTCTTATCACTTCTCTTGGAGTTTTAAATTGATAATGTTCATAATCTTCATTGATTTCTTCTATTTCCAATTTCTTCTTATTAAAAAAAGCATTATTTGAATTCCCAATATAGCTTTGAAATACTTGCTCTAATTTCTTTTCAAAAAACAATCTAAAATCTACCTTCTCGATTTTTGGAAGGTGTATAGGAATATTAATAATTTTCTCTAAGAATAACTCTCCGTCCATATTATCTTCACCATACCTAACTTTAATTGCTTTTGATACTTGATCAGGATCCATTGTAATAAGATAAACTAGGTTTTTAAAATCTGCATTTAACTTTACAATTTTTAACAAAGTATATATTTCGTCCTTATCTAATCGGTCAATATCATCAATAAAAACAAGTATTTTCCACCTAGCTTTTTCAAGTGTGTCATCAATTTTTTCTTTAAAAGACTCTAATGACAGTTCTTCTCCTTTAATATCTTCTCCCAAGGCTTCGAAAATTTCGCTTGGTGTAAAAGTTACTTTTGCACCCCAAAGTTTTGGGACACCAACTGATGCTGAAAGTTTTATCGCCTTTAAATATCTACTGAACTTCAGTATATAATTCCCCGCAGTTTTTAAATTAGTTTCTTGTGTTAAAAAAAGTTTCTGTGCTAACCCTTGAAAAAAAGCAAATAGCATCTCATCTTCACTTCCATATCTCCATGGATTAAAATGATACTTCATAATTCCTTTTCCATCTAGATTTTTTTCAAACAAATCAACCTGATTCTCAACAAGATTCATAAAAGAAGTTTTTCCCTCTCCCCACTTGCCATAAACCCCTATAGTTAAAGGTTCTGGGTTATTAGCATTATTCTGTACTACTTTTCTGACCTTTTCAGCATAATGTTTATAATTAAGTAGATCTTGTTTTGATAATTCTATTGGAGATTCTGATAAGAAATGACTCCCATCCTTTTTTGTTTCAGTCATTAATTTAGGTTTTAAGAACTTAAATATAGCCAAAACCAGCATAAGATCGTACTCTACAGTGGGATTAGTTCGATTTACAATTCTGAATGCTTCGCTACGTGAATTTTCAAAATTGAGTCTCTCTAAAAATCAAATCGCAATTGTATAATCTCTACTTCTTCTTTTTCCTTTTTCTGGTCATTTTTCTTTCCAGTATTTAAATTAGAGAGCGAAATTCCTAATAACCGAACAGAATTTTTCATTTTTTCTTGATACAACAACTCTCTTGAGGTCTCCAGCAAAATAGTAGCATCATTTACAAAATAAGGCAAGGTTTTACTTCGGGTTTGTAGGGTAAAATCACTGTATTTAATCTTCAGGGTTACCGTTCTGCCAGATACTTTGCTTCGTTTTAATCTTTTCTGTAATTCTTCGGCAATATTTTCTAATCGCTCCAACATATAAATTTCTGAAGATATGTTTTCACTAAATGTACGCTCTGCGGCCAGAGACTTACGTTCACGGTTTGGTTTTACTTCACTTAGATGAATCCCTCGTACAATGCGATAATAGTGCCCACCCGATTTGCCAAAATGTTGTGTAAGAAATTCTTCAGATTTTGATTTTAGATCCTTGCCCGTATAAATCCCCATCTCATACATTTTTGCACGGGTAACTTTGCCTACCCCATAGAATTTTTTAACATCAAGATCCTCCAGAAATTCGATTACTTCTTCTGGGTTTACTGTTTTCTGACCGTTAGGTTTATTGTAATCACTAGCAATTTTAGCAATAAACTTATTGATCGATATCCCGGCAGAAGCCGTTAAACCAACCTCATCCAAAATATGTTGTCTGATCTCCTGGGCGATTAAAGTAGCGCTAGGATTTCCTTTTTTGTTTTCGGTTACATCTAGATAGGCTTCGTCTAATGATAATGGTTCTACCAAGTCGGTATACTCGAAGAAAATCTTTCGGATTTGAGAAGAAATTTCCTGATAACGATCATATCTGGGGCGTACAAAAATCAAATCTGGACATAACTTTCTAGCGGTAAACCCTGGCATCGCAGATCGTACTCCAAATACGCGAGCTTCATAACTTGCTGCGCTTACCACACCACGTTTACCTCCCCCGCCTACGGCCAATGGTTTACCTCTGAGCTCAGGGTCATCCATTTGCTCAACCGAGGCGTAGAACGCATCCATATCGACATGTATTATTTTTCTATGTGTGAGAAGTTCTTCCACTTTACAAAAATAAGAGATATTGATGATTCAAATTGTAATATCTTTATGATGTATTTAGTTAAAACAAAATAATGAATAAGATTCCCGTTTTCACGGGAATAAAAAAGCTTCTTTTTCTATGAAAACGGCAATCGTATTAGGCGCAACAGGTCTTACCGGAGGGATTTTGTTACATCAACTGATCCATGATGATCGATATGGTAAAATCAAGCTCTTTTCTAGAAAAAGTGCCGGTATATCGCATCCAAAAATTGAAGAACACCTTATCAACATGCTTCAATTAAGAGATCATGCTGATGATTTCACTGCTGATGAAGTTTTTTGCTGTATTGGTACTACCGCTTCAAAAACCTCGGATAAAGATTTGTATCATAAAATTGATTATGGCATTCCGGTAAGTGCTGCCCGTCTTTGCAAAACGAATACCATTGATACTTTTGTAGTAATTTCTGCCCTGGGTGCCGATGCAAAAAGCAGAGTGTTTTATAATCGAACCAAAGGTGAAATGGAAGAAGCAGTGCTGGAATTTGATATTTCAAAAACACATATTCTACAACCTTCGCTCATTGGTGGGCAACGAGACGAAAAAAGACCAGGTGAGTATTTTTTTAAAGTGCTCATGAAAGTTTTTAATCCTTTATTAATCGGTTCGTTAAAAAAATACCAAACTATTGATCCTGAAACGATCGTTTCAGCTATGGTTTGGTTGGCAAATCATGAATTTGATCAAAAAAGGATTGTATCTGATGAGATAAAGGAGATTGCAAATAAAATATAATATCATGAAGAAGTTAATACTACTATTAATACTACTTTCATCTTGTAATTTTGAAAAGAAAAAATCTCAGGTTGATTTAGATAAGGAAACAGAAATCTCAAAGACTGAAGGAACGAAAAAACCTGAAAAAAGTTACTATTTTAAAACTGACAGTTTACATATCTACGAAAAGCTATATAAAAAAATGTTCGTTGCTCAACAGGATGATGACAATGATGATTTCTACCAAGCTCTATTTGTAAACTGGATCTCCGAAGACGAAATAGAATATAAGTTGTTTTATGAAAATCAGTTATGTTATGGAGAATGCAAGGGTACCGCTATTAATAAAAACTCTAATTCAGATTCTGAAGTTGATGAATACAACGAGGCTACTTATGCGACCATTAAATATGAAGATAAAAAAGACGATTTTACAATCATCATTAAAATTGATGCCGTAGAAAAAAATAAGGCTACAGCAGGTATATTTATTGGAGAATATGCTGATGATTGTTCTCCATACGAATCTGTAATGTTAGAGCAGAAATAGAAATTAAACCAAAATAGATTCCCGATTTCTCGGGAATGACAACACATTGTCATGATTGAAATAGAACGTAAATTCCTGGTAACTTCTGATGCTTTTAAAAATGAAGCACAAAAAAACTATCGTATCGTGCAAGGATTTCTAAATACCGATCCCGAGCGCACTGTACGTGTTCGAATTAAAGGGGATCAAGCTTTTTTGACCGTAAAAGGGATGGGCAATACCACGGGTACTTCCAGATTTGAGTGGGAAAAAGAGATTGAACTAGCCGATGCCGAAAAACTCATGCCTTTGTGCGAAAAAGGAGTTATTGAAAAAGTACGGTACGAAATCAAATCTGGCAACCATATTATCGAAGTAGATATCTTTTCTGGAGAAAATAATGGTTTGATAATCGCCGAAATCGAATTAAATGATGAAAATGAGTCTTTTTTCATTCCAAATTGGTTTGGAGAAGAAGTTACGGGTGATTCTAAATATTATAACTCCCAACTCAGCCAAAAACCCTTTATTTTATGGTAAAAAAGTAAGGTGACTATGTCTTATACTTCAATTAACAATTTCTTATAAGGCCTTAACAAAAGAGTAACATATAACAGTCGTAAGGCATGGCCAATTAGCCCGTCTAAGCGATCTTATTATTAACCAAAAATAATGAATATGTTACACAAATCTCAAAGATCCCTACTCGGGGTTATGTTACTTCTTTGCCCATTTTTAACGATTTTAGCACAAGTACCTGTGAATGGGTTTTATGCCAAAAAAAAAACGTTAACAGTTGCCTCTAGCTATTCATATAAAAGCTATGATCAATTTTATAGAGGAACCACTTTATCCGAAGGAAATCCTGCTGGTCTTGGCGAAATTTCTTCATCAATTGTATCACTGTATGGTCAATATGCAATATTAGACTGGTTGTCTACCACGGTTACTTTACCTTACATCAATGTAGAAAGTGAGACAGGAGAACTTGATCCTGTTCAAAATGTAGCCCAAGTCGAAGGTATACAGGATTTAGGTCTTTTTCTGAAAGCCCGGATTTTAGAAAAGAAATTTGAAAACTCTTCTAAGATTACTTTGGGTGGTGCTTCTGGAGTAACTTTTCCTGTTGGAGACTATCAAGGTGCAGGTGTGCTTTCTCTTGGAAATCAAGCAACCGCAGTTAATGGATCAGCAATTTTTCAATATACTACGCCATTCAAAATATTTAGTGAAGTGCAATTAGGGTACAGTATGAGAAATAGTAGTGATTTTGATATTCCTAATGCGGTGGCGTATAGTGCTAAAATAGGGTATCATAATGAATTTCTTTATTTACATGCCAAACTAGACGTACAAGATTCTATGTCTGGTATAGATATAGGCTCTCCAGAGTTTGGCGCGGCTGGGGGAGCTGCTATTCTGCCAGAAACTGAAGTAGATTATACAAATCTATCTTTTGACTTTTATGTTCCTATATATAAAAATGATATTGGAGTTTCTGCGGGTTATGGCACTACATTAACGGGTAGAAACTATAACAAAGAATCAGCCATATCTTTTGGATTGGTTTATACCGCAAGGTAAAACAATAGAGCATAAACTAATGTATAGTACTCTACAACAATACATGACACCATCAGGATTTGATGGTGTCATGTATTAATTCCTTATTATTTATAATTCTCAACAAAGTAAGAATACTCGCACGCCTTTGCAAAACAACAGTTATACCGTAAAATTTTACGTTTTTATTACTAAAAACTGTATTTTAACAGTAAATTAACGTTAATTTTAGTTAAAATGATAATAAATTCATAATTTCATATCCCAAACTTAAAATTATATTTATGCAAACTACCCCTCAGAAATTAATGGCGATATTATGTATTCTATCAATTTCATCCATTACTGCCCAAACCATTGTGAATGGTTTTTTTCCAAAAAAAAATGAATTAACAGTTGCTACATCGTATTCTTCAAAAAGTTACAATAACTTTTTTAGAGGAGAAGTAGCTACTTCTGGTAACCCTGCCAATATGGGCGAAATATCATCGACTATTTATAGCTTATACGGAGAATATGGTATTTTAAATTGGCTATCCACCTCTGCCACGGTTCCTTACATATCTATCGAGAATGAAACAGGGGCTTTAGATCCTGTACAAAAAGTAAGTCAAGTAGAAGGTGTACAAGATTTGAACGTTTTTTTGAAAGCCAAAGTTCTTGATAAAAGATTCGAAAACAATTCGAAAATAGCGCTAGGAGGCGCAACAGGTGTAACTGTGCCTGTAGGAGGATATGAGGCAGCTGGTATTCTATCTTTAGGTAGTGGTGCTACTGTATTTGATGGCTGTGGATTTGTGCAATTTACTACTCCATCAAATTTATTTGTAGAGCTACAAGCGATATACAGCCTAAAAAACAGTTCAGATTTTGAAGTTCCGAATGCGATGATGTATAGTGCCAAACTTGGATATTATAACAAGTGGTTCTATGCACACGCAAAAATAGGTGTACAAAACTCATTAAGCGGATTTGATATTGGTTCTCAAGAATTTATAGATGCTGGTGGTGCTGCCGCATTACCAGAAACCGAAGTGGATTATACAAATCTTAATCTGGACTTATATGTACCTGTTTACAAAAACAACTTTGGAATATCGACAGGATACGCTGTGAATATGGAAGGTCGAAATTATGATAAAGCGTCCTCTTTTTCTGTGGGATTAGTATACAAAGCCAATTAGAACATAACACATTAGCCAACTTAAAAAACGCCATCAAATTAGTATATTTGATGGCGTTTAATTTTATAAAGTATAAGATCATGCTCATTATACGTCTTTCATTCGTTCTTAAAACATTTTGTATCTCTTCATTACTATTGTTTAGTTCTTGTCAACAACCAACAAAAAAGAATACAGAAAAAGAAACTGAAGTCAAAGTTGAAGAGCCCAAAAAACCTTCGACAAAAGCAATTAAAGAGAAATTACAAAAAGAAGGTTTTAAAACCTTTGATTATGTATATGAAGAAAGTGGCGATACAGTGATCATGCAACAGTATTTTATTGCTTTCTTAAAAAGTGGGCCAAATCGTTCTCAAAACAAAGAAGAAACCGATAGTTTACAAAAATTACACCTTCAGCATTTAGGAAGAATGTATAAAGAAGGATATGCCGATATTTCGGGTCCTTTTGGGGATGATGGTGATATTCGAGGTATTACTATTTATAACACTCCCACTCAAAAAATGGCAGATAGTCTTGCCAATATGGATCCTATGGTTAAATCAGGCCGTTTGGTTATCGAAATACACCCATGGTGGGCGGCGAAAGGATTTCCTTTAAGATGAAATTTATTATAAATATTAAATTAATAATTGCTTGGCAAATGATAATAAATTAAAAAGTTACATTTGCAAAAATTAGCATCTTACTATGTTCGGATTCAAAGAATTTAAACCAAAAACTTTTAACAAGAATTTTTTAAAAACGGTTATTTTTCAAATCGCATATGAGAAAGTAGAATTTGAAAAGAATAAAGAAGAAATTATCAAAATTTTTAATGGTAGATTTCCAAGGACAAATACCAAGGCAACAAGTGGGATAGAGATATCTTTTAAGGATAACCAAACTCCAATTCTACAAAACTTAAAACAACCTGATGGATTGGAGATGAAATCTGAGGATGGTCAAAAGGTCCTTAACATTACAGAATCTTTACTTTCTTATACCGTTAGTGGAAGGGCTTATAAAAACTATAGTACTTTAAAAGAAGATCTTGATCAATTAGACACTTTTATTAAACTATGCGATATCAAAAGTGTAAATAGAATAGCAATAAGAAAAATAAACATTATCGAGTTTATGGATGAGGAGAATTCTCCTGAAATGTTAAATTATATTATAAATTCAGATTTACTAGGAAATCTGAATTTTTTCCCATATCCTGGTAAAATTAATCACAACATTCAATTATTAAACTATCAGGATGGTAAAGATTATTTAAACATAAAATATGGATTAAATATTCTTCCTAAGAATGCAACCAAAATTGGTCAAATACTAATCGATATTGATCTTTTTTCCCTAGAAAGCATTGATAGCATGAAGGTTTTTGATGTTTCAGATAAGATTAATAAGGAAATTTTTAATATCTTTAATTGGGTTATTAGTGAAAATACGCTTAATTTACTAAATGGATAATATAAAATTACTCGAAAATAATTCTATAGATTTTGATGAAACTATTCTTACTAAAGAATATACTTCTACTCCCTCAATATCTGAATTTACAAATGATCATAAAAGTGCGGTTCTTACTTGTATAGTTTCTGGTATGTTATTGACCATGCCTAACGAAGCAAGAGCAATTGAAATTCCAAGATTTATAGCCTCAACGGATAACCCATTAGTATATTGGGAAAATTATAAAAGAAATATTGATGATCCAATATCAGATTTTTTATATGATGTTAATTGTATTGCATCAAAAAAACATACGAAAAAGGAAATCATAAAAGAGATATTGTCTTTCAAAACACTAAACAATAACTGGGATGGATATGGAGCTATTCCATTAGAAATTGAATCTGCATCTAATGCAATTTTATTAATAGACTTACTTGGGGAAAGTATTTTTTGTTCTGTCAATGAAATCTACCCTAATCCAAACGGAACAATTTCACTAAAATGGAATAACGCATCAGATGAAACTTTATCAATGGAGGTAGGAAACAACACATTATCCTATTATATTAGCTTATCCAATTCCAAACCACTTTTTTTTAATAACATTGAAATAAATGCTAAAGAGGCTGAAAAGATTTCTAAATATATTCAAATGCTGTAGGATTAAGCCTGGATTATTACCAAATCAAATTGAAGATTCTGAAAAGATTGCACGCAGTATTTATTCCCCTATAAACGTATCTAAAGATGAAAAAAGTATAAAGGCAAATACTTTTAAACCACCTGCTGGCTCTGAAGATCTATCAGTAAACCGATTAGATTACACAACTCTTGATTTTTGCAAGAAAGGTGCTAAAAAGGGTGAAAACCCTCAATCAAAGAGAAATTATTTTGGGATTGGTTTACTTACAGCCAAAGATATTAGAGATTCAGATTGCTATATTATCTATTCACCAATATTAAAACCAAAGAAAGAAAGAAATTTATTTCATTCAGATATTAAATTAGGTTTTAAAACTATAAAAGGTCAACAACTTCCTGCTGAAATTCAATATAAAGTAGATCAATTAGTAATAAAAACTAGACTATATAAGGATCATAATCCATATTCCGAAAAATGGAATGGTCCAGAGATATAATTCCTCTTTCGTCTACTTCAATTTTCCATTTTAATTTATTTTTTCATTTAGAACCCGAATCTAAACCCAGTACACTGCGAAAGGATTTCCGTTACGATAAAAATGAACAAATCCTTATAAATACTTAAGAGTCAAATCAATCAACTTTTGCTTAAGTTCTGTATATGGCGGAGCCATAAATTGAACAGCACTAGGTAGTTTTTGATGTAAAACTGCCCTCTCATTTGTAAATTCAATAAAGCCATAATGCCCTCTGGATTTACCGATACCACTATTGTTTATACCACCAAAAGGCAAATTAGGGTTTCCAACATGCACAGCAGACATATTGATACAGGTACCTCCGGCACTCGTATTTTCTATGAAATATTTAATGTTTTTCTTACTACGACTATATATGTATATCGCCAATGGTTTTTCTTTGGAATTGATAAGTTCTATAACTTCTTGTTTATCCTTATAGGAGATTATGGGTAAAATGGGCCCGAAAACCTCATTTTTCATCAAATCAGAAGTTTCTGGAGGATCTAAAACTAAAGTGGGTTCGATATAATTTTGGGTTTCATCCATTGCTCCGCCGTAGATTACTTTTCCGCCATCCTTCACCGTATTATCCAGATATCCTTTTAATCGCAAAAAATGCTTAGCACTAATAACCCGAAGGTAGTCAGGAGAATTCATAGCATCTTCTCCATAATGTTTCCTTATTTGTTGCGTCATCTTTTGTACAAAATCTTCCTTTTTGCTTTCATGAACGATTACATAATCCGGAGCAATACATATCTGGCCTGCATTCACAAATTTGGCCCATGCTACCCTGGGAACAATAGCTTTAATATCTGCTGTTTCATCTATAATCGTAGGTGACTTTCCTCCTAATTCTAGTGTTACGCTAGACAAATGCTTAGAGGCAGCCGACATCACTACTTTTCCAATTTCTGGAGCTCCTGTAAAAAAGATATGGCTAAATTTCATGTTAAGCAAGGAGGTCGAAACCTTAACTCCACCTTCTACCAGGGCAATCTCTCTTTCTTCAAACGCTTCAGAAACAATACGCTTCAGTACTTCTACCGTATGCGTGGTAAACTCAGAAGGTTTAAGGATAACTGTGTTTCCTGCTGCAATTGCCGAAACCAAGGGAGCAAAAAGAAGCTGCATGGGATAATTCCATGGAGCAATAATGAGACACATCCCCTTGGGTTCATAAGCAACCCAAGAAGTTGATCCAATCATGGTAAGTGGTCTTGCCACACGTTTAGGTCTCATCCATCTCTTTAGATGTTTTATGGCAAATCTGATTTCCTGAAGCACCGGGTAAATTTCTGTAAGATCTACTTCGGCAGCTGGTTTTCTATAATCCTTCCACATGGCTTCCTGCAATTCTTTTCGGAATTTTAAGATGACCTTTTGAAATTTCTTCAACTTTATGATACGTTCTGAAGCCTTTGTTTTTCCTACACTAGTATAATGGGATTTTTGCAGCGCATATACCTCCTCTAGTACAGAAATTGCTGTTTCATTAAATTCAGTAGCCATACTAATTACTATTAAGAATTATTAAAACTCTTGTTTAAGAAAATAAGGATTGCAATTTCATAGCTACACCCATGTCTCCTTTGATTTTTATCTTGCCTCCCATTACTGCCGTCATTGGGTTAAGCTCTCCCTTTGTTAAGGCTAAAAAGTCATCAAATGATACATCTACCTGGCAATCTGCCTCTTTGTCTTCTATAGAAACCACGTTTTTATCCCCTGTTCCATCAATATACAATTGTTCTTCACCAAAATTAAACTTTAAGGTATTCTTTAGGCTATCTGCTTGTTCTGCTTTTGTCTGTATTGCTTCTAGTACATTTTCTAAATTACTCATAATGTTTCCGTTTTTACTATTTTTATTACTATTTGAATTATTATTATCTGCTTGTTTATATGATACATCGTCGATCACCATTTTTGCTATAATTTCTCTCATGATTTCTGATGTACCTCCACCTATCGTACCAATTCTACTGTCTCTAAACATTCTTGCAATTTTGAAATCTTCTATATAGCCATACCCTCCAAAAGATTGCAGACACTGGGTCATCGTTTTATCAGACAATTCTGTTGCCAGCAGTTTAGCCATAGAGCATTCTTTAACTGCATACTTTCCATCTGCATTTAGCCTTGAACAGTATAATACGAATTGTTTACAGGATTCTATTTCAGAGGCTAATTGTGCCATTCGATGTCTCAATACCTGAAACTTATTAATAGGTCTTCCAAAGGCTGATCTTTCAGACATGTATTGTAAAGTATATTCCATGGCAATCTCACAAGCCGAATACCCCATAATAGCTCCCGCCAATCTTTCTACCTGCAGGCCTCCCATAAGGTAATAGAATCCCTTTCCTTCTTCACCAATAAGATTCTCTTTGGGTATCTTTACATTATCAAAAGCTAGTTCTGCTGTATCTGAAGAATGCCATCCCAGTTTCTTTAATTTTGTGCTGCTTACTCCTTCTTTATCGAGATCTACGATTAGCAAACTTACTCCATCGGGACCTGCTTTTGGATCTGTCTTAACCACACATACTACAAAATCCCCATAAATTGCATTGGTTATAAATGTTTTAGAACCATTAACGATATAATGATCCCCTTCTAAAACGGCAGTAGTTCTTATATTCGCAACATCTGATCCTGCTGTGGGTTCTGATATACCGATACAGCTAATCGCTTCTCCGGAAATAATTCCCGGAAGATATTTTTCTTTAAGTCGTTGTGATCCATATTTTAAAATATAAGGTCCGGACATGTATTGAACTACCGCTTGCGTAATGGCAAACCCTCCTGAAAATACCTTAGCTATCTCTTCGCAGAAGATAACGTCGTAAAAGAAATCAAGGTTTGCTCCTCCAAATTCTTCTGGATACGAGAGTCCTAGAAAACCCATCTTACCCATTTTCTCCCATACTTCTCTGGGGATACGTTGTTCTTCTTCCCACTGGTCAATATTAGGCGTTACTTCTTTTTGCAAAAAGGCTCTTAGGCTTTCTCTAAATAACTCATGCCCTTCATCAAAATAATAGCTGTTCATTATATTACCTTTTAAATTTTGTATTGATTTTCTTGAATAAAATGGGCTGCAATAGTTCTTCGATCAGCAATGATATTGCGAACCGGTAACTGTACTAACGTATTGATAGCCTTAATAGTCATTAGTGCCATGTCACCTTCAGCAGCTGCAGAGATTATTTCTTTAGCGGCAACTTTTATAAGGTCTGAAGACTCATGCATAAACGTTGAGCTTATGGCTTCTCTAATGGTTTTGTTCTTCTCTTTATTTTTTAGTGTTCTTAATATAACCCCTTCTAATACATATATCTGTGTGATGATATCGGCTAGTCGAGATAATACTTCTTGCTCCTCCTGTATGTCCTGCTGAAACTTTTTCATCGCCTGTCCGCTAATAAGCAGGGCTGCTTTTTTACAATTATTCAAAAAATCAAAAGCAAATTCGCCAAATGGTTTATTGCTCTCTGCGGGTTTTAGATTACCGGATTGCACATCCTTAAAGGCCTGCATGGCAGATTCCATTAATGGTAATTTTCCTTTAAGTGCATATTTCATAATAGTACCAGGTATCACTAATCTATTGATTTCATTTGTTCCTTCATAGATCCTGTTACCTCTAATATTTCTGTAGTGGATAGAAATTTCACTTTCTCCAGAAAAACCCATTCCCCCATGCATTTGTAATGCTTCATCAACCACAAATTGTTCTATTTCGGATCCAAAAACTTTGATCATAGAGCATTCTGCAGCAAATTCTTGGGCTACTTGTTGCTTAGCTCTAAGTGGTGCTACACCGTCTGCAATAAATTCATCAAAAAGAGTATCCATATCTCCTGCCAATCGATTCCAGCCCGATTCTATAGCATAGATATACGTTGCCATTTTAGCGATTTTTTCCTGTATGGCTCCGAAAGATGAAATTGGTTTTTTAAACTGGATTCTCTGGTTGGCATATTGTACTCCCAATCGAAAAGCTCTTTTACCAATTGCCGATCCCGCGATACCGATCATTAATCGACCTATATTAAGTGCATTCATTGCAATCTTAAAGCCCTTATTTCTTTCGCCTAAAAGATTTTCTACGGGTACCTTTATATTCTCAAAAAACACTTGCCGTGTAGAAGATCCATGGATACCCAATTTATTTTCTTCTACGCCAAGTTTTACGCCCCATTCTTTTTCTACAATAAGGCAAGATAAATTCTCATCACCTTCGATTTTACAGAATACAGAAAATATATCTGCAAAACCAGCATTAGTAATCCACATTTTTTGCCCATTCAAAATGTAGTGTTTCCCATCTTCGCTTAAGACTGCTTTGGTCTTTCCTGAATTTGCATCTGATCCTGCTCCTGGTTCTGTGAGACAGTATGAACACTTCAATTTTGCGGTAAGGATATCATCTAGATATTTTGCTTTTTGCGCTTCGGTGCCATAAAACAGTATTGTATTCACTCCCAATCCTCTTTGAACACCTAAAGTCTGTGAAAACGAGAAGCTTTCAGACATAATTTCAGAAGCAGCCATATCAGTTTTGATATCACAACCCATACCTCCTATACTTTCGGGGGCAGAGATTGCCAGAAAACCTAATGCTCCTAGTTTTTCTAATATTTTTGGGGTTACCAGGATTCCTTCTTTACTATCAAAAACTTCTTTAAGAGGTTCGATTTCTTTATTTATAAAATCACGTATCGCCCCTCTAAGCATATGCTGCTCTTCGGTATAATCTTCGGGCGTAAAAATAGTATTAGGATCACTGGTTTTAATCAAAAACTCTCCGCCTTTCATGGTTGTTAATTTTGATTCCATAGTTCTTACATAAATGATTTAAGCACCTTTGCCAATCCCATTTTATCGAAATTTAAATGCTGAGCTCCATCAACGTAAAGTGAAACTCCTGTGATATACGCTGCCATTGAACTTGATAAAAAGGTTACCGCGTTTGATACATCTTCAACCTTACCAAATCGTTTTAATGGGATTGCTTTTTCGGCTTCTTCGAACATATCCTGTATTTGTTGTGGGTATTGATCCAGTCCGCTGGATTCGATAATTCCTGGTGCCACACAATTGATTCTTATGTTAAATTCACTCCATTCCTGGGCTAAGGTTTTGGTTAAATTTTCTACTCCAGCCCTTGCTGCTCCGGTATGCGCCATACCAGGAAACCCACGAAAAACATCTGCAATAATATTGACAATTACGCCTTGTTTTTGAGGAATAAAAAATGTATTGGCCATCTCGCGTATCATAAAAAAAGTACCATTCAGGTTATTATTAATCACGGTATTCCAACCTTTGTCACTAATATATTCTGCCAAAGCGGGAAACTGACCTCCGGCATTATTCACCAAAATATCCAATCGCTTATATTTTTCTTGTATCATTTTGGCTAGCGCCTGAATATCTTCGGTTTTTCTAATATCACAAGCCTGATAGGAAAGTTCTCCATGTACAGTCAACTCTTCTGCGGCAACTTTAAGCTTATCTTCCTTTCGAGAACAAATGATAACCTTGGCCCCTAGCAATAAAAAATCTTTGGCAATCTGAAATCCAATACCAGATCGGCCACCTGTTACCAAGACTACCTGATCCTTAAATGTATCTGTTTTAAACATAGTTATGCGTTTGTTTTTGTAGGTATATTAAGCATTTCTCTAGCCTCATCAATAGTGGCAATTTCCCGTCCAATCATTCTGGCAAGAGATGCTCCTGCTTCTACCAATTCTCCATTAGACTTTGCCATTTCGCCATTAGGAAGATAAAAGTTGTCCTCTAACCCTACTCTGAAATTTCCGCCCATTGCGGCAGCGATAGCAGAGAGTTGCCATTGCTTACGACTAATTACGATAGATTGCCAAAAAGCACCTTCGGGAACTTGTTTTATCTGATGAATTAGATTTTCTGGAGTTGCAGGAATACCGCCCATGACTCCCATCACTAAACTATAACATGCATTATCAGGCAGTAATCCCATTGCTCTTAATGGTTCTGCATTTCTGATATGTCCAGTGTCGAAACATTCCATTTCGGGACAGATGTTATTTTCGTTCATGGTTTTTACCACTTTAATCATATCATCAAAAGAATTTTCGAAAACACCATTCCATATAAATTGTTTGGCACTTTTAGAAAAAATAGCATAGTTCATACTTCCCATATTGAATGCTGCCATATCGGGTTTGGTGGCTGGTAGATGTTTCAATCGATCTTCGATAGAAAGCCCAATAGCCCCTGTAGAGTAATTAATGATTACATCGGAAGAATGTTTTCGTACTTCTTCTGTAATTTGTTCGAATACCTCAGTTCTCCAGCTAGGCATTCCGTTATCTTCTCTTGCATGGATATGAACAATCGAAGCTCCGGCATCTACAGCTCGCTTTGCTTCTAATCCCAGTTCTTCGGGAGTATAGGGTATATCCGGACAATGCGTTCTATTAGTAGCAGCTCCTGTAAGGGCTGCAGAAAGGATCATTTTCTTAAAAGCCATAATTCTTTAATTTAAATTAAATCTAAAAATCAATTGCACAATTCGTTATTACGTCCTTCATTCCTGTTTCTCCCTTGGGGAGAAATGGTTGAAGGTTTGTATCATTAATTTTTAGATTTCATGTACTATTATCTTTATTCTCCTGTCCAAACAGGTGGTCTCTTTTCTCTAAAGGCAAGTAAACCTTCTTGCCCGTCTTTTGAACCTACAGTTTTTTGTAGCATTTCCATCAGGTATTTATGCTTAGATGCCTGTTCAGATATCGTATCTAATGCTTCTAAACCTAATCTTATTGCAGTTGGAGAATTTGCCTTGATTTCACCCAATAAATCTTCAATGGTTTTATCGATGGTTTCTGGCGTAGTTATGTGCGTAACGAGTCCAAAATTTTGAGCATCTTCTACATCTAAATCATATCCTCTTATGCACCAGTCTACCACAATACGTTTCGGCATAATTTCGAGCAGGGCTGCCATTACCTGAAATGGAAACAACCCTCGTTTTACCTCGGGCAATCCCAATTTAACCCCTTTGGTGCATACCACATAATTGGCTCCTGCCAGGAAAAAAAAGCCTCCCGCAAAAACATTACCCTCCACTTTTGTGAGTATTGGTTTATGAACTTTATTAAAAAGTTCTGCGAGTAATACTTCTTCTTTGGCTACAGGAATCGATGAATCAAATTCTCCTACCATTCCCATAAAAGCTTTTAAATCTGCTCCTGCACAAAAGACATCTCCGACAGCATCGATGACTATCGCCCTAATATCACTAGTCTGTTTAGCAAACTGCATAGCAAATGCGATTTCCTGCACCATATGCGGATGTATGGCATTTTTCTTTTCGGCTCGGTCCAAGGTGAGATGCATTACATGATCTTCTACCTTTACTTTTATGAAGGCAAATTTTTGGCTAAGAGCATCTTTAATGAGTATATCGTCAAAAAAATTCATATCAGTGTTCATTAATTTTAAGTAGTAAAAATCCGGCCTCAACATTGTTACCTTCTTCTACATATATTTCTTCAATGGTTCCTGTTTGATCTGCTGTTATATGTGTTTCCATTTTCATGGAAGAAATAACAATCAATGGATCTCCTTCTTTAATTTGATCTCCCGGTGAAACATGAATTTTAACAATCTGCGAAGGTATTGGGCATTCATAACCACCATTTATCTTTTCTTTTTCTTTAATCGGAAAGCGATCTTGTTTGGTCATATGAACATTTCCGATAGTCGCCGTGTGAACAAAATAATCGTTGGTTACATTAAGTATTGAATAGTCTTTTTGCAAATTATCAATACGCAGGCGGATTGTTTCATCATTTACTTCAATAATAGCCGCATCAAACTCTTTTTCATTAATAAGGAAAGTGAAATTTTTATCTGCATATTTGTATTGAACCGTTAGCTTTTGTTCACCAATCAAGAATGTTTCTTTTTGGTATTCATAAAAACTATTTCTCCAACCAGAAGGAAGGCTACCCAAAATTTTTCTTGATTTCTCTCTTTGATCCCAACCAAAAAGTGTAGCCGCAATGGCGACCTCTGCAGCATGTTCTTCTGTTAGACCATTTATATTAGATAGATCGATTTGTTTATCAATAAAATGGGTATCATATTTTCCTGCATTGAACTCTTGATGATCAAGAATGGTTTGTAATAAAGGTAGGTTGGTCACCGTTCCCTGACAAATAAGGTGCTGAAGTACATATCTAAGTTTTCCGTGAGCTGTCTTTCTATCTCTCTCCTTCACAATAATCTTAGCAATCATAGGGTCATAGAACATAGAAATCTCTGAGCCTGATGCTATAGCAGACTCTACTCGAAGTCCTTCAACCTTTGGAAAATCAAATTCATGAACAGTTCCCGTAACAGGAGCAAAATTATTTGAAGCATCTTCGGCATACAACCTCACTTCGATCGCATACCCATCTGCTTGCACCTCATCTTGCTTAATTTGTAGCGGAAGACCCTGAGCTGATTCTATTTGCATCTGCACCAAATCAAGTCCGGTAATCGCTTCGGTAACCGGGTGCTCTACCTGAAGTCTTGTATTGACCTCAAGAAAGTAAAAACTTCCTGTGGTATCATCAAAAATAAACTCTACCGTCCCGGCATTATCATAATCCAGTGCTTTGGCAGCCAAAACTGCTGCTTCGCCCATAGTTGTTCTTAACTCACTAGTCATCATTGGAGACGGGCTTTCCTCGATCACCTTTTGATAACGTCGTTGGATCGAACACTCTCTTTCTAACAAATGAATCACATTGCCATGTTGATCTCCAAAAATTTGAAACTCAATATGCCGTCCGGATTCAATATATTTTTCAATCAATAATTCATCGTCTCCAAAAGCGCTCTTTGCTTCTCGTTTTGCGGAGAGAATAGCGTTTTGGATCTCTTTTTCTTCATAGACGATTCTCATTCCTTTTCCTCCACCGCCGGCAGTAGCTTTTAGCAATAACGGAAAACCAATTTTTAAAGCTTCGGCTTTTAAGGTTGCATCAGATTGGTCTTTTCCTTTATACCCCTGAATCACAGGAACACCTGATTTTTCCATAATCGCTTTGGCCTTCGATTTAGAGCCCATTGCGGCTATCGCTTGTGGTTTGGGACCAATAAAAATGATCCCTTCATCAGCACAACGCTGAGCAAAAGAGGTGTTTTCAGATAAAAATCCATAACCAGGATGTATGGCATCTGCTCCTGATCGTAATGCAGCAGCGATAATTTTATCCTGATCCAAATACGATTTTACAGGTTCTGGCTCACCGATATGAATGGCTATATCTGCCTGTTTCACAAAAGGAGCATTTTTATCGGCTTCAGAATATACCACCACGCAAGTAATCCCCATTTTCTTGCAGGTACGTATAATTCTAGAGGCTATTTCTCCTCTATTTGCAATTAGTATAGTATTTACTTTTTTCATATTCATAAAAACTTAAACTCACAAAGAAAATTTTGAGTCCCTTCTTCCCAAGGAGAAGGTTAGGATGAGGGGATTTTAATCAAAAACCCTCTCCTTAATCCTCTCCCAGAGGGAGAGGAAACTTAATTTTCATATTTAGTGTCTCCAAACACCGTAACTACTAGTTCCTTTAATTTTTTGATTGTATAATACTGCCAAAGAAAAACCTAAATAGTTTCTCGTTTCTTTAGGATTGATTACGCCATCATCCCAAAGCTCTGATGTAGAGTACCAAGCCGAGGATTTTGATTCTGCTTCTGCAATAAGCATCCCCTCGATCATTTTAGCTTGTTCTTCATCATACGGAATCCCTTTGGCCTTAGCCGAGGTTTGTTGTATGATTTTCATCACCCCAGCCAATTGCTGGGATCCCATCACTCCAATTTTGGAGTTAGGATAGGCAAAAAGAAAATTAGGTTCATACGATCTACCATTCATACCATAATTACCCGCACCAAATGAAGAACCTATCATCAACGTAATCGAAGGTACTTTACTATTAGAAACCGCATTAATAAGCTTAGCACCATTTTTTATAATACCGCCTTCTTCGTATTCTTTCCCGACCATATATCCAGTAGTATTTTGCAAGAACAGTAATGGAATGTTTTTTTGATTGGATAGCTGTATAAATTGTGCTCCTTTGTTCGCCGATTCAGAAAAAATGACACCATTATTACCAAGAATCCCAACGGGATATCCATGTATTTTGGTCCATCCGCAAACCATGGTACTTCCGTATTCTGATTTAAACTCTGAAAATTCTGAGCCATCGGTAATCCTCATAATCAATTCTCGTATATCAAAAGGTGTTTTGATATCTGCCGGAACTACTCCAAGAATTTCATCATTAGAAAAAAGAGGTTCTTTGATCGGTAGTTCTGGTACAAGATGTGGTGTAGATGCTGGAATAAACTCCATAATCTCTCTTGCAAGTCTTATAGCATCGAGCTCATCTTCGGCCAGATAATCGGTAACTCCAGAAACGTGACTATGCATTTCGGCTCCACCCAACTCTTCATCTGTAGATTCTTCATTCGTTGCCATTTTTACTAACGGCGGGCCAGCCAAAAATACTTTTGCAGCTTGTTTTTGAAATATGGCATAATCAGACATCCCAGGCACATAAGCTCCACCGGCTGTGGCGTTGCCAAAAACAACCGATATTGTGGGAATCCCCATCTCGGATCTTCTGGTAATTTCTCTAAATCCTTCGCCTCCATAGTTAAATATTTTGGCTTGATCCGGAAGATTGGCACCTCCACTCTCGACCAGATTTATAGAAGGCAGTCTACACTCCCTAATAATTTCTCCGATTCGGAAGCCTTTAAAAACAGTCGCATAATCTACCGATCCTCCTTTACGAGTTCCTACATTAGAATTGATCATACATAATTTGCCTTCAACCAATCCGATTCCGGCTACACTGGTACCTCCTGCTCCAAATCCTCCTTTATTTTGCATCCCTGCCAGCGGTAAAAGCTCCAGAAAAGGACTGTCTTTATCTAAAAGAAGCTCTATGCGTTCACGAGCCAAAAGCTTGTTTCTACTTCTTGCACGATCTATGGATTTTTCTTTTCCTTGAAAGCGACTTTCTTCGAGATGCTTATTCAGTTTTTCTACCAATTCGAGCATGGCTTCTTTATTCTCCTTAAAAGAAACACTTGCTGTATTAATATTAGATGTTAATGCTCTCATGTACTATATTTCTTTAATTTCTTTTCTAACCAAAAACTGTTGAATTCCATAAGGTACTATCCCTGATATTCGATGCAGAATTCTCATTTTCCAACCACTTATTACGATGTCTTTCTGTTTTACAAAACCATTCCATACATCTTTGGCTACTTCTTCTGAAGTGGTTGTGGCTAATCCACTAAAGGTTTTTAAGTTGTCCATCTTACCAGCTTTCCTAAAATTAGTATCCTTTATGGCCGATGGACAAACACACATTACTTTGACATTTGAATTAAGCATTTTCAATTCTTCATTAATGCTCCTGCTAAAATGTTTGACGAAAGACTTAGTTGCTCCATAAGCACTAAGTTTTGGAGTGGGTTGAAAAGAAGTATTAGAACTAATATTGATAATGGTTCCCTTATTGTCTTCTATCATATCTTTTAAGAAAAATCTTGTCATTTTATAGACGTTGATCACGTTAAGGTCAATCATATTTAACTCTCTATCAAGATCTATCTCATTACTAAAACCATACGTACCAAAACCTGCATTATTAATCAACACATTAATAGTCCAACGATTTTCTTTTACCCATTCATATACTTTTTGTGCAGCATCAGACAACGAGAGATCAATTTCTAGTGAATGTATTTCACCATCAGAAACTTCTGTATTTAATTGAGATTGCGCAGCATCTATTTCTTCTTGTGAAAGAGAAACCCATAACAATCGATATCCGGCTTTCAAAAAATATCTGGAGATAGTAAAACCAATCCCGCTAGAGCCTCCGGTTACAAGCACTGTTTTAGCTATATCCATATTACATTTTTTTTGTCATTATGCCAATTCAAAAAATGTTCACCAAACTGATTGTCTATTTCTCCTCTTCTTATTTTAAGTGTTGGAGTTAGTAATGCATTTTCAGTATTCCAAATTTTAGAATCTACAATGATGGTAGACACACGTGTGTAATTAGCTAAATCTTCATTAAGAGACACCAATGTATTGTCTAATGATGACTCTATTTCTTCTTTTGGAACGGATTGTGCAACTTCTGAAAGATTAACTATTGCAATGGGTTGGGGTATCCCCAGTCCTGCAATACAAACCTGTTCAATCAACTCATTCTTTTCTATTTTTTCTTCTAAAGGATTAGGGGTTATATATTTCCCTTTACTGGTTTTAAAAGCATCAGAGACACGTCCAATGATTTTCAGGAAACCATTTTCATCAAAACTTCCTTTATCTCCACTATGTAACCAACCATTTTTTAAAACTTTTGCGGTCAACTCCGGATCTTTATAGTATCCCTTCATCATATAAGGAGATTTCATAAGGACTTCTTTTGTTTTGGGGTCAATTTTTACTTCGCAGCCCGGGACTGGTTTGCCCACTGAATCTTTAGGAGCATCTCGCATAGGCGAATTCGTTATCGATCCACAAACTTCTGTCATGCCATAGGCCTCGATAAGATGGATGCCAAGACTTGCATACCATTTTTTCAAATAAGCAGGTGTAATTGCAGATCCAGTAGCCACCACTTTTGCATTGGCCATGCCTAAACCATACCTAATTTTCTTTTTTATAATTCCCGAAAGTATTGGGATCCGAAATAATAGTTTTTGCTTTCTTAGAGATAATTTATGAACTACCGCCAAATAGAATTTTGTCCATATTCTGGGGACCGCAAAAAATATAGTAGGTTGGGTGTCTTGTAAATTTTTAGCAAAGGTATCAATGCTCTCTCCAAAGGAAATAGTTCCACCCATCATTAAGGCAACGGCATAAACACCAATCTTTTCGGCTACATGGTTTAATGGCAAATATGACAACAATTGGGGTTCTGGGTGATTTGCAATGCCTATCCAATCATTTTCATTATCATCTTTAATAATTCTCACTGGAGTTTGATGTGTATGCATCACTCCTTTTGGCGTTCCGGTGGTTCCAGAAGTAAACATAATGGTCCATACTTCTTTAGGATCAGGAATATAACCCTGAGTTAAAGATTCATTTTCTGAAACCAAGTCATCCCAAAGCAACCCTTCGGTAACCTGTGCATTTCCTTGGTAGTGAGAAAAACGTATAATTTGGGTGTCATTGGCAATTTCTTCGGCATGCCCGGACCAATTATCTAACTTCCCGACGAAAACTACTTTAGCATCGGATTGAGAAAGGACATGACCTAATTGAGTTGCCGAAAGGTTATAATACAGGGGTACCGACACAAAACCTCCCATCATAACGGCTAGGTCTGTAAGTATCCAATGGTAACAATTTTTAGAATATATAGCAACATGATCTCCTTTTCTTAATCCTAATTTTTGCAAAGCACTGGTCATTCTCGAAGCCTCCTTATACGCGTCTAAAAAGGTAAGTATCTTCCATTGATTTCCCTTGGGTTGTTTTAGAAAAGGAAAGTTGGGTTTTTTCTTTACCCAATGATAAAAATATTCTGGAAGCGAATCATAATTTGGAATACCCGGGTTGCTCATACTAAAAAATTAAAAAGTTAAATACGAATCCATATTATGATCAAATTTCTCACCCATACTTGCATGATAATCTTCGCCAAAGAACTTTTTAAAGGATGCAAGACCTTTTTCTGTTAGATGTGGTAATAACAAACTCCAAATAACTTTTTCTCCATCATCTTTTGTCTTGTCACCTCTAATTGCCTGTTGTGAGGGCCAAAAGAACATTAACATCCATGAGGTGAGTACTAAATTTTTATAAACTCCCTGAACCGGTTCAGGTTTCATGTTTCCTAATTGAATTGAAAATGCTATTGCGATTTCTATGTCTTTAATCATTTTTTCGCAAAGCAATTTCATTTTGGGGGCAATCAACCGATGCTTTAGCACTTGATTATCATGAAAAATGAAAGAATATTCTTTTTGTAACCCATAGTAGAGTTGTGCATCGTTATGCAAATTCTGAAAAGAAGGTATGCTCTTTGCCTCTCTTACATTAGTTAACTTATCCCATAACTGATCTGTTATTTCTTTTAGCAGTGCTTCTTTATCCTTAAAATGATAGGTCATATTACCCCTACTCATATCAAGAGATTTTGCCAACTCAAAAAGATTTACAGCGCCATATCCGGATTTATTAAAGGTCTTAAGAGCCTGATCAAGGATCCTTTGTTTCGTAGCCATTTTCCTTTTTTTTGTTATAAAAGTAAATATTTTTTTTACATAAATATAAATAAGTTTAGTCATTTATGACTATTTAACATTTGAACACACCGCTATAATTGATCTTTTTAGTTGTTAGTCAATTATTTACACTGTTTTTTATAGGGTAGAATAATTTACAAACAATAATCTACTGGTCGTATAAATTATCGCTTTATTTCAATGTTTCGCTTCAATTCATTACCCTTTTCATCTAAAACTGTAATAATATGCTTACCGGGTTTAGGAGATACGGGCATTTCATGAAATTGTTTAGTAGTACCAATAAACTGATCATCGAGGTACCAAAATACCTGCGTCTCTGGGTTGGTGTGTGCTATTTTAAGAATTACTTCATTGATCTTACCATCAAACCCTTTGGGCAAATACATACTGCTATTGGCTTTTGGAAATATGAAATCCATCTTTTCCTGGGTTTCTTTTATACAATCCGATCGATATGGTGGTAGTGATCTATACTCTGCGTTATTGGTTTTAAAAAAGTACTCTTGTAATGGAGGCAATACAAACCATGGTTTGTGAATAATATCCATCACTGGTTCGCAAGAAGAATTTACACGATATTGTTGGGTCATATCTAAATGCACCAATTGATGAAATGTACAAGGTTTTGTTCGGTTTCCCGAATCGGGAACATACATCTTCTTAGAAGGGCAATTACTACTTGCAAGAAAGCCGCTTTTAGTACAAGTGGTTACCTCTACCAAATCATCATAGGGAGCGGGAAACCATTTCGCATTTGGTAACAGATTAAACACATCAAACAATACTGGGGCTGCAGCATTTAATCCAGTAAGCTCTGGTCGCCCTTCTCCATCGGCATTACCGATCCAAATGCCAACAACATGTTTTTGACTAACACCAATTGCCCAGGCATCCCGATTACCAAAACTGGTTCCCGTTTTCCAGGCTATTTCTCGAGAGGAGTCATAAAATTCCCATGCCTCATCACCTTCGGGGCGGTTTACTTTTTTCATTGCCTCAAAGGTTAACCAAATACTTCCTGCACCATAGACCTGCTTTTGTGCTATTTTTTTACCAAAATCAACCTTGTTTTTTGCCAACACAATAGGCTCCACAAACTCCTTGGTAAAATATTCGCTTGATGAGCTTTGATAATGATTTAAGGTTCCGGCAAATCCAGCATACGTCTTACACAAATCCCAAAGATTACCTTCTGCACCACCCACGATCAATGACAAACCATAATGATCGGCATTATATTTTAATCCCTTGATGCGAAATGCATTAAGTTTATCTCTAAATCGTTGTAAACCGTATTGTTGTAATAATCGCACAGCAGGAACATTTAAGGACCTCGCTAATGCTCTATTTGCAGGAACTGCTCCACTGTAACTTTCGTCAAAATTCTTTGGGTTATACCCTGCAATAACTGTAGGGATATCAGATACTAATTGCTCTGGTAACAACTCGCCCTTATCCATCATTGCAGCATACAACAATGGTTTAAGCGTGCTACCTGTACTCCTGTTAGCCACAACAATATCTACATCTTTTTGGTGATTCTTATCGGTTGGTGTATTACCGACATAGCTTAGCACTTCTCTAGAATCAACATCAATAACCAATACTGCCATATTATGCACTTCGTTTTGTTTCAAAACTTCGTAGTGTTGTTTTACCACTTGATTAACTTGTTTTTGCAACGTTACATCAATAGTGGTCTGTACTCGTTTTCCGTTGTGCTTTCTAGCCAAATTATCTAAAAAATGAGGCGAAGTTTGTGGCAAAAAGTAAGGTTTTTGTGGTAAAGATTCGCTGATCGATAACTCATAAGTCAATGAATCAATTGTTTCTTGTTCTAAAAGTATTTGAAGTACTCTATTTCTTTTCTTAAGTAGTCTACTTTGATTCTTTCCGGGATAAATTAATGAAGGTGCATTAGGTAAGACAGCCAATGTAGCACTTTCTGCCCAGGAGAGTTGATATGCCGGTAGTCCAAAGTAACGCCAGGCAGCTATATCGATCCCCACAACATTTCCGCCAAAAGGTGCATGAGAAGCATACAATTTTAGAATATTTTCTTTTGAAACTCCTAGCTCTAATCGTGTGGCAAGAATCAATTCCTTTAGCTTCTCAATATACGTCCGTTTCTTTCCTTTTCGAGCCAGCCTGATTACTTGCTGAGTGATCGTACTCCCTCCGCGAACTATCTTCCCTGCTTCAATATTTTCGCCCATTGCCTCAACCATAGCAACGGGATTAAACCCCGGATGACGATAAAATTGTTGGTCTTCAAAAGCTATAATACATTGCTTAAATTTATGGGGTACACTATCGGTTTCGGGAAAACGCCATTGCCCATCTTTGGCAATTTTAGCTCCCAATAATTCTCCTTTTCTAGTTTCTATTATTGTTGCCGTAGGGTCATTAAATAATGGTTTAGGTAACGAAAAAAAATACCAAATCACTAGTATACCAATAACAACGAAACGCTTTGGATGCTTTTTTATATAGTTTTTTATTTTTTGAAGCAAAGCCTATAATTATACCGTATAAGCAATGGTACTAAAATTAATTTAAATGGTAGTATTCATTTCAAAAACAAAACCCAAAGCTTCAAAGTATTCTAAAAAACATGTATATCACTATTCTTTATAAAATATTTTCGATATACTCTTTTTTTCAGCATTATTTGGCTCTAATCTAATGATATATGCACCTTTTGATAATTTAGATATATCTATATGATCTCCTTCTTTATACATATAATCTCTTACTTTTTTTCCGTATAAATCAAATATAGTTACAACGAATTCTTTGTCAAGAAAAGAGCTTTGTATTTGAAATCTATTTTTTGCCGGACTAGGAAATATTCTAATATCATATTTCTCTTTACTACCATTTTCTGGTAATAAAGGTAGTTTGCTATTATTTTGGCAATACGCGGCATTTTGATATGGTGAGATAGTAGTTGTTTTATATACAGGAGCATTAGTATAATATTCGGTTATTTTATTAGCTAACCACTGGTCATCATCACCATTAGTTCCTATAGTTCCTACTCCTGTAGTAGACCCTCCTCCCCAAAGGATTGAAAATACATTCATATTGGCTAACCTTTGCAGATTTGATGTACCCCAATCGTATCCCTTATCATTGGCTAAATGATTTCCTATCGTATTTGCAGCATAATGCGGAAGTGTTAATGCAATATTTTTTAGATCAGGATGTACTCTATTGATATTTGTTCCTATTCTATTATCTCCTAGAAAGTAAGGTGCTGAAGCTGATGAATGCCTCGAAATATCAAAATTAATCATATTTTCATCGGCTGTTGGCATATGTCCTCCTGGGATCTGCCATAACATGATAGGTACGTTCCCTATTCGTTCTGCTATTTCTTTACAAAAAATCAAGTATTTATCCCAATGTCTGGCAGTCCATGCATAATTTTGTATAGCATCTGGACCAAAGCAATCACGTTCATATCGATCAAAGGCAATAAAGTCAGGTTTCCAATCTCCTGCATAGAGTTGCAGGTCGTTCATAAATGTAGCAACTTCTATTGCTTCGCTCACAGGGTCATTAAACTCATTTGCATTTTCATATACCCATCGGGCAGAACCAGCAGCCCACACATTTTGTTGATATCCAAATGGAATTTTACATTCTCCTACATGGTGTATCAGGAAATTAACAGATTGAAAATAACCATATAGATTATCAGAAAAAGTTGGAAGCCCGCTAATATTTAAATTTTCATCTTCAAAAGCTTTTTTGATATCTTGATTAACCTCGACCCTCATGGTTCTTATGTTGTGATCGTTTCCAAAAATAGCATCTTGTTGAATTGCCCCAATTAAATCAGGACTGATTACAAAAGCACCTGGGTTAGGATGGTTAGCATCTTCATAACTTAACATCACCTTAATTTCTTGAATTAAGTTTCTATAATGAAAATACAGGTTTTGATTCTCTGTTAAATCCTTTATTGCTTCTAATGAACCACCTCCACTTGCATTGGCAGTATAATGAACCATTACCGGAAGAATTGATCTACCTCCCTGATTTGCCTCCAATCGTCTTGCTTGTTCTATAGTATTTCGCGTAGGAGTCATATCCGGAATTTTTCCTCTATCACCCGCTCCATCAAGCCCTGAGTATTTAAAAAGACTACTCAAAGGTGAGTTTTTAAAGCTACTGTCAAAAGCCTCTGAAGCATTTGTTATTGTGCCGTGAGACAAATATTCAGGAAAACCTTTAACGGTAAATTCATGAACCGAAGAAGCCGTAAAAGAAACAGTTATTGTAGTATTACTCACATTAGATACAATAAGGCTAGTAGGATATTGTGGTGTATAAACAAGATTATTAGCATTATCTGTATATGAAGATATCGCTACAGAATAATCTCCTTCAAGAACCTGAGCAATAGTATTACTTCCTTCAGAAATTTGTACATTTTTATCAGCTCCGTTGATATCATTATTTGTTAATATCATTGAAGTAGACACACCACTCGGAAGACCTGTTACATTGACCGTTACATTTTCTGTTTGAATCGTAGATTTTGTAAATCCAATACTAATACTGTTATTCGTCTCCGAAGGAGTAAAAGTCAGCGGAGATAGTTCTGGATAGGCGCTAGTATATTTATTCGTTCCAGAAACAAAATCATTTGCCCATACCGTATATTGTTGATTGGTTTTTAACAAATATATTGCCGATGCAGTGATTGTCCGCGATGATTGTACATTAGAGCTTGTATTTTTATAAGTAACCTCTACGGCATTGGCATCATTTCCTGTTACGGTAGTTGTTACATCCATAAATAACGAAGGCTCCTCATTTTCTTCATAAAACCGCATAAGATTGGCCAAATCTTCAAATGAAGAAGTAACAGTTCTAAGGTCAATTCTAACTTTAAAATTTTCATTGGGAGACAACATATGATCCACCCATGATTCATTTGGAAGCCCAATATTTATCGTATTAATCAATTGGTTGCCATCTGGTAATTGACTCATGGTTACAGTTGGATATGAGATATTTCCATTAGGATGAAAATTTACAATACTTGGATTAGCATCAGAGGTAAATAAGATCTTTGCATTTCTGGCATCAATACTATTTTCTCCTTTATTGGTTACTTCAATATCGAGATAAACATCCCCCCATGATTGAGGATAAAAATCTATTTTTAGTTGATAAATACTTGTTGCGTTACTATAGTTTCTAGTAAAAGTTTGAGAGTATGTGAAAAAGGTAAAAAACAAGCATACTAAGAGTAAGAGTTTGTGTTTCATTGTGTAGGTTTTAAAGATAAAGCATGATTATAAACTCTCGAGAATATAGAAATAAGAAAATGCTCTGTGAAAGAAAATAGCTGAATGACTTAAGGTCATAGATTTACAACAGGTTTTTCACCATTAAAAGCATCGGAAGAAATTAAAGGTTTTTCAATTTATTTTCTGTCAAAACCAGATCAGCTTGCTTCAATATTGATCCCAAAATTGGCATAGTACATCGTAATTTATATAGAAAAACTACTATTGAGAATGCACTACAAAGCTTAATTTTTGTCAATTTCGGCGGTTAAATCTAAAAATTTTGTTAAATTATGTGACTCTTAACACCAAATTGATTTAGGTTTAATTGAATTGGTTGTTGTTCTTGGTATCAGAAACATCATAAAATTCGATCACAATTACGAATGATTTACCAATTTAGTTTATCCATTTTTGCCAAATTACTTTGTGTTGAAAAAAATTAATCAGTTCATATTAGTTTTTGTTATTTCTCTATCAAGCTTTTCTCAGGATGGGTCTTCCTCGGTAAGGATTGATAGCATGGAAAGATTAATAAATATATCCGACAGCTTACGGTATAAAAACGATATGTATACCTCATTAGAATATGCATTTAAAGCTGTGAATTATGCTCATGAGCTGCAAAATGACCATTATATATCTCATGCCTACCTGCTAATAGGGGCCATTCAATATGAACTTATAGACTATGACAATGCCAAAAAGCACTTATTGAAATCAATTGAGTATTCAGACAAAACAAAAGAAAAACGACTATTACCTTATATTTTAAACACATTAGGTAGCGTATACTATGATGATAAAAATGATTATAAAAATGCATTAATTTATTACAAAAGAGCTGTAGAATTAGGGAAACAAAGGAATGATGACAACAATTATCAAATTCTTTTGCATAATCTAATTTGGGCCTATATGGATTTGAATGAATTTGATAATGCAGCTCAATATCTTAAAGAAGCTGATAGTATCGATAAGCTAGATATCCCCCAAGTAGACAGAAGCTCTTTATATCTTCAAAAAGCTCGAAATTATGCACATAATGGAGAGATCCAAAGTGCAGAAGAGTATTTTGACAAATCCTTTAAGCTGCTTGAGCAAGAAACATTTTGGCCAAAGGGGAAAAGCTATTTTTATCAATATAGATCAAAGATGTATGAGGATATTAAGGATTATTCTAAGGCCATGGCTGACCTAAAAAAACTACGAGAAAATGATCGCAAAATTTTTGAAAATGCAAGATTAAAAAATCAAGAGATTACAAAAATAAGATTCAAGGTTGACGAATATGAGAAAGAGTTACAAGCCGCCAAAAGAGAAAAAACATTATTGCTGAATATAGATAAGAGTAATAAAACGATTATTTATATATCAACCGCTGGGCTTTTTTTATTAATTGGGGTTGTCTTTTTTTACTACCGCGGATATAGATCCAAAAAGAAATCAAGTAAAATTCTGCAACTCAAAAATAGAGAATTGAGTGAAGCGAAGTCTGCAGCAGAAAAGTTAAGTAAAATTAAATCTCAATTTATATCCACTATTAGCCATGAACTTAGAACTCCCTTATACGGTGTTATAGGTATCTCTGCACTTTTATTAGAAAATAGTAATCACTCTGAAAATGATAAAAAACTCTTAAGCTCTTTAAAAATTTCTGCAGATTATTTACTCAATTTGGTAAACAAAGTATTGAAAATAAGCAGAATTGATTCTGAAGATTCTGATCTGACGAATACACCAACCAATCTATTATCTCTATCAAAAAACATAGTACAATCTTTTGATTATCAATCGGCAGAAAAGGAAAACGAATTGATATTAGAGTATAATCACAATATTCCTAAACTCATAGACATAGATCCATTACGAATATCAGAGATATTAATCAATTTGATAGGAAACGCAATCAAATTTACCAAAAACGGAAAAATTTGGCTCCGTATTCAATTACGATCAATCGATACCAAAAAAGTTCGTCTGCGGTTTGAAGTTGAAGATACAGGGATAGGTATACCCGATGATCAAAAAGAATATATATTCGAAGAGTTTTCTCAAGTGGGTAGTGTATTTGATAATAAACAAGGTACCGGTTTAGGATTGTCTATTGTAAGAAGTTTGGTCCAAATGATGAATGGTACCATTCATTTTGAAAGTAATAAAAACAGTGGCACTACCTTTTATTTTGATTTAGAACTAAAGATTTCAGTTCAATTAAATAACACAGATAATATTTCTATGACCCCAGAAAATAACGATCTACTAAATTGTAATATACTCGTTGCCGAAGACAACAAAATCAATCAACTGGTTACCAAAAACTTACTTAAAACCATTGGTTGTGATTGTACCATAGTAGAAAATGGATTGGAAGCGGTAGAAATTCTAAAAAAAGAAGAATTCGATTTGGTCCTTATGGATATAAACATGCCCGTTCTGGATGGGCTGAAGGCAACTAAAAAAATTAGAGAATTTGATGTCAAAATTCCGATTATCGCCTTAACTGCAGCAGAGCTAAGTGAAGTAGAAGATGAATGTAGAAATGCAGGAATGAATGATCTTATTAATAAACCATTGAATAAAATTGACCTTAGGGCTGCCATCCTTAAAAAGCTAAATAATCATACCCATTAGGTAACAAAGCTAAACACTATAAAGAGATCTGACTTCCTTTTTCAATGATACGGGCATACCTGTTCTAATTCGGTTTTCATAAATTCTGCTTTACTAAGTTTAGGTGCATTTTTCTTTTTAGAATATCGAATCATACAAGGGCTTTCTGGCCATTTCATCTGAATTCCTTTTACGGGTTTAGGTTTTGAATTAAGCAATTCAAAATCATAGTGTTGCAATAGCAATGTTAAAACTACTTTCATTTCAAGATACGCAAAGTTAATTCCCGTACATCTATGCATACCTCCTCCGAAACCAATAAGACTATTCTTTATTTGTTTTCCTTTAGAAAATCGTAAAGGATCGTATTGCTCGGGATTTGAAAAAACATCTGGTAATTTATGTGATACTGACGGTGACAAATAAACCATACTCCCTTTTGGTATAATAAATCCATCATGTTCAAAAGAATCTTTTGCTTTTCTAATAATAGCTAGAATCACAGGATGCATTCGCTCAGTTTCTTTGATAGCCCATTCGATTCTTTTTAATTTTTTTGCTTCATTCATTGTGAATTTTGGAGCAGACCCAAAAACTTCTTGTTGTTCTTTGATCACCGATTGTAAATACTCCTGGTTTTGAAGCAAATGTATTAGCGCCCAACTGATATGACCATTGGTCGTCTCATGCCCAGCCCAAACCAGCAATACAATCAAATCTTTCAGAAGTATATCTGAAACTGGACTACCATCTTTATTTTTTGACTCTAGTAACGTCTGTAAGAAATCTGGTGGGCTTATTGGGTTTTTTCTTCGATCTTGAATCAATGAAATTACATTTTTTGCTAGCTTTTGTTTTGCTTTTTCACTTTTTTTAAATTTGGGAATTGGTAACCATCCAGGTAAAACAGGATCAATTGCTTTTGCAAAGTCCCTAAAATCATCAAAAACAGAATCTCCTAATTTTTCTTTAAAATCCTTTCCAAAAAAAGAATGCGATGCAATATTCATTACCAAATGGCCAAACTCTTTAGTAAGATCAAATGTTCCATTTTCTCCTAACTTATCCATAAAAGTAAACGTTTCGAGCACCATGATGTCAATATAATTGGGCATTACTGTTGCCCTAAAACAAGGTAAAATAATATCTCGCTGCATCTTATAATCCTCAAATTTTGCATTGGCAAAAAATTCTTTGTTAAACATTCTTTGAAAAAATGGATATGCCCCTCGAACTGAAAGCAGCTTATCTGTTTCACCAAAAAAAAAGCTATTATGCTCAGGACCAAGCATCACAACAACATTTTGACCAGGAAGCTTCATAGAAAATATATTTCCATGCTCTTTATACCCTTTTTTTAAAAAAGGAATAGGAGCTTTCATAAAAGGTAGCGCATGACCTAAAAAAGGAAGTCCGCCACTTACTATCGGAATATCTTTACTTCTTGTCATGATCTATTCCTTTTTAGTCGTGCAAAATACTTGGGTCGACATATTGCCTGGGAAGTTTTTGGCCATTCATGAATAAAAAACATGAAGACAAAAAACGCTCTTTTAGAGAAGAGAGTTTTCATAGTAAGTTGGTTATTGTGTGTCCTATAAATTTAAGAAAACTTTTGGCTCCAAAGAATTATAATCCAAAGTTTTAATGAATTTTTAATTGACTCTTCATGGATCCGAGCATATGCAGAAATTATACGTCAAATCAAAATTGATGTATAATGCTGTACTACCGGAAAAGGGTCATAGAAATGATGTAATAGATTTCTCCATTCTTGATATGCCGCCGATTTTCTAAAACCAATTTCATGATCTTCAAGTGTTTCCCATTCAACAAGAAGCAAATATTTATTTTCTTCCTCTATGCACTTCAAAACATCATGACGAATATACCCTTTCATGGAAGAGATTATGCTTTGAGCTTTTTCGAATGTTTCTTCAAAAGCAGCCGACTGCCCTGGCTTTATATATAATATTGCTTGTTCTACTATCATTAAATTTAAAATTATAAACTCATTGTTAATCCTTTAATTTTAGAAAAACCTAAAGCCTTGTAATACGATTCTAAATCAGGTTTGGTATTCAAAAACACCTGTTCAACACCTTTAAGCTGATGTAACAAGTTTTCCACAATTAATTGACCAATGCCTTGTTTCCTATACGCTGCATCAACAATGATATCATCCAATAAAGCACGATATACTCCGTCAGAAATGGCACGACCAAAACCAATAAGTTGATCATTATCTCTAATTACGACATAGGTTGTTGTATTCTGTAACAACAATTCTATCCCATCTATTGATCTATCTTTAGCCCAAGTGGTTTGCAGAAATAGATCCCGTAGTTCTGAAGCATTGGGAAGTTGTTCTGTTGTTATTGTGTATTTCATTCTTTTGATACCTTTATTTCAATCTTGATGATAAAGATTCCAATCTACATTTCGAGAAGCCTGTCCTGAGTTTATCGAAGAGCTCAATGTGACACGCTGGAATGATAAATTGTTCATCTCCCTCACCCTCCTCAAGGAGGGAATTAAATCATCTCTTCGATCCCTAAAAACTAACTACTAAAGACTACGACCTACTTCACCACCTCGACCCATTTTCCTTGAGTTCTCACCAGATACTCATTATCGTACATGGCTTCACATTGGATACCTGGCAGATAATACTTCCCTAAATAGGATGCGTTAAGTAAAATAGTCATCGTTTTACTTTCTTTAGGTTGTAAATCAAAGTAGAAATTTACCCGATCATCTCTAATATCTGTATGCGTAGTTTTATTCGCTTTAAATGATCCAAAATCGGTAAATCGGGTATTGACGACCTCCCATCCCGATGGAAAAATCTCGGTTAAGGCAACATCTTTTACTTTATTGTTTGTCGTATTGGTAATCGTAACTTCGGCTACAAAATCTGTCCCCTGGGATAACTGAGCCGTATTCATAACCTTCCCTTCTCTGCTTTTATAATCTACAATGGCTTTAAATTTGCTTTGAATTACTTTTTCTTGCCCTACCGGAAGGATACCACTAGTGACCAATTGCACAAAAATGGTATTATCCTTATTATTTTTAAGAATAAGTTTGTTGTCTTTTTGAATCACTAATTCTCCTGAAGTTGCCAACGTTTTATTGGTATTGGTACTCGTAGATCTACCATTTAAGGTATACTTTGCATCCACTCCTTTTCCGCCTACATACACAGCATATTTTGCCATAGCCATCAAGGCATATGACGCAGTTTGTGTACTCATCCAACTTCTAGAAGACAATTCTTTGGCTAAATCTACAGCTACTTCTTGCGCTTTGGCTTTTTGGTCTAATGTAACTAAGGCTTCTAAAGCCATAGCCCGATTACGATTGACAGAGCCATAGGTATAATAATGGTTTGCTCTTGGCTGAAAATTAATTGTAGCTGAATTCAGTGATTTTTGAGCAGCAGAAGTTTGACCGATTAAACCATAAGCAACCGCTAATCTTAATTTGGCATCATTGGATAAGTTCGAAGTCTCGCGCAAACGATTCATAGAAGCCATATCTGGACTACCCGCTAATGCCAAAGTATATAAGCGGTATGCCTGAGCAAGATCATTGCCTCCGCTACGCCATCTTTTTGCCTGCTGTTGCTGGTAGTTAATCCAACTGCTCTTAAAACCTATGGGTAATACATATCCTTTTTTATTGGCCTCGATCAAGAAATGACCTGCATAGGTGGTTCCCCAATCATTAGGATTACTATATCCAGGCCAGTACGACATTCCTCCATTAGGTTGAATATACCGTTTCAATTTATAAATAGCGGCTTCGATATTCTTTTGAATTTTACTTTGCTGTTCTGAAGATAAATTGAATATATCTCCTAAATATAATTGTGGGAATGCGGCTGAAGTAGTCTGCTCTACACACCCATGAGGATACCGAATCAAATAACTCAATCTACTTTCGAAATTCATAGGTGGTAGCGATGACATTTCGATCGTTGCACTATTGCTTCCTCCAATCCCAAATGCCGAAAAATCTATTTCTTGTTGGCCATTAGGCTCGACTATAATAGAAGTTACCTCTGTGGTCATTGGATTTGGGTTCATAATATCGATAGGCACTTTATAGGATGCCTTTTCTCCACCACCACTTGCAACGACTTCGATATCTGTACTAGTAGCCCCCTCTAGCACTTCGATATCAAAATAGACCATCTGTTCATCAGGTTGAGGAAATGAAATGCTTTTTTGAGTTTCTCCAACTACTCTAAATCCTTTATTTGGTTTTAGGGTAACGTTTACATTTTTCACCTTGTTTTCCATAGCAAAAACGGTAACCGGAATGGTTACTTTCTCGCCCGGAGTAATTTTTCTGGGTATAGACGTTAGTACCATGAGTGGTTTACGCACCGGAGTGGTTTTATCTACACTACCATACCCTGCGTTATCAGCATCTGAAGCTACAATCATTGTTCTCACTGATCCTACATATTTTGGAATTTTGATTTGATGCGAACGCGTTTCTCCTTGTTTCAATTCAAAAGGGCCCTTGAACACTACCATCGGTTTAAAACGATTGGCTTTTTTAGATTTACTACCTCCTGCTTCAGCATCACCACCGATACTAAATACTTGGTTAATTCTTCCGCCGTAGGCGCCAACCACCTCATCATATACATCCCAGGTTTTTACGCCTAAAGCCTCCCGCGCATAAAAGCTGTCCCATGGGTTTGGAGTTTTAAAACGTGTTAGATCTAACAATCCTTCATCTACAATCGCAATCGAATAGGTCATTGCTTTCCCTTTGGTTTCTCCAACTTTTAGTGTAATCGTCTCTTCGGGTCTTAATACATCTGGCATTGTGAGTTTGGGTTGCACTTTTGTATTTGGATCTTCTACCAAAATTGGTACCACACCATACAAACGTATCGGTAAATCATTGGCTGTAGAGGCATGTGGTTGTAACAGCGTGATGTGGATATAGACATTGGGAGTGTACAACTCCTCTATCGGTAATTCGAATTTGGTTTCTCCTTTTTGTGGGGTAACCCAACGTGAAAATAATACTTCGGTACCATTTTCTACAGTCACCAAGGCTCTTCCTGCTTCACTAGACGGAAATGTAACTATTGCTTTTTCGCCAACACTATACGTTTTCTTATCGGTAGAGAATAACAACATCGTTGCTGCAGAAGGATCGTTTTTACGTGATTTTCCTGCCCAACCCGGCCAATCAATATACATTGTTTTTCCGGTAGCATGACCTCCATTAGGGTCTACAACTCGTACCAAATATCTTCCCCAATCGGGATATTTTAATTCAAAATTGAAATTAGCCTTACCACTATTAGTAGTAGTTACCTTGGTTTTAAACACTTCATTGCGGTATGATCCGCGATTATAGGATGATAAATTATCTTCTGAAGTATCCCACCACCATCTCCAATCTACTTTATAAACGTATACTTCTAAATCCTTCACTGCTTTTGGGTTTCCTTTTTCGTCTACAGAAATGACATCAAAATTATGTTTTGTATCGGTTAGCAGCATTCCCCTGGCTTTATCTCCCTTTGGAACATTAAGCCCAATATAGGTCTCATACGGTGAATAGTCTTTTGAAACAACATCGGTACTAAAATCGCCTCCATTTTCATACACTTTGGTGATAAAAGAGGCCTTTAACATTCCTGCAGCTTTATTTTGCAGTTTTGGTTTCGAACTGAAGTTCGCTTTTCCTTCGCCCGAGATGCTCCCATTAAAGACTTCTTGTTCTTCGCTACCAAAACTACGTGTAGGATCATCAAAAAGATATCCCGGAAAGGTTTTAAAACTAGTTCTTGTTGGACTGAATCTAACGTTGATATCGGCCTGAAGGTTTTTTGCAATCGCACCATGCAACCATAGCACTTCTAAATTTCCTTTAATATTCTTATTTGCGCCAAGTACTTCATCTTCAAAAGTAGTTTTGATTTTTAGACGATTTGGCTTTATGGTTTCAATTTTGAGCGCTTTGGTAAAACTTGCACCTCCCACAATTACCTTTGCCTGCCAGTTTCCGGTGGGTGCTTCATCTGAGGTATTGGACACAAATTTGTAGAAATTATTAGTGCCTTCAGTTTTAGTTTCCTGATGGACTACTTTTCCATATGGATCTCTTAATTCGAACTTAACAGGATGTCCTTTCGGAAGTTTATTGGCATTATCATTAAGCATAAAAGATAAAAACAACGTATCGCCTGGTCGCCAAACACCACGTTCTCCATAGATAAAACCTTTGATTCCTTTTTGGAGGCTTACACCAGACACATCAAACTTACTAACAGAAAGCGAATTACCATCATTAAGCCTTACATAGGTATGTTGTTTTCCTGATGCTACAATAGCAAAGTATGCCGGGCGATCAGCATCAAAAGTGGTCATCCCCTCTGCATCGGTGGTGGCTACCCCCATTTCTTGTTGTTGATAGTTATAGAAAGTAATTCTAGCACTTGAGACGGGACTCGTAGTAACAATATCACTAACCGCAATCATATACGAATGATTGAGCCCTTTTTTGACTACAACACCCAGATTAGAGGCAAGTACATTTGCCGCTACTTTTCGTTCTCTAAAATAAGAAGTGCTACATGGGTTGTCTCTTTCTTGCCAATTATAACCATAATAATCTTCATAATAGTACTGAGAGGTATCCCAAAAACTAGCTTCTTCCTCTTCTTCATAATTTTCTGCAAGCTCATCAATCTTTGTATCATCTCCTTTTTCTCCTTGACATTTGTATAGCGAATATGCCTTTCGATAATTAAGTTCAATACGATATATTGCTCCTGGATCTGGCTTGATCAACTCTTTTAAATCGATGGAAAAGGCATTCCATTTGCTTAAGTTTAGTGAAGTGTTTTCCTGAAGGTTAATCAGCTTTTTGGCTATTGGTCTAGCCACAGTTCTAAGGTTACTCGAACCATTTAGATTATTATTCTGCAAAAACTGAAGCACATTGTTTTCGAACACTTTTACCACTTGTACTTCTACGGCACGCAGGTTTATGGATTCAAAATTGAATTTCAGATTATCTGATGTTGGTAAAATAACACCACTTTGTAATAACCTGATTTCTGGTTTTGGTTGCTGAAATGATATGGTTTCGGAATAAGTGTTCTTTAATTTATAATTATCTGTACTTCGTATTCCTTCGAACACGGTTACTTCTAAGTTTCCTTTTAGTTCTGTTTTTGGATATACTTTTAGTACATTTCCGTTTACTGTGTATTTTAAATTATTGGCCCCAGAAATGGTAACCAAGCCATTAAAATTCTGGTTTTTCTTAAGTGGATCAGAAAAATTAACCTCTACGTATTGATTGTCAACATTGGCTACAGATACGTTGATTACAGAAAAATTGTTCTTCCCCGGAATAGATAAAACATCCTCGCCCTGGGTATCGATATCAAATTTTTTGCCTGACCACTTGATTTCTACTTCAGAATCATCTTCGAAACGTTGAATGCTATCAATTCTAAAACTAAACTGACGACTTTTATCTATGGATTCACCAAATGTAACCGATACATTTTTCCCTTTTTGAGAAGCGGTTACCAATTGTTTCGCAATCTCAAATTGCAATTGATCACTAGATGTTAATGTCCCATCTATATATTGCCAATCTTTGCTGTAGGATTGAAGATTATCGGTAAGTACCGAGAATTGCTGCTTAAGTGTTTGAACACCAAACACAAATTCTTCATCCAGATCGTCTTTTAGATCTTTTACTAAATCTTCGAGATCAAGTGTAAATGTGTATTGTGTATCTTCTTCGAACCCTTCTTCGGGTTGAAAAGAAATCGTACGATTGTTTACCGCAATCACTTTCCCTTTTACCCTTGGAGAAACGGTTAGTAGTTTTTTTGATAACTCCTGATTATCATCCCAACCCTCTACCGGAGTTTGCAGAACTACATACACATTATCCAGCACCGAAATTACACCTGTCGAAACATCTGAGATATAATCTTGGTATTTATTAAGTTCTGAGGCATTGGCTTCGGCGAGAGCTCGAGCATCTTTTTTCTTACATGAGGATACAAGGGTTACAAAAAGTAACACATAGAGAATTCGTGATAATCGCATAAAAGGATTGGATTTAGTTGACTTTATAAATGTAAGATATTTTTGGAATTAGTAACCCCTCGAAAACCGCGTTTTTACATAAAGCAAATGCACATTCCTTTAGCCCATCTTCAAATCGATATATAATAACACCCCTGTGGTCCCCTCAAGGGGACATTAGATTCAATTAATAAAGATCTTCAAGAAACTTTAGAATTATTCAAGTAATTCTTTGACTTTGGCTTCAATCACTATTAACACCTCCTGGATATTAGATTTCACTTCTTGATTTGTAAACCTTAAAAAAGTAACCCCATACTTCTCAATCTTATCCTGTCTTTTTGCATCATATAGAAATTGATGATCATGACTATTGCCATCAATTTCTATAGCTAAACCAATTTCATGGCAATAAAAGTCTACAATATATTGTAACATGGGCACTTGTCTATGAAATTGAACTCCTAAAGCCCTGTCTTTTATACTTTGCCATAATATAACCTCTGGAAGCGTGCTATTTTTTCTTAGAAATCTAGCTTTCTCTTTTAGTTCTGAATTGTAGGGAATGATTTGATTTCTTTCTTTGGTCAATGTATGAATTTTGTATTAAAAAACTATAAACACCCTTTTGGTCCCCTAAAGGGGACAATTATATCAATTTCGTAGTAAACTATCCCCTTGAGGACGACATAACATCGTTGTGGGCGAGCTGAGGAAAGGATAGGGGTGTACACCTACTCTTTATAAATCCCAATAGTAAGTTCGCCATCGGCATTCATCGTTGCGCGATACATCCCCGCCGTATTAAACTCCATGGATACGTTGCCTCTGTTATCTATAGCTACAATCCCGCCAGTACCGCCAAGATTAGTAAGTTTGTTTTGAATCACTTCTTTTGATGCTTCTTCGAGTGAAATCCCTTTATACTCCATCATTGCAGAAATATCGTAGGCTACCATACCTCGTATAAAATATTCCCCCCAACCCGTACTTGATATTGCACAAGTAGTATTATTAGCATAGGTTCCTGCCCCTATAATTGGCGAATCGCCAATACGATTCCATTTTTTGGCGGTCATCCCGCCTGTTGATGTTCCTGCGGCTAGGTTCCCGTGTTTATCGAGTGCTGCACAACCCACAGTACCGAATTTTGAATCTTTGATTATTGGATCATAAAAAGATGTTGCACTTTTTGAATCCGCATGATTAGGTTTATCCTTAATTCTTTTCAAAACCTTCATTCGACCTTCGGTATAGAAATATGACGGATCAACAATCTCAAGGTTTCTTTCTTCTGCAAATTGCTCGGCCCCTTTACCAGAAAGCAGAACATGGGGAGAATTAATCATTACCTCTCTTGCAAGGTTGATTGGATTTTTTACCGTTGACACACCTGCAACCGCTCCAGCATTTAAAGTACTTCCATCCATAATAGAAGCATCTAATTCATTGGTTTCATTATAGGTGAAAACGGCTCCTTTTCCTGCATTAAATAATGGAGAATCCTCTAAGATATTAATAGTTTTTTCTACGGCTTCGAGGCTCGTACCGCCATTTTTAAGAATTACATGACCTGTTTCTATAGCTTCTTTAAGTTTAGCTTTATAGGCCGCTTCTTTTTCAGAAGTCATATTTTCTTTTAGAATGGTTCCCGCACCGCCATGAATAACAATACCAAAGGTATTGGCTGGTTTTTGAAGTTCTTCTTTTGCAACATCCTGAGTTGTTGTTTCTGCTGTTTCTTTTGGCTGTTCTTTACATGCAAAAAACAAAACAAAGCTCAAAAAGATAAGTACCTTTTTCATAGTTTAAGATGATTTGTGTTTACTATAATCTACTAAAGCAATCCTTCCTTGAAAGAATCTGAAGGTTAAATGTAAAATATTTCCACCATTATCCTCTAAGCATATAGATTTATTTAACTCAAAATCACAGGGTTGATTCTTACCGCCCTCAATCGCAATATTATCAGCATACAGAGCTAATCCCTTATCTGGTTTTATGATGGGTTCTAATTTACCGGTAATTCCCCGAATCTGTCCAGACTTATTAATAATTACAGATCCCGATCCTTTTGTTTTTTCTATCGTTACTTCGATATCTTCTTTAGGATTTATGTTTTTGAACACTACCGCAGGGTATTCTGGATGTGCAATAAGTACAGTATACAATTTGCGTGTGCGTATAATAAAATGTGCTAGTCCTTTCTCGTCAGAATTTCCTTCGAGATAGGTTGAGTTATTTGCGACTAACACTACCTTAGCATTTTTAATACGTTTTTCGCTTTGGTCCACAATCTTAATTGAAAAGATAAATGGTTTTGTACTAATCATAGTAGAGAGTTTCGACCATCGTCTTCTAAAAAACGTTTGATCTTTTGTTAATTTTTTTTCGATCAAAGTGGCTAATTCTTCTGGCGTTTTTTGTTGAAGATTGACGTACCCGATCGTTTTAAGAATACCGGGGATTTCTGTATCATCAAACCTGGCCGGTAAAATATACTCCCGACTTTCTTGAAACGCACGAGCTTGCATCGAAACTCTCTCATGATTAGTCCATAACTTCTGATTATAAAAACCAGATATAAACAGGACCGTGTACCTTGCTTTATTTTGATAAATCTCTGACAAGTATTCATACAGGTTTTTACCCCATAAATTTGTTTCCTCAAACAAATCATAGAATACCTTGATTCCTTTCATTTTAAGGCTATTTGCAACTTCCTCTACATATGCCCTATTCTCTCCCGCAAAAGAGAGCGCAACATCATACTCATAGCTATTATTTCTCATCACTGACTTATTTTTTTAACCTAAAAACTGACTTAATTCTCTTTCTCAAAAACTACTTATACAAAATTACTTTCTTTATTTGGAAATATTCCATTTTTAATAGGAAATATTCCAACAAAAGTTTTACTTTTAAACCGTAAAAAAACCGTACTCATGAAACCACAAAACCACATCAAAGGCAGGGGTGCACAGGAAAAAGTGCATAATAGATTCTCTGAAAATCAGTATGAAATGCGTGACGATTTCTTAAATTATTGCCAAAAAGAAGGAGAGCAAATCGACAAGTATCAAACTACTTTTATCGAGACGTTTCCGAAAACGATTGTGAATAAAGTTACGAGTCCCGATGTTGGAATGATGTATTCTTTAAATCCGTACCAAGGGTGCGAACATGGTTGCGTGTATTGCTATGCTCGCAATACACATGAGTATTGGGGGTATGGTGCAGGTTTGGATTTTGAAAGTAAAATTTTAGTGAAAAAAAATGCTGCGGAGTTGTTAGAAAAAAAGCTGCGCAGTAAAAACTGGAAAGCCTATCCAATTTCACTTTCTGGAAATACAGATTGCTACCAACCTATTGAGAAAAAGTTAAAAATTACACGCCAGTTATTGCAGGTTTTTCTGAAGTACAAACATCCTGTTGGAATCATCACCAAAAATGCTTTAATACAAAGAGATATTGATATTCTTTCTGAATTATCTAAGGATAACCTGATCTCTGTTTTCTTATCTATTACTTCTTTGAAAGAAGAAACCCGAAGAATTCTTGAACCGAGAACTGCAAGTATAAAAAAGCGTTTAGAAACATTAGAGAAGTTAAACGAAGCTGGAATACCTACTAGTGTAATGATGGCTCCTATAATTCCGTCTATAAACAGCCATGAGATATTACCGCTGGTTGAAGAAATATCTAAACGTGGAGCAAAAAGTGTTGGATATACCATAGTACGACTTAATGGAGCTATAGGGAAGATATTCGCGACCTGGTTAGAAAACACTTTACCTGATCGAAAGGACAAAATCCTTCATCAAATCATGGAATGTCATAACGGTACTCTTAACGATAGCAAATTTGGAAGAAGGATGAGTGGTACAGGCATTATTGCAGAGCAAATTCATCAACTATTCGCGTTAGCCAGAAAGAAGTACTTTTCAAATCCTGACAGAATAATACTAAACTGTGATTTGCATGAGCAGTATAAAGATGGGCAAATGAGGTTGTTTTGATTACAACTCCCCTTCCCACTCTTTATAAAATTGCTCTAAAAAACCTTCCATATAGGTGTGCCTTTTTAGAGCAAGTTTTTTACCTGTTTGGGTATTCATTCGGTCTTTGAGAAGCAATAATTTTTCGTAAAAATGATTAATCGTAGGTGCTGTAGAAGTTTTATATTCTTCTTTGCTCATCCTAAGATTAGGCGCAATATCGGGATCGTACAATGCTCTGTTTTTGAACCCGCCATAATTGAAACATCTGGCAATTCCGACTGCACCAATGGCATCCAATCGATCTGCATCCTGTATAACATCTAGTTCTGGAGATTTGAATTTCTGTGTTACATTACCACCTTTGAAAGATATATTTTCAATGATATGGATCACATGCTCGATAACACTTTCTTCAACGTGCAGGTGTTCTAAAAATTCTTTGGCAACTTTAGGACCAACGGTTTCATCACCGGCATGAAATTTAGAATCAGCAATATCATGTAATAATGCACCTAAAGAAATCACGAAAAGATCCGCATCTTCTTCTTTTGCAATGGAGCGAGCATTTCTAAACACTCTCTGAGTATGAAACCAATCATGTCCTCCTTCAGCCCCAGCTAACTTTTCTTTAACAAAATCGATTGTTTTAGATATGATTTGATCCATAAAAGAGATCTGATTTTTAATATTTAACAATGTAGAGAGTTTATTTCCTAGTTTGAGTTTCCTCTCCTTGGGGAGAGGACTAAGGTGAGGGGGCAATATAAAATCCCCTCATCCTAACCTTCTCCCCAAGGAGAAGGGACTATAAATCTTACTCTAAAATCAATATTCACAGAACTTTTCGAATTCAATTTTATGAAGTATCTAAAAAATTTCGAAAAATTAAAGTTGTAAGTAATTCAATTTATTTTACCAAAGCTGGTTGTACCCACTTAAATTCAAAAACTTCTTCAGGAATTACTAATCGCTCACTGATTCTTTGCATTCTTGCAGGTAATTTCATGACAAAATCACGCGCTTTCTCTGCTTCATCGGTAAGATCGACTAATTTGTCTATTTCCCATTTGTCAATCAAACGTTGCATGATATCAATATAATCCTGAGAAGTATAAACTCCTAATCGTTGAGCGGCATTAGAAAACTCTTCAAAAGCAGTACCGATCGCATCACCAGATTCTCTAAGAAAATGAGCTGGCATAATAATCTTATTTTTCATCATATCGCTAAAAGCAACCATCATTTGACTAGGATCAACCTCAAAAATATTCTTTACAAATTCGCTATACGCATTGTAATGACGCATCTCATCCCCTGCAATAATTTTACACATTTTGGACAATGACTTATTAGAATACTCTTTTGCCAATTTTGCGACGCGACTATGTGAAACATTGGTTGCTAATTCTTGAAAACTAGTGTACACAAAATTTTTGTAAGGATCTCTATCGGTACCAATATCAAACCCATCATTAATGAGATGTTGAGTCGTTCTTTCTACCTCTATCATATTTACTCTACCCGATAGGTACAAATATTTATTTAAGGTATCCCCATGACGATTTTCTTCACTAGTCCAATAGCGAACCCATCTTGCCCAACCATTATCTTTACCATCTTCATGTTGATTTACTCCTTCTACATCCATTAACCAGGATTCGTAGGTAGGTAAAGCCTCTTCGGTTATAGTATCGCCAACCAAAACTACCCAAAAATCATATGGGAGTTCTTTTGCAAGTTCTCTTAATTCTTTTACCTCATCAAAGAAAGTATCTTCATTTTGAGAATTAGGCAAGAAATCTGTAGGCTGCCATACTTTATCTATCGGAATCAAAAATTTATCGATAAACAATTCAATTTTCTTTTCCAGTAGTTGCATTACCTCTAATCTTATATTATCTAAAGCCATGACTTATGTGTTTAGGTTTTTATAGTCGAGATTACTCTCTTTCTTATTTTTTCTAGTAATTCTTGTGTTTCAAATTCTTTTATTTCTATAGGTTCTTGTACTTCAAGTGTTAAATGAAGACCTATTCCCATAGGGAAATTACCATATTTCACTAATTTCCAACTATTATTAATAGTAACCGGCACAACGAGAGCTTCTGGGGCATTTTTAAACAAAATTTTTAATCCAGTAGGAGCAAACTCCTTTGGGTTCCCATCTCTACTTCTGGTTCCTTCAGGAAAAATTACAGCTGAATACTTATTCTTTGCAATAAATCTTCCAAATTTTGACAACGCAGGAACCGATTGCTTAGGGTTCTTTCTATCTATTAAAACGTGTCCTCCATGTCTTAAATTATAAGAAACACTTGGCATTCCTTTACCTAATTCAATCTTAGATATAAATTTTGGTTTATGCCTGCGCAAATACCAAGATATTAAAGGAATATCAAACATACTTTGATGATTTGAAACAATAATTAAAGACCGATCCTTTGGCAACTTGTGATCGTTTTTAAAACTAAACGTTACTCCTAAAGCATGTAAACATCTTAACAAACATAAATTCATCAGATTTATTACTCCTCTATGTGCTTTTGTTCCTCCTAAATGTACTCCTAACCACTGCAACGGGTGAAAAATCAATAGTGTTAATACAAAAAACAAATAGAAAATTACAGACAGCGGATATGAGAATATCCTTTTTATTGCCCCCATTATATCTCTTAACAATTATTAAATTCGACTTGTGTTACAGTACTGCAAGGTCTTACATTATTTCAAGTAAACCAATATTTTATGAAAATAATAAACCGTTTGTGTAGACAAACGGTTTAGATTTCTTGTTGGTATAAAAAATACCTGCTTTTTAGCAATGCTCGTTATAAGCATCCATAAGATTTTCTGCTATCATTTCTGCAGGTCGCCCTTCAATATGATGACGTTCTAGCATATGCACTAGCTCTCCATTCTTGAATAGTGCCATTGATGGCGACGATGGAGGAAACGGAACCATAAACCCTCTAGCTTTATCGGTTGCCTCTTTATCAACTCCCGCAAAAACAGTTACGATATGGTCTGGTTTTTTATTATTATGTAATGAAGCTTTTGCTCCTGGACGTGCATTGGCTGCAGCACAACCGCATACCGAATTTACCACTACCAAAGTAGTCCCTTCTTTTGCTATTGCAGATTCTACTTCATCTGCCGTATGTAATTCTTGAAAACCATTGTTAGTAAGATCTTCGCGCATTGGTTTTACTAAATCTGCTGGATACATATTTCTTTTATTTTTTGTATTACAATTTTGTGCAAAGATACAAATAATGTACCATATCATAGCAACTGACAAGTAGTCGTAAAATCATCATTTAACTAACTTTATCATTTTTTTACGGTAACAAATACATCATAATGTTGTCTAATTAAAACATGACAAGAATATATCTCAAGATATTTTCGGTTATCTTTACAACCCAAAAAAATTGTTTTGAATGATTAAATGGTTTGCTGCCATATTAGGATATGTGTTTTTTAGATTTCCCGGTGCCGTACTGGGTTTTATATTAGGAAGTCTCCTTGATTCGACTACTATTAAAACTAGTGGTAGTTTTAAGAAAGTGTTTTCACAAGAAGAAAAAGTAACTCCAGCAGATTTTGAGCTCAATTTGCTCTCCTTGTCTTCTATCGTGATTAAGGCAGATGGAAGCATTAATCAGACCGAATTGGATTATGTAAGACGCTATTTTGTAAGTGCCTATGGAAAGGAACGCGCCAACGCGACCTTTAGGACATTTAACGAAATTATTAAAAACAGGCATGTCTCGGCGCCTCATATATGTATGTATATTAATCAGCATACGCGCTACCCATCTAGGTTACAGATTCTTCATTTTTTGTTTGGAATAGCCAATGCTGATGGAAGTGTTAGCAATGCTGAAGCAGAAGAGATTGGTAAAATTGCAGGGTTTTTACGCATCAATTTTAAAGACTTCGAGAGTATTAAAGCTATGTTTTTTAGAACTGGTGATCATGCTTATAAGATCCTTGAGATTGAAAAAACTGCCACTGATGTCGAAGTAAAAAAAGCATTTAGAACCATGGCCAAAAAATATCACCCCGATAAAATTCAGCATATGGATGAAATACATATCAAAGGTGCCGAAGAAAAATTTAGAGAGGTACAAAAAGCCTATGACCAGATTAAAAAAGAAAGAGGAATTAGTTAGCTGTTAGCTGTTAGCTGTTAGCTGTTAGCTGAGAATAGGCATTAAAAAATTCTATTCCAAAGAGCTTTTAGAAACCTCCCCCAGGGTAAGCTAGTTGTAATTTTTATATCTTCAAAAAAGGTGGTTTCTTCATCTAGAAATTTTAAAATCTTTCTACTGTCATTTTTCTTAAATAATCTCGAAAATAAAACAGAACCAATTCCATTTTCTTTATGTAAAACATCTAAGAACAGTAGATCATAATACCAAAATTTTGTTCTTTTCTCAAATCGGGATAAATCCTGTTTTGTCTTAAGAAATTTGATGAGTTTTTTTACCCTTTGTTTAGATATATTAAATGTATATCCCGTACTGGGTTTGGTCCAGCCACCAGCAGTACCGATATGCAAAATGTTTTTGGTGTTCTGTTTCCTAAACTCATAACTTGTCATTGGGATACACCCTTTTTCTTTTTCGGTGATCTCATACTTGGTGATATGTTTTTCTTTTAAATATGCTATGATTTCATCTTCATACTCTTGTTCTTTCAAAAGATCTTCTGAAAATAAAGTATATTCAAACAATGCTTCGGTCTTAGAAATTGGCAATACATACATAAAGCGTGTATTCTCTCTTTGAGCAACTTTAAAATCCATAAATGTAGCAGTCTCAGTATCAAAACAGTCTTTATCTGTTTTTACAAACCACCCCACAAAATGTTGATTTAAAACTGGGTACTGTTTTTGTTTTTGATACGATGAAGAAAGAAGTATACTATTAAATACTTTATTGCCTAGATAGTTTCTTTGATTTGTTTTAACCTCGACAATATCATTTTCATCTTTTAGAGAAACCAACTCTTCATGAACAATAGTAATATTAGGTTTTTCAGTTAAAACAGCAAGTATTAGATCATAAAAATCCTTTCCCTTGATCATTTTATATTGGTATGGCAAAATTTTGATTTGCTTAGAAAAATTAGTACTTCCAAAATAGATATTATCCCATTTTTTAGTTACAATTTCATCCCATATACCGTTATCCTTTTCCCAAAAACACCAGGTACGATCATTTTGGTTTTTTAGTTCTTTATCAATGAGTAAAATTTGTTTTTCCTCAAAAAAAGAATCTAAAACCATATGATATGCAAGCATAAGCCCAGAAGCGCCCATACCTGTAATTATGTAATCATACTTTTGCATATTCATCAAGGGTTAAATATAGAATGAAAATTCAGCAATATGAAAATTTTAAAGGCCATAAAGAATTGTTTTTTATATATCTTTAACTTCTGTTATACAAAAAATGAAATACACACTCCTTTTACTTTTACTTATCGCACCGTTTGTATGGGTAAATGCACAAGATTCAATCAAGGTTGATTCTTCAAAAACGATCACCAAACTCAAGGTTGGGGATTCTGTTGATCTTAATTCTAAGCACATAAAATTTATAAAGGTAACCGAAGACTCCAGATGCCCTTCTGATGTTACTTGCATTTGGGTCGGACAAGCAACTGCAATTATTGGGTTTTATGAGGACGGAGTTTTAATAGAAGAAAAAGAATTTATTTTTGGAGCAAAAGCAATTAACCCTAACAACACAAAAGAGGTATTGGCCACCAAAGAAAAAACAATTTATGGGTATACCATAAGTCCTTATCCTTCAACTGCAAAACCTATAGCCCCAGAAGAATATTGTTTAGAGTTACTCATTAAATAAATCATTCTTTATCTCATGAATCAGATTATCTATTCTTATTTTATTTTATGATCTCTAACAAGACAAAAGCTCATCTGGCTTTATTGAGTGTAAATATGATTTATGGTGCGAATTATTTAGTTGCCAAGGGTTTGATGCCTCATAAAATTGAAGCTTCTGCATTAGTGTTTCTTCGTATTAGTGGTGCTGGTCTCTTATTTCTGATTCTTAAAATTTTTATCAAAGAAAAGGTAGAACGAAAAGATCTTGCTCGCTTGGCTTTGTGTGGTTTATTGGGGGTGGCCACCAATCAGTTTTTTTCTATGAATGGATTGAGTCTAACCTCTCCTGTTGATGCTGCTATTATTATTACTGCTATGCCCATTTTTACGGTAATCATAAGTCGATTTTTACTTAAAGAGCCGTTTACGGTACAACGCGTCTTAGGAATTTCTATTGGTGGTACTGGTGCTGCTCTGTTAATTTATTTAGGTAATTCTGGTCTTGGTACGGGTTCTTTAAAAGGAAATATTTTCGTGTTTATTAATGCCTTGGCATTTGCGTTTTATTTAGTAATTATAAAGCCACTAATGTCAAAATATAAGCCCATTACCGTAATTGTGTGGACCTTCTTATTTGGGTTTATTTTCATGTTTCCATTTTGTATCGAAAAACTGATACATACAGACTTCTCATCTTTTGCCTCTATAAACTGGATTTCTTTATTCTACGTAGTGATTGGCCCGACTTTTTTAGCGTATTTATTAAACATGTTTGCCCTGCAATATGTAAAACCTACTGTTTCTAGTAGTTATATTTATGTACAGCCTGCGGTGGCAATGTTACTAGTGGCTCTAGTGTCATATATTGTTGTAGATAGTCAGTACAAAGGTGATATTACAGTTGTAAAACTCCTATGTTGTATCTTGATTTTTGTGGGTGTATTTTTGATTAGCAGCAAGCCAATACTATTGAAAAAATCAAATCCCTAATGGCATCCACATTTAGATGTACCACAAGAATCTAATGTTTTTTTCTTTGCTGCTGCGACAGAAGGCTTCAGAAAGAATTTTCTAATTAAAAACCCTATTGCTGTTGCAAATACCAGAAGAACTAATATGTTTTGAATTACAATGTTCATAATTATTGAGTCGTATAAAGATACTAAAAATTACCATGCTTATTTTAAAACCTGGTAAGCAATCAATGCAATAGCATATGCTAAAGCACTCATAAAAACTAACTGCGCCATTGGCCATTTCCAACTATTGGTTTCTCGTTTTACGATAGCCAAAGTACTCATACATTGCATAGCAAATGCATAAAACAGCAATAAAGAAATACCACTAGCCAGATTAAATAACGGGGCACCAGTAATCGGATTTACTTCTGCAGCCATTCTATTTTTTATCGTTTCTTCTTCATCACTCCCAACACTATAGATCGTTGCTAAAGTTCCTACAAAAACCTCTCTGGCCGCAAAAGAACTAATAATCCCGATTCCGATTTTCCAATCATATCCTAAAGGCGCTACTATAGGTTCTATTGCTTTTCCGGCATATCCGATGAATGAATATTCAAGTTTATGAGATGCTATTTTCTGATCTATTTCTTCTTGAGAAAGATTAGTATTGGCATTGGTGACTATTTGGTCTGCATTATTAAAGTTTTCGTTGGGTCCAAAACTTGCTAAAACCCATAAAACGATTGATATGGCTAAAATGATTTTTCCGGCACCAAATACAAATGCTTTTGTTTTTTCTATCACATTAATAACCACATTTTTAAACAACGGTATTTTATATCCAGGCATTTCGATTACGAAATAGGATTTACTTTTAATTTTCAGTATTTTATTAAGCAGCCATGCAGATCCAACGGCAGTACCAAAACCAAGAAAATACAAAAACATTAACGTGAGACTTTGGTAGCTAAATATCCAACCTACTTTTTCATCAGGAATAACCAATGCTATAATAATTAAGTATACGGGCAGCCTTGCAGCGCAGGTTGTAAACGGAACAACAAGAATAGTGATCAATCTTTCTTTCCAGTTTTCTATATTTCTGGTAGCCATTACCGCTGGGATTGCACATGCCGTTCCCGATACTAGTGGGACAACACTTTTTCCGCTCAACCCAAAACGTCGCATCACTCTATCCATAAGAAAAACTACACGACTCATATATCCGCTCTCTTCGAGAATCGAGATAAATAAAAACAAAAAGGCTATTTGAGGAATAAAGATCACGATACCACCCAGACCTGGGATAATACCTTCAGTAATCAAATCTACAAATGGTCCGGCAGGTAAAGCTGATTTTGTAGCTTCACTTAACCAGGCAAATGCTTCATCAATCATATCCATAGGATAAGAAGACCAGTCATAAATTGCCTGAAAGATCAGTAAAAGAATTGCAAAGAATATAAAATACCCCCAGAATTTATGGGTAAGTACTCTATCGAGCTTAGCTCGCATTCCTGTTGCTGCTTTTTCATCAACAATAAGACCTTTTTTAAGCACGTCATTAATGAATTGATATCGCTTAATGGTTTCTTTTTGTTGTAATCGTTTAAGTTCGCTTTCTGATTTAATCTTGAAATCTGGAGCTATAGCAATAGCTTGCTTGTTAAATTTCCTAAAATTTACATCCTGAGTAATCACCAACCAAAGTTTATACAGTGATTGATTTGGAAATGCTTTTTGCAACCTATCAAAATACTCTGGTGCAAATGACAATGCATTCACACAAGATGATTTTGGTAATAATGCATATGACTCTATCAATTTTTTGAGCTCGTCGATTCCTTCTTTCTTGCGAGCACTTACCAAAGCAATTTTGGTGTTAAGCTCTTTTTCCAATACTGGAATATCCAAAGTGATTCCTTTTCTATTCATGCGATCAGCCATGTTGATCACTAAAATAGTAGGGATGTCTAAATCTTTGATTTGTGTAAAAAGAAGTAGATTTCTTTTCAGGTTTTCTACATCACTTACTACTACCGCTACATCAGGAAAATCTTTATCGTTTTTATTGAGAAGTAATTCGATCACTACATTTTCATCTAGTGAGGAAGCATTAAGGCTATAGGTGCCAGGTAAATCGAGAATATGTGCTTTTACCCCACGAGATAACTTACATATCCCCTCTTTTTTTTCTACTGTAATTCCAGGATAATTACCGACTTGTTGATTAAGTCCGGTGAGCAAATTAAAAACAGACGTTTTTCCGGTATTGGGGTTTCCTATAAGTGAAACTTTAACTTGCTTAGCCATAAAAAAAATTGCTATTAAATAATTTGAACTTCGATCTGAGCTGCAATTTCTTTACGGATTGCTAGATGACTACCATTTACATTAAGATACATCGGACACTGAAAAGGAGCTGTTTGAAGTAATTCTACTTCATTCCCCGGCAAACATCCCATTTCTAGCAATTTAAGCGGAATGATATCTGATGTGATCTCCTTAATTAAGGCACGTTGACCTCGTTTTAGAGAAGCGATTGTAGTCTTCAAGTTTTTATTTAGATTAAATTTAAACAACGCAAAAATAGTATAAAAAATCCTATCCAAAAAGCTAAATTTCCAAAATCAAACAATAATTGAGAGAACTAGACCTACATTACTTACTAATCCTTTTTAAAACTTTGATATCTTCGAGTAATCGATCAATATCCTCAGGATTGGTTCCGTCATAAAAACCGCGGATTTGTTTCTTTTTGTCTATTAAAACAAAATTCTCGGTATGCACCATATCATAAGGTCCCCCATCACCATCAGATTTTGCTGCTAAGTACGATTTTCTTGCCAAGTCGTAGATCTGTTTTTTGTCACCTGTAACCAAATTCCATTTAGCATCATCCACTCCTTTAGCGATAGCGTACTTTTTTAACCGGGCTACGCTATCAATTTTTGGTGTTACACTATGCGAAAGAAGTAAAACATCGCTGTCATCTTTCAATCTATCCTGAATCTCTTTCATATGATCAGTCATAATAGGACAAATAGTTTGACATGTGGTAAAGAAAAAGTCGGCTACATAGATTTTATCCTTATAATTTTCTTGAGTCACAATTTCCCCATTTTGATTGATCAGCTTAAAATCTGCAATCCTATGATATTTACGTATATACTGTACCGTACTATCAACCAATTCTGTATTCACCATTTCTGGCTCATATACCGGTAATGTTCTATTTGGTTTCAGGATTGAATATATGATAGAAATTATAATCGCAGATAGTATAAAGAGCACTACTGCAAAAAATTTATATTTTGAAAAAAACTGAAGCATCTATTTTTTTTGTTCCGACAAAATTACAAGGATTCTAACGTATAAAACACCATGTTAGCATTAAAAATATCCTAAATCTTTTGATATAACATAGGTATATTTTTATATACTCCTGTAAAAGGTTACTTTTGCGTGATTTAATTTTGAAGAACGACCCATGAGTCCATTTTTTGTAAAAGCTGCACAGCTGTTATTAAGTTTATCTTTCCTTATCGTTTTACACGAACTAGGGCATTTTATTCCTGCCAAACTATTTAAAACAAGAGTAGAAAAATTCTACTTGTTTTTTGATATAAAATTTTCTCTGTTTAAGAAAAAAATAGGGGATACTGTATATGGTATTGGTTGGCTTCCTCTTGGAGGGTATGTAAAAATTTCCGGCATGATCGATGAGAGCATGGATAAAGAACAAATGGCAGGACCACCTCAACCGTGGGAGTTTAGATCTAAACCAGCCTGGCAGCGTTTAATCATCATGCTAGGCGGTGTTACTGTAAACATTATTCTTGGGTTTTTAATCTATATGGCCATTATATTTACCTGGGGTACCAGTTATGTTGGTTTCGAAGATTTACCTAAAGGTTTTGCTGTAGAAGAGTCTTTCAAAAAATATGGTTTTGAAGATGGAGACAGAATCATGCAGGTTAACGGTAAAGAATTTGAAGATGTAACCCGGATTAATCAGCATTTATTTATGCGTGAGGTTAATACTATTGGGATTTTACATCAAAATGGAGAAAAAGAAACGATACAAATTCCAGAAGATATCGGAACCATCATGTTTGAATCTGGAGTACTAAGACCTTTTTCACCAATAGTTGCTCCCGTACTTGATAGTATTGAAAAAGGATCTGCTGCAGACAAATCGGGACTCCTTAAAGGAGATAAAATTCTATCTCTTAATAATCAAAAAGTAAGGTATTGGAGTGATTTTAATAGACTAAAAGTTGCCGATACTACAAAAAAAGCTTTAAAAATAACCTATCTAAGAGATGGTATAGAAAATAGTATCGAGGTTACCCCAGATGAAGATGGAATCGTTGGAGTGTACCCAAAAATAGAGTATAAATATCAAAAAAAGGAATATACATTAGGTGAAAGTATTACCAAAGGTTTTGATTTTGGATATTGGACTTTGTATGATTATATAGCACAATTTAAATATGTCTTTACCAAAAAAGGAGCCAGCCAGGTTGGTGGATTTGGAGCAATCGGAAATCTTTTCCCAGATGCCTGGGATTGGAGAGCATTTTGGGGAACTACAGCTTTCATATCAATAATCTTAGCGTTTATGAATATTCTACCTATCCCAGCATTAGATGGTGGTCATGTTATGTTTTTATTATATGAAATTGTTGCAGGCAAGAAACCAAATGACAAATTTATGGAGTATGCTCAACTTGTTGGTTTTATTATACTTATAGCATTATTACTATTTGCTAACGGTAATGATATCTATAGAGCAATTACTGGAAAGTAAGAAAAAACAAAAAAATCTTTTTGAGATATAAAAAATAGTATATATTTGCACTCGCAAAAAGAGAAAAACACTCTATATTTGCAAAACACAAATTCCTCCTTAGCTCAGTTGGTTAGAGCATCTGACTGTTAATCAGAGGGTCCTTGGTTCGAGCCCAAGAGGAGGAGCATAAAACCAGAAATGCCGGCTTATTATATAAGTCGGCATTTTATTTTTTAACCTAAATGCTTTATACACCTTTTTATGAAAAGACTATTACTTCTTGTATTTGTATTCTTTATTAGCAGCATCAATGCACAATTTAATACTGATGCTCCTTGGATGAAAACTGTCCAAACAAAGAAAAGTAAAAATTATCAACCCACTTTTAAGGAAATTCAAAACGCCTTTAACCAATATTGGGAAACTAGAGATCCTAATAAAAAAGGGAGTGGATTCAAACCTTTTAAACGCTGGGAATATATATGGGAAGATGCCGTAAATGGTGAAGGGTATTTACCCACTGTAAAAGATAAGTGGATCGCCTGGGAAAACAAAACAAACTCAAAAAAGGCACTTGATGTAGTAGACTTAAGTGATTGGGAAGCTTTAGGCCCTTATTCGCATACTAATACAGGTTCTTGGTCTTCTGGACAAGCAAGAATTAATGTAATTCATATAGATCCAAATACCTCAACAACTTGGTATGTGGGTACCCCAGCGGGAGGACTTTGGAAATCAATTGATTCTGGTGCAAACTGGACTCCATTAACAGATAACTTACCTCAAATAGGGGTATCGGGTATCGCTGTAGATTATTCAAACTCAAATATCGTATATATAGCTACTGGAGATGATGATGCAGGCGATACACAAAGTGCAGGAGTGTTTAAATCAACTGATGGAGGATTAACCTGGAATCCAACCGGATTAAATCCAGACTTCACCCCTTCTTCTATGAATGAAATTTATATGCACCCTACAAATTCTAATATATTATGGGTTGCTACCAATGCCGGAGTTTTAAAAACTACCGATGCCGGAGTTACATGGGATATTACCCTTTCGGGAAACATAAAAGATCTTAAGCTTAAACCGGGAGACCCAAATACGATCTACGCCGTTACGCCTAATCAATTTTTTAAATCCGAAAATGGAGGAAATTCATTTGCCCAAATTACCAATGGCGTACCAGTTAATGGTAGTAGAATGGTAATTGACGTTACCCCTGCTAATGCAAATTATGTTTATATTTTAAGCGCAAATGGGGATCAATCTTTTCAAGGAATTTACCAATCAACAGATAGTGGAGATTCATTTTCAATTAGAGATGCAATACCTGAAATTATTTATGCTGATGATGCAGTTCCTGATATTTTAGAAAGTACGCAAGCATACTACGATCTAGCGTTAGCTGTATCGGCTGTTAATGCAGATGAAATTTATATAGGCTGCCTAAATGTATGGAAATCCGTTAATGGTGGAACAAATTTCACAAAAGTTAATTGGTGGAACAATCCATCTGGTGCTTCTTATACACATGCCGATATCCATATGATACGATCATTCAATGGCTCTATTTTTGTGTGTTCTGATGGGGGAATTTATTCTTCAGCAGATAGTGGAGTTAACTTTACAGACCATACTGCAGGTATCCAGGCCAGTCAATTTTACAAAATTGCAGTTTCACCAAAAAACGCTAACAAAATGATGGGTGGACTTCAAGACAATGGAGGTCATGCTTATAATAATGGAAACGGAAACTGGCTAAATTACTATGGAGCAGATGGTATGGATACTGCCATAGACCCTTTAAATGATGATAAATATTATGGTTTTACTCAATTCGGAGGAGGTTTATATATATCAGATAACTCTGGTAGCAGCCTCACTAATGGAATAAGGAAGCCTACAGGTTCTAATGGGAACTGGGTAACCCCATTAACCACAAACTCCACAGGGCAAATATTTGCAGCGTATGATAGATTATATCGCGTTAATGACGCAGAAAATGGATGGGTAGAGTTAGCAAATCTAGAATTTTCTGCAGATCAAATCGAAATTGCTCCTTCTGATGATAATAGAATATATATAGCTGCAGGAGGTGTCCTTAAAAGAAGTAATGATGCTGGTAAAACGGTATCTGATATCTATAATTTTGGAACGATCAAAGGAATAGGTGTACATAGTACTAACCCAGATATTGTATGGATTACTACAAATAATAAAGTATTTAGATCTGATGATGGAGGAAGTAATTTTAATGATATTACTGCTAACTTACCTGTAAATGACAATTATTTTTACCTAAATGATATCGTTCACCAAGCTGAAAATGAGCAAAATCCAATCTATGTTGCAACCAGTATTGGGGTATATAGAAATGTAGATGACGGAAGCTGGACGCCATTTTTTAATAATTTACCAACGACAATTGTAAATGATTTAGAAATTAACATACTGGATAATTCAATTACTGCAGCTACTTACGGAAGAGGTATTTGGAGATCATCACTACCAACATGTACAACACTTACTGCAAAACAAGAGGTTTCAATTGACGGTAGTTCGTCTCAAAACGCATCTTCTATTCTCGAACTTTGTACAGGACAATCTGCCATATTAAACCTAAATGTAACAGGCGGTAGTAATCCAACATATAGTTGGACTGGGCCTAATGGTTTTTCAAGTACTAATGCTTCAGTTTCTTTTGATAATTTGACATTAAATCAAGCTGGAACTTATACTGTTGTACTTGAAGCCCCTAGCACATGTGGATCTGCTGAGTATGTTTTTTCTGTGGATATAGAACAAGAAGGGGTTCAACCCAAAAGTAATAATCTTACTGATATTTGTACCGAAGAGTCAGTAATTTTAACCGCTACAGGCAGCAGTCTTGGTTATAGATGGTACGATACTGATACTGGTGGTACATTGCTAGCCACAGGTGCTTCTTTTACAACACCTCCACTTTTAGAGGATGCTACGTATTATGTAGCTGGTGCTTCTTCTCCTATAGTAACAGAAGATATTTCTTCACCGGGAGTTAACACAGCAGAAGATTTCAATTCTCCACAAGGTCTTATTTTTAATACAAATGATGATATCGTTTTAGAATCGTTTGTCGTTTCTGCTATGTCTGCAGGAAACAGAACCATTGCAGTTCAAGATGAATTAGGAAACATTGTTGCATCAACATCAATTGACATTCCTGAAGGAGAATCCAGAGTTACTGTTAACTTTGATATCCCGAGAGGTAAAAATTATACTATCTTCCCTGCAGGAAATGTAATTGAAATGCGAAGAACTCGTCCCGGAAATGGAGTAAGCTACCCATACATTTCTCCCTCGAACATAGTATCTATTATTGGTAGTACTGCTAATTCCCCTGGTTTTTACTACTTCTTCTATGATTGGACATTCACCTCAAAGGGTGGGCGATGTGAATCTGTAAGAACAGCTGTAAACATTGATGTAAACAAAAATGACATTAGTGAAATGACCATGTATGAAATTGATAATAATGAAGGCACGCCTTTAAACAATGAAGACACTATCATTATTACTGAAGGATCTAACTTGTCCTTTAATCTTATTGGATCTACTTTTGATGGTACATTAACATGGACCTCTCCTACAAATGAAGTAATTACTGGTAACGCCATCAACTTTGAGAATATTAAAAATAACGATTCTGAAGAAGGAAATTGGTCTGTTACCGCAGATTTTGCATCCGATTGTGGGCCTAAAACACAAACCATTGCGTTTAATGTTAAAGTAAAGGCCAATAATCCAGAAGATATAGTAATGTTCCCTAACCCTGCAAGCGACATCATCACTATCAACAGTAATGATGACTTTGAAAATACAACAATATTAATATTTGATATGCAAGGAAGAGAAATTAGTAATCTAGTACAAACTAAGCAAGTGTATTCTGATCAAATAGAATTGGATATAAAACCTCTTTCTGCCGGGTCATATTTCATTAAAATTGAAACAAATCAAAAACGATTAACTAAGCGAATTCTAAAACAATAGAACGTCTTATATACTTATAAAAAAGCCAACTAATATAGTTGGCTTTTCTTGTTTTATTTATGTCCCGTCCTGAAATAAGTTGACAGTTTTAAAATTTATAGCAATAATTTTATCAGTATCCGTTAGTAATCATCATCATTTTTAACGACTATAGGTTTTTCAATAATACCTCCTATTTGGGATCAAGACCAATTGTTGTGGGATTTCGTATTTAAGCAAAAAAATTTGGGAGTCTAAACAAGAAGAAGTCTACGTTTCTTACCCCTCTAAACTGAGCTCTGAATGCTATTTGTTGATTTTTACTAGAATTCTTAAAGTTAAAATCCCAAATAGTCCAAAGAAAACATAACAATACATTTCCAAATTTTGTAGTTAAGCTACAAATCTCAACCGTTGAGCTAAAAAAGAAGGTCTTTACGAATCACACACTTTACTTTTAGTATGATTTACACAAAAAACAACTATACAACCATCAAGATAGCCTTCATTACTTAACTCTTAAAACCATATCATTATGAGAAAATTGTACTACAGTTTCCCGCTACTCTTTTTAATGGCATTGATGTTTACCCTGCCAATGCATGCGCAAAAAAGAGTAGGCTATATCCAGAGTTGGAAAAATCAACTCACCGCCGACCAAGCTTCTAAATTAACACATGTGATTTATTCATTTGCAACCATTCACCCCGATTTAGATGGCAAGTTAAACCCTATAGATGGTGCTTACCTTAGTACTATGGTATCTACGGCTCACGCTCAGAGAGCCAAAGCTATACTTGCAGTAGGAGGATGGTTTCCTTGTAGCTATGCATATCAATCTGGTGCTTGTGCTGCTGATGCCAATCCCGAAGCCTTCAATTCGGTGTCTCAAGGATGGGCAAAAACAAATTTTGTGAACAATCTGTACAACCTGGTTGTACAATATGACCTGGACGGTATTGACATAGATTGGGAATATCCTAGCGCCAGTAGCCAAGGATTGTATGTAGATCTATTAGCAACCCTTAGAGCCAAGATGAACACGCACCCAACAAAAAACTTAGAACTTTCTACAGCGGTGCCTGCATCTGCATATCGTGGTCAGCACTTTTCTTCTGCTGCTTTCCAATATTTGGATGATATTCATATCATGGCTTACGATGCTAGCCCACGAATAAATCATTCAACATATGCTTTTGCTGCCAGCTCCATTGATTATTGGCAGAGTCGTGGGGTATCTAGCTCCAGACTACAATTAGGTCTTCCTTTCTATGGTTGGAACTCTAGTGGAGGCTCCATGGCTTATAAAGACATTGTAGCGGCAGATTCCAGTGCTCCAAACAAAGTTTATGCAAACAACAACACCTGTGATCAATCAAACGGTTATGGCTACAATGCAAAGAAATTGATTGAAGACAAAGTACAACTGGCTTTGAACGAAAATATTGGAGGTATTATGATCTGGGCCATTGATCAAGATCACGCTAATCCTTCCTATTCTTTACTTAATACAATTGACGCTAAATTAGACGGAGGTGGTAGTCCTGGTGGACCTGGTGGAGGCAATTCTTGTACCGCATGGTCAGCAGGTACCCAATACTACGTGGGTGATATCGTAACGTATCAGGGAAACAATTACATCTGTGTAAACGAAAATCCAGGTTATAACCCTGTGATCAGCACATGGTTCTGGGATCCGACCTCTCAAAATTGCGACGGTGGTTCTGGTGGTGGAGCCTGCACACCGTGGTCAGCAGGCACCCAATACTATACAGGTGATATCGTATCGTATGGTGGAACCAACTATATCTGCGAACATGACAACCCGGGTTATGATCCTGTGATCAGCACTTGGTTTTGGGAACCTACATCTGCTGGCTGTAAAGCGGCTCGCTTGAAAACCGACCTCACCAACAAAAATATGAATGTACGCATCTATCCAAATCCATTGAGCAATAACGTTCTCAATTTAAATATTGAATTAAATGAAGGTTCGCAAATTGATATGAAAATTCTTGATATTCAAGGTAGGGTAATCGAGAGAATAGACTTAGGTAGGGCACATATAGGACCAAACAGTTTCCAGTTGGATGCTTCTGATCTGAGAGCAGGTTCTTATCTAATCTATATTATTTCTGATCAAGGTGTAAAAACCGAGCGGTTAAACGTGATATAAACCATAAAAAATAAAAATAGATTGATATATTATAATAGGAGGGTATCTCAAAAGGGTACCTTCTTTTTTTTAAAATTAAAAAAGTAATTGCTATCGAACCAGGAGAAATACCATGTTTTGTTTTTATATTTGATATACAAGGAAGAGAAATTAGTGATACTGTAAACACTATACAAACATATTCTGATCAAATAGAATTAGATATCAAAAACTTATCTACAGGAGCGTATTTCATCAAAACAGAAACCAATCAAAAAATGATTGAATAAGAGGGTTTTTAAAGAATTAAAAAATAAATCTTTTTATAATAAAAAGAGTATAAAGTTTAAAATATTATTTCAACAAAACAATCTCATAAAAATAATGGGCTCTAAGAAATTTTATAGTTCTCAAATCATCATATAGGTTGTCCGCTCTGTATTTAAAAAATGTGCTACTTGATTTTTTTCTTGATAAACCTATATATTGTAATATAACACACTCACACTAAAGACTTTTAATTAATTATCATTAGAATATTGATTTGAAGTATCGTAATTTTATCTTTAGAATTGTTTAACTGAATATGGCATCAACAATTTTAATATCTATCATAAGCAGTATAGGGCTTGGTATAAGCTTGTTTTTTGGCATTTATCTGTTAAAAAGTAAAAAAATCCAAAATATTGTTCTGGGTATTCTTTTGATCACACTTTCTTTAAGGATATCTAAATCAGTTTTTTATAATTTTATTGATTTACCCGTATATATTAAAAACTTAGGTCTTGCAGCAAACTTAGCCATTGGACCCTTATTATATTTCTATGGCCGTTCCCTTTTTAATATATCCAAAACCTTTAAAAAATCAGACCTTCTTCATTTCATCCCTACTGTATCCTATATCATTTTGTGCAACCATATTGTCAATGATTACCAAAGTAATCTTTGGCGTTTTAGTTATAGTTTTGTTTTACTTCAATCATTTTGCTATGTATTTTTAAGCATCAGGTTATACGTTAAAAAGTCAGATAATTCAACAAAAGAAGTGCGAGAATGGTTTATAATGCTTGTAACTGCGCTTTCTGTTATTTGGTTAATATATACGTTAATTTTTATCAAGATACTTCCAGTTTATTCTGCTGGTTCGATAGCATTTACAGTTTTGATTTTTCTTCTTTCATTTTTAGCATTCAATAGAAGAAAAATATTTGAAGAGAATCCTCCAAAAAAATACGCAAACTCAAAAATAACGTTAGAGCAAGGAACCTATTATTTGAAAAAAATAGAAAACATTCTTCAAGAAGAACGCCTGTATTTAGACGCTAAACTAACATTAGAGTCATTATCGTCTAAGCTAGATTTGTCTACACGAGATATTTCATTAATCATAAACAGACATACCAATCAAAATTTTTCAAGTTTTATAAATACATACAGAATCGAAGAAGCAAAAAGGTTGCTTCTTTCTACCGATGAAAACATTAAAATTGTATCTATTGCATTGGATTCTGGTTTTTATAGTTTATCATCTTTTAATGTTGCTTTTAAAGCGACCACCAAATTAACTCCATCAGAGTATAGATCGAAATATACTTCTCATACTTTTTAGATAAATCGATATTGAATTCATGAATTCAATAGACATTGCCTTCAACTTTTACTTACTTGAGATCAAAATTCAAGAAACATGAAGACATCAGACAGAAGACAATGGTTAAAAGATATGGCAGTTACATCTGCAGCCTTGGGGTTACTCCCAATTACCGGATTTTCAGAGGTAAATAAAGAAGTTCATAGCTTCTTAAATGAAAGTGATGAAGATGTAAAAAGATTACTATATAACGAAAATCATCTTGGACCAAGTAAAAATGTAAAAAAGATGATTGAAAAGGTAATACATAGAAGCAATCGATACGCTACCTTTTTTAAATATGATTTAAAAGCATTAAAACAGTTAATCGCAGAACAGGAAGGACTCAGTCCTGAAAACGTGTTAATCGGGCACGGTTCATTCGAGCTCTTAATATGGGCAGCAACCCATTTTGGAAGTAAAGGCGAAGAAATTATCGTTCCAAGCCCTACATTTGATGTGGTTGGCTTATTTGCAAGAAAAATAGGAGCAAATGTCATTCCTATTGAAGTTGATTCAGAATTTAAGATGAATCTGTCTGAAATGGAATCCAGAATTAGTTCGCAAACTAGTCTCCTTACGATTTGCAACCCTAACAACCCTACAGGTACAGTAATAGAAACCGAAAAATTAAAATCGTTTTGCCGATTGGCTTCTGACAAAACCACAGTGCTTGTTGATGAGGCTTATATTCATTTTCTAAAATCTTGGAAAGAGCATTCGATGGCGTCATTAATTAAGGAAGGTAAAAATGTACTGGTTACACGTACGTTTTCTAAAATATATGGATTGGCTGGCTTACGTATCGGTTTTATGTTGGGTCCAGCAGAACTTGTTCATGAAATGGAAATGAAATTTACACTTGGATTTCCAGGAAACATGCCCAACTCGCTTAGTGTAGCTTCTGCAATTACTTCTTTAAAAGACTATTCATTTTTAGAAATGTCAAGATATAACAATCAAGAAACACGTTCCAGATTTTATAAAGAACTTGATGAGCTAAATCTAAGATATATCCCGAGTGAAGCCAACTTTGTATATTTTGATGTTACAAATTTTAAAGAGTACAAGGCAATGATGTGGAAAAATAAAATTTTGCTTGCGGGAGGTTGGCCGACAAAATCAAACTGGGCAAGGGTAACAATGGGTTCTGAAAATGATATCGACTATTTATTACATAAAATGAAAGGCAAAAAATGGCTTTAATTCTATTGAAGTGAAACGATCTCATAAAAATACTGAGCTCTAAGAAATTTTATATTCCTTGCACTATCAGTCATATAGCTTTTTCGCTCTGCATTTAAAAAGAGGCCTGTTTTATTTTCATATTTTATATTCTCAATATAGCTATAGGTTGTCCCGTGATGTACCATATTGCCTAATAACTTATTAGTCGTTACATCAAAATAATACCACCAGGTATTTGCAGCTGATCCATCATCATTAACATAGGATGCTTTGATTACATGTGCTTGTTTCCCATCTATATTTTCTTTCCCTTTATAACGTAAGGAAACATCTTCATCTAATAATTTATAGGGTTGCCATAGTACATAATTGGCTGCGATGATATTTTTATAATATTTTTCTTCCAGATTTGTAGTATTCTGAAGAGAGTCATTATAAAACACAGTAGTTCTATCACCTTCAAAAGTCACTTTTTTATGTATAGAATCTTCTTCCCAATACATTTCGGCAGTAAAATTAGGTCTAAATGTATTTTTGTGTTTCTGGGTTATTTCTTTTTCAATATTTCCTAAACTATCAAAAAGAATGGTTGTTTTTACATACGTAAGCTCTTTGGCATTTTTCCATTTTTCAATTCCGCCATGGGCTTCTAAAGAATCAAGAATAATTTGGATAGCCCGATTTTCGGTAGTACATGCAAATAGTATCAATAGAAATCCACTACACAGCGTTAAACCTATCTTTTGTTTCATGTTTATGGTTTTATTATATCACATTACGAACCATCCGTACTCGATAAGGGAAGTTAGAAAATCGATATTCTTTATTCTCTTTTCCAACAATCGTTGCTTCGGTCTTATAAACATCAAACCTCCTTGGATTATCTGTGTTTTCTCCCCAAAGTCTTTTTGGCAAACAAAGCAACAATCCATTTTCATCTCCCATAGCCCACCAAAAGCTGCTTTTCTTGGGGTAGACATCTACATCTAAATTATTGTTTATTTTTTTAGCCTCTTGCTGTTGATCATCTACCACAAATCCTATTTCGCTCACATTAAGAATATCCCGAGTTGTAAATCCACCTTCTGCTCCATTTTTAAGATCATGCCGGGCGATATATTCTAGTAAATTACCTGCAGGATCCCAAAAGAAAACCGAGTGTGCGTTCCAGTTTCTGAAATGTCGTACATCATTTGGGAATTTAGAATCCCGTAACCGTTCTGGAGTGAGAATTAACTCTGTTCGTTCTAATTGCCAAGCTCTAGCCTTTACCAATTTGTTTTCAGGAATATTAAACGCAAAATGATACCAAGGATCTCCCTTGCTCGGATCTATTTTCACAAAAGTGATGGTAGATGCTCCAGCAATAAGTGTAACTTCTGAGTTCTTTTCGCTTTCAACCCCTAATCCTAGTTTACCAACATAAAACTCTTTCATTAGGTATAATGAAGTACTGGTAAGTAATCGGATATTCTTAATCAAATCAAATTGAGATGGATTTGCCGTTGGAGATGTATCATCATCGAAAGCAAAGCAAAATTCGGGATGTAATGCAATAAGCATCATCCCAAGAGAAGAATCTTTGATAAATTTTCTTCTTGTGGATTCCATGTCTTTAGATATAATCCTGAATTTACACTAAAACATAGAAACTCACTAAAACATTAACGTGATTATAACTACCTAAAATTAATCGTACAACTTTTGGATTGCCCAAACCATTTTACACGATTTCGTGACGCCAAATTGTATATAGAATCTCGTATCATTCTGGGAACAAATGCAAGTAACGCAGCTACCAGTTTCCATCTGGGAATCTTTGAGACTATTCTCAAAAACCCATCTGAGTGTGTATGGGGCCCGTTTTCATCAATAAGAATTACCGTTTCTAATTGTTGTGTTGGAAAACCAAAATGTATAAGTATCTCCTGTCCTCTCGGAGATTGAAAAGGTATAAATTCAAAAACCTCTTTAGGCGCAAATTTCATCAACCATCCTATTACTCCGTTACACAAATTACATTCGCCATCAAATATGATTCTATTTTTTCCTGATTGATTTTTCATTTTGCTGGTTTTTAAAACGTTATGCATCTATAGTCGAATAGAACCATCAATCATTTCAATAGTCTTGTCAGAATTTTGATAAATTTTGGGGTCATGTGTTGCAATAACGACTGCTTTCGCTTTATTGGTTGTAATTTCTTTCAGCAAATCGAATATTACATCACTATTTTTTTGATCCAGATTTCCCGTAGGTTCATCTGCTACAATAAGTAAAGGATCATTGATTAATGCTCTGGCAATAGCAACTCGTTGTTGTTGGCCTCCGGATAGTTTATATGAGGGCCGTTTGGCAAAATCTTGCATTCCCAATTCTTTTAATAGCATTATGGCTTCATGTTTAACCTCTTCTTTGTTTTTTTCACCAAGCTTCATAGCAGGAAGCATTATGTTTTGAAGCACATTAAACTCGGGCAATAAATAATGAAACTGATATACAAACCCTATATGTTTGTTTCTGAAATTAGTGAGCTCAGCAGCAGATAATTCTTTAATATCGTGATCAAGGATATGTAATCTCCCTTCAAAATCTCTATCCAAAGTTGATAAAATATACAGCAATGTAGATTTCCCGCTTCCGGATTCGCCATAGACTGAGGTTAATTCTCCTGAAGCTATTTGCAACGAAATTTCGTTTAAAACCTGATGTTTATCTGGTTCATGAAAATACTTACTTATCTGTTTTGTTTCAAGAATCATATCCCTCTTATTATCGTTACCGGGTCCACCCTACTTGCTTTTTTTGATGGAAAATATCCTGCAAGAATCGTTGTCAAGATTCCAAAGGCTATTCCCAGAGCATAATACATTAATTTAAAGTTAATAGGATAGGTATCCACAATTATAAAATCTGAAGTATCCAACGGCGTAGTAGAAATAAAATAACTAATTACATAACTCAAACCAGCACCAAACAAAGCTCCCAAAAGACCAATAATCACCGATTGCACCAGAAAAATAAAGATGATATCGGCTGCAGAATATCCTATAGTTTTTAATACTGCAATATCCTTTCGTTTGTGGATAACAGTTATATTCAAAATATTATACATCCCAAATCCTGCCACAAGCAATAAAGCAAAAGAAACCGACCAGGTGAGTATATCACGAACCTTATTGCCGATCACGATAGTTTTATTAGCATCTTTCCAATCTTCGATTGTAGCCGTTTCTATCTGTTGAGATAGTTCAGTTTTTAAACCTACATCATCACGATCTTTTAATTTAATATGAACATGGGTAATCACATCGTGTTGCCCCAATAAATTTTGTAATGTTTGGGCAGGAAAATACGTTCGTACATTGTCTATTGTAGTGATTCCGAAGCTAAATATACCTGCTACCTTAAGACGCATGTTTTTTCCGTTAGGAAGTATCATTTTTAGTTGATCTCCTGTCGATACCTGTAATTTTTTAGCAAGACTTATCCCTAATAGAATCGCATTCTCTTCTACAAGACCATCAAAGCCTTTTCCTTCAATTAATCTTCGTTCTAAGTCCACCATCCTCTTTTCTGATGATGGAAGTATACCATTAATGCTTCCGGGTAATTGTGCGTTTTCGCTTACCAAAATAGCAGGGGATATAATCTGATGTGCAAAAGATTGGATATTTTCTTCTTTTGACAACAAATGATCGATTTTTTCAACTCTTTCAAGTGAATTGATACCCACTCCAAAACCTTGTTTAGACGATGATTTATTTTGCTTTGCGCTAATAATAATATCCGGACTACCATTAAAAACGGCATCATCCAGAAAATCATTAACTCCGGTCATAAAATTAATCATGACTATAAAAGTGGTCACACCAAGCATTACTCCTATGGTTGCCAAGAAACTTTGCTTTTTTCTAGCCAGAAGATATTGAAAAGCAATAAATATGTTGGTGGTATTAATGACCTGTTTAGACATAACTCATAGGTCGAGAAAGTTCAAGAAGGATTACAGAAACCAGCTACGACTTTCTTTTCTTACTCATTTTGGCCAAGGGGTTAAAATCCAAACATAGTTGTACCCAATACTCCAGATCTACGTCCAGATCAAAACCATCTTCGGTTACAAAAACAAAGCCCTTCATAGGTCGGCCTGTAAAATCCATGGGTAAGCATCCTTCTTTTTTCATAGCCTCATCAATGGCATCTGGCCCTATTCTAGCCATCAACAAATCCATTTCTTTTTTCTTGTCAAAATGAATTCCGCAGCACATTTTATCATCCACCATAAAGCAAAGACCACCCATCATTTTCTTTTCATAGAAATTTGCTTTTTTTTCTCTAAAAAGTTGTCGTAGGCGATCCGCAATAAATTCGTTGTAAGCCATGATTATAGGATTGCTTTGGTTAAATATTCATTTACGGGTCGCATGATTTTATAGTAATTCATTAGTTCGCCCACCAAAGTTTCGCTGGTAATTAAGCCAGGAGCTTCTTCACCAACAAAATAAAACTGCTTGTTAGCTATTAAAGGTTCCTTTTCACACGCTTCCTTCCATTCTTTTGGGATTCGTTTCATCTTCTCACCTTTAATTTCTCCAAATTTTTGAACAAAATCCTTATTTTCTATAAGCTCTCTGAATTCCGAAGGGTTTCTAACAATCGCCTTCCTTATTTTTTCTAATTGCTCCTTTGACGGACCAAAACATCCTCCCATAATCCCTACCAATTCTGGAGAAAATCGTAAAAAAATCCCTGGAATATTTTTGTCTTTGCGACCACCTTTGGATATAAAAGCGGTATAATGAAGATTGTAAGGAGACTTATCCTTAGAAAATCGAATATCCCTATTAATTCTAAGAATGCAATCTTTTGGTTCTATGTGTAGATCGGCATCATACTTTTGAATTTCCTTGATCATTATACCTAAAAATATCGTAAACGGGTTCTTTATACTAGTTTCATATCGTTTTTTATTGGCATGAAACCATTCCTTATGATTATTGCTTGCCAATTCCTTGAAAAAGGCATTAAAATCTTCGGTAAAATATTGCATGGTTATAGTGTTAAAGAATGATATATCGAAAACAAATGTTAACTCAAAGTCAGTCTGAGTTTGCCGAAGACCATTCACAATATTGAAAACTAAAAACTTCGGCAAGCTCTATATGACTGAAAGATACATATTTACTTCATAGAATGAAAAGCCACTCTATTGCCTTCGGTATCCAGGAAAATAGCCATAAAACCGTTCTCGCCTAACGAGGTTTTTGGCATTAGTACTTTACCTCCTGCTTTTTCTACGCGCGCCAAGGGAACTGATAAATCCTCTCCGCCATTAAGATATGCAAAAGTACCTTCTTGAGAGGGTTTATTGCCATTACCATGAGTAACGCAACCCCCTACGCCTCCATCTTTATAAGGAAAAAACGCCATTTTAAAATCCATTTCCATGGGTTGTAGCTCGGCTTCTAAAAGTTCATTATAAAATTGTACGGCTCTTTCAAAATTTGTGCTCGGTATTTCAAACCAATTAATTGCATTAGACATATTACTTTGTTTTTTTGATTACTAACTATTCAAAGGTAAATGATCATATGAATCAAAAAAATTATATTTTTGAAAAAACATAGGTTTCTAATATGAAATTTAAATGAAAAAAAGCGAAGAGTTATTTTACCTCATCAAGTCGTTAACTAAAAGCGAAAAACGACATTTTAAATTAAGCGCACAAGGAAGTGAATCTGTAGAATATCTCAATTTATTTGATGTTATTGAAGCCCAAAATGAATATGATGAAGCCAAAATTAAGGAGCTCTTTAAAGACAAAGCATTTGTAACACAATTAACCACTATAAAAAACTACCTGAAGCATCGTATTCTACAGTCATTAAGAAATTATCATTCAAGAATTTCAAGAAATGCAGAGCTTACAGATATCATTCGCAATGTCGAAATACTATTTCATAAAGGCCAGTATAAAATCTGCGAAAGCGAATTAAAACGTGCTGAAAAAAAAGCTAAAAATTTTCAGCAGGACTTGCTATTGTTTCATATACAAGATTGGAAAAGAAAAGTGCATCAAGTGATGCATCCACAAGATTTTGAAACCATAAAAACCATTGCTCAAAAACAAAAAAGCACCCTAAAGTCAACTAACGAATACATTGACCTCTTGCTTGCCAATATAGATCCAACTCAATTTTCGTTATCTCACAAAAAAAGTGTTTCATTACAAAACAGAACCCTAAAAACACTTCATAAATACAGGAAACTACTTATTGCTAAGGATCATGACAAAGCTAAGCGCACTATTGAAGAGCTAATTAAAGAATGGGAACAATATCCAGAGTTGATGAAAGAGTTTTTTACGATGTATTTTTCGGTCACTAATAATCTTCTTGGATTTTTGGTGTATAAAAAACAGTACAAAGAAGCTTTTGTGAGAATCTTGCTCATCAAACAAAAAGCTCTTGAAGTAGAAACCGTTTCTGCCGCTTTTATCAAAGAGAAACTTAGGTTATATACTATTGAGTTAGAAATTCATAGAAACTTAAAAGGATTACATACGACTCATGAAATTATTGATGAAATTTTAAGTTTTACAGAGCGTCATAACACCCTGGTTCCTGATACGTATAAACTCTCTTTTTCTTTCCAATTTGCTACTATTTATTTTCTGAAAAAAGATTACAAAAAAGCTTTACATTGGATTAATGATATTTTGAATACTCAAACTAAAAAAGACAGAAAAGATTTAATTACATACACGTATTGGCTAAACTTATTGGTACATTATGAACTGGGCAATGGATTTACATTACGATACTTAATTGACACAACCAAAAAACGAATTAAAAAGCATAAAAACATAGATTCCTATGAAAAAATAGTATTGAAATTTTTATCAAAAACAGTAGAATATCCTGCTTCAGAAAAAAGAGATGCTTTTAAAAGTCTAAAACAACAATTACAAGAAGAACCCATTCCTGCACACGTTTTAGATTATGTAGATTTTAATCAATGGATCCACCGGAAGCATTCACTTTAAATTAGAAATGCCAAAAACTAGTATTGATTATTTCTTAGAGATAATAATTTGAAAAAGGTGTTTTTATACGTGTTACCAATAGACAACTGTTGATCCAAAATCTCAACATAATCATTGCCATAGGCCTTTATCTTATCCATAGAAATAATATAAGACTTATGAATACGAACAAACTGGCCTTCTGGTAGTATTTTTTCTAAATCAACAAGCTTATGATAAACAACCAGATGTTCATTTTTTAGATGAATTTTTACATAATTGCTTAGACCTTCAATGTAGATAATTTCATCATAATTAACTCTCACATTTTTTCGATCTACTTTAAAGTATTCATATGTCTTAGTCGTAATTTTTGTTGTAGTATGATCTGCTTCACTTTTACAATTCACTTTATTAACAGCTTTTAAAAATCGTTCGAAAGAAAATGGTTTTAGCAAATAATCTACAACATCTAGTTCATACCCTTCTAGAGCAAATTCTCTATAGGCAGTTGTGATAATAGTTGCAGGTGGATGCGATAGGGTTTTTAAAAAGCTTAATCCCGTGATTTTTGGCATCTCGATATCCAAAAAAAGGATATCAATCGTATGTTCCTGAAGTATTTTTAGGGCTTCCATGGCATTATCGCAAATCCCAATAATTTCTAGATTAGGCGTATCATTAATAAACCCCTTAACAATGTTTTGTGCAATGGGTTCGTCATCCACTATGAGACATTTAAGATTCATCCTCAAATAATTTAATCTTCAATTGAACGATAAAAGCTTCATCGGTTTTATCAATAGTAAGCTCTTTGTTGTCGCCATATAATAAATCCAGTCTTCGAGATACATTTTGAAGACCTAATCCTCCTCCATTATTATTATGTTGGTCTTCTAGTTTAGAAATGCTGTTTTCTATGATAAAAGATAGTATATTTTTAGATGCTTTTATATGAATATTGATCCATCCTTTTTTTACTTCATTCTTTAACCCATGCTTAAACGCATTCTCAATAAACGGCACCAAAATTAATGGAGGAATTTTAATTCCTTCGACATCGCCTTCTACTTTGTAATCAATAACTACTCGTTTCTCGAAACGTTCTTTCTCTAATGCAATGATATTTTCTATGAGCATTAATTCTTTACTCAATAAAACCTTCTTAACGTTAGATTCATATAGGGTATAACTCAATATATCCGACAGTTTTAAAATAAGACCAGGTGTTTTTTCAGATTTTTCTAAGGCCAACCCGTAAATACTGTTTAAGGTATTAAAAAGAAAATGCGGATTGGTTTGTGATCGCAAAAACTTTAATTCTGCATTGGTTTTTTCTTGTTTTAAGACTTCCGTTTCTCTACGCTGTTTGTACCAATCCATAAACAGTTTAAATCCGGTAGTAAATGCCACCGGAGATACAATGATAAGTACTGCTTGTACCAATCGTGAAAAAATCCAAGGATTCACTTTTTGACCTTCCATCCATTGTGGAAAATATTTCGGAAACCCCCAGTACAATACAAAATAGCGATGCCCTATAGCAAAAGCTAACAAAACTAGAATTAATATTGCAAAATAATGTAAAAGTTTGTTTTTGTATAGAAACTTAGGGATTAACACAAACCAATTTATATATACCACAATAAGCCTGGATGGCAAGAAAAGTAATTCATAAATCAATGCGTCTTTAAAAGATTGCATATAACCCCATTCAGACATTACAAATGAAGTCATCACAACGATCCAAAATAAAATGTGATATGTAATGTGTTTTATATTCAACGCACGAACTAATTAACTAACAAAGCTAAGGTATATATTTTCTTTTTCTTTTCTTTTTATGTCTACTGCAGAAGAACTTATGTTAAATGGATAAATTTCGATAGCATAAAAAAAACATGAGTATACAGCATATGTATTTCGATTTGTGTAAAAATGATTCTTTGTATTAGAAACTTGAGTATTTTTTTGGTACTTAAAAAAATAATATGAAACCTATTGTATTTTTTCTTCAGGTCGTTGCATTTACTATTGTTTCAGTACTTGATATATATGCTCAAGCGCAAGAAAATCCACTCGAATTACTATCCTACTATATCGGAAATTGGGGGCCCACCGCTAACGATATTATGGTGCAAAAAAATCCCAAGATGATTGACTTTAAGGTAATATCTTTTGAATGGGGAGCAGATCGAAAAGTAATTTGGTCCAAAACCGGTATCTTTTCTGATCAGGAAAACACTGTTTTTTCTGAAGGAATGATTACTTATAATCCAAATACACAAAAGATAGTTTGGTTAGAATACCAAATTGAAAATGAATTACTTTTTGAAGGGGAATATAACTACTTCGGAAAGGATAAAGTACAACGCGTATATACTGTTTATTATGCTAAAGACTATCCAGATATACCCAATCCTCACCTTAAGGGATGGACACGAAAGTATAGAGAAACTTTTACCCCAACTTCAGACACCACTATACATTGGTTAACTGAAACATTAGCAAATGGCAAATGGATAAAACAAGGTCAAAATAATGGGGATTTCAAGGCGGTAAAAGATAAGTAATTACACTCCTTTTATCGATTGTAGTTACCTTTATGCATGTTTCCATTTTTTTATGTCTAATCCTATATAACTTATGTTAAATCCACAATTGGTAGTTAACATAAATAATATAATCATATACAGAATACTTCTTCGTATTGATATAAAAAATATTCTGAATGTAGGAATGTTACTTACATTTAAATGATCCTAAATGTATCAAAATGCAATCAAACCCGTCTTTTGTAATTATCGTTTTATTTAGTATTGGTTTCATTTTTAATGTACATGCCCAAAATTTAAATACTAGTCATATCGCATTTACAGTTCCTGAAAAAGATCTGCTTCCGGAAAGTATTGCGTACGATTCAATCAAAAACGAATTCTATATAGGGAGTACAAGAAAAGGAAAGATCATTAAGATTTCAAAAGACGGTTCACACCAAGATTTTATTTCTTCGAAACAAGAAGGATTGTGGATGATTATAGGCATTAAGGTTGATGCAGAACGACGAATTCTTTGGGTATGTAGCTCTGGTGGTGATAATTTAGAAGGATATACTCGCAAAGATGATAAAGAAGGCCGACCAGCTGGTGTATTCAAGTTTAATTTGGATACTGGTGTGCTCATCAAAAAATATGTTCTTGATAATCCCGGTGAAGTTCATTTTTTTAATGACCTAGTTATCCTTAGAAATGGAAGTGTGTATGTTACTCATATGTTTTCGGAACATGCATTATACCAAATTACGCAGGATAAAGATCAGCTAGAAAAAGTCATGGTGCTGGATACTATTAAGTACCCTAATGGACTAACACTATCCAATGATGAATCCAAACTATATATAGCTCATTCTGAAGGGGTATCTGTTATGAATGTATCTAATAAAAGTACTAAAATGGTTGAAGTTCCTGAAGGAACTAAAATTGCTCGTAAAGAAAGTATTGATGGTCTATATTTTTATAATAATTCTCTTATAGGAATTCAACCCGATATCAATACAGTACAACAGTTTGTGCTAGATAAATCTGGTTCAAAAGTCATAAAAACCAAGTCGTTAGAAATAAATCACCCCATGATGAACAACCCTACTACCGGAGAATTGGTAGATGATATGCTCTATTATGTTGCAAATGCACAATTTGGAAGCTTTAATGATGATGGTTCCTTATTTCCGGAAGAAAAACTATATGAAGTATGCATTCTCAAATTGTCGTTAAAAAAGTAAAAGTCAATCAATAATAATTACATCAATCAAATCATCAATCAAAAAACGAACATCATGAATAGGAAGCATTTTTTAACAACCAGTATGGCCACTACCGGTTTTTTTGCCTTGTCGCCATACTCGGTATTTGCAAATCGAACACAAGATGGCCCACAATTAGATAAAAAATTAGTGGCAGAATTTGTTCGTGTTGGTCACGGAAAATTCGAAAAAGTAAAAGAACTTTTAGAAGAACACCCAACGCTTCTTAATGCTGCGCACGATTGGAAAAATGGAGATTTCGAAACTGCCTTAGGAGCTGCAAGTCATGTAGGACATTTAGAATTAGCCCAATATCTTATTGATAAAGGGGCACAAGCCAATATATTCACTGCAGCTCTTTTTGGCAGAATTGATATTATAAAACCAATGTTGGATCTTTTTCCTAGTGCGCTTCATGCAAAGGGTCCGCATGGTTTTACATTGTTGCATCATGCAAAAAAAGGAGGTAACAATGCAAAAGAAGTAACCGAATATCTTGCTTCGATTGGGGCAAAAGAAACTAAAATTGCCTTATACTAAATCCTGCAAAGATGATTATTATGAAACATATATTATTTGGTATCCTGGCCATCATTTTAGGTGAAATCGCATTGATTTTATGCACTACAATTGCCCAGGAAGTGCTATTCGATGGTGTTAATTCTCACTCCACTATATCCACAATTGTTTTTGGTGGATTTTTTACTTTTTTGGCAGCTGTAGTTGCAGGATGGGTTTCAAGAATCATTGGACGTAATTATACTATAATCATTCCATCGGTACTTAGTTTTTTTATTCTGGCAGAAATAACTTACCTCATTTTTTCAGGAATAACGCACGATCCTGTATGGTTTGATATATTAGCAGGGAGTGGATTGATCATAGGGGTTTGGACTGGATATCATTTCCCCGAGATCAAAAATTCATTTTATACTAAGACTTACTATCCCGATCATCTTTAAGAGGCTTAAAAAAAACAGGTGTATAGTATTTCAAAATGCTGCACACCTGTTTTGGGGTAAGAAAACTTACTTTTTCATCATTTTTATCGTTTCGTTATAGGATCCCGAAGAAAGCTTAAAGAGATAAAGACCTTGAGAGAGTTTCTCAATTAATGATGTGATATCGAGTTCACTTTGTCCTTTATCCATGTAATCTTTTGGCATTTTGGCCACTGGTTTGCCCTGCATATCAAAAATAGATATATTGACAATCCCATATTCTGGTTGTTGCCATTTAACTATTGCCCTATCTGTTACCTCGTTAGGATACAACATTAATTTGTTATTCAAAGTTTTTGCGAAAAATCTTGAAAAATTAATGGTAATATCAAGGTTCCCTGGCGTAGACCAATTTCCTGCATCATCTCTTACTATACTTTTTATCTTTCCGCTAGATGTTCTTAGGTCTTTATTATTGTCAAGATTTCCGGCAGTTATCAGCGTATTGCTTGTTGTTCTGAATTTGTATACTTTAAAGTCATCAAATTCTATAGCGGTTTTATTAGTTCGAAGCGAAATCGCGACTCCTTGGGGTATTGGGCTACTATCTTTCCAATTTAACAGGTATTCATTATTTTTCCAGACCTGTATAACTCCGTAGGCAGGACTATACGTTACTTTATATTTTGCCCAGTTATTATCTAAAGAAACATCGGCAATGGCCCTAAAGTAAAGCACATTATTTACAGTTTCATAGATCCGCACTTTATTATCTTCGCCACTAAACCATATAAGGTACGAATTACCACGTTGACTTAGGGTGCCCTCTGAAGACATGATATGAATCCCAAACTTACGAGGGCCAGTAGTAGAGGTCAATTTTGCAGCAAACTCGTATAAATAGGGTAATCCTGAATCCTGAATTAAATACGAACTCCATGACGTATTATCCGAGGTGGTATTGGATTGATTTAATCTTCCGTTAGTTACACTCCAATTTCCTGCTCCAACATCATACACTCCAAAATCCTGACCAAAGTTTTCGTTAAAGAAGCCATTTCTTCTGTTCGCCAAATAACTAGAACTATGTTTTTCTAGCACCTGGTAATATTTTCTCGTCACTCCTATATTATCACTATCAGAAAAATTCGCTGTAAAATCTCCGGTTTGAGTACTTCCTCCTACAGCACTTATAGACGTCGTTGGCGGGGTTGTATCTGCTGAAGGGTTTCCTCCTCCAGAGCAACCATTAGATACTAAAACATCTACTCCGCTTCTAATCCCACTAAGAGTAGCATATCCACCCTTACCAGGACAAGCAGAACAGCCCGCATCGCGATGTCCCGAAATATGAGTTAAAGACCTGTTTACCGAATAATGAAAAGAAGATCCTAAGGGATTTATACTTTCTTTATCTGCTTTCCAGGCCAATAAATTTTTTAATGCAGTCTGCGTAGCTGTGGTTGGGGTAACCGAAGAATAATCTCCCAGCATACATACACCCATGGTATTTCGGTTTCTACCACAAAAATGCGCGCCTATCGCATTATCTCCTCCTGCTCTTCCTTCGTAAACAACTCCGTTGGGGTCTACTAGAAAATTATATCCTATATCAGACCATCCATTTCCATTAATATGAAAATTTTGAATTGAGCGCACTCTGGCCGCCCAATCGCTGCTTGTATTAGATCCGAACTCATGATGTACAATAAGATGTGATACTGTAGAAGTGGCAGCTGGGTTTCTAGAAATAGCCCCCCATTGACTTCTGCTTACCACCGATGGTCTAGAACATGCTGCCTTTGCTACTTTTTGTTTTGCATTTTCCTCCATCTGTTTCTTGATATGTTTAGGAGTTTCTCCTGGACTATAATAAAATAATTGAACCTTTGAAATGGAGACCACATTTGTCTTTTCCGTAAATGAAACTTTGTATTGAATATATTTTACTTTTTTATCCAAAAATTCCATTTTGGAAGTAATTCGTTCACTACTTTGCTCCTGATGTCCATCAAAAACAGCAGGTTTCCAATCCGACCAGGATTTTCCATTTCTAGAAGTGCGATAACTAAGATTGGTTGTTGTGTAATCAAGTTGTTGCCCTTGCCAAACCGTATAGACCGAAATAAAGGGTTTCGGTTTTTTTAGATTAATTTTTACAGGTTTGAGGATGAATTCGGGAACTTCCTGCGTCTTTTTTTGTAATACAAGCCCTTCAGATTTTTGAGTAAACGCTTTACTATTGGATAAAACATTTTGATTTGTTAATTCAATTGTAAAGGTATCTGAACCTTCTCCTTTAAAAATATGTCGTTCTCCTTGTGCAAAAGTTGTAAGCACAAAAAGTAAACCACATATTACCGTAGGTAATACATTTTTTTTCATAGTTGATGAGTTTGTGTTTATCGAACTAAAATCGGAAAAAAGTTTGATTTTAACTACAACTTTGTTGATTATGTTCAAATTAAATTTCAATAAATCAACTCATTAACGCAGAAAAACAGATGATCACAGGAATAGTTAAAAAATGTTATACAATGTTAATTTGTATTATTTTCTGTCTTTTTTAAGAAAAATAGATATAAATCGCAACGACAATAATACAAATCAATCCGCCAACCAGTTTTACATTCTTCCATGGGGTAATATCCACTTCTTTGGTATATTGTTGTTCGTATGCTTGTTCTCTTGGGTAAAGTTTTCCTATGACAAGCATGATTATAATATTTAACACAAAGAGAATAGCCATTACATGTAAAAAATGAAGCGGGAAGCCATCTTCCATCACCACATTATCCAATACTACGTAAAATAAATATAAAAGTGCCCCAGAAATAATGGCTACTTTGGCAGCAATTGCTGGTACTTTTTTAGTTAAATATCCAACCACAATAATCGTTAGGATTGGTATACTGTAACAGCCATTTACTTGTTGCAGATATCCGAACAAGCCATCAGGAGCGTTAGCAATAAAAGGAGCAATAAACATTGCCAAAAGTGCCAGTGCAATTCCGAATAACTTACCTGCTTTTACTGTTTGTCGTTCTGAGGCTTCCTTATTAATGTATTCTTTATAAATATCAATTCCGAATAAGGTAACAGAACTATTTAAAGCACTGTTAAATGAACTTAATATCGCTCCAAAAAGAACGGCTGCAAAAAAACCAACTAGTGATAGTGGCAATACTTTACTCACCAAAGTTGGATATGCTTCATCAGGATTGGTTAGGGTATCTCCAAACATATGAAATGCAATTACTCCTGGAAGCACCACAATAAGTGGCCCCAAAATTTTAATAAAAGAAGCCAGAATCAATCCTTTTTGACCTTCTTTTAAGTTTTTGGCTCCCAATGCCCTTTGAATAATGGCCTGATTAGTTCCCCAATAAAACAATTGTACTAACATCATTCCTGTAAAAATTGTAGCAAAAGGTACACTAGCTTCAGCAGAACCAATAGAATTAAACTTTTCTGGGTTATCTCTAAACAAAGTAGTCAATCCTTCACCTATATTACCATCTCCTATTTCTAGTAGTCCAAACACTGGGATCATAATCCCTCCAACTAATAATCCCACCGCATTTATGGTATCTGAAACGGCAACTGCCTTAAGTCCTCCAAAAATTGCATAAATCGATCCTGTTACTCCTATTCCGAAAACACAAATCCAGATAGACATAGTTTTAGAAACTCCCAACAATTCTGGAACATCAAACATGGTACTTATTGCTAATGATCCAGAATACAAAACTATAGGCAGGAACACGACCACGTAACCCGAAAGAAACAAACCAGAAGTAATTGCTTTGGTCGTTGTATCATACCGGCGTTCTAAAAACTGGGGAACCGTAGTAATCCCCCCTTTTAGATATCTGGGCAATAAAAACACAGCAGTAATTACCATAGCAATCGCTGCAAGAGTTTCCCATGCCATCACCAGAATACCTTCGGTAAATGCCGCTCCATTAAGCCCTACTATTTGTTCTGTAGAAAGGTTTGTTAATAATAATGACCCTGCTATCACCACTCCAGTAAGACTCCTTCCTCCTAGAAAATAACCGTCTGAGGTGTTTTCATCTGTTTTTCGAGTAGCGATATAAGAAATTATACCAACGAGTAAAGTAAAGCCTAAAAAGGAAAGTATGCCCATGATTTGTGTTTTTGAATTCTAAATATATAGGAATTATTTTTATGAATGCGCATGGTAGTTCTAATTAACCCCAAAATGCAACATTTGTATACTTCAAAAATGAATTCTTAGAAATGCTTTCATTACTTGTTTCTCAACTTTTGGCGTAAGCGTTTTAAAAACTTAATTCAATCTTAAAAACTGTTAAGTTTTATTAAAAATAATACTATTCGAAGTGCTAAGCGTTTACAATGCGTACACAAACTCAACCATAATGTCAATTAGCAAATGCCAAAGTCATTAGTGCCCAAAACATGATTGTTTTTGAGAAAAACAGTCTAATTTGTCGCATAAAAAACTACCACCCAAGTAGCTTAATCTATACTTATGCATTTGTTGAACCTCAGGTAGGTTTCTACCTGAGGTTTTTATTTTTTTAGTGAAATCAATAATTTAAAAATCTAATTGGCATAATTATCCTATTTTTGAGTCTGTATTAATAAAGGATAATAATGAAGCTATCTCCAATTTTATTTCTGTGTATTATAGTATTCTGTTTTGCTTGTAAGCAGCAAGAAGATTCAAATATGCAACAAACACAACCGCTTGCAAAATTAGATAGCCTATCTCAAGAAAAAATTAAATTAGAACTTCTAAAACTATCACCTCAAGCAGAGAAGGATCTTGAAAGTTTTGAAGATTTTCAGAATCTTAGAAATATTATGCACTCTCTGCACAGTGCTAATGCTTTTTATGCAAACAAATATGCAGATAGTGTAGATCTACTTATTGGTACTTTTGAAGAAAACCTTTCTGAAGATTTAAATGTAAACACCATCAACTCTCGTATCACTGTCCTTTCAACAGAATCCGGCCTACTCGCTCAATTATCTGAGAAGAAAAAACCTAAGTCAGAAGATATTCTAAATGCCAATAGCCGTTTGATCAAAGCCTATAATAGTTTGATTATTCAATTAAATGAATTGTCTTTGGCCATCCCAGAAAATATTGAAAAAGAACTATTAAGGGATCCGGAAGACGAGGAGAAATAACTAAAATCATGCAAAAACTAATTCTATCCTTCACATTATTATTTTGTAATTATTGTTTCGCACAAGAAAGTAATAACATCGATACTGTAATTGAAAAATGGCATAAAGCAGCCGCTGAAGCTAATTTTAAGGCCTATTTTGACCTCATGACAGAGGACGCTATTTTTATTGGTACCGATCCTACGGAAAACTGGAGTAACACCGATTTTAAAGCGTTTGCAAAACCTTATTTTGACAAAGGAAAAGCTTGGAATTTTTCTACATTAGAAAGAAATATTTTTGTAGAAGACGATTCTAAAATTGCTTGGTTTGATGAACTTTTGGATACGCAAATGGGTATATGTCGTGGGAGTGGTGTTCTACAAAAAACAGACTCTGGTTGGAAAATAAGACATTATGTATTATCGATCGCGATACCCAATGAAAATGTAAAAGAGATTACTGAACTTAAAAAGAAGTTTGATACAGCGTTGATAGAAAAATTAAGAGCAAATTAGAACAAACTTTGTTTAAATTCATGCAAATCATCAAAACAAGATTTAGCTCCATTATCAATAAGCCTTTGTTTATTTCTTACTCCAATACCCACAAAATCCAGTGATAAATTCTGAGCGGTTTTTAAATCCCAAACTCCATCTCCTACTGATATAATTTGATCAAATCGATCTTTATTATAAAAAGCTTTAGCTCTTTCTATAGCATCTAAAACAAACCCTTCTCTGGACTCGTGTGTTTTTGAGGTCGCCAATATACTTTCGTTATACCATAAATCACACTGCTCTAGTTTTATCATTGCAGGTTTTGGCAATGCTCCGGTTGCAAAGCAAAAAGAAATTTGATGATCTCTAAAAACCTCTAGCAAAGATTTAGCCCCTCTAATTTCTTTTACGGGATCAAATTTCCCCATTTGATGCACAAGATTGGTTTCAAAATCATCTAACAAATTACTTGGGAAATCTTCCTTAAAATTACGTTCATAATTATATCGTAACGCATAACTATCGGTATGATGCTTATAGTTGTTATAATCTGTATCGATATCCTTAATCCCTAGAGTTTGTAAAGACTTGGTAACCGAAATTAAATACATGGGTACACTATCTGTAAGCGTGCCATCGATATCGAATATGAATAATTTATTTTTCAGAAAAAATAATTTTATGAACCCTGATTTTCACCAGGATAATAATTAATCGAAAACTTCGACCACAACATATTGAAGCATTCCTTTCTAATTAAAAAGAATACTTTAGCGAAGCTATAAAATTTCTTCCTGCCCCAGCTACACCAGATGAATAGGGTCTATATCGTTGATCGGTAATATTTTCAATCGAAAATATCCCTTTCAGATTTGTTGTGATCTGATATTGCGTTCTTAAGTTAAGTGTATACCATGATGGAGAATACGGGTTTCCTTCCTCATCCTGGGCATATAAAAATGCATTGTTTTGTTGTGAAGGCGCTAAATCTTCAAAATCAAACTGACCATTATAAATAGCAAAGGTATCGATCATCCATTTGTCTGATGTAAATGTTAAGTGTGTATTCCCAAACTGTGGAGAAACATGTCTTGAAGGGGTTGTGTCTCCATCATCTAATTCCTCTTCTCCTCCGACAAAAGTATACTGGGATACAATCTTAAAATTCTTAGCAAATTCATATTTAATTCCTGCTTCAAAACCATAAATTCTTGCTCTTGCAGCATTTTGTATCGCTTGCACATTACTTAACTCTCCACTAAACTCGACTTGAGTTTCGCCATTAATATTAAAATCTCTACGCACTAGTGCATTATCTAAGTATGTATAATATGTAGCCAAATCAATAGAAAAACTGCTTCCAAAAGTGGCGCTGAGTCCTAGTTCTCCGTTATATGCATATTCTGGCTTCAAGTCTGGATTTGGGACCACTACTGAGCCTGGTTCTGAATCAAAAATTTTGCCAACATCATCAATATTAGGAGCCCTAAAAGCAGTAGAAAAGTTTAATTTCCATTGCAAGAAATCATTTGGTAACCAACTTAATCCTGCTGTTCCGGTAAGAGCATCGGTATCTATATTGGCTTCATCAAAAGGGAAATCAAAAAACTCGCTGTCAAATTCTGAGTACAGTATGATCCTATTATATCGCAGTCCTCCCTGAAACCTGAGGTCTTCACTAAACTTATTTTTAATGCTCGCATATGCAGCTATAGATTGCCAGGTAGATCCATCTGGGTATCTTGAGGGTGCATTAGCTTGCTCACCTGTTTCGATATTAAGTTCTGAGCCATCAGAAAACACATTATTCAGGATGTATTCTAACCCGTAGTATAACGATGTTTTCTTAGTAAATTTCTTTTCAAAATCAAAGTTTAGAGAATATGCGTCTACTTGTTCCTGGGTTCTTTCTAAAGTACTGCTTTCAAAATTGCGATCATTTCTACTTTCTTCAAAAAATTGATATGCTGCAGTAATCTTCATTTCATCATAAATATTGTTGTTTGATTTCTGAGAAACCTGCAAGTTACCCATAAACCATTGTTGTGGGCCGTAATACCACTCTGCAGACCTTAGATTACCATCACTGCGTCTGATCAAACGGTCATATCTTGGATAATCTGAAGTAGTAGTGTAGATAAGACCAAGATTAAAATCCCATGTTTCGTTGGGCATAAAATGAACCTTTTGTAACAAGTTTATTTGATCATATCCCGTAAAAACCTGCTTTTCGGGATCTTCATTTTGAACCACCACATCTACGCCATTTACCGTTTGCACATATTCATTACGCAAATAATCATCAGGGCCATGACTCCCCATCTTTAGATCATCAAAATCGGTGTAGCTTACACTGGTTAAAAACGCCCATTTTTCTAATCCTATATTAAAATCCACATGCCCAGTCATTTCATTACTGGCACTTGCATATCTTGCCAAGGCATTACCGCTAAATTTATTTTCTCCTGTTATAGCAACCTTTGGTTGTGTTGTATAAAAATTCATTACTCCACCAACAGCATCACTACCATAAACTACTGATCCGGGTCCTAAAATTACTTCTGTTCTTTCGATCGTAAAAGGATCTACAGATAATACATTTTGTACATTTCCTCCTCTAAAAATTGCAGTATTCATACGTACCCCATCTACGGCAAGTAATAATCTATTGGTAGAAAACCCTCTAATGATTGGGCTTCCTCCTCCTAATTGGCTTTTTTGAATAAATACCTGGCCACTACTTTGCAATAAATCTGCAGATGTTTGTGGGGTAGCCATTGCAATATCTTCTGAAGATATACTTACTATTTTCTGTGAAATATCTTTTTTATCCTGCTCCCATTTAGAAACCGAAATAACAACTTCAGAAAGTAAATTTTCATCTTCTTCGAGATGTACAATATTTTCTGCGCTAATTATATCAGATTTTGAAATAGTAAGAGGTGTATGTAATGAATGGGTGAAGTACAATACTTCATTATCAGAAAATTCAGAAATATTGGCTTTGCCATCAAAATCGGTCACTACTTTTCTTGATTTTTCTTTATTTTCTATCACAACCTCAGGAATCGGAGTATTAGAAGATTTGCTTAAAACCTTGACTTCCTGTGCGTTTGAAAGTTCAACAGAACATAAAATCAAAAAAAATATAATAAATAAACGCATTATCTTAATTAAAAATTTCGCTTAACACCGAAAGTGATTTTGGCTTCTTAAAACCGTGCAAATGTAGTTCAAAATATACTAATAGCATAGCAAGAATCTCAGTTCGTGTATTCTTTGATAGCCTTATATTCATACTGTCCTCAAATGTTGTGCCCAAAAATTCTTTGAATCGAGATATATGCTCTCCTTTTACACAATATACATTGGTACTGATTGCCTGAAAAACTCCATCTTGCATATTAAAATACTCCGATTCTATTTGTGACACATCGGGATAAAAACCAAGATATTGTGTTAGTTTTATTAAAAATGTAATGTGAAAATTACTGATAGCAACATGCGAGTCCAACCAAAGTAATGCGGTTTCGAGATATTCGAATAAGTCTGTATTGGCTTCTTCTTCATGAATTGAATTTTTTAGAATATCTGAAACAAAAAATACCAAAGCACTTTTTATAACATCGGTATGTAATGAAGAATAATGTGTTAATACTCTAGCTTCTTTGAGTCGTTCTAATGTGCCTTTGTTTTTATGATATGCTTCTATTTCTATAAGCATTAGGGGTTGAAAAAGTGAGGAACGTATTTTTCCTTTTTTAGATTTTAATACTCCTTTTTGTAAATATGTTGTTAATCCATTGGTTTTAGTAAACAAGGTGATGATTAAATCTGCTTCACCGTATCGTAAAGAGTGTATTACTATTGCTGGAGATTTAATGATCATTCTTTCTTCTTAGGCGGGAATTTAATTAAGGATTTTTCAATAATTTTTTGAAAGAAATGAGTACGTGCATTTGGAGATGCATTAACAAAAAAACGTTTTTCGGCAATCGCCTGCCACACTAATTGGCCTTTTTTTGCATCAACAAAATCGGTAGTAAGCTCTAGAAAGGTTTGTGGTCCCCCTATAGGAATAGCGCCTCCAACACCTATATTAACACCTCCACTACCGCCGCCAACTCCAACACCTATACTATTACGTGTCGGTCCTTCTTTAATCGCCGTTTTAAAGCCTATATAGATATCCGGGGTTTCTGACTTAACATATCCTTGGGCTTGTAGTGCCACATCGGTTACGGCTAGCAATCGTTTTTGATCAAAATCACTAAGTCCAGTGTCCATTTCAGAGAAAAAAGCATAGGTTTTGTAAGCTAAAAAATCTTGTTGCTCATCATAATCATGAGCTACATATGTACTTCCACATGAGCTTAGGATTACTAAAAAAAGTGTATAAACTATCTGCTTCATAAAAAATTAATTATGCTACCTATTGTGTATTTTGGGAGTTGCAAATCAAAAAAGCGTCAATTCGAGTGATTTTTCACAGTGAAACGAAGAAAAATTATATCAAGAATAGCTTTAAGATAAAATTCTATTCTCGATACATTCCTCCCTATGGTCGAAACACTCGAATTGACGAATTTTAATCTAAAAAAATCAAAATGCACAACAGATTTATACTATAAAAATACATAAGAAAAATTAAAGCCGTTTGAGACAAACTCAGACGGCTTTAGATTTATTACGATTTGATTGTATTTTATATCACTCCTTGTGCAATCATTGCGTCTGCAACTTTTACAAAACCTGCAATATTTGCTCCTCTTACATAATCAACATATCCATCGTTATCTGTACCATACTCAAGGCAGGCAGAATGTATTTCTTTCATGATTTGCCTAAGCTTTTCATCCACCTCTTCGCGAGTCCATTTATAACGCAAGGAGTTTTGTGTCATTTCTAATCCAGAGGTAGCAACCCCACCTGCATTAGAAGCTTTACCTGGTGCAAAGAAAATTTTTGCTTTATGAAATACTGCAATAGCTTCATGTGTACTAGGCATATTTGCTCCTTCACTAACACAAATACATCCATTTGCAACAAGTGTTTTAGCATCATCTCCATTCAATTCATTTTGTGTTGCACATGGCAGGGCTATATCACATTTTACTTCCCACGGAGTTTTTCCTTTATGAAACTCTGCCGATGGATATTTATTTACATATTCACTTATACGGCCTCTTCTTTCATTTTTAAGCTCCATCACAAAAGCTAGTTTATCTGCATCGATCCCATCTTTGTCATAAACATAACCAGACGAATCAGACAATGTAACTACTTTAGCTCCTTCTTGCATTGATTTTTCTGCAGCATATTGTGCTACGTTTCCAGAACCAGAAATAACAACAACTTTACCATCAAAAGAATCTCCTTTTGTTTCTAGCATATTTTCTGCAAAATATACAGTACCATATCCAGTTGCTTCAGGGCGAATAAGTGATCCCCCCCAAGTAATACCTTTTCCGGTTAACACTCCTGTAAATTCATTTCGCATTTTGCGATACATCCCGAATAAGAATCCGATCTCGCGGCCTCCTACTCCTATATCTCCTGCAGGAATATCAGTATTAGGTCCTATATGTCTATACAATTCGCTCATAAAACTATGGCAAAAACGCATAATTTCATCATCAGATTTTCCTTTTGGATCAAAATCCGAACCTCCTTTACCACCTCCCATAGGAAGTGTAGTTAAGCTATTTTTAAATACCTGCTCAAAAGCAAGAAATTTAAGAATACTTAGGTTCACAGAAGGGTGAAAACGCAGTCCTCCTTTATAGGGCCCAATTGCAGAATTCATTTGAATTCGGTATCCTCTATTTACATGTATTTCTCCTTTATCATCTACCCAAGGTACACGAAACATTATGGCTCTTTCTGGTTCTACCATTCTTAACAGAATGTTCTTCCCATTATAAATTTCTTTTGTCGCAATGTACGGGATTACAGTTTCTGCAACTTCTTGTACTGCTTGTAAGAACTCTGGCTCATGGGCGTTACGAGCTCTTACTTCTTCCATAAATGCATCTATCTTTGCTTGCATATGTTAATTGGATTAATAGATTCTTATCTAAACGTTGATTTATTGTGTCAAATATATGATATTCCTAAAAAAACCGCGCTCTTTTTTTTAATTTAATAACGTTACCCTATTGCCTGTTCTAAATCTGCAATTAAATCATCTACATCTTCTATACCCACACTTAATCTAATCAAAGAATCTACAACACCTGTTTTTTCGCGTTCTTCTTTTGGGATAGAAGCATGCGTCATACTTGCCGGATGGCCTGCTAGGCTTTCTACACCCCCAAGAGATTCTGCCAAGGTAAAAATCTTTAAATTCTCTACTATTTTAATGGCACTATCATAATCACTACCTTTTGTGACGAAAGAAATCATTCCTCCAAAACCATCCATTTGCGCTTTGGCAATATCATGATTAGGGTGGTCCTCAAAACCTGGCCAGTATACTTTTTCAATTTTAGGATGATTTTTAAGGTATTTTGCAATGGCTTCTCCGTTTTCGCAATGACGTTGCATACGAATGTGCAATGTTTTAATCCCTCGTAAAGCCAAGAAACTATCTTGCGGCCCACAAACGGCTCCACTTGCATTCTGGATGAAGTATAATTTCTCTGCAATTTCTTCATCTTTTACAATCAATGCCCCCATTACCAAATCACTATGCCCCCCGATATATTTTGTAGCACTGTGCATAACAATATCAGCCCCAAGATCCAAAGGTCTCTGTAAATAAGGAGTTGCAAATGTATTATCTACGGCAAGAATTATATTATGTTTTTTTGATACTTCTGCAATAGCTTTGATATCAATAATATTCATCATAGGATTGGTAGGAGTTTCAATCCAAATCAATTTTGTATTATCATTTATATAACTGGCTACTTTATTTGCATTTTTCATACCGATAAAGTGAAACTTGATCCCAAAATCTTCAAAAATTTTGGTAAATAAGCGATACGTTCCTCCGTATAAGTCATTGGTAGAAATTACCTCATCACCAGGTTTTAACAATTTGATGACTGCATCAATTGCCGCTAGCCCCGATCCAAATGCTAATCCAAACTTTCCGTTTTCGATACTAGCTAATGAATTTTCTAATGCCTTTCTTGTGGGGTTATGTGTCCTACTATATTCAAAACCTTTATGACCTCCAGGAGTGGTTTGAGCGTATGTTGATGTTTGATAAATCGGAGGCATTACAGCACCATAAGCCGGATCATGTTCTTGCCCCCCGTGTATTGTTTTGGTGTTAAATTTCATTTATTTTTATTGATCAAATGGAATTCCTTTGATAAGAAAAAATTAACTTGCTCGTTTTTATGTTAAAAAACTGAACAAATGTATGATTTAATTCGTTTTAAACATATTCCAATCAATATCTTTAGTAGATGATTAACACAAAACCTAACACCTACCCAAAAATTGTTTTTTTACTACTAATTTTGATGGGTTTATCTAGTTGTACAAAGAGGGAATCTTTCACTTTTGAAAAGCAAAATTTTGCAGTAGATCAACTACTCGATTGCAAAACTATAGATTGTGCTTCTTTAGAAATTAATTTATTGAAAATTGAGGATGATTCTCAAATTTCGTCAACCATAAATAAGGAAATTGAAAAAGTGGCCTGTGCGGTTTTGAACATTGGTGAGAATCAACCTGAAGGGTCGATGAAACAAGCGATGCAGCAATTTAATAGTTCGTACCAAAAAATTAGCAATGAGTTTCCGGATGAAATTGTTCCTTATGAGGCCACTATTGATTGTGAGTTAAGTTTTCAATGTGAAAGTTTAATCTCTATCATTATGGACTCTTATGTCTTTACGGGTGGAGCCCATGGATATGGTGGTATTTCATATATTAATGTTGATCCTAAAACCGGAAAACGAATCTCGAATAAAGAATTATTTAAAGAGTATTCAGAATTTGAAAGTTATGCCGAAAAGATATTTAGATCCCAAAATGAGATCTTGGATGGCGAATCTATAAATAGCACTGGTTTCTTTTTTGAAAATGACAAATTTGCTTTACCCGAAAATATTGGGTTCACCGAAAATGAAATAATCCTCTATTACAATCCATACGAAATCAGCTCCTATGCCGAAGGTGCGGTTGAGATAAAACTGAATAAGGAAGAAGTAGCTTCGTTTTGTGCTTTTGAGATTTTATAAGGATTTTTTAAGCGCCAAAATATACCCCAGATGAATTCCTTCATGAAAATTATTGAAATTTAATGCATCTTGTATAGATTTTAATACAAAACCTGTGCTCGTTGGATACTCTTGAAAACCTTTAAAAATATCAGCTTCAATATCTTTCTCGGTTTGATCCAAAGTAGAAAACAAGAGTGTTCTTACCTTATCAACCTCTTCTTGAGTCACAGCTCCTTCTGTCTTAGTCCCTTTTTTATATCTATTCACCATTTCGGCATCTATCATCAGGGGCAGCCCACTTAATTTATACACCAATAATTGCTGTGTTACCACAACATGAGCAATGTTCCAGATCAAATTATTACTAAATCCATCAGGGACTTTGTTAAGTTGTTCTAAAGAATAATGATCCAGGATTTTTTCAAGTAAACGACGATTGGTTCGTGTGATTTCTAATGGATATTGCATGAGGTTCTTAATTTTTAGCCAAAAATATGAGTTTTAATTTTGAAATGAATTTCCTTTGTGATGATTTTTACACTTAAAATAATTTCATTTTGAAAAAAATATACCATCTCTCAACTTGTGATACTTGTAAGCGAATTATCAAGGAATTGAATCCTTCTTCTGAATTTGTATTGCAAGACATTAAATCAGAATCAATTACCACAGAACAAATTGAAGAAATGTATAAACTTGTCGGAAGCTACGAGGCATTATTTAGCAAAAGAGCCAGGTTGTACAAAGAACGAGATCTTAAAAACCAGAATCTATCTGAAGAAGATTATAAAACACTAATCCTGGAGCATTATACGTTTCTAAAACGTCCGGTTGTTATTGTGGGCGATCAAATCTTTGTGGGTAACAGCAAAAAAGTGGTTGAAGCGGCTAACACTGCAATTAATGGATAAAAGAACAGCCGCCTTACTTGCTGCTTTTGGAGCCAGTTTGATCTATGCGATCAATCACACTGTGGCTAAAGGGGTTATGCCTACTTACATAAAACCATTTGGGTTTATTTTATTGAGAGTTGTAGGTGCCGCCATTTTGTTTTGGTTAGCATCAATCTGGGCTCCCAAACAAAAAATTAAAAAGAGTGATTGGCCAAGAATAATTGCCTGTGCTATTTTTGGGATGGTCATTAATATGTTGATGTTTTTTAAGGGCTTACAATTATCGACACCTATTAACAGTTCGGTGATGATTACCGTCTCTCCTATTCTGGTATTTATACTATCGGCTATTCTTATAAAGGAAAAAATCACTTTTTTAAGAACTTTAGGTATTTTATTGGGCTTCTCGGGAGCGTTAGGCCTTATTCTTTTTGGAGCAGAATTACGTCAGGATGCACCTAATATCCCTTTGGGGAATACCTTATTTATTATTAATGCAGCCTCGTATGCTTTATATCTGGTATTGGTAAAGCCTTTAACGGCAAAATACCATTCGATCACCTTAATGAAATGGTTTTTTCTTATTGGTGTGGTCATTAACTTCCCGCTTACCATTTCAGAATTTAATGAGGTACAATGGACATCTTTACCATTAGATGTAATCTGGGTAATGGTTTTTGTAGTTATAGGCACCACGTTCTTTACCTATTTATTAAATGTATTCGCATTAAGAACCCTAAAAGCTTCAACTATTGGTGCATTTATTTATCTACAACCCTTGCTAGCTATAAGTTTTGCTATGGCCATGGGCGCAGATTCGTTAAGTGTAGTTAAAGTACTATCTGCCTTGTTAGTTTTCTTAGGGGTGTATTTGGTGACCAGATCACCAAAAAACAAAAATTTAGGATAAATCTACAGGAACCTTGGCAAACCTTCTGGTATCTTCTTTGGTAAGGACTTTAAAATCCTTAGGGCGTTCAATTCCATCTAAAAAATGACGCATTTCTTCAGGAAGACCAATTAATTTTCGTGTTCCCAAATCCATCCAGGCACCCATCATTTCGCATTGCGCGAAATTTTTTCCTTTATGATCATAAAAGTTATGTCTAAATTCAAAGAACTTTCCGTCTTCACTTAATCCAGAAACTTCTAAAGAAACTTGAATCGGTCTTCCGTAAAAAACTTCTTTAAAATAGTAGATATGCTCATAAAATACGACCGGTCCTATATTAAGTTTTCCTAACAAACGTCTGTCAAAACCTTGCTCTGTTAAAAAAGACATTCGGGTATGTGCTGCTAATTCTATATACGCTTTATTCGCCAAATGACGATTGGCGTCGATATCATTCCATCTAATTTCAAAATCCTTTATATACATAGTGCCTTCCATTTGGAGTTACAAAAATACGAAATATTTTATTATGCGTGCATAATAAAATAGTGTTAAAAACATATAGCATTGATGATTCCCCTAACCTCCTATTTAACGATTCAGAACAACTTCAAAATTTAGACCCGGTCGTTTTTGGAAAACGAGTCAGGTCTTCTTATTTTAGGACAAAAATCACACATGTACATTAAACGAAACATTGGTTGGGGTCTTATTCTTCGTTATGCCTGGAAAAATGTCTTTTTCTTCATTATATATACCGCAGGAATTTTTTCGCTATACTATTTCTTAGAATGGACTTTTATTGATATTCCTTTTCAACCCCTAACGGTAATTGGTATTGCTGTCGCCTTTTATATTGGCTTTAAAAATAGCCAGAGCTATGATCGTTTTTGGGAAGCTCGCAAAATATGGGGAGGTATTGTCAATTATTCGCGTACATGGGCTAACCAGGTGTTAAGTCTGGTTAACGACGATCAACAAACCAAAAGTATTTTAATTCATAGACATGTCGCATGGATCAATGCGTTACGTATTCAATTAAGACAACCCACTTCGTTTAGTCTCAAAGAAAATGCTGCAGTAGAGCGTTTATTTAAAAAACATGGTGAACAAAAACCTGCTTGTGATGCTACCAGGGATTTTTTATCTGATGAAGAGTATATTGATCTATTGCAAAGAAAAAATACCGCCACACATGTTGTAAAAAATCAAGGTCTGCATATCAAAAAACTGTACGATGAAGGAAAAATAACAGAATTCGACAAACAGCTTTTTCATGGTGTTCTCGAAGAATTATATAACCTGCAAGGAAAGTGTGAACGTATCAAAAACACCCCATTCCCCAGGCAATATGCCTATTTTAGCACTGTTTTTACCTGGATTTTTGTATTACTCCTCCCCTTTGGAATGTTGAATGTTTTTGAGTCTGAACTCCAAGATATGCACCAGGATATACAACCCTGGTTTATCTTTTTAATGATCCCGTTATCGGTATTAGTCTCCTGGATTTTTACTACTATGGAAAAGATTGGAAGCAATAGCGAAGATCCTTTTGAAGGCCGCGTAAACGATGTACCCATGACCGCTTTATGCAGAACTATAGAAATCGATCTGCGCGATATGCTTGATGAAGAAAACCTGCCTGAAAAAATAGCACCAAAAGATAATATACTGTATTAATACATTACTACTACTCATCAACATATTCTGCTCAAAGAAGTTCTAAAAACATAATACTTTGATTATTATGTTAACATTTTTAGTTTCTTTGTGGTTCGTAATAAAGCGAATAACAGATTTATGAAACAATTGCAATCCATTTTTTTAGCACCATTTATATCGATCTTTATTTTTTTGGTTTCATTTCAAACTGCTAGTGCACAAGTAGAAAATGATACCATACTTGCTTCGCAATATTTTAATAAAGCAGATTCATTATTGGTCGATAGAAAATATGATGAATCCATTAAACTATTTAAAAAAGCATTACCCATCTATACAAAAGCAAAAGCATGGAAAAAGGTAGTAAACTGTTATAATAAACTAGCGGAAAACCAGTGGGAGAATCGAAAACTAGAACAATCCATACAGAATTCGAAAAAAGCATTACATATTATCGATACTCATTTTGAAAACAACAGCGAAGAAAGAGCGACCACTTATGATAATATGGGTTACTATTACGAAAGTATTCCAGAGTATGATACTGCTAAAACATATTACCAAAAAGCACTAGAGATTCGACAAAAAATACTCCAAGAAGAACATCCCGACATCGCAGTTTCCTATAATAATTTGGGGGTTGTTCACTACTACACCGCCGAGTATAAAACTGCATTACAGTACTACAAAAAAGCCTTAGCAATTCTATTAAAGACACTAGGTCCCGATAACCCAAAAACTGGGATTTGCTATAATAATATTGGGATTATTTATTATTTAATGGGAAATCTAAGCAAAGCCATAGAATATTATAAAAAAACTGTAGTCATAACCATAAAGGAATCTGGAGAAAATCATCTTCGTGTTGGATTATGTTATACAAATATTGGTGTAGCCTACAATATCCTTAATCAACGTGATAACGCCCTGAACTATTATCAAAAGGCATTAGCAATTTTTATTGAGAATGAATTTTTGGATGGCGTAAGCAATATATACAGAAATATAGGAGTAATTCTATATGATCAGGGAAAGTATGACGAAGCATTACAATATTATAAGAAGAGTATTGGTATAAGACAAGAAGTATTTGGAGAAAACCATCCAGAAGTCGCAACTGTATACACGGGTATAGGTGTGCTCTTTTTTAGCAAAGGAGATAATGAAAAAGCACTACAAAACCTTAATAAAGCCTTAAATATTTATAAAGCTAGCCAAGGGGAAAACCACGATGATGTTGCTCTATTATATTCTGATATTGGAAACGTCTATACTCGTTACAAAGATTATGATATTGCATTAAAATATCATAAAAAATCCTTATCAATATATAAACTTATCTTTGATAGTATTAATCCAAAACTCACAAAACTCCATAATAGTATTGCAAATCTTTACATATATAAAAAAGAATACCGCAATGCTTTGTTTCATTGCGAAAAGGGATTAAATATTTTACTTTCTGCCTACGGAGAACAACATCCTCTTACTGCAACTGCTTATAATGATGTAGCGTCAATTTATAATGAACAAGAGGACTATACTACTGCAATTTTGAATTTTGACAAAGCACTTTTAGCCAACAGCAAAGATAAAGATCAAAAAGATATTGAGAACACGTTCGACCCCAGTCAATACTATGATTCGAAACTGGTGTTAGAAACCCTTCAAGGTAAAGCTACCGCATTGCGATTAAGATATCAACGAAACAAAGACAAACAAGATCTTGATCAAAGTATCGCTATCAATCAAAACGCAAGTGTCCTCATTAATTATATACGACAGTCTTATAGAAATTATCAAGACAAGATATCATTTTCTAAACAGGCCAATGAGACCTATGCAAATGCGATAAAAACTCATTTATACCTAAATAAACAAACACATGAACAAAAGTCACTAGAAGATGCATTTTACTATGCCGAAAAAGGCAAGTTCAATACTTTGAAAGAGCAATTAAATGACTCTGATGCAAAAAGCATTTCAGGGCTGTCCTTGGGATTAATGAAGATGGAAAAAGAACTAAAAACAAATCAAGCCTTCTATCAATCACAAATCATCGATCAACTATCTAGTACTTCAACCGATTCTACAAAAATAAAAGACTTTGAAAACGAATTGTTTGATATCAACAGAAGGCAAGATTCCTTAACCAAAATATTAGAAAAAAACTATCCCAAATATTATCAACTCAAACACCAAAGCAACATCATCTCCGTAGCAGAGATTCAGGAAAAATTAGGCAATAATCAAACTCTTCTTGAGTTTTTTGTTGCGGATAGCGTTTCCTACGTATTTACTATTTCCAAAAATGACCTCCAAGTAAAAGAACTATATACTGCCAAACTTGCTATGCAAATTGAAGAATACCGCAATAGTATTACTTCAAAAAATATGAAAGAGTATAAAAAACAAGGACATCAATTGTTCAATAAACTGATGGATCCTATTAAAGATAATTTTGTAGGTGATGAACTCATTATCGTTCCCGATGGACCTTTATGGCATCTTAACTTTGAGTTGTTGTTAACGCAAAATGATAACACCAACAATCCAAAAGAATTATCCTATCTGCTCAAGAATTATGCAATAAGCTATGCCAATTCGGCTAATCTATTGTTTAACCCTTTTAAAAGTGAATTGCAATCTGAAAAACAACAAGAATGTCTTGCTTTTTCATTCTCTGATAGTGCTAACATTTCGAATGCAAATACCATGAGTTTGGCAACCCTTAGGAATACTGGTGATGACTTGCCAGGAACTCGTAAAGAGATCAAAGCCATTGCCGATATTATAAATGGACAATATTATTATGGATCAGAAGCTGTAGAAGCTAATTTTAAGAAAAATGCCAATAAATACAATATTCTTCACCTGGCATTACATGGTGAAGTTGATAATGAACGCCCAGAAAACTCTAAGCTATATTTTACAAAGAGCAAGGACACCTTAGAAGATAACCTTTTGTATAGCCATGAATTATTTGCTCTTAATATTCCCGCAGAGCTTGTAGTACTCAGTGCCTGCAACACAGGAAGTGGTAAAATAGCCAAAGGAGAAGGTATTATGAGTTTAGGAAGTGCTTTTCAATATGCGGGAACCAAGAGTTTGTTACTTACCAGCTGGGAAGTATCGGATCAAACCACTCCAGAATTGATGAAACACTTTTACACCAATCTCAAGGCAGGAATGAATAAAGCCAAAGCATTGCAGCAGGCAAAATTGCAATATTTAAAAACGGCAGATACATTTACAAATGATCCATTTTATTGGGGTGGGTTTTATTTGGTTGGAGATACCTCGCCAATCCACTTCAATGATAACTCTCAATTATATTGGATTTTAGGACTAGGGATTTTAGCATGTCTATTTTTGATCGTATTTTGGTACAGAAAAAATAGCACCAAAAGATAATATACTGTATTAATGCCGGTTATTACATCCACCTATACCCCGCCCCGAATATTTAGAAATGGTTACATTTCTACCATTTATCCTAGTCTTTTTAGGAAAGTAAATGGCATACAACAAAAACGAGAACGAGTGGAGCTGGATGATGGTGACTTTATTGATATCGATTGGAGTTATGCTGAAAAGAAATCCAATACACTTGCGATCATTATTCATGGTCTCGAGGGTAATGCACAGCGCCAATACATTACGGGTCTTGCCAAGCATCTAAATCAAAAGGGTTGGGATGCCGTTGCGGTAAATCTTAGAAATTGTAGTGGTGAAGTAAATCGATTATATCGATCCTACAATGCCGGGGTGAGTGATGATCTGGATCAAATTATCAAACATATTGTATCTACCTATAACTATCCTTCAATCTCGATATGTGGATTTAGTTTGGGAGGTAATATTATGCTGAAGTATTTAGGAGAAGGAAGATCGATCCCTGTTAACATAAAAACCGGAGTTGCTATTTCTGCCCCTTGCGACCTTTATGATTCGTTATTAGCCATCAATAAACCCAACAACTTTATCTACGAAAAACGCTTTATACGACATCTCAAAGCAAAATTGATGGAGAGGCAAGTCGTTTTCCCTGATAAGATAAGCATCTCGGATATCAAAGGCTGTAGATCTCTTATGGATATCGACGATTTGTATACCAGTAGAGCTCATGGGTACACCGATGCGATTGATTATTATACACAATGCAGCAGTAAACAATTTCTAAAGACCATTACCATTCCTACTCTTATAATTAATGCGAAGAACGATTCTTTCCTTGGAGATCTATGTTATCCAATTGATGAAGCCAAAGAAAATTCGAATCTTTTTTTAGAAATTCCGAATTATGGAGGTCATGTTGGCTTTTTTCTTCCGGGCAAAACCTACTACAACGAGGCGAGAACCCTCGATTTTTTCGAAAAATCGAACGCCAACAATCTGACAAAGAAGGTTTTTTCTTACTTATAAAAATATTTGAACAAGTGTTACCCCACTGTTAAGGTTTTATAAAGTGTTTTTCCTTCATTTTATCGAAAATGTTTTTTTTACTAACAATAATTTAAGAGTTTTGGTCGTTTCTTGATATTCCTTCAAGGAAATAAAACTAATACTAACTCAAACTCAACAAAAATGAAAAAAAGCTACAGAAGCCTTATTTCAACGATTGGCTTCACGGGGAAAACAGTCAAAGGAATGAGTATCTTTGTTTTTACAACAATGTTACTCGTATCGGCTGGACTTTCGGCACAAGATGCCCAGGAAATACAAAAGATTGCAGGAAAAAGTAATCTTTCAAAACTAAGCCAACTACAAGCTGAAACTGCAAACAAAGCTGCATTTCAAAAGAAAGAAGCATTAGCCGCCGCTAAAAGAAACGGTTGGCAAGTGAAAACGATCCATGAAGATGGAAGTGTATCTGAACTACAAAAGGTAGTTAATGGTAAGCCTATATACTATACTACATACAATGTATCTGCAGCCAGATCAACCAGAGCCAATCACCTTAATGGTGGTGGGTCTTTAGGATTAAACCTGGATGGGCAGAACATGACTGCTCACGTATGGGATGGTGGTCATGCACGTGCATCGCACCAGGAATATGATGGCCCAGGAGGAAACAATCGTGTTTCTATACAAGATGCTACTTCTGAAGGTGGATTAGATCTTAATTTCCACGCTGCACACGTAACCGGAACCATCATGGCTTCTGGAGTACAAGCAAATGCTAAAGGAATGGCGCCTCAAGCAAAAGTAAGAGGATATAAATGGAATAATGACATAGCCGAAGCTACTGCTGCTGCTGCTGACGGAATGTTAGTTTCTAACCATTCTTATGGGTTTAGAGGGGATCAAGTACCAGACCAATGGTTTGGAGCCTATATCCAGGATTCTCGTGACTGGGATAACGTAATGTTTAACGCACCTTACTATCTAATGGTCGTTGCTGCGGGTAATGACGGTAACCAAAATAGTTATAATGCTCAACCATTAGACGGTAACTCTTCGTATGATAAGTTAACAGGACACTCTACGTCAAAGAACAATATGGTTGTTGCCAATGCACAAGATGCAAATATAAGTAGCGATGGTACTCTGGTAAGTGTATCTATCAACAGTTCTAGTAGTGAAGGGCCAACCGATGATTATAGAATCAAGCCAGATATTACTGGTAATGGTACGGGTGTGTATTCAACATACGAAAGTAGTGATACGGCTTACAATAGTATTACCGGTACCTCTATGGCATCGCCAAATGTTGCTGGATCACTTTTATTATTACAACAACACTATAACAACCTAAACGGAAACTTTATGAGAGCTGCAACACTAAAAGGTGTGGCTTTACATACTGCAGATGATGCAGGACCTTCTGGACCTGATGCTGTTTACGGATGGGGATTAATGAATACTAAAGCTGCGGCCGAAGCAATCACTGCTAACGGAAGCGAATCTAAAGTTGAAGAATTAACATTAACTAGCGGTCAAACCTATAGCATTACAGTAGATTCTGACGGGATTAACCCATTAATGGCTTCTATTTCTTGGACAGACAGAGCGGGAACTGTAGTAACTGCTACCAACTCTAACACTGCTGTATTAGTAAATGACCTGGATATTAGAGTAACTAAAGGGTCTACTACATATAATCCTTATAGACTGACAGGCATAACTACAAATGGAACTGGTGATAATACTGTAGATCCGTATGAAAGAATTGATGTAGCTAACGCTTCTGGAACCTATACTATTACAGTAACAAACAAAGGTTCTTTAACAGGAGGAAGCCAAAACTTTTCTCTTATCGTTACAGGATTAACAGGAACTCCAGTAGTTTGTAATGCAACAGTACCAACTGGCGTTACTACTTCTAACATAGGGTTTGATAAAGCTACGGTTAGCTGGACAGCTGTTCCGGCTGCAACATACGATCTAAGATATAGAGTTTCAGGAACTTCTACTTGGACTACAAGTGCTGTAAATGATGTTACTGCAGACTTAACCGGATTAACTGAGTTAACTTTGTATGAAGTTCAGGTGCGAAGTAAGTGTGATGACGGAACTACTTCTGCATATAGTAGTACAACAACATTTAGCACTACAGAATTCCAATTGATATATTGTGATTCTAACGGACAGAGTGTTGCCGATGAATATATAGGTCGTGTTCAATTAGAAACTATTGATAATGCTACAGGAGCTGGAGCAGGTGGTTATAATGATTTCACATCAATCTCTACAAGTTTAGCTAAAGGAAGTGACTATACAATCTCTGTTACACCAACATGGACCGGTACTCAATACAATGAAGGATATGGTGTTTGGATTGATTATAATCAAGATGGTGACTTTACAGATGCAGGTGAACAAGTAGTTACACAAGCACCTACGCAAACAACACCAGTAAGCGGAACGTTTACTGTTCCTACAGGAGCAAAAGATGGAAATACAAGAATGCGTGTTTCTATGAAATATAACGGAACTCCAACATCATGTGAGTCTTTCCAATATGGAGAGGTTGAAGATTATACGGTTACTATAGGTGGAGCAACTGCAGATACGCAAGCACCAACTGTACCAGCTGGTTTAGCAGCGTCTAATGTTACTGAAACTACCTTAACACTAAACTGGAATGCTTCTACAGATAATGTAGGTGTAACTGGTTATGATGTATATCAAGGAAGTACTGTAATAGGAACTGTAACGGCAACAACTGCCAATGTAACTGGATTAACTGCAGATACTGCATATCAGTTTAGTGTAACTGCAAAAGATGCTGCAGGAAATGAATCTGCTGCTAGTAGTGTTGTAAATGTGACTACTGCCGGAGGAACTGGTGCAGGATGTACATCGGGTATTTCTGCATTCCCATATAACGAAGGATTTGAAAATACGTTAGGTGCATGGTCACAATCTACTGGAGATGATATTAACTGGACCATAGATGCTAGTGGTACTCCATCAAGAGGAACAGGACCAGCTAGTGCTACTCAAGGTACCTACTACATTTTTGTAGAGGCTTCAGGAAGTGGAACTGGATTCCCTAACAAACAAGCTGTTTTAAACTCACCTTGTTTTGATCTTAGTAGTCTTTCTCAGGCAAGTTTCACATTTAGCTACCATATGTATGGTGCTGCAGATATGGGAAGTCTTGCTGTAGATGCAAGTACTGATGAAGGTGCTACATGGTCTACTATCTGGAGTGAAACTGGTAATAAAGGAAATTCTTGGTTAGATGCTAGTATAGACCTTGCTGCTTATGTAGGTGGCGGTGTTCAACTACGTTTTAACAGAATTACAGGAGCTACATGGCAAGCAGATATTGCAATTGACAATGTGTCTCTTGTTAGCACTTCAGGTGGAGGTTCTACCGATATTTGTGCGGGTGTTGCTGAGTGGAGTAGCGCTATAACATACCAAACCGGAGACCGTGTAACCTACCAAGGAAACTTGTTTGAGAGAACCGCATCGGGATGGAATAATCTAGGAGCTTGTGGTACGACGAATGCAGCTTTTGCTTCAACGTCTATTGCCAAAGGACCACCGGTTACTGGTTTTGCAAAACGCTTAGATGTTTATCCAAATCCTTTAAACAATAGCCCAGTATTACATATTTCAATGAGCAATCTTGAAACTAACGACTATAGATTAGTTAATTTAATAGGGCAGACAGTAGACAAAGGAACTGTTAAAAACAATACTATTAATGTTCAAGGTCTACAAAAAGGATCTTATGTACTTATAATTGGTTCAGAAACTCAACATATTATTGTTCAGTAATAAAACCAATACATAATCAAAATTTAAAAATCCCTGAAACTTGAATGTTTCAGGGATTTTTGTTTATCAATGATTCATAATCGCTCTTTATTAGAGATCAACAACATGTAATCTCTGCTTTTTCCCAGTCATAATTCATTTGTAAAACACTAGCAATTAATAAATTAATTCCTTAAATTAGGATATAATGCCCCATTTAACTTAAAACAGTTAAGGCATGAATCACATACGTCGCAAAGAATTTTTAGCAAAGATGGGATTCCTAAGTACTTCTGCCATTTTTTTTAGTGGATGTGATTTTTGGCCGAAGACAAATCCCCATTCAAAACCCGAAGAGAACCCTATTGTTACTCTCTTAGATAATGAAGATATTTTCTCATACATCAAGCGTAATAAAGGAGAAATGGATATGGATCTATACAGACAGATCATAGGATTCGCTAATGAATTCAAAGAAGGAGATCAAGCAATAGGTTTGGCGGCAGATAACGAAAATTCTCGTGAGGATGCCAGAACCCTACTCTACAATACCAAACTTAAAGAATTAATTCAAACTCCTGTATTCGAAGATGACATCTTTGAGTTAATTCAAAAAACAACAATACCACCTCAAAATGATTCTTTTCTTGATTGGACCATGCGTGATTTAAAGAATTTTGTATTGACCCAACCAGAAGAAGCCATAAAAAAAATAATGCCCGGCCTTACCAGTGATGTTATTGGCTGTCTCGTAAAACTTATGAGTAACGAAGAGCTTATAAAAGTCGGTCAAAACGTTTTCAACCCCTTACCCAATAGTAAGATCGGAAGCAAAGGATACTTAAGTGCCCGTGTGCAGCCCAACTCTCCTACCGATAATATCGATGATATCATGTGGCAAGTATTTAACGCATGGTCCTATGGCGTTGGGGATTTAGTATTAGGAAACAATCCTGTTTCGAGCGAACCAGATTCTGTTGCCAATATCGAGAAAGCACTCTACGATATTATTACTACATTCAACCTACAGGATATCATACCCAACTGCGTTCTTTCTCATATTGATATTCAGTCTGAAGTAGAAGAACAACATCCCGGAACCACAGGAATTTGGTTTCAAAGTATCGCCGGAACCGTAGGTGCAAATAAAACCTTTGATGTCACCATTGATAAAATGTTTAACCATGTATCAAAACGCCAGGGGCAATATGGTCTTTATGCCGAAACCGGACAAGGAGCAGATTTTACCAATGGCCATGATGAAGGTTTTGATATGGTACTGCATGAATCCAGAAAGTATGGATTTTTACGTGCCCTAAAATTAGAAATGGAAGCCTCAAAAACCAGTAGCAATGCACCCTGGGTTTTTGTAAATGATGTGGCAGGGTTTATTGGCCCCGAAGTATTCAAAACCAAAGAGCAGTTAGTACGGTGTTGTTTAGAAGATACCGTAATGGGCAAATTGCACGGACTCACCATTGGATTAGATATTTGTTCTACTTTACATATGGATATTACCTTAGAAGACTTGGATTGGTGTATCGAACAAATAATGCCAGCAAATCCGGCCTATCTTATGGCATTGCCTACCAAAAATGATCCGATGCTCAGTTACCTTACCACGGCATTTAATAACCATGTAAAAATTAGGGAGCAGTTTGGCTATAAGGTGAATGATGCCATGTGGGACTTTTTTAAGAAACTAGAAATCATTGACCAAAACAATAAACCTACCGGGCATTTTGGAGATCCTATCTGGGTGTATTATAGGTATTGTATGGCCAAAAAAGATACAAGAAGTAAAGCCGAAATATATGCTGAAGGCAAAAAATATATTTCAGAAATACGTGGAAGAGGGGTTGCCATAGCTGAAGGTTACGGAAAACATATTTGGGATTTAGAGCCAGACCTGGATCAAGAGGTTCATCGACTGTACGAAGATGCAAAAGTAAGTTTATGGACAGAAATTACTCCAGTTTTTATTTCAACTCTACCTGCTGCTATTGCTATACACACCAAATCAGAAGACAGGGAAGATTATGTGTATCATCCTCAATCAGGTGAAGAATTAAATGATGATTCCATCAACACTCTAAAAAACATGCGCAAGAAATGGGATGATCAGATTCCCGACGTACAAATCATCATTTCTGATGGTCTTAATGTAAGAGCATTAACAGACCAAAACCACTTAGAGCCTTTTCTCAAAATTTTAGAAAAAGAACTACATGCAAAAGACTATGTCGTGAGTAAAGAAAAAATAGTCATCACCCATGGTAGAGTTCGTGCTGGTTATGCTTGCGGTGAAATTCTTTTTGGACAGCAAGAACATACCAACAAAAATAAAGGCATTATTCATATTATAGGAGAACGACCCGGTTCTGGGCATCATAATTTTTCTGCGTATTTAACCGCAGCACCTATGGACATATGGAGCAAAAAAGGAACGGTAGATCATAACATCTCAAAAGTGGTATCCGGTATTTCTGATACCGCTCTCAAACCTGATCAGGCAGCGGTAAGTACAGTAGCTATTTTTAATACCTTATTTTCAAAACCAGATATTCAGCAGAAAGACGATTTGCTTACCATCAGATAATGCTATGATCGTTGCTCTATAGTTTGCTACGCTATATGTATTTCAAAAATTACGAGAACTCATTGTTTTTTTAAAATAAAACGCTATTTTCTTATCTTACCTCCACTTCTTTATATAAGCATTCATTTTCAAATATGTATATTTAGAAAATAAACCTAATCGAGTTTATATAATGGTTAGCATTCGCTAAAGGAAAAAGGGACTACAAAAAACACATAAAGTAATCATCATGGCTAAAAAACGTACCTGGAAATTTTGGACCTCAAGAACAATACTTATACTTATTGTACTAGGCTTACTTTGGTTGACAAACCTTATCTGGTTTCGGCCATTTAATATTAAACATTTTTATGATAAAGTATTTGTAGAGTTAGCTTTAGAAAGTCCGGAGCTTACTACGTCTATGGGTATTCCGGTTCTATACGATAGATCCAAGGACGAACTAGATGATATTTCTGACGCAAAACAGTGGGAATCTTTCAATAAAATGAAAGAGGATTATGAGACCTTGATGAGTTATGATTTCGAACGGCAATCAGAAACCAATCAATTAAATACTAAAATTTTAGCTTTTTATCTAAAAGGATTGAAGGATGGCGAACCGTTTTTTTATCACGGGTATCCGGTTAACCAAATGGGGGGTGTACAAAATTCACTACCCAGTCTTATGGAAAACTCACATAAGCTTAGAAATAAAAGTGATGCAGAAGCTTATATTGCGCGTTTATCAAAATTTGACATTAAGTTTAACCAATTAATTGAAAGCTTAAAAATAGCCGAGAACAAAGGCATCATACCTCCTCAATTTGTTATTGAGCGTGTGTTGGATGAAATGAATGGTTTTATTGGTGTAAAAGCCAACACCGATAGTATTCAAGATTCACCCAAGAATCTATCTCCTGTGAAATCAAATATTCTGTTCACTAATTTTGAATCTAAAATTGACACCCTAGATGACTTATCTCAGGAAGAGAAAGACATCTACAAAAAACAAGTCGAAGAAGAAATTGGAACAACAGTCTTTGGAGCTTATAAAAATCTCATTACGTATTTTGTACAACTTAAAGAAAAGGCTACTACAGATGATGGTGTCTGGAAATTACCTAATGGAGAAGCATATTATCGCTATCAATTGAAACAACGCACCACTACCGATTTAGACCCAGAAGAAGTACACCAAATCGGATTATCAGAAGTGGCTAGAATAAAGAATGAAATGCAAGATATTCTTTTGGCAGAAGGCTACGCAGATACTACAAAAACACTAGGGGCTAAAATTCAGGAATTAAATAAGGAAGAACGTTTTCTTTTTCCTAATAATGACAAAGGAAGGCAAATGGTACTCGATGAATATGATCGCATACTAGCCGAAATAAGTGCCGGTTTAGACGATGCCTTTGATATACAACCAAAAGCTGGCCTAGAGGTGAAACGCGTTCCTGAATTCAAAGAAGAGGGTTCGGCTGGCGCCTATTATAATCGACCGGCAATGGATGGTTCGCGAGGAGGAGTATTCTACGCTAATCTTAGAAATGTACATGAGTCTGTAAAATTTGGGATGAAAACATTAGCCTATCATGAAGGAATACCCGGGCATCATTTTCAGATAGCGATTCAGTCTGAGCTCGAAGGTGTTCCTATTTTTAGAACGATAGGGCTTTTTACAGCCTATATAGAAGGTTGGGCGTTATACTCTGAGCAGTTAGCGTGGGAACTAGGCTTTTACGAAAATGACCCTTTTGGAAATCTAGGGAGATTACAAGCCGAGATGTTTAGAGCCGTTCGCCTTGTGGTTGATACAGGTATTCATTATAAAAAATGGACTAGAGAAGAGGCAATTGATTATATGGTAGCAAATACGGGAATGACCACTACCGAAGTAACTACAGAAATCGAACGATATATTGTTTGGCCAGGACAGGCTTGTGCTTATAAGATCGGAATGTTAAAAATACTAGAGCTTAGAGAAAGAGCAAAAAAGAAACTTGGCGACCGTTTTGACTTAAAAGAATTTCACAATGTGGTATTAAAAAACGGAGCAGTCCCTTTAGAAGTTCTTGAAGAGCTTATTGATGCCTATATTAACGAGAGTTCGATATAGCTCTATATTTGATTAAGAGCCGTCAAATTGAGTGATTTTCTTATATCGAGTTTGTAAATTAAACGCTTGAAAACTAAGGGCGCCAATAGGCTATGACTATTGGCGTCATGTCGCTGTTAGGCCTAAATACCAATACACAATACCCCTAGGCTTTTAATCTGTACCCACTCCCAAAAAAATAATCAACAACCTTTCCACCCTCTAGAGTACGTCCTGATATACGTACGCTTACCGTATATGTACCCATACACCCTCATTTTTCTTCATATTTACGGACACTCCCCTTACTTTCGCCTTAATAAAATCAATTTAAAATCGAACATATGACATTTTTAAAAACCGCAATCCTTGGATGCATTGTATTATGCTTTAGCCTAACGCTACATGCACAGTCGAATATCAAATCTTACGACTTTAAAAAAGGTGAAATTCTGGACATTCTCCTGCTTACCACAAAACCAGAAGGAAATGCCCTATTCAAAAAGTATAGAGAAACTGCATTTCCTGTAGCTACCAAAAGAAGCTACAAACCACTCCCTGGATTCAAAATAACTGAAACTACGCAAGGCAACATACAACCTACAAGTTTCTTGTTCGGAAAATGGAATGATCTTGAAAATCGTGAGGCTTTTATTGCCGAAATCGAAACTTTTGTTCCCGATTTTCATAAGCAACGTAGAGATATTTGGTCTATTTTTAATCTTGTCTATTATGAAATGCCAAATGATATTACATTCGAAATCAATAAAGACAAATTTATTGTAGCCACCGCCTACTGGCAAAAGGATGCAGTAACCTTTCAGAAATTTAAAAAAGAATGGTTGCAAAAAGCCAAAGCCAAAGGCGGAAAAAACATATTACACCTAAGCAACGGAAAATCTCCGGTCGGATATTACTATAATCCAGACTACCTACTGATTACCCAGTGGGAAAACAAAGCCGCTTTTGAAGCTTTTTATAAAGAAAACCTTACCATGAGTCATAAAGGAGTACAACATGTTAATCAGTTTGTGATTAACTAACGTAAGTTGCTAGTTATACTTTAGTATCAAAATTATGGTCTCCTCTCCCCTTGGGAGAGGACTAAGGTGAGGGTTTTCGATGTAAAAATCCCCTCATTACTGAAACAAGTTCAGCACAGGCTCTAACCTTCTCCCCAAGGAGAAGGAACTTAAAATACTTATTAAAAAGTAACTAGTAACTTAAGTTAACTATTTTAGAGCTTTACTAATCATTTGCTTAAAAGTATTGTATGCAATCATTTTTGAACCAACTCGTTTATTTTGGATATTTTCAAAGCGTATTCTTACTGTTTATCTATCTCTTTTCGGCTAAGACCCGAAAAAACATAAACGGATATATCGCTTTTTTTGTACTCGTCTTAATGATAGGATTAACAGGGCGCGTTTTGTACATATCGGGTATTTTTGGTCAGGATTATCGGTTGGTTACGTTTTCAGAATTTGCCACACTGCTTTTTGGGCCCACTATTTACCTGTTCACAAGATCCTCATTGCTTAATAAGTACTTTTCATACAAAGATGTATTACATTATGTCCCCGCTATTTTTTATAATATTGCGGTTACTATTCTTATCATATTACCTACAGACGAAATACTACGCGCCCGAATAGAAAGTGGAGAACAATATCGAATTATATTACTGTTGGTAGGTATAGGACTGATCTTTAATATTAGTTATTGGATCCTGAGTATGCATGTTTTTTTAAAATTCAAAAAAGACATACAAAATGAAGTAAGCTTCATTGTAAAGTCACGATTCTTTTTAAATTTTCTAATCGCTATTGGTATTTGTTTATCCTGCTGGTTCACCATGTATCTTCTGAGCATTTTTGGAGTTCAGATCCTTAATAGATCCAACTGGCAAGTAATATGGTTAAGCATTGCTTCTATTATCCTTTTTATTGCTTTTTATGGTATGAAAGAACCTCAGCTGTTCAAAATTACCCCTTTGATAACGTCTAAAAAGTACACACAATCTAAACTAACCACTACAGATCTGGATCGATTAAAAACCCAATTAGAAACCTTGATGCAGGAAAAGAAACCGTATCTAAACAACAAACTTCTTAAAGCCGAACTTGCCGAAATGCTTGGCGTAAGTAACCCCGAGATGGCTCGCCTGCTTAACGAAAATATCGGCATGAATTTCTTTGAATTCATAAATTACTATCGAATCAAAGAATTTGTAGTGCTTGCCAAATCAGAAAAAGCAAAAAACCTTACTTTTTTTGGGTTGGCTCAAGAAGCTGGTTTCAACTCTAAAACCACATTTAATAAATCATTCAAAAAACTGATGGGGGCATCGCCATCAGAATACTTTAACAATCAAAACATATAAAATCATGTATAAAAACATATATATCACATCTATCCTTGTCTTTGTTATTACCGCAACATCCTTTGCACAATTAAAAACACCAGCTGCCAGCACATCTGCCAAGATCATACAGACCGTTGGACTTACAGATATAGAAATACACTACTCTCGCCCAAGTGCCAGAGGACGCAAAATTTTTGGAACAGAGGGTGTAGTCCCATTTGATGCACTCTGGAGAACGGGTGCTAATGCCGCGACCAAGATTACATTTACCGATGACATAACCATTTCTGGGAAACAAATTAAAGCAGGATCTTATGCGATCCTCACTAAACCGGGAACATCTGCATGGAACATATATTTTTACCCATATGAATCTGGCAACTGGACTAGTTATGTAGAGAAAAAACCTACAGTAACTGTTACTAGCAATAGCAAAAAAGTTTTGGATCCAATAGAGACCTTCACTATCAGTATTGATAACATTATCATGGAAAATGCTGATCTTGTATTTGCCTGGGAAAATACTAAAGTGGTACTACCCATGGGCGTAGAAGTGCATAAAAAAACAATGGCCAGTATAGAGAAAACTTTAGCCGGCCCAACTACTTTTGATTATTTTAGAGCAGCTTTATATTTACATGAAAGTGGTAAAGATCTCGATACCGCTCTAGATTATATTCAGAAAGCGACCAAGGGTGATAATCCAAGGTTTTTTCAGGTACATCGCGAAGCTTTGATTCTTGCTGATTTGGGTAGAAAAACTGAAGCGATTAGTGCGGCAAAGAGGTCTTTGGCATTAGCAAAAAAAGCTGGTAATGATGATTTTGTTCGTTTAAATGAACAATCGATTAAAGAGTGGTCTAAATAGGAGCTAGGTTCATACATTAGGGGGGTACTTCAGTAGTACCCCTAGGATTGCATTGTAACAATATGAAAGTTAGATCGTCATACAGTAGAGGTCAATAAAAAATCAACCTAAATGATGAAAGCTATTGTATGGACAACATATGGACCTCCAGATCTTCTTCAGTATAAAGACATCCAAAAACCAACTCCCAAAGACAATGAAGTACTCATTAAAATACATGCTGCAACGGTAACTGCAGGTGATTGTGAGTTACGAAGATTTGATCTGGCTCCCTGGATCTGGTTACCTGTTCGAATTTATATAGGAATTATAAAACCTAGATTCAAAATATTAGGACAAGAGCTGGCTGGAGAAATTGAAGCTGTGGGTAAAAACGTAACACGATTCAAAAAAGGTGATCCCATTTTTGCAGAATCCTTTTTTAGAGGCGCCTATGCGCAATACACCTGCCTCCCCACTACTCTGGCGATGGCGATAAAACCATCAAACATGACCTATGATGAAGCCGCTACTATACCTACTGGGGGAAGTAATGCCTTGCATTTTATAAGAAAAGCAAATGTAAATGCTGAAGAACGGATTTTGATTAATGGGGCCGGGGGTAGTATTGGCACCTATGCCACGCAGATAGCTAAGTCGCTCGGGGCTCATGTGACCTGTGTAGACAGTGCCATAAAACTAAAGATGCTATCCTCTATCGGAGCCGATGAAGTAATTGATTATACCAAAGAAGACTTTACCAAAAACGGCCAGACCTATGATGTGATTATCGATGTGGTAGGCACAAGTTCGTTTTCACGAAGTATAAAATCACTACACCAAAATGGGCGCTATGTTTTGGGAAATCCCAGGTTTTGGGGAATGGTAAGAGGACTGTGGACATCAATGACGACGAATAAAAAGGTTATATCTGCACTAGCCAAAGCAACATCCGAAGATTTTGTATACCTCACAGAATTGATTGAAGCCGGGCAACTAAAATCGGTCATCGATAAACGGTATCCGTTAGCAAAAACTCATGAAGCACATAATTACGTAGAAAAAGGGTACAAAACTGGGAACGTAGTCATCACTATCGATCACGAATCATAGAATAAATGATTACATTTATGTTTAAAACTTATCTACAATGAAACTTAAATATGTATTCTTACTATTGGCGATTCTAGGTGTATGTTATACCTGGTATTTTAATATTCAGTTTTATATGACTTCGGAAGACACCTCTATTTTAAACTATATTGCGCAAACCAAAACTACATTTCCGGCAAGGTCCTTTAGTGCCGACTTATTGGTTGTAGTGATTACTTTCTTTGTTTGGTACATCCCTGAAGCCATTAAATTAAAAATAAAATACTGGTGGGTATTGATCCCATTAACCTTTTTGGTAGCGATAGCATTTACATTTCCGTTCTTTTTGTATTTAAGACAGTCAAAACTAGAAAAAGTAAAAGCGGTTTAAAAGATCATTTCTATAAAGGTAAAACCTAATGGCGAGAGGTTATGGTATACATCCTCGCCATTAGGTGTTCATTTTGTTTTCTACCGTAGCCGTAGAGGATTGCCCAGAACCTCCCTATAAACCACGATATACGGGGATCCCGAAATCCCAAGATGATGAACATGGGTTGTTGCCACCTCCGCCGGCGTAGCATTGTAAATAATTTCTATCGATAGTACCAATTACACCACCCTATAACGCTACTGTTTATGATTATATAGCAACGAAAACGCTCTGCACGCTGCAGCATGGTTTCGTTGCAGTAACGAAAGTCTCCTGCATCACGCAGGAAGGTTTCGTCGCGTTGAGAAAACGCCCTGCGGCGTGCAGGAAGGTTTTATTGCAGTAACGAAAGTCTCCTGCATCACGCAGCAAGATTTCGTCGTATTGAGAAAACGCCCTGCGGCATGCAGGAAGGTTTTGTAGTAGTGGCGAACTCGTATTCTATGATTAAATCAAATAAATTTTGTTAAACTCGATAGCGGGTATTTAGATTAAACAAAAAACCATCCTAAAGGATGGCTATTCATTCTATAAGGGTTTAATACCTCTAGGCTTGCCTCGGAGAAATTTACTTGATTATTAACTTACATCTTCTTTTAAGCCTAGACTTTCTAAAATTGGTTGTATTGAAGTTTCATTTAATTCAACTTTCATAAGTATAGATTTAACTTTACCAATATCCTTATTTTCTATAGCTTTATCAAAGTCATCCATGAACCCACTTGCATAAAGCCTCTCATTTACTGTCATCAATATTATATTTTTTCTGTACTTTATCTTTATCAAGATTGATAAGTGAAGGGATTCCTCCACCTTGTAATTCACCTTCTTTATATATCAACTCCCAGTACCTTTTATCTTTAGGGTCTTGATAAAGTATATCCCAACCTGACTCAGATGTGGCAATTTTAACTAAAGCGTTATCTTTTAAAAAGTTTATTCTTTTAATAATATCGTCTGCTATAAGTTCGCCTGCTGGCGCAAGTTTGCAACTTGTGCCACTTAAAGTTATGCCAACATCCTACAAGAAAGGCCATAAGTTACAAAACCTATAGCTGTTTTCTATTTCTTATTTTTGTCCTGCCAATCTTTGACGGCACCCGTCACAGACGAGCGCTAGCAGGGGGTAGCATATACAAGTTCACTTTTTTACCTACCCATAAATGAGTGAAGTTATCTCCTTCTTTTCCTTCTATTGGTGATCCCAGAGCCTCTGTGAACTTTTCTAATAATTTCCCATAAACTTCAACTACCTGTTCTTTGGTGTATTCAGCTTTCTTGAAGTACTTATAGTTGTAAATCTCATACAGTAGCTTGGTGTCGTCATCAAAGTGTAATCCTATATCTGGGAATGAAATATCAAATACTTTTCTAAGAGTATCATCTGATCCCAGATAGTTATAGAATTCTTCTCCTGAGGCTTTAGCTTGTTTGGTTTGGTATATATGCTCATAATCAGAAGGTTTGGTGTCAAACTTAATGGTTTTGAATCCAAATTTTTCATCAAGCACACAAGGGCTTTGACTGAATGTGGTTAGGGATATGGCTGTAAACAGTAGCAATAGGGTTACTTTTTTCATAATTATAGATTTGGGTTAATTTTGATTTAATGATGCACCACAGTAATAGTGCCATCAGGTTTAACTACAGCTTTTGGTATAGGTATCCATCTATCTTCTTTTCCTACTCCAAGCATTTTTTTAGTTTTAAAATCTATGATAGCAGCTTCTCTAAGCAAATTTTTTGCACCAAAAAACTTATTGAGTTCTGGTTGGTTGAAATCAAACATTATCACAGAACCATCTTTAAAGACCGCTATGTTGTATCTTGGTTCTTCTTGGGTATAAGACAGCAGTATACCTGCTGTTACTGCTAATAGCAGCAGTAAGGTTACTTTCTTCATATATTTAATTTAGGGTTGTTATTGATCTATAAAGCTACTCTAGCTTGTATTTGTATCCTTGTGGTAAACCACAGCAGTAGTAGTGTTACTTCACTTTAGAGCAAAAAAAAACAGCTACATTGCTGTAGCTGCTTTATGTATAAGCATGCTTAAAGTATTATTATGTAAAAAACCTTCTTTTTTTGTTTAATACACTTTTCCTGTTAGAATCTAAATAATTAAATTGTTGCTGCTCTAGTTTTTCTTCTAGAGCCTCCATCCCATACTCTTTTTTATAATTGACTTCATCTTCTGTAAGGGGAATCAACCATAAGAATTTCAAATTCTCATCATACTCAGGCATGTATAAATTCTCAAGCTTTGGACCATCCAAATAAGGCAGAGACACTAATCCAAATGAACAGGATGAATCATCTTGCCATGAACGACCAAAATTAACAGTGTGTTCTAACCCCAAATTACTACCTGTTCTATGATAATAAGCAATCATTGTCAAAAGCTCAACAATTGACTCATCCTTTTTGTTAGAGAACAAATGGAGCTCTAAAGGGTTCTCTTCTTCAAAGTTTGACATACCACAAGTAGCATAAGTCCACATTTCCCTATCATTACTAGGAGAAAATTCTAAAACTGAAAAGTTATCATCTAAATCTTCCATAGGTCCAGATGGCCATGTTTTAACTTCTGGCTGATTTTGCCAATTATCTACATAGTGATCTATTATTTTATTTTTTAAGTTTGTTAAGTCCATATTTCTTTTTCATATTTTTAGAGTATTGAGAGAGTCTACCTCCATCTGATCTGTTTGCTCGTTGTGATCTAACATTCATATTTGACCTATTTTTGGCAAAAGCTTTTCTTTGTTTAGGAGTCATTTTGTGCCCTCCTTGTTCATAATAGTGTTTTACTAATGGCGTGGTATGATCAACATCCTGTCCTTTTTTAGCTCCTAAAGCTTTTCTATCTGCTTGAGTTGGTGTATTACCATAATGTTTTCTTCTATTGTATGCTTCTTTGGGAGCAGATTTAGCGCCTACCTTTAATAATTTGGAACCTACCGCACCTGCTGCAACAGTAGATACATCAACAACATCACTTGCAACATTTTCTCCTTGTGTTTCCCCTAAAGCTTGTGCTGGATTATCAGAAAGACTAGATTCGACTACATCTTGAGCCAAACCAACTGCTGGATTAACATCTCCTACTGTTTCTAATACTTCACCAACTAAAGCGACAGGATTTGATATCATTTCTACATGACTTTTTGCAGCTCCTACTACTGTTCTTGCAGGATTGCTTATAAGATTTCCTAATCCTTCTTTTACAGAGCTTGCCTTACTTGAAATACCTGTTGCTATACCACCATAATAGTCTTTGATAGCCTCCCAACATTTAGGACAGTTACCATCAGGATCAGTATAATAAATAGGGTTATTCCAAGAGTACTGATAAGGAGACATGAACACCTGCTCAGGTTCATCAGCTAGTGCATCAATCACAAACCATCTCCCTAAGGAGGCATCATAATTACGAGCATCAAAGTCTAACCATTCTAAGCCTATCTCGTCTTGTTCTTCTTTTCCACCAAAACCATAGTTATGATTTCTGCCATTTACAGCGGTATTGTATCCTTTATGTTGCAGTCCAAAAGGATAATAATTCTTCTCTTGTACGATTTCACTTTGAGAGATTGATCCATTCTTATCAGCATCTTTATAAGACAGTCTTACATTGCCTAAGTGGTCTTTAAATTGATATACATATTTATACCCGTCTGCTTCTTTCTCTACGATCCCTTCTGGGTGGTTAAAGAACTCTAAAGTGCCATTCCTATACACGTAATTACCAGCATACTCTGTTTCTGTAAAAGAACCTCCACTTGGTGCAATCTTTTTTAGTTTTGCTCCAGTAGCGTCGTAAATATAGCTAATATTTCCTGTTCCTTCGGTATTTGATATAGAAACTGTGGTGGGTAGATTAAGATGGTTATAGGTAATACCCGTGATGCCTTTGTTTTGATCAACAGTCATGTTTCCATTGATATCGTAACTATAATCATTGCCTGTGTTGACAACATCTTTAAAGCCAAAAGTATCATTACCGATATCGGTTACTTGAAATAGTTTGTTACCGCTGTCATAAGTATAGCCTAAGTTATCCATGATTCCAAAATGCTCTGATTTTGCAATGTCCGGATTCTCTACAATTGCCCCGGTTCGACTCAATGTAAGGATATTTCCCATTTTGTCATACGACACAGAAGATAAATCAAACTTACCATCACTACTGATCCCATTTGTAATTCTATTTAAAGCATCATAGGTATAATCGTAACTTCTCATAATATTATCATTAGCAGTTTGCCATGAAGTACTTGAAATGTTTCCATTGTATAATGGGTTGGCTCCTGTATTGTAGTCTATGGCAAAGCCAAATAAATCTCCATTAGCTGTAGAGCCATTATTAATTGATTTTAACCATCCACGAATGTTGTAGTTGTAATCTACGGTTTGTAGTCCTTCGGCTCCGCTCAGGACACCACTTCCGACTTTTTTACTAATAAGTTGTCCTAGTTCATCATATTGATTGGTTATAATTTGTTCTGTATCCTGATTATTAATCTTTTGGGTTTGGGTGAGTAATCGCCCCATATGATCATAAGTAAATACATCTATCGTTTTGATTTCTGCTTGACCCGTTTTGTTATGTCTGGTAGTGGTTTCTTCAACCTTACCTATAAAATCTAACTTCGTCTCAACAATATCACTAGTATTGAGATACTCATTGGTTGTAGCAATACAAATAGGTCTTGCTTTTTTATCGTAATAGGTAACCGTAGTGATCCATTGATTGGTACCCAGTACCTTTACTTTGCTACCTGTGGCTAAAGATTTGGTATTATTAGAAACAGGCTCGTTATATACTATTCCTGGATTCCCCAATTGTGGTGCAGGAGTATTATCTAAAAAGGTATAATCATCATAGTAATTAATCGTTAATACCTCTGCGTTTTGGGTATTGGGATAGCCTCCGTTAGTGTAATACATCGTTGTACCACCAACCAATGTTGCATTGGCTATTTCTACCCATAAGTCGTTTGTATAGGTGTTAACTTCAGTTTGTATCGCTTTACGTTCTCTATTATCTGTCAACGTACCTGTATAGGCCACACGTCCAAAAGCATCATATTTTGTAAAGAGCCATTCGTTCTTTGCTTTTTGGTTAGGGTCTTGTGTAAGTATTGGTTGATCTAATTTATTATACACAATAGATTCCCAAGTATTAGCATTTCCTTTACTCGGGATTTTCTTTTCGATCAATCGGTTTCTATAGTCATATCGGTATTGATAACATAATTCGGCAAGCTCGGTATCAGAGATACCATCGGTAGTAGTTACTTTAGGTGGGATTACATAAGTAAGATTCCCGAAGCCATCATATACATAATAGGTATCATGGGCTACATTCTCGTTAAAAGTACGTTTAAGAATCATTCTACCCAATTTATTGGTATACTCTCTGATAGTATGATCATTAGGATGTGTCTGGCCCGGTTGCCAGTTTTCATCTTTGGTGATAGAAACATACAATTGATTGGTCGCATAATTCCCGTTTCTTATCAATTGTGGTTTTTTGGTATCGTTATTCTCAAAAGTTACCGCAAGGTGTATTACCTCATTGGCAGAATTAGTATTCCAATCAAATTTAATGGTATGATCGGTATTCAGAGTATCAATAGCTTTCCAGGCTGCTCCCGGAGCTCCTTGTTCTTGTACTCGGTTTAATGGCGAAGGTTCAAATACAGTTTCACTATAGGCATTGACTTCTTCTAAAATCATCCCGGTAAAATCATCAGGGTATTTGTTTTGGTAATAGACATTGATATTATCGTTAATATTTACCTCCCTATAACTCCCGGTTACGCCATTAACTTCCTCAAAAGGTAAATGTTGTTTTGCTTGCCTCCCAAAGGCATCATACCCAATATGGGTAACAATATCGTTTTGAGCTGTTGAGGCTTTGATGGCCTTTTGTTGCATGGACCTACCCAACCCATCATAATAGGTGATGTTTTCTATCACATCTTTATTATGTCTTATAAATTCAGGTGAGGTCATAGGTTCCTGATATGCTCGGGAAAACACATAGTTCTTATTAGAGAAGTTAATCTGATCATAAGGGTCATACATACATCCTTGTATTTCTCCATACTCATCAGGGCATTTGTCTCCTCTGTTTAACACATATCCTGTGGGTTGTACACTATAAAAAATTCCACTTTTAGGATCTCCAAATCCATCTCCATCGGTATCTGTGTAAAAAATTCGAGGTTCTATATTGGTAATTCTATCGGTAGAATCGTCATAATCATCCGCATTCCTTACATATCCGATAGGTTGATTACATTGGTTTATAAAAACACCTGGGTTCCCCCATGTATCATTATCGGCATCTGCATACCAAACGGTATTCGGGTTAAGCGAAGCATCAGCATCATTACAGTCCGTTAATGGTAATACTGTTTGGGTATATCCTACTCCTGGGCTCTCACATTGATTTATCTTAGAACTCGCAAATCCATCCCCATCGGCATCTTTATACCAATTAGGTATAGGATCGATCGTATAGGTGATCACCGTGGTAGTACCCCAACATTCTGAACTATTGTTTTTTCCTCTAAGATAATAGGTCGTTCCACTAGTTTTATTAATTGAGGCAGATGTATTTGTGGTACTGGTTCCTGTAGCACTACTCTGCCAATACCAGGTGATCCCATTGGGCGGAGTATCCTGAGTAAGGGTTGTAGCTCCGCAATTATTAACGATTGTCGGAGCCGTCGGAGCCGTCGGTAGGGTATTCACAGTATAGTTTACTGTTCGAGCATCACTCCAACACCCGGTAGCATCATTTCTTGCTCTTAAGTATACTACATTTCCACTGGTTCTGATCTGAGTGGTATTAAATGTTCCCCTGCCCGTTCCTGTAGGACTACTTTGCCAATGCCACTCAATACCATTAGGTGGGTTAGTAGCAGTAATAATCGTTTTACCACATTCATTAGTTATGCTTGGTGCTGTTGGTATAGCAGGTAGTGGAATAATACTGTAATTTACCGTTCTCGCTGTACTCCAACATCCCGTAGTCATATTTCTTGCTCGTAGATAATACACACTGCCACTCGTTCTGGTAATTGATAACAAAGGCAGTGTACTATCTGTGCCCGATGGGCTACTTTGCCAATGCCAGTTGACTCCGTTGGGAGATGATCCCATGGTTAGTACGCTTTTTCCGCATTGGTTTGATACTGTTGGAGCTGCTGGCATTGCAGGTAGAGGATTAATACTATAATTTACTGTTCGTACACCACCCCAACATCCAGAACTATTATTTCTTGCTCTCAAGTAGTAGACACTACCACTGGTTCGGGTTATCGAAGTTGATGAATTTGAGGTGCTGGTACCTGTACTACCGCTCTGCCAATACCAGGTGACTCCACTAGGTGGATTTCCTCTTGTCAATACTGATTTATCACATTGATTGGATACCGATGGGGCAGTAGGGGTTCCTGGTACTGATTTTACACTATAGTTTATGGTTCTCGCAGCACTCCAACATCCTGTATTGCTATTTTTGGATCTCAGGTAATACACGCTACCGCTGGTTCGGGTAATCGAAGCTGCTGAATTTGAAGTACTGGTCCCTGTTGCACTACTCTGCCAGTACCAGGTAATTGGACCCCCTATAGGATGAATCCCCTGGGTTAAGATCGTACTGCCACAATTATTGGTAATGGTTGCAGTAGGGGTAGCAGGAATGGTTTCATCAATCTCTCCGTTACAATTATTATCCTTCCCGTCTGCTGAACACCCTTCTGAAATACCGGGTCGTATATTCGGGTCATTGTCATTACAATCCCCATTTGAGGCCACATATCCTGAAGGTTGATTACAAGAATTGGTGCTCACACCGCTAGTTCCCCTACCATCCCCATCGGCATCACGATACCAGGTTCTGGGTTGGTAAACACTGGCATTATTATCATTACAATCTCCTGCACGTGCTATATAGCCCGAAGGCTTGTTACAAGAACTTTTTGTAATGCTACTGGTTCCCCAGCCATCCCCATCGGCATCGCGATACCAGGTTTTTGCTTGATTGACACTAGCATCACTATCGTTACAATCTTTTCTACCAGTACTTGCCCTGATATAACCAGATAGACTTATAGCAGAACATGTCGATATCGAAGGGTTTCCATAACCATCCCCATCGGCATCACGCCAATAACGATAGGCTTCAGCTCCTGAATCGTCTTCACAGGTTGTTATCAGAACAAGTTGCCCCATACTTAGTAAAGGCATACATAAGACTATATATATAAGATATTTTTTCATTTTATTGTCTGGTTTTTTATAAAGCTATTTATACGCTAGTGTATAGTATTGATTTGAGTTCTCACTATCATGCTATTGATTAGTATCAGAACCACCGCCGCCATCACCATCACACCAAGTAGGATTAATGGTAAATTCTCTTGAAGATGACGGGTTTTTACCCGTATAGACATCTGTGACCTCACACTTTACCACAGCAGAAGTAAGCCCGCTACAGGAGAGTGTGACTGTATGAGAAGAAGAAGACCCTTTGTAGGCTCCATTGACATACCATTTATAGGAATAACTTCCGGAACCACCTCCGGCTTTAGCTTCTATATCAAAAGTTTCTGAGGTTGCAGTTTGGCTTTTAGGGTGTTTTAGCAGCGTAACCATCCAAAATTCTGACTCTTGAACAGTCATTTCTCTGGATACAGTTTTTGTTTGTTGGGTTACTGTATCAGCTACCGTGCAGTTAACAGTAACCCTGTCATAAAACTCATATCCCATAGTTAGGCTAAAAGATTTCTGGGTAGAGGTATAGTTTTGACTGGTAGCGTTGTGATCAATCGTCCAGCTATAGGTATAATTTCCTGACCCTCCTGATGGATTGACCATAAAGTCAGCAACAGTATTTACTTCAATTTCTGTTGGATGATCAGTAATTGCCACTAAAGGATGATAAATGGCTATGGATTTAGTTAAGGTTTTGGTTTTCCTGGTTACATTATCTGTTACTTTTACCACGATAACGGTTGTACCTTTTTTATTGCCGGTTTGTAAGGTAATAGCATCACTAGATCCATGTATTACTTTATAATCTGCAGTAGTGATCTCCCAACTATAGGTGTAATTTCCAGAGCCTCCGGTGGTTATAAATTCGAGTACAGTACTAGTATTGGTCTCTAACCAAGACGGTGTATTAATCGTTATATCAAGAGGAATTTCTCCATCTGAAGGGACATAATAATCATAATAATATTCATTAACCAAATTACCATCGGCATCACGAACCTTTTCCAAACGACTAAACTCATCATATTCATAAAATACGGTATATCCTTTAGGATCAGTCATACTGGTTACTCCGATTAGAGGATCATAAGTATAGGTGGTGACCATTGCATTAGGTAATGAATTTCGTAAGGAAGTTAAGGCCGTTCGTAAGGCACCTTCATTAATAGTTCTATCATTATCTGCATTGGATTTACTTTGTAAAGTAGCAATTTGATTAGATACTTGAGTATAGGTTGCATTTTCTATTTTGGCAATAGGAAGAGTATTGTCATACCCCCAGATATATACGGTATGAACCCCATTAGTAAGATACGTTTCCTTTAGATTTCCATTATCATAATATTCATAATGTATTCGATCATTTAGACTTCCTGAATCTGTGGATTTTTGAGTAGAAATGACATCAGGCATTACGACATTAGGGTTTATAGATACATTATAATCTGTCTTTTGCGTCAATAGCAAATCATTGCCTCTATATGTTTCTGTTTTAACAACTTCGTTTAATCTATTACTTGCAATGAGCTCATTTGCTCCAATTACATTATTGTCTTTTGGATAATATAATTTCTTTTTTAGTATCGTATCATTACTATCTGTTGTTATCGATTCTCGCAATAGAAAATCAATGGCCGGATCATGTACAAAATCTGTAGTTGTATGTAATGCTTTTGCATTAAAGTATTCGGTTTTCTCTATTTTGGTGGTATACCCTACTCTGCTTCCAGAAAAGGAGGTTCTTTTTTTTAAGGGCCCCAAGCTCTTAGGCAAACAGCGCCCAGTTTCAGGGTTTTCCCTGTTACATGGGGATATTACAGCTCCACCTTGTACCCATAAAATACCTGACCCTTTAACCAAATTGTAGACATATTTGCCTGGATTAGTAGTAGATGGTTTAATAACTGGATACCATTGTGATGACCCCCCATCATAATCTATATAGATTCCTTTTACCGAACTATCAAAGGCTATATCTTCATAATACGTTTTTGTTTTTGAAATTAAATCATCATTTCCATTATATATATTGGCCTCTTTTTGCTTTCCATGCTTATGATTTATCAAATAATGGTTAGCAAATGGCGGAACACCATAGGAAAACACCCCTGAACCATTAGTACTGGTGTTGAAGAGGTACTCTATATATCCACTATTATTTGGGCCTTTTAAAATTTCATGCACTTTATTATACACAATATGTGGCCTGTCTCCTCCAGAAGACGATGTCACTCTATTGGAGTAATACGTTGTTGTAAAACCATTTGCCTCAACATATGGGGAATCCGTCTTAAATTCTTCAGTAATAGTGGTGTATTCTAACTTTGGAGTAAAGAGTACACCACCATTTCCATCTTCATTATACTTATATTCTTTTTCTAGAGCGAGTGCATTGGTGTCGGTATAATCACGAATTGCTTTTACACGTATTCCTGCAGCTATAGGTTTTCCTCCATAAAATCCGGTACTATTGGGCAATACAACTTCTTCTTCTCTCCAAACTTTAGCCGTAAGTGTTCTACCTTCATTTGGGTTTAGCATTTTTACTTTATATCTTCCTTTTTCTAAATAAATTGATTTACGTCCTTCATGGAAATACCATAATACTTCCTGGGTACCAGTTGAAGCATTTTTCCCTGATATTTCAATTTGCGATGGGAATTGACCCGATGAAGTTGTACTGGTTATAGCACCTTCAATGTTGTAAGTACCGGACTCTTCAATTGAAAAACTGCTCTCTACTCTCTTAGGAGCGCCATTAGGATACATATCCAGACATTCATAGTCGGTGGGAGCACAAGGATCACCAGTTCCTCCTGCTAATCGTGCTAATAAATAATATACATCTTGCTTTACGGTATTAGGCACTTGTCCTGTCGATGTTAGTCTAACGGATTCTTTAACATAATGAGGTTCATACTCAAAATTTGTATACCCTCCTGTAGGGTATTTTATTGTTGTTAATATTCCTTTTTTTGCATAATCAAAATCTGAATAGCGATTTGCTCCATCATAAGTGTCTATATCTATTCTAATTTTAGGATAGAGTACTTCATTATCTGCTCCGTTATAATATCCTAAATAATCCTGGCTTAATGATCTTCTACTTGGTAGGCTATTTGGAGAGTCGTACTCAAAACTATAGCTGTTTAATGTATTGTTTGGGGAGTTTATATCAATTGCATCTAATTTTAGTCTAATGTTTTCATGATTAGCTAAAATTTCTTCAGTATTAGCCTTATTTTTAAAATAACTGTATTTAAAATCAAAATATTTTAAAATCGCATTTTCTTGGTCAATTCTATATATCTTAATTTTATCAACCATATTACTTGTATAAATATCCTTTCGAGACCCTAAATCTATATCTACAATTTTTTTACCATTATGTCTTATTGAGGACAGGAACTTTTGAGAAATTTTATACGTACTATTTACATTCTTACCACCAACTGAGGGATAGAAGCTCTCATTATTATTGCCATCATCTTTATTAACAGTAATACTTTGAACTAATGCTGCAGGCTGCGGCTGAGACCATGGACTTTTGGATGTATATGCTAATTCATAAATATCTTTTTTGTTTTGAGATTCTATTTTTGTTAATACCCATGAAGAATTATAACTTTTTATAATCCCATATACTCCTTGCAAGTCATCTGTTGTGGCGTCTGTAGTTTCACGTTCGTTAAAATAAAACATAGTACCCTCCTCATTTGTAACAGTCCATGTTCGTATAGAATTATTCATGCCTTTTGTGAAAGCAACCTTAATTCTTGGATTGTTTAAGGCTTTTGGTTGCATCGTATTTACATCAAATACAAAATAGTCACTAATTCCTAAAGCATTAAAACTGAAATAATCGGGTAAAGCATCATATCTACCATCATGAACACCTCTTAAAAAAGTAAAATAGTTAATAACATCCTGCTCTGAGTCAAAAAGATTATTATTGCTTGTGTATTTTAATAAGGGTTGTCTAACATCTGTATTATCCCATATTGTAGAATATTCAGGAGAGGCATTAAGGAAATCATCTGGTTGTCCATTGGTAACCCTGGATATTCTACCTCCAACATTTAAACTCCATCCTAAACCTACTTGCGTAGCGAGTTGTTCTACTTTTATTCCAGAAGCATCATAACTTAAACTTATAGGCAAATCGAGTTCTCGCCCTCTAATAGTATATATAGGAACTTGGATATTGGGAGTCCCGGTATACATACTTACAGAAGTGTTTCCATATTTTGTAAATGCAGCAGCTTCTGGAGAATTAGGAATATTTACCATCCTTGCGATTTCTGCATTGGCATTAAACTCCTGTGCATGGCATAGCATACTGCTTAATGAAAAAGTTAATATTAAATATGATAGTAATTTCATCATTGTATTATTTTAATTATTTTGGTGACTGACTTAATTGTTTTTCAAACAAAGCGGCAAACGTAACACTTAATTTTTGAAGCTTTGGGGGGATAAATCCCCTGTGTTTTTAACTTTTCGATAGGATGTATTAAATAGTAGTTCAACAACACAAAAAAGTAAACTTTCAAATTTAACATTACGGTTTTCCTCGTCGTTTTCATGATGTTTTTCTGTTTCCTGATGCAATACTAGACAATACCAGTTTCATTTTTCGTTACTGGGAGGTTCTCAAATGTTAAAATTTGTAAAATGTTAGTCTTAGAGCTAATCGTAAACCTTATGACGACCTCTCGATAGAAAAAATAAATACTAATTTGTATATTCATCCTATCTAAAACCCCAAAAATGAAAAACTTAGTATTCTATCTACTTACCCTATTGTCTTGTATCTGTATATCCTGTAGTAAAGAAAGTGTTGACATTGGGCAACTAAATACAGGCAACCCAATCATCCCAGATCAACCCGAAAACATAATTACCACGCCTTGCGGTTTTGATTTATCTGGCGTAGCCGAAAATGATACCATAATCATTGATTGTCTTTTGGATCTTGGAGGTGCAACGATTAATCTGCCCGCCAATATTACTTTTGAGTTTAAAGGTGGAGATATCATTAATGGTACATTGATTTTCTCGGGGGGAATGATAGACGGAAGGCTTTTGAGTAATAAACTTGCAATTGGAGGTGATGTACAACTAATAGGCGATACCTTTAGATTGTATGCCGTACGGTGGGATATCGTTGAAGGAGAAACAACTTCAGCAATTGCCTTAAAAAACAATGCCGAATTCGAGCGTATCATGTTTTTTACCAAAGCATTGGGAGCAACAATCTTCGAAATTGGTCGATTAGATGCTTATTTTGAAATCACAAAAGTAACCAGCACCACCACAAATCAAAATTTCTATCCTACACTCGAAGCTGTTAATATTCCTTCAGATTTTCATCTAAAAATGTCTGACGACACCCACTTACGCACCTTTACAGCCGAAGCCGGAGTCGAAGGTGGTACCGTTTTGGCCGTTGATAATGCCTCTAATATCATCGTTTCTGGGGGTACTATATATGGTGATAGAGATAAACGCATATATTCTGCTGCTGATATCGGTCTCGAAGGGACTCATCTGTTTACAATTCGCTCAGGAAAAAACATCACCCTAGACGGTATCAAATTTGTAGACGGTTCTAAGGGGTCGATGAACATAAACTCTTACGGGTTTTCATTTAATCCTGATTATAATCCAACTACTGGAGTGGTTATTAAAAACTGTGAGTTCATAAATTCAAGAAGAATGGCTCTGGCACTTACCGATGCCCGTGATGTGCTTATCGAAGGCAATACTTTTATAGATTCGGGGCAACCTTCAACCAATTCTGATGGCGGTGAGGTAGGCTATGCCATTAATATCGAACCTGACCGATTTAGAGATGATAACGGTGTTCTTTTTGAGCGCCAAAAAGCTTTTGATATCACCATTAGAGGAAATACTGAAACAGGAAGCCGGGGAGGTTTTGTAACCGCTACCATTGGACAAGATATTACCATAGAAAATAATACTATAGGAACCAGAGCAGTATACTCACTAGTATCAGGGACTAAAATTATCAATAATACGTTTAAAGCCACGGGAACCGCTACAGAAAGCTGGGCCATATTTGCCGCAGGCGGAATAGAAAGCGAAACTGTATTTAATAATGAGATAGCCAATAATACTATCGAAGGCTATAGCCTCGGGATTGCTACAGGGACAAAAGATACCAGTATTCATGATAATACCATCACCAATTGTAAACAGGGTATACAAATAGGTAAGACCATTGATTCCCGTGTCTATAATAACACTATTACTGTATCCAATAATGGAATTGGTGCAACCAATACCTTTAATAATAATGTAGAAGTCACAGGTAATACAGTCACTTCAGGCGGATTTCATGTTTATTTTGTTCAGCTTAATAATACCGAAGAGCACAAAAACAATACAATGGTAGTAGAAAACAATACCTTTTCTAATTTCAACCAAGTTGTGATTTCAGGAACCAAAGGCATCACATTCAAAAATAACACCCTAACTGGTGGAATTGAAGTGGGTAACGCGTCTAATATTGATGTATCGTTTAATACGGTTACCCCAAATGAAAGCGACGGAATTCGTTTGTTTGGTTCTCATACTTCAGTTGCTATTGCAAATAATGAGGTCTCAGAGCCAACCGGGGCCTCAAGATATGTATGTATTAATAATGATTCAGACAGTCCTGCCGGAATTACAATGACTAATAACACATGTAATTGATTCTAAAATCACCTGGTAATTTTAAGTAAGACGACCATTTCGTAGGTTTAAATCTTAAAAAAACGTTAACGAAAAACTCTTTTTATCGAAAAAAAGCTTTATATTCGCAACATTAAAATGGCTTCACACCCCCAATCATTACACACATTTTATTCATTTAGGCTTTACTTCATAAATTAAATCATTAACAGGTATTAACAATATTTGATAGTGCGGAAACGTTTTCCAATCTATTGCTTGCTTGTAATTATATCGAAGAGAAATTGCTCAAATCTAGGGATCCTTATTAAGGAGTTATGATTTGGGTGTGTTGGGGGACACAAACCGGGTATATAATTACTATAAAATTCCCTCTTCTTTATGAAGGGGGAAATTTTTTTGAAGATCTAGCAAAAAGATGATTATCTTGTAACAGTATGGATAACAAACAACTATATGAAATTTTTCTTACATTAGCTGATCATATTGAAGGTAATAAAGGCTATTGGGAATTTTCACTGAATGATGTGAAATGCATATGTATAACCGATGAACTTCATAATCGAATGCGAATTATGGCTCCTATAAAAGAGCAAAACTCAATGTCTCCTCAAGAATATGAAAAGTGTATGGAAGCCAATTTTCATTCGGCGCTAGATGTGCGATATGCCGTTTCTAGTAATGTGCTTATGGCAGTATTTATGCACCCACTTCGAGAACTTTCTACATTTCAGGTAGAAGATGCATTACAACAAATACATTCGGCGGTAAAAACCTACGGAACTACGCATAGTAGCTCTAATCTCTATTTTCCGACTAAAGAGGATCGAAGAAATAGTATGAATTAGGCTTTTGGGTAAAAAAGCTATTCTCGATACATTTTGTCTTCATTTTATTACAACAAAACACTCGAATTGACGCTTTTTTCGTAATGTTTATCTTGAATGCACAACCCAGCTAAGCATAGTTTCTTTCTTGGTAATCTTCTATACCGAAATCACTTCATCATCACTTAATAATTCTTCCTGTCGCAAACGAAGTAATATCTGCGCTACAGCAACGGTATCTTTTTCGCAATAGATAACAATACGATCAATATCATTTTCTTTATAATATACATCTCTTACCATACTACCATCGATATCATCTTTGGGAGATGGGATTCCTAAAATACTGGTAAGTAATTTTAAAGAAGTGTAGTGCTTATAATCTCCAAATTTCCATAAATCCAAGGTATCTAAATGAGGAACTTCCCATGGTTTTTTACCAAAAAGATTCAATTTATAGGGCAATTCGATAGTATGAATGATCATCCTACGTGCGATATACGGAAAATCAAACTCTTTTCCATTATGTGCACAAAGCAAATGATGTGGCCTGTTAAAATGAGTTTCGATTAGGTTTTTAAAATCGATGAGTAGTTGTTTTTCTTCCCCATAAAATGATGTGGTTCTAAACGATCTTGTTTCACCTTTATGCGTAAAATACCCTACCGAAATACAAACTATCTTACCAAACTCGGCCCAAATACCAGCGCGATCATAAAATTCCTCGGGAGAGAAATCTTCTTTGCGTTGATATCTGGTTTTATCTGCCCATAGGTATTGCATTTCTTCACTTAAGGTATCAAAATCTTGATGTTCTGGCACGGTTTCTATATCCAGGAATAAAATATGTTCAAGATTTAGCTTATGAAGCATTCTCTAACATTTTGTATGCTTCTTCTATAAAAACAAAGAAGTCTTCTGTGAAAGATTCACCGGGAACAAATTGCCCTCTGTTATGGCCTAAACGTACAATAATAGTATCATCTTCTGGGATACAAATCACATATTGCCCCAAAATACCTCGCATGGCAAAAATTTTCTTATCCAAATGATCAGAAATCCAAAAACCGTAGCCATACATATCATCGTTTTCAAATCTCGGTTTAGTAGCCAATTCTACAAATTCTGTTGGCAATAACTGTTGTCCCGCAAAAACACCTTTGTTGTTAAACAGTACACCAAAACGCGCAAAATCTCGCGCATTACTTGCTACACAGCAATAGGCTTTTTCCATACCACTATCCTCACTATCTAATTGCCAAATGGCTTCTTGCTCCATCCCCATAGGTTTCCAAAAACTCTCACTCAAATATTCTGATAAGCTTTTTCCTGTAGCTTTTTCAATCACCATTCCTAATAATTGAGTATTTCCACTCAAATACTTAAACTCTTTACCGGGTTCTTCTACAATTTCTAACCCCAACAAAACTTCTCTAATGTTGTCATAATAATATGCTTTGGCTGTTATTGAGAAGGGACTTGTATAACTTTCTTGCCAATTAAGACCAGAGGACATCGAGGAAAGATCGCCTACTGTTGTTTTTGCTGCTAATCCTTCAGAGAATTCTGGGAAAAAATCCCCGAGAGGTTGATCTAAGTTTTTAATATGCCCATCCATGATTGCTTTTCCTAACATGGCGGTAACCATACTTTTGGCCATCGAGAAAGAATTGGTTTTAGAGGTAGTTCCAAACCCATCAGCATAGTTTTCATACCAAATACTGTCATTTTTAATGATCATGTAAGCAACAGTTCCTAATCTCTCATTAATTTCGTTTAATCGATCGGTACTTTTAGCGGTGTTATATTCTTCATGTAATGCCCACGGAATATTAGCATTGCCCTTTGTAATAGTTCTATTATCAAAATGGGTATAATCATCTATATATGCAGTGGTATGACCGGTCATATAGACCACACGAACACCTTTAAGAATATAATCGCTGTCAAAGACATATAATGAAACGATACACAGAACGATAATAGCCAAAAGCACTTTAAGAAATTTTTTGAAGATTTGCATATTTAGTTTACTTAGTATGAAAAAATGAATTGATGCCAATTTAATTAAAAAAAATGAATGCCTAAGAACGCAATACTAATATATCCTAGTTTCATTTTTTAAAACTGGGAGAATAGTTCGAAGTAAAATTATATGAAATCGTGTCAGTTTGAGTGATTCTCTTCCTAGTATAAGGAAGAGAACTGTGATCTGTTAATCGAAAAACCTGTTCTCGATACAATTTTTTTTCATTTTATTTCAAAAAAGCACTCGAACTGACGGTTTTCCAATTAATTGAATACCTTACATATGTAATAAGTTGTGTTTTTAAAATCAAAACAAAGATTGTTGCTTCACGGGGTTTTCGTGATCCAGTAACCATTTTTTTCGCCATAACCCTCCTGCGTATCCGGTTAGAGATCCATCGCTACCAATCACTCGATGGCAAGGCACAATAATCCATAACGGATTTTTACCATTTGCAGAAGCTGCGGCTCGAATACATTTTGGATCGCCTAATCTTTTTGCCATATCCAAATAAGTCGCTGTTTTTCCGAAAGGGATGTTAAGCAGTTCTTCCCATACTTTTTTTTGAAATTCGGTACCAGAAGGATTTAGTTTTAGATCAAAAACCGTTCGTTGACCATCGAAATACTCCTTGAGCTGAGCAATTGTCTCTTGTACATAAGGGTGTATATCTTTTGAAGGTTTGTTTGATGATTCCTGAGTAACCGAGACACTGGTTATTCCGTTTTCATCTCCTGATATTGCGGCGATCCCTAAAGGTGTTTCTAAATAGGCCGTTTGGATCATTCTTCTGTTGTATCATCAAGAATTCCCAATCTTCTTGCGCGATTTTCCCAGTTCTTGCGAGCAAGGTCCTGCATATTGGCATCGGTATCACTTTCGTCTACAATTTCTAGTCCTAATAATGTTTCGATCACATCTTCCATCGTTACTATACCGCTTACCGAACCATACTCATCAACTACCAAGGCTACATGCTCACGCTGCTCTACTAACTTTTCAAATAAATCAGGTACTGCAACATTTCGACTCACCACAAACAACTGTCTTTTGAGATCTCCCAGTTTCTTATTATGATGGTCTTCTGCCATTTCTTTATAAACCTCATCTTTGAGCACATATCCTGTAATATGATCTGGATTGTCTTTGTATACAGGTATTCTCGAAAAACGCAATTTCTTATTCGCTTCAAAAAAATCTTGAATAGTTTGATCTTCGGGTGCCATTTTTAGAACGGTTCTGGGAGTCATAATACTCTTGGCAGGTATGGCTTTAAAGTTGAGCAAATTTCGTATTACTTTAGATTCAGATTCTTCAAAAACACCTTCTTCTTCTGCGATATCGGCCATCGCCGTAAAATCTTCTCTACTTAGTACAGAGCCATGGTGCCCTTTACCTCCAATAAGTTTAGTGGTTAATTGTAATACCCAAAGTAATCCGGTATATTTTAACGGGGCAATCAATACGATTAGCGCTTTTGAGGTGAAATTGGCAAGTTGTTTCCAATAGGTTGCTCCAATAGTCTTGGGTATTATTTCTGAAACCACCAAAATCAACATCGTCATAATCGTTGATACAATCCCCACCATATTAACACCAAGTATTTCAAATTTATAGGGCAACTGTTCTGCTTGTACTCCAACCAAAATCGCTCCTACCGTATGTGCTATGGTATTAAGGGTTAAAATGGCAATTAAAGGTTGATCAACATCTTTTTTTAGATTTTCTAATGTGGTTGCATACGATTTTCCTTCTTTCTTCTTTACATTCACAAATGTTGGAGTTACGCTAAGCAGCACCGCCTCAAGAATTGAGCATAAAAACGAAAAGAAAATAGAAACTACGGCGTAAATAATCAGTAAGGTCATGTTATTGTATATGTAATGCTAAAGTACGGTTTTTGGAGTGTATTTTTAAAATGATTATTATCTAAAAAGAATTAATTAATAGATTGGTATTGGCAACTCAGAATCTTTTTTCTCGTCCAAATGATTATATTCGAACAATCAACTCCCCTCTTGAGAGGGGAATTTATGAATTTTGAGCTTATCGTTGATTTCTCTATGGATCAGATATCCATTTCTAAAACAAATAATTACCATCCTACATAACGAGTAGACTCTATACCATTTAAGTTTAAATAAACGATCAATTGTCCCCAATGACTTGATGATCCTGCAAAAAGGTCTATTTATTATTCGGTTTTATTATTACCAATTTCGGTCATATATACCTCTAGTGCCTTAAGTTCTTCTTCAGAAAATGTTTTGATAATAGCAAAATTGGTTTTCATAACAGCATAGGTTTCAGGATCAACAATAGGTTTTGCTTCTTCCTTTAAAAACGCAATCAAATCTGCATCCTGTTCCTTATAAATTTTCATGATTTCCTCGACTCCCGGCCCTATTGATTTTTTATCAATCTTATGGCAGGTATAGCATTTTCCTTTTCCATTAAAAATTTTCTTTCCTACATCAAAAGCCGAAGTTTCTTTTTTCTTTGTCCCTATTTTAATGTCTGGTTTCTCTTTTTTTTCAGGTTGACAACTGGTATAAAGCAATCCAATTACTGCCAATAGCAGGATTATTTTTTGCATATAATGATAATGAACTATTCGTTATATTTTTCTTTAATTTTCTCTATGTCGGTAATAAATCGGTCTAATAAATCTTTAGAAAAGTTAGTGATTACTTTTTCTTCATCGGGATGCATTCCTTTACTCGCTTCGGCAATTTTAGTAAGTGCATAAATCATAAAATCGTACTCCTGATCAGGTCCATTATCAGAAAACACTTCTATTATTTTCTTGTATAAGGTTTCGATATCATTCTGGTTAGCACTCTCATAATCAAAAGACCACTTGATCTCTTCTCCTTTTGGATGACCTCTTAAAATCTCTTCGAGTGTTTCTACTTCTTCTTTCTCTATAACCCCATCACTCATGGCCAGTACATATAATAACTCTCCAAATGTTTGATATAGCCTATCTCTACTTACCATAATTTACCATTTTTGATTAATTAATTAACCCAACAACTTTACTACATCCTTGGCAAAATAGCTGGCAATAATATGTGCTCCTGCTCTTTTAAAAGCCATGATTTGTTCTAACATAACGGCATCATGATCCAGCCATCCCTTTTCGGCAGCAGCTTTTAGCATTGCATATTCTCCGCTCACCTGATATACCGCAACCGGAACATCTACATTGTCTCTAACCTCTCTAACCAAATCCAAATAGCACAATCCAGGTTTAACCATTACAATATCTGCTCCTTCTTCGATATCCATAAGGGTTTCTTTAATGGCTTCCTCGCGATTGGCAAAATCCATTTGGTATGTTTTTTTATCTCCAAATCCAGGTGCAGAATCCAGTGCATCTCTAAAAGGCCCATAAAATGCCGAAGCATATTTGGCACTATAACTCATAATCCCTGTATTCGTATAATTTTCTTCTTCGAGTATCTCTCTTATCGAAAGAATACGACCATCCATCATATCGCTTGGGGCTACAAAATCTGCACCAGCCTGTGCATGAGACAGTGACATCTCTGCCAAAACTTCACAGGTTTCATCATTAACGATATATCCATCTTCTACAATACCATCATGGCCATACGAAGAGTATGGATCCAGTGCTACATCGGTCATGACTAACATATCCGGAGTAACTTCCTTTACTGTTTTAACTGCTCTTTGCATTAAACCCTCTGGATTTAATGCTTCGGTTCCTTTATTATCTTTAAGATTATCTGGCACCTTAACAAATAGCAGTACCGATTTTAACCCCATAGACCAAAGTTCTTTTACTTCAGTCTTAAGCAAATCCAAGCTATATCTGTAGTAACCGGGCATAGAAGATATTTCTTCTTTTATACTTTTCCCTTCTACTACAAAAAGGGGAACTAAAAAATCATGTGGGGTAATGGTATTTTCTCTAACCAAAGAACGAATAGCGTCATTGGTTCTTAGTCTTCTGTTTCTGCGAAGTTGTTGCATTCCTAACGTTAAAATTTGATAGGTGTAAATATACTCATATCTCTCGTACAAGATATAATGTATGAAAACTTATTTAAAGATAGATTTACTTGAAAAATATATCAAATCCTGTAACAAAACCTTAACAAGTGCTACTAATGGTTACAATACATAAATTGCAAATTTTGACCGTATGCTAACTATAAAAAATCTCAATAAGACATATCCCAATGGCACCCAGGCATTGAACGATGTAACTTTAACTTTAGAAAAAGGAATGTTTGGCCTATTAGGTCCCAACGGAGCTGGAAAATCTTCTTTAATGAGAACCATAGCTACCTTACAATTAGCAGATTCTGGTACTATTGAATTTGATGGCATTGATGTTTTTAAACAACCCGAAGAGCTTCGGAAAGTGTTGGGGTATCTGCCACAAGACTTTGGTGTATACCCAAAGGTTTCTGCAGAGATGATGTTAGATCATATTGCCAAAGTAAAAGGAATTACCAATAAAGTTGAACGAAAAGGATATGTAGCTGATTTATTGAACAAAGTAAATTTATATAAATTCAGAAATCGTAATCTTGGAGATTATTCTGGAGGGATGCGACAACGTTTTGGTATTGCACAAGCCTTGCTTGGTAATCCCAAATTAATTATTGTCGATGAGCCTACTGCCGGGCTTGATCCATTAGAACGTAATCGTTTTCATAATTTATTAAGTGAGTTGGGAGAAAATGCAGTTGTGATTTTATCTACGCACATCGTGGACGATGTCACCAATTTATGTCAGAACATGGCCGTTTTTAATGAAGGTAAAATCTTAGTTCAGGGAAATCCACAAGAATTGTCTGATCGATTAAATGGCAAAGTGTATAGAAAACATATTGATAAATCAGAATTAGAAGCTGTTGAAGACGAATTTATGGTACTATCTAATTACCTAAGAGGTGGTGAATTCTATGTAAATGTATATAGCGATACTAATCCCGGAGAAGGGTTTGAACCGGTAAACAACGACCTTGAAGATTTCTACTTCTATTGTATTAACAAAAAAGAAAAGCAGGAGGTTACGATATGATAGAAATATTCTTATTTGAATTAAAATATCGTCTTAAAAGGCCCGCTACCTGGATATATGCTGTTTTAGGCCTTGCGATTGCTTTGTTGATAGCTTTTTTTGAAAAATCTGTCACCGCACAATTCGTAAACAGCCCTAATAATATCGTAGGAGTTATGGGGCCTATTTCTATTATCTCTATTTTCTTTTATGCAGCCATTATGGGGGTTCCGATATTTAGAGATAAAGAACATAAAACTGCACAAACCTATTTTACCTTCCCAATACGGGAAAAATCATATGTATTGGGCCGATTTTTGGGTAGTTTTTCTATAGCCACATTACTCAATATTTTTATTGTGCTTGGAGCCATGATTGGATTCGGAATTGGTGTGTTTTTGGATCGCCCTGATTATGGAGAATACATGGATTTCAATATCCTGTCCTACCTCCTTCCCTTTCTATTTATTTTACAAATCAATGCACTTTTAATTGGGTCATTGTTCTTTTGTTTGATGGCCTTTTTTAAAAAAATGCCTATCATTTACTTAGGGGGAATCTGCTTGTTTTTATTATACAGTATTACCGGGGATTTGATGCGAAGTATGGATAATCAATGGTTAACGGTGTATTTAGATCCCTTTGGAAATAGAGCCTTTAGTTTCGTAAAAAAATATTGGTCGATTAATGAGTTAAACATCAATCAACTGCCTATTTATGGTAAATTTTTGATGAATCGTATTCTTTGGTTAGGGCTCGGACTTCTGTTTTTTCTAATCACATATCTAAGGTTTGATTACAAGAAGTTTTTACTATCTGCCAAGCAAAAGAATGCCTCAAGTAATGATCAATATCGCCCATCTTTAATCACTTCTGTTACGCAGGTGTTTACAAAAAAAACGGAGCGCCAAAATTTACTATCGCTAAGTAAAATCGAGTTTTTATCTATTATAAAAGACCCCGTTTTTATCATTCTTTTGATTATCGGAATTATTATATCGTTGATCACCGTTTTTCAGGCAAACGAAACGTATGGCACTCCTAATTTGCCGTTAACTCGATATATAGTTACCTATATTTCTGGAGGGATTACATTACTGTCTATCATCATTTTAGTGATTTATTCGGGAGAAGCAGTACATAGGACAAGAAAAAATAAAACTTTTGTGTTTTATGATGCCTTACCTATACAAAATTCTAGCTTATATTTTTCTAAGATTATTTCATTGGTAGGCATTTCAATTGTGCTCACTGTGGTCAATATTATTATTGGTATTTTGTTTCAAACTTTTAATGGATATTTTAGTTATGAGTTGGATATGGCCTTTACCTATAATTTTTTGTTGATACTCCCAAGTTTTCTAACCACGGTCTTGCTAGCGTTTTTTATTCATGTATTGGTCAATAATAAATTTTTAGGACATTTTATTGTCATCTTGATTTATGTCGGATTACCACTACTAGTAACTTTTGCTTTTAAGAGTAGTAACCCTATGTTAATTTATGGAGCCTCTACGCCATTTTTTATAAGTGACCTCAACGGTTTTGGGCATTATTTAACCGGAATCACCTGGTTAAACCTATATTGGATTTTATTAACAGGGATATTAATGTTGATTGGTAACCTATTCTGGACCAGAGGATTCTTCTCTACAGCAAAAGAAAGACTAGCCCTGGCAAAACAAAGATTCAATACTAAAACAATTGCTACCTTATCGATAGTGGTAATTGCTTTTGTATCTGTTGCCGGATATAGCTATTACAACCTAAAAGTTTTAAATGAAATCGTAAGCGGCGACGAATCTGAAAAAGTAGGTGCTGATGCCGAGAAAAAATACGCAAAATACATCCGGCAGGCACATCCACAAGTAACAGATTTGAAAACATATATTGATCTTTTTCCTAAAGATAGAAGTGTAAAAGCTAAAGGAGAATTTAAGATCATCAATAATTATGATACACCGATTGACACCTTATTACTTGAGGTTCAGTTTCCTAATGGCCATACAAGCTTAGAAAAGATCGTATACAACGGAAAAGAATTATCTCCTGTAATAACCGATTCTGTATATAGAATGTATTTCTATAAATTACCTCAAGCCATGCAACCCAATGAAAAGGCAGATCTCACCATAGAAGTATTTGCCGAGACCAAAGGTTTTGCGAATGCAAGAGAAACTGAAGTTTTGTATAATGGATCTTTCTTTAATAACTCAATTTTTCCAAGGTTTCATTATGAACCCAGTATTATAGAAAATGGGGTACGCGTAAAATATGGCTTAGAAAAAATGGACTATTTGTTCCCTCCTAGAACAGATTCTATGGCACTGAAGAAAAATTTGTTTAACGAAGATGCCAATTATATCAATTTTGAAGCTGTGGTAAGTACATCAAAAGACCAAACCGCATTGATGCCCGGAAAATTGATCAAGAATTGGGAAGAAAACGACAGAGCGTATTACCATTATAAATTAGAATCACAAACCGACTTGTTCTTTAACGTAGGATCGGCTAGATATGACGTAAAAAAATCAAGCTGGACCGCTCCGAGTGGTAAAAAAGTAGATATCGAAATTTATCATTCTCCAAAACATAAGCGCAACCTGGAGTATTTTATAGCCGGAACCAAAGTAGCATTAGAGTATTGCTCTAAAAACTTCTATGAATATCCAAATTCTGTAATCCGTATTGTAGAATTTCCGGCACATACAACTTTTGCACAGTCTTTTGCCACTACGATACCTTACTCTGAAGATTTTGGGTTTGCTGCTAATTTTGATAAAGCCGAAGATTTTAACTATGCCTTTAGAGTAACGGCTCATGAGGTTGCTCACCAATGGTGGGGACATATCGTTACCCCTAGTAAAACATCAGGCGCCAATATCATATCTGAAACCTTGGCAGAATATACCTCATTAATGACGATGAAGCATGAGTATGGTGAAAATGGGATTAAAAACTTCTTGAAATATTCTCTGGATGCCTATCTAAGAGCTAGGGCTTTTAGTTTTAAACCCGAGCGATCATTAATTAATGTCGAAACAGGACAGCATATTTGGTATCGAAAAGGATCTATGGTGATGTATGAGCTTCAGGATTTGATTGGTGAAGATAAAATCAATGATGCACTTCATGGTTTCCTGAAAGAATATAAGTACTTTGAAAAAGGAGTATATCCAACTTCAGAAAACCTGTTCGAAGCTATTTCTAATGTGACTCCTGATTCCTTAAAATATGCCGTAGAAGATGGCTTTAAGAAAATCGTGCTCTATGAAAACAGAGTCGTTTCGGCTAAGACCAAAAAACTGGATACCGGTAAATACGAAACTACCTTTACAGTAGACTCCAAGAAAATCTATTATGATGATAAAGGAAAAGAGGAACGTACCGATGATAAAACCAATTATATCGAGGTGGGTTTATTTGGCGAAGATATCATCGATGATCAAGAAGTACCTCTAAAAAACCCATTTTACCTGGAACGAAAATGGTTGAAACCGGGTGAAAATACATTTACCATTATTACCGACCAACAGCCATTAAAAGCCGGTATCGACCCTTATAATAAATTAATCGACAGAACATCTGGTGATAACCTAAAACCTGTTGAGGAAGAGTAATTTTAGTTAGTTAGATGTTGAAAATCACGATCGAAAAGCGCTGTTTTGATCGTGATTTTCTTTTTTTCTTTTTAATGTAACAATTATCTCGCATCTGAGTCTTCTTTTTATACATCGTTCAGACAACTATTTAGATTTGGATCTCGTCTATAATAGTAAGAACTTTATTAAATCAAATATCTGGTTATGATCAATACTACCTATTTTGCAGTTTTTTTTGCTTTTTTAATAATGAGTTTTACTATAAAAGCTCAAACCATAACATCCAAAGTGGTAGATAAAAAGACAAATCAACCTATTCCTTATGCCACTATTCAGGTATCAGAAAATCAGGGGATCATTACCAATGAAGAAGGTAGGTTTAGCGTAATACTAGATCGTAAACGTTCAGAAAGCGATTCTATATATGTTTCCTCTATGGGGTATGAAAAAGTGGGCGTTTCTATACAAAATGGTATCGATAGTATCATTTACATCCAACCTAAGGCGATCGAGCTAAAAAGTGTTTTCATTTCTAACAAAAACCTAAGTGTAGACGAAATTATTGACAATGTTAAAGAGCGGGTTTCTGAAAACTATAATTTTGAGTTATCCAAAAGGCGATTGTTTTTTAGAGAGTCTGAGTTTAACGCTATTAAAAAATTAGATATTGAGTTTAAGAAATCTACCATCAAAGAGCTTAATAAAAAACTTATAGATAGTGTAATCACTATCATCCCTAGAAAGTCAGAATATTATACAGAGACCCTTTGTGATCTTTATGGTGATTTTGAAAAAAGAAAAATTCATATTATTAAAGCAGCAGAGCTCTATGACAAAAATAATGAGGTTTCTATAGAGGCTATGACAGACCGCATGGAAACCATCTTCAAAAAGAATGTAAAACCAGATTCTTATCTTAAGATTAAATCAGGATTATTTGGCACCAAAGTGCAAGTAGATTCTATACTTGAGCAGACCGAAAATGGGGATGAGATAAAAGATAAAATTGATAAGGAGGATAAAGGTGATTTTCTAAAAAGTCAAAGAAGAGCCTTAAAAAGTTTACTATCCAGTCTCTTTTTTAATGAAGGTGTGATGTCTAATTTTCTTAATAAATCTGGAAGATATGATTTTAAACTAGTGGATTATACCTATATCGATGACCAAAGTATCTATATCATTAATTTTTCGCCTAAAAGAAATGAAGATTTTAAAGGTACTTTATATGTAAACACCGAGGATTTTGCTGTGATTAGAGTAGATTATGAGAATGTAAAAAATATTAAGAATTTTAAGTTATTAGGTATTCATTATCAAGACAATTTGTATAGGGCCAAAATGCTTTTTACCAAAGGAGCCAATCAAAAATACGATCTTAAATTTTTAGAAATGTATAGAGGCGAATTCTTTGGTTTTGACCGCCCTTTGAAAGTGATTGAAAAAAACAAACATGTAAAAGGAAAACGTAAACAAAACGAATTATCTATTGAAATCGACGCTGTAAACACAAGCAAACGTAAATACGAAATTGTGGTCTTTGATTCTCAGCAATTAACCGAAGCTGATTATCAAAGTAGTACCGAAAATAAATCGATTACACCCGAATATTTATCAAAATACGATCCCCAATTCTGGAAAGGATATAACATTATAGAACCCAATGCCGCCATCAAACAATTTATCGCCGCCCCAGAAGTAGAATAATCATATGTTATACTACACTTCCATCTAATAGATTAATTAACCTGGAGCCATATCCTGCATTTTTTTCAGAATGCGTAACCTGAATAATAGTCACCCCTTCATTATTTAACTCTTTAAACGTTTCCATAATCTCATCACCTTGTTTAGAGTTCAAATTTCCGGTAGGTTCATCGGCGAGGATTAATTTTGGGCTTGCAATAAGTGCTCTGGCAATTCCCACAAGTTGCTGTTGTCCCCCACTTAATTGCGAAGGAAAAAGATCTTTTTTACCTACAATATTAAAACGATCCAACATATCGGCCACTAAAGCTTTTCGTTCTGCAGTACCAATTTTTTTATACAATAAAGGCATTTCAAGATTTTCTTTAACCGTTAATTCATCAATCAAATGATAGGATTGAAATACAAATCCTATATATTGTTTATAAAGATTAGCACGATGTTTTTCTTTTAATTTATGCACAGACTCATCCAGAAAACTATATTCCCCTTCATTAAAATGATCGAGCATACCAATCACATTGAGCAGGGTAGATTTTCCTGACCCCGATGGTCCCATGATTGATATAAAATCTCCTTGGTGAACCCAAAAATTTATGTCTTTTAATAAGAATATTTTTTGGCCACCAGATTGTACCCACTTTGATATATTATTTAATTGTAAAAGCATAGTATAAACTTTATTTAAAAATTATTTAGGCCTTACAAGCCTCAAAAATTTATATTTTTTAATTATTATTCTGTTCTTAAACTATTTACGGGGTTCATCGATGCTGCTCTAAAGCTTTTCCATCCTATGGTTATAAATACAATTCCAATCGTGATAAGGCCTGCCAATACAAAAATCCACCACTCTATCTCTGTGCGATATGCAAAATCTTCTAGCCACATGTTCATGGCATAAAACCCTAACGGAAACGCTATTAAAAATGAAATAAATACCAGCTTTAGGAAATCAGAAGAAAGCATTGCTATAATTTGAGGCACAGAAGACCCAAGTACTTTTCGGATTCCGATCTCTTTATATCGCTGTTCTGCAGTAAAGGTAATCAGGCCAAATAATCCTAAACAGGCCACAAAAATGGTAAGCAATGCAAAGATTTTAAGAATTATACCCATTTTTTGTTCTTTTAAATAGGTCTGATTATATAGCTCATCTAGTAATCCATAAGCAAAAGGTTCATTACTATTGAAGTTGTTCCATATACTTTCTGCACTTGCAATTAGCCCAGCCATATCGGCTGTTTTTGCCCTAATAATAAGGCCAGAACTCTGATCATTTAACATAATTAACTGATCTATTGGCTGATGTAATGAATTAAAATGAAAGTCTTTTACTACTCCAATTATGGTATATTTTCTGGTTTCACCTTCATTATTAATCAACATTGTAACGGTTTTACCTACGGCATCATTTGTAAATCCTAAGATCTTTGCAGAGGTTTCATTTACGATCATATTGCGAGATTCTGAACCAAAATCTTTTGAGAAATTCCTTCCAGCTATTAGTTTCATACCCATCGTAGGAATGTATTGATCATCAATATTATAAACAATAGTTCTTCGAACGGCATTTGAGTCTTGACCGGGATATATACTTGTCATGTGGTTGTTGGATGGCCCCGCAGGAATATGACCCGACATTGTGATACTCGATACTCGCGGATCTTTGCTAAGTTGTTCTTTGAAAACCCTTTCGTTATTTCCCAGCATCCATGAATCCCGAAGTACTAACATCTGATCCTTCTGATATCCAATATCTTTATTCTGAATAAATGACATTTGCTGATCTACCACCAGCGTTGCAATGATAAGCCCTGCCGATATTATAAACTGAAAAACAACCAATCCACTCCTTAAGCTTTTGCTATTGCCGGTATTGGTAAATTTATTCTTTAAGGCCGCTATTGGTTTAAATGAAGAAAGTAAAAATGCAGGATAGCTTCCTGCTAGGATACTAATAAAAATTCCGAAAGCCAGGAAAAAAACCACTGTCTTTAGAGTAATAATTTGATTGATTAGTAATGTTTTACCCGACAACTCATTAAATAATGGAAGTGTAATTACGGTAAGTAATCCAGCCAAAACCATAGCTATTAATGTTACTATTACAGATTCCATCAAAAACTGAATAACCAATTGACGTTTTGATGAGCCAAGCACTTTTTTTACTCCTATCTCCTTGGCTCTTTTTGAAGCCGCTGCAGTAGAAAGGTTCACGAAATTGATACAAGCAATCATCAAAATTAATATTGCGATCGCACTAAAAATATATACTGTTTTAATATCGCCACCAGATTCAAGATTTGAAACATTAGAAAAATCTGATCGAAGATGAATATCGGTAAGCGGTTGTAAAAACAACCCGATTTCATTTTCGCTGTTAAATTCTTCATAGGTCATCCCCATTGATTTTTTAATTTGAGGACCCATATATTTTTTGACTATCATTGGTAGTTTACTCTCTATCTTTTTAGGGTCGGATCTTTGGTCAAGAATTAAGTAATTATGATACTCTGATTCTATCCATTTAGGTTCTTTTGCATGTGCAACACTTTCCATCGATCCAAAAGCATCAAAATGAAAATGAGAATTATCAGGCACTTTATTGATCACTCCTGTAACCTCATATTGTTCTTCAGACTCTTTAAAATCCAACACTTTTCCCAGAGGATTTTCGTTTCCAAAATACTTTGTTGCCAGCTCCTGAGTGATAATAATGGTGTTAAGCTCTTTTAATGCCGTTCTGGGGTCTCCTTTAATAAGTGGTAGCGTAAATACTTCAAAAAAGTTTGGATCCACATGTGCAAATCTATGATCTCTAAATGTAGTATTCTGATAGGTTATTTGTGGTCTTCCGCTCGATTTTAATCGGGTTGCTGCAAGAACTTCAGGGAATTCGTGTTTTAATGTATTAGCAATTGGACCTGGAGTGACGGCCTCTTTAATCAATTCGCCATTCACCTTACCTCTAAGCACAACTCGTACAATTTCGTCGGCTTTTTCGTTATAGCGATCGTAGCTAAACTCGTGAATAACAAAAAGAGAGATGATTACCGAAGCTGTAATTCCAATCGCCAGGCCTACAATATTAATTACAAACAAACCCTTATATTTTAAAAGAGTTCTCCAGGCAATTTTTAAATGATTTTTAAACATTATTATTCGTTTTTCACTCCTTCTTGAGGAGTGCATTGATTGATTGTTTATTCGTTTCTGATTGCTTCTGCAGGGTTAATCATGGCAGCTTTTAAGCTTTGCCAACTTACCGTAACCATTGCCACCACAAGAGTAATGATTCCTGCAAAAGCAAAAATCCACCAACTGATAGAGGTTTTGAAAGCAAAATTCTGTAACCACTTTGTCATTGCATAATACGCAATAGGGCACGCTATTATGAATGAAATAATTACCCATCTTAAAAAATCTTTGTTGAGCATCGTTACGATTTGCGATGTTTTGGCCCCATTCACTTTACGAATACCTATTTCTTTAGTTTTTCTGGCCATTGTATACGATGACAATGCAAAAAGACCAATACATGATAATATAATCGCCAAAACTGAAAACCATACAATAATCTTATTGATCTTTATATATCCATTGTAATGTTCATTCAGTTTTTCATCGGCAAAAAAATGAGTAAGGGTTGATTCTGGAAAGTTTTTATTCCATTTTTCCTTAAGCAAATCTACTACCCGAAGACTTGCCCCCTGCTTTGCTTTGATTGCTATATAATCCCAGTCTGCAACGTTCTCTCTTTCGGCAAAAAAATGTGCTAATGGCTGAATTTCTCGTTGCAATCCCTGATAACTAAAATCATCAACAGCCCCGATCAAACGTTTTATTTCTCCAGTTTTGCTGCCCTCATGAAAGATTTGCCCTTTGGCTTGCGCAAAGCCTAACATACTCATTGCCTTTTTATTGAGTATTACGCCTTCTTGTAACGTTTTCGGGTTTTGATCAAACCCAGAGCCACTTTGGATCTCAATGCCAAATGTTTTAAAATAATTACTGCCAACATAAGCTTTGCGAAGGCCAATTGACTCTATTTTGGTTTCCCCATCAGGAAAAAAAGTATTGTAGTTTTCGTTATAGGTTCCCGGAATACTTTGTGAGAAACTTACCGACGAGACATAAGGGCTAGACTCTAATTCTTTGGTTATTAATTCCAGTTTTTGGGAGGCTCCTTTTATGTTTTGATATTGCCAACTGTCGGTTTGTACTACGATTACATTTTCATTATCATATTTTGGATCCTTTGTCATCATATAGTCGATCTGTTTGTGGATCAAAACAGTTCCTGAAATAAGCACAATAGCGATAACAAACTGAAAAACGATTAAGGAGGAACGAGAAAAAGCATTTTTATTCTTAGAAAACAGTGTCCCTTTTAAACTGTGTACCAATTTTACCCGAATCCACAATAGAAAAGGAATTAATCCTGCCAATACACCGACTATACCCCAGATAGATAATAGTATACTAATTAATATCGTATCTTGAAATGGATCAAAACTAAGATTAATATCAAACAACCCATTGAAGGTGGGGAGCATAAAAATCACTAAAGAAACCCCTAGTAATAAAGCTACCAGACCCATAAAGAGTGCTTCTGTAATAATCTGGTGAAACAAATGATAACGATTGGCTCCATGTACTTTTTTTATACCAATCTCTCTAATTCTAGATATAGAATTTGTGATGGTGAGGTTTACAAAATTAACTATAGCTATACCAAGGATTCCCAGTGCTATAATAGCCAAAACAACGATTAATGTCTGGTTAGATTCTTGGATAGCATGATACTCTTTAAAACTCAAAAGATTTAACTTGGTTTTATTTTCTCCTACTGGAAGAAAATTTTCATTCACGATTTTTTGCAGCTTATTAGAAACGTCATCTGGTTTTATTCCATCTTGCAGCTGTACATAGGTGATTGAAAAAGTATTATACCAATTATGAGCTGTTTTGATGATCGGTAAGATTTCTTTACCCGTTTCATAGGAAGCAATAATATCAAATTTTATAGAAGAGTTTTCTGGGATATCTACCACCCCATTTACGGTAAGAAACATATTTCCAAAATTTACCCGAAATTGTTTCCCCAGGGCAGTTTCATTTCCAAAATATTTTTTGGCAAATCTGGTGCTTATAACTACTCCGTATTTATTTTGTATGGCATCCTTTGCAGATCCTTCTATAAAGGGAAAGGAGAACATTGAGAAGAAACCGTGATCCACATAATGGATATTTTCATAAAAAGCCAAATCCTTATACCTTAACCTAGCCCCTTCCCAATTAAAAATGCGCGAACCATTTTCAATTTCGGGTATTTCTTCTAACATTTTGGGTAACAAAACTCCTTTGGTCTGTATGCTTTCTCCTTCTCTTACCCTATAGATATTAGACAGGTTTTCGTGAAAATGATTATAGGTTAAATCATTATAGACATAAAGAGCAAGTAATAGAAAAGAAGCAATGCCAATTCCTAACCCAATGCTATTAATCAAAAAAGCACCCAAGTTCTTTTTAATATTTCTTATATAAAGAAGTAAATGATACTTTATCATAACGGTTCGTTTTTTGGTGATTTACTCTGTTCGTAAACTTTTGATAGGATTTGCTGTAGCCGCTTTGATGGCTTGAAAACTTACAGTAATACATGTGAGTACCAAGGCACAAAATCCTGCGGCAACAAAAATCCATATAGTGATTTCTGCCCTATAGGCAAATTTCTCTATCCAACCCTGCATAAAATAATAAGCTATTGGTGAGGCAATTAATAAGGCAATAATCACGAGTTGCACAAAATCTTTGGAAAGTAACAGCCACATGCTTGTGACCGTTGCCCCAAGAATCTTTCGAACACCGATTTCTTTGGTGCGTTGTTCGGCCACAAAAGAAACCAACCCAAATAAGCCTAGACAACTGATAAGGATTGCCAGTATCGCAAATATTCTTGCCAAACTTGCAATACGTTCTTCTGCTTCAAATTTTTCAGCATATTTCTGATCTACAAAGTCGTATTGAAATGGTAAATGCGGGAAATGTGTTTTAAATGTTTGTTTAACGACAGCAAGATTTTCACGTATACTTTGATCTGGATTTAGTCGCAAGTGATAAAAACCACCAGTCCCATATCCAAATTGATACATATGTGGTTTGACATTCTGATAAGGCGATTCTGTTACCATATCGTCAACAACTCCTATAATTTTTAATGGTGGATTGTTATATGTATTATTTTCATATCCAATTAATTTACCAATAGGGTCTTTAAGTCCCATAAATGCTACTGCAGTCTTGTTCAAAATTACTGCATGTGAGTCTGTAGCGAACTCTCTAGAAAAATCTCTCCCTTTGATGATTTTCATTTTCACGGATTTGATATAATCATGTGAAACACCGGTCATGGCAAAGTTTACTTTAAATCCTGCTGGCTTACCTTCCCAGGTGTACCCCGAGTCATTTGTCCATACTTGTGTGGTAGGGCCAGAGGCCCATGACATTTCGGTAACTGTATTAGAGCTTAGAAAGGCTTCACGCATAACCTTATATTTACCTGAAAAATCCTTACCATCTGTAGGTATTTGTATGAGTCCTGATTTTTCATAACCAATAGGGCGATCCTTGCCAACAGCTATCTGCTGCATCACAATCATTGTTCCTATAATTAATATAATCGAAACAGTAAATTGGGTAACTACGAGGATCTTCCGCGGAAGCGCTGCAAACTTACCTGCTTTATAAGTGCCTTTCATTACTTTAATAGGCTTAAACGATGATAAATAAAGTGCTGGATAACTACCTGAAAGCAATGCGGTAATAACAATAAAGAATAATGAAATCGTCCAAAATTGGAAGTTCCCCCAAGGAAAGAGTATTTCCTTTTTTGCTAGGGCATTGAAGCCATTAAGAAAAAGCAATGTCATTATAATCGCAACACCAAAAGCCAAAAGCACCACGAGAAAAGACTCGATCAAAAATTGATGGATCAACTGACCTCTAGTGGACCCAATAGATTTTCGTACGCCCACTTCAAGGGCACGTTTTTCGGAACGTGCCGTACTCAAGTTCATAAAATTGATACAGGCTAGAAATAATACAAACAAACCGATACTACCAAAGATCCATATATTCTCGATACGCCCACCAGACTGTACACCGTTTTCAAAAGAGGAATGTAAATACCAATCATTCATTGGTAATAGCATTAACTGTGGATTGTATTGTGCCGTTTCTGGCGAAACCTCTTTTTTTATATTCCTTATCTTTTCACTCAACTCTTTCACATTAACATTATTGGTCAACTTTACAAAAAGCTGAAAAAAATTATCACTCCAATCATCTTTAGGGTTTTTAAGCCAGCTCCATCGGGTAGCCATTAAATGTGTAAAAGGCATGATAAATTTTGTGTCATAAAAGGTGTTGTTTCTTGGGATGTCTTTGTAAATTCCTGTGATCAACATATTGTGCACCTTATCCGTTATTATGATCTTACCTAATGGTTCTTCATTTCCAAAAAGAGCTTTTGCGGTTGACTCAGAAAGCATGATTGAATTTATGTCTTCTAATCCGCTATATTTTCCTTTGATCATCTCTAGATTCAAAAGTTCGGGAGCTCCCGGCTGCATAAAATTACCAAGACGTGAAATACTTTTATCTCCATAATTTAAGTACCGAGAATTGGTCCCAGATGACATAATTATATGCTCAAAACTATCCCCATATTGATCCTTTAATTTGGATTCGAGGGCTACTGGCACAAATTTATTTGTTTCTATAGCACCATTAAATCTTTGGCTTTGATAAACCTGGGCAATTTTGTCCTTATTCTTAAAATAGTGGTTATAATTAAACTCATCTGCAATCCATAGACCTATCAACATGGTTACTACCAAACCTATAGCAAGACCTCCAATATTTATTACAGAGGACACCTTGTTTTTTAGGAGGTTTCTCCAGGCTATTTTTAGATGATTTTTAAACATTAGTGTTCTTTTTTAATGATGATCTATTCGGTTCGTAAGCTTTTGACTGGATTTACTATGGCCGCTTTGATACTTTGATAGCTTACCGTTACTATTGATATGACGACCGCCAAAATCGCGGCAAAGACAAATACGGTCCAGCCTATTTCAATTCGATAAGAAAAATCCTCTAGCCATCTATTCATAGCATACCACCCTAAGGGTAATGAAATTAGTATAGCTACCCCAACTAGCTTCAAAAAATCAATGGTAAGCTTATATGTAATTTGTGGGATACTAGCACCTAATACTTTTCGAATGCCAATTTCTTTGGAACGTCTTTCTGCATTAAAAGCTGCCAGACCAAATAATCCGAGGCAAGCAATAAAAATGGAGAGTAACGTAAATGTGACAAAAATTCGACTTAGTCGCTGTTCTGCTTGATATGTATCATTGAAAGAGTCATCCATAAAATAATAATTGAAGGGTTGCCCCGGTGCTATCGATTCCCAAATTCCCTCAATGTTCACTATGGTTTTTGAAAACTCTCCGGCATTAAGTTTTACCAGCATTTTTCTGGAATTGCCTCCTAAATGGAGACTCATAGCATTAATATTATTTCTTAATGATTCGAAATGAAAATTTTTAACAACACCTATAATCGTAAAATATTTCATATTTCCTTTGTCCCTGGGATAGATGTTATTAGTAATTTGCATACCAATAGCATCCTCGGGTTGAACACCGAACATAGCTACTGCAGATTCATTCAAAATGATACCTGTTGAATCTGTAGAAAATTGTCGGTCAAAATCTCTCCCGGCAATTATTTCTAAATCTAATGTAGATACATAATCATGATCGACTCTCCATTTACCAAATATCTTACCTTTTGCTAATGTGTCTCCTTTTGCAAAAAAAGTAACTGTGCTTCGAGTTGAAGGAGTAGGTAAAAAGCTGCTCAATGATGTGCTTTTTACTTGTCCTAATTGCGCTACTTCTTGTTTAAACGATGTTATTTGATTTCCGGCAGCATCTGTATCGTCTATCACTAAAACCTGATCTTTTTGAAAACCCAGATCTTTATTTTGAATATATTTTAATTGTTTAAAAATTACTGAAGTACCGATGATAAGGAATATCGAAATGGTAAATTGAAACACTACCAAAGAATTTCTAATATTTCCGCCGCCGACTTGTCTTTCTCCTCCACTTTTGAGAACCTTAATCGGTATAAACCGCGATAAGAAAAAAGCAGGATACGATCCGGAAAAGAGTGCTAACACGGTTGTAGTTGCGACTAATACCAACCAAAAAACAGGCTTATTAAAAGGTATACTAATGGATTTCCCTGAAAGTTCATTGAAAAAAGGAAGAACAATGATTGCTATTATAATCGATACTAAAAGTGATATGAAAGAAATCAAACCCGCCTCGGTTAAAAATTGTTTGATAAGACCAAGTTTGTTTGAACCTAGTGTCTTACGAATTCCTACTTCTTTGGCCCTTTTTAGTGAATGAGCAGTCGACAAATTCATAAAATTAACACAGGCTAATAGAATGAGAAAGAGGCCTATCAAAGCCAATATGTAAACGTTTTGTATGTCACTATTGGTGCTCAATTCATCTTCTGAATCAGTAGCATGAAGATGGATATCTGTTAAGGCTATAGTGCTCCATTTCATATAATTTCCTGAGGCTTTTCGTTTTTTTTTAAAGTCTTCTAGGGTATAGCCAGGACTAAAAGTTTGTATCCATGGAATCATATAGGTTTCATAAATAGAACTCAAAGGAATTTCTAAAGATTTAATATCTGCACCTGGTATAAGTTTTATAAATGAAGGAAATCTCCAATTTGCCCATGAAGGACCCTTAGAATCTTTATAGCTTGCCATCGATATAAAAACAGTATGATCTCTTAAAAAAGAGTTCTTTGGCATATCGTCTATTACCCCAGTTACAGTAAAAACCTCTTCATTATCTAATATTAGAGTTTTGCCTAGGGCTTCATGTACGCCAAAATGTTTTTCTGCTGCAGTTTTGGTTAAAATCAGAGTATTAGGGTCTTTTAAAGCGGTTTTGGTATCTCCTGATAATAAACCCAATCCAAACATCTTGAAAAACGTTGAATCTACACCAACAACATGATCCTCTTTTACGTTTTCATCGGCATTGGTTTTTTTGAGTAACTTACTACTTGTTTGCCTGAATCGAGTGACCATCTCTATTTGTGAATAATCACTCTCTAATGTGGTTGCCAACAGGGGTGCTACTGTAGCATATTTATTAACCTCACCGGCATTCTTATGTTCAATATCTATACGATATATACGGTCAGCATCAGCAAACATAGTATCAAAACTCAATTCATCATAAATGAATAATGAAATGAGTAAACCCCCAGCCATGCCAATGGCAAGTCCAAATGTGTTTAGAAAAGTAAAGAAGGGTTGCTTTTTTAAATTTCTCCATGCTATTTTTAGATGATTTTTAAACATAACTGTTCTTTTTTTGATGATGATTTATTCTGTTCGCAAGCTTTTTACGGGATTTTGCAATGCTGCCCTTATTGTTCCGGTGCTAATAGTGATCAAAGCAATAAAAATTGCCAACACTCCCGCTCCTACAAAAAACCATATACTAAGACTCATACGATAGGAGTATCCCTGCAGCCATTGATCAGAAAACCACCAGGACATTGGCACAATTATCAAAAAGGCGATCATAACAAGCTTGATAAAATCTTTGGCCACTAATACTGTAATCGAAGTTACGCTGGCTCCCACTACTTTTCTTATTCCTATTTCTTTTGTACGTTGGTTTACAACCAATAGTGAAATCGCCAAAAGACCTATGCAGCTTAGCATAATAGCGATAATTGCTCCACTAGTGATAATGGTAATCATTATCTTTTCTTTTCTAAAAGTTCTATTTATGTTTTCATCAAGAAAAGAACCTATAAACTCGGCATTAGGTTCTAATTTTTGCCAAGCTTCTTTAATAGTATCAAAAGTACTTGCAATATTAGACGGTGTTATTTTTATATAGGCGTAGTCTAACCGTTTTTGAGATGTCATGAAAAATGTCATGGGTTCTATCGCTTTATCCAATTTTCTAAAGTGATAATCTTTCATTACTCCAATAATGGTATACTTTGGAAGGTCATCCATTATTTTCATTTGTTTTCCCAATGGATCCTTTTCTTGAAGCTCTTTGACCATGGCTTCATTAATTACCACTCCCAAACTATCTGTGGCAAAGTTTCGATCAAAAGATCTCCCTTCAATTAGTTTTATATCTAACGTTTTAAGATAGTCAAAATCAACTACCAACATATGCGTTCCTACATCCCGGTCCTTATAATCAAAGCCTAGTCCACTAGAGGATTGATTTCCATCTTTTCCTATACCTAAATTATTATCAGCACCTGTAATGCTTATTACTTGTGGGTTACTTTTTAATGTTTCTCTTAATAATTGTATAACTTGATAACTATCTCTTTTTCCGTTCAAGGGTAAAGAAATTACCTGCTCCTTATTAAACCCAAGATCTTTGTTCTGCATAAATTTCAATTGCCCCTGAAGCACAAAAGTTCCACTCACTAATAAAATAACGATAGCAAATTGAATAATCATGAGGATATTACGAACTTTATTACGTCCATTAATTTGTACTTTCCCTTTTAGTGCTTGTAATGTTCCTAATTTGCTTAATAAAAAGGCGGGATATCCTCCTGCAATCAAAGTAACGGTTATAAAAACAAACAGAAATATAAGAAATACACCTACTGATAACGTATTGGCAAAGGTAGCATCTGTATTAAATAGAGATTTAAAGGGATCTAAAAACAATACGCTTAATAGTATACCAAAGAACATCGTGCTAAGAAAAATCAAGATACTTTCGCTCCAAAACTGTAGAAAAACATGTGCTTTTTGGGCTCCCAAACTCTTTCGCATCCCTATTTCTTGTAGTCTCGTAGTACTTTTGGCAATACTCATATTAATGAAGTTAACACAGGCAATAAAAAGTAGCAAGAATGCTATACCTAACACGATATATGGCAATCCTTTGCTAACGACCGCTTTACCATTTTGATAACTACTGAAATAAACATCTTCAAAGGATAAAAAGTGAAGCTGTGCGTATTGCCCATTCTCATCTGCGATTGCCCCATCTCGTTTGAGGTTATCAATTTTATCTTTGAACCTAAGATTAGTAAAGGCGCGTGTATTTTTCTCAAGCTCACTCACAGATACTCCTTCTTGAAGTTGAATATAAACTTCATGATTAGAATGATCCCATCGATCTTTAAGCTTTTGATAACGAGGACTACCAATAAAATTACCTATAATATCAAACTCAATACTGCTATTGGCAGGTATATCTTCAAGAACCCCAGATACGGTAAATGGTTCTTTTTTTTCGTTGATGAAAAAATTTATAGTCTTTCCGATTACATCGGTATTTCCAAAAATTACATGAGCAATCTTTTGAGTAATAACGATAGAGTTTCTCTCACTTAGAAGTGAATTAGCATCCCCTTTGGTAATTGGAAAAGTAAACATTGTGAAAAAATCAGGATCCACCCAATTGATATCCATATTCAGCTCTTTGTCTTGATAGGACAAGAGTACCTCATCATCTAGATATCTTGATGCTTTTCTAATTCCGGGTAATTCTTCCTTCAAAGCGGGCGTAAAAGGCATTGCATGTACTTCGGTAGATGTGGCTCCATCAACTCCTTGCTCTCTTTGATACACTTTATAGACAGTACCCGCTGTGTGTTCATGAAAATTATCATAGGACAATTCGAATAATGCAGCCATACTTAATAATATGGCTACACCAAATGCAGTAGAAAGGCCAATGATATTAAGAAATGTAAATCCTTTATTTTTCCAAAGGCTTCTCCAAGCTATTTTGACATAGTTTTTAAACATAACTATTTAGTATTAAAATGAGTGAAACTATCATTGCTACCAGGTATTGAATTATTTTTGTCATGCCTTTAGGTTTTTAGTGTGAAATCTGATAGGTTTTATGCATTGACTACAAAAGGTTTATTTTGACTTTCGGTTACAATTTGCCCATCAAAAAGATTAATAATTCGATGTGCATAGTGTGAATCCCTATCGGAGTGTGTTACCATTATAATAGTAGTTCCTTCTTGATTTAATTCTGTAAGTAGATTCATCACTTCAATTCCATTTTTAGAATCCAGATTACCAGTTGGCTCATCGGCAAGAATTAATTTGGCATTGGTTACCACTGCTCTTGCGATAGCAACTCTTTGTTGTTGACCTCCTGATAACTGTTGTGGAAAATGTTTTTCTCGGTGCGCAATTTTCATACGTTCTAGTACCTTTCTTACTTTTTGCTCGCGTTCACTTTTTTTCATATTCAAGTAAATAAGCGGTAGTTCTACATTTTCAAAAACGGTAAGTTCATCAATTAGGTTAAAGCTTTGAAATACAAATCCAAGGTTTCCCTTTCTGATTTTGGTTCGCTGGTTTTCTTTTAATCCACCTACTTCATGACCACTAAAGTGATAGCTCCCTTCGGTGGGGTTATCCAGCATACCGATGATATTTAGCAAGGTAGATTTACCACAACCTGATGGCCCCATAATGGCTACAAATTCACCTACTTCAACTTTTAAATTAACATTATTCAAGGCTAATGTTTCAACTTCTTCGGTTCTGAAACTCTTTTTCAGGTTTTTAATCTGTATCATTTTGATTGATTTATTTTTTAGTTAGGGTTCCTTCTCCTTGGGGAGAAGGTTAGGATGAGGGGATTTTGATCGAAAACCCTCACCTTAATCCTCTCCCAGAGGGAGAGGAAACACGGTTTATTAATTTATTTTAATACTATTTTTTCTGCTTCTCCATAGCTATCATAGCTTGATGTAATCACGTGTTCTCCTTTTTCCAGTCCTTCGATTACTTCATAATATCTAGAATTTTGTTTTCCGATACGAATAGGTCTTCGCCAGGCTACTTCTCCGGATGCATCCACAACAAAAATCCATTGTCCGCCAGTACTTTGAAAAAAACTTCCTCTTGGTAATAAAAGTGCTTCATTAGACGCTCCTAGTTGCAATTTGATATTATAACTTTGCCCAGATCGAATCGTTTCTGGTTTTTTATCTACAAATACCAGGTCTACTTTAAATTTTCCATTCCTGACTTCTGGGTATACTTTACGTAATCGTAATATATATTCTTTACCATTTCTTTCCAAGACAGCTTTCAGGTCTCTTTTTATCCGATCTATATAATGTTCATCAATGGTAGCTTCTATTTTATAATCCGTCAAAACATTGATTTGCCCTATTCGCTGTCCTTGGGCAATATTTTGACCAATTTCTGCATCTAAAAAACCCAATTGGCCATCGGCAGGAGCTCTAACATTTAAATGATCAATACGCTCATACACCATCGACAATGTTTTTTTCATTCTTGCTAAATCATCATCAAGATCGCTTAATGAAGTATTTCGTAACAATTTATCTTGTTCGGTTTGCAGTTTTATAATATCGTATTGCTTTTGTGAAAGTTCGTAGTTTTCTTTAGAAGTCAAGTACTCTTCTCTCGAGATTAATTCATCTTCAAACAATGCTTTATTTTGTTCGTAATTTCGTTGCAATTTTTGTAGCTCGTATTTTGAACTAACAAGATCTTTTTGGCCTTCTACTTGTCTAGAATCAAAAGTAAGTTTAGTTGATCTTAGATCATTTTGTTTTAATGCCAAGTTGTTCTCACTAGCTAAGATTTGTTCATAAAGGCCCCTGTTTTCTAGGGTAAGTATAATATCGCCTTTTTTTACGATAGCTCCTTCTTCAATACGTTTTTCGGTTACTCTTCCTCCTTCATAAGCGTCCATATATATTGTACTAATTGGTGCTACCGATCCATTAATTGTAATATAATCATCAAAGTTTCCGAAAGAAACTGCAGCAATAGAAATTTTTTCTTTTTCGGTTCTAAACGTTGAGACTGAGTTACCAAATGCGATTTTATATCCCATAAAAAGTAATATCAAACCTATTACAATATATCCATAATGCTTAGGTCTTACTCCTTTTTTCTTTTCAATTTTGATATCCATTTTATTGTTCTCTATTTATACTAAATATTGGTAATCCTCTATAAAAATCAAGTGTATTTTCATTAACTTTTGATCGCAACCTGACTTGTAAATTTTCGTTTTTTGCGTTGGCTAGTATATTTTTTGATTGGTTTAACTCTATCGCGTTAATCAATCCTTTTTGATATCTTTTTTGAGCAACCTCAAAAGCTAATAGTTGAGCTTTCATTTTTTGGGTACTTTGCTGATATTCTATTTTTAATGCTTCTCCTTCTTGAACCAGTTGCTGAATCAATTGAAATAGTTCTTGTTTTTGAATGGCTAAAGCATTATTTGCTCTCATTACCGTTACTTTTTCTTGTTTAACCCGCGAACGATTAGACCATCCGTTGCTTATGGGAATATTAATCGAGACTCCAACAAATTGAGATGCATTGTCTTTAATCTGATTCCTAAAGGGAATAAGCTCTCCTGTATCCTCATCAAAACCATTATCTACATATCTAGAAGAATATCCTGCCGAAAAAGCAATGGAAGGATATAAACCACCTCTAGTAGCTGCCAACTGCTTTTTAGCTGCCTTTGCTCTAAGTTCTTGAGCCAGAATAATAGGTACAAATTCTTTGGCCTTATTAAAGATAGAATCTTTATTTCTTTCAAGATGAGCTACTTCTTCATTAATCTGCGTAGTTAAAGACCTAATAGAAATAGTAGTAGCATCTTCGAGGTTCATTTCTTGTATCAAGGCAAGCTTCGCAGCAATAACATTGTTTTTATTTTGAGTGACCAACAATTGATCTGCCAATAAAGCAGATTCAGCTTCATATAAATCGGCTTTTGCCTTTTGCCCAAGTTCTACTTGTCTTTTTACTAAATCATAATTTTTTTGAGAAATCTCTTCCTGTTCTTTAGAAATGGTTAGCAACCCTTTCATAAACTGAATATCATAAAAAGCGGTCATGACCCTAAATGCCAAAAGATATTTTTGATGAAGTGACTCCTCGCTAGCTGCTTTATATAAAAATTTTGAAGCTTTAATTGCATTCATCTTTTGAAAACCTTGAAATAAATCTATCTGAGCACTCAAGCTATAATTATTCGAAGTGAATTCTGTATTCTCAAAACTGTTAGTATTTGGATTTTCTGATCTACCAAAATTGATTCGATAATTTGAAAATGCATTAACACTTGGTAGTAAATTTCTTATGGACTGTTTGTATGTTTCTTTATTCGCATCCTGATTATACTTAAAATCTTTTAATTGAAGATTGTGATCCACTGCATATGCGATACAATCATCTAATGACCATGATTCTTGTGAGGAAATAGTGTTCATCCCTAAAAATAAAAGGCAGTATAGGATTTTGTTTCTATAATTCATTATATCTGAATACTTAAAAGCTTTCTGTGCCAAACCGTATTCTAATGTCATGCCGAAAAAACAAAACACTGTAAATCAATTAATTACAGCTTTATTTTGTAGATTATTATAATTTTAATGTAAAATAATTTTACAAATAGTGTCCAATAATTTTACACTTGGATTGAGATATGCTTTGAGATTTGTAGTTTTATTCTGTTAATTGAAACACAAATATCATGCAGGATGGAAAAATCTTAGTCGTTGATGATAATAAGAGTCTCTTAAGTGCTTTGGAAATTTTATTACAATTTGAGTTTAAAGAAGTCACAACAATTTCTAACCCAAATCAAATTTCATCTTTTGAAAACTTAGAAAGTTTTGATCTTGTACTATTAGACATGAATTTTTCTGCTGGTGTAAATACAGGCAATGAAGGGTTATTCTGGCTTAGAGAAATTAAGAAAAAAGTACCGCATATTTCGGTAATCATGATGACTGCCTACGGAGCCATAGATCTGGCCGTTCAGGCTTTAAAAGAAGGAGCTTCGGATTTTGTCTTAAAGCCCTGGAATAATGAAAAGTTACTTGCGACCATAAAGTCCGCTTTTTTGCTTCGAAAATCGAAAAAAGAAATACAAGAGTTAAAGCAAAAAGAAAGTCATCTTAAGCAAGTAATTAATCAAGATAGCAATTATATTATCGGAAACTCAAAAGCACTCACTTCTGTTCTAAATTTAGTGCAAAAAGTAGCTAAAACCGATGTAAATGTCTTGATAACAGGAGAAAATGGAACAGGGAAAGAATTAATCGCTCGTGAATTACATCGAATATCGTCTAGAAAAAATGAAGTTTTTATAGGGGTTGATATGGGTTCTATTTCTGAAACTTTGTTCGAGAGTGAACTTTTTGGTCATACCAAAGGTGCTTTTACCGATGCCAAAGAAGATCGTGCCGGAAAATTTGAAGCGGCCAATGAAGGAACTTTATTTCTAGACGAAATTGGTAATCTATCTCTTCAAACCCAAGCTAAATTATTGTCTGCCATACAAAATAGAACTATCGTTCGTGTTGGATCAAATACATCAATTCCTGTAGATATTCGCCTTGTTTGTGCTACCAACTGCAATCTCAATCAAATGGTGGCAGATGGAATTTTTAGAGAAGATTTATTGTATAGAATCAACACCATTCATATCGAGGTACCGCCACTACGAGAAAGAGAAAAAGATATTTTGATATTGGCAGATTTTTATCTGAAAAAGTTTGCTTCTAAATATGGTAAGCCATCCCTTAGAATAAATCATACAGCCGAAGAAAAACTGATGGGATATCAATGGCCTGGTAATGTTCGTGAGTTACAGCATACTATAGAAAGGGCTGTTATTCTTTGTGAAGGTAATATATTAAAACCAGCTGATTTTCTACTTAGCGCTAACACTGATCTATCATTTGATACCGAGCCAGAAACTCTGGATGAAATGGAACACTTAATGATAAACAAAGCACTTGATCAACATAACGGGAACTATAGCGCAGCAGCAAATCAATTGGGTATATCAAGGCAAACGCTATATAACAAAATTAAAAAATTCGAAAGCTAATGGTCAGTACTAACTTTTACGCAAAACTAATTTTTCGAGTAGTACTCCTTACGCTCACTTCAGTAGTAATGGCCTTTATGTTTTTTAAGGAACACTATATCCTTTCTATACTTCTGTTTGTATTATTATGCTTACAAAGCTATTTTTTAATCCACTACCTCAACCATAATAATCGAAAAATAGCGTTCTTCTTTAATTCAATCAAAAATGAAGATTTTACACTTCGATTCCCTGAAAAAGGAAATGCCAAATCTTTTAATGAACTTAATCATAGTTTGAATACACTTAATGCTATGATTCAAAAAGTATATATAGAAAATCAATCCCAGGAACGATATTATCAAGAAATACTAAAACAGGCAGAGATTGGTATTTTAACCTTTAATAAAAAAGGTCATATCCTATTTACCAATCCTAAAATTGAAAAATTATTAAACCATACTCCCTTAAACCATATAAAGCAACTAGCACAGGTTGACAAGAAGTTGTTTGAGTTATTTAATACAATAGGACCTTTTGAAAAAAAGCTTTTTCAACTTACTAATGAACGAGAAACGATTCAGTTAGTAATTAAATCTAATGAGGTCTTATTAAACAAAGAGGTTTTAAATCTAATAACGATTCAAGATATACATAATGAATTAGATAAAAAAGAAACGGATTCATGGATCAAATTAATTCGTGTATTAACGCATGAGATTATGAATTCTGTAACCCCTATTACATCTATATCAGAATCTATTTTAAATTATTATAAAAACGAAAATGATATTGTATCTGTTACACAAATAGACGAAAACAAAATAAATAATACTGTAAAAGGTTTGGAAGTAATCAAAACCCAAGGAAATGATTTAATGAGTTTCGTGGGGTCTTATCGAAGTTTATTAAATGTTCCTGCACCTGATAAAAAAATCATAAAAGTAGAGAAGCTATTAGAAAAAATAAAGGTATTAATAAGCCAGCAACACCAATTTGATTCTATCACATTTGAGTTAGTCGAAAACATGAAAGATCTGGAAATATATGCAGATGAAAAACTGATCACACAAGTTTTGTTTAACCTTTGCAAAAATGCCATTCAGGCATTACATGAAACCAAAGATGCTCGATTACAGATTATTTCGGGCATCAATCAAAAAGGGCAGAAATATATCATCGTAAAAGATAATGGCCATGGGATTCAATCAGAGATCATGAATCAAATATTCGTCCCTTTTTTCACGACCAAAAATGATGGAACAGGAATTGGGCTAAGCCTTTCTAAACAGATTATGCTTCTTCATGGAGGGAGTTTAATTGCGTATTCGATACCCAATAAAGAAACATCCTTTACCTTATTCTTTTTATAGCATATATAAACCCAGGTTCGATGTAAATGATTGAATAAAAAAGCCGTCAAATTGAGTGATTTTTCATAGTGAAACGAAGAATCCCGAAATTTCGGGAGTATCGACCATTCGACAAGCTCAGGATGACGAGGCTTTTGATTGAAAATTTACTTGTCTTCGATACAATTTTCTATCGAAAATCACTCTGACTGACGTAAATTTTCTTACATCGAACACAGGTTAGAAAGTCTTCTCGTAACCTATCTAGAAGCATCTAGTTTTAATGTTTTAATCAATGCATCGAAGTAAAAATCTTCTTGATCAGGAACAATCGTTACTTTATATGCCGTATTTTTTATAATATAATGTGAGTTAGTTTCTGGGTCCCGTGTTTTAGAATGAAGGTAAACTATCTTCTGGATAAAATTATTGATCAATACTACTTCATCATATGTTACTCCCCGACGAAGTGTAGGTTGATCACTTTGGTAGACAAGGTAGTCATTTCTAAAACTTAGAGATTTTTTTACACCACCAGCTTTGTTAAACTCAAAAGTAAAATCTTTGGATGCAAATATTTTATTGATGTTTTCTGCAGTGGGTTCTACAGTTCGGGCACAGCCAACAACAAAAACTAAAGCAAGAAACATAGCAATTCGTTGTGGTATGTGATTTTTGGTTTTCATAGAAAAGAACCTACGGTCTCCAGCATAAAAAATGCCGCATCCAGACTTATTTAATAATGTCTAAGATACGGCATTTTGCTTTTTCTTTGGAAAAACCAAAAATGTATTTACTTTGAGGCGAAACGCTTTATAGAACTTTCAAAATCGATATCTTCGAGATTACTGATCAAAAGACCAACACCTCCTGATTTTGAAGCGACGATATATTCGGTTTGAAATTTTCTCTCTTTCTTGTATGCTTTTAAATACTTAAGCTTAACAACTTTTGATGTTGGAGTGAAGAAAAATCGACCATGGATTCTTTTGTATCTCACTTCCTGAACATTGGATTCGTCTTTTACCTGATCACTAAGTGCTTGTACAACTCTAGCTGCTCTATGTTCATCAAACTGAAAATAATCACAAGTATAGATAAACACATAGTTCTCTATATTTGTTTCATCAACGAATAATTCGAAATCCACTTTTTTGTCCTCAATTTTTTTCAGTTCAGCAAGGGCTACATTTTTAAATTTCAGATTACCTTCTAGCAAATCAATTTTTGCTCTGAAGTCCTCTGGAGTTGCCTTTACATAGTCACTTGTAAGAACAATAGTGTTGTTTTTAAATTCAATTTTGTTTTTTGAAAATTTAGCAAATCCTTCCTTCTTAGGCTCAAAAAAATCACAGCTCACAAGTAGGATTACAATAGATAATAGTAGAAGTTTTTTCATAAGGGCTTGTGTTAAATGATTAAGACATAATACAATACATCTCAATTAATTTGAGCGCAAGATAGTGAAAAAAATCTAAACTATTGCCATTCAACTGGTTTTTTAAGCACTTTAACTAGTTTTTCTTCTTCGCTTCCCGTTTTTGGGCTATGGTTATACCGCCATTGCACGCTTGGCGGAAGACTCATTAAGATACTTTCTATCCTACCGTTTGTTTTTAATCCAAATAGTGTTCCCTTATCATGTACTAAATTGAATTCTACATAACGGCCTCGTCTAATTTCTTGCCAATTTCTTTGAGCATCAGTATATTTTAGTTCTTTTCTACGTTCTACAATAGGCACATAGGCTTCGAGAAAGCTATTTCCTACTTCTGTAACAAAATCATACCAGTTCTCTATAGTCATTTCATCATTTGCCTTACAATAATCAAAAAACAAACCTCCGATTCCTCGACCTTCTTCACGATGTGAATTGTAGAAGTATTCATCACATTTTTTCTTATACGTTTTATAAAAATCCGGATGATGCTTATCACAAGATGTTTTACAAACCTTATGAAAATGGATTGCATCTTCATCAAACAAATAATACGGCGTTAAATCCTGGCCACCACCAAACCACCGATCAACAACTGTCCCATTTTTATCATACATTTCAAAGTATCTCCAATTGGCATGAACTGTAGGAACCATTGGATTGGTAGGATGCAATACTAAAGACAAGCCACAGGCAAAAAAATCAACATCACCAACATTAAAATAGCTTTGCATAGCTTTGGGTAGTGTACCGTGTACTCCAGAAATATTTACCCCTCCTTTTTCGAATACGTTACCATTCTCAATAACTCGGGTTCTGCCCCCTCCTCCTTCTGGTCGTTCCCAAAGATCCTCTCTAAATTTGGCCTTACCATCAATCTCTTCTAATCTTGAAGTAATAGTATCCTGAAGGTTTTGTATGTAGCTATAAAACTTGTCTTTCATTATTGTAGTGTATGATTTTCATAAAGTAAAACCTAAGCTTCAATTTCTTTATGTTTTTCTGAAGCAGGGTTGGTCGTGATTAGCTTTTTTTCATCTAAAATCTTTACTGTAGCAGACGATGCCGCAACTACCGATATAGGTAAAGTAATAATAAAACCTATAATCGGGATAAAAAGCATGAATACGAATACAATACCATTACCAATCGCCGTACCTCTGTTCTTTCTTACAAATTGAATACTTTCTTTATAATTAAAATGACGTTCCATAGTGTAATCCATATTACCAAAACCTACATAATATGCTTGTATAAGAAAAATTAGTAGAGTCGCTACAATACCAACTACTGGGATAAGGCTAAGGATGATCAATGGTATCATAAATAATAATTCTTTGAATAGATTTCGTAGGTTAATGCGAATCCCCCGGGATAACTGCTGTCTAAAAGATGTGTTTCGATGTGTATGCTCTGTTTTACCCAATATATGAGCTTCTACTTTTTCTGAAACAGGACTCATAAATGGTGCAGACAATGCCATGACAATGTGCTTGTACAATACCAGTCCTAAAACCAGGATTAAAAACCCTCCCAGATAGGTGCTAATCGTTGCAAATGTTTCAGACCCCCACTCCCATGGCCAAACTTTTGCGATTAACAATCCTAGATTATCTGAAAAAAAGTACGCCAAAGCCACAAAGCCCAATCCGGTAAGCAAGCTTATCAAAATAGGAATGGCAAAATATTTCCAGAGTCCTAGTTTAGAAATCAAATTAAACGTTCCAAAATAAGCTTTAATTCCGTTGATAATGTTTTTGAACATAAGTAGTATTTTATGATTAATGCTTCTTATAAGTAGTGTTTTATCCTATTTCGTTTCATTTACTCTTCAGAAAGATAAACCAAATTGTTTTGATGATCCAAGATGTCTTTGATTTCTGTTATTTCCTTTGCATTTTGAGTAGTTTTCTTTAAAAAAGTAATGATTTCTTCTTCAGAACTACTCTTTAGGGTGATAAAACAAGATCTTCCGATTTTATTATTATGCAAATCCATTGCCTCTTCTAAAGATTCATTTGGAGCCAATTTTTCATGCAAATCGGTCACTTTTTGAGCCCAAATGATTGATTTTTCATCATTTTTAGTGAAATAAACGGTTTTTTGACAAATTAGCACGTTCCACAAAGCATGTCTAAAAGCATTTGCTTTACCATGTTTGTGGTGTGTGTTTTCATAAATAGTATTACAAATATTTAAGGTTTGTTTTGTAGCCTTTAATGTAGGGATAATACATAACGGATTTTGAAGCATTACACTAGTTAACTGAAGTACTTCTCTCAGACTTAGTCTTCGTAACACACTCCAAATCCGCATAGTGATCTATCTATATTCTTTTACTGCATCTACAAATGCCCTTGCATTCTCTACTGGGATGTTTGGAAGAATCCCATGGCCTAGATTAGCAATATAACGGTCCTTACCAAACTCATTGATCATTTGCTTCACCATTTTCTTGATCTCTGCTGGTGGCGAAAGTAATCTTGATGGGTCAAAATTACCTTGTAGTGTAATATTTCCTCCGCTTAAATACCGTGCATTACGAGCAGAACACGTCCAATCTATACCAAGCGCTGCCGCTCCAGAATTTGCCATTTCCTGCAATGCAAACCAACATCCTTTTCCAAAAACAATGACTTCGGTTTCCTCTTTTAATGCATCTACTATTTGCTGAATGTATTTCCAGGAGAACTCTTGATAATCTACCGGTGATAACATTCCTCCCCAACTATCAAACACTTGTACAGCATTTACTCCAGCAGCCACTTTTGCTTTTAGATACGCAATTGTAGTATCGGTAATTTTTTGCAGTAGTTGATGAGCGGCTTCGGGTTGCGTAAAACACAATTCTTTGGCTTTATCAAAGTTCTTAGATCCTTGTCCTTGTACTGCATAGCACAAAATGGTCCACGGCGAACCCGCAAACCCAATAAGTGGCACTCTGTTATCCAGACGTTCTTTGGTTAATTTAATCGCATCCATGACGTACCCAAGTTCTTCATGAACATTAGGAACAATAACCTGTTCTACATCTTTTAAAGTACGAATAGGATTTGGTAACCAAGGACCAATACCATCTTTCATCTCTACCTCGATATTCATCGCCTGCGGAATCACCAAAATATCACTAAATAATATGGCTGCATCCGGCCCAATGATATCAATAGGTTGTACGGTAATTTCTGAAGCCAATTCTGGAGTACGACATCGAGTAAAGAAATCATATTTTTTCTTTAACGCCATGAATTCGGGAAGATATCTTCCTGCCTGACGCATCATCCATACTGGTGGGCGCTCTACTGTTTCTCCTTTTAAAGCTCTAAGAAATAAATCGTTTTTTATCATATTTTCTGTCATCCTGAACTTGATTCAGGATCTTTTTAATTGTTACAAAAGTGGATTCCTGCCTACGCAGGAATGACAATTCGTTTATTTATTTAAAATACTTTACTGCTTGAACAATCACGTTTTCTACAGTAGGTTTATTAGCTATTATAATGGTATTGGTATGTTTTTTTGCTTCAGAAGCTGTTGTTTTTCCTATGCAAAAGGCAATACTTTTGTTCATCTCATTTTCTTTAACATAACTCTGAACACCCGATGGGCTAAAAAACAATATTCCGTCAAAAGAACGATCAAATTTCTTTGAATTCAGATATGTTTTATATACTACCTGTTCTTTTACATCAATATTATTTTGTTGCAAAAGATCGGGCAATTCATTGCGTCTTAAATTTCCGCAAAAAAACAGAAAAGACTTATTTTTGTGCTTTTTTATGATGATTTTCGCCAAATCTGAAGCATTTTGAGCCGTTTCGACTACATTTTGACCGTTTTCTTCTAAAAGCTTTTTGGTGTTCTCTCCAACACAAAAACAATCTGAAACGTTAATTCCAGATGCTATAATTGCATTTACGGCATTTTTGCTGGTAAAAATTGTATTCTCGATTTGGGCTTCTTCTTTAATCTCCAAAAGTTCTATTCGAATTCCATCATATTCTACATATCCAATTTTTGCATTGAGCAATAGCTCCTTTTGAGCTAGGGATAGTTTTTTTGTTGATAAAACCGAGTAGTTCCTTCTTCCTTGAGGGAGAAGGCTAGGATGAGGGTGTTCCTCGATATCTCCCTCACCCCAGCCCTCTCCCTGAGGGAGAGGGGGCGGATTCGGACTTATAATTTTCTTTTTAATACTACTCAAAATTAAGTTTGGATTCTCAAAAACTACTCTGTTCTCGAATCTAAGAACACTATAACCTAAAGCCTTGAGATGTAAATCTCTTAATTCGTCTTTTTCTTGTTGAAGAATATCATTATGGTATTCGCCATCGAGTTCTATAATAATTTGATACTCAATATTGATAAAATCAACTATATAATCTTTTAAAGGATGTTGCCGTCTGAATTTTAAATTCTCAAACCTTCTATTACGAAGATACTTCCATAGCTTTGCTTCAGCTTTGGTCCGTTCTTTACGAAGTAATCTTGATATTTGAGTTATTATATTCATTCCCCTCACCCGGTTTAAGAGTCCCCTCTCCTTGGGGAGAGGGTTAGGGTGAGGGGTTTTCCGGTTGTCACCCTCATCCTAGCCTTCTCCCTCAAGGGAGAAGGAACAAATTCGTTATTATAGTTTTACTTTAGATTAGCTTTAATCTCCTTCATCAATTCTCTTCCGTTATTATTCAATATTTCTTGTGCACATTTTTTACCAAAACCCATTCTTTCTTCAAGTGTAATCACTTTTTTAACTTCAATTTTATGTTGACCATCAAGGCTAAATAAAGCTCCTTCGAAATGAATATTCCCTTGTTTAATAACTGCTAGGGCTCCAATGGGTGCAGTACAACCTCCTTCTAATTCTCTAAGAAATTCTCTTTCGATATGCACACAGGTTTCTGATGCTTCGTGATTTAGCTGTGATAGTGCTTCTTTGCAATATGTATCTTCTTCTTTGGCAACTACCAACATCGCTCCTTGTGCCGGTGCGGGAATCATCCAATCTAAATCGATAACATTCTCTGGCTTTAAATTGATACGTTCTAATCCTGCGGCAGCAAAAATAGCTCCGTTCCAATCATTATCGGTAAGCTTCTGCATACGTGTATTCACATTTCCACGTAGATCAACAACGTTGTGCTTAGGATATTTGTGCAACCATTGCGCTTGTCGTCGTAGACTACCAGTAGCAATTATTCCTTCATTTTCTAAAAAACCAAGTCCTTTATGGACCAAAATATCATTTGTATTTGCACGCTCTAAAATAGCCGCTTCTACAATACCTTTTGGTAATGCAGTTGGGACATCTTTCATAGAATGAACGGCGATATCAATATCTCCATTTAGCATTGCTATGTCTAAGGTTTTTGTAAAGATTCCGGTAATCCCTAGTTCATATAATGGCTTATCTAAAACAATATCTCCAGTTGATTTTACCGGAATTAGTTCTGTTCTATACCCTAAGTCTTCGAGATGTTTTTGCACAGTGTTAGCTTGCCAAAGTGCTAATTCACTATCCCTGGTACCTATACGAATCGCTTTAGCCAAGACTATTTATTTTGTAATTGGAAAACTTTTTGAATTAATTCGATACTCTCATCTGCCGAAGTGTTTTCATCTTTGAGATGATTGGCAAAATGATTGGTGATCTTCTGAATAATACGACTACTAATTATATCAGCTTGTTCCTCATCAAAATCTGCATATTTTTTGCGTTGCAAAGTTAACTCTGCATCTTTCAATGTTGTTAATTTATTTTTTAAGGCTTTGATTGTTGGCGCAAATTTTCGAGTATCCAACCAGCTATCAAATTCTAACTTCACTTCTTCGATGATATCTTCTGCCTGAGGAATGTATTGCTGTCTTCTTTGCAGTGTATCGTCTGTCATCTTTGACAAATGATCCAGGTGCACTAAAGTAACATTAGGTAATTCGGTAACATCATTGGCAACATTTTTGGGAATAGACAGGTCCAAAATCAATAAGGGTTTGTCTGAATGGATCAATTGCTTAGAAATTGTTGGGTTTTGGGCCCCTGTAGCAACAATCAGAATATCGGCATTCTTGATTTCAGATTGAATATTAGCATACTCTTTTACGACAAGATTAAACTTACCCGCTACTTTTTCTGCTTTGTCTTTAGTTCGGTTTATTAGAACTATCTGATCGTTTTTGGTATGTTTTACTAAGTTCTCACAGGTATTTCGACCAATTTTCCCTGTGCCAAAAAGTAAGATATTTTTATTTGAAATATTTTCGACGTTTCTCTGGATGTACTGCACTGAAGCGAAGGATACAGATGTAGCTCCTGAAGAAATTTCAGTTTCATTTTTAATTCGTTTACTTGCCTGAATCACGGCATTGATAAGTCGTTCAAGAAATGGGTTTGTAACTCCTACCTTTTTTGATGCTTTAAAACTAATTTTTAGCTGACTTATAATTTCAAAATCACCTAAAATCTGGCTATCTAATCCGGTACCCACCTTAAACAAATGTGCTATTGCTTTGCTGTTTTTATATACATACGCCACTTTTTCAAACTCTTCTACTGTGCCATTCGTATGTTCACAAAGTAATTTGATTAACTGAAACGGATGTTGTGCAAAACCATGTAACTCTGTTCGGTTACATGTAGAAGTAACTAATAAGGCTTCGATACCTTCTTCTTTGGCTTGCTCTAATATCGCTATCTTACTTTCATCACTTATACTAAAGTGACCTCTAATCTCGGCATCAGCTTTTTTATAGCTGAGTCCAATGGTATAAAAATTCGTTCCTTTTGCTCTTAGGTGAGGCTCCATCCAATCAAATCTAAATTTCTGTCACAAAAATATCCCACGATCTTCAAAAAAAATAACGCCAGAGGGATTTTTAGTGTCGAAAAACGTTGTTTAAGATATTATTTAGACAAAAATGAGCAAAAACACCTATTTTTGTAGTCACTCAAGAGGTTCTCTTGTCGACAGTTTAGATTTATTCTAAATAAAAAACACAGATAGAAATGGAAATTGAATTAAAAAATAACGCTCCGGGTATTTTAGAAGAAACTCAAATTGATGAAGGATTTCATATCCTTAAATTTCAAAATGAAACTCCTGAAAGTCAAAAAGTTGTGCGAAAAATTGATAGCAGTTTTATTCAATTTCACTTTTGTGTTAAAGGTGCAGTTACCTTCAACTTTAATAACGGAAGTTATGCTTTGAATCTTTCTGAGGAAAATTCGCTTTTGCTGTATAACCCACAACGGGATTTACCCATGAATCTGGAGATGAAAAAAGATTCATGGTTGATTACCATACTAATATCCATAAAAAAATTTCACTCTTTATTTTCTAGAGAAGCCGATTATATTCCATTCCTTGGAGAAGGAAACCGGGATAAAAAATATTATAACGACGGAAGCATATCACCTTCTATGGCTGTAGTATTAAATCAAATCATGAACTATAGTTTACATCAATCCATTAAATTTTTGTATTTTAAAGGGAAGGCATATGAATTATTAAGCCTTTATTTTAATAGACCCGAAGATGCTGATATAGAACAATGTCCATTTTTGGTTGATGAAGAAAATGTAATAAAAATCAAAAAAGCCAAAGAGATTATTATTGCTAGAATGGCCGAACCTCCAACATTACAGGAATTATCTAAAGAAATTGGATTGCCTCTTAAAAAACTTAAAGATGGTTTTAAACAAATTTATGGAGAACCAGTATATGCTTTCTTATTTGATTATAAAATGGAAGTAGCCCGACAACTGTTAGCTACAGGAGGTCATAACGTAAATGAGGTAGGTCTAAAAGTAGGTTACAGTACGGCGAGTCATTTTATTGCCGCATTTAAAAAGAAATTTGGCACTACTCCAAAAAAATATGTCACGAGTCTAAATTAAAGACCGCTTAGTCGAATAATTCCACTCTGGGAATCCCAATTCCCTTTTGTAAAGAAACTATTGAATCATACATTCCTTGATCCTCATCAGTAGTATCTGCTAGTACTGATACGAATTCAAATTGTTCTAATAGCTCCAGGACAAAAGGTAGTTTGTCTTTTTCGACATCTACAATAATACGTTTCATGTGGTTTTAATATTGTTTGTTAACAGTCACATGCAACCCAACCTACCCTATAGCAGATTTTACAATTAAATAATAATTATTTAATTGTAACGGGTTCATCTTTGCTTTTTTATCTACATAAAAATACTAAAATAAAACTACTCAACTTCTAGTTTATTACAATTTAACGTAATTATAAGGTATGTTTGAACTTTAAAAATTAAGCAATCGTACTATCAAAAAGTCTTATCGTTTTTTTAGTATTCAAGCTCTTAATAGTTTGTATTTTTGCTACATCTGAAAAAGAAAAATATGAGTAAAGGAGTACTTCTTGTTAATCTTGGATCACCAGATAGCACAGATCCTAAAGATGTAAAAAAATACCTTGGTGAGTTTTTGATGGACCCAAGAGTTATTGATGTTCCTCTTTGGGCCAGAACTTTATTGGTAAAAGGAATCATTTTAAATACCCGGCCTAAAAAATCGGCTGCTGCCTATAAAAAAATATGGTGGGATGAAGGTTCTCCGCTTATTGTACTATCTGAACGATTACAAAATAAAGTTGCAGAACGCACTACAATCCCCGTAGGATTAGCAATGCGATATGGCTCGATGAATATCAAAAAGGGCTTACAGGAACTACAGGATAAAGGAGTGGATGAGGTAATGATTATCCCACTATATCCGCAATTTGCTATGGCTACTACAGAAACCATATTGGTGCTTGCCGAAGAACTACAAAAAGAGCATTTTCCAAATATGAAAATCGTTGATATTCCTGCGTTTTATAACAAGCCAGAATACATTGAAGTACTGTCCAACAGTGTTGCCGAAAAAATTAAAGACTTGGATTATGAACATCTTTTATTTAGCTATCACGGAGTACCTGAGAGACACATTAGAAAAAGTGATATTAGTAATGGAAACTGTAAAATGGACGGAAAGTGTTGCTTTAAAAAAGGATCGGTACAACACGAGTTCTGTTATCGTCATCAATGTGAGATAACAACAGTACAGGTAGCTAAAAAATTAGGTCTTAAAAACGGAACGTATTCTACCTCATTTCAATCTAGATTAGGTTTTGATCCATGGTTGCAGCCCTATACCGATCGTACTATCGAGAGAATGGGTAAAGAAGGAATCAAAAAAATGGCTATTGTTACTCCGGCATTTGTATCAGATTGCTTAGAAACCTTAGAAGAAATCGCCATGGAAGGTGAAGAAATTTTTCACGAAGTTGGTGGTAAAGAATTTACGACTATACCTTGCCTTAATGACCGTGATGATTGGGCAGATGTATTAGCACAATGGGTGAACGAATGGGTTTCTGCTAAAACTGCTTCAGTATAATGGCAAAAGTCTCCTCTGAAGCTCTGGGTACCGAACCTATCGGAAAATTACTAATAAAACAAGCTGTTCCAGCTTCGATTGGGATATTAGTGATGTCCCTCAATATTCTGGTCGATTCAATTTTTGTAGGCAATTGGATTGGTTCTATCGCTTTTGCATCAATTAATGTAGTATTGCCCGTATCCTTTTTTATCGGGGCATTAGGAATGTCTATTGGTGTAGGTGGTTCTAGTATTATCTCACGTGCTTTAGGGGCCGAGAATAAAGAAAAGGCCTTAAAAACCTTTGGCAATCAAATTTCGCTTGGGTTTATAGTCATGGTACCTTTAGTCATTCTAGGGCTAATTTTTGTTGATGATATTATCCCAAGATTTGGAGGAAAAGGCGACATATTCGAGCCTGCAAAAATCTACTACACCATCTTATTATATGGTGTTCCCATTCTTGGTTTTGCCATGATGGGAAATACAGTAATAAGAGCCGAAGGGAAGCCCAAATTTGCGATGACCGCAATGATTATTCCTACCATTAGTAACTTGTTGTTAGATTATATTTTTATTTATGTGTTGGATATGGGAATGCATGGTGCAGCATGGGCAACTACAGGTTCGTATCTAGCGTGTTTTTTGTATGTTTTTTGGTTTTTTTCTTCTAAAAATTCTGAATTAAAAATCGGTTTTCGTCATTTTGGGTTGCAAAAAGATATTGTGTCTGAAATTGCATCACTGGGTGGAGTAACAATGGCAAGGCAAGCGGTGGTTAGTATCACCTATTTATTGATGAACAACATTTTATTTGATATAGGGCAAGAAGGCTTAGTTGCTGTATATGCAATTATTGGTAGAATGCTAATGTTTGCTTTATTTCCGGTATTTGGGGTAACCCAAGGGTTTTTACCGATTGCTGGATACAATTATGGCGCTAAACAATACCCGCGTGTACGCCAAACTATTAACACAGCAATAGCCTATGCGGCAATTGTGGCTACACTGGTTTTTATAGGATTAATGGTTTTTCCTTCAGAAATTACGTCTTTATTTTTAAGTAATGACCCCAATTTAAGTTCGAAAGAATTAGCCCTAAACCAATTTGTACTTTCTCATACTGCAGAGCCTATGCGATGGGTTTTTGCAGCCACCCCAATTATTGCATTACAACTTATTGGTGCTGCTTATTTTCAGGCGGTTGGAAAAGTGGTTCCTGCGTTGCTTCTAACCTTATCCAGACAGGGCTTCTTTTTTATTCCGTTAGTTTTGATTTTACCTAAGTTTTACGGTGAATTAGGTGTTTGGATTTCTTTTCCTATTGCAGATGTACTGGCGACTATAGTGACAGGCTATTTCTTGAACCACGAAGTAAGAACCAAACTTATAATTTCAGAAAAAACTGCTGAATGAACTAATTTGTTCTAGTTGCTGCTTTACTAATGATCTTCCACTCTCCTTCAATCTTTTTTAGTAAAAAAATATCTATATATCTTATTTCTTTTCCTTTCACCAATATTTCGGCTTTCGCCATCGCTATATCATTTTGCTGATCGATTGACAATACCTTACCAACACGACCATTAAATTTTCCTTTCTCTTTATTTTGAAACCATGATACATACTCGTTAACTGGTACAATCCAAAGTTTTTTTTCTTTATGGGTAAGAAATAATGTCGCCTCTTCATAAAATGCCTCTTCAATCATTTCTGGCTTATTGTATGAAGTGCCACTCAAGTATTTATTAATAGTTGTTTTAATATTTTCTTCTTCAGATTGCGCATTAATAGTACACAACATTAACGTAAGAATTACAAAAAGATATGCTTTCATGTTTTTAATGTTTTCTTTGTGCAAAATCCAAAACATCAAATCAAAACTCTTTAATAAACATGATTTTTAAAACGAAAAAGAAATTTCAAATATCCTTAAATCTGTTTCTATACTGAGAAGGAGTAAGTCGGGTTTCTCCTTTAAAAGCTAAATTGAACGAAGTTACATTACCAAAACCGCAATCGTAAGCGATAGTTGCGATCTTCTCATTGGCATAATTAGGATCTACTAATAAGGTCTTTGCTTTTTTTATCCGGTAATGATTTATAAACTCAGAAAAATTCTTTTGTTCATTTTCATTAATCACTTGTGATAATTGTCGAGAGCTAATCGAAAGCTTCTTTGCAATACTGTTCAAAGAAATATCACTATCTAGGTATACCTCACTTTCTTCAAGTAATTCTTTTACTTTCTGAAATACTTTTCTTGAAGTAACTCTATCAATAGCCGAACCGCTATATTTTTCGAGTGCAAATACATGGCGTTTCAAGAGTAAATAAGAAAACAGATACACTAAAAATGAAAATGAAATTGCACTCAAAATATAAAACGGAATCCATCTCAAAAGAATTCCAACATACACTACCCAGATTAAACTAACTCCGATCACAATATTCTGATACCACTGCAAAAGTTGGGTAGATACATCATTCTTAATTTTTAAAATATCTCTCCAACAAACGACAAGATATACTCCTAAGTGAGCATAAACTAATCCATACGCCAAGTAGGATACAATATCTCCTCTATTTGGAATTATGGGGCTTCCCAAAACAAATAACCCAAAAGGAATTAAATGAACATATTGCTTCCTTGAAAAAGTATATTGTCTGTCTAAAAGTGCTTTGCCATAAAACCAAAGAAAAGGACCAACAGCCAAAATAGTAGAAATAGCTAAATTACGTATACGCGGGTCTACCTCGATATAATTATGAAAAACAGATTTACCAATTCGAATGGTTAGTGCTAATAAAACAAAAGCCAAAAATCGGTTTGCTCTTTTGTTTCCTTTTTTTAACGTAAAAAGATAAAAGCAAAGAAAAAGTGCCTGGATAACACCCAAACAACTTAACACTAATGTAAATCCTTGTTGAAACATATTTCAAAAATAATAATCAAACTAAAGTATACAAGGTTAAAATTACGTGAAAATGTTTTCAGATTATTTTTAATTCCTCACTTTAGTATCCCATCAAATCTACATGTACAAAATGCTAGGGTATTTCAACTAAAACTCAGCTAACATGCACTCACATTATCACAGGGTACTTTGTATCCTCTTTTTTACTTTTGGAAGTATTTTTACTATCAATTCTCAAACCTATAATCAAGAACTATATGATGCTTTAGAATATCGATTGATCGGGCCATTTCGTGGCGGTAGAAGCGCTGCCGTTACTGGTGTTCCTAACAAACCTAATCTTTTCTATTTTGGAGCTACCGGCGGAGGTGTCTGGAAAACTACCGATGGAGGTCGTAGCTGGGAGAATATCTCTGATGGATTCTTTGGTGGGTCTATTGGATCAATTTCGGTATCCAAAAGTGATCCTAATGTTATTTATGTAGGTGGTGGTGAAAAAACTTTGAGAGGTAATGTGTCTTCTGGATATGGAGTATGGAAAAGTGTAGATGCAGGAAAAACATGGGTACAATCTGGTCTGCCCAAAAGCAGACATATCCCAAGAATATCTATTCATCCCACCAATCCTGATATTGTGTATGCTGCAGTATTGGGAAACATCTATAAACCTACTCAAGATAGAGGAGTTTATAAAAGTATCGATGGTGGAAAAACATGGAGTAAGGTTTTGTTTGCCAATCAGGATGCTGGTGCTGTCGATTTGACTTTAGATCCAAATAACCCAAGAATTTTATATGCCTCTACCTGGAACGCAAGAAGAACACCGTATAGTTTGAGCTCTGGAGGAAATGGCTCTGCCCTATGGAAAAGTAGCGATAGCGGAAAAACATGGAAGGAAATTTCTAAAAACAAAGGATTCGCCAAAGATACTTTAGGTATTATGGGAGTTACTGTGTCGCCTATAGACAGTGAACGTGTTTGGGCTATTGTAGAAAATAAAGAAAAAGGAGGGGTTTATCGCAGTGAGGACGGCGGAGAAACATGGAATTTACTTAATAGTGATCGCAGTTTACGCCAACGTGCCTGGTATTATTCTCGTATTTATGCAGATCCAAAAGATAAAGACATCGTTTATGTGGTAAACGTATCTTATCACAAAAGTAAAGATGGTGGAAAAAACTTTAGTGGTTTTCGTGCACCGCATGGGGATCATCATGATTTATGGATCGCACCAGAAAACCCTAAGCGTATGATTATGGGTGACGATGGGGGTGCACAAATCACGTATGATGGGGGTGAAACATGGAGCACCTATCACAATCAGCCTACTTCACAATTTTATCGGGTGACTACTGATGATCATTTCCCATATCGAATATATGTAGCACAGCAGGATAACTCTACCATACGAATCAATCATCGCAGTACAGGTCAATCTATTTCTGAAAATGATTGGGAACGCACCGCTGGTGGAGAATCGGCACACATTGCCGTAGATCCTAAAAACAATGACATTGTGTACGGGGGAAGCTATGATGGTTTCTTAACCCGAGTAAATCATAAAACCGAAACCATACGTTCTGTGAGTGTTTGGCCCGACAACCCAATGGGACACGGGGCCGAGGACATGAAATATCGTTTTCAATGGAATTTCCCCATTCTATTCTCTAAGCACAATCCTAGTCGACTATACACCTTCTCTAATCGTGTTCATGTCACCGAAAACGAAGGGCAAAGCTGGCAGGTGATTAGTCCGGATCTAACACGAAATGATCCAGAAAAATTAAAGTCATCGGGCGGACCTATTACCCAGGATAATACTTCGGTAGAATATTATTGTACCATTTTTGCAGCTGCCGAAAGTCCTTTAAAAGAAGGATTACTATGGGTAGGAAGTGACGACGGTTTAGTACATATTAGTCAGGATGGCGGAAAAACATGGAACAATGTAACACCCAAAGGAATGCCAGAATGGATGATGATCAATAGCATAGAACCGAGTACTTTTAATGAAGGTACCTGCTATATTGCCGGAACACGATACAAATCAGGTGATTTTACTCCGTATCTCTATAAAACCACCAATTATGGTCAATCATGGACCAAAATAACCACCGGAATCGCTCCTGAGCATTTTACACGTGTTCTACGAGAAGATCCTAAGCGTAAGGGATTATTATATGCAGGTACAGAAACTGGCATCTACATCTCTTTTGACGATGGAAAAACCTGGCAGTCTTTTCAGTTAAATTTACCTATTGTACCTATTACAGATCTAACCATCAAAGAAAATAACTTGATTGTTGTTACCCAAGGAAGAAGCTTGTGGATTATTGATGATCTTACTGTATTGCATCAGTTAAATGACAACCTAAAAACACAAAGCCACATTCTATATCAACCCAAAAATGCATATCGTATGCGAGGAGAAAGTGTTAAGGATTCTAAGACCGAAGGTACCAATCACCCTGCCGGGGTAATGACCTACTTCTACCTGAAAAATTTCGATGCCACAAAAGATACTATTGCACTCACCTATTTTAATGCAAAAAACGACACGTTAAAATCATTTAGTAATAAAGCAAAAGATAAAAAAGATCAGTTAGACATAGAAGAAAAAGGAGCCCATATGTTCGCCTGGAATATGCGAGGCAAAGGAGCAGAAAAATTAAAAGGTATGATCCTATGGTGGGCAAATCTTGATGGACCAAAAGCTGTGCCCGGCACCTACAAAGTAAGTCTAAGTGTTAATAAAAAAGAAGTAGCCAGGCAACCCTTTACTATTGTAGCCGACCCAAGAGCAGAAGCAACACCTCAACAAATGCAAGCGCAATTCGATTTTATCACCAGCGTAAACCAAACTGTGGATAAAGCACATCAATCGATCAAAAAGATTAGAAAGATCAATGCCCAACTTAAAGCATTCGAGAAACAGTATACATCCGATGAAAAGACTAAAGATTTAGTCAAAAAAGCTTCAGAATTACAACAAAAATTTAGCGAAATCGAAAAAGCATTGTACCAAACCCAGAATAAAAGTAATCAGGATCCACTCAACTTTCCGATTAAATTGACCAACAAACTTGGACATCTTAATTCTTTGGTAGGTATGGGAGATTTTGGCCCAACCGAACAAGATATTGCCGTAAAAAATGAATTGGTTAAACAAATCAATGATCAGTTGATAGCTTTTGAGAAATTAATTTCGGAAGAAATTAAAGGATTTAATTCAGCGTTTAATACATTGCAGCTTAATTATCTTTTTGTTGAAGAATAAATGCTAGAATACTATAACTACATAAAATCCCTGCACCTGATCTTCGTGATCACTTGGTTTGCAGGACTATTTTATATCCCAAGACTATTTATCTATCAGATTGAAGCCTCTCAAAAACCTTCGCCTGATAAAGAAATATTGGGCAAACAACTCAAGCTAATGACTAAACGTCTTTGGTTTATTATCACCTGGCCTTCTGCAATATTGGCAACGTTATTTGCAATTTGGTTATTAATTTTAATGCCCGCTTGGTTGCAACAACCTTGGATGCATGTTAAGTTAGGTTTTGTAATTTTGTTATTTGCCTATCATTTTAAATGTCATCTAATCTACAAACAACTTCAAAATGATGTTATAAAGTGGTCATCTAATCAAATGCGAATCTGGAACGAAGGATCTACCATCATTCTATTCTCGGTTATCTTTCTAGTCGTTGTTCGTGATGCCATAAATTGGATCTATGGAGTTGCAGGAATTGTACTTCTTTCGGTTTTATTGATGCTGGGGATCAAGCTATACAAAAGAATTCGGAATAAGAATCCAGAAGCTTAATACTAAGAGTTCAAAGTATTACATACAAAGCAATATGTTCTGTATTCTGTTATAGATATTTCATGGTTTATATTTCATCATTCGTAATTCGTAATTCTGCATTCGTAATTAGTTTGTATCTTCGTGCAACTTTTAGCATAATTCTATGATCAAATCTATGACAGGCTTCGGGAAATCCATCCTACAGCTACCTACAAAAAAAGTTACGATTGAGGTTAAATCGCTTAATAGCAAAAACTTAGATCTTAATGCCAGAATTCCTTCTCAATACCGAGAAAAAGAACTCATAATGCGTAATACCATTGCCAAAACTTTAGACAGAGGTAAAGTCGATTTTGGATTATATGTTGAAGCCACCGGAGAAGAAACATCTACAAAGGTTAATGAAGCTATTGTAAAGGAATATATTAGACAATTATCTAATGTGCATCAAGGCGATACGACAGAATTAATGAAAATGGCTGTTCGTATGCCAGATGCTTTAAAAATTGAACGTGAAGAGATTGATGAAGAAGAATTTAGTGCTATAACAAAAGCGTTACAAGATGCCTTGATTAAAATAGAAGAATATAGAATTGACGAAGGCAAAGCATTAGAAAAAGATTTTACTTTTCGTATTAAAAACATAGGCGATTTGCTGGATCAAGTTATAAAAATAGATCCGGAACGCATTGAAGCCGTTAAAGAACGATTACATAAAGCGGTATCAGACCTTAAAGAAGAAGTAGATCAAAATCGTTTTGAACAAGAATTGATTTATTATCTCGAAAAATTTGACATTACCGAAGAAAAAGTTCGGCTTACCAATCATTTAGAATACTTTACAACCACCTTAAATTCTGCAGATTCTAACGGAAAAAAACTTGGGTTTATTACCCAGGAAATTGGCCGTGAAATCAATACCATAGGTAGTAAATCCAATTATGCTCCAATGCAACAATTGGTGGTACAGATGAAAGATGAATTAGAAAAAATCAAGGAACAATTACTAAACGTGTTGTAAATGAACCAGGGAAAGCTTATTGTACTTTCGGCGCCATCTGGTAGTGGAAAAACTACTTTAGTTAAATATTTACTCAACGAAGAAGAGTTAAATCTTGGGTTTTCGATTTCTGCCGCATCCAGGGAACCTAGGGGTGCAGAAATTCACGGAAAAGATTACTATTTCTTGTCCTTAAGAGAGTTTAAAGACAAAATCAAAGCCGATGAGTTTTTAGAATGGGAAGAAGTGTACAGAGATAACTTTTACGGAACCCTTAAAACCGAAGTACAACGACTTTGGGATAGTGGTAAGCATGTAATCTTTGATATTGATGTAGTTGGTGGTTTGGACATAAAGAGGATATATCCAGATCGTACTTTGGCAATTTTTGTGAAGCCACCGAGTATCGAAGAACTAAAAATTCGACTAAAAAAACGTAAAACTGAAGCTGAGGATAAGATCAATATGCGTGTTGCCAAAGCTTCTACCGAGATGGCCACGGCACCTCAATTTGATGCCATAGTGACCAATGATGATCTCGAAAAAGCTAAAGCAGAGGTATATCAATTGGTCAAAAAATTTCTTTTAGCCTAAATTTATAAGATGTAATGAGATTCCCATATTCATGGGAATGAAAACGATGTTTTCATGAAAAAAATCGGATTATATTTCGGGACTTTTAACCCAATACATGTTGGTCATCTTGCTATCGCCAATCATATGGCAGAATATTCTGATCTCGATGAAATATGGATGGTGGTTACTCCGCATAATCCGCATAAAAAGAAAAGTTCGCTTCTGGATAATCAGCAACGCTATGAAATGGTATATCGGGCTACAGAATCCTATCCAAAGCTAAAACCCAGCGATGTAGAATTTAAACTCCCGCAACCCAATTACACAGTGTATACTCTTGCACATCTTGAAGAACAACATCCCGATTATCAATTTAATCTTATTATGGGAGAAGATAATCTCAAAAGTTTCCATAAATGGAAGAACTATGAAGTGATTCTCGAAAATCATAATATTTACGTATATCCAAGAATTGCTGAAGGCATCGTCGAAACTCAGTTTAAAGATCATCCAAAAATCCATAGAGTAAACGCACCGATCATGGAAGTTTCGTCAACTTTTATTCGTAAAGCCATATCAGAAGGCAAAAATATAAGACCACTACTCCCTGAACAGGTTTGGGGATATATTGACGAAATGAATTTTTATAGGTAACAATCAGCAAGCACAATATTTTACCTAGTAATTGTTCCCTATAGTCGCCTTTATTCTTTTAAGAAGGCGATGCATACGACCGCTTCCTCCCGCAATAATCCCTGCAGTAAGAACAATATCTATAGACTGAATAATAGTTACCTGTATCTTAAATAGCTCGGCTTCTGTTTCTGGTTCACTAAAGATAATACCCGATATTAGACGTAATCCCGAGAATGAAAGTACTAGTCCAATTGCAAATGCAATAATAGTTGTTCTTCGATGTCGTTTTAATCCATGGTCTACAAGTCGTTCCTCTAATCCTTTTTTTTCTTTCACCATCACCGCTATTTTACGGTCTTCCTCTTTTATTTTACCGTCTCCCTCTTTGTCGGTTAAAGGTTCTTCTGGATCAATCATCATGGGGTCAATAGGAGCGTCCATATCTTCCATATATTTATCAATATCGGCAATACGATCTTTACATCTCTTTTTCTCTTTTTCTCCAGGGTCATCTATAAAAATCTCTATAAATTGCTCTACAATTAGCATAATAACCGATATATAACCCAGCATAGCAATCACATTACCGGGATCTAAATTGGAAAGATCAACAGGCGGAAACTGTTCTTCAAAATAAACATATGCTGCAATGGCAAGTACGATAAGAATAATCGCTATTGGATTTTTGTACAGCGCTTTCATGTGGTATTGTTTAAGAGTAACTATAAAAGTACAAAAACTATAGATTATAGTTGGTTCATGTGCAATTGTTTGTTCAAATAGACAATTCCCCTAATACCTAACAGTATTAACTGAGTTTTTGTTTAATATTGCTACATTTATATATAAGATATAATAGCAATTGTTATTATATAGTTGTTAGCAACAAGCAGCAGAATGGAAATTGCAAGTATTTTATATTACCCTATTGGATGGCTTTATTTATGGATAAAGTATCGTAACAAAGAAAAAGTAAAAGAAGTATTACAGGATAAATATGATGGAAAATATTATTTTGCTGGAGCACAATTAACATTAAGCATTTTTGGAAAAATACTATTAATACTACTAGTGCTATTTATATTAGTTGTAATTGGAAGAACAATTTATGATTTAATAAAATAAAAACTAATATAATTATTGGAACTGTTCACTCTAAGTGGAATTGAAAAAAATGGAGAGTAGTTATCAAACTCTGAACTAAATAAAAAACTGTTAAACGGAATAAAAAGCCAGTTGCTAACATTATATATGAAATCAGAGCAAAGTTTAGTGCTTAATCGAAAGATCATTTCCTTTTTGAAGTGGCGCTGAATTTTTATAAGTTTAATAAGAAATAAAAATGCGCACCTGCCTGCCATCCACCAGGTAGGCAGGGATAAATCGATTGGTTCTGGCTTACTTGCCTTGCTCCGATTCATATATTTGGCGTTGTACATAATTAGAAATGACTAAAATTGAAATTGATCCATATGAAACGAAACCTGCAGTAATATCTGACATATCTGATTTTGATACATCCCAAAAAGAACTTTCTATAACAGCTGATGCTAAAAACATACATCTTCTTGAAGGTCTTGAAATTAAAAAACTGTGGTTATTCGGAGCAAAAGAAAAAGACATTGAT
>CANNFM010000002.1 GCA_947503835.1 uncultured Aquimarina sp.
ATATATCATTTTGTTAGATCTGAGATGAAATATACAAACTCATAAATCGTGTATTTGAAAATTTCTAGAGGATTATATTACTCGTATATATCATTTTGTTAGATCTGAGATGAAATATACAAACTCATAAATCGTGTATTTGAAAATTTCTAGAGGATTATACAGAATATTCGATTTATGAGAATCTGGAAATATTGGTCATTTAGTAAGATCTACGTGATAATATAAAGTTGAGCATGGAATTTCTATAAAATGGGAGAGGTTCGCAAATATTCTATTTTACATAATATAAATTATAGTACAAATGTATTTATTGAAGTAAATTGACGGATGCTTGCATTTTACATAATTGCAGATACATAACACGTTAGTGTTTTATATCGTCAGCAATTATGTAAAAGCCAATTTGCGGATATTTAGTTCTATTGTAACTCCTTGCTAAAATGTTCCCAGCCACATCATCTCGCAGCTTTTTATAATTGATTTTATGATCAATTTTAAAAACTCGTGTAAAATATCCCAGGATAATTCTATTTCATAATGATCTTAGCTACTGGGGTCATTAATAATTCCAAAAAACTATTGCTGAAACATCCTGCTCATATTTGTAGCTATAATTTGCCGTGAAGTTTATACTGAGCTTGTCGAAGTATAAAATTGCCGCGCCCAACCGCTTTATTGTTTTGTAAACAAAAATGCTCCCAGCTACATTATCTCGCAGTTTCATAAAATTCATCTACCAGATAAATTTTATTCACTCGTCTCTACACACAATTTGCCATCGCTTGGCCACGCCAAAAAAAGCAAACACTTTTAGGTAGCTTATAAATCTCGTATTTGATAAAATATACGTGAAAAAAGTTTTTATGCGATTCTCGTGAAGTTGACGCATAAGTATAAAATTACTCTACGAGATAATTTCTATGCACATGCTAACTGCAGAACACAGATTAAACTTACTAAGGTTTGCATATCTTTTTGTCTTGATACAAAAAGAAACAAAAAAATCAAGGCTGCACAAAACTTTGGAAACAATGTACGGCGTAGTCGCTATATTTTAGAAAGCCTTCTAACTTGTAAGATCGCTTTGAACTCAAATGAATATGTAAGACTCTTATTAAACTTTAGTACTAAACCTCTAAAATATTGACGCTCCTTTGCCTATTGTTTTGACCAAAGTTTTCTGAGGCCGTTTTTAAACTTTTAGGTTCTATTTTACATAATGTAATAAGCAGGCCAATTAAAAACCCTCTCAAAATGAATTGAAAGGGTTAAAAAATATTTCTATAACTTCTTTTAAGTAGCTAGTTCTTTAGAGGATTTCAATATTCTAATAGCAGAATTAGCCAATTCCTCATTTAAACCAACCGTTGCACTAGGTTGCACAAGTCTTGATTTAATACTTGGAGGTAAACTATTTAAGGTTTTATCATCATCAATTATGACGAATTCCTTTTCATTACTCTTTTCTAACCATCTCATTACCTCTTCTCTCCTATTTAAATAATTAGAGTTTTTATTTAACTTCCTAATTTTTGCGTTTTTCACTCCTCTGTTAGAAAATATCTCTCTCCATTCATTGACATAATAATTTGACTTGTGAGATGTCGTCAATAGAATTCCTGCACCTGTTTCAGAAATAATTTTCTGAAGGCTATTTGTGGCTTTTCTACTGAATTTTGGAAACCCGTCACTTTCAAATTCCGGTCGTTTCCAATTGCTAGCAGGAACCATTACTCCGTCTATGTCTAATAAGATTAACATATTACAAATATAAATATTATTTTATAAATCGTTTAAAAATTCTATGTCAACGCCATTTATTTCAGCATCTCTCACGTTATGTTGATGAATTTCTTCGTCTATTTCATAATCATGTTCGTCAATAACTAGAACTTCCCATTCATGATTTTCAGAAGTAGATGGTATAGGATAATTATTGTTTATTCCAATATCTATATTCAAAAGCTTTGAACAGACATATCTATGATGACCATCAACTATTCTTGAGTCATTTACTCTAATATCCTCAAATTCTATTCCAACCTTCATTTTCTTATATATTCTCTGCAACATTGGCAGACAAATACCTGGTTGAGTGGCTGTTAAATCAAGAGAGCCTGATTGAAATAACTCTCTAATAGTTTCTAAATTAATTTCATCCAAATTTCATCACTTTTAAATTAAGGTTTTCACTTTATCCTTTTGGTGGGTATGGGTCGCTACCGTAAGTATTTCTCTCTCTTATTTGACCATTTCTACCATGAATAAACATTTCAGAACCCTGATTTTTTGCTATTTCACGCGCAATTCCACTAGCTTCTTTTTGCGTTTTTACAATTCTAGTTGCTTTTGAGTTTCCTGCTCCTTTTACAGCCCAATTTTTACCAGATGGGACTACATGTTGATTTTTCTTTGACATAATGTTTAATTTAATATATTATTTAAATCTATTTCTGAATCCAACTTATCATCAACATAAATTGGAAATTTGAGTACTATATTATTTGAATGTTCTCTTTGAATGGTACATTTTAAGTAATGATTTCCGTGATAACCAGTATGAGCAATACAAAATGTTTGATTAAGATAAAAATTTTCAAAATTATGTTGTTCTTCATTTGCTAATTTTGCTTCTTTCCCAGAATTAAACGCTTCCCAAATTATTTTTTCATAAGCTTTTTTGTGATAAGGAGAACCATTAATCATTAACTGATATTTGATATATTTACCCTTAAGAATTGAATAATTATTTTCATAATATTGAGAGGCAGTGCTTTCTTGTTTTGGTTTATAAACACTGGCTTTAAGCGTAAAAGGGTTATCAATAATTTCTAATTTACCACTTCCATTTTGTCTGTAAAATGAAAAGCTATTTAGGTACTTTTTCCAGTTAAAATCATACTGACGATAGTTAAGCTCTGAAGATTGGATTATGTATTTGTCTTCAACAGTTTGACCGTTCTTTACAATTGTTGGCGTACTTATATAATCTTCTTTCATTTCTATTGCATCTACCAGATTTTTGCCAATTCTAATAGAGTTTACAGATGCTTTATTCTGTAATTTTGCTGCTAAATCGGTATGCAAGCTTGTTGTTGTTAGTTCATTACAATTAGCAACACCATAATGAGACCACATGACTTTTTCGTCAGTTCCATAATCTAATCCAACTCTAATTTTTATTGGGTCAAGTCCATAACCTTCAAAGGCTGAAGATAAATCTTCGGAAACTACTTGACATAAAACACTAGCAGCATTTAGCGCGTTAATAATACTGTTATTTGGATTAGAATTTTTTCTTACAAACTGCACAAATACCGCATCTCCTTGTAACCTGTGGACGTGACCTCCGAAGTGGCTAACTACATTTATACAAAGTGTCAATAATGTATCTTTAATTAAGCGCACTTCTTCCAGTGAATATTTAAGTGCTAATCGTGTTGAACCTTTAATATCGACAAACATAGAAACACAATGATGATTTAGTGTTTGATTGTGTTCTAAATATTCAAAATCTGGATGATTACCTATTGTCACACTATCAAATGAATATTTATTTGGTCCAAAATAATTTTTCAATTGATTTGAGTCAAACTCTAATATTGTTTTAGAATCAGGCTCTATTGTTGTAGGTAAAGAGGAAAAAGTTTTTGTACTTTCATTAAGTAAAATGTAAGGAGATTTCATTCCCTTTTGAAATATCTGCTCTGATCTACTCAATACACTTTCTATACCCGATTTATAATTTTTAAATAAGCTCATATTACCTTTATTACTATAATTGTTAAAAGCAAAATTAATTGAACGAAAACTAGTTTTATAGCCCAACTTATTCTGTTATACTTTGTTTTTAGCCCTTTTGAAATTGCATAGATTTGCTTAGCTATGTCTTTATTTATCTTTTTATCTTTTTGTTCCTTGTATTGAGTTAAAAAGTTGTCTTCATCCATATCAGCTATAGAATTAAAAAAAATTAATGAATGATACTTTTTACTACTAGAGTTATTTGTTTTTAAAAAAGGAAATACTGCTGCTATTGTGAAAGCAATACTCACTAACCAAGTATTAGAATTAAAATGAGTAGCCCTGTTGTCCAGCCTTGGGCTTTAAAATTATTAAATGCAACTATACTATTTATACTAGTTACTATAAATCCAAATAGAAACGCACTAAATGCAAGTAAAAACAAACGAGACGAATTCCTTAAGCTAATTGATCAGCTCAATTTATTGGGGGACTGATTTTGGGATTACTTAAGTTGCATGCTAGATAGCATACAAAATAATATTTTTGTGAATTAATTTAGATTTGAAGCCATTCTACACACATTACACTCCCCTCCTGTCCATTCGAAAAGCTCAGGCAACACGTCGGTTCGCGTAATAAGTGTTACATCACCTTTTTAAAGAAACTTTTAGTTCACAAGGTTTTTATTGTTTTAGAGGAGTTCATGAATCTTGTACGATATTTGGCTACCGCCCAATCTCTAAGGATATTTGGCTACCGCCCAATCTCTAAGGATATTTGGCTACCGCCCAATCTCATTCTTCGATTTCGTTAGAAAACTTTTAAAGAAAATATAGAAGTAATAAACTTTACTTTTGACCAAATCAAAGTGCGCTGGAAAAAGGAAATTGGCGTATACGTAGTATTTTACATAATTGCAGATATCAGATGGCCAGCAACCTCAATTTGCTTCATAAATTACCGTTCGGATCTCAGATTCTCAATAACCCGAGCATCTACCCAGAATATATCTACATTTTCGTAGTTGTCTGGGGTCATATTCCTATTGAAGAAAAGGTATTTACCGTCTGGTGTTACGCAGGCAACCGCTTCCCAACCCTCAGTATTTACTTTGTCACCCAAATTAATAGCCTTACCCCATGAACCATCTTGCTGTTTAAAGCTTATATAGATATCAGAATCGCCGTATCCGCTATCTCTTTCACCATCCCATATCAAATAGGATTCATCTGGTGCGATGAAAGGGTGAGCATTCATTCTGCCAGTGTTAATGGCTGCACCAAATGGCTTAGGTTCTTCGCGTTTCCCGTCTATTAATCGCGAATAACGAATAACACCATCTCCGTCTGGCATGCCTATCTCATCAAAAACATAGGTTCCTTTTGACGACACAGTAAGACGCATGATTTGTATCTCTTCGAAAGAAGAGTCAAGTTTTTTTAACGCTGACCAACCACCGGCCTCGGTACGTTCCTTATATCTTCTGCCCAAATACATGGTTTTACCATCGGGAGCGATAAAGGGAGTTCCTACCCTGGGCGATACAACGGATTCCTGCCATTGGTTATTTTGATATTGAAAAACAACAAGTTCCTGTTCTTTAGTTTCTTTACCCTCTCTAATAAAATAGAACTCCTTCATATCTGGTGTAAAGACACCACTAACTTCCCAATCCTCTGTCGTGACCATACCGGGGGCAAAAGGTTCAGGAATTAAACCGGGTGGTTTTTGACCTAGATAAAGGTTTTCTCTAGTTGCTTCTTCATTATCTTTTGAATGTTGTTTTTTAGTAGTGCAAGCATCTAAAAATAGAGACCCTGTAAGCATCAAAATAAAATATGTTTTTCTCATTGTTTAGATTTTCAATGTTTGCTATAACTTAATAAAAGCTGGTAAGATCCTCTCTGCCATTATTTGCAGGTAGCTGGTATCATTATCATGACCAGTAAACACGACCATCAGATCCAACTCCTCGATCAGAATGATAAACTGCCCAGAACCTCCCTGTGCAGATACGCTGAAATAGCTTTTCTTACCGTATTTCAGGTCTGAGCTCCACCAGAAATAACCGTACCCCTGCTTAGAGACGTCTTTGCCACCGTAGTGGACTTCTTCATCACCGGTATAGAGGATCCTGCTGGTTGCTTTAGTGATATAGGTTTCCGAAACCAGCGGTTCGCCATTCCATTTGCCCCTATTCTTAACCAAGGTGCCAAATTTCACCATATCGCGAGCTGTGATCCTCGAGCGACCTCCTGATTGTGGCAAGCCATTATCAGCAGTCGGCCAGCCATAATTCATAATGCCCATTTTGTCGAGAAGTTCATTTTTAATAAAGTCTTTGGCCGAGCCCGGTACGACGGCATTAATGACTTGCATCACCAATGCGGCATCGTCACTATATTTAAAAGTTTGAGATGAAGAGGTAATCGGTGTGCTATGCTCAAGCCAAGTTTGTACTTGCCCCTGCCCTTTTAACTGGCTTGGATTTTTCTTGAATGTTTCTCTCTGTTCGTCGCTGATGCGAATGCCAGAACGCATCGTTAAGGCCTTATGGAGCGTGATTTTTTCTGCACCGACAGCTAGTTTTGTAGGGTCCAGGTTTTTTAGAAAGTTGATCAAAGGCTTGTCTAGATCGTCCATAGTCAGATAACCCAATTGGATGGCACGGCCGAGCACCAAGCTAGTGTAGGCTTTAGTCGCTGACGCTTGCGGATGCGGCAAATTGATGCGACCACGTGAATAATAGGATTCAAAAAGAAGCTTCCCTTTGTGGGCAATAAGAAAGCTGTCGAACTTACCATGTTTGTTATTGGCTATCTCCTGTGCCAGGGTAAGAATCATCGCTTTATTGCCCCCATCAACGCCCAATTTACCAACAGGGATATTGTCTTTTCTAGCAGTTGGCGCTGCATCGATAAAGGCTTTTTTGAGGTAAGAAATATCTCTGAATGAGAGCTTGGCTTCGGCGTCTGTAGCCTCTGGTGCATGGCTATCAGTTTGTTGAGCAAAGCTACTATTTATTAGTATAAGAAGCATTAAAAGCACAAGTACGATTTTGTTTTTCATTTTTTATAAGTGTTTGATAGTGATAGAAAGAGTATTGGTATTAAAAAATTACTGGTTCTCATTTCTATTTATTTAGCTATTTTTAGCCATGCTGGACTTGTAGCATTAGATATAAGTTTTCTTACTTCAGCACCATCCTTGTTCATAATATAAATACCTTTTTCTCCGTCTCTAAGTGATGAAAAAATCAGTTGAGAACCATCAGGCGACCATGATGGATACCAATCATCAACATCATTATTTGTTAATCGTTTTTGATTAGAACCATCTATATTCATCATATAAATTTCATGATTTCCATCTCTGTCAGACATAAAAGCGATTTGCTTACCATCTGGTGAAACCTCTGGGTGCTGCTCTTCAGCCTCATTATGTGTCAACCGAATTAGATTGTTACCATCAATATCTGCAATACTTATCCAGCTTTTTTTATTTTCCGAGTGAAAGACTATTCTACCATCTGGTGTAAAATATGGACCACCACCATTTAGTGATTTTATTTGAGTCAGATCGCTACCATCTGAATTCATAATCCAAAGTTCTTTTTTCCAATTTTTATCCGTATCCTTATATGCTCTTGAAAAAACAATTTTTCTTCCATCGGGTGACCATGCTGGTGAATTATCCCATTTGTTTTTTTCATGAGTTAATCTCTTCCTATTCGTACCATCATTATTCATTATATGAATAGACCATGTTTTTCTTTCATCATATTTGTGATAAAAAGCAAAGTGTTTTCCGTCAGGAGACCAAGCTAAGTAGCCACCTTTCACATTTGTACTTTTAATAGTTGATTTACCTTCTATATCACCCGAATAAATTTCTACATTACCAGTTTCTTTTGAATTATAGGCAATTGTATAGGGTGTTGATTTAGGTGTTTCATTACATGACAAAAAGGTCATTAATAACACTGTACATAAAAGAGTTTTTAAAGCCATACTTTTTTCCATATAGTTTCGATGTTAGTTACTGTTTATATTCTCTAGAAGTTCTTTTTTCAACTGGATAAAATCCACCCAATACGTATACGATGTCCAATACGTACTTCCATCTTCCCTGACTTTTTCTTCTCCTCTTGAGAAAAAAAGATACTTCCCATCAGCTGAAACTGTGGCAGCGCTCTCATTTATTTTTGTATTTATTTTGGGTCCCAAACTATATGATTTCGTCCAGGCCCCATTCTTATTGAAGCTGATAAATATATCGCTATTATCAGGCTCTGAGGCTTTTTGAGAATCATATAGGATATAGCTTTCGTCGGGGGCGATAAATGGGTGGGCAATCCACTTGCCATTAGCGTTGATTACATCATCCATTCTCTCAATAGTAGCGTAATGACCGTTCTGATTGACAGCATAGTAAATGCCTTCATCATCAGCGCCGGGTCCCTCTCCAGAAGTGAAATACAGGTTACCATTCTCCGATGGCGTCGCGCACATGATGTATATATCTAGAAACGGTTTTCTCATAATAATGGGTTCACCCCAACCACCGTTTTCATCTTTTTCAACATACCATTGATGTAATCCTCTTGGTGTAGTTGATGTTGTCATAGTATTCTTAAGCGGTCTTGTGCTTCCGAAATAGAGGCGATCCCCTTTCGGGCTAAAGCGGGAATGAAAATCCAGATGCTCTTTGTTTGTTGAAAAAGATGCCGGTTTCGGTGCTGACCATTTGCCATCTATCAATTTCATAGTATAGAGATTATGACTCTCTTCTGGTTTTCTACGATTGAAAAACAGTTCGTCCATATCTGGACTAAAAGTAATCGAGCTTGAGACGTGGTCATCTATTGAAATAATACCTGGAGCAAAAATTAAAGGCGTATCTGTTGGGATTTTATTGCTTAGTAAAGTAAGGTTTGACTTTTTATTGTCCTGACAAGAAGCACTAAAACCAAGTAGGAAAGTTAAAATGAATACGATTTTTACTTGTTTCAAATAATAAGTTTTCATGTTTCTTCCTTTTGTATATTTAGAGTGTCTCTTCAGTTTCAATGTTTTTTTAATAGTTTTTTATCTTGCAAAAGATGTATTTTTATCTCATGAATTCAATGTAAATTTTACCAACTGCTCTATATCCTAATGAACGACTCTAAAAGCCATTGCGTAATGATTAGCTTGCATCCGTAAAACAGCATCAAAAATGAACTTGAAATCTTTGCCCAATTTCCTTTTAACATGCTTACTACTACTTGTAACATCTTGTTCTCAAAACCTTGTTTTTAAAGAATACGAGACCGTATTTCAGGTTGGAGATCAACAAGAATGGGCCGCCAAAGACCTGAATGACCAGTACTGGGAAAAACACATAGCATTAGTGCCAGATGGTGAGGTTTTCTGGTCCAGGACTAAAATTGATATTCTAAAGTCTCCCGAATCATTACACCCATATGGCCTTCACTTACAAGTATATGGAGAGTATGAGGTTTTTTGGGATGGTGTTTTGATCGGAAAGAACGGGAATCCCGGACAGGAAGCAATACTTGATCCTGAAGGTAAAATGTGGGCTACCTTTAGCATTCCTACATATCTGACAGAGGAGGGAGAACATGTATTGGCGATACGATCAAGTCTTTATTATTTTCCGGATCATACAGGAATAGAAGAACTGAAGATCGATTATTATCAGGACCTATTAACTGATCGCGTTATCGAATCTTCCTATATGCATCTCTTTGCGGGCGCCTTTCTTATCGCTTCTATCTATTTTCTATTTCTCTTTCTGAGTGACAAAAAGGAGTATACAACATTAATTTTTAGTATTAGTTGCTTTCTCTTTTTTACCCTGATATTGGTAGAATTCATGAAAACCTATATACCCATCCATTACAGTCTGCATGTTATACGTCTACGCATCATAAGCATTCTAATGCTTGGTATTTCTTTTTTGATTCCATTCTATTTTTCCATGCAGTTTCCTTTCCCCAAAAGAAAATTGCTGCTAACCATTTACGCGGGTATTCTATTGTTCTTTTTCTTGTCAAGATATGTATACGAATTGACAGCCAATAATATGGTTTTTAGCATGTGGTTGTTTTCATTTGGTATCGTGGTGTTTGGGGTTTATAAAAAGATGAAAGGTGCGCGTCTTGTACTGTTAACCCTCCTGTTATCGGTACCTATTGGTTTTGTCACTCCTTTTAACAAAAGTCTATTCGCAGGGTTCAGCCTTATTCTTCTGGGTATGTTTTACTTACTTTCTCTCAGAATCAAAGACCAACGGTTGGCTTACGAAAATTCTTTAGTTCAATCTACGCGCCTGCGCCTGGAGTTACTAAAAAAGAATATTCAACCTCATTTTCTAATGAACACCTTGACCTCATTAATAGATTGGGTAGAAGAAGCACCCAAGAAAGGCGTTTTGTTTATAGAAGCTTTAGCCAAAGAATTTGATCTTTTTAATCAGATAGAAAATCAAAGATTGATCCCTATTGCTCAAGAGATATCGCTTTGTCGCACACATCTTGAGATTATGGAGTACCGAAAAGAAATTAACTATTCCTGGCAAGAAGAAAACATAGATTTTGACCAAAAAATACCTCCCGGAATTCTTCATACGTTATTGGAAAACGGAATTACACATAGTTTACCTCTGGAAGATAATAGTATCCTATTTAAACTGGTTTTTGAATCGAATAGTAATTATAAATGTTATACATTTTTAACATTTGCTGCTTCTATGAGACAAGAAGCGAGTTATAAAAAAGAAGGAACAGGACTGAAGTATATCAAGGCCCGACTTACAGAGAGTTATCATGAGCAATGGGAACTCACCTCGGAACCAGTAAATCATGGTTGGAAAAATACCATAAAAATATATTCTTAAGAAGATGAATATTTTAATTGTTGAAGATGAATCAAGAATAGCCAAAAGAATTGAACGAATGACTCGTGCTATTCTTGGAGATGCCTTACAATCGATAACCCATATTAACACACTTCAGGAGGCAGTGAAGTTTATTGAAAATAACACATTAGACCTTGTCTTTTTGGACTTAAACCTGAACGGCAACAGTGGCTTTGACTTGCTTACTACCGCAGTTTCTGAATCGTTTCATACGATAATCATTTCTGCCTATAAAGATCAGGCCATTACTGCTTTTGAATATGGAGTTCTAGATTTTGTGTCAAAACCCTTTAATAGAGATCGGTTGGAGAAAGCTTTACATAAGACCATCACAAAAGAGAAAATAAATACGAATGACATTAAATTTTTAGCTGTAAAAAAAAGACACAGGATACAACTAATACCCATTGAAGATGTACTTTATGTAAAAGGTGCTGGAGCCTATACAGAGCTCTTTCTAGCAGATGGAGAAAAAGAGCTGCATGATAAATCACTAGAGAAACTAGAACAGTTGTTGGCGTTTTCTTTTGAACGAATCCATAAATCATATTTGCTGAAGATGTCTGAGGTAAAGGAAATTATTGTAGAATCCGGAAGCAAATATATAGCTGAGCTTAAAAACGGGACGCGTATCCCTATAGGAAGAACCAAGTACAAAGATCTAAAGGCCAAGTGGCTTTAAAAATAGCTTTGGTCTAATCTTCACGAATAAAATTTTCAATATTGCACATATAACACATATTAAACCTTTATATACTATTAGTTTTTCTATAAGAAGAAGGTGTTGTTCCTTCAAATTTTTTAAAGGCACTATTAAAGGATGATAAACTGCTAAAACCCGAATCAAAAGCAATGGCTGATATCGTATGGTTTTTACTATCATCTCCTACAAGTATTTTTTTAGCTTCTTGAATTCTGTAATAATTTATAAAATCATTGAAATTTTGCTTAGCATATTGGTTGATTACTTCAGAGGTTTTTTGAGTACTCTTGCTTATTAACTTGCTTATACCTGTAAGAGACACATTCGGTTCTAGATATAACTTATCGTCTACAATAAGTTTTGATATCTGAGTAAATAATTGAGTGTCGTCATTCTTTTTAAATACATTTCCATCAACATCTGTTACTTTTAGTTGAAATGCTTTAAAACTCAAAAAATAGACAACCATAGAATACATGATGGGACCTGTTATATACGGAACGGTATCTTCTATGATATTTAAGAAATAGGATACCCATATAAGCACAAAACCAATAATCAATAAATTTAACCACGAGATTATCGCTTTCTGGGATTTTGTTTGTAATTCTATAGGGTAGCTTTTCTTTACTTTGTTTAATAGCCTATTGGCAATAAAAATATAAAAGGCAAAATGTATATAAATAAAAATAAGAACGCTGGCAAATACAATTATGACTTCCTTATTAATAGTCTCAAACCAGTTTTTGGTAACAAAAAAACTGGATAAAAACAGTAAGGTAAACGGTGCCAATTCCAAAAAGTAATATTGTGGTAATTTATAGTTAACCTCTGTCATTCCTGTAACATACCACCTTACTAAAGGGCCGATTAACAATAGAAAAGCCAATCCCGCAAAAATAAATATGGGCTCTAAATCGTTACCAAAATTCAACATAACAGACTTTCCTATTCTAAAAGCCATAAAGACCAGAATTAATGCCAGAAGAGTATTGGTTATTGTTTTTTTATTTTTAAAAAAAAGCAAATAAACGGCAAATGCAACTCCATGTAAAAGCCCTGCACTACTTATAATAACGAGAAGTATATCTAAAAAACTCAAATAGTTATTTTCTTCAAATTTAGTTAAATTTCCTTTCTTTTGGATTCACATTTTTTTGCATAAGACACCAACCCAATAATGTTAAAAAATTGTCCTACTTCGCCTTTCATAGCAGCAATTATACTATGTTTTGCTATTAACACCCGATTAACGGGTTTCTTTTCTTCTACCAACATGGTCTCCATCATTTCCTTTGCTTTTTGTTTGCCATTTGTTTTGTAAACGCCTAAAATCTTTACAGCATTTTCTTCATCGGTCATTTCTCTATATTTTGGTGTATAGCCTAATTGCTTAATCATACTTTCGGCCAATCTCCAGGTAGACCATGGGTTTTGGCCTGTAATCAAATTTTTGTCATGACTGATTTTTTCTAAATACATGGCACCTTCATTAAAATTGGCCCCTTGCTCAATCATTTTATCTTGTAGAAGAAATGGAAATATTGATGCTGCTTCAGCTATTAATAGTAATTCCTCTTTATTGGTAAATCCGCTTACTTCTTTATTTTTTAAAAGCGGCCGTCCATTATCTAAAGTTACATTAACTAAGGCAGAAGGGCCATGGCAAACTGCCCCGATTACCTTATTGGATTCATAATATTTTTTTACTACTGATTGAATTGCTTTATTATTTGGAAAATCGAACATCGCCCCTTTTCCTCCCGCAAAAAATATGGCTTTGTAATCTTCTGCTACTACATCGTCTATTTTAATAGTATGACTTGTTTTATATTGTGCGATTGAATCGTTTAAAAAAGCAAAATCATATGCTCCCATATCTTCATCATCAATAACTACAGGTGGCTTTCCTCCTTTTGGACTTGCAATATCTACTTCAAAACCATTCGCTTTAAATGTATAATAGGCACGTGCTAATTCTGATAATTCATAACCAGTACTTTTATCACTATTCCCCATTACATCTGTACTTGTTACTACTGCCAATATTTTGCCTCTAGTGGGCACAATATCTTCAGATAAATAGGATAAGTCTTCAATTAAAGTAGATTCTACTTTATTGTCTCTAGGCGGAATTAAACTTTTAAACCAAAATCCAAAAGAAACAATAACAACAATTAGAGTGACAAAAAAGAGGGATCCCCATTTAAGAATTCGATATTTTTTAAACATGATATTTTCTTTTAAATTCTTAGCTAAATAACATCAAAACACCAATAAATGCTGTTTAAATGATAATTTCGTCAGAGTAAAAGATTATTTTGGAAGTTGAATAGGACGTTTCCTCATCATTTGTTTTTTGATAAGTAGGAATTCGGAAATTTCATCTTTTGATTTCAATAATGAGTGTTCCATTATCTTTTTCTTTAAATAAAATTTAGGGTATACTATATATAAAAGGCTGTCTAAAAAGGATTAAATGTCATTGCCAAAAATTTTAATTTTAAAGCAATCTGTTAAATGTAAGTAGCTGATAAACAGATTCCTTCACTACTCTCAGGATAACGTCTTTTTAGACAGCCTTTCATTACTATTAATTACTTAGCTGTTCTGCTTTTGCAAATGCATTTTTTGCATCATCAACATTACCGGTTGCTTTGAGCGCTTCACCCAAGCCTTTCCACATTACTGAAGAATCAGGATAGAATTGTGTATTCATTTTGTATACATATAAAGCACCATCATTTTGCCCTTGTTTAAGCAATAACTTTCCTACACGATCAAACTCTTTTATAAAAGGAATATGTTGATATAAAGGATCTCTTATAATGCGGGCAGCATCTTTCGCAAGTTGCTCCATCTTACCTGCCATAAATAACTGCGTGAAATGATCCATAGGATTAATTACAACATTGTCTACATCAATATTCATTGCAAGATCTAATACAGGATCTTCATTGTTACTATATTGATCAAAAGTCATTTCTTTTGAGAAATGTGGTACTGTAGCATCTGCATTTTCCCACTGTGGCATATCTTGCCACCAGGCAAATGACAAATAGGCATTTATTTTTGAATTGGGTAACGTAACTTTGGTAGCATCACCATAAAAATTCTTGTTTTCAGAGGTTGGCTCCCCTATTATAATTGCTTCGGTATAATTTTCAATCTCATTGGTTAAATTTTGGCAAGCCGAAAATGTATTGCGTCCAATAATATAAAACAGATTCCCTTTTTTATTGATCTTTGGTCTGGCTAGTAATCCTTTAATTAAAGGTGGGTTATTATAATTGTTACCACCACCGTTGAGGCGTACATCATAAATTAGTTTTTCTACCTCGTGAGTATCTATAAATGCAAAAAGTCGTTTATAAAAATCCTTGAGTGTTTCTGAATCATGATTGAATACAGAACTTTGGCGGGCATACACTGTTTTTGTATTAGGCAAATATTCAAAATAATAAAACTTTTCATTTAAATGTTTAAGATATAAAGGTGTTTTGTCATTATTTCTAGCATTTAACCATTTCTCATTTGCTATGGTTAAATTATAGTCTCTAGACATATCCTTTAAAGGGATCGTCGAAAAGGTGTAGTCAAAAACTTTTCCCTCTTTTTCTAAAGTTAGTGTTACTTTATCTGTAAGTTTAGGAATAACGCCTTGAGCATGAAGTATCGCAGGAACAGTTAAAAATCGTAATCCATACGCTTTAAAAAATTGGTCGTTCTCTACAGGAACTACGGGGCGAACTTTAGAAAGTGCTTTTTCAATTTCCATCCCCCCAATCTTTAGCACCTTTGCTCCTACTATTTTTTGATGTGTTTTCTCTACACCTTCTATATAAATACCATCTTTAAAGTGATATAAGTTAACGGGCAGTACTGCATCTTTTGCTATCGTACTGAATGGAATTTGGGTATGTCCATATTGAAATAATGAAACAATTCGTGATAGCCCTACTTTTATTTCATGTTCTTGCAGATTTGGGATTTGTTGATATAACTTTTCGACTTCGTTATCCCATTCAGTTTGCTTTATTTTCTTAAACAAAAAGGCATGATTGTCATGTGTCTTTTGTTGTAAAAAGCGTAAATCTTCTTGCCATTGTTTTGGAGTAATAGTTTCTTGAGCGTATGATTTGGAATTAAATACATTCAATACTATACATATACCTAGTAAGAGTTTTAAAATGGATTGTGTTTGCATTGTAATTAGTTGTTTGATTAGAATATAGAACTAATTTATATGACAAACAATAGCGACTTGTGTTACAGTTAATTTACTTTTTATTTTAAAAGGCATCACATCAAGGTACCCTTTATATCATGACTTAATTTGTAATATTCAGGATTTTAAATCTAGTTAAAGGATTTTTAAGTACTGTATTATAATACTGTGGCCATATGATCATGTCGTAGAACTGATCTTTTGAGCTCTAGAAGCGTTTTTGGTACTAAAAGCTACATTATCCATCTACTACCCCACTTTTCTCAATATTTCTAAAGGCGGGCTTTGCAGCACACTTTTAATATTGCTTAGTCCAATGGCTAGTACCAATATCACAATACCCGGAAAAAACAATAGGAATGGAATCCCTGAAGGGACAAAGGGTTCTTCAAACAGCAATGTGGCCAACAATTGACTGCTAATTAAGGATAATAAGATTCCTGCCAAGCTCCCAAGTATTCCTAAAAACAAATATTCTAGCGCCGTGATGCGAAGAATCTGTTTGCTTTTGGCACCAAGTGTACGTAATAACACACTCTCTTTAATACGTTGATATTTACTGGTGCGAACCGAGCCTATCAATACGATAAGACCTGTGAGAATGCTAAAGAAGGCCATGAAATTAATGACCCAGGAGATCTTTTCTAAGATGTCTTCAATGACTGTATATATCTGCCTAAGGTCAAAGACTGTAATATTTGGGAATTTGCTTACTAGTTCTCGTTGCAAGGTAGCTGAAGTCTCATTGTCAGGTACATACGTAGTTAGCACATGAAATTGCGGCGCTTGTTCCAATACGCCTTTGGGAAAAACGATCGTAAAATTTAACTGTAACCTTGTCCAGTCTACTTTTCTAATGCTCCCTACAGTGGTTTCCATCAATATCCCCTGTATGTTAAAAACAATGGGGTCTCCAACTCCCAGATTGGCATCTTCAGCAAGACTTTCTGAGATGGAGATATTAATAGCTTCACCCGGTTTGACCTCCTCTAACCAACTTCCTTCTATTACAGTTTCTGAAGCGATGAGTGAATCACGAAATGTCGTTCTAAATTCATGATTCAAAACCCATTCAGTGATTGTAGAGCTCGTGTCTTTTCGAATTTCGTTGGTCAATTTTCCTTTGATACTATGCATGCGCATGGTAACAATCGATAGGTTGTCGATGATTTCCAAACCTGTAGGTTCAATACTGGCAACTACGGCCTCTCGCTGCTCGGGCTGTACATCTACTAAGATAATATTGGCATTGTCGCGACCGTTGTCTAGCGCCGTTTTTGTCAACAGTATGTCTTTTGTAAAATATAAGGTACTGATCAAAAAGGTGCCCAGGCCTATGGCAAAAATGAGCACCGTGGTCTGATTATTGGGTCGAAAGAGATTCAATAAACTTGTTCGTGCAGTAAATCCCCAAGCCGTTGGAAAATAGCTTTTAATTGCCTTGATAAACAAGGCCGAGATACCAGCTAGTATAGCGAAAGTGACAAAAATACCAAGGACAAAGGCCGAGGCAAATAGCAAGTCCTTAAAAATCCATATAGAGAACAAAAGGATAAAAAGCAAGATGGCACCAAAGGTGAATGCTCGCGCTTTTCTTGATCGTACCGGTTGCTCTTCTGACACCCGCAATACTTCTAAAGGTGAAACATACCATGTGCCAAGCAAAGGCAACAGGGCAAATAATACAGACATAGATATACCAAGCAATACCCCCATAACAATTGGTGATAGACTGATCGAAACTTGAACATCAAAGGGTAAAAACTCCTCTAGAAGAAAGGGAAGCGCCTGTTGGAGCCCTATACCGAATACCGTACCTACAACTCCTCCAATAAACCCCATGATAGCAATTTGTATCAGGTAGATCAAAAAGGTCTGTTTCCTGCTTGCACCTAAACATTTTAAAACGGCTACATCTGTTAATTTCTCCTTGATATAGATATTAACAGAACTAGCGATACCAATACAACCAAGTAGCAAGGCTATAAACGCTGCCAAATTCAAGAATTTACCCAAGTTTCCATAACTACGTCCTATTTGTCGACTGGCGCTGGTGTGGGTATCGAGGTCTGCATTTTCGGTATCTAAGACAGGATCTAAGGTCTCCTCTAATTGGTCTAGATCCATATCTGGTGCTACAAAAAAGTATTGATATTCCTTTCTACTGCCCAATTGTAGCAGTTCTGTCTGTGCTACAAATCGAAAAGGAATAAGCACGGTTGGAGCAACAGTTGTTGAGATCCCAGAACGACCTGGCATTGCATTAATTGCGCCTGTGATGGGCAGGGTAATCACTCCTAACTTGATCGAATCGCCTGGCTTGATGTCGTATTGTAGCATTAGGGTGGCATCTACCAACGCTCCTCCTTTTTGTTGATACTCGGCCGCTGCAGATATAGGTTCTGTCTCTAGGGTGCCATAGAACGGGAAGTGGCCTTCCATACCGCGTACTTGCACCAATTTGGCAGCGCCATTTTTTGGAAATGCCGCCATGGATGGAAAGTTGACTTCATAGGCATCAGCCCCTAAAGAATCGATGATAGACTGCACTTTTTCATTGGGGAGTTGTCTGCTATCAATAATAAAATCAGCACCCATTAATACTTTGGATTGACGTGCGATATTCTGTTTTACATTTTCGCTAAATAGTTGTATCGAAACCACTGCGGCAATACCAAGAATGATCGACGCCATGAATAACAATAATCTCGAAATACTAGCCCTGCCATCACGCCATGCCATCTTAAATAACCAAGAGATACCAGCTTTTGAATATGAATGCTCCTTCATCACTGCACTGGGGTTCTCTCGTTGGTCATAATTTTTCCACCTTTTAATCGAAGGATCTGTTGGGTTCTGTATGCCAGGTCAAGATCGTGAGAGATGATCACTAAAGTTGTTCCGGCTTCCTTATTCAATTCAAAAAGAAGCTGTATCACCTTTTCGCCAGTCTCCTCATCTAAATTTCCGGTAGGCTCATCGGCAAACAATATAGAGGGTGAATTTGAAAAGGCTCTGGCCAGTGCTACACGTTGCTGCTCTCCTCCTGATAATTGCGAGGGATAGTGATGAAAACGATCCTCTAGTCCTACCTTTTTCAGTAATTCTGCACCCTGTTTAGCGGCATTTTTAACTCCTTGTAACTCTAAGGGTACAATCACATTCTCTAGCGCGGTCAATGTGGGTAACAATTGAAAATCCTGAAATATAAACCCCACCTCCTTATTTCTTAATTGCGCACGTTCATCTTCATTTAATTCTTGTAGATTCTGACCACATAGCTCAACAGTGCCCGAATCTTGATGGTCTAATCCAGCGCAAAGTCCGAGCAAGGTAGTTTTACCGCTCCCAGAAGGACCCACAATAGAAAATGTAGCTCCTTTTTCAACCTCAAACGAGATATCATGTAAGACCTTAAGTTTTTTTGAACCACTGCTATAAGTTTTCTCCAGCTCATGAATCTTTAATATCTTTGGCATATTGATTTTCAATTAATTCTACAGGAAATGCTAAACATGAAAAGTAAACAAATGATTTCAAATTTATATACTCGTTATAAGCCGATTTCCTTAAAGTTTTGTTATTTTTTATTTTTTGGTTTGCTGCTTTCTTGCACAGAAAACACGGCTAAAAAAGGAACAGGTACACAGAAAGAATCCGTTGAAAATAGCAACGCTGCAACTACAGACATCACCACTAAGACCATTCTTTGTTTTGGGGATAGTTTGACCGCTGGCTATGGACTAGATAACATCAATGATGCATATCCCGCCATACTTCAGTCTCGACTAGATTCTTTAGGCTTGCAATACACGGTTATAAATTCGGGACTAAGTGGTGAAACTACAGCAGGAGGAAAAAGCCGAATAGCCTGGGTGCTCAATCAGAAAGTTGATGTCTTTATATTAGAGTTAGGTGCCAATGATGGATTGCGTGGAGTTCCCTTAACAGAAACGCGAGAGAACCTTCAGGCTATTATCAACGCAGTACGAAACAAAAACCCTGAAACCACGATCATATTAGCCGGTATGCAGTTGCCTCCAAATATGGGACCCGAATACATTTCTGAGTTTAGAGCGATTTTTCCTGATCTGGCCCAGAAGAATGAGCTAGAACTAATACCATTTCTCTTAAAAGATGTTGGTGGTATCGTAGAATTAAATCAGGCAGATGGCATCCACCCTACTGCTGAGGGGCAAAAGATTCTTGCCAACAATGTATGGGTCGTTTTGGAAAAGGTGCTGAAATAAAGCCAATGTCAAATCTTCTCTATTACTTGCTTAGTCTAATTGCTACATACCGGATGTTAGATAAAAACATCTGTATGATTTAAAAACCATTCAAAACCATTTTTTTAAACGTACACTTATAGGAATTTTATAATTCTTAATAATAATGTACAAATAAATCTCATTTATTGTATGGTTACCGCGTTTTCTTGGGGTAGTTTTGATATTGTACCACCACTATACGTTATGGTGGTTCGATACACACTATTTATATCAATAGTACTTTTCAAATTTGGATATAACGTTACATAAACATCATACACATCTCTATCGGTTTTGGCAGAGAAATGTATTTGATAGGTTTGCTTTTTATCGTTTTTTATGATTTTAATTTCATCCGGTTTACCATTATATTCAATGGCCGCATCTGCCCTGTTATAATTGGTAGCAATTCGCTGTTCTCCATAATAAGGTAGATACATAGAAATACTGTCACCCTGCATTTTCAAATAGTTTGGATTTCCAACCAAATTTATGTTACCAATACTACTTCCTGGTGGAAGCAACCCACTATTGGCAAGATTAGAAATACTAGCTGTAACCAAGGGGTTTGCCCATAACGACTCTATTTGAAATGTTTTTTTAGCCACTATTTCATCGAGTGCCTTCATCTGTGCTGTTGTTACTGCAACGTTTTTTGTACCACTACAGCTTAACAACAAACAATAACCGAGTATTAAAAATAGTATTTTCTTCATGGTATACGATACTAAACTTTAAGATAATGTTATATCCCTTAAATTTCTTTTTTTAATTTACAAAATTAAAATATACACTTGCCATTTTTAACGTATGATTAAGGTTAGCCAATTATAAAACCTCATTTCTCCTGCTCTAAAATTTTAGCTTTCCTTTTATTGAAAATGCATCTGGATTTGAAAGTGGTGACAAATTAGTGGCATTAATATCAAAATCCTTTTGTGCTTCAATGGAAAAATATGGGTTAACATCATAACCCAATCCATTGATTACTCTATACTGTGTGGGAATATTTGGAATAGGTAGCTGATTTGTGTAGACCACATTAGTCCATTCTATTTCTCCACCAGAAAATAAATAGATATGATCAAATACATATCGTTTGGCTAATAATGCCGATTTAAAAACGTTTCCGATCGGATAAACATCATACTGCCCTCGTATTTCTAGAAAAAGATTAGAACTAACCTTATAGCTAATGGTAAACTTAGAATGCTTTTCTGGGTTCGATGGTTCCATATATGAAACTCCGTCTGTAGTCAATCTTGGTTCTTGTGCTTCTATCCTACTGGTACCTATAAAAACCGAAAACAAGGCAAGTATACATGCTAAAAATTGATGTTTCCCGAAAGATCTTAATGTGTGACTTTTTTTCATTGTTTTAGTTTTAGTTGGCTCAATTAAAAAGACGTAATAAAAAAGAATACGTTACAAACTCGTTTTTAAATAGACTAACGCAAATTATTAATATTTTGTATCCTTGTACTACTTATAGCTAAATGGTACTATTATGTCCTTTTCAACGACTAGCTTAAAATCCCTTTTCAAACTGGTAGATATTTCTAGCATCGTACTGTTTAGGGTTGCTTTTGGCACTATCATGCTTATCGAAGTTTTTCGTTATTTTGATCATGGTTGGATTGCCCGTTATTGGATCAACACCCACTCTAATTTTCCTTTTTGGCCCTTTTTATCATTGGAGCCTCTTGCTGGTAATGGGATGTATTATCTTTTTATCTTCTTAGGTATACTATCGGTTTTTATACTTATTGGCTTGTTTTATAGAGTAAGTATCTTGTTGTTCTTTTTAAGTTTTACCTATATTTTTTTACTGGAACAGACCCGATACTTAAATCACTTTTATTTCATTATTTTACTAAGCTTTGTGATGCTATTTATTCCTGCTCATAAAAGTTTTTCATTAGATGCTTTATGGTTTAAGAATTTACGTGCCAAACATATACCCTTATGGTGCTTATGGTTTTTACGATTTACGATAGGTTTGCCCTTTTTTTTCGGAGGTATTGCAAAAATAAACCCTGATTGGTTGGCAGGTCAACCGTTACAAATGTGGTTAGCAAATGATACCGATTTTCCGTTAATAGGCCATTTATTCACAGAAAAATGGATGATTCTCGTAATGTCTTATTCTGGGTTACTTATAGATTTATTATTAGTCCCTTTATTAATTTATAAGAGAACAAGAATTTGGGCTTTTTTAGTTGGAGTTACATTTCATTTGATGAACTCTAAACTGTTTGAAATTGGTATTTTCCCTTGGTTTATGATTGCTTCTACCACCTTATTCTTTCAACCCAATTGGCCGAGGTTAGTAGTAAACTATTTACTAGGAAAAAAGGAAAGCTCTGAAGAACATATTCAACAATCAGAAAACACATTACTACCTAGAAAACATAAGTTCCTTTTGGTTGCATTAGGCCTCTGGGGTCTTATAATGATAGCACTCCCGCTCCGACATTTTTTGATTCCGGGAAACGTAAATTGGACAGAAGAAGGTCATAAATATTCATGGCGTATGAAGTTGAGATCCAAAAAAGCTAAAGGAATGTTTATTGTTCGAGACAAGGGAGGTAGTTTTACCGATACTTTAATGTTGTCAAACAATCTACCTAAATGGCAATATAGAAAAGCAATTGCGAGACCTCCTATTATTTGGCAACTTGCTAACTTGATTAAAAAGGAATATACCCGACGGGGGCATGATGTATCTGTGTATGCAGATATTAAGGTACGACTTAACGGAAGATCCTATCAACAATTTATAAATCCTAATATAGATATCTCTGCAGAACCTTTTCCTGTATGGAAAGCGAATTGGATAGTACCTTTATCTACACCTCTACAAAAGAGAAGTTCAATAATTAAAAAGCATTAGGCCACAGACGTAATTTTAAAAATCCGTAAAAATATAGTGTAAGATTACTACTATCCCAGAAACTCATGTAACACCCTCTTCTCCTTCTCTAATATCATCCGGTGCAAATAATTCGCCATTACCAGCAATGGCAAATTGATCTCTTTTAGAACCATATCCAAAGTTAGAAGATCGTCGGTATTTGTTCTGAAAATCGGCAAAGCGTCTTTTTCTAGAAGGCTTGTCTTTTTTACTCATAATTAAACTTTTTTGATTAATTACCATATTTGACGATCAATTCACTCTCTAATTTATTACTTTTTTTAATTTTAAACTACACGATTACTGTACTTTATATTTATTTTATGAATTAATCATTTAAATATAGAATTACGGCAATCTTATTGAAGAATATTAATTAAATTCAAAAATATATCTAATTAATAACACAATAAAGAGTTAAACACCCCTTATTAAATAGGTTAAATTCTGGTAAAGAATACTATATCATATCCAAAAAACCTTGGAATGATTCTTGAATATTAATAACTTTAAAAAATTAAATACAAAAAAACCCCATGAAAACTTTTCTAAATATTCTATTAAGTATTTTTATTGTTCAAGGATTTTGTCAAAATAATAGTATAGATAATTATCAAGTACAAACTTCGAATTCGAATTCTAATGCTAATTATGTCTTGATTAATGATTATGTAGGATTAGATGTTGATAAGAAAAATTCAAAAGTATCTTTTGAATTTGTGTCTGAAGATACTTTTGGTACTATAGGTGGATTGGATTTTAGAATTGATTTTAACCCTAATGATCCTGAAAACGCAGTTTTTAAGGGTACTGCAGAGGTTAAAACACTAGACACCGATAATTTCTTACGCGATGGTCACCTTATGTGGGAGAAATTTTTTTATAAGAAGAAATACCCGAAAATCGCTTTTTCGAGTAAGCAAGTCGTTGCATTTGAGAAAAATACGTTTAAGGTAATTGGAAACCTAACTATCAAAGGAGTAACTAAAGAGGTCATTGTAACCTTCTCTTTAGATAATAAAAAATTATTGGGTACAACAACGATTCACACTAGTGATTACGGAGTAAATATTCACGACGAACGAGAAAAGAATAAGCTTAATGTAAAATTTCATTTTCCGATTCTTAAATAAAAAAGCAGTACTTTTTTTAGTACTGCTCTTATTTTTGCATACCTAGTAGTTCTTATATTTTATTACCGTGAATATCTAATTCGGTCACTATTTTATTGAGTTTTTTAACTTCCTGTAGTTGTGTTGCCTTATCACCAACCACCAAATAGATCATTTTATTTTCTTTAATATACTTAGAAATAATTGATTTAAATTCTAATTCACTCATTGCAACAAGCTCTTTCTGATCTTCTTCTATAAATGAAGCCGACTTATTGTATTTACTCATCTCTCTTAAGATCTTCAGCTTATCATTTAATCCTTCATAATTTCGAGTGCTTCCCTTTAGAATTTTTGCTTTAGTAATTTCGGTATCATCTTCATCAAAACTCTCCCCATAGGTAGTAATCATTTCTTCAATAATTTTAAGTGATGGCAACGTTGCATTGGCACGTACACTTGTTGCTACAAAAAATGGAGAAATGTTCTCTTGTGGTCTAATTCTTGAATATGCTCCATACGTATATCCTTTTTGGATTCGTAACGTTTGGAATAACCTTCCGCTAGTTCCTCCTCCCAAAACCTCATTGGCATAATCCAAATTATTGAACTCTGGGTTTGTAGCCGATAATGCTAATTTACCAATAAAAATTACGGATTGTTTAGCTCCGGGAACATCAATGAAATATAATTGATCCGTTTGATCCTTTTCGATAATGTTGATCTCAGGAATAGTTACTTCTTTTGTGTTCCAATTGGCAGTTAATGAAGTTAAGGCCTCCTCTACTCTATTTTTACTAATGTTTCCGGCAATATGAAATCTTGCATTTTTAGAAGATAACATATTATAATGCTCTTTTACATCATCAAAAGAGATATTATCCAAAGTTTCTAATGTTCCTGAATTTGGTAATCCTAAAATATTCTCATCACCATATATCAATTTATTAAAATTGATAGAAGCAATAGCTTGCGGACTAGCTTCTCTACCTTTTAAACTTGTTTGTAATGCTTGTCGTAAACGTGTATATTCTTTCTGATCCCAACGTGGATGTATTAATATCTCTTCAACCAAAGCCAGGGTTTCTTCAAAATTTTTAGCCAAGCAAGATGCTGTGATACGTATTTCTTCTGTGCCGCTAGAAACATCAATAGACGCTCCTATAAGTCCTATTGCTTCTTCTAACTCTGCAGAAGTTTTTGTTACAGTTCCTTCCATCATCATACTTGCCAATAGACTAGAAATTCCTGCTTTTTCTATAGGATCTAATAAATGCCCTCCCGGAATAGTGATATCAAAGTGTACTAATGGTAATTCGTGATTTTCGATACCATACAATTTCATTCCATTTGCGATTGATCCGGTCCATATCTCTGGAGATTTCAAAAGAGGTAATTCTCCAAAACCAGGTTCACTTCTATCATATTTTGAAGGTGTTTTCTCGTATACGGCTTCTTGGCCCTGACTTACTTCTTCACTAGCAACATCTTTCTTTACTTCTTCTATCCATACCTTTGCTTTTTCGGAATCCGCAACTGCAAGATCTACCTGTTTTTTTGGTACTACACTGGTCATTACATAATGTTTTCCTTTGATGTATTTATGATATACATTCATAACATCTTCGCGTGTAACGGCGTTAGTTAACTTTACTGTTTGAGAAATATACCCTGGATCTCCTTTAAATTCATTATCTCGAACTAACTGAAAAGCTTTATTTAATACAGTGCTAAATCCTTTATATAGCTCAGTTTCAAGTTCAGCTTTAATTCTTTTTAGTTCATTATCAGAGAATCCATCCTTTTCAAAACGAGTTAAGCTTTCATGTAACGCTAATTTAACGCTATCTAAATCCTTATTAGCATTGGCACGCACTCTAAAGTTGAATTCTCCTGCTATTTCATTAGATCGTTGTAAAGCGACTGGCTTAGGTGCTAGTTTCTTTTCTTCTACAATAACTTTATACAAAGGGGACTTTTTGCTACCACTTAACAATTGTCCTAAAATATCCAATGCATAAGTATCTTTATGATATTGTTCGACTGTTGGAAATACCATTCTCAACTCTGGGAGTTTTGCAAAGTTATCTTCAAAATAAAGTGATTTACTTCTTTCGAGAGTAACGGGCATAGGTTTCATAGGAGACACTTCTGGCCCCTTTCTGATTTCACCAAACCATCTCTTAACTAATTCTTTTGTTCTAGCAATATCAATATCTCCCGCAATTACCAAAGAACCATTACTTGCTCCATAATACATTTCATAAAACTCTTTTACATCATCTAAGGTTGCCGATTGCAAATCAGGTAATTGCCCTATGGTGGTCCAACTATATGGATGTCCTTCGGGATATAAATTCTTTTTAATAATCTCTGATGTATATCCATAGGGCCGATTATCATAATTTTGACGCTTTTCATTTTTAACCACCTGCTTTTCTCTTTCTAAAGCGGCGTCGGTGACTGTATTGATCATATACCCAAAACGATCAGAATCAATCCAAAGGATTTTTTCGAAAGCATCTTTTGGTACTACCTCATAATACACCGTTCCATCTCCCCAGGTACCTCCGTTGCGCTGCCCTCCCCATTCGGGTATTAATTTACGGTTGGCTCCTACTGGAGTATTTTCAGAATCATTAAAGGACATATGTTCAAAGAAATGTGCAAATCCCGTTTTACCAGGTTTTTCTCGACCGGAACCAACATGCATCATCGTAGCTACCGCGACTATAGGATCGCTATGATCCTCATGGAGAATTACCTCCAGCCCATTATCCAGAGTAAATTTTTCATAATCAATTTTGAATTCTACTGTATTTGTATCTGTTGCCGCTTCGTGATGAGTATTAGAACAAGAATCTATTAAACAACTCATACAAATTAGAATTGCAATTTTTCTGAAAACTCGCATTTTGTGTATCATCATTTTCAATTAATTATATAAATATCACTAAAACCAAAAATATAAAAAGGCTCGTAAGAATTTCATAAAGTCTTTGTAAATTACTCTACTCTAGAACACTTAACCAGTAACTAATACAACTGCACTGTATCTGCCATGGTGTGTCATAGAAATTTGAATGTCGGTTTCTTTTTTATGAATATGCACAACCGGAATTCTATTTGAGTCTTTTTCTATAGCTATAGATAGTGATATGTTGAGTTTTTGAGCTATCATTTGTTTAAGATTATACTTTAGATCGATTTCTCTATCGTATATTTTAGAATAATAATCAATTCCTACCTTCTTAACAATACTATACACATACTCCGTAGTTGCTTCTGTATAAATAGTATACGTATGATTATCAATCCGTACCTTATTGTCAAGTAAACATTCAAAATTTTTAGGATTAAACTTAGGAGATATGGAAAAACGACGCTGATGCGCTTTATAGGCAGCTTCTTTCATGCACCAGAATTTCCACACAAGAGTTTCTGGAGTCTTTGAATCTTTAATACATTGTTGTTCCTCTATGGTAAAGATTTTTTGTAACCAACCTCTCCTCTGCCAATTACTTTGTTTACTGGCTAATTGAAGGTCTACAATATCATTACCGATCATTTTGAAGCTAATTTATTTTCTATAACTTCTATAGAAGCTTTTACCGTTAACATTTTCTCCATGGCATCGTTATCAATCTCAATATCAAATTCATCTTCAACATCTAATACTACATCGACTAAATTGGCAGAATTAATTTCGAGATCTTTGATAAAATCAGTGTCTTCAGTTAGATTTTTAAGCCCTTCTTGGTTTTGTACATAGGGCACGATAATAATTTTTAATTTGGATAGCAATTCTTCCTTTGTCATAACTATGTTTTAATACTTTTTAAAGATAACACAAGCATTTACATCACCAAATCCAAAACTCGCTTTTGCGATAATATTTGGTGAAAAATTAATCGTTTTGTTAGGAATACGATCTCTGGAAACCAAAGTTGCTATCCCCGGATGAAGATCTTCACAATTTATAGTACCAAAAACAAAGTTTTCTTTAAGCTGCAATACAGTAGCTACGCTCTCTATACTCCCCGAAGCTGCCAAACAATGGCCAACCATACTTTTTAAGGAATTGATATACGGAAAATCGATTCCTTTGCGACCCAATGCCTCGCACCAATTCTGTATTTCGGCACTATCTTTAATTGTAGCTGTTAAATGACCATTAATGGCATCAATATCATTTGCATGTATCTCTGCATTTTCAATTGCTTTCTTTATACAATACTGTACAGCTTCACTATTGGGTGCTGTCATACTACCTCCATTACGTTGTCCACCACTGTTGATACTACCTCCCAGGATTTCGCCATAAATGGTTGCCCCTCTATTGTTGGCACTCTCGAGACTTTCGATAACCAAAGCTCCTGCTCCACTTCCTGGAACAAAACCGCTAGCCGAGGCACTCATAGGTCTTGATGCCTTTGTAGGATTATCATTATACTTATGAGGTAAAATGCGCATAGCATCAAATCCACCCCATACATAAGGTCCACTATCACTGGTGCTTCCTGCAAGAATAATTTCGGCATTACCACTTGCAATACGATCATATGCCATCAAAATAGCTTCGGTACCTGTACTACAAGCTGAAGAGTTTGTAGTTACAATATTTCCACACCCCAGGATTCCTCCTAAAAAAGCACTAATTCCGCTTGCCATTGTTTGAATAACCGTAGTACTCCCTAATCGTCTTACATTACCTTCATCTACTTTATAAATAGCTTCACGAAATTTATCAACGCCAAGAATACCTGTCCCAAAAATAATACCGGCATCCCATAATGGAATCTCGGAATCATTAATAGATAGTCCAGCATTTTTCCATGCATCCATACCTGCAATTACTCCATACTCCATCCCAGATGCATTCAATCCACGTAATTGAACACTGGTGAAGTAATTATTTAGATAATCTTTCCTATACTTCGGTAAACCAGCTATTTGGCACGAAAAATTTAATTCTTTTAACTCTTCAATGTGACATATTCCACTAGTTCCGTTTTTAATAGCACTTTTAAATTCTGAAACGGACGTTCCATTTGGTGACACAACTCCTAACCCCGTTATAACCACTCGTCGTTTACCCATCACTTAATTTCATTAATGATTGAAGTTATTTCCTTCAGAGCTCTTCTTGCCTCTGGCATAATAGGTAAAATTGGCCATACATGAGGCATATTTTTTCCAAGGATTAACTTGACTTCAACTCCCTCTTTTCTCGCTTTATCCACAAATAATTCTTGATCGGGAGTAAAAATATCATATTCGGCACTAAACATATATATTGGAGGAAAGTTTTTAAGTGACCCATTAATAGGAGAAATTAATGAATCTGTTAACGGCACATCTCCTAATAACATTTTTTTAGCCGAGGAAACCCCATTGTAACTTAAGATTAGATCTAAAGGATCCATTTCTTTAATTTTTGAATTGGTAAGAGATCCATCTATTAATGGACTTATCGGTATCAATCGATTTGGAAGCTCAATATTTTCTTTCAATAATCGTTGAGTAAGGGTTAAAATTAAATTACCCCCGGCAGAATCTCCTATAAGTACAATTTTAGAAGGATCGTATTGTTTTTTTGCTTCTAGATAAGCATTAAATATATTATCTGTAACTTCTTTTATTTTATGTTCTGGTGCTTTGGGATAATCTACCATCCAAGCTGTGGCTTGTGCGCCTTTAGCTAATTTTAAAAGTGCTATCCAATTTTCTCTTGTAGGACCATAAACAAAAGCTCCCCCATGACAATAAAAAATCAATAGATCTGTATTTTTATTCTTTGGTACAATACTAGTAATTGATGTCTCTCCTATTTTTTTAGTCTGAAATGTACTTCCAGACAATAACCACTTACTAGGTCGAAGTATATTTTGTTTTCTTTTCTTTTTATAATCTATAGGATCCTGAGACCAGGATTTCTTCTCCCCTTTTAATTTAAGAACCAATTTTACCAACCAAAAACCTAGACTCATATTTTATATTTGTTTTTTAAATGCTACCCCTGCCACTACTCCTTTTGCTACCAAAACTTCATCTGCATTATACATCGCGACATTACACTTTAGTTTGCTAAACCTGAAGTACACTTTCTCTGAAACCACAATAACTTTCTCTCCCGGAAAAACAGGTTTATAATAATTTATTTCGTTACTACTCATAGCAACACCTATAGTATCTCGGTCCCATTTGTCTTTTAAAAGATGAATCCCAAAACAAGCCATACCTATCTGTGCCATGCATTCGGTTAGTATTACTCCTGGAGTTACTGGATTGCCTCTGAAATGTCCTTCATAGAAATATTCATCCTCTTTAAACGTATATGATCCTTTGATATGATCATCATTGATCTCCAGGATCTCATCGACAAACAAAAAGGGTTTGCTATAGGGTAATTCTTGTATGATATCTGGTCTTATCAAAACTCTTTTTTTTAAAAAGCACATCCACTTGGTAGTGGCTGCACGGTTTCTAATTGACTTGCAAATGTTTTATCTAATGTACTCTCCTGTAATCCGGTTTCAACATCGCCTTTGAACACCTGATCACTATACCCACTAGTATTCATATGTACTCGAACATATACTTTTTGATCTTTTTTAATGGTGACTGGGCCACCCGATCGCACAAAAGGCTGTTCATCTACATGACTATGGGCTAGAATTCTTCTATACAATAATTTTCCGTCTTCAGAAATTACCTCCCACCAGTTTGCATATTGGTTACAACCTGTATCTGGGCTTTTAACTTCTACATTAAATGTATACTCATTTTCTGCACCAGCTACAACCACATTAATTACTTTGGCAACCGTATCACTATTTGAGTTAGGTATACTATTACCTCCTGCACTATTATCATCTTTACATGAACAGATATACAAGATCAAAGGAAAACAAAAGATAAATATGCTTTTCATGACATAAAATGTTTGAATAACCAGAACAAAGTATTTACTACTGTTTAAAAATTAATTCTCGATTCAAAGTAATAGTTTTTCCATCGTTAAGGGTTACTTTTAACTTATTTTTTTGTTTTGCGATTTCTTTTTGAAACTTATGAATATCACAAAAATCACTAAATTCAACCTCATTAATTTTCAAGATTTCTGTACCCTGTCTAATTCCTTCTTCCCAAGCTTTGCTTCCCTTTATAACTTTAATTGTAACTATCTTATCGTTATCAAATATGAAGAAACATCCATAACTTTCTCGGGATTCATCAATACTGTTTACTGAACAATAAAACTTATCATTTTTTGCACTTATAAAAATTGAATTATTGCTCCAGGTAGAGTTCCCAATTTTACTACTTTTTTCTGAAAAATCAACAATAGGCCTTAGTTTCAAAGATTTTGAATTAATTTCTGGAAATTTTATAGTTACAGATTTTGTTGTATTCAAAATACCATTAAAATCAAAAAAAGCACTATACGTTTCTTTTTTAGAATTGATATTTAGGCTTTCTACCACGTTTTTATACCTTACATGTATATCTGAATTTGAAGCCCCGGTATCTACTAAGAATTTTATTTGTTTGTCTAATAAATTAAAAAATACCGAAGGTCTTTTATCCTGATATTTAAAATCAACAGCATACATATTTTGATGAACTTCTTTTGGAAAAAAATCGGAATCAAACATTACGAGGTACTGATCTTTGTAATTTATCAACCAATTAAAATGAGAAATAATATCCATCCCCAAAACACCATCAATATCATAGCAAGAAAATATATCACTGTCTTTAGCCCCCAGGATTCTATGTTTTGTAATTTTGGTTGAAGCAAGTTTAACGGTATCACTTTTGTAATAACGCAATCTAAATTTTGATGTACTAGACGAAGTTATTACTAATGTTTTTTTGGTGGCTTTTAATTCGTCTTTAACCCAAGAATAGCCTATCGAGTGAGTTGCTCCCGTATCAAAAATGAAATCTTTTTCCTGGCCATTAAATTGAATAGGGATAACAATTAGTCCTAAATCATTTCTAAAAGGAATAGTATCACAAAATCTCTTCTGCGCTGAAAGGTATATGCTAAAGAAAGATAGCAATAAAAATAACAGTGTAGATTTCATTTATTCATTTTTTAGGAAATATGCTCTCCACCATTTACCGGGATCACACAGCCATTAATCCAGGAAGCTTCATCTTTACACAGTAAATACACAGCATTAGCAACGTCCTGTGGTGTTGTAATTCTGTTAAAAGGATTTCGTTTTATACTGTGTTCAATAATTTGCTCATGACCAGGGATCATTCGTAATGATTGTGTATCAACAGCCCCCGGTTGCAAGCAATTTGCTCTAATTCCATATGGTGCAAACTCTAAAGCTATGCTACGAGAAATAGCTTCGAGAGCTACCTTGGCAGCAGATACAGCTGCATAGTTTTTCCAAGCCTTCGTGTTTCCTTCGCTGGTAAATGAGATAATACGGGTATCTTCGGCAAATAGTTGTGCCTCAAAAGTAGCTTTCACCCAATCATAAAGACTAATTGCCATAGCCTCTAATGTTAAGTGAAAATCATCATTTTTTAGCGTATAATCTGCATTAATCATAGGCTTTAGATTACCCTTTGCTATACTGTGAACTAATGTTTTTATTCGCCCTTGACCGATTTCTTTTTTTATTTCAAGAATAACTTCTTCTTGTTTTTCGGGTTTAAGCAGATCGATATTATAAGAAAGGAAACGTACACCAAGTGCTTTGATTTTTTCGAAATCCTCAATAATCTCATTTAATTCACTCTTACGATTACGATGTACTACAATAATATTCATTCCATGCATGGCCAATTTCTTTGCTGTAGCCAGCCCTAGACCTGTACTACCTCCAAGTATTAAACCCCATTCATTTTTATCTAAAAATTCTTTTTCCATATAAAAAATCTCCGTCTACGCGGAAATAAAAAATTAGTACTTTCTTACCATTCTAATAATATTCGCTGTGCCGAGAACCCAGGGCCGAAACTAAGCATCAACCCGGTTTCTCCTTGTTGAGGGTTTCGTTCTAAAAAGCGTTCTAACACGTATAATACCGTGGCACTACTCATATTACCATATTCTTTTAAGATAGCTTTTGTATCGTCTATATTTTTCCCCAGATGCCCAAAAAGCTCTTCAACAGTTTGCACAATTTTTTTCCCTCCTGGGTGAAATATAAGATGATCGATATCTTCAATTCTTGTATTGTATTTCTTTAAAAATGGATGAATTACATTAGGAAAATGCTTGGCTATTTTTGCTGGCACTTCTGGATCCAACACCATTTGCAACCCGCCATTTGTCATTTTAAATCCCATCATTGTCGTAGCGTCATAAAAATGATACATTTCATCCCCTATGATCTTAGGACCCTTGGCATTTTCTTCTGAAGACAATAATGCACAAGCTGCACCATCTCCAAAAATCGCAGCGCTCACCATATTAGTCATACTATGATCATCTAACTGAAAAGTAGCCGTAGGTGATTCTATAGCAATAACAGCTGCTCTCTTACCAGGGTTAGCTTGCAGAAAGTTTCTCGCATAAATAATCCCTGAAACTCCTGCGGCACAGCCCATTTCTGTAACAGGTAATCGTACAATATCCTGCCTAAGATTTAGATCATTTATAATATAAGCATCAAGAGAAGGAATCATAATCCCCGTACAACTCACCGTAATAATATAATCCAAAGATTTAGACTCCCAGTTTGCCTTTTTTAAGGCTTTTTGCAAAACAGATGTTCCCAATTTCTTAACCTCTCTTATATAAATATCATTTTTTTCTTCAAAAGATGTTGCTGTAAATACTTCTTCAATACTCATAATACCGTAGCGCCGATCAACTGCCGCATTTTCAAAGACTTTAAGTACTTTACGTCTAAAACGGTCTTCTTCTCCAGATAACCATTGAGAAACAAAAGGTAATATTTCTTTGGTTTCTCTCATATATTGCGGTAACTGTTTTGTTACTGCGGTTATTCTTACCTCCAAATTTCCTTATTTTATGTATTACTATTTTGTTTTAATAACCCAACGATATCGAAACGCCCATTTCCAATCAATTTGATATTGTTGTAAATTTAAGCCTTTAGCATACGACAGTAGTTCTTGTTTCTTAAATCCCCTTTTGATCGAAATCAAACCATCGTTTTTTGCAATATATCCTTTAATAAAAAAGAAACTAAATATTTTAAAAAGATAATATGCAATTTTACTTCTTTGCAGATCATTAATTATAATCCCCAAAGAAGCTAATTCTACAGCCTTTTGTATAACGGCCTTGATTTCAATGCAACTAAGATGATGTAGTGTTAGTGTACAAATGATGATATCACACGCAAATTCTGAACGATCAATTTGTAAAATATTCTTCTTACAATACTCTATTTCCGGATACAAAACACTTAAGCTTTTGGCAAGTCCAAGGCTTTTATCATTTAGATCAACACCTATTAACTTAATTTTTATATTTTTTTTTCGACATACATCGGCTACAATCCTAAGCATTTCACCGTCTCCACATCCCAAATCTAATAGTACTAATTCTTTATTAAGATTGGTATCATTAATCAATTTAGTAATCGCTTTTACCGTAATACTATTACCTCCCAATAACTTATTTACCCTAGAGATATCCGATAAGGCAATTTTCAAGGCCTTTTCTTCTACAAAAGGGTCATCCATTAGTTCTGGTTCTTTACTCCTATGTTCTAAATTAACTAACATACCAAAGGTTCTCCATGAGTTTGTTTAATTATTTTAGGTACCACCCAAGGTAATATAGTAGCCAACCTATATGATAATTGTTGCAGATGACCATTTAATACTATTTTTTGGAGTAACCTACCCGAATATAATCTTTTAGAAAAAGCCGCCTTCCATCGTTTGGCATACATCTTTTCTAACTCTGCTCTGGGTTGTTTAACTGTATTATTATAATTCTCAATTAATAGCTCACATACTATTTGAGCACTCTGGATAGCCATAGCCATACCATTACCACATAAGGGATGTATAAGCCCTGCAGAATCCCCTACCATGAAAATATGATTTTCTACAGGCTTCTTTTTATCAAAATTAATTTGACTTATCGTTATGGGTTTATCGAACAACAATTCTGCATCTTCAAAAAAGCGTTTTAAATGTTCATTCTTGTACATTACTTTTTTCTGAAAAGTATCAATGTCTTTAAATTTTTTAAAGCTATTGTAATTTACCAGGTAACAAACATTCACTCTATCATTTTCTACTTTTGAAAGCCCACAATATCCTCCATTAAAATTATGAAGTGCAACCGTGTTGGTATCAAAGGTTGCTTTGTAATGGGCTTTAATGGCTAGCCAGGGAGATTTTTTGAAGCTAAAACGGCGTTTTAAAACCTTGTCTAGTACAGAACGTTTACCATATGAACCTATGACGTAATCACAGGTAAAGATTTGATTTTTATTCGTTTTGATTTGAAAAATTTCATTTTTAAAGCAAACTTCCTGCACCTGATCCTGTACTATCTTAACCCCTAACTCTTCTGCTATTTTTGCCAGATGATGATCTAACGTATATCTACTAATTCCAAATCCACCTAAGGGTAATGCACTTTGGATAGCATTTCCTCTCTGAGTACTTATGCTAAATTTTGAAATCGTAACCGGTTGGATAGCACTTAGATCAATGTTTAAAAAATCAAAATATGGTAGTACTTCATTAGAGATATATTCGCCACAAACTTTATGCTTTGGGTAGTTGTCTTTTTCGATAAGCACAGCCTTAATTCCTTTCTTAGCCAAATGAATTGCACTGGTTAAACCGGCTAATCCACCTCCTATAATTAGTATGTGCGAATGTTTGTTCATTTAATGAAGATACACAAATTTTGAGCATAAAAAAATCCCAACTATGTAGTCGGGATTTATAATTTTTCTTTCAATACTATTATTGTTTTACTTGCTCTTGAGCCTCTTTTTTCATTTTCTCATTAGCAACAATACCAAGCTCTACTCTTCTGTTTTTTGCTCTTCCTTGTGGAGTAGCATTATCATACTTTGGAAGTGTTTCTCCGTGAGCGTATGTTGTTAAACGGCTTCTACTTATACCTTGAGACACCAAATATTCGGTTACGGCATTTGCTCTTTTTTGTGATAATGACATATTATAGCTATCATCACCGGTACTATCTGTATGACCTTCTACAATGATATTGGTATCTGGGTATTCTTTAAATATACCGGCCAGTTTATTCAAATTGGTTTTGGATTTTGTATTGATATTAGATTTATTGGTATCAAAATAAACTCCGCTATTTTCATCAAATACAACATCAATACCTTCACCAACTCTAGTTACTTCGGCACCTGGTATCTCTGATTCGATTTTCTGAGCTTGTTTATCCATTTGTTTACCAATAACTCCACCGGCAACTCCACCAACGACTCCACCAATCACAGCTCCTAATGCAGAGTTTCTTTTTCCAACATTATTGCCTATTACTCCACCAAGTACAGCCCCGGCCGCAGTACCAATTACTGCTCCTTTTTGAGTATTATTTGCATTTTGGATAGCTTCGCAACTCGATAGTATTGCTACAGCCATTAATGCCATCCCTATTTTTTTAAGATTTGTCTTCATCATGTATAGATTTGAATTATTGTATTTTGTTAAAGTTCATCGAGATCACAAAAGGTGAACCTTCTAAACTTACTGTCATAGCCCATGTCATCGTTGTATCATCAAGATGCTTTAACGCCATTCTGTATCCAGCATTATTATTCGTGCTTTTTTTCTTTTCATTGATAGGTTTGAACATGAAATAATATTCTCCACCTTCTTCTGGTTTTGGAATAGTAAATCTAAAATTACGCTCTCCTGTAGAAACACAGCTGCTTTGGTTTACTGCATATTTACCTGTATTATTATTAGGAATAAATTTCCAAACACTTCCTGTAAAACACTCTGCAGAAGCATCATTATATAGATTTACATCAAATATACCAGATCGATCGTATGAGATATTATCTAGGGACCACTCCCCTTTTAAGGTTTTTTTTGCTGCAATAACCGTTTTTTGGGGGGCGCTGCAAGAAGCTAACAATACTACTGCTAGCATTAACATAAGTTTTTTCATTGTAGTTAGATTTTATTTTTATAAAAATAGCTAATAACGATAACGTTTCCAATATTATTATATTTCAATTTAATATTTATAAAAGAGATCTAATAAGTCTGATAAAATGGATGAAATACATAAAATCAAGACATAAAACTTTATAGTCTTCTACTACAAGTAAATAGAGCTGCTCATTAAAATCAAAATACCAAGAAATTATACGTTTTATAAAGATTATTTATTTCTAGGCACTCTAAACAATAATATAAGGCCAATAGCAAAGAAAAGTATTAGGAATAGAATAGAATATCGTACGCTTCCTGTTAACTGGGCGATAATCCCATATGAAAACATACCAATTACAATACCGATTTTTTCTGATACATCATAAAAACTAAAATAGGAAGCGGTATCGACTGCATCCTTTGGTAGAAATTTTGAATAAGTTGATCTAGAAAGTGCCTGGATACCCCCCATCACGAGTCCCACAATAGCCGCGGCAATGTAAAACTGAAATGGAGTTGTAATCGTATATGCATAAATACAAATACCAATCCAGATAAAGTTTATCGTTATTAAGGTTTTTATGTTTCCGAATTTTGAAGAAGCCCTAGACGTTAAAATAGCACCTAATACAGCAACAAGCTGAATCAATAGAATACTAATAATTAAACCTGTAGTGGGATTTTGATCTCCCCAGTCCAATTCTTCAATACCAAAATAAGTAGCAATAAGCATTATCGTTTGTACGGCCATGCTATATACAAAAAATGAAGTAAGATATCTGCGAAGTCTTACATCTTTTTGAAGCGCGTGCCATATCATTTTTAGCTCTTTAAAACCATTAAAAATAACTGCCTTGGTTAATACATCTTTCTTATTTCCTTTTGGTAAATAATAATAGGTATATTGACTAAATAATATCCACCAGACTCCTACCATTACAAAAGACAATCTGGTTGGCGTTCCTTCATCTTCGAAACCAAACCATTCGAACTTGAGAATCATAATAAGATTTATGATTAACAAGATTACACTACCAATATATCCTAACGAATATCCTTTTGCACTAATCGCATCTTGTTGTTCAGGAAATGCAATATCCGGTAAATACGAATTATAGAACACCAAACTAGCCCAGAACCCTATTAATGCCAAGAAATAGCATAATAATCCAAACCATAAGTGTTCTAAACTAAACCAATACAGACCTATACAAGATACGGCCCCTAAATAACAGAAGAATTTTAAAAAGTTTTTCTTATTCCCTACGTAATCTGCAATACCAGATAAAAAGGGGCTAATAAAAGAAACTACTAAAAATGCTAAGGCGGTAACATAACTTATTAAAGAATCATTATTAAAATCATACCCCAGGAAACGTACCGTATCATTAATTATAGTACCATCGTCATCTTTGATTATAGTTAATGCACCCCAAAAAATAGGAAAAATAGCAGACGAAATGGTTAAGTTGTATACTGAATTAGCCCAGTCATAGAATGCCCATGCATTTAACAACTTCTTATGTCCTTTTGGTAATATTGTACTCATCAAGTAGAATTTAAAAAGCCGTCCTGAATTTGTTCAGAACGGCTTCTAAAATAGGTATAATCTTTTTAATGCATATAAACTTTACAATTATTTAAAAGTGGTTACCCCAAATTTTTTGGCTTCAGCTCTTGCTGAAGGCGCCCAAGCAGTAAGGTTTGCAATACGTGTATCACTTGATGGGTGCGTACTCATAAACTCTGGTGGTGCCTGTCCGCCACTATTGGCTTTCATACGTCTCCATAAATTCGCAGCTTCATCAGGGTTATACCCTGCAATTGCCATAAGTTGTAATCCGATACGATCTGCTTCAGTTTCGTGGCTTCTACTAAAAGGTAACATCACTCCAAACTGACTTCCAAGTCCAAAAGCTGTACCTACAATTTGTTGTGTTTGTTGGTTTTCCCCACTAACCGCCACTGCCGTTGCCACACCTGCAACCTGTTGTACTTGTGCCGCACTCATTCTTTGTTGACCATGATTTGCCAATGCATGAGCAACCTCATGCCCCATTATTGCAGCGACGCCTGTTTCGCCCTGCGCAATTGGTAGAATACCCGTATAAAATACAATTTTACCACCAGGCATACACCAGGCATTTACGGTTTTATCATCAACCAGGTTATATTCCCACTTATAATCTTTAAGATATCCAGAGTAGCCATTAGCATTTAACCAACGCTCTGAAGCCCTGGCAATTTTTTGCCCAACCCGAGTGATCATTTCTGAATCCGAAGTGCCTTTTACTACTTTATTTTCTCCTAAAAACTGGTTATATTGTTGAAATGCCATGGGTAATATCTGAGAATTTGGCACTAATGCCAAAGTTTGCTTACCTGTAAAAGGATTGGTTGCACAAGATATAAACAGCAAAGCTGTTGCAAAGACAAAAAGTTTTCTGATTTTCATAATAGATATACTATATAATTTTGGTTAGTTAAAAATACTAAAAAAACACATCATTTGAAATAAACTAATGATGTTCTCTCTCTTAATTTTTCGATGAAAATACAAATTATTCGATAACAGACTGTTTAGCCATTAAACCATCCCTATTATTTTCATAAATAACCTTACATTTAAAAAGGGGGGTTTACCCTTTTTATTAGGGGTTATTTCTTTTCAAAAACAGAATAAAAATTCTTAATTTTATACTCGTTTTAAAACATTCAAACAACTGAATACCAGTATAATTAGCATTTGGATTTAAAACATTTAAAAGTTATATTTATATACCCCACATTTCTTTTTTAGAGAAAGTATATTATATCGTATTCGCAGTTTATGGTTTTTAATTGCAATCGTTCTTGTTCACTACTATATAGAATACACGATTATGAACCTATATGCATTACTTATCGGAATCAATGAATATGAATTAAGCCCATTACAGCAATGTGTTAATGACGTATCTAAGTTTGAGGAGTATTTAAATACTCTAGGGAATGTTTATAGTTCAATTTCTATCAATACTCTTACAGACAAAAAAGCTACCAAAGAAAATATTGTAAACTCAATTAGTACATTTTTAGGCAAAGCTAATGATGATGATGTAGCATTCTTGTACTATAGTGGGCACGGAACTCTAGAAGAAAGTGCAGGCAGATTTAGTGACACACATACAGGTTCAATAGAATGTTTAGTGTGTTATACTAGAAACTCGAATACTGATAACTTTTTGTTAGCGGATAAAGAGCTTCGGTATCTATTTTCGAAATTCGAAAACGACCCACATCTGGTTACTGTTTTTGATTGTTGCCACTCTGGAGATATTGTTAGGTCATTTAGTAATCAAAACATTACCGATTCGAGACAAAGAAAACTAAGTACAATATTTCCGCCCAGGAATTATAAAGATTTCATATTCTTTAAGGAAATCAATGAAGAAAGTATCAAATCAATACGATTAGCATCTTTGATACCGTATAAAAATTCGGTAAATATTTCGGCCTGTCTTTCATCAGAATCCTCTTGGGAAGATCATAAGGGCGGGGTTTTTACTCGTTATTTATTACAACTCATCAAAGCAAAGGACAGCAAATTACATTATTTAGATATTGCGAAGTGGGCAAAAATAAGTCTTAAAAATATCACTAATAAAAAGCAAACTCCAACTATAAGTGTTCAAGGAGAAGGAAAAATAGATCATTATTGCTCATGGCTCGGTCTTTATCCTAAACAAAATCAAATTGACCAAGGTCAAATTTTTTACAATAACAAAAATGGTTGGTATTATAACAAAGGGCAATTATTTGGTATACATGAAGGGATTGACATTATTATTCAAATTGATCCTAATAAAGCATTGACTACTAAAATAACTGAAGTAAGTCTCGAAGATTCTTTAATTCAGGATCCAATGGAGGTTGGTTTTTCTTTAGATTTCACTAAATCTTATCCGGTAATTTCTGAAACTGTATATACTACATTACATATACATATATACAATCTCGATAAAGACATCCAGGCAGAAAAGCTAATAACATCAATTGTAGATGGCATTGAAAATATAACACTCTCTACAGCAGAAAAAGCTTCATTTTTTGTTACCCTATTTAATCAAACGGTGTATCTAAATCGACCTCATGAGATATACAGCCCATTGGCAATTCAAATTGATCTTTTAGACACTCCAGAAGATACCGTGAAGAAAATACTATCGAGTCAACTAGAATCTTTAGTGAAATGGAATTATTATAGTACCATGATTAATCCAGATGGTGGTTTTTCGGTAATTCCTATTAAAGTTGAAATACGAATAGATAATACCCAACCATGGATAGATGTAACCAATGCCGGTTTTGATCTTGATCCTTTAGAAAATAAGTATACAAGAAACGGAGAATACTATCAGAAATATCAGGTCAAAATCTCTAACGTTTCAAAAGAAGAGATATTCGTTACTGCTTTATTATTAAGCTCTGATATTGCAATCTCATCGGATCCACTGGATAATATCACTAAAAAACTGAAACCAGGAGAATCAGTACTGTTTTACGAACATAGAAGTTCTCCTTATGCGGGTTGGTCGTTGGATACGTATAAAGAAATCTATAATTGGAAATACGACTGGTTATACTATAAATTTATTGTCAATAATAGAGAGGATATTACGACCGCGATCCCGGGTATGAATCAAAATCCTTTATCTCCTCCAATCACCCATTCTGGTAATCTAATGGGGCATGGAGCAATTTCTGACTTTCTGCCTACAAAAACAAAATGGGATGTATACACTACAACGCTTAGACTGCATAACCCTGCATATAATATTATAGGAAAAAAATTACTCGAAAACTGGGATTGGTATACTAACAATGAAATAGTTGCTCCGTTTATTAATGCCCTATACACAACCAAAAAACAAAACGGTTTTGTTTTCAAGACCATAAATAAACCTAATGCTCTTGGAGACCCAGAAATCAATAGTAGAAATATATCCGATTTTAAAGTAAAACTAGGTAATTATCTGGACGACAGATGTCGATATCGCAAGTTTAAGAAATCAAAAAAAATGTTTCCTGACTCACCAATAATTGTAGCCGAGGGAGATTCGTGGTTTTTATTTCCGTTTTTGGTAAAAGACACTATTGATTATGTAATGGAAAAATATCCTGTACGTAGTATTGCTGCAGCAGGAGACGAAATACAAAACTATAGAGAAAGTGGTCAATTACTGAAAGAAATAGAAAAAGAACGTCCACGATATGTTTTTATTAGTGGTGGTGGTAATGATATTATAGGTCCAGAGATTGTAGATATTCTTATCAAGGGCTTACCATCTGGGTTAGAACCTTCAAAGTATTTGAATGAGAATCACCAGAAAAAAATGGAACAACTTTGGGGAAATTATAATTACTTTTTTAATAGAATATACGAGTTCGATTTTGTAAAACAAGTATACATTCATGGTTATGATTATGTTCGTGCTGATCTTGATGACAAAACCATTAAAAATGGTTGGGTCAATAAATACCTAATCGCAAAAGGAATCACAGCAATAGAAGATAGAACTAACGTAATTAGGTACCTCATCGATACTTTTAATGAGTTATTAAAAGATATTACCCAAAAACATAAAAATGCAACCTATTTAGATATGAGGTCTTTAGTGAATACCGGAGAATGGTATGATGAGATCCACCCCAATGACGAAGGGTTTGCAAAAGTCGCTGGAAAATTTTTAAACGCTATTAACCAATTAGAATATATACAACATGAGAATATGTAAAAACAACATAACCGATCAGATAAGAGATTTGTTTGATGCGAATCCTCTTAGAATACCAGAAGCTAGAATACAACCTATGTGCATGTTAGAGATACGAAATCACAAACAAAAGTACTTGGGAGAATTTAAGTTTTTAGTTAAAGATGGATTTAAACACAGTATAACAATCAATACAGCACCTGTAGCACAAGTGTCTGATGTGAAAACGAAAAAAATTGATTTTAAGATCGGATTTGACATCCTTGGTAATTTCATCAAGGCATTTGGTTTAGATCCTGCCGTTATCGGGGCTTCAGTAAAAGGCTCTAGTAAAATGGCTTTTTCCTTCGGAAATGTAGTACGGAAATATATAGACACCTTAGAACTGGGGCACATCTTAGTAAGTCATGACATCAAAGGAGATCAGGATAATATTTTTATACAGGATATTACAGATAATAAAGATGTACAACTTGCATTAATTACTGATGTTCTAACCAGTACTGATTTCTCTCTCTCTACATTCAAAGATAATACTACGAATGCTGAAATAAATATCCCTTTGATACAGGAATATTTAGGAAATGTTGATACCGGTTTAACTATCGAAAAAGTATCAGAAAATGAAGTGAAATTTAAAGGCGAAACTCCCCTAACCTATGCTTTTACTTGTGTTGAGATTAATATTGATCCCCTAACCGGTAAATTTTCTAGAGGACAGTGGCTAGACAATATCAGATCTGTTAAAGGTACCGCAGGAGTATCAACTGCAGAGCAGATCGAAATACCAAAATTACTGCTTGATGATAATCAGGCCAATCCACTACTAATTGACTTTTAAAACCTAAATAGAATAAAGATGAAGGAATATTTTGTTGGAATATTTGAAAATGATGCAGGAGCTCCGCTTACATATTTAGATGATGAGCGTAAAGCAATAGATGTTCTTTTATTAAAACATAAAGAAACGTTTAGCAAAGAAATAATCCCCAATGAAGGGATAGACGGATTTATTAGTAAACTACAGCTGCTTACTAATGATATGACAATTTTTCACTTTAGCGGGCATCATAATAATGATGATGAAGCCATTAAATTAAGTGATGAGATATTTAATGATAAAGGGTTAATTGAAATTCTGAATAATGCGCCAAAGTTAAAAATGGTTTTTATCAATGGATGTTCTAGTCAAAAAATTGTAGATGCTTTGCATAATGTACCTATAGTAATTGGCACCAGAACTCCGGTTTATGACCATTTTGCAAAAACGCTATCTACTAGATTTTATGAGTTATTACTTAACCAGAAAGACAACATCAATGCCAGTGAAAAAATCGAAGATATATTCAATCAGGCAAAAGGTTTTCTACAAGGACATTATGAAGATTCGAACAGTGCCGAAAGAGGCCCTATGGCTGCAGATGATATCGACAAAAAAGTGAATAACTACAGTTTCAAAATTAACACAGAAGCAGATGATTTTGAATTACGAACGATCTATTATCCTGATCCGGATAATTTTCCTGTAAAAAATCACTTTAAAACACTTATTGATGGGATTAGACAAGAAGAAAACCTAAAAGAGGAATTATACAAATACTATCCTTACTTTTTATGTATTCACTTAGAAATACTTTCGGATTTTAATGATATAAACAATAGCATTTATCAAGAATTAAGTAAAGAACGATATTGGGTGATTCGTAGTATGTTTAAAGAGTTTTTAAATTTCCTGAAATTCTCTGCCTATTCAATTATATGGTCGATTTCAAAAGATCAACCTGAGTTTAAAGCGAAATTAAGTGAGCAACTAAAAGAAATTCTCAGAGAGAATCTCGAAATCGGTTGGGAATCCCATGTGCAAGATAAAATTTCAGAAGACCTGGCCTTTATTTATAATAATATCCCTGATAAATACTTAAGTAAAAACCCACTTTGGAGTGAATTAAAAGACTGTGTTATACAAAACAGAAAGCTATTTAAAGATGTGTCGGATTTCTTTTCGGCACACCTTGAGCATAATAAAAATAGTAAACATGATTATATCAAAACAGAGCTTTACTTAGAAAAATTCTTGAAAAATTTTAAATTTTTGAGATCCTTAGGAATTGAGTCTATCTATGATGTTTTCTATAATCAATTTAGATACGACAACCAGCGCTCTTATGTCATTAACAAATCCTATTATCCTGTAAATAAAAGACCTACATCATTGGACGATAAAAAAAGTGAAATTTTTGAAATGAACGATAATGAAGCCTCACTAGATATAGATATACATTCGGTGTATATATGCACAACACAGAATAACAATGAAAAACCAAAAAGACAATTAAACCTTTCTCCTTTTTACCTTGATGTTAATTCTACATCAGTTGCAAAGGACAAAATCAAACTATACTATTTAGATCGATATTCTGAAGCAACAGAAAAGTTGATCTATAAAGAGGTTATCAATGCCAAAGTCGATAGAGATAACAATTCAAAAAAGAGAAAGTTAGGTGAAGAAATAGAGGTTCCATTAGATGAAGATATGATTTTAGCCTTGTATAAAGACGGTAAAAAAGATATCATAGAAATTGAAGAAAAGAAAAAAATAAGAGATCATTTCGAATATATAAAGAATTTAATCTCCTATTCATAATCATGCCGCACTCAAAAATAATATCGCCGTTTAAGTTTCTTGACTCGTATCAAAAAAAGGATTATCACACTTATTTTGGTAGAGATCAAGAAAGCTTGGATCTTTTTGATCTCTACAACGATTCTTCGATCATGATTTTACATGGCCCATCGGGTTCAGGTAAAACAAGTCTTATTTATTGTGGTTTACTTAATAAAATAAGAGAAGATAAAAAGGTGATTAGTATTCGTAGGGATGATGATATTATAGAAGCTATCAAGAAAAAACTTTTTATATATTCCTCTGACGAAGAGAATTGGACAAGTGACACCCCATCAAAGCTATTAGATGATTTTTTTTCTTCTCATTCTGATCTAAATAGAATTTTAGGCTTTATTGAGCATATTGAAGGACTGATGCTTAATGTAGAAGAAGAAATAATAGAACGTAAAAGAAATAAAAAAAGGGTGGTACTTACTCCTTCAGAACAATCAACTACAGATAAATCTATTAATGATGCCGAGGATGATCAATATGTAATTTCAAAATATAAAGAACGATTACAAAAATTTATTGTAGAAAGAAAAGAGCTCCTCGAGAAATTAAGAGAGAAAAACAAGCAGGTAAGTACGATCTCTAATCAATTAAATAACTACCTAACCAATGTTAGAACCAAAAGTTCAACTACATTATTTGCGCCATTGGTTATTTTTGATCAGTTCGAAGAACTCTTTGTTCATGGTACTAAAGAAGAAATCAATAGGTTTGGATTTTTCTTAAAGTTAATATTCGATTACAAAATCCCCTTCAATATTATAATCTCCTTAAGAGAAGAGTATTTTGGTTATCTAGATCAATTACAGTCGTACATACCTCATATTTTTTACAAAAAAATACGTCTTGCTCATCCGGATAAAGAAAGTATAAAAAACATTATAGAAAAATCTTTTCAGAAATTTAATATTAACCAGTTTAGAGGAAATACAAATGAGGAATTGCCTGATATAGAGAAAAAAAATAGAATTGAGCTAATTCTGGACCAAATTAAAATCAAAGACAATGGATCAACAAGCTATCACCTACCATTCTTGCAAGTATACCTGGATCGGTTATATAAAATAGATTACTATAGAACCTATGGAAGTGATTCTTCTAGAGATGAAAATGATGCTTTATTGCCTTTAGAATTTAAAGAAGATGAAATCAAAGAGTTCGGATCTATAAAAAATGTATTAGAGAATTACATACGAGAAATTAATAACAAAATCATTCGGAATACGGATAACAAGTTAAATAATAAGGTACAGCATAAAGATAGTGTTATTAAATTCTTACGTCACTTTAGAACTAAAGACGATCTTAAAAAAAGGGTGCCTATACAAACTGTAAAAGAAGGTTACTATATTATAAATAATAAAAAAACACTTCATAAAATTCAAGAAGATATATGGCATGATAATAATCTTGACTATAATGACACCGTTTCTGAAATCATTAATGAATTAAAAGAAAAAGGAATTCTTAATGTGAGTACAGATTATGCAGAACTAAGTCATGATATTATTGCCAAGGTTATTAGTAACATACGCACCGAAGATGATTTTAGATCCTTAATCAAAAAAGATTTTATTTCATCTTTTGATATTTATGAAGACACCAAAAATACAGGCGATTTATTATCTGCTCAGCAAATAGAGCGCATGAATCAATGCATGAGCTATATCATGAATGATGATAATACTGGGCGTTTAGAGCGAAAAAACCAATTTTTAAAGGAAAGTATTGAAGAAAGCCAAAAAGAAGAATTAGAGAAAAAAAAGCTAGAAAAAAGATTAAAGAAATTCGTGTATTACCCGACCATCATAACATGTCTATTATTTATTTTGATAGCTCTAATCTACTCTAGCTACAACTTATCTAAAGAACTTAAAATAAATGAGTTATCTGTTAAAATCCATGAAAAAATGGGGCTTGCCTTAAGGGATTATAATGTAGATAAAACAAAATCATTAAATTACATTTTAGACTCTGAAGATCTTATTGAAGAGGAAAGTAAAAAGCAACTGTATTTCATGCCCATACTATCGGGTCAAGATTCAATATTCGATTTTGTAAAAGATTTTAAAAATGAATTTTATAAAGAATACTACAGAACTCCACTTTATCATAATAGTTTAGGTTTTCAAGATAGCCTGGATATCCGTGATGGTTTAAATTTTCAGTCTGAACCTGAAAGAATAAAGGCTACCAAAACTCGTGTATCGCCCTCTGATGATTCCTTATTGTACGTATTTGTATTGAAAGAATCGAATAGTCTAATTGTAAAGTCTGTTTTATATAAAGAAAAAAATGCTCCCAGTGATTTAATACTTTTCGAAACCAACGTTTTAGCTTATGAACCTTTTGAAAGTAAAAATGAGCTAATGACACTAATAGCACAAAAAAATGAGAATACTGTACAATTAAAAATTATAGACCATACAAACGGAGATAAAATAGTTTCTATAATTGGAGCTTCATTAACTAATGGAAACAATCAAAAAAGTGGCTCTCCCTCTGTGTATATTGAACATCAAGAAAAGTACTCTTTTCTTGTTGGGATTGATAGGGTTATACATAAGGTAGTTCTAGATTCAATCTCTATGAATACCTATACAATTGATCCGATTGTTACTTTGAGCGATCGAATTCGAAAAATAAAGACTTTCAAAGACAAAAATAAATACTTAGTACTTCATGGAAAAAATAAGTTCTACACCAATAATACCGAAATTGATTCTACCTTTTTGAGTAATGGACTCGCAGAAGAGGATAGTATCCATGCATTTCAGATTAAAAATGGAAAAAACTTATTTTTAGGACTACAAGGAAGAATAAAAGTTTTTGATTTATATAATAAAAAAATAAAGGATCATTTTGTACATGATAAACAAATAAATACAATTGATCTAAATGGCGAAGGGCAAATTTTAATTAGCAGTCAGGACAATGGCGCCAACTTATTAAGTAAAAATAATATGTTACTAAAACAATTTATGGGTCATGTTAAACCTCTAAAAAATGTTTCTTTTATAGATGAAAATTATGTAGTAACTAGTAGTGAAGATCAAACTGTTAAAATATGGAATATATCTCCTATTGAAATCTTTTCTGATTCTGTTGACGGTGAAATTATTGAGATTCTATATCAGAATCAAGATAAAATTAAAGTTGTTTATCGCCTTAAAAGTGATAGTCCCGAAGCAATTGATGGCAAAGTTTCTAAAACAGCTTTCTTATCAGTTAATAATAATATTACTCAAGAACAACAGAGCACGATAAAATATTTTGATTCTTCTGATAATGTTTATAAGCTATCTAGAATTTCTAACGATTTGCTTTTAATCAATAATAAATCGAAGTCTAATTATGAAATAATACAGGTTTATCCTCCTATTACCGGGGAGATTACAACTATTGATCTACAAAATGATCTATTATTGACGGCTGGGGTTGATAATACCATTCAAATATATCAACAAGAAGAAGATCAGGGTAAATATATTCAAATACCGAGTATGATACATCATGATTATACAATTAACGCTGCTACCTTCTCTAAAGATGGTCAATTTATAATATCAGGGGACGAACGAGGCAATATCAAAAAATGGGAGTTTAAAAAATTCAAAGAATTAATAAACTCGAGAACATTTAAAGACACTACTCTACTGGAAGCAACTAAATAATTTAATCTACGATATGCAGTTCTGTAAAATCTTTAGGCACTACTAACGTATTATTTTTTTCATCAAAATTTACATCTTCAAACGAAACGACTACATTATCTATTTCTATTTCTTTGATTTTAAAAGGCAGTCCTATTAACTCTATTCTCATGGTTTCATATTCTGTGATATAGCTTCCATTTTTATGCTGCTGAATGATTACTTCATTTTCTTTTCCTGTAAAAGAAAAACTTCGTAAACTAAATCTACCTTTAGCATAGTCATAGCCATCTTGTGCATCTTCATATACTTTAGATACTTCCTTATTGCCAAGTTTATAGTAGGCTTCTAAATGTAATACTTCAATTTTTTTCTCACCCACATATTGCTGTATAGGGTATTTCGGAATAATAGCTCCTTCTTTTATGAACAAGGGAATAATATCCAAATCTGCATCAACCCATTGCTCCATTCCTCCTTTTACATATTCGCGCGTCCAGTAATTATACCAGCTCCCTCTAGGAATAAACATTCTTCTTCCTTTTGCATTTGGTTCTTGTACGGGGCAAACGAGAATTTGATTTCCAAACACGAATTCATCGGTTCTATAATGTGTTTGTGGATCGGTTTGGTCAAATAATACTAATGGTTTTAGCATAGGGATCCCCTCTTCGGCATACTCCCAAAACATAGTATATAAATAGGGTAATAATTGATATCGTAATTCGACAAATTTTCGTGTTACATCCACAACTTCTTCACCAAAGGTCCATGGTTCCTGGTTACCGTGATCCCCAGAAGAGTGCGTACGACAAAAAGGGTGAAATACTCCTAGTTGTATCCATCTGGCATATAATTCTCCTGTTGGATGCTCTGCAAAACCTCCAATATCACTACCGGTAAAAGACATACCGCTCATGCTCATACGCTGCGCCTGAATATTGGCGATCCACAGATGCTCCCACGTAGCTACATTATCACCTGTCCAAGAAGATGTATATCGCTGTGCTCCAGAATATGCTGATCTTGTAATAATAAAGGGGCGCTTTGGATATGCAAATCGTTTTACCCCTTCGTATGTGGCTCTGGCCATTTGTGTACCATAGATATTATGAGCTTTTCTATGGCTACAAGGGTTACCATCATAATTATGACGTACATCATCAGGAAATGTTTTACCCGGTACTTCCATAACGGCGGGTTCATTCATATCATTCCATACTCCCTTTACACCAATTTCATCAATAATTTCTTTGAATAATCCTGACCACCACTCTCGTACTTCGGGATTTGTAAAATCCGGGAAAAAGCATTCTCCCGGCCAGACCTTACCTCTCATATATGGGCCATCTGCACGTTTACAGAAGTAATCCTTATCCATAGCCTCTTTATATACCCAATATTGATCATCAATCTTAATTCCTGGATCTATAATCACCACTGTTTTAAACCCATCTTCGGCCAATTCGGTTACCATTCGCTTGGGATCTGGAAAGTATTCTCTATTCCATGTAAAACATCTAAAACCTTCCATATAATCAATATCCAGATAAATGGCATCACAAGGAATTCGAAGTTCTCGAAATTTATGGGTAACTTCTTTTACCTTATTCTCTGGATAATAACTCCACTTACATTGATGATATCCCAATGCCCATAGTGGGGGTAATTCAGGCTTTCCTGTTAAATCTGTATAGCGTGTAACAACATCTTGCATATCTGGACCATAGAAGAAATAATAATTCATTTCTCCACCCTGTGCCCAAAAACTGGTTACGTTACGTCTTTCGTGACAAAAATCAAAATATGTCCTAAATGTATTATCAAAAAAGATTCCATAGGCTCTCTCTTCATACATTCCTATATAAAAAGGAACACTTTTATACAAAGGATCTTGATCCTTGCCGAATGCATATTGATCTGTTGCCCAATTTTCTATGCGTTTCCCTTTTAGATTAAGGTGCATTGGTTTATCACCAAGACCATAGTAACATTCTCCCTGCGGAGCCGATTTACTCATTTTTACTATGTTACCACCATATTCATAACTCTGTTCCCAGTGAAAACCCCAATCATCTTTACATATAACATTACCGTGTAAATCAAAAATAGACGTTTTAAGGTCTGTTTTATTGATGACCACTTCAACTCGAGAAGTAAGTATTTTATAATGCGATGTATGCTCTTCAACTTCTAATTTACTATATCCTCTCGCTCCATCTTCACTAATAGCATAAGAAAAGTCATTCTCAAAATTATTATCGGTTGCATATCGAAAACGAAGTACACTACCTCGTAAAACAGTAACTTGCAGGATGACACCATTTTCTGTAGTGAAATTTATTTTATCTACATGTTGCGAAAAGGAATTAATCCTTCCTGGAAACAAATTCCCTTTCTGTTCTAATTCTGTGTTGGTGATCATATATGTTTCTTTTTCTATTGGATTTGGGTATCGTAAAAGAACAATATCTTAACCAATTTAAAAATCATTTTTATGACTATTTATTAAGAAAAATCAACGAAAACGTTTGAATTGATAAGGAATTAACAAATGTTTAATTATCAATACTTTAATTTGAATAAGTCTTTAGATTACCCCATTTTATCGGAAGACTATTTTTTAATCTTGAACACCGCAACCCCTAATGGTGGAATAGTAATTTCTGCCGATTTAGAACGATGGTTCCATTCTAGATTATCTATTTGAATTTCTATAGTATTATCAACTCCGCTACCGCCATATTGTATAGCATCACTATTAAATATTTCTATTAGCGTTCCTTCTTTGGGTAAACCAATACGATACTCTGTTCTGGGTATGGGAGTAAAATTGCAAACAATAATTAGTACATCATCTTCTTTATACCCTTTTCTGATATAGGTTATCACAGAATTTTCAGAGTCATCATAGTTTATCCATTCAAAGCCTGAAGCACTAAACTGTTGCTCATATAGTGCAGGATATGTTTTATACATTGTATTGAGATCGGTTATTACCGCTTTTATACCCTTGTGATAGTCGTACTGTAGCAAATGCCAATCCAGACTTTGTTGAAAATTCCATTCTTCACGCTGTCCAAATTCTGCTCCCATAAACAATAAATTTGTTCCCGGATGTGTAAACATATAGGCATACAGTAATCTAAGGTTAGCAAATTGCTGCCATTCATCACCAGGCATTCTCCCTATAATACTTTTCTTGCCATATACAACCTCGTCATGCGATAGTGGTAGCATAAAATTTTCGGTAAACGCATAGGTCATACTGAAGGTAAGATCATTCTGATGGTGTTTACGATAAATAGGTTCTTTGGCAAAGTAATGCAATGTATCGTGCATCCATCCCATCATCCATTTCATACCAAAACCAAGTCCCCCAAGATAGGTAGGTTTTGAAACCATAGGAAACGAGGTTGATTCTTCAGCAATGGTTTGCACATCAGGAAAGCTTGCATATACTTCTTCATTTAATTCTTTCATAAATGCTATCGCATCCAGATTTTCTCTACCACCAAACATATTGGGTTCCCACTCTCCTTCTTCTCGAGAATAATCCAGAAAAAGCATTGATGCGACAGCATCTACCCGTAATCCATCTGCATGATATTGATCCAACCAAAATATAGCATTACTAATAAGAAAGCTTTTTACTTCGTTTCTTCCATAATTAAAAATAAGACTTTTCCAGTCTGGGTGGTATCCTTTTCTTTTATCCGGGTGTTCATATAGGCATGTTCCGTCAAAAAAACCTAAACCATGTGCATCTTCAGGAAAATGTGAAGGTACCCAATCAAGGATTATCCCAATATTATTTTGATGGAGCTTATCTACCAATACCTTGAATTCTTCTGGATAACCAAACCTAGAGGTAGGAGCAAAATACCCGGTAAGTTGATATCCCCAAGAAGGATCATACGGATACTCCATAATTGGCATAAGTTCTACATGAGTAAATTGCATTTCATATACATAAGAAACTAACTCATCTGCAAGTTCTGTATACGACAAAGAACGGTCTTCCTCTATTCTTTTTTTCCAAGAACCCAAATGTACTTCGTAAACAGAAAACGGGGCATCAATAGCATTATGTCCTTTCCGCTTTTTCATCCAGGAAGCATCATTCCATTCATAAGCATCTTCCCAAACAACCGATGCTGTTTTTGGCGGATGTTCAGATCGTCTTGCATAGGGATCTGCCTTTTCTGTTTTTATATCATTATGATACGAATGGATTTTATATTTATAAACACTTCCCTTTCCTGCACCTGGTATAAAACCTTCCCAAATACCGGATTCATCCCAACGAACATTTAATTGGTGCTCACCTTCTGTCCAATGGTTAAAGTCTCCGATAACACAAACTGATTTGGCCGATGGTGCCCAAACTGCAAAATAAGTACCCTCTACTCCGTCAACTGTTGTAATATGAGAGCCAAATTTTTCATATAAACGATAATGTCTACCGCTTTTAAAAAGATTGATATCAAATTCTGTAAATCGGCTATATACAATTACTTCACTCATATTCTAACTTTAACTATTTATAATTTTTGAAATCCCCTTTAGCGGAATAACAGCCCATCGCGGTCTGCTATTTAATTCATATCCCAGTTCATATACTGCTTTTTCTAACAAACAATAGTTTAGCACAAATTTTATCTCTTTTTTATATCCAATGCTAAGGTTATGTGCCTGAACATATTTAACATAGCGCCTCAGGAAAACGGCCGCCATATAACTGTATAATACTTCTGCAAAACGAAATAGATCTTCTTTACTATAATGAAAATCTTCGGTACTATTAAAAATGGTAGAGTATACAGCATAATTGAAAGATCTGAAGATTCCGGCAACATCCTTTAGTGGGGGTTGCTTTACTTTCCTATCCCTAATAGTACTTTCTGGTTCTCCTTCAAAATCAATGATATAAAAATCACGATCAGTTACAAGAACCTGTCCCAGATGATAATCCCCATGAATTCTTATACGTTCTCCTTTTAACTTAGACTCGTCAAAATCCAAAAGTCGCTTACGAATCTCTTTCTTGCGATCCAAAAACTCATGCGCCAATTCTAATCGATATCCATCAAGCTTATGCAGGCTGTTTTCGACTAGGTTTACTCTATTTTCGAACTGATAAATAAGTCTGTTTTTTAACCATACAGAATAGTCATTACTATAGATTTGAGGAGTAAATTGTGTGTTGATACGTTCTAATCCCAAAGCAACATGCATCTGCGCTGTGCGAAAAGCTAATTGATCAATATCCTCAAAAAAACGCATCGGACAATATTTCATAATCTCCTCGGGAATAATACTTGGATCGATCTTATCGAAGATACCAATAGGTTCAAGCTGACTGACATCAGGATGTATTTCGCTGAGCTTTTTAAAGATGTTTTTAAGCTGTTTCAAAAAATATTCCCAAGCATCTCCTTCATTAGGAACCAATTGCTGCATCAAAGCCAGTGTGATCACATTTTTATCTGAAAATCGCAAGGTAATACTACCGCTATATTTAGGGGTATTCTTAAAAACACCTTTATCTGTGAGGTATTTATTAATTTCATAATCTGGATTTTGATCTGTAAAAATCCTTCTGAAGATTTTTAAAATATAGTTATCATTAAAAATAATTGAAGTATTGCTTTGTTCTGCTCCAAGAAATCGAGAAGAAATATATTCTTTGTCTTTGCATCCCCGACCTCGTCTAAACTCTAGCCCTTTATACTTTGTTTTAGCTCCTTCTAATATTTTTTCAAATATCTGTTTCCTAAACGATTCGAGATGCGTTGCATCAACTAAAGCACCTTCTTTTTCATTCAGGCGTATCTTGGCAATGATATCATCTTGGGAAAACTCTTGATCTGTTACCAATGCAATCGGAATAAAATAATTTTGTACGAAAGCCTCTCTAAAGTTTACTTCTAATACCAAGCCATAAAACAGATCATTATCGTCTTTGATCTTAAAATAATCCAACAGTTCGATATACTTTAGAGCACTCGCCTTACCTCCATACCAGCGTTTGGTGATAATATATGGTTCTAAAATATCCTCACATAACTCTTCTATAAACTGAGGATTCTTGAACAATTCTGACCATTCGGATTTATAGATATATTCATCGTTTAGATCCTTTTTGTGTTTGGTTTCTGTTGTCATACTACATCATTTTTTAATTTTAAAAATGTGCATAGGTAAAGCAGGATGTAGTTCTACATAGTTCCATTCATTATTCCAATGGTAACTACTTTTGGTAATTAAATCATGTACTTCAATGTTGTATCCGGCGTGGATACCAAGTTCGTGTAGGGGGAGTTGTAGTTGTCCTTGTTGAGAATAATAAGGATCGAGACTAATAATGATAAGTAATTCATTAGTCTTATGATCATCATACTTATAAAACGCAAGTAATTGATCATTCTCAATATGACAAAATTTGATATTGTTTGTTTGTTGAAGAGCAGTATTCTCTTTCCTAATGTGATTAATGCTTGTAATTAAAGTGGTAAGTTTGTTTTTAATATTCCAATCCCAAGTACGTAATTGGTATTTTTCGCTATCAAGATATTCTTCTTTACCAGGAATAGCATCTGAAACCATTTGCTCAAATACAGGCCCGTAAATACCTGTATTAGAACTCAATAAAGACGATAACGAATATCGAATAATATGCATAGCCTCATTGGCTCCTTGTAAATGATAAGGGTTTATATCTGGAGTGTTTGGCCAAAAATTAGGGCGGAAATAATCCTTCTGATCTGTAGTGGTTAATTCCTTAATATATTCAATAAGTTCATGTTTGTTATTTCGCCAAGTAAAATACGTATAAGATTGAGTAAACCCTTGTTTAGCTAACTGTTGCATCACTTTTGGCTTGGTAAAAGCTTCAGACAAAAACAATACATCGGGATATCTGTTTTTTATCTCTCCTATCAACCAACCCCAAAAATGAAAAGGTTTAGTATGTGGGTTATCTACTCTAAATACTCGTATACCACATTCTTCTACCCAAAACATGGCTGCATCAAGTAATTCTTCCCACATTTCTTTCCACGCTGTGGTATCAAAATATATAGGTTGAATATCCTGATATTTTTTAGGAGGGTTTTCTGCATATTGCACTGTTCCGTCGGGTCTCCACTTAAAAAATTCTGGATGGTCTTTAACCCAAGGATGGTCGGGAGCTGCCTGTAAAGCATAATCCATAGCTACCTCTATTCCTAATTTCTTAGCCTTACCGACCAGGTTTTTGAATTCTTCTAATGTTCCCAGTTCTTTATGAACACTGGTATGCCCTCCATCTTTGGAACCAATACCCCAAGGAGAACCAACATCATCATGAAGAGCTGTAGTTGTATTGTTTTTACCTTTTCTATTTATTTTACCTATTGGATGAATGGGAGGAAAATATAAGATATCAAAACCCATTTCTGCAATCCTGGGTAATAACCGTTCACAATCTTTAAAAGTGCCGTGTTTTCCTTCAGTTTCTGAAGCACTGCGTGGAAAAAATTCATACCAAGTGCTAAACCTTGCTTTTTCTCTATCTACATAAACTTTTAACTCCTGATACGTAGCCATAAGTCCTTTAGATGGATATTTAAAAAACAAATCATGAAGCTTATCACTTTTGGCTGCAATTATTGCTGCGTCATACTGTTTTTTTTCTTTAAAAAGCTCTAGGAGATTCTCTATGTATGCTTTCTCTTCAGAAGTTACAACACTCTTAATTTTATCAAGGTACTCTACGCCTTCTAATAGTTCTGAAGTAACATGCTGGTTATCATCAATTTTTCGAATAATACCATGCTGCCAATTTAGGGCATAATCAATCCATCCTAACAATTTATAGGTATAATACCCTTGTTTCTTAACTATAAATTCGCCTTGCCATGAGTCATTATCGATGTGATTCATTCGTGTTTCTGTCCAATCCTTATCATTTTCATGCTTGAATTGTATACTGGCTTGCACAATATCATGTCCATCACCAAAAATATCAGCTGTTATGCATATTTTTTCGTTGACAACTCTTTTGATAAAAAATACTCCATTATTAAGTTCCGGAGTTACATTTTCAATAATTACACGTTCCTGATTCAGCATGAAAAATTATAAATTAAGGTCATATCTCTTTGCCTTTTTGTCAAAGGATTTCCTAATTTATTATTTATTTATGAAAGTCAACGGGCTATATTGTAAGATTTTAGAAAGAATTGTGAGAATTTATAAACAATAACGTTTTCGAAACTTTTTAATGGATTCATCCAACCAAAAAAACATTGAGGAAACAACAAAATCTTATACATTTTGTATCTATTTATTAATCGATCTAAGCGCTTTTTTAAGGATATATTGGGTTTCTTTAGTTGTAGATTCTTTTTTCCATTGACTACAAATCATTTGAACCCAATGAGGTTGAGTTTTACTTGCATCATTTAACCAATTACCCACAGCATCTCTAACGTATTTGGAAGAATCGGATTTTAGTGGTTCTAAGATAGTAATTCCTTTTTCAGGATTTTCTTTAAGCTCATCAATCTTTTTTGTCCACACCCCTATTGGCCTCGTTGCTTCTGCTGCATATCGACGAATATTTTCATCTTCATCTAATGTCCATTTGGATAAGATAGATATTGCTTTATCCAGATCTGTAATAATTGCTTCTTTGGTTGTAAATATGGCAACTTCTCGAACTCCAAAATGTGTATCCGCACTATAGGGTTTAATTGATTCGAGCTTTTTTGTGATTTCAGTTTCACGAAGTCCTGCCCAATAGGCAGCCCAACATCTCGGTACATCAGAAGTATGATTTGCAAGATAATTTAGCACACCATCATCATCGGTTAATTGCATAAACTCGATACTTATAACCTTAGTATTAGAGTTTGCTGAAGGTTTTTTCTGTGCAGAAACTGCTTCATAAAAACTGTCATACCAATCTACTTTTCCTAAATCCTCTAGAATAGTTCGCAAAAGTTTTAGTTGATCAACAGCTAACCATTCCATAAGGTTTGCTGTCTCAATTAGTCCTTGATTTAAGTAGTTAATTACCTCTTGATCGAGATCTTTCAAGCTTCGAGCTCCTTTCCTATTTAATATGTGTTCTGGGATCATAAAAAAGATGATAAACAATGGTGCTATCAATGTACAAAAATGATAGCACCCATTCTTTTGTTTTTGTTCACTATTCTTCAAACCGGTTAAATGCGTCAAAATGATACATTTGTATTGATTCTGGCTTAATAATATTAAATACTGCGGCTGCTTTTTGATTTTTTAAAACATCAGCGGCCGCATCTTTAGCCGATTTCATATCAGTCCAATACACAATATCAATGTATTTACCTTCTCCATTACTTGCTGTAGTTCTCTCTATAAATCCGTAATATAATTTCATGATATCGTTTAGAGAAGCCAAGGCAATTTTTACTTCTTCTTTAGAAAAGCCATGTTGGGTTTCAAATAATACAACTTCTATTACACTTTGTTTAGTTCTCATAGGCGAAAGATTTAGATCTGGTTTTGTGGTACAATTAAACAGTAAGTTTACCATGATGATTAGAATTAATTTGTACTTGAATATTAATTTTAATCAAAACTAAAACCGGTCTATGACAACCTTATGTCAGTAGTATTTTTTTTTAACTATTGGTTTCGTAATATCTTTTATAATAGTCTTCGAGTGTAAATTGCTGTGGTGGGAAAAACTCTTGAGTTTCAATAAGGTTGAGAATTCTATCGGTTCTAAATTGGCGATAGTCTTTGCGTAATCGACAATACGCTATCATTACCCATATATTATTGGTAAAATAAACACCTAGAGGTTCTACTTGTCGTTTTGTAAATTCTTTATTTGCTGCCGTATATTTAATTTCTAACACTCTATAATCAGTAATCGCCTGTTGAATTATCAATAATGAGTTACTGGGGAGAATTTCGTTTTTTGTATACGAAAAGACACGCTGTTCTAATAATTCCAGTTTTTCTTTTTGCGTACTTTTAAGAACTGCGATCACCTTGTCGACAGCTCCTTGATATTCATTGATTAAGGATTGATCATTGTTGGTTTCTATGATTTTTGAAGCTGTTAGCAGAGCGTTAGCTTCTTTTTCGGTAAACATAACCGGAGGTAAAGAATAACCATCTACTAAAAAGTACCCTGTACCCGCTTCGGCACCAATGGGCACTCCTGCATCAGTAAGTGCTTGCATATCCCTATATATTGTACGCAAACTAACTTCGAACTTATCGGCAAGTTCTGCTGCTTGTACTACTTTTTTGGATTGTAGTTTAACTAATATTGCGGTTAATCGATGTAAACGTTTCATCTGTTTATTATATTTTTCTAGATGTCAGATGGAATTCACCAATATTATTCTTTTCGACATAAGTAAGCAAGACGATCAATCAACAAGGTAGTGCAATGGCTCATTTCATTATTCGGCTTCATGAGCATCGGGCGTGATCGAATCATCAATATCACTTAGATCTGTTGTATTATTAATAAAATATTCAGTTTCTTCAACACTATCTTCAGGGGTAGCAACATCCAACTCTGGAGGATTTAGTTTTTTGTCTCTAATCATTCCCCATGTCATTATTAGACTGGTACCTATAATTACGAACAGTAATATCCCTGGCTCAAAACCTTCTATCATTGCCTCTGCAGGGATTGCATAAAACAAAAGTACGGTAATTAACCCCCTAGGTGCTATAAATACTTGTGGCGAAATATCTTTTCCCATAAAAAGACGTAGCAAACCATATCGTATCGCATAGATAGAAATTAATATCAAAATACTAATCAATGTAACTTTTAGGCTTAGCAACGAAGAAAGCACAATAGTAATCCCAAAAATCACAAAAAATAAGGTACGTACTACAAAGGCAGTTTCTGCTGTAATCACATGCAATTCATGATAGATAGATTTTGCTTTTTCAAAATCTAAGTATTCACGCAATCTTCCTTGAAAAAACAATTTCATATTAGCGATTACCAACCCAAAGATTAGGATAATGATCAAAGAAGATAAATGCATCTTTTTTCCTAAACCATATAACAGTAATAGTACAGCTATCAGTAAGAATAATTTTACCTGGCTTTTTATCTTCTGAAAAATAATAATAATGGCATAACTGGCAACCAACGAAATCACGATCGTAAGAATAAGATTCAGAAAAAAGCCACCTACTCCAGAATCTTCTGCTGGATTTAACCTTCCTGTTAAGAAATAGAACAGCATAATCCCCAAAATATCCGAAAATGTACTTTCATAAATATGAAATTCTTTCTTTGCTTCAGATAATCCACTTACACTAGGGATAATAATGGCACTAGATAAGATAGACAATGGTGTCGCATATAACCAAGCCGACTGCATTGTCATTCCTTCTACTAACGCTTTTAGAATTACTGCTGCGATAAAAGTAGAGGCCACTAATCCAATTAAAGCAATTGCCATAGATTTAAGGATAGGCATAAGCTTATCACTTTTCAGTTTTAACTCTAGGGCAGCTTCAAGTACAATCATAATTAACCCAACAATTCCTAGTACTTCTAAAATAGGGCCAAAAGAATCGGTATCTCCTCCAAAAGCTTTGAGGATATATTGTAGAATTACCCCCAAAATAATTAGCATAAGTACCGCAGGAATATTCGTTTTTTTTGCAACACCGTTAAAAATAAATGATAAAATAATAATAAGTGAAACTCCTATAATTAAGTTGTACGAAGAAAAAATTTCCATGAGTAGGTATAAGGTTGATTATGTTAGTTGATTACGTCTGTAAACGAATGAAATACGCCATAACGTATAAAACAGATGAAAAGATAATAAATTATTTTAACGTATAAAGGTAATCAAGATCAACAATATTGTATTTATAGATCATCTATCTATAAAAGAGGATTTTAGTGTGAGTCTACTATTGGATTAATATATATTTAACTTCATATATACAGAAAATAATATACCTTTAGTAGTGCATAAAACATAGAAAAATCATGTCGAATACGGGATTAATTATTGAAGAAAGAAGCCGGGATATTGGTGACTTTTTAGTAGGAAGACTTATTCCTTTTAGAAAAAAACGAATGGTAGGTCCTTTTATTTTTATTGATCATATGGGGCCAACACGTATTAAAAAAGGTCATTATATGGATGTTGATCAGCATCCACATATTGGTTTATCTACATTAACCTATATGCTCGAGGGAGAATTAGTACACCAGGATAGTATCAGTACAAATCAACGCATCTCTCCGGGGTCTGTAAATTGGATGGTTGCCGGTAAAGGAGTAACACATACAGAGCGCACACCTTATGACTTAAGAGAAGACGGGAAAGAATTTACGGCTCATGGATATCAGATATGGGTAGCCCTGCCTAAGTCATTAGAGGATATAGAACCCGAGTTTCATCATATACGTGCTAATGATTTACCAAGTTGGCATGATGCTGGAGCTCATTATCGCCTAATTGCAGGTGCTGGATATGGGCACACCTCTCCTCTACCCGTTCATTCTGATTTGTTTATGGTTGAAGTAAAGACTGAAGAGCAGTATGAACTAAAAATAAAAGGAGAATTGAAAGGTGAAATCGGAATTTGTATCGTAAAAGGTGCAGTAGAAGCCTGTAATGATCGAATAGAACAAGGAAATATGCTAGTATCTAAAGTTGAAGATAGTTGTACCATTTTATTAGAACCCAAAACCCATGTTTTGTTATTTGGCGGTCAACCTTTTACCGAGGAAAGACATATATACTGGAATTTTGTCTCTACGAGTAAAGAAAAAATTGAAGCAGCCAAAAAAAGATGGCAAAATCATGAATTTCCAAAAGTACCAGGAGACAAGACCTATGTACCTTTACCCATTAGTAAATTAAAACAATCATAGTATATCTCAAAAACAAGATTTTACTTCTATTGTAATAAAGAGGCGATCAACTCTTCATCCGTATTTTCAGTATCCAATACAACATCTGACAAACCTATAGTTTCTAAAAATGTATTAGAAAATAAAGCAGCCATTTCTGGAGATAATAAACTATTTCGATACTCTTTCCATTCTGATGCTTTAGCTCCATACATGTACTTTACTAAGCCCGGGAAACCCCAATCAGAATTCTTACCCCAATGAATGGTAAATGGTATATCATTTTGCTGCAGCACCTGGATCATCCTACGTGAGAACTCTTTTAGACTCATGAGGTTTCTGCTTTTTTTCCATAGTACACCATCAATTTCTATCATACATGTAATAGGAAACTTAGAAAAAGCCATTGTAGCCTCTGATTTTTTTATAAATCGCATCGCATATATTCCCGGTATTGGGCCTTCATTTTTTGTGAGTTCAATTAGTGCATTTAGTGCTTTTTCAGAATCCTTAGTATCTACGCCGAATGAACATGCAAAAGCCGGACCTTGATAAGGCGCATCCCAGAAGGTTTCATAAAGCGTTCCTAATGATTCTTCATTTACCTCTGGTAATATCTGTTTTTGTAATTGCTTAATAAAGAAAGGTATTCTTTTAGGGAATTTTTCACTTATTTTTATCAATAAGTATATTAAATCCCGATATACAGATTTCTCTATCGTACTAAAGGGATCAGGATATGTAGAGGTATACGGTTTTTTATACATTGCCTCGACAACATATTGATTATCATCGGTATAAGGGTTAATAAAAACTTTGTAGTGATATGGTCTTTTAGGTTTTCCGTTCGTATCAACTTCTCCATCAATTCTAAAATCTGAAGAGGCAAAATCCATAGTCTTTGCCAGTTTGAGTGCCGTATTCTTATTTATTTTTTTTACGTAGCGTTTTAGCAAAAACCTATCTTCAGCTTCTAAAACAACACCGTGTATAAATCCAAAAGAACCAAGGCTTACCAATGCGGCATTAAACAAGCCATCATTACGAATTACCTTTGCATTGATCTTTTGTATAAATGAGTTTGCAAGTGCAGGCTTTGTATGCCGTTCTATATATACAATATCCTCTGGATTAGGTCCGGTTATTAAATTTATTCCTACTACATAATCCTGTACAGATCCTACATCTAGAGCAGAACCATGAACTCCCGTAGAAATACAACCTGCAATAGTTTGACCATTACTTGCTCCAGTTGTTTTTAATGATTTTCCGTGAGCTCCAAGTGCTTGAGAGATTTCTTTTATTGTGTTTCCACATTGAAAAAAAAACAGATTGCTTTTTTCGAAAGGAGAATCTGGATGGACGTTTTCTGGAAATACAGGAAGATCAAGATTCATATGACTATTGAAGTGCATTCTGTCTTTTTGATGTGCAATACTAGACATAGACCAACGTGCACCGTACGCCCTAAATCCTTCATTATTATCTGAAGCTTCTTTGATAAGGCGTTGAATCTCTAATGCCGCATCATTATATCTATCTATAGCCGAAGGCATATTTGCCTTTCCTTCTAACTGTGTTATTTGTAATAATTTTAAATCAAAAGGGCCATTTTTATGTAATGTATCCCAATGAGTTTTTGGATGAGAAGTGGTATTTGCCATGATTTGTTTATTAATTTTCAGGTTTCATGCATACATATTTGATTTTCACTTTTCGTTTACTACCGAAAGTGATTAGATATAAAAGATTTCCGCCGAAAGTATCTTTATATTCCACAGAAAATAGTTTACCGCTCTGGCAACCTAATCTCTTCACAGGAATAGTAATATCATCTATCGCAATGTTGGCTTTGATTACAGTATCTAAAACAACTACTTTTTTATCTCGATAAAAGTCATCGCGATCATTTTGATCAGGCATAGGAGCCCCATTAGTACTTATTAATCGTACAGAATAACAAGAAGTAAAAAGTAATAGCATACCAATACATAGTAGCATATTACGAAAGTGACTAGTGGTGAATGGTGTCATAATTTATTTAAATAGAATTAGTAGAGGTAGGTATTAAACTTAAGTAATACCTACATATAAAAAATCACTAAAATGGGGAATTAATTATGACAATTGAGGAGTATAAATTTAGGAATTATTCTTTAATAAAGAAAGAGGAAAATACCCCTATATAAGTATCAGTATACTGGGGTATTTTCCTCTTATTTCATGTGATTTATTTAGTATCGAAGCAGAATACACTACGTATAGCTATAAAAAAAGAAAGACTGAATAGGTCAGTCTTTCTTAGCTAAAATAGGTAAGTTCAGGGTGTCGATTAAATCTTAATCTCCAGCAAGTAATACATAATTAGCAGTTACCGGAGATACACTAAATTCTTTTACATTTTTTTTATTTACCAAATATTTATCTGCTTCAGCAAAAGCGGTTTCTAACGCACTTAATTCAGATTTTTCTGAGACACCAATAGTTTTAGATATAATGGTCCCATTGGTATACTGAATGGTAATTTTCCATTTTTTTAGAGAATGTAGGTTTTTATTCTGTGATGTTTTTTCTCCCTTATCTTTTTTCTTCTCTTTCTCATTCTTTTCATTCTTCAATATTGGTTCTGTAAGTGTAGGTGCTGCATTTCCAAAAGAGATACAAAATAAAGTGATAGCCAATAAAAGTTTCATAGTTCAATGATTTGATTAGTATGTCACGAATATACAAACATATTTTTAATATACAAGTATTTTTTTATTAAAAATTTATTTGTATATTTGATTCCTTTTTACTTATTTCATTATGGTTAACAAGAAATTAAAACGGCTTCTTAAAAGAAGTAAAGGAGCAAAAACAGTGTATGGTATATCCAAGGCTCTAGGCGTAAGTCCGCAAGCAGGAGATTATGTGGTGAAGCGAAAAGCTTTGGTGAAAGATTTTGAACGGCTAAAGAAAATTGCCGATTATATGGGTGTAGATATTAAAGACATTATTGATTTTAAAGAGAAATAATTCTGTCTTTAGGATTCTAAGCGATCCATAACAAAACAAGCCGCAATGATTCATTGCGGCTTGTTTTTATATAATGTATTGGGTTATCTATCTATTTTTTTACAAATCGTTTAAAAACTATAGTTTCATTATTCTCAATTTCTATGAGATACATCCCGTTAGGTAAATTGGACACATCAACCTTATTTTCTGATAGCCTATCACTCATAACTGTTTGTCCGATATAATTTACAATTCTAAATGAAGCATTCTTGTTGTTAATTCCTTTTACAAAAAGAAAACCTTTTTCAACAGGATTTGGGTGTACCATCATCTTATCTGATATCTCTGCTTGAGTAAGATCGTTTTCTTTAAAGACAACACCTCCAATATTCACTGTATAATCTTCAACTTCACCATAGGTGAATGTCTCACAAGGATCTGGTGCACCATTATATTTCATAGATACTCTCATTCTTGTTTCCCCTTCTAAGGCTGTTGTTGGGATAGAAAAATTATAAGATTGATTAGCACTGCTCGACGTTGAGGCAGATACTACTTGCTCTGAAGCTTCAAAAGTTCCATTTTTATCGTAATCAATCCATACACCCCAAAACTCGGTATACGATGAGTTTGCAAAACCTACACTTAATACTATAGTATTGGCACCATAATCTACTGTCGGTTTATCTAAGTTCGTATAATCACTGTATCCAGACGTAGCAGAAGACGGGTTACTAAATCCCCCTATGCTTACAAAATCAATATATTCGAAATTAATATTGTTCCCTTGAGAACTACAGTACGTTATATCTCCCTCTAGGGTTGTCCCTGTTGTTGAATTACTTGCTGGTGAGAAGTTACCGGCTGCATCTTTTGCTCTTACAGTAAATGTATATGATGTACTTGGTGTTAAGCCTGATACTACGCTAATTAAACCATCGACTGTAGAATCAATTAATGTTGTCCCTTGGTATACATCATATCCTGTAACACCAACATTGTCTGTAGATGATTCCCAGGATAGTGTAATACTTGTACCTGTAATATTAGAGGTTACAAGATTAGTTGGAGCCGTTGGTGCTTCTGTATCGCCACCCACAGAAGGTGAAATTTTGATATTGTCTATAGCCATATCACTTCTCCAACCACTACCGGTAGTACCTTTAAATTGTAATCTTATTACTGAGCCAGAATAACTCGAAAGGTTTACCGTTGCCTGGTTCCAAGTATTACCTAGGTCTCCACTTTCTGACCAGATAGAAGAATATGTTGATCCATCATTAGTACTAATTAAAACTTCCATGGTTCCCATGGTGGCGCCATACATATGATACCCAAACTCTAAGGAAACACCAGAAAGAGCCGATAAATCAATGCAAGGGCTATTAAGCAGTGCAGTTTTATTAGGGCTTCCGGGTGGATTTGCACTGGTAGATGCTTCTGTAAATAAATAAAATGAACCACTCTGTCCGGTTGAAGGTCCTGTTGTATTTGATGGTGTTCCACCAGAATCACGTGTCCAGTTTATATCATCCCCGGTAGCATTGGTCCAGGTTCCCAAACCAGATTCGAAACTTTCGGCATACGGAAAGCTATTAATCCCCGCACACAAAGGAACCTCGGTCGTTGTAAAGTTTATTGATGCACTATAAGGTGAACTTGATCCTCCTGCACAATTACCTCTAACTTGTGCTTCATAACTCGTAGTAGCAACTAAACCAGTAATATTGATTGTATTGGTATTTGAAGAAAGTGTTGTCCAATTTGTATTTCCTATTGCTCTGTAACGTACATCGTAGGTAGCCCCGGCAGTAGCTTGCCAATTTAATGTAGCAGTTACTGCTTGAATATTTGAAGCTGATAACCCTGTTGGAGCAACTCCACCAATTGGTGTTAATTGCACATCTTTAACCACCGTAGCATAATCTGCTATTGAAACTCCGGTTAGCGTTAATGTTTCATAACATTCTGCTTCATACAAAATATTATATGTTCCTGCTTTTACTGGTCGATAATAATCTCCTTCTGGCAGCTCTGTAGGAACCCATGATTCGTAACTTTCTTTACCAATAATAGTTACTTTGGCTTCGATAGGCTGATTAGTTACAGCATCGGTTACTACTCCTCGAACTCCGTAATTTACCTGATTTAAAAAAGCAATAAGCGCATCCCGATTATAGTTCCAATAGTTTACTAGTTGATTAGCAGGTGGTGTTTTTGCATTGGAAAGCTCTACAGTTACTTCTCTTCCCTTATGGTTATAAATCTGGTAGTCTTGTCTTCCTCCTTGTACTTCGTACCATGCATATCCATTAGTAATACCATTATTTAGAGCATCAAAATATCCATTTGGACTATTGGCCTGACAAAGATCTCTATATTCTTCAGAAACATGTATAAAGTAATCCTGATCAGGATGTGCTCCAGCATAGGTATCCCATGGGTAATTAATCAGCTCAATACCGCCATGAAAATTTGCCGAGAGCACAAAATGTTTTGATTCTGCAAAAGCCATAAAAGCCAATGTTTCTGTTTGGTGTGCATTTCCATCGGGATTTGCCCCATCGTCTGGATCTGGGTAATTTCTGTTTAAATCTACATTATTTGCATTACCACGGGTGGCGTTAGCAACAGAAGTGTTATTAGCACTATTTCTAAAGGTACCGTCTGGGTTTGCAAGAGGATTGATCCATACCTCATTATTGTCTAACAAGTTTTTAATTTCTGCATGCTTTGGGTGGCTCGTATCATTATATGCTCCTAGTATATAATCAATTAGATTAAGCATCATTGGATATCCTGCGATCTCGTCTCCATGCATTGACGAAGTATACATTACCCTTGGTTCTTGCTCATTATTATTTACATTATCGGATAATTTTACAAATAATAAAGATTTGTCTCCTTCTCCGGTAGCTCCAATATTTTCTACTTTACATAATGAAGGATTATTAGTTGCAAACTCATTCATCATAGTTACATAATCTGCATAGGTTGGATATGCTGTAAGCGGAAAAGTGGCTGCTGCTTTATCAGATATATCAGAAGTCATAGTTCTATCACCCACTATATTATCTTCTTCAGCAATTGTAAAAGGAATGTTTTTTTGTAAAAAAGAGGTAAACTGATTTTTAGTAGCCATCACCTTTACCGTTTTGGTTATTTCATCATAATGAACAATGGATAATTCTTTGGTAATGGTACTTAGTTCTGATGTGTTTTGGATAACGAAACTAAAAATAGCTTCTCCTTTTATCTCAAGGTATTCATTAGCAAGCTCCTTGTTACTCTTTTGTGCAAAGAGAGTGTTGCTCATGGTACAAAATACCAAAAGCATTAATAAAATGTTTTTTTTCATGGTTTTAAGAGTAGTTTAAATTGAGTTAATGATTTGTTTATTGTGTAATACTATGTCTAAAGATACTATAAATTCTATGAGAATTCAATAAAGATGTTTTTTGACTGTAAGGAGTAAAATGACTGTCCCTTAGCGGTAAAGCATAAAAAAACCTTCAAATAAAAATTTGAAGGTTGTTATATACTCTATGTTCTCGTGGATTTTGTTTACCGTAATTTAGGTATACACTAGTAATAAGAAACCCAAGAAGAGACAATAGATAATTATTAGAGCCCCAGCTACAAGTATTCTGTCTTTTGAGATTTTTTTTTGTTTAAACATCTATGTTGGTTGATTTGTGTGTATTGTTCTTTGCAGTTCAATTTATTTCAAAAAATAATTCATTATTACCTTGATGACCGAGCATAATACTTTTATCATTAATCCCCTTTACATTCCATGTATTGTTGAGTTTGTCTAATGGTATTTCTAGCCCAAAATCTAATGTTACATCTAACCCTCCATCTGTTCTCGTAGCTACAGACCATGTTCCATTTATTGTAATAGTAGTGGTGTTTTGTGGATCATCTACATCATCTTCTTCTATAGTAACTGTTGCTGTTTTATCGGTATAAAAATTAAAGATATGCCCCTGAAAAATTTCAGTTTCATCATCCTGATTATCCTTATATCGTGTTATTATAAAACTTTGAGTGGTAATAACTTCTGAAAGACGTTTTATTGTAAAATCATTTTCATCACAATCATCAATAGCATTTTCAATGATATCTTCAAGTGTACCTATATCATTTATAATCATGTTAGAATTATCTGAAAATACTACCAAAATAGGGAAACTAATATTTACAATATCATCATCCTCCAAATCTTCAACGAAGTCAAAAAATTCTTTATCGGATGCGAAGATTATAGTTTCTAGAAGTTCAGTTTCTGGATTAAAAACAGATACTGTAATAGGGTAAACAAAATCTATACATTCTATATCCTCATCTTCACCTTCATTCTCTTCACAACTTTCAGTCAACTCTTCCCATTGGTCACTATCTTCTATAAAAATTTCAGAAAAATCACTTAAAACTATAGTTATGGGAAAAATAAATTCAATGATATCCTCATCATCTTCAAATTCACTGAATATTTGTTCTATAATTTGAAAATCTTGTTCTGTATCAATATTAGTTTCTGTACCATTTAGATCAATGGTAACAGGAAGGACGACAGTAAAACAACTAGAACCATCAAGAATGTTATCACCAGAACCATCGTTCATAGTGGTTTTGCGTATGAGTTCTACGGCTTTAGAGTTCGATTTTAGTTCTTGATTTTCGGAAACTTCAATAAAATCTTCCTTATCACTTTTACATGAAACGAAAAGAATTGTTAGTAAAGGTACCAGAAAAAAAAGCCCTTTCTTGACCAGTGTATTCATAATCAAAAAATGTTCTGGGTGTTTTATACTATTAAAACAACTGAACATTAAAAAACCCTTTTCAAAACTTTTATAAATTCTAATTTTATGTAAAAAACCAAAATATTACCTAATATGACTCCCTGCATTAACATCAATTGTAGCTCCGGTGGCATGATCCATAAGCCCACTGCACATAAGAGCAATTAAAGGTGCTAAATCCTTTGGTTGGGTAAGTTCATTAAGTGCTATTTCTTCCAGAACCTTTTCTTCTCCATGAGTTTTTATGAAATTTTCTGCCATTTGTGTACGGGTAAATCCTGGGGAAACAATGAATGATTTTATATTTTGCTTGCCAAAAGATCGCGCAACACTTCTGGCCAGTGATACCATACCACCTTTTGAAGCTGCGTAGGCAAGGTATTCTTCGGTTTCACCTCTAAAAACGGCCCTACTTCCGATAAAAATAAATTTTCCTTCTTTAGCAGTAATAAAATGATCAATGCCTAATTTGGTTAATAATCCCACAGCGTTTAAATTAATATCCATCGTTTTTTTCCAAACAGAAAACCAATCTTCGGTATTTTGCTTTACAGAATGTGGTAAGAATACGCCCGCATTGAGTAGTATAACATCTAATTTACCAAAAGAATCTATAACATTTTCAACAAGTGCATACACTTCTTCTTCTTTAGATAAATCAGCTTTAAAAGCTTTTGAATCTGTTCCCTTATATAAAGAAACTAATTCATCGGCTGAAGTTTTATTGGTACCATAATGCACCGCTACTCTAGCTCCCATTTTCATTAAGAATCCCGCAACTTCTTTTCCTATACCATTGGAAGCACCTGTAACTAAAATAGTCTTACCTTTTAGATCAATATGTATCATTACCTTTTATACTTTAATTCATATAAAAATAAGGTAATAATCTAGTATTCTATTACTTCTTTATCAACCAATCCATTTTACTAAGGGCATTAATAAAAGTTTGCATCTCAGATTGTGTCCCAATACTTATTCGGGACCATTCGGGATACTTAGATCCCCCTCCAAAAACTGGTGAAATTCCTGCAGTTTTTAGCGCTTTACGATATCGATCTACATCTTTGACTTTCAACAACATAAAATTAGTTGTACTTGGTAAGTATTCTATACCAAAACTCTGTAATGACTGTTCTACATAGGATCTTACTTCTACATTTTTATTTCGATAATCCACTGTATATTGGTTATCTTCTAAAGCGGTTATCGCCGCTGCAACACCCAAATTACAGATCAAACCTCCAAAGCTATAATACTCACTATTAATGCGTTCTATAACCTCTGGTAATCCAATGGCGTAGCCCACCCTTAAACCTGCAAGCCCGTATGCCTTAGAAAATGTTCTAATAATCAATACATTGTACTTTTCTGTTAAAAGTTTGACGGTGTCGGACCTATCCTTAGGATGTACCAGGTCAATATAAGCCTCATCAATAGCTATGGTGCAGGTGGATGAAGCTATTTCTTTACAAAAGTTTTCTAGTTCTGAGGCAGACAATACCTTACCTGTAGGATTGTTGGGGTTACATATATACACTAATTGTGTGTCCTTTGTTATTGCCTTTTTGGTGGCAACTAAATCGATGTCCATCGATTGATTTAATGGAATTTGTTTGCATTGATGATCAAACACCTTATCAGCGAATCTGCCAGTAACATTAAACGTATACCCTGGCACTATTATGCTATTTTCTTGTTTTCCAAAAGCACGGGTTAACATACATAAAATCTCAAAAGAACCATGCCCTAAAATCACTTGACTCTTTTCAACTTTATGCTTTTTGGCTATACTTTCTTTAAGCGTATCTGTAGAGTATTTATGATATGAAGCATATCTATTGGTTCTAGAAAGTTGATTAGAAATGACATCTAATACTTTTTTTGATGGACCATAAGGGTTCTCATTAGAGAATAGTCGTATTTTTTCTTCTTCTGATGATGCACTTGATTCTAATCCTGAAAATAAAGTGTTACTATATATTGCCGGCCCCATAATACTTGCAGCGGCAAGGGTTCCTCCTAACTGTAGAAATTTTCTTCTGTGTACCTCTTGATTCTTCATTAGTATAAAGTTTTACACAAATTTGAAGGTAGTTTTTACCATTTCCTAACAGGATCATGATTCTGGCAGACAAAAAGACGAATTCGTTATTTGACAGCCGATTGCTTATATTGTATAGCAGTGGTATTGGTTATTTTTTTAAAAGCAGAATTAAAAGAAGAGATACTATTAAAACCACTTTCATAAGCAATTGCAGAAATCTTATAATTTTTATATTCGGGAAGCAATAATAGTCTTTTGGCTTCTGTGATACGATAACTTGCAATATACTGGGAGTAATTCTCATTCCTAGATTGATTAATAACTTGCGAAAGTTGTTTTGAGGTAATCCCAAGTTTAGTGCTTAATTTTGCAAGTGTTAGGTCGGGATCTAAAAACAACCTCTCATGATCCATTAAATTATTAAGCTGGTTCAAATATTCTAAGGATTTTTCATTGTTTAATGATGACTTCATGTATTTTTCGGTCCTTATTTTGAATATCCAAGGGTTTTTGAGAGCCCAAACCGATAAGAATATAATCACTACAGAAAACAGGAACGCCGTACTTAAATAAGGCACAATACGTAGGAATACGCCGATCTGCATTAGAGACATAGCCATTGTGAGAACAGAAAAATAGAGTAGCCAATACTTGATTTTTCTTGATTTGTTTTCAAATTGATCTTCATTTTTATAAAATATCCAATACAAGGTATATATCCCATATATGAATATATGCACCAATAACCCCATAAAAATCACCCGCGATAACTGGCTATTATCATTTGGAATCAACCAACAAAAAAGAACAAATAAAACTAGAGGTATATAATGACCATAAACCCTGTTTTTTTGTATTTCGATATCGGGTTTACATAAATGGGTAACATAAAACCATAGCGAAGGACCAATGGCGAGTAACATACCCAAAAATACATTTCTGACTATTGGATGGATTGGAAAGTAATTATAGAACAAAGATTTTCCAATCCTAAGGCTAAACGCGAATAGATATATAGCCAAAAAAACATTAGCTTTTACACGTTGTTCTTTAGTCACTATTAGGATAGAAGCAAAAAAGAAGGCCATAATAAAACCAATACTCCCTAATAGTAATTCTATATGCTTAAAAACTTCAGGATCAAGATTCATAAAACAAAGGAAGCAAAATTTGATGATTTTATGAATTGAATATGATGTGCTTCATTAGAATTAACATTCATTACAAATAATGTACAAACTAAAAGTAGGACAAATTGTTATCAATTTATAACCTAATCCAAATTAGTTCACTAGGGAAAGATAATCGTTTTAACAAAAAAAAGTCTCAATTCATCATTTAAAGTTTATAACAATCAATTTGCAAAAAAATCACGAGAAATTAACATGGGCCTATCTTATAATTCGATCAAAATAATGTATATTTAAACATAGATCCCTTCTTGTCAAGAAGTTACATTTTTTGACAAAACGTACACACATTTTATCACTTACTTAAAACAAACTTAAATCCTTAATTACTATGAGTATCGCTCAACCCACCCCGAAAGGCAAGGAAAAAAGACCTAGCTTTAAAGACCAATATGACAACTATATTGGCGGAAAATGGACCAAACCCGTAAAAGGGGAGTATTTTGATAATATCTCACCGGTTGACGGAACCAGTTTTACCAAAATTGCTCGTTCTACAGCTGAAGATATTGAACTTGCCATAGATGCAGCATGGGCTGCCGCACCAGAATGGAATAACTCATCGGCTACTTTTCGTAGTAACTGTCTCTTAAAAATTGCAAATGTAATCGAAGAAAACCTTGAGGCATTAGCCCGTGCCGAAACTTGGGATAATGGAAAAGCAATACGCGAAACCTTGGCAGCCGATCTTCCGTTAGCTATTGATCACTTTCGATATTTTGCAGGTGTAATTCGTGCTGAAGAAGGATCTGTTAGTGAACTAGACTCAGATACTGTATCCTTAAATTTACAAGAACCATTAGGGGTTGTGGGTCAGATCATCCCATGGAATTTCCCTATACTAATGGCAACCTGGAAAGTTGCTCCCGCTCTGGCTGCTGGAAATTGTGTAGTACTTAAACCAGCAGAACAGACTCCCGTTGGTATTATGATTTTAATGGAACTTATAGAAGGCATTCTTCCTGAGGGTGTCCTTAATGTGGTGAATGGTTTTGGAGCCGAAGCTGGTAAACCTCTAGCATCAAGTCCAAGAATCAATAAAGTTGCATTTACCGGTGAAACAACTACAGGGCAGCTAATTATGCAATATGCATCGAAGAATATTACGCCTGTTACTCTAGAATTAGGAGGAAAATCTCCAAATATTTTCTTCGAGAGTATTATGGATGCCGATGATGAATTCTTTGATAAAGCTATAGAAGGTGCCGTAATGTTTGCTCTAAATCAAGGAGAAGTATGCACCTGCCCATCAAGAATATTAATACAAGAAAGTATTTATGATGAGTTTATCGAACGAGTTATTGAACGTACAGAAGCCATCAAACTTGGACATCCTTTGGACCCAGAAACGATGATGGGTGCACAAGCATCTAATGATCAATTTGAAAAGGTTCTCAACTACATAAATATAGGAAAAGATGAAGGTTGCGAGGTATTAACAGGAGGTGAAGAAGCCTTTGTTGAAGGACTAGAAAATGGATATTATGTTAAACCCACTTTATTAAAGGGTAATAATAAAATGCGTGTTTTCCAAGAGGAAATCTTTGGCCCTGTGGCTTGTGTAACCACGTTTAAAGATGAAGCAGAAGCTATTGAAATTGCCAATGACACTTTATACGGACTCGGTGCAGGTGTATGGACTCGTGATACACATCAGGCATATCAAATCTCTAGAGCAGTACAAGCGGGCCGTGTTTGGGTAAATTGCTACCATCACTATCCTGCCCATGCTCCTTTTGGAGGATATAAAAAATCTGGAATTGGTAGAGAAAATCATAAAATGATGCTTAATCATTATCGCCAAACCAAAAACATGTTGATCTCATATGATAAAAATGCAATGGGATTCTTTTAAGGTGTAATTATGATAGAACGGGTTAAAATAACAGATTCGGCTATAGCCGTAATCGAAACCCTTAAAAAAGAACACGGGGAGTTGATGTTTCATCAAAGTGGTGGTTGCTGTGATGGCTCCTCCCCGATGTGCTTTGAAAAAGGTGAATTAATGATTAATGAAACCGATGTATGGCTAGGAAAAATTCATGGGTGTAATTTCTATATGTCAAGCGACCAATTCGAATATTGGAAACATACGCAATTAACCGTAGATGTGGTAAAAGGCCGTGGAGCTAGTTTTTCTCTTGAAATTCCATTAGGCGTTCGATTTGTCATTCAATCCCGCATGTATAAAGAGGATGAAATAAACGAATTAAGCCCTATCTATGTTGGTGAGCATGTCTAAACTATAGAACTACGTCGGAATTAAATCACAATACCAAAAAGAAGTATCCCAATTTGTATTATCATCTTGCTTTTGGGTAAAGCAATTATCATCTTCATCCTTTGATGGTTCATAACCACGAAGTACCTTCTCACCTATTTCAAATTTAATTGGGTGCTTAAATATCGGTCCGTCAAAAACAAAGGTATGAAACTCACCATTCTCACCACAGGGATCCACATCTGATGGTAATTCATCTAGAAACTCCTTATCTATTAGCCTTCCGCAGAAAGTTTCATCAAGATATTTAGCATTTACGCATACCGTTATTGCTTTAAATCCAAGTTCGATGAATTCTAATAATAATTCTTTAGTATTTTTCTTCCATAGCGGAAAAACACACTCAATTCCTACAGATTTTAACTGATCTTCACGATACTTTCGTAGGTCTTCTAAAAAGATATCTCCAAAAATACAATGTGTATACCCATCTTCTACCAATTGTAAGACTTGGTGTTTCATTACATCATTATACGAAGACATAGAAACCTGTGCTGGTAGTTTAACTTTTTCTAAAGGAATCCCTAAGCTATTGGCCTGTAAATCCAGTAATTCTTCTCGCAAACCATGCATAGACACACGCTTATAATCTTGATTTACGGTGGTCAATAATTTTGATACCTGAAACTTTTTTTGTTTCAGTATATGATATAAAGCTAGAGAAGAATCCTTACCGCTACTCCAGTTAAAATAGGTGTTATGCATTATTATCAAGTAAAAAACTTTGTATCGCCAGGATATAACTTTGTAAACCAAAGCCAAGGATAACTCCTTTGGCATTAGGCGAAATATAGGATTGGTGTCTAAATTCTTCTCTACCAAAAGTATTAGAAATATGAACTTCTATCACAGGTCTGGATATAGCCTTTATAGCATCTCCAATTCCAATAGAAGTATGTGTATAGGCTCCCGCATTAAGAATAATACCATCAAAACCATCATCGGCTTCTTGGATTTTGGTAATAAGTTCTCCTTCTATATTAGACTGAAAATACGATAATTCAAGATTGGGAAATTTGGATTGCAATTGAGTAAAAAACTCATCAAATGTTTGATTTCCATATATTCCAGGCTCTCTTTTACCAAGAAGATTTAAGTTTGGCCCGTTTATGATGATTAGCTTCATGTGTTATTGTTCTGCTTGTTGTCTTCGATTATTTTTGGTTTTAAATAAATAGCCAACAGATAGTTGAGCAATTGAATTATTACTTGAAATATCTGTTACATTGGTATTAATGATATTGCTTAATCCCAAGGTATAATGTAATTGGAAAAACAAACCACTTTCTGCTTTATATCCCGCTCCAAAAACCCAACCAAAGTCAAAGTCATTAAATGTATCAAAAAACTCATCGGGGGTATCATCTCTACCATCTGAAGCATTTGCCAGTGTAGCAAATCGTGGTCCGGTTTCGAAACTAAAACGAGGAGTAAAATAGTATTTAGCAATAATAGGAAGAGCTAAGTAATTTAAACTAATTTCGTTTTCTACTCCTGCTTCATCAAATGTATATCCTTGTGCAGAATACAATACCTCGGCCTGAACATAAAAACGTTGTGTTACAGGAAATTCTATCACAGCACCCAGGTGCATGCGTATTCTTGCATCGGTATTTTCAAGATCACCAGTAACATTAGCGTAGTTAGCTCCAAATTTAAAACCTGCACGAGTATACAATGGATCATCATCCTGTGCCCGTGCAATATTGGTACATGCTAAAAGTAAAATTACGACAATAAATATATTCTTGTTCATATCTAGATTTTATACGGCTATTCAAAAGTAACTTTATTTTTTAAAAAATAGTATAAATAAAAAAGCATCCTGGGTTTCAGGATGCTTTTAAAGTACATTTATGATATATATCTTAGAACTTGTATCCTACTGATAATTGAAGTACAGCGTTTTGATTTTTAACCAAATCTGATCCAAATCCATCATTAATATTTGAAAGACCTAGATTATAGCGTGCATCAAAGAAAAGTCCCATGTCTAACTGGTACCCAGCACCAAAATTTAATCCAAAATCAATGGTTTTAATAAGATCATCAATATCAATTTCAGTGCTAAGACCTATTGCATCCGCTTCAGCTTTAGACGAAACTAAAAACCCAACCTGTGGACCTGCTTGTAAACTAAATCCCTGAGCAACATAATACTTTGCCATTAATGGCACATTGATATAGTCCAATTTTGTAGTACTTTCAATAGGAATTGCCCCTAAGAAATCATCAAAAGTTATTATATTCAATCCGAATCCTTGAGAAGAGTATACCAGTTCTGGTTGAAAAGCAAACTTTTCTGCAATAGGAATTTCTACCACAGCTCCTATGTGAAAGCCTGTTCTACCATCTACATCATCTGTACCGTCTCCGACAATAGTAGTAAAATTCACACCTGCTTTGGCACCAAATCTAATTTTTTCTTCTTGCGCCGTAACTACACTACTAAAAGCAGCTAATACTGCAAATACTAAAAGTTTTTTCATTGTTTTTTGATTTAATAAATTTCGGGAGCAAAACTAGAATTTTTATCCATATAATTACCCTCTCAAATAATTTTAATACACCTGTGAACTATAAATCACTGAAAAACAACCCTTAAGATGTGCTGTTTTTATTAGTTAAAATTTTGGTTCTCGAATTTTACAATGGCTTTCTTTTTATATCTTAGTCAAAATGAAATGGAATCACGCTATTAAGGACTATGCACACTATTTAAAAATTGAAAGAGGGCTTTCTGAAAACTCTATTATAAATTATACATTCGATATAGAACGACTGCTTAAGTTTCTTGAAACCAATGAACTAAAAAGCGATCCCATTTCTATTGAAACAGATATACTGCAACAATTCATCTTTGAAACTGCAAAACTGGTGAATCCCAGATCACAATCAAGAATCATTTCTGGTTTAAAAAGCTTTTTTAATTACCTGGTTTTTGAAGATTATAGAGATACTAATCCTATGGAATTAATAGAATCTCCTAGAATCGGCCGAAAACTACCTGATACATTATCTGTAGAAGAAATAGACCTGATAATTGGTGAAATTGATTTAGGAAAACCAGAAGGAGAACGTAATCGAGCAATTATTGAAACTTTGTATGGTTGCGGATTAAGAGTTACCGAAGTTATCGAACTAAAACTATCTAGTCTTTTTTTTGAAGAAGGATTTATAAGCGTTACAGGAAAAGGAAATAAACAGCGGTTTGTTCCCATTGCAGAAAACACGCAAAAATTCATTAACATTTATAAAAATGAAATACGCAATCACATTGCTGTTCAAAAAGGATTTGAGGATACTCTATTTTTAAATCGAAGAGGGAAACAGCTAACCAGGGCAATGATTTTTACAATCATAAAACGATTAGTAGAAAAAGCCGGCATACACAAACAAGTGAGTCCTCATACCTTTAGACACTCTTTTGCTACCCATTTGTTAGAAAATGGTGCCGATTTAAGAGCCATACAACTTATGTTGGGTCACGAAAGTATTACAACCACAGAGATCTATATGCACATAGACCGTAGCCATTTAAGTGAAGTTATTCATAATTTTCATCCAAGAAAGTAAATATGAATAAGAGCAGTTTTAGGCCATTAATTCTCTATATTATTTTCCTGTACTGTTCTACATTATGTTCGCAAAGACTGCAAGCAGACGGTGGTATCCTTCTTAATGCAGAAATTACTCTTGGAAATCAAAACCAGTGGTTAAAACTAGGTTTTTTTGGATTTGGCACGCTTAATTATGGTGATATATCCATAGAAAGTGGACTATCATTTGCTTCATATCAATTCATAAAACGGCATACAGTAAATATGAGTGGGTTTGCATATTCATATGAGTTTTTTGCTTTAGCAGGAATCGGTAAAAATAGTAATCTGTTAGGCTCTTCGGTTTCAAATATGAATACATCAATTCTATTTAATCCCAACGGTAAAGGAGGGTTTAATGGACTAGGTTTTGGATTCGGTAAAGACTTTTTACCCAAAGAACTTGCAACTTACGGCATTAGACGTGGAGCATTGTTATTACGATTTAGCAATGCAAACCATAATATCCACCTTTCATTTCTTAATGATTTTAAAATAGGTTGGTTTAATGGCTCAAGAACAGATTATGGGGTAACAGGTTCTCTGGATATTGGATTTTCTAAAATAGAAAACCCGGATACGATATATCAACTTGGATTAGGAATAGACCTTTTTACTCCAAGACCAGATTATAGTAGGTCTCCAAGAAATCCAATCAACTCTGATGATAACAGAAAAAATGTATGGTATACTTTGCCTCCGTTTAAAAGCTTATTTTATGGAAATATGTATACCTACGGGACGTATCAACAAGAACTATATACACTGCATACAAAATTGGGAATGAATAGTAAAAAAGCAGGTGCATATATACAAAACACACTACATGATGGTATTGGTTTAAACCCTCGTTTTCCATGGCAAGTTGAAGAGAAAGACAAATTATATATAGAAATTTCGGGAAATGTATTCTTAAAAGAAATTACCAATGATTAGAAAACCTCCCTTATATATAGCACTTATATCATTGTTTTACTTTACCCGATGTGGTACATACACCAATTTTTATAGTCATACCTTCACCTCTATTCCTGACACTACTATTTCTGAGGTGTATCGATTAGATTTAAGCCATAAAAATCTAGATTCTATACCATACAATATCACAAAAGCAAAAAACCTAAGAATGCTTAATGTAAGTGGTAACCCCAATTTAGACTTGGCAAGAGTATTTCAAAAAATAGCGTCACCAAAAGATTTAGAAATATTAATTCTTGACAGCTTAGCGATATCCAATATGCCTGAATCTATACAAAAGTTTTCAAATCTTAAACAATTATCAATAGCATATAACCCTGATTTGGATCTTAAACAAGTTGTTGAAATAATTCCGAAAGATCAATTAGAGTTTTTAAACCTTAAAGGAAATGATATTGAAAAATTGCCAGATAATATCATTAAGCTAAAAGCTCTAAAAGACTTAAACGTGTCATACAATACATTAACAGATCTAAATAGCTATGTTCTTTTAGCCGAATTATCAAAACTTTATTCGTTATGGATTGATCATAATAATTTGAAAGAATTACCTGAAACCATTGGAAACCTTACACAATTACGATTTTTATATTTGGATCATAACCAATTGGAAGAATTACCAAATTCTATGTCTGCAATGAATACAGTATGGGTAATTCATGCAGGATACAACCAGTTTCAGGAATTACCAAAGGTTTTTACCGAAATGAAGTCTCTATTTATGGTTCATATTAACAACAATAATATACAATCTATTCCTCAAGTATATGAAACAGATAAATACCCATTAGCCGGTTTAATTTTGGATAATAATCCTATTTCAGAAAAAGAACGCCTTAAAGCAAAAAAAACATTCAAAGATTTTTTTCTACTTTCTTTTAAGCAAGAATAAAAAATATCGCAAAGAAATTAGTATTCGGATGTTCCTCTATCATTAACTGGTGTTTTAAACAATTCTAAAAAGGCTGAGCCTATATGTGAAGTAATATCCGATGCTATTAACCCTTCAAAACCGGTTTGTAATGCCGCTATATCTCCAGAACTTCCATGTAAATAAACTCCAAAAACAGTTGCTTGCAGAGGATCGTATCCTTGTGAGAGCAACCCGGTTATTATTCCGGTTAACACATCTCCACTTCCTGCAGTTGCCATCCCTGGATTTCCGGTATTATTTATATAGATTTGATCGCCATATACAATAATAGAATTAGCTCCTTTGATAACCATAATGCAACGATGTTGTTTTGAAAAGGATTTTGCTTTTTCAATTTTCTCAAAATCATCACTCCATACTCCAATTAGCCTTTCTAATTCCTTTGGGTGCGGAGTTATAATCGTATTTTCTTGAAGATGATCCAGCAGTTCTGGATGTTTTGACAATATATTAATCCCATCTGCATCAATAACTAATGGGGATGTATTTTCTTTTAAAAATTCTCTAAAAGCTTTTATTGTTTTTTCGTTTGTTCCAAGTCCAATTCCGATTCCTACTGCAGAGGGTTTAAAATCAAGGTTGATTTCTGCAAGTTCATCATCATCATCTGTAATTACCATAGCTTCAGGCACTGCAGTTTGTATCACTTCATATCCACATTCTGGCACATAGGCTGTAACCAAACCAGCTCCCGTTCGTAGTGCTGATTTTGTAGCTAAAACTACACTTCCAATTTTACCATAACTCCCTCCTACTAATACACAATGTCCATAGGTACCTTTATGGCTATATTTATGTCGTGAGCGATACAGAGGTATTACTTCATTTTTACTAATTAACTCTGCAATTCCGGGTTGTTCTTGCAAATAATTACGATCTAGTCCTATGTCAATTACTTCAAGATCTTGAGTATATATTCCTGTTTGTGGTAAAAAGAAGATCAACTTTGGCAGTTGAAATGTAACCGTTATACTTGCAAAAATGACTCCTTGAGGATCTTCTGGTGCATTATTGGCATATAGCCCAGAAGGAATATCAACCGATAGTGTAAAACTCCTTGAATTATTTATATGCTTAATTAAGGAGATCACCCAAGGTAACAAAGGTCTATTTAGACCTATCCCAAAAATCGCATCAATTACCATATCATTAGATTGTATGGCCGGAAAATCTTCTTCAGACTTTAATTGCACAGGCCATTCTTTAGCAATTTCTTTAAGACGATCATAATTTGCCAGAAATTCTTTTGAGCGATTATCACTAAAATTAACAATATAACTCTTCACATTATATCCATGCGTTATCAATAATCGTGAAATAACCAAACCATCACCTCCATTATTACCAATCCCGCAAAAAACATGAATAAGAATAGGTGCACCTTGCAATTTTTCATGAATTAAATTAAACGTTTTTGTTGCGGCCTGTTCCATTAATTCTAACGAATTGATTTTTTGGGACTTCATGGTAGCTTCATCTGCCATTCGCATTTGTTGCGCAGAAAATATTTTCATTTATTTTTTTGATTTTATAATTGTACTAGAGCATTAATGAATTAAATAATTATAGTATTTTTATACGAGTGATTTCATTTACTTTTTTAGGAATTCTATAATGAAAGAAGTCCTAAATTACTGAATTAACAAAAGTTTAAGGATAGTATTAATTTAATTTTCTTTAAAAGTAAAAAATTATACATTTGAATTATAATATAAGGCAAACTAATGTTTAGTACCGTTTATATCTCAACTTTTTTGATCATGTTAGAAACGATTATCGTATCTGAGATAACTTCTATTATGGGTACTACGAGTATTATTACCCCTAGGGGTTAATTTATTTCATATCATCGCCAAAAAAAGTAGGTAGTTTATAAAAACAAATAACGACCGAAAACAAGCCTCAACATTAATTTCAATTTAAAAAAAATATTATGAACGTTCTAAAATTTGGAGGTTCTTCTGTTGCTAATTCTGCAACTATAGAAAAGGTAATAGAAATAATAAATAAACAATCAAAAAAACAACCTATATCTGTAGTTGTCTCTGCCATGGGAGGAATAACAGATCTGCTAATAAAAACGGGGAAAGAAGCTTCTGAAAATGATGAAAATTACAAAAACACACTTTTAGAAATCGAGAAAATACACCTCGAAGCAATAAAAAAACTAATACCTGTTGTCTCACAAAGTGCTATCATTAGCAAAGTGAAAGCAGAGCTAAACACCTTAGAATCTTTGTGTGTAGGAGTTTTTCTGTTAAGTGAATTATCTCCAAAAACTGAAGCCGTAATAGCTAGTTTCGGTGAGATGCTATCATCTTATATTATTACAGAAGCCGCTAAAGTAAAAGGACTGGATATTGTTCTAAAGGATTCTAGAGATCTCATTGTTAAAACTGTAAATTCTAAAACGGCAATTGATTATAAAGAAACAAACCGAAGGATTAAAGAGTATTCTGATAAGAATACACATAAAATTAGTCTTTTTCCCGGGTTTGTTGCTAGAACACAAGATGGAGAACCTACTACATTAGGGAGAGGTGGTTCAGATTTTACTGCAGCCATTCTTGCGGCGGCTCTTGATGCCGGTGAATTACAAATATGGACAGATGTAAGTGGTATGTACACCGCTAATCCCAAATTAGTAAACCAAGCAAAGCCCGTTCATCATATTTCATATTTAGAAGCGATGGAGCTTTCACATTTTGGAGCTAAAGTAATTTATCCCCCTACCATACAACCTGTATTGGAAAAAGATATTCCGATTGTTATAAAAAACACCTTTGAACCCCAAGATAGAGGTACCCTTATTACAAGAAAAGTAGATAACCTTAAGAACCCAGTTACTGGTATTACACATATTGATAGTGTAGCAATCCTCTCACTTGAAGGTAGTGGAATGATTGGTATCCCAGGGTTTTCAAAACGTTTATTCGAAGCGCTTTTTTTAGAAAACATCAATGTAATTCTAATTACACAAGCGTCATCAGAGCATTCTATATGTTTAGCGGTTGATGCTTCTGAAGCTGTAAAAGCAAAAACAATTCTAGATGCCACTTTTGAGTTTGAAATTTCTAAACACAAAGTTAATGCTGTAAAAATTGAAAATGATGTCGCCATTGTTGCCCTGGTAGGTGATAATATGTATCATCATCAAGGACTAAGTGGTAAAATGTTTAGTACTCTTGGTAAAAACAATGTAAATATCAGAGCCATTGCTCAGGGTGCGTCAGAGAAAAACATTTCTGTTGTAATTGAGAAAAAAGATATTAAAAAAGCACTCAATACACTTCATGAACGATTCTTTGAAGTAAAAACTAAACAGCTAAACTTATTTGTTACCGGAGTCGGAAATGTAGGAAGCAAATTAATCGAACAGTTAGAGCAACAAAAAAAATATTTGAAAGATAAATTGCGCTTAAAAATTCGAGTGGTTGGTTTATCAAACTCTAGAAAAATGGTTTTTAATGAAAGCGGAATAGATCTTAATTCATGGGAAACAGAACTATCAAAAGGAAAAAAAGCTAATGCCCTTGAGTTTTTTAATACTGCAAAAGAAATGAACCTGCGTAATTCTATTTTTGTAGATAATACAGCTAATCCAGATATTGCAAAAGTTTATAAACATTACTTAGCCGAGAGTATGGCGGTAGTTACCTGTAACAAAATTGCCTGTGCAGATGAGTATACTAACTATGAAGAGTTACAAGATTTGTCACGAAAATTTAACGCTTCATTTTTGTATGAAACTAATGTTGGCGCAGGATTACCAATCATTGACACGCTAAATAATCTAATTGCTTCTGGAGATAATATTCACAAAATACAAGCGGTACTATCAGGGAGTCTAAATTTTGTGTTCAACAATTATAATGAAGGAGTAACGTTTCACGACGTTGTAAAACAAGCACAGGAAGAAGGATACACAGAACCTGATCCGAAAATAGATTTAAGTGGAGTCGATGTAGCTCGTAAGATTCTTATTCTTGCCCGAGAAAGCGGTAAAGTTATGGAACTTGAAAATATCGAAAAGGAAGCTTTTTTACCACAAGAAAGCTTAGAGACTACGAATAATGAGGACTTCTTCCAGTCATTAAAAGATAATGAAGGTCATTTTAAAACTATTCTTGATGAAGCTAATAAAAAGGATTGTCGATTAAAATATGTCGCACAATATGAAGATGAAAAAGCAAAGGTAGGTCTACAAAATATCCCTGCAGATCACCCTTTTTATAATCTAGAAGGAAGTGATAATATTGTACTTTTTTATACAGATAGATATCCAAAACACCCTCTAATTGTTAAAGGAGCAGGGGCCGGTGCAGACGTAACTGCTTCAGGAATTTTTGCAGATATCATACGAATTGGTAAAAAATAGATCAAAATGAAAAGTATCAAAATATTTGCTCCCGCCACTGTAGCTAATCTTTCGTGTGGATTTGATGTCTTAGGATGTTGTCTTGATAATGTAGGAGATGAAATGATTATTTCTCTCGTTTCAGAACCCGGGGTAAAAATTACAAAAATTGAAGGAGCAAATCTTCCTAAAGAAACTCATAAGAATGTTGCTGGTGTAGCAGTAGAAGCGCTACTCGAAACCTATGGTAAAAATATAGGAGTTCATATAGAAATTTATAAGAAAATTAAAGCTGGTAGCGGAATCGGTAGTAGCGCCGCAAGTAGTGCAGGTGCAGTTTGGGCTGTTAACCATCTTTTGGATCAACCATTTACCGCCAAAGAATTAGTGAAATTTGCAATGGAAGGAGAAAAATTGGCAAGCGGTAATGCCCATGCAGATAATGTGGCCCCTGCCCTTTTAGGTGGTTTTACTTTGGTTCGTAGTTATGATCCATTAGATGTTATAAAACTTCATGCTCCAAAAGATTTGATCATGACCGTAATTCATCCACAAATCGAAGTAAAAACTTCAGATTCTCGATCCGTTATCAAACATAACGTTTCTCTAAAGCAAGCTATTCAGCAATGGGGTAATGTAGGGGGATTGGTTGCTGGATTATTTACCGAAGATTATAACCTTATCGGCCGTAGTCTTGAGGATGTTATTATAGAACCTTTACGATCTATATTAATTCCAGAATTTAAAGCAGTAAAAGAAGCCGCAGTTTCAAAAGGTGCTTTGGGGTGTGGTATTTCGGGCTCTGGGCCTTCAATTTTCGCATTAAGCAAAGGAAAAGAAACGGCTAACCTTGTTGCCGAAGCTATACGAGAAGTATACAGTAAAACAGGCCTTGACTTTGATATTCATGTCTCAAAAATAAACGAGCAAGGGGTCAGAATAATTTAATAAATATGAAAGAAATCAAAAAAATATCAAGCGGAGCGCCATGGGAAGATATTGTAGGATATTCTAGAGCTATTAAAATTGGCGACACTATTGAAATAGCAGGAACAACGGCTAAAGGAGAAGACGAATACCAACAAACCATTGCGATTATAAAAATTGCCGAGAAAGCTCTAAAAGAACTTGGAGCAGATTTAAGTAATGTTGTGAGAACAAGAATGTACTGCACTAACATTTCTAATTGGGAAAAGATTGGTAAGGCGCACGGTGAGTTTTTTAGTGAAATAAAACCGGTAGCCACTATGGTCGAAGTTTCAAAATTGATTTCACAAGAAACTTTAGTGGAAATAGAGTTCTCTGCAATTATATAAATACGATAAAGAATAAAAGAATAATGCAATATTATAGCTTAAACAACAATACAATAAAAGCATCCTTTTCTGAAGCTGTTATCAAAGGAATAGCCCCAGATAAAGGATTATACTTTCCAGGAAACATAAAACAATTACCACAATCTTTCTTCGATACTATCGAGGATTTAGACAACGTAGAGATTGCATATCAGGCAATTCAACAATTTGTTGGAGACGAAATCCCAGAAGCCGAATTAAGGGATATTCTTGCCGATGTTTTAAATTTTGAATTTCCGGTGGTAGAAATTGAAGACAATATAGCTACACTCGAATTGTTTCATGGGCCTACGATGGCATTTAAGGATGTAGGAGCTCGTTTTATGGCGCGCTGTCTTGGATATTTTAACAAAGACAATAATAATCAGGTAACTGTTTTAGTTGCAACATCAGGAGATACTGGCGGCGCGGTGGCCAATGGATTCTTAGGGGTTAAAGGTGTAGATGTAGTTATCCTATATCCTTCGGGAAAAGTGAGTGACATACAAGAAAGGCAATTAACTACTCTTGGGCAAAATATTACTGCATTAGAAATTGATGGCGTGTTTGATGATTGTCAGGATATGGTTAAGACAGCATTTTTAGACAAAGATATAACAGATCATAGGCAGTTAACATCAGCCAATTCTATTAATGTGGCCAGATGGTTACCTCAACTGCTTTACTTTTTATTTGCGTACAAACAAGTTAAAAGCAAAGGAAAAGACATTGTTTTTTCTGTACCTAGTGGAAATTTTGGAAACATCTGTGCAGGTATAGTAGCCCATAAATTAGGATTGCCAGTAAAACATTTCATTGCATCGACCAATATTAATGACACTGTTGTTCGATATTTAAAAACTTCTGAATATGACCCAAAACCATCAAAAGCAACAATTTCTAATGCTATGGATGTAGGAAACCCAAGTAATTTTATTAGAATACAGCGGCTTTTTAATAATAATTTCGAGGAGTTAAAAAATCATTTTTCTGCCTATAGTTTCGATGATGATCAAACTAAAGATGCTATGAGAAAAATATATGATAGCACAGAGTATATTGCAGACCCTCATGGTGCTGTAGGATATTTAGGACTTAAAAAACAAGAGCTAAAAGATAATGATTACGGTATTTTTTTAGAAACCGCACATCCCGTAAAATTTATGGATATTGTTGAAGAAACCATAAATGTTACTTTAGAAATCCCTCCTCAAATACAAAAGGTGATGAACAAGGAAAAGAAAAGCTTTTCGATAAAAAGCTATAAAGAAGTAAAGGAGTTCTTATTAAAAAAATAAGAACTCCTTTACTTGATTTTGTATTCTATCTAATTTTATTATTCAGCTTTGGCCATTGCCCTCATTACACTATATACAATACTAGTGGTTGAAGCAAGATATTTAAAATTGACCGTAGTGTATTTATCAGAACTTTGTTTAACAAATGGGGAGTTATCCGCATTTTTTAGTTCAGCAGTAAGTGTTACCGTATCATACCCAAAGTTAGAAAAGAATCTACTTTCTGGAGTTGCCACAGTTCTCTTATAAATGGGTACAGGTGACTCAAGACGATATAAAGACTCTAAGCTTAGATTAGAAGCCAACATTTCTATGGCCCTGTCTTCATCATTATCCCATCCCATATAATCAGATCTATGCATTGAATGAACATTATAGCCATCTGTTTGTAACATTTTGGTAAACATTCTGGTTCCTATCATATTACTTTTCCAATGGTCAAAAAATACGACCATAAAATTTTTGTTTCGCACTTCTAATTCGGCTAGTTTCTTTGCCACATAGTATGCGATGGCAATACCCGTAGCATTATGTATTGCACCTGGGCTATTTTCTACGGTATCATAATGAGCACAAATAATCACATACTCATCACTCCCATTAGTCGATGGGATTTTTGCATAAACATTTGTTCCCGTATATTGATTGCCTTTTTTATCTTTTACGTTATACGCATTCTTTTCAGGCTTAATGCCAATTTCTTTAAGAGAGTTTGTCAAAAAATCAACGGTAATTTTCTTTTCAGAATTACTTGATCTACTGTTTATGGTTTTCTTACCTTTAATAGGTTCATGACCTGTTAACTTACCAACGATTCCCCGTTGGATGTTAATAATTTCTGCTTCCATTCTTTCCTCTTCAGTTTGAGCTGGGGCTACCTGAAAAGTAAAAACAAATACTAGTAAAAATATTCTATAATAATTCATTTTGTAGGTTTTGTATTCCATTTTAATTTAACACAAATTTAGGCAAATAATATAATAATCCAATTTATTACTTTTATTCCTAAAATAACACATCGAATATGAATTTTTCAAAAACCGTGCCCTTTTTTTTCATTTTATTGTTTTTTTCCCATTGCAAAAAGAATAATCCTTTAAAAAACCTAGTAATAGCCCCAGAAAATTGGAGATCAGAAACTATTGACTTCCCTTTAGATTTTGCACCTTCATTAGATTATTCTGGTACAGAATATATTCGTTTTGCTCCGGGATGGGGGAAAGAAAATACCGCAGATTATTTTTCTTATACCTTTTTATGGGTGATAGATCGAGATCCGAAACTATCTTCAACAAAGTTAGAATCTGAAATGGAAACCTATTTTGATGGCCTGATTACTATGATATCAAAAGAAGATTTGAGTGCTAATCATGATGTATCAACGTCCAAAGCCTTCTTTGAAAAAGTAAATGATTCGGTTTATGGGGGGAAAATATTGACCTACGACCCATTTACAGCAAAAAAAGATATCACCCTCAATGTTATCGTAACCTATACCTTTTGTGAATCCGAAAATAAGCATCTTGTGCTATTCATTCTATCTCCCCAAACACTTGAGCATCCTATCTGGAAGAAAATGAAAAAAATAGGTATTGATCTGGATTGTGATTAATCAATTTCTTGTTAAATAAGTGAAATTTATTTTAAGTTTTTTCTTGATTTTATCATAAAAAACGTAAATTTTTACATCCTAAAAAATCATCTGTAATGAATGTTTGCTTTTTAATGTATCCTTGGGAAGATATTAGCCCAGAAAATGACACTTCCTTAACCCTAATTCATGAATGTGCTAAGCGTGGACATGGAGTTGCTATTGCAACACCATCCAATCTTACCATACGGGATAGTGTAACCTATTCATTTTGTAAAGTACTTAACCGAGCGGAAAAAATTTCTTCTTCTATGAAATCTTTTCATGCCAAAACGACGTTTAGAGATGAAATGTTACCTCTAGCAGGGTTTGATGTAATTATTATGAGAAGTAATCCACCTTTGGATATAATTATGCTTAATTTTTTGGATTCTGTAAAAGATGATGTTTTTATCATGAATGACATTGATGGGATACGAAGATCAAATAATAAACTATATACTGCAGCTTTTGATGATATCGAAACTCATTTTATACCAAAGACTCATGTCACCAAGAATAAAGATTATCTTATTAAGATGATTAAAGAGGCACCCAATGACAGGATGATATTAAAACCTCTTAATGGTTTTGGTGGTTCTGGAGTAATCTTAATAGAAAAAGGAGCGATGAGCAGCATCCGTTCTCTTCTTGATTTTTATATTGACAATAAAGATGGCTCCACAAATTATGTAATACTTCAGGATTATATTGAGGGAGCGGATCAAGGTGATGTTAGAATTTTGATTCTCAACGGAAAACCCATTGGTGCTATGCGCCGAATCCCGGGAGAAGACGACCACAGATCTAATGTTACTGCAGGTGGTTCTGTTGTAAAACATTCTTTAACTAAACAAGAAAAAGAATTATGTCGTAAGATAGGCCCAAAATTAGTAAAAGACGGTCTCTATTTTGTTGGTATTGATGTTATTAATGGGATGTTAGTAGAAGTAAATGTAATGAGTCCTGGTGGAATTACTTACATTAATAAAAAATACAAAGTAAAATTACAAGAGAAAGTAATAGATTTTATTGAAGATAAAGTCGTCCAACGCGTAAGCAGATTTGATAGAAAAGCCCAACTGCGAAAAACAGTAGATGATGCATAAACTTTCTATCAAAGAGATTATAGCAAAAATTAATGCCGAAGAACCTTTTCATGCGGTGGCAGAAGATTACTCTTTCATATTAAAAATAGATTCGTATGCCCACTATATTTGTGGTGCCGTACATGATGGACATCAGTTTCGTAAAGAATTATGGGATAATTGCTTGCATACCGAATATGATCGTTGGTATGAAGAGGATCCTGCTACCAGGAAAATGGTAGAACATCACCCTATCGTTATTGCCGGTTGTGATTCTCGTTTTGAATATGATCTTAATCGAGCTCCTGATGTTGCAATTTACGAGGACGCATGGGGTAAAGAACTCTGGAGAAAGTCACTGCCATCTGATGTTAAAGATCGTTCTTTGGAAAAACACCATAATTTTTACAAAGTTGTTTATACACTGGTTTCTAAGATAGAATCCAAATATGGCGCGGCTATTGTTTATGATATGCATTCATACAATTGGAGAAGATGGGATCGCAAAGTACCTGTCATAAATCTGGGCACCACTAATATTGACAATGCAAAATATTCTTCGTTTGTAGACTCATGGTCTTTTACCCTATCACAAATACATCTACCGCACGGCATCGAAACTACATCGGGTATTAATGATACCTTTTACGGTAATGGATATTTCCTGAAGTATATTACTCAAAATTTTAAGAATACTCTGGTTTTGGCAACAGAGTTTTCTAAGATCTACTGTAACGAGTTAGATTATATTATGTACCCCGAGGTAGTTAAAGCTATTGAAATAGGATTGCATACAAGACTCCCGCTACATGCACAATCCTTTTATGACCATTTTGTTGAATGAGAAAACAATACACATTTGGTAATTTCCGGTTTTTGCAGTTAGTTTGTGTTTTCCCAAATTAAATAATCAAATACAAAATAATGATTGAAGATGTTGTAGAAACGTATAGTGACCTTTTTGAAATCGATCAAAACTTGGATAGATTAGTTAAAAATATAGAACTTCTTAACTATCTAAATCCATTAAATATTGAACAAGAAAAAAAGATTTTTTTTACTGGGAAATATCGAAAAAACCCAACGTTCAAATATCGTAAGATAAAATTCAACCCTTATAAAATGCAACGGTTGTTCTTTAACCAACGATTAGAACGTATAGAAAATGAGGATATAAGAAAATTATACCAGGATATTATTTACGAATACTCTGGATTAATTCAATGCATTGAGACTATAGGGGCGGGAAAAAAATTTTATTATAACTCTCTAAAAGTATTTGGGACACCTAAAGAAAGGGATGTAGAAAATGCTCGTTTTATTCTTCATTTTGAAGATGAAGCCCTTCATGATGATGGAATAAAAAAATACTCTGCCCACGATGCAGAATTATATTTTGAAGATTTTGCTCTGCGATATGATTTTAAAGTCAACATTAAAAAATCTACTCATATCTCAGCAGCAGCAATGGTGCTTAATGCTTCTGAAATGCTAGTCTTAAAGAAGAATCATAAGTTTAGTGATAATGACCTAAAAGTACTTGCGAATCACGAAATTGGAGTGCATATGGTAACTACTTTTAATGGTAAAAGCCAGCCTTTGAAAATATTCTCTAATGGTTTTGTAAATAATACCGAAACTCAGGAAGGTCTTGCGGTGTTTAGCGAGTATATGTCTGGATGCCTGACCTTAAAACGAATGAAGGAACTTGCCTATCGAGTAATTGCTGCTGATAGCTTAATCAAGGGCTACGATTTTAAAGGAACTTTTGATTTATTGTACAGTCAGTATAAGTTGAATAGAGAAGCTGCCTGGCAAATCACATTAAGAGCGCATCGCGGTGGTGGGTTTACAAAGGATTATTTATATCTAACCGGGCTTAAAAAAATATATGACTACTACTACTCTGGCCTGGATATGAATCCTCTATTAACCGGTAAGGTTACTCTAGAAAATAAGGAAAGTATTATAAATCTTCAACAACTAGGCCTAGCAAACGAAAGCAAATATCTAACCGACTCTTTTACTCAAAATCTAAACACCAATAAGAAACTGGATTTTATTTTAAGGAATCTAAAATAAGATCTTACTATTTTATTGATAAGTAATTAGTTTTTCAACCCGGCTTCAGCCAGAGTTATAATTAATGCCATTTTTATGCTTTTAGGCCCTTGAATATTTGTCCAACTTTCGTGTAATGCGTGAGCTCCATTCCCCTTTCCACCTCTGCTAATGGTAATCGCGGGAATATTTTTAGCAATTGGGATATTACTATTGGTAGAACCTGTACTTAATCTAGGTTGGATATCTAAGTACGACGCAGCAGCAATAGCTCGTTGTACCAAAGGCATAGTTTCTGGAAGTGTTCCCGATGGCCGATCACCAATGGGTATAATCTCGAGAGCTATTTTATCTTTGACACCAGAGTTATTGTACCTTTTTTCTGCTGTGCTCATACTCGTTTTAAAAATGCTGTCAATCTTTACTAATCTTTCAGGGCTCAACGATCGCATGCCTACTTCCATCCAGGATTCAAAAGGAATAGAATTCACCGATGTACCTCCTCCCATTCTTCCGATATTAAAAGAAGTCTTAGGACCTTTGATATTCGTATATTTTGTTGCTTCCTCAACAAAAAGCGAAATAGCATTTCCTATGGCATGATGTGGGTTTGCGAGTCCAAATGCACTCCATGAGTGCCCTCCTTTCCCCTTAAAAATGGCTTTGTATCGTTTTGACCCTAATCCGCCATTAATGATTCGTCCATCGTCACCTCCATCGATGGAGATCCATGAATCAATTTTGATATCTGATGCACTACTAAATAAATGCTTTACTCCTCTAAGATCACCTAATCCCTCTTCGCCAACGGTACCAACAAAAACAACATCAGCTTCGGTTTCTATTTTAGAGGCATTCATAGCCTTTAGAACAGCGATAAGCATTGCCATACCTCTCGTATTATCTCCTATACCGGGAGCAGAATATGTATGCCCTTCTTTTTTTACAGTAACCTCTGTTTCTTCAGGAAAAACCGTATCGATATGTGCATCCAAAACCACAATTTTATTTCTTTTTTTCCCTTTTCTTAATGCTAAAACATTACCCACAGTATCAATCCAAATACTATCAATCCCTGTTTTAGTAAACATTTCTACAAATTTTTTGGCTCTATTTATCTCTTTGAAGGGTGGCGCTGGAATCTCTGTTAGCAAAATCATATTTTTAATGGTTTCATCATCTGAAGCATCAATGGTTTGCATCGCAAGTTGCACAGTTTTATCTTGGGTAAGTAGAGCTATCTCTTTATTATACTGCTTTTTGGCTATTATGTCATTTTGAGCATAGCTATGGATAGAACAAGATAGCATAACTACACCAATAATTATTCTAGAAAATTTTGTATTCATTATGTATAAAATTAAAGTAAACTGCCTTGTTATTATTCTTTATCGGTACCATATCCAAAATCTTTACCTTTTTGAGTTCTAGGAACTCCTTTAGACATCCATTCTGGTGCGGGTTTGTCTTTTAGATAATGATCAAAAAACTGCATCATTCTTATAGAGAGATCTTGTTTGTTTTTTACTTTTTTAAGATTATGTGCTTCGTCATTATATACTAATAGCCAAACTGGTTTTTGTAATCTTCGCATTCCCATAAACATTTCTATTCCTTGATAATACGGGACAGCACCATCTTTATCATTATGCATTATCAACAAAGGAGTTTCAATGTTTGGAATACCAAACAAGGGGGAATTTTCGATATATAAATCAAACCCTTCCCATAAGTTTTTACCTATTCGACTTTGTGTTTTTTCATATTGAAAAGCCCTACTTAATCCTGATTTCCAACGGATACCACCATATGCAGAAGTCATGTTACTAACAGGAGCTCCTGCCATCGCTGCTTTAAATTTATTGGTTTTGGTAATTAGATAAGCTACCTGATATCCTCCCCAACTTTGACCCTGAATTGCAATATTATCATGATCAATATACCCTAATTTTTCTACCGCTTCGACTCCCGAGACTATACAATTATAAGCACTAGGTCCTGGTTTTCCTTCTTCATATACAATATCAGGAACAAACATGATATAATCATTACTTACTAAATAAGTAGGATTAACAGTAGAGCGACTTGGCCCTGGAATACTATATCTATTTAGATTATCTGATTTCTTTTCATAAAAGAATGTGATCATCGGATACTTTTTAGAAGAATCAAAATCTACAGGTTTGTATATAATCCCTTCTAATTTTTTTCCATCATAGGTTTTCCATGAGAAAAGTTCTGTTGTACCCCATTTAAAATTTTCCTGATGTGAATTTATCGCTGTTATTTTGTTTGAGTCATTAAAATTATTTGTAGTTACATAGATATCGGGACTTGTGCTAAAGTTTTGCAAACTATAGGTGAATACATCGGTGATCTTAGCTTTTTTATAATCTTCAATAAAAAAGTCGGTTGGTTTAATTTTTTCTATCAACCTATCTCTTCTTAGTGTGTATAACCCTGAAACTTTAGTAAGTTTATTAAAGCTGGTAATTAATAATTCTCCGTTACTGTATGAAGCATTATTCTTATTTTCGACATCTAGTTTTTCTGTTCTGTATTCAATACTATTTTTTCTTCCTTTTCTAGTGATATTCTTCGGTTTTTCTTTTCCATTAAGAACTACTCGCCATATATCAAATTTGTCATATATCAATGCGTTACCCTTTGTGTCAAACCCTCCAAAACCATATGGGTAAGGTGACATTGGCCTATCGTTTTCTTCATCATAAAAAGCGACTTGCACCTCTTTAGTTAGATTTATTTTCTGTAAGGTTTCTAAATGTACTGAAAACCAATGTTGTACATCTATATCAAAATATAGTGCATACTTTCCATTTGGAGATAAAAATGGCTCTAAGGCTGTATTAACAAGGGATAACTGCTTATCACCTGTATTTGTATCAATACTATAGAAGTCTCTGGTTCTTGGATAATCCCAAGACCGTTTTACTTCATAGGGCGACCTTTTAGCACCTAAAATAAATTGTTGATTCTTGTTCTTATCAAAAATAAGGTCATCAATATCTTTATCCTGAAGATGAACATACACTTTTTTTTCTATATCAAAATATGACAAATATGCTTTTTGATGTAGTTCTTCAAATTTAGACTTCTGCTCTGGTTGAATTAATTTATCCTTCCAGTTCCACACATCAACCTGAGGAATTTCGTCCTCTAAAAGAGCTGTATCTTTTTTGTGCCCTACTTTTGGTTTTGAATAAAAATAAAGCCTGTTGCCATTTTCAGAAAAAAAAGGAGTTTGATCACCACTTAAAATCCAATCTTTTCTCAAGTTACTACCATAAGAGCTTATAAGCTTTTCCAGTTTATTATTATAATGATAGTATAATTCATACTGTAATGAATCTATAGATGTAGAATCTTTTACAGATACATAAGCTAATTTATCCCCTTCTTTGTTTACCGATAATTTACTATACAAATAGTGACCAGTATCGATAACTTTTCTTGTTCCAGAAATTAAATCGTAATGATAGATGCCAATATCTCTTTCTTCTCCGTTTTCTTCTCTACGCTCTTCTTTTTCTTTTTGTATTTTACTTGTAGTACTATAGTAAAGGCTTTCTCCTTTTTCTGAAATAATAAAATCTTTGATCTGATGTATTGTGTCTTTTTTCTTTGTTTTTAAATTATATACCAAAGCATAATTTTGCCTAGACACAAGAGTTAAGAGTTCCTTTTTTGGAGTAGCCTTCTTTTTTACTTCTGTTTTATTCTTGAAATTTTCTATTACAATCCAACCCTCATAACCTTTTGGTAATTTGTATCTCTTTACTCTAGGAATAGAATCTAAAATCAGATTATTCCTTACATCATATATAAATAATACATCTTTTGTTTGATCTTTTTTCTTAATTTTTTTCTTCTTCTCTCTTCGAACTAACTCATACTCGGGACGCTTTTTAAAAACTACATAATTTTCATCATAGGATATAGAGGTATCATATCCATTAAAAAAAGTAAGGTTTTGTTTACTTTGTGTATCATAAATTTCGACATATCCGTCCCCTCTTTTTGTGGCTGTTTCTATAGTAGAAACTATCAATTTACCTTTATGAGATATCTTAACATCTGTAATTTTTTTCCATAAATCATAATCATTATGGGTTATCGCTTTATTTTGGGCATGAAATAATGATGTAAGAAATAAGAAAACAAATATGATTTTTATGTTAGCCATCTTAATAAATTTTGTACTGGTGTGAGATGTTCTTGCGAATTACTTATCTAATACTTGATAATAATGAGTTCAATCAATTTAAGTACATCAACTGAACTCATTATTATTTGGCAAACTCAAATTTTAACTTCTATTCTATAAAATACCTTTTATAGGAGTATTTACTACCAATAGTTACCTGCTAATCCAGGTAAGTAACTATTAATTCGGGCGCAAAACCACTTTCAAATGTTTCTGCCTCTCTACCTACCGATGTATCGCCAGATGTTAAGCCAGTACTTACACCACTAGGTTTCATAATAAAATTTAAACTATTTCCTGATGCCCAATCACCTCTGTCTACAATTTCCTGTATAATAGTTTTTAGATCCGCTGTTCTTTGGGCCGCTAATTTATCTCCTCCTGATAACCAGGGTTCGATATTCCAAATCACACTGGCAGTAGTCAAAACTCTTCCTGATACGCTGTTAGCAGGGGTAACCTCATCATAAGCAACTGCATTACCTACATTTTCCCCAGAAATTGTCATCTCTGCTGGGTCTGATCCAGTACCATCAACAGTAAATTGTATTCTTGCTGAGGATATTACTACTCCCGCCGGTATTTGTACATCATTAAATCTAAATCCACAATTTTGTTCTCCATAGTCTGGAGTAGCAGCAGTATTCCACTCTGCTATTTCAATATCGGTATCATCTACCCTCATACGCCCATCTGCGGCTTCTTCTACATCACCGGGGCCTTCATCTATAGGAATCACTAGTGTAATAGCGTTTAATAATGTAAAATCAGGTCCACTAACGTCAACCCCTTGTACAGAAACAATGATCGGATTTGTACCTACCGGAGTTCCCGCAGGAATTACGAATTTAATAGATGTGCTTGTTGCTTCATCGACAGGAATATCAGATCCATTAATTTTAACGATGTTCTCACTCGGTAAAGGGCTGAAATTAGTTCCAGAAATAATGATTTCTACTCCTTCTACGGCGCTAGTTTCAGAAATATCGGTTATCGTAGGTGGCTGATAAGTAACCGTGAAATCAGTTCCTGATGTTTCTTCGCTATTAGTAGTTACGGCAACTTTTCCTGTAACTGCACCACTAGGTACAATGGTTGTAATAGAATTTGATGACGAAGCTGTAACCGTAGCAGTGATTGGACCTGTTAACCCATTAAATGTTACCAAATTTTTTGTTGGTGTAGGATTAAAATTAGTACCGATTATGGTTATCGTTGATCCTTCAAGAGCACCACCTGGTTCTATGCTGGTAATTGTAAGCGGTTGTGCTCTTATGGATGGGTCAAAAGGGGCATCATCATTATTACAAGACCATAATAAAACACAAGCTATCATACTTATATATATGACAGATTTTGTCATAACTATTATTATATTTTTCATTCTCTAGTTGTTTATATTATAAAAGATATATCTCTAAAATATTAGTATAACAAGACCTAATCGTTTTGTTTTAATAAAGAGTTTGCGTTTATGGCGTCCTGGGGGATTAGCCATTGCCATCTGTTGTCACCAGCAGGTATATCAAGTTCGACTGCTAATGAAGGTATATGATTCGCTCCATTTCTATTGAGCGGTAAGTCCATACGTTTGAGGTCATACCATCTAAAACCTTCTCCCCACAATTCCCAACGTCTTTGTAGCAAAATTTCGTCAACTAGTGCCGTACCCGTATTTGCAGATAGTGTATATGAAGGGTCTCTAACGGTTACATAATTAAAAAGAATATTTGCTGCAGAAGGATCACTAAGCCTCGCTTTTGCTTCAGCCTCAATAAGGTACATTTCTGAAACTCTCATTAATGGAATATCCATTCTACTATCATCTGTACCAGCAGCAATAAATTTTTGGCTCGTATAAGGTTTAGTAATTCCACCTGGAGGTAATGTCACCCCTGTGGGTAAATTTAAATGTAATCCTGTTGGATCAAATAATGATTTACGAACATCAGTATCGGGTATGGCATCATATAATGTGCTATTAATAGCTTTAGGATTTGATCGTATGTTATTTGAACTAAAATTTCTAGATATATGTGACCCATAACTGGCAAAAAATGTACCTTGATCCTCTTGTTCATGACTACCCCACATCCATTCATCACTTGTATAATCACTAAAATTATTGAAGTAATCATCTGCAGACATTAGTGCATATCCAGCTCTTGATGTTTCTGCAAATTGTGCAGCAATAGCATAATTACCCTGTACTAATGCTACCCTAGCTTTGAGCCCCTGAGCAACACTCTTATCTAAATGGGATTTGTTAGGTCTAGAGTACCCCTCTAAAGCAATAATTGCATCATCTAAATCTTGATTTACTTGAGCATATACAGCTTCAACCGTTGGTCGTTCAGCGGGTTCTTGATCGACTATTAAATTAATTGGAATACCTGGTTGCGAGTTGGTTTCCCCAGGAACGTATCTCTTGGCATATAACTGAACTAACTGAAAATGAGCCCAGGCCCTATATACTAATGCCTGACCTACAGCTGCATTTCTTTGTTCAACAGGACCAACCGCCTGATCGGCACCATTAATTATGGTGTTAGCATTTCTTACGATTCTGTAATATACTCTATAAGTAAATCGATTATCGGTATCCGATGCGTTTCGATTATCAATCCATTTATAAAAATTAATAAACCTATTGTTTCCTCGTGCTGTCATTACGTAATCCTCTCCCAATGCTTCGACTTGCATCATAAAAGCGCCTACACCACCTCTTCTATTACTTCCATAACGAAGATATAATGACCTATGGATTCCGTTCACTACTAAAAATAAATTTTCTGTAGTCTCAGTAGCAGTATCAGCTGCAATATCCTCTGTAGGAAACTCTTCTAAAAAATCCTTTTCACAAGAATTAAAAAAAACACTCGTGAATATTAAAATTAATAAGATTAATCTATTATCTGTTTTCATAGTTTTTTTTTAAAATGTTGCGTTAAACCCTATAGTAACAATTCTGGAAGGCGTAAACCTGTTTGAAGTAGTACCTGAAAACCTTTGAGCAGGTTCTAACCCTTTTCGAGCATTTATTACAAATAAATTTTCTCCACTCATATATATCCTAGCACTACTTAATCCAAGTCGGTCTGTAAGTGTGCTATTAAAATTATAGGCTACATTGGCTTGTCTTAAAGCAAGAAAATCTGATTTAATCAACCATCTATCTGAATCGGCCCCAAAATTACTTAATTGCTCTACATCTAATCTTGGTACATCTGTAATGTCACCTGGCTTTTGCCAACGGTTTCTGATATCTATATGTATTGCATCTCCGTAGTCACCAGAGTGTAGTAAGTCCTGATATGCTCCATCAAAAGTTTCTCCTCCAAGCTGATATGTAAATGTAACCCCTAGCTCAAAATTTTTGTATTTTAAATTGTTTGTAAACGATCCAAAAAGATCCGGAGTTGCTGTACCTACAAAATCTCTAAGTGCATTATTTTGATCGGTCGTTACTATAGTCCCATCTGCAGTGGTTCTTACATCATCATCACCTACGGCGCCTAATTCTGGATCAAGAACATAAAGAGCAGAACCATCCGCAGGATCCACACCATACCAATCTCTTAAAAAGAATGCAAAAATATCACCTCCGACAGTTAATTTTTTTGTGCCATTTATAATTTCTTCTTGAGGTAATTCGGTAATTTCATTTTTTAAGGTTGAAGCATTTAGGTTTAAGTCCCAGCTAAAATTAGTAGTTCTTATAATTCCAAGATTCAAATCTAGTTCTAAACCGCTATTTACTATACTTCCAATATTATCAGGTTTACTATCTAAACCATTTTCGAGTGGTATTGGAACATTAAAAAGTAAGTCTTTAGACTCTCTATTATAATATTCTATCGTTCCCGAAATCCTATTATCAAGCAAACCAAACTCAATAGCCACATCAGATTGAATATTAGTTTCCCACGTAAGATCGGGATTTCCTGCTGCCGAGGCTAGAATTCCACCTTCAGGTCCATTATTATTGTTTAGAGCAAAACGAGCTTGACTTATATAAAAATCAGGATCGTCATCATCATCAAGTAATTGATCATTTCCGACTTCTCCATAAGACGCCCTAAGTTTAAGATTATTAATCCAATCTATACTCCCTATAAAATTTTCTTGATCTAATCTCCAGGATCCCCCAACTGAAAAGAAATCTCCCCATCGGTTATTAATAAATCTTGAAGAAGCATCTCTTCTATAGGATCCGGATACATAATACTTATCATCAAAATCATATGTAATATTACTAAAGTATCCTTCTCTGGTTAATCTTGCTGTATCTGAAACTAAGTCGGTAGTTGTAGTAAAATTAACAAGCTCATCAATTCCTTCAGCAATTACCCCTGTTTTTTCTCCTTCTGTGGAATTATTTTCTCTCTCAAAACTTTCATGTCCAAACAATACCCCAATAGTATGCCTATTAATATCTTTACTATACCTCAACAATTGATTATAATTAATTGCCGTGCGAACAAAAGATTGTTTGGTAAGTCTTCCCGAACCCTGAGCATCTCCCACAATAGGGTTTTCAAATTCTGTATTGTTTCTAAAACGTTTATCAAGGGCTGCGTTAAAAGTAAATGTAAAATCTTTGAGAAATTTAAATTCTGCATAAACTCTTGTGTTTAAAGAAAAAATTTCATCTATGTCTCTATTTAATAATGTTTCTTGAATTACATTTCTACCTCCCGCACCTGCTCTTGGACTCGTAAAATCATATTGTCTATTTCCTTCAGAATCTAATAAAAAAGCTCCGGTAGTTTGATTATGTAGAAAAACCGGATAAATAGGGGCTATAGATCTAGATACATTAAAAGGGTTTACACTACCACTGCTACTGCCATCTGAAGCATTATTTGAGTTACTGGTAGCTGCCGATAAATTTAGCCCGGTTTTGAACCATTCTTTTAATTGACTATTGATATTAATACGCCCTGTAATTCTTTCAAAATCAGTTTTGATGAGATAGCCATCTTCTTTTAAATACCCTATTGATGCAAAATAATCTGTTTTTTCTGAGGCTCCGCTATAAGAAAAATTAAGATTAGATCTAAATCCGGTTCTTACTAAAAAATCCTGCCAGTCTAAATCATCAGTATACAATAACTGGGCAGCAGGATTAAGGCTACCATCGGTTAAAACAATCTGATCATTAGGAACATTAAATGGATTTAGTCCTAAATTCTCAAAAATTTCATCACTAGCCATTTGATTGGCCTCGCCAATTGGAGTGTCCCCCGAAATAGAAAAACTATTTCTTAATGCTTCCCACATTAATGGATAATATTCTCGTGCACTAACTCTGTCATATTCCTGAATACCCCTAGTGGTAACACCTTGACTAACATCTAACGTAAATGTATCCTTACTACCCTTTTTTCCTATTTTGGTGGTAATCAAAATCACTCCATTGGCAGCTCTACTACCATATAATGAAGTTGAAGCAGCATCTTTTAAGATGGATAAGCTGGCAATATCATTTGGGTTTAAAGACGAAAAATCACCTGTAAATTCTACCCCATCCACTACAATCAGAGGGCTACTTGAAGCATTTATAGAACCAATACCCCTCACTCTAATCGTTGGGCTAGAGCCAGGTTGTCCATTTGCCGGAGTAAGTCGAACCCCAGGAGCAGCGCCATCTAATGCAGTAAGAACATTAGTTACTGGTCGTTCTGTAATTTCAGAGGCATTAATTTGAGTTACTGATCCAGTATATGATGATTTACGAGCAACACCATAGGCAATTACCACAACTTCATCAAGACTAGATGCCTCTTCTACTAAAACAACATCGATTGTGGTATTAATCCCAACGACGATCTCTTTGGTTATTAATCCAACATATGAAAACACTAATATATCACCTTGATTAGCCTGTAGGTCGTAATTACCATCAAAATCGGTTTGAGTTCCACTATCCGTTCCTTTGATTATTACATTTACTCCTGGTAAGGGTACACCATCTTGGCCTGTAATGGTTCCGGTAACTCTATTTTGCAATGTGATGGATTCCTTTTTTAGAACACCTTTGTTTCTAATTTGCTCTTTATACCCTCTATCTATCGAGTTTAGCAATTTTTTAAATGATTGTCCTGATGTACTTCCATTTTTTGGAAATAGAACAATTTGATTTTTATAAATTTTGAAATCAATTTTAGTTCCACGAAATAATCCAAAAAGTACAGTTCTTATCTTTTCGTTATCAGCTTTTAGAGATACTTTTTTAGAAATATCAATCAAACTGTTATTATAAAAGAAATGATACTCACTTTTTTGTTCAATTTCTTCAATTGCTAATTGTAGTGTAACTTCGTTTAATGAAATAGAAATATTTTGAGAATAAGTATTGAATGAAAATAGCTTCGAAATAGTAATACAAATGAGTAAAGAATAAATTTTCATAATTCTTATTAGATGTTTTCTAGTTAAGAAAACACCAGGTGGGTTTTTTTTCATAATTTTGTGTGATTTTAATTATTCTTATTCTGAGTCTAATTAAATTATTCTAAGAAGAGGATGGTTCCAGCATCCTCTTCTCTATTTTATTTATCCTTATTCGGAATTCAGCATAATTTTATTATTTACATATTTATAGTTTATTGATGACGAAAGCTTAAGAAATTTCAAAACCTCTTCGATTGTTAGGTTATCAAATTCTCCTGTAAATTTATACCGTAAAAGAGCATCAGATTCAATTACAAAATCCACATCATATTTTCTATTCAGATCTGAAACTACTTGTTTTAACGGAGTCCTGTCGAACACTAATTTCCCATTTCTCCAAGCAATTACATTTTTAGAATTAACACTATCTACTTTTAGATTACTTTTTTCTTTATCAAAAGTGGCTCTTTGCGATGGCTCTAGAATTATAGGGTGTTCAATTTTTTCTTGGATAACTTCTACTTTTCCGGTAACTAATGTTGTTTCAATTTTTTCATCTTTTGGGTAGGATTTCACATTAAAAGAAGTCCCTAAAACTTTAATTTTCAGGTGTTCTGTATGTACTATGAAAGGTTTTGTTGTGTCTCTTTTAATATCAAAAAAAGCTTCACCAACTAAAGTTACTTCTCTAATACTATCAGTAAATTTTTTGGGATATTTTAAACTACTTTTCGCATTTAATGTTATTGTAGAGCCGTCGGGTAAAATCACTAATTTATAATCTCCTCGCTCGGTTGCGATATTCTTAGTATTAAATCCAAAAATCTCTGTAGTGTTCGTAATTAAATTAGTGGTAGGAAAAAAGGTATATGTTTGCCATATAAAAAACGGTAGTAGTATTGCCGCAGCTATACTTGCATAATAATACTTTCTTTTCTTATCTCTTTTTGCAGAAAAACGTTTATATGGTATATCTATATCCGGAATATCTAATGAATCCAAAGTAGACGCTACATATTGAGCTTTAAGGATATTGAATCGCTCTTGGTGTTCTACATTACTTCTTATCCAGTCTACAACAGATTTTCTTTCTTCTACACTAGCTTCGCCTTTAATATACTTTATGAGATCTTTTTCTTGCATTAACTTATAGTCTTATACTACAAAAGACGTATAAAACTGAAACACCCCCCAATTCTGATATCAAAAAAAAGATAAAAATTCTCGAAGATGCATTCTCATATGCCTAATTGCCTTAGACATATGGTTTTCTACTGTTTTAATCGAAATATTTAAATCTTCAGATATTTCTTTGTTTTTCATGCCTTCTATACGGCTTTTTACAAAAACTTTTCTGCACTTTTGAGGAAGTAGATTTATACCAGCCTTTATTTTTTCTTCTAATTCTTTCTCTACTATAGCTGATGAAGTTTGGTCAGAAAGGGCATTGTAATTAATATGGGCCTCTAGTTGAAGAATATTATTTGATTTGCTTAGCTTATATTTCTTTGATCTTAAATAATCCAGGCAAGCATTTTTGGTAACTTTAAACAGATATGCATTAATATTAGTGGTAATGCTTTTTCTTTTTTTCCACACTTTTACAAATACATCTTGTACAATTTCTTCAGCGTCTTCTTTATTAGAAACATAACTCTTTGCTAGATATAGCAATTTCGCATAATAAAGCTCAAAAAGAATTTTAAAAGCCTCTTTGTTTCCTTCATTAATATTCTTAATAAAAAAACTGCTTGTTATTTTTGTTTCCCTTTTCAATGAAAAAATACTTCTTGATAAAGGTAATATTTTTTTTATTTCCTTAACATTTAGAACATAATGATTTAATAACAATCAATTATGCTCTAAAATTTTAATGTAACAAATCACAATATATCATAAGTGTATATCTACACTTAAGTAGTGGTTTAGGGAAGTTTCTTATACTTCTGAGCACAAGCTTCTATGCAAATAAAATTAAGAATAAGATCCGGGCCCATCTTTTGAAAAAAAATGGTAATCGTATCATCACCACATCCAATATTGAGTGTAGTATCATCTAAAGAAAAAGTTCCCGAACTTGTGTCTTGGGATTCTATAAACATATTACATAATGATCCATTTGTTGAGATCACCGTACCATTATCAAAAAACTCAATGGTAAGTTGACTATCCACAGGCCGAAATATACCACTGCCATCTCCTGGATCCAGCAATTGTTCTACCAGTTGCCATTTTCCTATTAAATCAGTATTTACAACAACTGTATTATCATCGTCATTAGAGCAAGATGCTAATGCAATAAAACAGATTAACCCTCCTATCCAGTTTTTCATACTATTACCTTTTCTTCTAAGATTAGATTTTATTAAAAAGGTTGCTTTATAAGAATATAGTAATTCTAACGAGTATTATTGTGAATATCATAACGATGTACTACATATAAGCAATGCATGCTGATAATTTATCAAGATTATAACAAAAAAGCATTGTGTAGCTACTCAAAGTTTTTTACTTTCGGCGTCAATTTGATAACCATTCATACCATGAAAAATACTGCTTTGACTGAAACTCATATTGCTCTTGGCGCTAAGATTGTACCGTTTGCAGGGTATAATATGCCTGTATCCTATGAAGGTGTAAACATAGAACATGAAACTGTTCGTAAAGGAGTTGGTGTTTTTGATGTTTCACATATGGGAGAATTTCTCATTACAGGGCCTAATGCATTAGATTTAATACAGAAAGTGACCTCTAATGATGCTTCAAAATTAATAGACGGAAAAGCACAATACAGTTGCTTACCAAATGATAAAGGCGGAATCGTAGATGACCTAATCGTGTACAAGATCGCAGACGAAAAATACCTAATGGTTGTTAATGCATCAAATATTAAAAAAGATTGGGATTGGATCAGCTCACATAATACAATGAATGCCGATATGCGTGACTTGTCTGATGAGTATTCTTTATTGGCAATTCAAGGTCCTAAAGCAGCTTTGGCAATGCAATCTTTGACTTCGATTGACTTAGAAGCTTTGAAGTTCTATACTTTTGAAGTGGCAGATTTTGCCGGCATTGAACATGTAATTATTTCGGCTACCGGTTATACCGGAAGCGGTGGTTTTGAAATCTATTGCAAAAACACCGAAGTACAACAGATATGGGATAAAGTTTTTGAAGCTGGGGCAGATTTTGGTATCAAACCCATAGGATTAGCCGCAAGAGATACCTTACGATTAGAAATGGGATATTGTCTTTATGGAAATGATATTAACGACTCTACTTCTCCCATAGAAGCTGGATTGGGCTGGGTCACTAAATTTTCGAAAGATTTTATTAATGCAGATGCCCTAGCAAAAGAAAAAGAACAAGGAGCAAAACGAAAACTAATTGGTTTCGAGCTTGATGAACGTGGCATCCCCAGACATGATTATGACATTGTAGATGGTAATGGCAATACGATCGGAATCGTTACTTCTGGTACCATGTCTCCTTCTTTAGGAAAAGGTATTGGATTGGGATACGTACCTCCAGTTTTTGCAAAACCGGGAAGTAAAATTTATATTCAGGTTAGAAAAAAAGCGATTCTTGCAACTGTAGTAAAATTACCTTTTTATAAAGGGTAGGTATTACAATAAAAAATTGTATAGTTAAGTTTCAAGGTTACATATGTAATTTTTGAAACTTAATTTTTTTAGAACACATTATAATTGAAAAAAATTCTCATCATAGGAGCCAGTGGTTTTATAGGAAATGCGCTTTATAAAGAGCTAAATTCCTATTTTGACACCTATGGCACTTATTGTACCGACAATACTTTTTTTGAAAAAAACCAAAAGTTCTTTCAGTACGATATGGAAACTGAAGACATCTCTATCTTACTCGATAATTTAAAACCTACTTTTATTATCTCTGCACTCAGAGGTAATTTCAACTCACAATTAGATGCACATCAACGCATGATTAATTGGGTAAAAAATCATAGATGTCGATTACTATTTATCTCTAGTGCCAATGTATTCGACTCTTTTAGCAATTACCCATCCTATGAATATGATAAAACACTTAGTGAAAGTGTTTTTGGAAGATTGAAAATTAAAATTGAGAATTCATTGATGAGGCTACCCACAAATAAATATGTTATAGCAAGAATACCCATGGTTTTTGGTACTGCAAGCCCAAGAGTGCAAGAACTTAAAACACTTCATGATCTTGAAGCGCCAATAGAGGTTTTTCCTAACGTAATTATTAATGTTACCACCATATTAAAACTTACCCAACAGATACATTATATTATAAATCGTAGCAAAAAAGGAATTTTTCACCTAGGAAGCACAGATCTTATCTATCATCTAGACCTTATTAAAGAAATTTGTGATATGCTACAGCTTCAAAATCCTGCTTTTAAACAAGTCTATGATTCTAATAATGATCGTTACCTGGCCGTATTACCCAGAGATAACAAGCTACCCAGAAATCTTCACATTACCACGCAACAAGTAATTGATTCTGTAGTGGTAAAGTGATTCTTAATGAACTCATAATTGGTTTTTAACAACTCAGAATTCGTGCTATCTTTGTTCTATGATTCAAGAAGGGAAAAAAATTATCTTGTTTGATGGTGTATGCAACTTATGTAATAATGCCATAAACTTTGTTATTAAGCGTGATAAAAAAGATATATTTCGTTATGCCTCTTTACAAAGCGAAGTGGGTAAAAAAATGATTTCCGAAAGAAATATTGATATCTCAAAAATAGATTCTATACTATTAATAGACCCTTCGATAGCATACTACCATAAATCGACAGCTGCTTTGCAAATTGCAAAGCAGCTGTCGGGTATTTATCCTCTACTTTCTGTATTTCTTATTTTTCCAAGGTTTTTAAGAGACTGGATCTATGATATTATTGCCAAAAACAGGTATAAATGGTTCGGCAAAAAAGAAACCTGTATGATTCCCACTCCAGAGCTTAAAGCTCTTTTTATTGATCAAAAAAATTGATCAGTATTGAACCTATCTCTATTTATTGCGGTATAGGTTGAGGGTATATATTTGTATCCTCCATTTCTAAAGCTATATTCTCTTCACTTATTTTGTTCATATTATCAATATGTACAAAAATTAAGCAAGCCATTGTAAAACAAATCAATGCTATAGGTATTAAAAATTGTTTCATACACTGTATTTTTGGGTTTAATTTGATTTGGGGCAAAAAAAACCATATCTATATTACGGTATAAAAGTAATAACATATGGATATTGCCCACAACAACCTTTTAGAATTCGTAGTTAATCAATTAGAATTCGTTAAGCCCTTTTATTGATCAATAGCAATTGAATCATTTGTTGCCATTCATTTAATATCTGGAATATCTGCAGTAATAGAATGATTTACCTGATTTTCTATACGCATCTCTGTTTGCTGTTTTTTTCTTAACTCATCTGATTGAGATTCAAGTTTATTTACATTATCAATATGTACAATACTAAGACATATCACTGCAAAAGAAATAAGAGATAATGGTAGTATAAATTGTTTCATGGTTTGTGAGTGTTTATTAGTGTGAAAAAGTGATGTTTCAAAAGTATGTATAAGTAGTATACGACGTAAGGGGAGTTTACCTATAAATGAAAAGGGGTTTTCCCCCCTATTGATTGTGTTTTATTATGATATATATCTGTTTACTCAATCAAAATACCACTTTGCTCATTTCTGGTTTTGTGAGATACAAAGGCAATATACATTAGCGTAGTAATTAAAAACTAATGTATTATGAGAACATATACCCTACTATTCTTGTTGCTTTCTATGATTGCATCAGCAAATTCTGAAAAGAAAACACCATCTGTTATCAAAGAAGTAACCGTATATCTTACAGGAGCACAGATCAAAAGAACAGCTCAAGTAAATCTTAAACCTGGTGTTAATGAAATTTTGCTTACTAATCTATCTCCAAACATTGAGGAAAACAGTATACAAGTTTCGGGCTTAAAGAATACTTCTATCTTATCGATAAACTTTACTATTGATTATCTCGAAAAGAAAAAGGATTCTGAAGAGTTAATAGCATTACGAAATCAATTAGAAGATTTATTATTAAAGAAAAACAGGTTAGAGAATATGCTCTCGGGACTTAGCCAGGAACAGAAAATCTTAGATAATAATCAACGTATTAGTAGTGATAATACAGAACTATCATTAGAAAAGGTAAAACAAATTTCGGCATATTATAGAGAAAGATCAATAGAAATTCAGAATGAGACGTACACGATTACTCAAAAGATAAACCTAATAGATGATAATATCAGAGATTTTAACCATCAAATTGATGGATTAGATGACAAAACTAAAGAAAAACGTGGTGAAATTAAACTAAAACTAGATACTCCTGCTATGACTAATCTGGTACTAGAAATACGTTACAATGTATCTAATGCAGGATGGTTTCCCTTATATGATATTAAATCAAATAGTACAGAATCCCCTCTAAACATAGCATACAAGGCTAATGTTTATCAACAAACTGGTACTGACTGGAACAATGTTAATATCGTCTTATCCACTGGTGATCCCAATACCAATACTATTAAACCCAATCTAAGCACTAAATATCTAAACTTTACCTACGGCAGTTATAGAAGCAATTATCCAACCAAAAGATATTCGTATAAATATAATCCAACTGTACGAAAAGTAAGCGGAATCATTAGTGATCAAAATGGTCAACCTTTACCTGGTGTAAATGTAATAGAAAAAGGAACCTCGAATGGAGTGATTAGTGATTTTAATGGAAGATACACCCTAAACATTCAGACCGGAAGAGAGCTCTCTGTCTCCTATGTAGGATTCGCAAGCCAAGAAGTTCCTATCTATTCATCACTAATGAATATAAAATTAGAAGAAGATACCGCTCAATTAGATGAAGTAGTTGTAGCAGCATATGGCAATTCTATATCGAGGCTCACAGGAATGGTTTCTGGAGTTCGATCTGCAAGAAAAAAAGAAAAAGCCGACTATAGTCAAATCGTTGAAACTAAAGAAGAAGGTGTAACCAATACCCGATTTAAAATCAAAAAGAAGTACAGTATTAATTCTAATGCAGATATTACTGCCATAGAAATTGACAATTTTGATATGAATGCCGACTATAGACACTACGCTGCTCCCGAGCTTAATGAAAATGTATTTCTGACCGCAAAATTAGGAAATTGGGAACAATTTAATCTACTTGCCGGCGAAGCCAATATTTACTTTGAAGGAAGTTATGCCGGTAAAACCAATATTGATCCTTTGGCAACTACAGATAGCCTTACCATCTCTTTGGGTATAGATCCAAATATTGTAGTACAACGTGAACAATTAGATGATTTTAAAAGTACATCGTTTACAGGTACTAATCGAATCATAAATCGTGGCTACAAAATTAGTATTAAAAACAATAAACAAAGCCCGGTATTAATTACTCTCGAAGATCGTATCCCGATGTCTCAAAACAAAGAGATTAAATTAGACGATATCAATACTTCTGACTCAAAATATGATCACAAAACCGGTATTATGAAATGGAAATTAAATATCTCTTCAAATCAAAAAACAGAGAAACAATTTTCATATCAGGTAAAATACCCAAAATATAAACGAATAAATCTTTAATGCATCCAACAATTTAAAGATAAGACCTCACAGGTTTAAGTAACCTGTGAGGTCTATTATTTTGATTTTATTTAACGCTGAAACGAAAAAAGGAAACCATCTCTAAATTGCTCATCAATAGTAAACCTATTATTGATCACCTTAACGTTACCTATACTAATTTCATTAACAATCAATTCTTGATTACCTTCTATTGTTTGTATTGAGTAATTATAAGTCCCGGTCGACAGACCATCTTCTAAAGTAGTATCTGTATTATTGTTAACAACATCGATAGTTTTAGAGGTTTCATCAAAATCCCAAACAATCGTTCCAGGTTCAAAAATATGATCAACACCCAGAAATCCCCCGGTAACGGCAACTAAATTCCATTTTCCATCTAGGCCAGATACATTTACGTCTGGTATAGTTACGGGTGCATCGTCATCGTTGCTACAACCTAAAAGCGCTAAAAAAAATAATGTATACGTTAAATATTTCATCTTCCGTTTCTATTTAGTTAACCAATATATAACTGTAGATGAAGTACTTTTAGTGTTTGTTGCGTGAATGAAATGTTAAAAATCTAAATAGTTCGTTATTTTTATGTGAAATCTACGGAAGTAAAGTACCAGCTATATGCTCTATTTCATCCAAAAGCAATGTAAGGTCGGCTTCTTGAGTTAATGGATTCATAATAGTTGTTCTCAAATATAGATACCCATCTATTCTAGTCTGAACAATATAAAACTTGCCAGATCTAATCAAGGCTTGCCTGATTTGTTCATTCAAGGCATTAACATCCCTTTGTTTTACATCTATAAATCTAAAATTCACAATATTAGCGTTAGGTATCAATGCAAGCTCAAAATTTGGTCTTTTCTGTACGAATTTTGCAAAAACTAAAGCCATTGAATACAATCTGTCTATATTTTGCTCAAATATCTCCTCCCCGTATGTTTTTAGAATGGTATATACCTTTATAGCCATCATTGATTTAGTACATTCGAATGTTCTTTTTCCAGAATTGTACCACTCAATAGAATGTTGTGAATCCCAGAGATATTGTGCTTGCTGTTCGAATGTTTTATAGGCATCATCAGATTTCTTAAAAATAAGTCCAGTATTTAATGCAGGGGTCATTAACATTTTATGAAAATCTAAAACTACCGAGTCTGCATAAGCGATTCCGTTTACTAAATATTTATATTGTTTCGAAAACACTACCCCTGCTCCATGTGCTCCATCAACATGAAACCAAAGATTATTCTTTTCAGCAAAATCTGCTAGAGTTTCTAAATCATCATATGATCCGGTTGCAGTCGAACATGCACTACCAATAATTGCTATTACATGAAATCCTTTTTTCGTTGCTTTATCTTTATATTCCTCTAGCACATTTGTATCTATACTAAACTTTTTATTTACGGGTACTTTTATAATTCCCTCGCTACCAAAACCAAGAATTCTAGCTGCTCTATCGATACAGTAATGCGCCTCTTCAGAAACCATGACTGCTAGTTTTTCTTTATGTCCTTCTTCCCATACTGCCGAAGGTGATTTTGCCTTACGGGCTGCTAATAATGCCGTTAGATTTGCCAAAGTACCTCCTGAAGTTAAAAAGCCAGAAGCATTTGATGCATAGCCTATTTTTTTTGCTACAAGATCAGTAACAATTTTCTCTATTGCATTAGACGCCATTCCCATTTCATATACTCCTGTTCCATTACTTAGCAAATCAGACATAAGACCAGCTAAACCCGAAACCAATGCAGGGACTGATACTTGATGTCCAATATACCTGGGATGATGCACACTAATTGAATGATCCAGGATATTTTTAAAAACATCTCTTATATCCGAATTTGATAAAAAATCTTGTTTCCAGTAGGCTAACTCATCTTCAGGATTTTGATATGATAGTACAGGCTGTTCTTGATCATTTTGGACTTTCTCTATATGATTTGCCATTAAATCAATAACCTGATGCCCTAGTATTCTAAAATCAGAGGGATCATAAGCTTTTTTGAGTACATCTTCATTAACTATTACGTCTTTCATCTTCTACCAAATTTGTAAGGATATTCAAAATTAATCATCTTTATTAATAATAAAAAATACTTAATTTTGATAGATTAATAACAAAAATGCATTAAATGAATATCCAACAGCTTAAAAATGTAGTCGTGTTATCAGAGAAATTAAACTTTACGCGTACTGCTGAAGAATTAAACATTGTTCAACCTGCATTAAGCAGGCAAATTAAACAACTAGAAGAAGAGATTGGTGCAGTATTGTTTAAGAGAGATAAACGTAATGTGCAATTAACTCCCGCTGGATATTACTTTATAAAAGAATCAAAAAAATTATTGATTCAATTAGAAAGAATCAGCAAACAAACCCTTCATATTCATAATGGAGAAGCTGGAGAGATAAGAATAGGCTTTACTCATTCTATAATGCAAACAATTCTTCCAGAAATTCTAAAAACAATCAACCATAAAATACCTGGGATAAAGGCTGTGTTAAAAGAGATGAACAATCGGGATCAATATGTAGCATTGCAACAAAATGAATTAGATATTGGTTTTGCTACAAACCCTATGGTGCCTTTCAATTTAAAAAGCAAAGTATTACATATTGATAATTTTGTAGTTCTGCTACCAGATTATCATCCTGTTAACGAAAACAATTATAAAGATTTCTCTGTCTTTGCCAAGGAGGAATTTATATTTCCCACAGTATCAGATGGACCAAATTATGTGCATATATTAGAATCAATTTGTGTAGATGCTGGTTTTACACCAAAAATTATACATGAAACCGATTCTGCCAGTACGAGTTTCAGGTTAATTGAAGCAGGTCTGGGCATATCGATAGAGCCTATATCCTCATTACACGGTCACGAATTCCCAATTAGGAGCATAGAGTTAAAAAGCATCAAACAAAAGGCAAAACTCACTATGCTGTGGAATCCCGAAAAAGAATCAGAATACCCTGAATTATTCAACTTACTAAAAACGTGGAAAGTAGATTAGTTATTTTACTTTTTGATAATTATCATCCCATTCCTTCACTTTAGGATCTCCTAATTTACCAACCGATTTTGCTACAATCATAGACACTGTAGCATCACCTGTAACATTAATGGTAGTTCTAAGCATATCCAAAGGTCTATCAACGGCAAAGATTAATGCCAAACCAATAGGTAGTTTATCTGAAGGAAAACCTATGGCTTCGAGAACGATTACCAGCATTACCATTCCTGCTCCAGGAACAGCGGCAGATCCTATTGATGCCAATAGAGCGGTCAAAACAATAGTAATCTGATTACTAAATGTTAAACCTTCTGGCCATAGCACTTGCATAATGAATACAGAGGCAACTGCTTGATACAAACTAGTACCATCCATATTGATAGTCGCTCCTACAGGTAATACAAAACTTGACACCTCTTTATCTACACCGATATGTTCTTCTACTCTTTCCATAGTAACGGGTAGCGTTGCAGCACTTGAACTTGTAGAAAATGCTAACAATTGTGCAGGGCTTATCTGCTTTAAAAACCAAAATGGTGATTTTTTTGTGATTACAGAAACCAGAATACAATAAAATACAATCATCAGCATCAATCCAAAAAACACAACTCCGGCATACTTTAAAAGTGCTAGTAGAATATCTGGATCGTCAGAGGTTACCACCACATTAGCTAATAATGCAAAAACCGCATAAGGTGCAGTGAGCATAATTAAGTCAACCATCTTTAAAATCACTTCATTTAAACTATCAAAAAAGTTTTTTAATGGTTCTGATTGAGAAGGTTTTACTAAAAGCATGCTGATTCCAAGAAAAATAGCAAAAAATATTACCTGAAGCATGAGTTTATTATTACTCATTGCCGCTACCGCATTTTGTGGCACCATATCGACTACAAATTGTAATGGCCCACTTTCTTTTTGCTTAACCGCTTCAGCAATACGTTCTGATATTTTTGAACTGCTTGCATATTCTGTAGTTAATTTTTCTATAGTTTCGGGAGTAATTCCTTCTCCTGGTTTTAAAACATTTACTAATAACAATCCAATGGTTATTGCAATTACAGTGGTAATAATATATATGACAATGGTTCTTCCTCCAATTCTTTTAAACTTCGAAATATCTTTTAGATCAGAAATCCCTTTAATCAAAGAGGCTAAAATTAGTGGAACGGCTATTAATTTCAGAAGATTAACAAAGATAGTACCCAATGGAGCAATCCAGTCCCCGGTAAATCCTTTTCCCCAAGAAGGGTAAGTCATAATAAACCCAAAAAGTATACCCGCTATCATCCCGATAACGATCTGCCAATGCAATGCAATTTTCTTCATGTGAATTCTTTAATAATTAAGCCAAACAGCGTCGAAGATATAAATTAAAAACAAAAAAACGGTAACCCGATTAAGATTACCGCAATTATTAACTTTTATTTTAATAACTATTTTTTTATTGTTCTATTCATTAACCAATAGTCGACAAGAACCAAAGCAGCCATAGCCTCAACTATAGGTACCGCTCTAGGCACAACACAGGGGTCATGTCTTCCTTTTCCTTGCATATTGACCACATTACCATCTTTATCGATCGTTTCTTGATCCTGCATAATCGTCGCGACAGGTTTAAAGGCAACGTTGAAATAAATATCCATCCCGTTAGATATTCCTCCTTGTATCCCTCCTGATAGGTTCGTTTTTGTAGTCCCATCGGTATTAAACAAATCGTTATGTTGACTTCCTTTTAACTCAGCTCCCGCAAAACCACTTCCGTATTCAAAACCTTTTACTGCATTAATAGAAAGCATCGCCTTACCAAGTTCTGCATGAAGTTTATCAAAAACAGGTTCTCCTAACCCAACAGGTACGCCAGAAATTGCACAACTCACAATACCACCAACGGTATCTCCTTCTTTTCTGATCTGTTTGATGTATTGTTCCATCTCGTTAGCCATTTCGGGATCAGGGCAACGCACAATATTGCTCTCGGTTAATGAGAAATCCAGTTCGGTATGAGGTTTTTCTAATTTAAGAGAACCTACACCTGTTACGTAGGCATTAAAACGCACTTCTGAGAGTACTTGTTTAGCAATGGCTCCGGCCACTACTCTACTAGCCGTTTCACGAGCCGAAGAACGCCCCCCTCCTCGATAATCTCGTACTCCATATTTTTGATCATACGTATAATCGGCATGTGATGGCCGATACGAATCTTTAATATGAGAATAATCTTTAGATTTTTGATTTGCATTCTTGATCACAAAACCAATAGGGGTTCCCGTAGTGATTCCTTCAAAAATACCAGAGTAGAATTCTACCGTATCGGGTTCTTTACGTTGGGTAACGATAGCCGATTGACCAGGTTTACGACGATCCAGTTCCTCCTGAATTGCTTCTAAATCTAATTCGACTCCAGAAGGGCACCCATCTATGATCCCACCAATTGCTACACCATGTGATTCTCCAAAAGTGGTAAGCTTAAATAAATTACCAAATGTATTTCCCGCCATTGAATGCAAATTTTTAGCAAATGTACTTGTTAATCTTTAAAAAAATGGTAGTAATATGATAGAAAAAATGGGGTTTCTATCGCAAAAATTCAATCAAACATCGGTTTTGAGATTTTTTTTGAGAAAAAGTTTGTTCCAGGTTTTTTTTTAATCTAATCAGTTTAAGATGACAGTTCTTTATTTAATAAACCTCAATAGATTGAAAGTCGTATTAAATGAATATTTATTAGAATAAAAACCATAAAATTAATGACATAAATAACCCTGTACATGCAATAAGTGTTGTCATTACTGTCCAGGAACGAAATGTTTGCTTTTCGGTTAAACCAAGATATTGCCCAACCAACCAAAAACCGCTATCATTTACATGAGATAAAATTGTTGCTCCCGATGCAATAGAAATTACAAAAAGTGCAACCTGTGCTGCACTGAAATCTCCTACACTAATAATAGGAAATGTAATTCCGGCTGCTGCTATCATTGCTGTAGTGGCAGAACCTTGTAATACACGTATCAAAGCTGCAACGATAAAAGCAAAAAGTAAAGGGTGTACATATGAGCTTTGCAGAGAAGAAGCTAGCATTTCACCTGCCTTTGTATCTACTAAAATCTGTTTAAAAGCACCACCGGCTCCAGTAAGTAAAATAATAGCTCCAGCGGGTTGAAATGATTTCATCGATAACTTTAATAATGCATCTCTGGTTGTTCCTCTTTTAATGCCTAAAACATACCAAGCAATTAAATTTGCAATAATTAGTGCTGTAAAAGGATGTCCTAATAACGAAACTATATAGATTAGTGGATCTGAAAGTATATTTTCACCCAACCAATCTCCAAGTAAGACTGTCTTAAGAACAATCAATAGAATAGGCAATGCTATAATTAATACAATGGTTATTGGATTAGGATATTCTTTATCTTCAGAAACTTCAATATCATCATAAGTGGGGGGCGAAATGTTTATTTTTTTTGAAATATACTTTGCAAATAGAGGCCCACTAATAACAGCAGCCGGAATTCCTGCAATAAACCCTAAGATAATCACCCACCCTAAATTTGCTCCCAAAATATCTGCAACTGCTACAGGTCCTGGTGTTGGAGGAATAAAACTATGTGTGATTGCTAATCCGGCAAGTAAAGGTATTGCATATAATAACACAGATTTTTGAGTCTTTCTGGCAATTGCGTACACTACAGGGACAAGAATAATAAAGGCAACATCAAAGAAAACAGGAATGGCAATAATAAAACCAGTAATCATCATAGCCCACGAAGCATTTTTCTCTCCAGAAAGTTTTAATATATATGCTGCTAATCCTTGAGCTCCTCCTGAGTGTTCTAATACCCCTCCAAACAATGCTCCTAAACCTACTACTGTGGCTACAAAACCAAGAGTGCTACCCATCCCATTTTTTATACTCTCAAGAATCATTTCGGGAGATAATCCTGCAATAACACCTACAAGTATACAAACAATAAGAAGCGCGATAAATGCCTGTATTTTTAATCTCAAAATCATAAAAAGTAAAGCAGTAATACCCACTCCTACTGCAATAAGAATCCGATAATCCATATGTATTAATTTTTCCAGTTTGTATGAAAATATTCTGTGAGTGTTTTATCTACTCGCTGATATGTATGTGCACCAAAGTAATCTCGTTGCGCCTGAATCATATTGGCTGAACATTGTGCAGATGTATATGTTAAAAAGTAATTTAAAGCAGCAGATATTACTGGTAGTGAATACCCATTAGTGATAGCTGTAGATGTTATATTCTTTAGTGCTACTATATTAGCTTTCATTATAGTAATTATTTCCGGAAACAGTAAAAGAGAAGTAGTATTAGCATTTACAAGCAATGACGATATTCTTTCCATCAAATCACTACGAATGATACAACCATTAGTCCATACTCTGGCAATTTCAGACATTTGGAGATTCCAATCATATTCTTGAGATGCTTGAGTAAGCAAATCAAATCCTATGGTATGATTAATAATACTTGCCGCATAAAAAGCTTTTTCGAGAGAAATAATAAAATCGACTTCATTCTCTGTAATTCTTGTCTGCACTAATTGATAAGCATCACTAGCAATAACTCTTTGGGATTTCATACCAGATAAGTTTCTTGTCATTACTGCTTCAGAAATCGTACTTACTGATGCGCCTAATTCTAATGCATCTGCTGTAGACCAACCTCCGGTTCCTTTCTGCCCGGCCTTATCAAGAATTATATCGATCAAAAACTGTTCTCCTTCTTTTTTCCGAAGAATATCCGCTGTAATTTCAAGAAGAAAACCATCTTTATCATTACTCCTCCATGATTCAAAAATCTCACTAATCTGCTCTGGGGTCTTGTTGCAATAAAATCGTAATAGATGATATGTCTCTGCTAATAATTGCATTTCGCCATACTCGATACCATTATGTACCATTTTCACGTAATGTCCAGAACCTTCAGGACCAATATATGCGCAACAAGGGTTATTTTTTTTGTCTTTGGCTGCAATGGCTTCAAGAAATTTTCCAGCTCTATCATATGCTTTTTTTCCCCCTCCGGGCATTATAGAAGGTCCCTTTAAAGCGCCTTCCTCTCCTCCAGAAATTCCAGTTCCAAGGAAATAAATACCATGTTTTAATAGTTTCTTTTCTCGTTCTGAAGTTTTTTTGTAATAAGAATTACCTCCATCAATTAAACAATCTTCTTTAGACAACAAGGGTAATAACGCTTCGATTACCATATCTATGGGCTTACCCGAATTAACCATAATCATAATTGTTCGTGGTTGTGCTATCGATGATACAAAAGATGATAAATCATCAAACCCTAATACATTTACATTACTTGATTGTTCATTTACAAAATGTTTCGCTACATCTACTTCTTTGCCTTCGATTTGCCGATTATAGACCGACAAACTGATCTTTTTAGATAAAATATTCTTAGCCAAATTTTTACCCATTACCCCTAATCCGATGAGTCCAAATTGTGATTTTTGTATGTTCAATTTTAATTTTATTTGAGCCATAATATTTTTAATACTATAGGATGCATCTATAGAAATTCCTCGTTTTGGTTTCTCAATAGTTTCAAACTGAGAAGCTAATAATTCTTTTTTAAAAAAATGCCCCTGTCTTGCTTCTATACGATCTAAAATAACCTCATATGTAGTCTCTAAAAAAATCCATTTCACATAGTGATCATCAATAGACTGCAATACATTTCTATACTTTTGTTTTAAGGCAGAACAAGCCAACACTGCTCCTTCTGCTTGATGCCAATCTCTGATATGGGTTGCTAATATATTTAACCAAGGACCTCTATCGTTGTCATTTAAAGGAATACCATCTGACATTTTTTTGACATTAGCTTCAGTATGAAAATCATCTGCATCATAAAATGGAATATCTAATGTTTTAGCTAATGCCTTTCCCACTGTAGTTTTGCCACTTCCTGACACTCCAAATACAATATATACAGTCTTTGAATTCATTTAAAAGTGTAAATGATTATATATAATTCAGGTTTTTTCAAAACCCGACATTTTTAAACAAAAAAAATAATGACAGTTTAGAATTTATAATATCGCAAAACGAGGTTTCAAAATTTAATTTAATATTCTGATAACAAACCCAATAATTGTTTAAAAACTAGTAACAATATACTCATAGTAAATTAATCATAAGTTAAAACTGCTTTACTTAATTTGTATGGATAGATAATTTTATGAAAAAACGTACTGTAGAACTTGTTGTTATTTCTGATATACATTTAGGAACATATGGTTGTCATGCCAAAGAATTACTCAACTATCTAAACAGCATTAAACCAAAAACACTTATTCTTAATGGTGATATCATAGATATCTGGCAATTTAGAAAACGATATTTTCCAAAATCTCACCTTAAGGTTATAAAAAAGATCATATCATTTGCTTCTAAAGGCACTGAAGTAATATATATCACCGGAAATCATGATGAAATGCTTCGGAAATTTAGCGATATTGAGATGGGTAATTTTAAATTAGTCGATAAATTGGTATTAGAATTAGACGGAAAAAAAGCCTGGTTTTTTCATGGAGATGTTTTTGACACTTCCATTCAAAACGCAAAATGGCTAGCCAAGTTAGGGGGCTGGGGATATGACATACTTATTCTTCTAAATCAGCTTATTAATTGGTTTTTGGCATGTATGGGAAAAGAAAAGTTCTCTCTTTCAAAAAAGATAAAAAACAGTGTTAAAAAAGCGGTTAAATACATTACTGATTTTGAAGATGTTGCTGCAGTACTAGCAATAAAGAATGAGTATAGGTATGTGATTTGTGGGCATATTCATCAACCACAAATTAGAAAATTCACCAATAAAAATGGTTCTTGTTGTTATCTAAACTCTGGAGATTGGGTCGAAAATTTAACCTCGTTAGAATATCATAATCAAGAATGGAAATTAGTGCATTACGAAAACGAATCAATACAAGCTTTGGCGGGTCATATTGAAGAAACTGATGATTTAGCTTTACACCCAGAAACACTAATCGCTACAATTGCCTCTTTTAAAAAAGGATAATACTTATCTTTGACGATATACGTTACATATCGTTTAAAACAAAACAAATATGCTTGGTTTAAAATTGGCAACAGATCCACGTTGGGCGACTATTGTAGAATCTAATATTGAAGAAATTCTTACAGATCATGCATGGTGCGAACAAAAAGCAGCTACCAATGCGATTACTATTATTACCCTAAATTCTGAACATGAGGATTTGGTTACTGATTTATTAGTATTAGCACAAGAAGAATTAGAACATTTCCAGATGGTTCATGATATTATAAAGAAACGGGGATATAAACTGGGACGTGAACGTAAAGACAGCTACGTCAATGAATTATTTAAATACAAGGTAAAAGGAGTTGGTGGCAGCCGTACTCAAGGGTTAGTTAGTCGATTATTATTCTCTGCTATGATAGAAGCTCGTAGCTGTGAACGATTTAAGCTTCTTTCTGAAAAAATAAAAGACCCAGAATTATCAAAATTCTACCATGATCTAATGATTAGCGAAGCAGGTCATTATACTACATTTATTGGCTTTGCCCGTAAATACGGAAAAGATATTGATGTAGATAAACAATGGGAAGATTTACTGCAGTTTGAAGGGCAACTTATCCAGAATTATGGCAAACAAGAAACAATACATGGGTAAATAATATGCAAAACTTTGTGAATTTCTGAGGCTATCTTCCAGATTCAATCTAATTCTTCAAGAAGTTCTTTTGCTTGTTGAAAATTAAAATTTCTTTCATTTTTCAGAATTAAATTTAGCATATTTTTAGCTTTTTGTATATCGTCATGCTTCAGATATACCATTGTCTTATACCAATATGCTTTAGAACTATCAACAGTATCACTATTTGATAATTCATCAAACGTAAGTAGTGCTTTTTCATAATCATTCAGACCTAAATAAGCAGCTCCCAGATATGATAATATATAAGGTTCAAAACCTTGTCCCTGTCCAGAAGACTCCTCTAGTGCTGTAGAAAATATCACAATAGCTTGTGCATACTTTTTTTCGAAAAAGAGATGTTCGCCTTTGGCAAGGATATTTTCACTATCACTTTGAACGGTTAGAGATGGTAAATCTTTCCAATTACTATATTGAGCATACAATGAACTTGTTGACTGATCAACAGAGTAGTAATTAATAAAAAAGACGATAAATATCGCTGCAACAGATGCACTAACATAATATATCCATTTCCTGTTTTTCTTTGATTTTACTTCATTTTCAAAATACTGGTCTCCTATCTTTTGTATTTTTGATTCAATATCAGCATATTCTTTACTTCTTCTCATTTTTTTAATACTATTCACTTCATCATTATCCTTTACGTTTTCAGTTAAAAACCACTCTTTGTCATTTATGGCATATTTTAAAGATCGATGCAAGTCAACTTCTTTTCTTAGGTCATTATCGGCCAGAATTTTTTCTTCAAATTGATTTTTTTCGTCTTCGCTCATACGTCCAGCAATAAATGCTTCGATTTGTTCGTATATTATATTATCAAAGTCCATAACTATATGAGGTATTAGTTAAACTTGGTATCAGATTTTATTAATTTAATGAGTTTACTTTTACATTTAAATATTCTCTGTCTTGCCGTATTAATTGTTGCATATGATAGCTCTCGAATAATATCTTCATACGGTACATCGTTAAAAAAAAGTGATAAAATCTGCTTACAATTATCCGAAAGTAAGTTAAACTTTTCGCGATATAATTCTAAGTGCTCCTGCTCTACCATAAAAGAAGCAAAATTCGTCTCTTTATCCTCTAGTGTATGAAGACCATCTTTTATTACCCGTTTTTTTTGTTTTTCTATCTCTCTTCTCCACATATTCTTGCAAATAGTAAACAAGTACGCTTCAAAATTATTAATCTTTAGGTTTCTTTCTCGAATCCCAATAATGATATACAATAAAGATTCCTGAAAAATATCTTTAGCCTGGGCATGAGTTCCATGATTTTGTAAAATAAAATGTAATGCTTTTGGGAAAAAACGTTTGTAAATTTCTGAAATAACGACACTATCATTTTTCAGTAATGCATATACAAACCTATCTTCTGATTGTTCTAATTTATAGTCAGTCATAAAATCAATCCGTTTTGAGCTCCCCTCATCATCAATACTTGCTGAGAGTCCTCAACCTAAATTAAATAGTTATTGTAAAACAATTTATGTATTTTAAAGCACAATAATAACTCATAACCAGATAGTTATATTACTTCAATTTCAAAAAAAACTAAAATCGTGCACCCAAAAATCTAGAGAAACCTACGGGTTAAACTAAAAAAATGGGTAATGAATTAGTAATTCATATACTATTAAGATAAAAGTAACACTTAAAACCTAAAAAAATGAAAAGTTTAAAACCTTTATTATCTATGATGGTATATCTTATACTCTTTGGATGTACAAATGAAGAAATCAACGCTGTTGATATAATGCAAGATGTAAAAGAGAAAAATGATCCAACCGATAATCAGCTAAATTACCCTATACTATCTGATAAAGAACTAATTATTGAATACCCTCATGATTATCCAGAATATCAAAAGCAAATTTTACGAAACGATCATAGAATAATCAGTTATGAAACATGTGATTGCTCTGATAAACAGATAGAAAAATGGGTATTTCAAAATGGGATTAATATTGAAGAAGAAGAAGAACAGATTACAGCAACAGGTATTGGTGTTGAAAATGAGTTTTATTACCAAAATACGCATACAACTCCTGATAGCTTACACGTTACAAACACAGAACAAAGTGATCTCTTAATTGCATCTAACATTGTACCAAATTACACTTCGATAACTATAGCCGTTTTGGATACTGGTATCGATCTTAATTTACTACCAAATACTGGTCCTTTTTTATTCAGACGCAGACCAAACCCACCACGTTGTATGGAAAACGGAGAACAAGAAATATCTGGGTGGGATTTTGTAAATCATGATAACAATCCGCATGATGATAATGGACATGGGACTATAGTAAGTGGTATTATAAAATCTAATCTACATGATCAAAAGATAACAGACTACGAGATCCTACCTGTCAAAGTTTTTAATCATGAAGGAGAAGGATCATATTTTGATTTACTCTGCGGATATAGGTATGCAGCAAGTAAACCCTCTGTTTCTATAATTAACATGAGTTTTGGGTGGTATCATAAAAATGGCAGGTTACTCAAAAAGTATATTTCTCAAAACAATGATATTCTTCATATAACATCTGCCGGAAACGATTACAATGATAATGATAAGGTGCGTCATAATCCCTCGTCTTATAATCGTCAAAATATTGCTGCAATAGGAAGCATAAATGCTACTAGAACCGAAATTGCAGATTTCTCTAATTACGGAGAAACTAGTGTAGATTTTCTATCTCTAGGCGATATGATCACGTTTATTGATAATAATGGTGTAAATTATGTGGCTTCGGGAACATCATACGCAGCACCTTTTGTAACCACAAAATCCGCTATACAGTACCTTAATGGTATCACAGATCCTGTAGATATACTAAATCAACTACGAATAAATGCTACTGAGCTAAGTCCTGGTATTTTTCTGCCTGTACGGTGTAGACGTAAGATCATAGATTAACCCGATTTATCAATGTCGCTAAATTATTAGTTTTTGATTATTGTTATCGCCTCAACTTTTCCCATAGTTAAGGAAATACATAGAAAACTTCTTAATTTAGCGACATTCCCCAATTTAAAGAATACACCATAGAAAATTTTCTTTTTTGTCAATGACCAATTAAAAAAATACCTACTTTTAGATTGCATTCATTATTTCCATATAGATACCAACTGATATATGCGATCTCGATATTGTACATTTCTTTATATACTCCTATTAAGTGTCCAAAACTTAGGGCATTGCCAAGGTATAATAGAATCAATAGAAACACACTATAAAAAATTAGAAGTTTCTGATATTGAGTATAACTGCAAGGTTGAAAAAATAAACCAACTACTCGAAACCAAAGAAGCAGGTATTGATTCTCTACAGCTAGGAAATTTATACAGTGAGTTTAGTAAACTTAACTTCAGACATAAAGACTATGACAATGCTATTCAGAACGTTCAAAAGGCATTACATATTCAAACAAGATTTATAGATTCTATTCCCTCAATTGTCAATAAAAATTATAATAACCTTGCTCTGTTTTATCTGCATTCTGGAAATGAAACTAGGGCATTAGAGACGTTTAAAACCCTTGTTAAACAATCTCATAAGGACAGATATGTCATTAATGCCTATGCGATACGGTTGACAGATATATATATAAATCGGGGCGATTATTATAAAGCCATTGATTATCTTCAGGAAGCAGAGAACACCATTATAAAAGCAAATGATCCAATCCTTACTAGAAAACTACATCTTATATACGTTAATTTTTATAGAGTGTATTCCTTAACTATGAAAAAGGGCCATTATACAAAAGCATTAGATTATCTAAAAAAAACTGAGGATGCCATCGCCCATTTATCTCCTAAAAAACAATTAGAATTTAAGATTATTATCTATGCTGGGTACGGTTATATTTATAATCGACTAGAACAATATGATAAAGCGATAGGTAATCATAAGAAAGCTTTAGAATTAGGTCTAAAAGCCAAAAAGATAAACAATGCTGATATTGCTAAATCCTATAATTCTTTGGGTATCTCCTTTGCCAGAATGAATAAGCCGGATCTAGCATACGAGCATTATACCAAGGCCTTGCAATATGATTCTCTTAGAAGTGCGGTCTATAATAATTTGGGAGATTATTATATAGCTAAACAACATTATAAAGAAGCGCTTATAAATTATCAAAAAGCCATACGTTATAAAATTAAAAGTTTTGAAAATATTGAATTTTCAGCACTTCCCTCTCTTGAAAAATTAGCACACTCGGATCTTAAAGTAAATTTGGTAAATAATCTAAAAGATAAAGCAAATGGATGGTTTGCATTTTTCTCAAAAACTAAAAACAAAGAATATTTGCATCATGCCTTGAAGACCGTTGAACTTGCGGACCAGTTAATCGATATTATTCGATCTGAAAATATAGAACAACAATCAAAGTATTTTTGGAGAGAAAAAGGGGTCGATCTCTATATGTTGGCAACATCAATATGTTATGAGCTAAACAACCACAAACAGGCGTTCTATTTCATGGAAAAAAGTAAATCCTTATCCTTACTGGAAAACTTAACCCATGAAGAGGCAAAAAACAACGCAAACCTTCCTGAATCTGTAAAAGAAAAAGAGTATACCTTAAAACACAAAATTTTTAAAATCAGTGAGCGATTAAAAAAGGATAGTAATAGCAAAGAAATAGAAAAGCAATCCCTCATTTTTGAGCAAAAAAAAATATATGAAAATTTTATAAGTTCATTAGAATATAATTACCCTGGCTACTATAATTATAAAAAGAGAATTGATATTTCTTCATTCGATGAAACCCGGTCAAAAATCGTTTCTCCTACCACTAATTTGCTACAATATATTTTAACCGAAAATGATGGGTACGGAATGTTAATAACAAATGAATCAACACATTTTTTTAAAATCCCGGAAGCAGAACTATTAAATGAAGAAATTAGAATGCTGGGTAAACTTATAGCAAAACCTCTTGTGACTAAGCAACAACTAAATTCGTATATAGAAATGTCTTTTTCTGTATACCAAAAATTATTTCCACTTAAGGACGCTTCAGAATTGCTATTGAATAAAAAAATACTAATCGTACCAGATTACACCTTACAATATTTTCCTTTTGAAACCTTAATCACTCATCACTCTGCTACACAGGGAATACTGCCTTACTTGATATATTCAACAGAAACCAGTTATGTATATTCTGCATCATTACTTAAAAAAATCGAACAGAAAGAACGTAATCCAAAATCTAATTTAATTGGTTTTGCTCCGATACAGTTTAAGAAACATAAATTATCAAGTCTAAACAGAAGCGAACATAAAATGAATGAAATAGGGAAACGTTTCTCGAACACAACATTATTTCAGGAACAAGCTTCTAAATCTAATTTTGTAACTAACGCCAACGATTACAATATAATTCATCTATCCACTCATGCTAGCTCTATGAGTGATCAAGAGCCTTGGATAGCATTTTATGAAGACATCTTAACGCTAAATGAATTATACTTCATTAAAAATCAAGCAGATTTAGTCGTTTTAGATGCTTGTAAATCTGGTATTGGTGAACTGCAGTCTGGAGAAGGTGTAATGAGTCTATCCCGTGGTTTTTTTCATTCTGGTGCAAAAAGTGTTATTTCGTCCCTATGGAGTACAAATGAAAAGTCAAGCACTAAAATTGTACTTGATTTTTATGCACATTTGAAAAAAGGAGAAGCAAAATCTACAGCACTACGAAACGCAAAACTTCAGTATTTGAAAGAAAATCATCTCTCGGAAAACTCTCCCTATTTTTGGGCTCCCTTAATTTTGTCCGGAAGTTTCGAAAACTCAATGCCCACAACTACTAGTCATACTACATACCTATACATTGGGTTACTTCTCTTTCTTATTGTATGTATAGGTCTTTGGCGTCGTTATAAATCATAACGAACGTTCTTTTTTCTTGGATCTGATTTTAAATAGTGTTGATATCAATGATTTTTATTGTTTATCCCATCCCCAGCCCTTCCCAAGGGAAGGGAGTCAAAAGTCCTTCCCTCGGGGAAGGATTTAGGATAGGATGAATCATTTAAATGATATTAAAAGATAAGTACTCATATTAGTCTTCCAATACCAACACTATCCAATCTAGACGCTTTTTCATTTCATAAATAATTAATATTCAAAATAATAGATTTTTTTGGGTAATGAATTTCATGTACCTGCACTTTACTATGATTAATCATCAAAAGCTAGAAAAGTTCTAGTATAAAAATTCATTAAACACATAAATTATGAAAAACTTAATTTTTAAAAAATCAATTTTAGCAATGTTACTGGGAGTAGTATTTATTGCTTGCGAAAAATCGGAAGAAGTATTTACTGAAGATGCTATCGAATTTACCGACGAAGGGTTCAAAAGTGAGACTGGCAATCATGATCAAGTAGTAAGTGCCGAGGAAACAAAAGTAGAATCCCCAGTACTACACATGCGTTTTGACAAAAATCTAAGTGAGGAGGAAGCCGAACATGCCTGGAACAATGCGGTTAAAGACTATATAGATAAAAACCCTAATCTAAACAAAGGAGTAAGTACAGAAGTATATTACCAAGTGGTAACCAAAACAGGTAGTCAAACCAATAATGGTACTGATGCTGCAGTACAGGCTTCAGCCGATTTTAATCATAGCGGAGGATCATTTCATACTGATTATATCACCTTAAACAATCCAGGGGATGACAGAGAAGAGGGGCAAAAAGATTTTTATCTTATCAGAATTAATTTTCCAAATATTACCATATCATGGATTGAGGTTGAACACGCACATATACGATTACAAGGTACAGATGGATGGGTTGTTAATTCCTTCAAAACCAAAATACTACCCGAACATCAAACGGTTCCAGCTACAGGAGTCTCTAAAGTAGTTACCTACCCCGAGATTTGGTTAGATAACACGACCGCAACAGGTTGGGATTACTATAACACACCAATAGTTCTTTCACCGGGTAGGTTAAATTTTTAGGCTTAAAAACACAGCTAAGCAAATATTCAACTTTTTGTTAGTTTGAAGGGGATATTAAATATCCTCTTTAAACTAGCATAAATCAAGGTTTAGATATAAAATTTCAGTAATAACGATCTAACCCATACCATTAAAAAAATAGAAACACATGATCGCTAAAGTTTTTAATTACAGCTTATATCTTAATATCTGTATAAAAACAATGAGATCATTACAAAACATATATTATGAAAACAAATAAAATTAGCCGTGTGCTATATCGACAAAAAAAGAGCGTCCTATTCTTTTGTAGCATTGCACTTCTTGCCATTGTTTTTACAACGCAAAGTTGTGAAAACGAAGAGGTTATTGAAAGTAAAAACACAGTAACTACCGAGGAGGTAACTAAAAATAGTGTTTTAGGGAATCTTCAAACTACGAACAATGAACCTATATCAAATGCTAAAATAAAACTAGGAGATCAAATATTAGCAATTAGTGGCCCAAGAGGGAATTTTGTACTAGATAAAAATGATTTTGAAATCAATGATGTCTTGACCATAGAACATGTTGATTTCGTAACACTCTACAAGATTATTGCACCAAATATGAAGCTATTCTTTTTAATGAAAGAAAGAGTAGACCCAATTCGTATAGGTTCTAATGACGGTGGAGTTATCACTGTAGGACCAGGAGGAGAAATATCAATTCCATCCAATGCATTTAGTAATAATGGTAATCCATATAACGGCGCTGTAGATATTCGGGCAACTTACATAGATGTAACTGATGATTCTGAATTAGAAAGTGCTCCCGGAGCCTATATTGCCGATGATGGCCCAGGTACTAATCCTTACCCGTTGGAGTCTTACGGAATGATGGAAATCGTGGCTACAATTGCCGGAACCCTTACTCCATTGGATCTACGTCCGGGAAAAGAAATAAAAACATCATTCCCAATTCTTGATGGAGATAAGCTAAACGATGTTAATCTTTATGAATTAAACAATGTAACTGGGTATTGGTCCGAATCGGGAGAACTTACCACAGTAGATAATACTCTACAAGGATCAATAACCTCTGTTAACAGAGGTTATAACGCAGACAAACCTTGCGCAGATGAACTAGTATGTGTAAAAATAAAAGTAGAATATAAGAATAGTGACCCGGTATGTGGGATTCGACTAAAAGGGCTTTCTTACCGAGGGTTTGATGGACCAAAGATGCCCATTATTAATGGATATGTATATTTCTGGGTTTGCCCGAATAGCGTATTTAAATTAAAAGCGTGTAGATCAAATGATCCAAATTTTAGCACAACTTTCGATTTGACCACTGCAAATATGAATCCTCTTGGCTGCACCGATTTAGGGGTATGGACAATATATAATTAACAATCATAACAAAGCATTTTTTAAAATACTAATGGGATGGAGCGCCTTGCGTTCTGTCCCATCTTGTATCTGGTGTCTGCAACTTGTTCCTACCGCAGCAATAATAGTATCTCCGGAAGCTTTTCTTACTGCAGGAAACAAGGTCTGCTCTCCTATTTGCATACTAATATCATAATGTTCTTTTTCGTATCCAAAAGATCCTGCCATACCACAACAACCAGAAGGAATAATGGTAACTTTAAAATTCTTTGGAAGATTAAGATATGCAAACGTTGTTTGAATAGTTGATAATGCCTTTTGGTGGCAATGCCCATGTATTTTGATTGTTTTAGTTTCTGTTGTAAAATGATCGGGAGTTATATTTCCTTTATCTATTTCGGAAGCTAAAAATTCATCAATCAAAAATGTATTTTCTGAAAGAGATTTTGCTTTTTCCTTATCCTCTACTAATCGCAAATACTCGTCTCTAAAAGTAAGTATTGCCGAGGGTTCTAATCCAATAAGTGGTATTTCATCTGAAATCAAATTGTAAAAAGCTTCTACATTTTGATTGGCTAATGCCTTTGCTTGTTTTAATAATCCTTTAGAAATAAAAGTTCGTCCGCTCTCTTGATGATCAACTATCTTTACTTCATAGTGTAAACTAGTAAGCAATTCTATGGCATCAATCCCAATTTTGGTGTCCAGATGATTGGTAAACTCATCGATAAAGAAGTAAACCGTTTTGGTTGGGTTCTTGGGCTGAATTGTATGTAAATTCTTTTTGCACCAGTTTCGTAAAGATTGCTTACTTAATAATGGTAAATCACGTTCTTTAGCAATTCCTAAAACAGATTTCAGTATCCCCGAAGTAACATTATTCTTAAAAAAGAAATTAGTTAATCCAGGTGATATTCTCCCTAATTCATTCAGTTTATTGTTGTATGCAAACAATTTTGTTCGCAGAGACACTCCATTTTCTCTCTGATATTGATATTCAAATTCTGCTTTTAGTGTAGCCACATCGACATTCGAAGGGCATTCACTAGAACATCCTTTACAACTTATACAGAGATCAAAAACCTCTTTTAATTCCTTATTATTAAATCGATTTGTTTCTTCGCTATTGGTTAAAAACTCACGTAATGCATTAGCCCTTCCTCTTGTGGTATCTTTTTCATTTTTGGTGGTTCTATAACTTGGGCACATAGTCCCTCCTGCTTCTACCGATTTACGGCAATCGCCACTTCCATTACATTTCTCGGTAGCTCTAAGGATACCTAGAGAATCTGAAAAATCTAATAGCGTCTCTATCTCTGGTTCATCACGATCAATTTCATAACGTAACTTTTGATCCATTGGATAAGGATCGACAATCTTACCTGGGTTTAATATGAAATTAGGATCAAATAGCCTTTTAACACGCTCTACAATCTTATAATTTTCTTCTCCTATCATAAAAGGAATGTATCCTGCCCTTACAATACCATCGCCATGTTCACCACTCATAGATCCTTGATATTTTTTGACCAAAGAAGCCACATCATCTGTTATTTTTCTGAAAAGAGTAACATCATCACTTTTTTTAAGATCTAAAATTGGTCTTAAGTGTAATTCTCCTGCGCCAGCATGTGCATAATATACCGCCTGCTGATCATATGATTTCATTATGGTAGTAAACTCAGAGATATAATTTGCCAAATCCGGGATTGCAACTGCCGTATCTTCGATACAAGCCACGGCTTTCTTATCTCCAACAATATTACCCAACAAACCTAGTCCCGCTTTACGCAGTTCTAACGCTTGATCTATTTCTTTTCCTTTTAAAATCGCATTGGCATAGCTTAATTGCGAATCTTCGAGAGATTGTAGTAATGCTTTTTCTTGACCCTTCAATTCTTCTGAACTATCGCTCCTTAATTCTAGCATAAGGATGGCTTCGGGATCATCAACAATAAAAAAGCGGTTTTTCTGCTGCTCAATATTATTTTTTGTGCAGTCTAGAATGGTTTTATCCATCATCTCACATGTAAATAACGAATGCTGCATTACAGACTCTACCGCTTTCATACAGTCTTCAATAGTTTTAAAATGAGCTGCAATCATTATAGATTCCTTAGGAGGTAGGTTATCTAGCTGCAAAGTAATCTGTGTGGTAAAAGCCAGAGTTCCTTCACTACCCACTAATAATTTGCACATATTAAATGCTTCAGAATGCTCTGAAAATACATTAGAATTAATCAATTCATCAATGGCGTAGCCCGTATTACGGCGATGAATTTCGGGTTTTGGAAAATTATCTTTTATTTGTTTTTGAATGATTTCCGGAGAAAGTTCTTGATAAACACTTTGATATATTTTTCCTTCTAAAGTATTTAGATCTTTCTTTGTATTAAATTCTTCTGAAGTTAGTTCTGAAAATACAACTTCGCTTCCATCAGTTAGAATAGTATGTAACTCTACAACTTTATCTCTGGTCACCCCATATTGTATAGAGGTCGTACCACTGCTGTTATTTCCTACCATACCCCCTATCATACATCGATTAGATGTCGAGGTATTGGGCCCGAAAAATAGCCCGTAGGGTTCTAAAAATCGATTGAGATCATCTCGAATTACTCCTGGTTGAACAGTAACTGTTTTATTTTTTTGATCTACAGAAAGTATTTTAGTAAAATGCTTTGAAACATCAACGACTATACCTTCGCCAACACATTGACCTGCAAGAGAGGTTCCTGCTGTTCTTGGTATAAGGCCTATATTATGTTTTGAAGCAAAAGGAATCAATTTTTTAATATCTGCTACAGATTTCGGAAAAGCCACAGCAGTAGGAATTCTACGATATACTGAAGCATCTGTAGCATATAGTGCCTTAGAAAGTGAGTCGAATTGTATGTCACCTTCTATTTGTTCTTTAAGTAATTTTAATGCACTAGTATCAATCATATATTTTTCTTCGTTATAGAATCCAAAGAAACTGGTTTTTTGAAATTGGTATCAAAACAGATAAAACTATCGGTTCCGGCAACACCATCTATATGATGTACCTGTTCATACAAGATCTTTCGTAAATGCTGGTTGTCAATTGCAAAAATAAGAATGAAAATTGCATAATTACCCGAAACGTAGTTGCATTCTAATATTTCAGGGATTTTTTTTAAGCCTTCAACAACTTGTTCTGCATATCTAGCTTCTCTAAGTCGAATACCCACATACGACTTAGTTCTATATCCCAATTGTTTTTCATCGATGACAAACTCCGCTTTTTTTATAACTCCCCGTTGTTTTAATTTCTTAATTCTTTGATGAACTAAAGAGTTCGAAATTTTTAAATCATCTGCGATTTGAGAGAATGGTTTTCTTGCATCTTCACGAATCTGTAGTAAAATCTGTTGGTCAACGTAATCAAAATGGTTCATAACAATCAAAAAAATAAATAGTAAATGGTCAATATAACAATAAGGGTTTAACATTATACCAAATTGACATATAAATCACTAAAACATAGGTAAAATGGACTTAAAATAATTAAATAATAATCAAAACTAATATTTTTGCATTAAATAAAAACATAATAAAGATGAATTCTACTTATTTTTTTAATGAACTATGGAATCAATATACAGCTAAAACTCCTTCGGCAGAAAAGATAAAATCTTTATTAGAAGCAGAAGGCAATACGGTTTTTAATGATCATATAGCTATACGTACTTTTGATGACCCAAGAGTAGATATAGATGTTCTTGCCAAACCTTTTATTGCAATGGGCTATGCACCCAAAGGCGAATATCATTTTAAAACCAAGAAATTATTTGCCAGACATTTTGAACATAAAAGCGATCCAAATGCTCCGAAAATTTTTATTAGCCAATTACTATTAGAAAAGTTTTCTGTAAAGCTAAGACAAACTGTTAATGACATCCTTAATCAAGTAGATCATGATATATACGAGCAAGAAGATTTGATTTTAAAAGGAAGAGTTTGGCGCAAACCATCTAAAGAAATCTACAATACACTTCGTGAAGTATCTGAATACGCCGCATGGATGTATGTCAACGGCTTTTGTTCAAACCACTTTACGGTAGATGTAAACAAGTTAAGCACCTTCGAAAATTTATCTGAAGTCAATGAGTTTTTAAAGGCCAAAGGGTATACAATGAACTCCTCTGGAGGAGAAATAAAAGGCTCTTCTTCTTTACTTTTAGAACAATCTAGTATCCTTGCCGATGTTGTAGAGGTTGAATTTGAAGAAGGTACTAAAGAAGTAACTTCTTGCTATTATGAGTTTGCTTTTCGTTACCCTAATACCGATGGAAACCTTTACTCTGGCTTTATCGCGGGTTCTGCAGATAAGATTTTTGAAAGTACAGATATGATGCTTCAAGATAGGTAGTTAATCGAAATTAACAAAAATTTAAGAATTTTACTTACAGATCAGAACATTTGTGACGTTATATTCGGGAACTAAATAAAAACCTATTTACTATGACAAAACGTATTTTAATTATTACAGCTTTCTTATTAGGTACACTAAGTACAATCCAGGCACAAGAGGTTTCCAAAAATGCCCTAGGTGTTAGAATTGGAGATAATGATGGATTTGGAGCTGAAGTTTCTTACCAAAGAGGGTTAAGTGGTAATAACCGATTAGAATTTGATTTAGGGTGGAGAGATTTTGATGCCGCTACTGCAATAAAAATTGCTGCACTTTATCAATGGGTTTTCAATCTTGACAAAGGTTTTAACTGGTATGTAGGCCCAGGTGGTGGAGTTGGTTTTGTAGACTATGACGATCGTTTTTTAGGAAGCGGTGGTAGCGATAGTTATTTCTTTCTTGCCGGTGATATTGGAATAGAATATAATTTTGATGCTCCAATACTTATCTCATTAGATATACGACCAGAAATTGGTTTTGGAGATTTTAACGATGGTTTAGATTTAGACATTGGTCTAGGTATTCGATACCAATTCTAAAATACTATTATAAATTTTATAAAATCGTTCCTAAGATATTGCTAATGCGCTTTCGTATAATGCAATATACTTAGGAACGATTTCATTTACATCAAATTTTAATGCTTCAGAAAAGGCTCTTTGTTTAAACATTTCCAGGGTTGCATCATCTTCAAGAATCTTAATGGCATTTTCAGACATTTCTTTTACATCACCAACGTCGCTTAAGTATCCAGAAACTCCATGATTATTAACTTCAGGAATACCTCCTGCATTACTTGATATCACAGGAACTTTATTTACCATTGCTTCTAATGCAGCCAAACCAAAACTCTCTCTTTCTGAAGGAAGTAAAAACAGGTCTGAAAAACACAGTATTTTATCTATTTCATTACTATTTCCGAAGAAAACTACTTTATCTTTAATCCCTAATTCTTTACATTTTTGTTCCGCAGATTTACGCTCTGGTCCTTCTCCAACCATCAAAAGTTTAGCCGGCATCCTTTTTTGAATCCTATAAAAAATATCAACAATATCAGAAATTCGTTTTACGGCTCTAAAATTACTAATATGGGTAACAATGCGTTCTTCTGGCAATGCCATAACATCTCTTTGACAATCTGTAAAACTAGTTTTTTGATGACTCACATCGATAAAATTAGGAACCACCTGGATGTCTTTTTTAATATCAAACAAACGTAATGTATCATCTTTTAAACTTTGAGAAACAGAAGTTACAATATCACTATTATTAATACTAAATGTAACTGCAGGTTTATAAAAAGGATGGTTTCCTACTAGCGTAATATCTGTACCATGCAATGTGGTTACCATAGGTACATAAATCCCTTCTTCTTCGAGCATCTTTTTCGCCATATATCCCGCATACGCATGAGGAATAGCGTAATGCACATGCAATACATCTATTTGATACTTTTTAATAGTATCAACCAACTTACTGGATAATGCCAACTCATATGGTTGGTACTGAAAAAGAGGATATTTGGGTACATTTACTTCATGAAAATGAATATTTGGATTTAAAAGATCCAAACGTACTGGTTGCTTATACGTAATGAAATGGACTTCGTGATTCAATTTAGCAAGGGCAATACCCAATTCTGTGGCCACTACACCACTACCACCAAAGGTAGGATAACATACTATAGCAATTTTCATGTAGATAATTTTCTTGCGGTACAAGGTACAAGAAAATAGGTATTGGCAGTTGTTAAAGGAATTTTAAAAAGCTTACTTAATTTGTGTCAACACAATCCTTCCAGAATCTATTTTCTTAACTAAAAATAGTTTACCATATAACACATGTCTTTCGGATATTTCTAAGATTCCATCTTTTTCGTTGTATACCCAAGATGTTTTACGATACTTATATGATCTATTATAATACGATCTATGGTCATTACCACATCTGATTCCTTTAGTATTATATGTTTTAGCTATTCTATCTTTTTCAATATGAATCTTCTCATAATAATCATCACTATCAGATTTTATAAGTACATACTCCCTAACTTCCGCAAGGTAATCCTTAACAAACATTGTCCAGTTTCCTAGCAATTCTTCTTTATCAGGAATCTCTTTTTGCGAAAAAACAAAGGAGAAAGACATCAATAAAATTAGAGTGATTTTTATTTTCATGGTCAGTTTTTATTCGAAAAACTCATCAAATAACATGCCCAAAAAATTTATTGTAAAAAAAGCAGATCATAAGCCGGATTCTGTTCCCACCAAAGTGGGCCCTTATCATTTATCTAGACCAGTAATTACTTACTGATTCCAACCGCCTACCCTCCAACATTGGGCGCACAACCCTCAAAAGCTGGTTTACGTGGCGTTGCACCGCATAGAGTTTACCTGGTTTCACTACAGCATTACCTGTACATACTTTCTGTTGCACTTGTCCTCGTCTCACGACGGACGGGCGTTACCCGCTATACTGTGCTACGGTGTCCGGACTTTCCTCCTCGTCTTAGACGCGGCGATAAGGTGATCTGCTTTGTGCAAAAATAGGATAATAAGTATACCTTTTAAGGTTTTGTATTAATAATTCTAGTTGTCAGTTATTCTTTTATTTATCAAATTATTAGTTTCCTCTCCCTCTGGGAGAGGATTAAGGTGAGGGTTTTAATGTAAAAATCCCCTCATCCTAACCTTCTCCCCAAGGAGAAGGGACATTAAGGTCTAATTGAAAGAAGCTAATAACTAGAATTAATAATCCACATTGTTAATAACTACAGCATAAAAACCACTTGATAGAATTCGCTTTTTGGTTGCAATTTTTAACTTTGTAGCAATGGAACATTTTATAGTATCAGCACGTAAATACCGCCCTCAAACATTTAAAGATGTTGTGGGGCAACAGGCTATTACGAATACGTTGCTTAATGCTATCGATAATAACCATTTAGCGCAAGCCTTACTCTTTACTGGACCTAGAGGAGTGGGTAAAACATCTTGTGCAAGAATTTTAGCAAAAACCATAAACCAGGATGGTAATGAGCATCCTGATGAAGATTTTGCATTCAATATTTTCGAGCTTGATGCCGCATCAAATAATTCTGTTGATGATATACGTAGTCTTATTGATCAAGTGCGTATACCTCCTCAGGTTGGAAAATACAAGGTATACATTATAGATGAGGTGCATATGCTCTCTCAGGCTGCTTTTAATGCGTTCTTAAAAACATTAGAAGAGCCTCCTAAGCATGCTATCTTTATATTAGCAACTACCGAAAAGCATAAAATCATACCCACTATATTATCAAGGTGTCAAATATTTGATTTTAAAAGAATCACCGTTACCGATGCCAAAAACCATTTAATGCAGGTAGCCACTCAAGAAGGCATTACTGCAGATGAAGATGCTTTGCAAATTATAGCACAAAAAGCAGATGGTGCTATGCGTGATGCCCTATCTATTTTTGACAGAGTGGTAAGTTTTAGTGGTAAGAATCTTACTAGACAAGCAGTAACAGAAAATCTCAATGTTTTGGACTACGAAACGTACTTCAAAACTACGGATCTAATTCTACAAAATAACATTCCGCAATTACTCTTAGAGTTTAATGAGATTCTATCCCACGGATTTGATGGTCATCATTTTATAGCCGGTTTAGCTTCACATTTTAGAGATTTACTCGTTTGCAAAAACCCTGCTACCATAGATCTTCTAGAAGTAGGGGAACAAACCAAAGCCAAATACCTAGAACAATCGCAGAAAGCCCCTCATGATTTTCTTATTAAGGGAATAGAACTTGCCAACGATTGTGATCTCAAATACAAAACCAGTCGAAACCAAAGACTGTTAGTTGAGCTTTGTCTAATGCAGCTTGCCTCTATCCTACTTCATACGGATGGAGAAAAAAAAAATGACCAACCCTATATAATCCCTCCTTCATATTTTAAAGAAAAAGGCATTAAAGCTGTCAAGATTTCAAAAGAAGTCAAAGAAAAGGCAGAAGAAAAAATTGAAGCTCAGCATCAAAATATAACTGTTGAAGATAAACCGGAAATTAGTGAGGAAAGAATCAGTGAGGATACTCCTCTTGATGAGCAAGAAATTTTAAATGTCGAAACTCCTGTAATTGCAGAGAAAAAACCAATTGTTGTTCAGCGTGAACGAAAAACATCTGGGTTATCACTTAGTAGTATTAGAAAAAAGAAGGAACACCAAGAAAGCAAAGAGGAAAAGGTAGTTGATCCTAAAAATCTACCTACCGAAAAATTTACTGAATCTGATATGCAAGCCGCCTGGATCGAATATGGTAAAATGCAGGACAAAAAAGGAGAGCGAATCATTGGATCTATGTTTGCCATGAATATTCCTGAATTAAAGGAGAATAAGATTCATCTCGAATTACCAAATCAATCTATGAAGATTGATCTTGAAAATGCGCTACCAGGTTTATTACAGTTTTTATATAAAAAATTGAACAATTATAGCGTGGAGATTCTTATTACGGTGAATGAAGAAGCTTCTAAAAAATATGCTTTTACACCACAGGATAAGTATGAAAAACTACGAGAAAAAAATCCACTTATCGATAAATTACGATCTTCCTTTGATTTAGATATATAATACAAGCCACAAAGATCATTTCTGGCGAGTACAAATCGTGTTTAATTCTTCCTTTTCCCAGAAGGTCTCTTAAAATAATACCTGGTTTTAATTTTATTATATAAGACTACAATAACAACAAATAGACCTAATATTAATATTCCTTGTCTTCCTGTTAGGTAATCAACTATTTCTATCATAATTATTATTATTTTCGAATGAGTTGTCGCCTTAATTAAAGAAAACTTACACCTTAGATGTCACTAGCTATAGTATTAGTATCATAATTTATAGTATTTAAAAGCTTAGATTAGCTTTAGATACAGTTAGTTTTAACTAATTTTGTACATTATTAGATAATAAAGAAGAAATTAAAATGCTTGGCCTAAAACTTCCAACAGACCCACGATGGGTTAATATTGTAGAAAAAAACATAGAAGAAATTCTAACAGATCACGCGTATTGTGAACAAAAGGCCACATCGACTGCAATATCTCTTATTGTGAGTTTTCCTGAATATACAGAACTTGTACAAGAAATGACTAAGTTGGTGAAAGAAGAAATCAGTCATTTTAAAATGGTACATGATAAAATCATAGAACGAGGTTGGGTTTTAGGAAGAGATCGAAAAGATGACTATGTGATTCAATTAATCACTTTTTTTCCAAAAGGAGGAAGTCGTACTCAACAATTGGTACATCGTTTACTATATGCCGCATTAATTGAAGCTAGAAGTTGTGAACGTTTTAAATTGTTATCTGAAGAATTAGAAGATCAGGAATTATCAAAGTTCTATAGAGATCTTATGGTTAGCGAGGCAAATCACTTTACGATGTTCCTAAATTTTGCCCGTCAATATGGAGAACGTGAAGAAGTGGACAAAAAATGGCAAGATTTACTTTCTTTTGAAGCCCAAATCATGAAGAACTTGAGCAAAAAGGAGACTATGCATGGGTAATATAAATCAATTAACCGCATAGATTATCATACACTAAACGGTTAATTTTGATCCCTAAAACACAAGAGTAAAACTTTTTAACTCATAAAACGTTCAACATTCATTATATTTATCGAATAGGTATCTCTTAACGAAATAAGAGTCTTATACAGATAATCGGGTAAGTTTTTCTTTTCTATTAATTGATCAATATGATAAATCACTTTAGTCGAATTATCCATATAGCTTTCAATTATTTTTAAAACAGTTTCTATCTCATTAGTAACAACATATGTTTTATTGTTTTCAAAAGTGTTCATGACGCATTATTAATTCTTTTTACTTTGTATATTTTTTTTTTAGAAAAGTCACGCCATCGATATAAGATTTGACGACGTGACCTTGGGAAAACTAATTTCACTATCTACACCTTAAGATTTGATAAAAGTGAAATTTTTCTCTTCATTTTGATTTGTTATAACTTTAAGAATATACATTCCTGTTTTTAAAGTAGAAACATCGATTTCTTGATTTTTATTCATTACCTCTATATTCTGTAAAACTCTACCATGAATATCCAGAATGGTCGCTTTTTTGATATCCAATTCACTATTCAGGAATATTTTTCCGGTAGTTGGGTTTGGAAACAGTTTAAATACAGCATGGGTACTGGCTATTTTTGAAGCTCGTGAAGCATTTTCTATTGATTCCATACCATAGATCAAATATCCTACCTCTTCATTAGCATGCCAGACTTCAGAATCATGAGATTGTTCTTCTTCTAGTTTTAATTGTACAGAACTAGTGCTTAGATCTCGATATCGTAATCCTGTTGGATCTCCCCCATTAGTAGTTTGCATAGAGGCAACAATAGCAGGATTCTCAATACTACTAAAGTTTATAGATTTAAAATTGTGGTTAAAGGTATCAGATCCCACAATTATGGTTAATCCATTAGAAAATCTATATATACCAGACTCTATAGCAATATAAGAAATCAATTCATTAGCATGCGAATTATAATTTCCTTCTTCTTCTTGTACTCTTAGCTCAAAACCAGTAGTGGACACATTTTTTACTCGGGTAATCACAGCAGTATCTTCTTCAAAAGAACTGACTTGGGTAAACACTATCGGTTTTGTGGTAAACTCATTGTTAAAATCAACAGACTTATATCTATGATTAACATCGGCTACAACACCAGATTCTGTTATTAATCCTCCAATACTATTAACTCCTTGTGAAATTGCTATATAACTAATGGTTTCATTACTATGGCTACCATCCTGATAATCCCATTCATCAAATTGATACTTAAATCCAAAATTAGTGACATCTTTTACCCGAATCGTTACAGGTTCCTCATCATCATAAGATGCCGGTCCAAATACCACACTAGGATTGTACATAGGCGACGAAAAGGTGACTTCGTGCCAGGTACTTTCATCTGCCTGATAGTTATTTACTGTTCCAAGAGCTATGGGTAATGGATCGTATGTTCTTGCTTCTACTTTATCATATCCAGTAGGATATCCATCGGAACCGATGGGCAATACATAAAATTCATACGAAGTATCGGGTGTTATATCTTCTACCGTATAAGAGTGCTCACTTGTAAATCCGATTCCTTTTAAATCTTGATCCAAAATAACGTAGTAACTAGGACTGGCTGACTGACTTTTACTTAAAGATCGTTGTTGAACTCTATTATTGTTTTCCCATGATAATACTACATTATCGGTATCAATTATAGCTTCAAGAGATAGATCAACCTCATAATATTCTTGTCCAACATGGTTTCCATCAGTATCTGGGTTCCGTAGCGCATAGCCATCATCGTTTGTAGACACTGTGTTCACTCCATGAACTTGTTCAAGGGCCTTTCCTTTATATAAAGCTAAATCTTCTAAACTTGCGGCTGCAGATGGTGCTATTCTTGGCCCTATCAATACGAAACACTTTGTAGCTAATGGATTCGCATAATAGATTTTTTCAAAAAATAGATCATAGCGATGTTCTGCCTGTGCTGATCCGTCAAAACATTGAGCAGGTTCTGGACCAAATTCTGGAACATCAGGTTCTACTGCTTCTACTACCATAGGTTGTGAATCACGATAAGATTTATAATAATGTTCTCTGGCACTACCATGTAAAATACCATCTCCTACAGGATATCCAGGTTCCCATAAAGGGTGAATTCGTACATAAGTAGTATTTGATATCAACGTATTGTAAACATCTCGATTTGTGATACCACTAATAAAAAAACTAGAGGGTTGCCATGCCAAATCATAGGCAGAACTTTGATACCACTCTGTGGGTGGCATAATAGAAGGGTTTGGCATAATCTTGTCTTTATAATACGTCAAAAAAGGTGCCGTAGTCGCGGGATCTAAATACACCATTCTATCTACAATTAATGTACTCAAAAATTTAGTCGCTCTAGTAACAACAAGTGCTCCAAAAGAGTGACCTACCAATCGAACTTCTCTAGCTTCATTGTTAAAACCTGTAGTGGTTATAATCTCTTTAACTTGCTCGCCACATATTTTACCTATTGATTTTAAAGAAGTAGCCACTAATGATTCCGTTCCATTTTCTCGAATCCATTTTGGATTTCTTTTAAAAGCCCTTTTTGAAGGTTCTATAAAATTAACAATATCCGGAGTAACCCCATTAATATGATCCGCGCTTTGGGTCCAAAAAAATAGTAGCACATTATAATTATCATGCCAGCTATCAATACCATCTTCACCCAATCGCTCTCTTACTGGGTTTCCTGAAGGATTTAATTTATGCTTTGCATTTTCTCCAGGTTGCCACCCGTGTGAGTGCATGACAATATTCTTGGATGGATCATAGAAACCATTATAAATATTAGGATCTTTTTCATACAAGTTTTTATGCCATCTTAAAATGTCTCCACTCGGATTTCTAAAATACATACCGATATCCAAAACCTCAATTTCATTCATCGTATGAACTATTGTTCCATCATCACAGGTATACTCTGCTCTAATCAACAATTCACCCCATTGATCTACGTTAGGAATGCTACTAAAGTAATATTCTTCTGGTGTATTATAAGGATCTTCTGGATTTACATAAATGAATTTATCATCTGTTTTAGAGCGATCCTCGACATACCATTTTACTTTTTCCAAATCTTCCTCAGATAAAAGATTACCATCTTGATCTTTAAGTTCAAAGGCTTTAATAAAATCAAAGGCATCATCGGCATTCCAGGCATACGTATCGTTATTACCGGGATTATTATAAAATTCTTTAAGATAGTCAGAAGGTTTAAGAGACAATCCGCTTAATGAGCACGCTTCTAGGCGTAGTCGCATAAAATCACTATCTAAGCTACCATTCGCACATTCGTACTCGACTTTTATTCCTATAGTGCCCATTTGTGATATCCCTGAAATGCTATAAAGATCAAACGAAGTTAATGACGCTTCAGGGATTTCATAATTAATGATATTTGAACGGTCTCTTAAATCCTGAACATACCATTTTACTTTTGCTTTTTCTTCTTCTGGCATTCCTTTTTCTAAATGATCTTTTACTATAAATGCTTGTGTGAAATCTATTCTATTATTTGCGTCCCACGAGTACGATTCATAAGATCCAGGATTTACAACGTTTAGAACTTCTTTATTAGCATGCACTCTAAGGTAAGAAGTACAGTAATCGATATCACATTGATTAACAAAACCATCTACACTATTATATACCGGAGTAAACTCGTTGGTTAATGCATCATAATACATTACTTGTTTCACCTCCATATCATCTGCATTAATAAATTCTGTAGATGGAGACCCACCAAAAGTTACATATTTGGTATGATCAACTTCATACCCTTTTCCGCCACAAAATCCTTCTACGAAAAGATTATCCGCCGTATTATCATGACACCGACCTTCACCAAAACCTTCTTCTATATCAAGTAGTCTTTTGGCTCGATTTATTGCTTGTTGCGTCGTATAGGTATTATTAGACCTATGGAATGCTTTATGCTGAAAAGCAAGTGTTCTATATAATTTAGCACCCACTGGTGTATTTTCATCCACTACCTCGGTCATTGAAATTTTGTCATTAAATGAACCTCTATCGGTTTCATATAGCCACCATTCATCAATTAACCTCATTTGAAATATCATATATTCAGGACGTGATTCACCTGTATCTGGATTAGTATAGGCATTATCATACCAAGCGGCAACATTATCTTTATATGGACCATAGACAAATTCAACATAATAAGTTCCTTTGGCATCAGGTTCGCATTGTGCTTCTGCAGTAAAAAGGTTACATAAGACCAGGAATAGAATAAGAATTCCCCTCTTGTTAAAGCTGTGTAATTTACATTTCATAATTTCAGTTTTAATTGTTTTAAAAAATATTTAACAAATTGATAATCATATAATTATCAACTGGTTCGAAATTATAAGAATGTCGTAAGAAATAAGAAAAAAGAGCGTTTCAAAACGTTTCACCTCTGGTTAAAAACGTTTCACGCATTACAAAATGGAAGAATGGATGACTAGTTAACAGAAAAAAAATCGACTACGCTGGTTTCTTTGGGAATATTAAGTTTCTTTTTGATACGATGAATATTTACACGTACCGTAGTGGGGTTAATATTCATCAACTGGCAGATTTCTTTATTAGAAAGATTCATTTTTAAAAAGGCACAAATCTTTAAATCGTGTTGGGTAATATCGTATCTGGATTTTAGCGACTTTAAAAATTCTGGATGCACTTCTTCAAAATGAATAAAAAACTCTTTCCACATCGTATCCATATTTTTTTGGATTTTAATTTGAGTTTGAGTTTCATTGATCTCTTTTGTCAAATTTTGAGAAGGTTGATTTTTAATTTGACCTAATAACTCGCTTACCTGGGACAACAAATCTGTTTTTAAAGCAAGATTGGCAGTAGCTGCCACTAATTTTCTGTTGATATACGCATTATTATCTTTTTCGGATTGTAAAGAGACTTCCAGAACTTCTTTATTTTTATGAGAAACATCTAACCTTTTGCGGTATTTTTTTATAAAAAAGTAACTTATCGAACCTAGAAATAGTAACAGTATAGTAATTGTAGTAATCCAATAGTTTTTTTTTGCCAATATCCTATGCATCATGCTTACTGTTTCCTCATTTGTTTTGCTTTGATATTGCATAAGTATATTCGTAGTCTCAGGAATATTCTTCAGCTTAGCCAAACTGTCATTGAGATTCTTTGAAAGGTGATAATACTGTAAAGCTTCTTCGGGCATTTTCTGATCATCAAGAATTGTAGCTTTTAATTCCAAAATTTCTACTCTATCCTGGATAAGTTCCAGTGTATTTACATGCTCAAGGGCACCATCTATGTATATATTAGCACTATCCAAATTCTTTTCTGCATAAAATATTTTTGCCCATCCAAAGAATGAACTTACTTGAACTGCTTTAAAATCCTTCTCATTACCAATTTTACGTGCCTCATTAAAATACTGCTTCGCCTCATTAATATTATCTAATTTTAGCGAAAGCTCTCCTAGTAAATTTGAAATTCTACCAATTATTAGATCATTGCCCGAATTCTTAAGCCCGTTATAAGCATATTTAAGATACACATAACTCTCATCATAAGAATTAAAATCCTTAAGTAATTCTCCGATAGTTGTGGCAATATGATACTCATAAGGAGACTGTATTTCTTTAAAAAAAGATTTTGATTTCTTGTAATTTGATATTGCAGCATCGGTTAAGTGCAAGTCATAATAAACATTAGCAAGATTGCTATAAGCCAACCCCAATCCGAATTCTTTATCTTCTTCCAATGTATTTGATAATTCAACAGCTTTTATACTATGCTTTAAGGCTTCTGGGTAATTTTTTAACTGTGAGTATACAGCGCTCATATTATTAGCAAATCGTAATGAAGCAACAGAATCCCCCATTTCTCTGGATAAAGTCAAATTTTCGGTAAAATGATGGATTGCCTCCTTAAAATTATCTTTTCCACCAGTTTCTGCAAGAATAATCGCCAAAATACTATGAGATTGGGTTTTTAAATTAATAATATCATTCTTTTGAGATAACAACAATGCTTTTCTTACATCTTGTTTGGCGCTATCAATATTTCTGGATTTGTATTTTCTTGCAGCGGCAAGTAATTCTTCTATCTGAGTGCTATCTTTCTTTCTTGAAGTATCCTGCGCATTAGCACAAAAACAAGAGAAAATAATGACCATAAATACTATTGAGAGAAGAAGTTTCATGTGATTTTATTTTAGACAACTAGTATCTGTACATATTAAACTCTTAGGAAGGTATATATATTAGCAATAAAGTTAAAAAACAAAGCGTTACAAAGCGTTACATGAATTTTAAGTTATTGATTTTTAAGTAGTTATTGTTTTATAGTTTGATTTATAAAAAATCGTATCGTCTTATGCTTATGAGGATATTATTATAAGGAAATACAACTACTCACTGATGGCTAAAAATTCGGTCACACTTACCCCGGTAGGAATATCGAGTTTTTTCTTAATACGATGAATATTTACTCGAATGGTGTTGGGGTTAACATTCATTAACTGGCAAATGTCTTTATTGGAAAGATTCATTTTTATGAATGCACAAATTTTTAAATCGTTTTGGGTGATTCCATATTTAGATTGAATACTATTCAAAAAATCTGGATGTACCTCTTCAAAATGAGTAAAGAATTCGCGCCATAAGTTATCTAGGTGGTTCTGAAATTTTATTTGATTTTGTGTTTCAAGAATTTCTTTATTTAAGTTTTGTGTAGGCTGGTTTTTTATTTGATTTAACAATTGATTTACTTTAGAAAGAAGATCCGTCTTCAAAGCAAGATTTGCTGTAGTCGCAACCAGTTTTCTATTAATATATGCACTATTTTCTTTTTCTGATTGTAATGAAGATTCTAGACGATATTTTGTTTCATCAGAAACATTTAATTGGTTTCTATATCTTTTTATAAGAAAATAACTTAAAATGCCTAAAACGATTAGTAAAGATATGGCTCCGAAAATCCAGTAGTTCTTTTGGGATGATAATTTTTTGATACCCTCTAGCTTCTCTAATCCATCATTTTTTTCCTGTTCAATTAAAATCGTTGTGACCTTGGGTAGGTTTTCTTTTTTTATGATGCTATCTTCTAATTGCATACTTAATTTGAGGTATAATAATGCTTCTTCAGATTTACCCAAATCTTGTAAATAAGCTGCCTTTAGTTTTAACATTTCTACTTTCGACTTAGGGACTTCTAGCGTATCTAATAAAGCAAATGCTTTATTGAAATATACATCAGTACTATCATTATTTTTTTGCTTCAGAAAAATTTTTATCAATCCATGATAAGCAATTAGTCTATCATGATTCAGATTTGCCACAACAGATTTACTCAATGCACCTTTATAATACTCCAAAGATATATTATAGCTACCCATTGCTAAATGTAAATCACCAAAACGATTTAATCCATATACAATACCATCTATTACATCATGTTCTTGATACCCCGTCAAGGCTTCTTCTAGATATATTTGAGATTCTTCATAGTTATGTAATTCTAAAAACAACTCCCCCAAGTTACTAGACGCCACAAATTGTTGAGGTGATGTGATGTCTTTGAAATATAATCGGGCCTTTTTAAGGTTAAAAATTGCTGAATCTTTTAGTTTCATTTCAGCATAAATAGATCCCAATAATAAATGTGCAGCTCCTTTGTAATCTTTTTTTTGGTTATCATTCAGGTTTAACTTTTTAGAAAATTCTAAGGCTTTAATTGCATACTCAAGTGCTTTAGGCATATCTCTTACATGCACATAATTAACACTAATATTGTTGGCATGATCAAAAGATGCTAATGAGTCTCCTGCTTGCCTCAGAAATACTAAAGATTTATTAAAATGATAATTAGACGTATCGAGTTTCTTATAATCCGAGGCATACAAAACCCCAAGCATCTTATGTAACTGACCTTGTTGATACACAAATTGATGCTTTTTAGCTATTTTTAAAGCTTCAAACAGCTCTTTTTTAGAACTATCAATATTACTTACTCTGGTTATTTTGGAAAGCAACTCATTAATATAAATACTGTCTTGTTTCTTTTGTAAAAGATTCTCTTGCCCATATATAGAAGTAAAAAAGAAGAGGGCATATATCAAGAAGGGTAATTTCATCAAAAAAATCTACAATAGGTTTACCTTTAAATATACTACAAACCTTTGGATAAAATAAAAAACTCACCTTTTTGGTGAGTTTTAAATTATGTTTTCTTAAGGTTTTTTATAATTTATACCCTACCGATAGTTGAATATTTGTACTATTCGCATCTATACCTCCTGGAATACCTTCATCATCAATAATATTAGACAAGCCATAACCGTAACGTAAGTCTGCAAAGAAGTTTTCGGTGATACTGACTCCAATACCTGCTACTGCGGCAAAATCAAATGTATTAAAATTGGTCTCTAATGCTGTATTATCTTCCCACTCCCATATCTTAAGTCCTACCTGTGGACCAATATGTATATTAATCATATCGGTGATGTGATACTTAATAAATACAGGTAATTGAAGATAATCTACTCGTAAGGTTTCATCATCATTTCCTTTTGATGAGTATTGAAATTCGGGCTGTACACTCCATTTTTCGGTTATGGAATACTCTGCCAGAAACCCAACCACAATACCAAACCTACTATCGTCTAGGTTTTCTGGGATATCATCAGAACTTATTGAACTTAAATTAGCCCCAATTCTTATTCCATATGAGTTTTCTTGGGCAAAAGAATGTAGAGTTCCTAGTATTAAAATACTGGCAACACAAAGTAATGTTTTTTTCATAGTAGTATTAGATTAGTATTTTTGGGGTAATTTCTTATACAAATATAACGATTTCAAAAAACTTACTATTTATTAAATTTTTCACTATATAATGATTTAATAATACCATCAGACAATCCGATCTTAGGTACATAAATATCTTTTGCGCCACTCCATTTCATTGCAGATAAATATATTCTAGCAGCAGGAACGATAACATCTGCTCTATCTTGATTTAAATTGAGCTGCCAAATTCTTTCTTCATACGTTAAAGAATTTAGGAGTTCATAGTAAGAACTTAAGTATAAAAAAGATAGGGGTTTACCTATACTTTTACCACTATTCTTAAAAATATTATTAATGTTACCACCAGAACCAATCAATGACACTCTAGAGTAATCACTAGTCTTTTCTTTAATCCAATATTCTACATCTCTCCATGATTCATCTGAAACCAAATTATTAAGCAATCGTACCGTACCCAATTTAAACGATTTAGACACAACGGTTTTTCCATTATGATATAGTGTAAACTCTGTACTCCCCCCACCTACATCAACATATAAATAGGTAGCATCGGTATTAATTAATTCATGTAAATCGGTCATTGCTATAATTGCAGCTTCATCTTTACCATCTATAATATCAATTTGAATACCCGTACGTTCTTTTATAAGATTTACTAATTCTTCTCCATTTTCTGCCTCACGCATTGCTGATGTAGCACAAGCTTTGTATTTGACTACTTTGTGAGTTTTCATAAGAAGTTGATAGGCCTGCATGGCATCTATCATTCTGGTAATATTTTCGTCTGAAACATGTTTGGTTTTAAAAACATCGGCTCCTAATCGAATGGGCACACGAACCAAGCTTGTTTTTTTAAATCTGGTAGTTTTTCCTTCTTCTTCATGAATGCTACTGATTAATAATCGTACTGCATTCGAACCAATATCTATGGCTCCGTATTTTTCTATAGTTAACAAAATAAATTAGTTTCCAAGTTTGTTTAAATAATAATCATATGTAGCAATCTGCGATCTATTTTGTTCTTGATCGTTCCTAATGTACGTATTATCTTGATCTTCAGAAAGTCTTCTTGCCTTAACATTATCTCTCCAACAAATATCAAAAGTATCCATTAATTCTAGTTTAATATCTTCATCATAGATCGGACAAGATATTTCTACTCTTCTATCAAGGTTACGTGTCATCCAATCTGCAGAAGAAATGTATACTTTAGGATCTCCCGCATTTTGAAATATAAATAGTCGAGGGTGTTCCAGAAACTTGTCTACTACACTTATAGCTCTGATGTTGTCGCTCATTCCTTTGATTCCTGGTATCAAACAACAAATACCTCTAATAATAAGATCAATTTTCACTCCCGCTCTACTTGCCTCATATAATTTATCAATCATATCATAATCACTAAGGCTATTTAATTTTAGTTTGATGCCTGCTGGTTTTCCTTCGGTTATATTTTTTATTTCTTTATCTATTAATTTTACCAAAGCCGATCGCGTATAGTGTGGGGAAACCAACAAATGTTTATAGCGATTCACCTTATAGTTTATTTCAAAAAATTTAAAAACCCTATTGGTTTCTTTAAGGATTGCTTCGTTTGTAGTAAATAGCGTGTAATCTGTATAGATTTTTGCAGTAGATTCATTAAAATTACCAGTACTAATAAAGCCATATCTTTTTAACTTTCCTTTTTCTTCTCGTTCTATTACGCAAGCCTTGCAATGTACTTTAAGTCCTGTAACACCAAATATGAGATTTATACCTTCTCTTTGCATCTGCTCTGCATATCGTATGTTTGCTGCTTCATCAAAACGAGCTTGTAACTCGATCTGGACGGTAACGTTTTTTCCGTTTTTTGCAGCATTAATAAGAGAACTGGCAATATGTGATATACTAGCCAATCTATATATTGTAATTTTAATGCTTTTAACTCTGGGATCAATTGCAGATTCTCTTAAAAATTTTACCGTATATGAAAATGTATGATAAGGAGTATATTGCAGAAAATCTTTTTTTGCAATTTTATTTAGTAAACTACCTTGCAAACTCAAACCAGGAATAGCTAAAGGTTGAATAGGTTGATAAATCAGCTCTTTATTACCTAAATCAGGAAAATTGGTATAATCTCTGCGATTATGGTATCTACCTCCGGGTATTATACTATCTGTATTATCAACGCCCATTTTATCCATAAGGTAACTAAGAGTGTCTTTACCTATATTCTTATCATAAACAAATCTCACAGGTTCCCCGTCCCTTCGGGATTTTACACTACTAGAAATTTTTTGGATAAAACTTTTACTAAGATCATTATCAAAATCTAATTGTGCATCACGAGTAATCTTAATCATATGAGCTGAAGCACTTACATAGTCAAAAATACTAAAATTAATACGCATGCAATACCGAATAAGATCATCCAGAATGATAATATATTGTTTTCCATCTTTTTCGGGAAGAACGACAAATCGATCGGTATTTTTAGGAATTTCGATTAATGCATATATTTTTTCTTTGGTAGTATGTTGTAAGATTTTAGAAATCCTGCCTTCTTTTGGAATTTTGTCCTTTAGCACCAATTGTACCGCTAAATATGCTACACTGTCCTTTAAATGAGGAAATTTTTCAAGATCATTAAGTATATAGGTCACTAAAGCAGGGCTCACTTTACTTATAAAGTATTTTCGAATAAAAGCATCCTGATCTGGGGTAACCTCTTTTTCATTTATTATAAAAATATTATGTTCTTCAAGTTTATTTTTTATAGTGTCGATTGTTTTAAGACTTTGAGCCTGTTGCTTGATCACTATGTTAGTGATTTTTTCTAGCAAATCACTAGCGGTAGTTCCCTTAAGTACATTTTTTCCGTCTTTTCCTGCCAGATCTATTCTTTTAATGGTTGCATATCGAACCTTAAAAAATTCATCTAAATTATTAGAAAATATACCGATAAATCGCAATCTTTCTAACAAAGGAACTGTATCATCAGCTGCCTCTTGTAACACTCTTGCGTTAAACTGTAACCAACTTAATTCTCTATTAATGTACTGATTAGTAATAATTTCGGGCATTATTTTAAAGATTTAGGGAAAATTGTTAACAAGGTTTTTCCTACATTTATATCATTCCATTTATTACAATCAAATTCAATCCCTACCACACCAGCGGTTGGTAAATTATCAATTGCCTCACTTCCATAAAGGTTTGCTATCGAAGTAAATGCGTGATTATGCCCAAAAATCATCAATGTATTGATCTCGTCTCCACAATTTTTTATTACATCAACTACTTTATGCCCTCCAAAATCATAAAGATCAGGTTCTAAAGAAAAAATATCATCAGAGACATCCAATTGGTCTACTATAATCTTTGCTGTAGAATGTGCTCTTACTGCTGGGCTACACAAAATCTTATCCACCGTTTTTATTAGTGTTTTCAACTCTTTCCCCACTAATTCTGCATCCTTAACCCCTCTCTTATTAAGAGGCCTATTCTCATCAGATACGTCAAACTCCCATGAGGACTTTGCATGTCTAACTATATATAAAGTTTTCATAAATTCTATACTATTATTAGTAAAATGAAGTTATACAATACAAGTTTAAGAATTAGCTTTTACAATTCTTACTATAACAGTATAAAAAATATTTTTCTGTATGATTACCTACTAGACAAAAAATTAGTATCAACGGATTAATGGTCTTCAGTACATACAGAATTATACATCTGATCTATATTCTAAATCAATGAAAATGAATAAAATATAGCAATGATGTTAATCGATAAAAAGCGTGTTTACATCGAAAAGTTATTTTTTTTAGCCTAAAATCAAATGTTAAAATCTAAATTTACATACGGTTTTCCCTCATACCAAAATATATCCCAATGCATTATGAACACAAATTTATCATAAGATAATTTAGGGTAAATAAAGACAACGAAGTGGAAAAAGTAATTATAAAAAAAAGAAATCTGACCCGATTTCAGAACATAGGCCTACTTATTATTATATGCAGTTTGTATTCTTCTTTTGCATATGGGCAAGTAGAGGTGCCCTTAAAGAAACGTACCGAGTTTACTTTCAAGGGTGATTTTAAATTTGTATCCAATACAATATTAGGAAAAGTTAGTAACGATGATGGATCAGGGATTTTTGATCCTAATAAAAGTTATAATGATGGTGGATTGAATAATCAATTCCAAATGGGGTTCATAGATATAGACAACGACCCTTCAACCTTTAACTCCAGTAGTGCAGATCTAAATATTGAATCAGAATGTAATGCAATCAAACATGTTGGCTTATATTGGACTGCCGCCTATGCAGACAAGAATCGAGCACATGATATTACTACCATTAAAATTAAGTATCCAGGAAATCAATCGTACTCTACTATTACTGGCGGACAGATAATCCATGATTATTATAATGACGATGAGGCTTTATTTAAGCAATATTCCTGTTATAAAGACATTACGAAAGATGTACTGAGTCTAAAGAATCCTCTAGGAACTTATACTTTGGCAAATATTCCTGCAACGACATCAGCAGTAAATAATGATCAAACTTTAGGAAATGGTCTTACAGGTGGTTGGACTATGGTGGTTATATATGAAGATGACACAAAACCAAGAAAAAGATTTTATGTATACGATGGTTTTGTAAATATCGACTCTAAAGCTAAACCTGTTGCATTTTCTTTTGATAATTTTCAGACGATCCCCAATGGTGCCGTACATGGAAGAATTGGAGTTATTGCTTTTGAAGGTGACAAAGGAATAAGAGGAGACCGTTTTCAGGTAATGTCTAATGAGACCAATAAATACAAGAGTCTTGCAGATGGTACCAACCCAATGAATAACTTCTTTAATGCTAACATTACTGAAAATGGTAAAAATATTACATCAAGAGTTCCTGCTAGTTACAATACACTAGGATATGATGCTGATTTATTTGACATTAAAAATATTAGAAATAGTATCATAGGTAATAATCAAACTGAAGCTAAATTTAGATTATCAACTGATAACGATGGGTATTCTGTAATGGCTGTTGCTTTTAGCGTTGATATTTACGAACCTGCAATTCATATAATCAAAAGGTCAAAATACGCAGATAACACTTACGTTCATCCAGATGATGTTTTATCACCCAAACAACAAATAACATATAACCTTACGATATATAATGATGGTAATGATGACGCAAAAAATACTGTTATCAAAGATGTATTACCAAAAAATGTTATTTTTTCAGCAAAATCATTAGTATTACCATCTAAAAAAATTAAAACCAAATTTGACCAAAAGTCAAGAACTTTAAGTTTTATTGTTCCAAACAAAATGGTAAAAACCGATAGTGAACCATTTAATATTAGTTATAATGTAATAGTTGACACATCATGCGAGACTATAGAAACAATTGATGATATTTTGGTTGTTGACCAACCTGTTACAGCATCATTTAATGGTTCTCTAAACGAAACTGTAAAATATTCTGAAGGATACAATCATATCAACAAATGTAATTTACCTGACTATTATCAATTTAAATTAGCCATTGATATAAGTGACCTAAATTGCCCAAATGCAGTTCGCCTGGCATCTATTCCTAAAATGCAACCAGGTGATTTTGATCAAACAAGTAAATCCAACAATACAGAAAGTGGCGGGATAACGCCAGAAGATATTGTAAAATCAGATAAATCACCAGAATCAAGACTCAAAACGAATCAAAGCATTAATAGAACCATAAATGACTTAATTGATTTAAATGAAATATATTTTGATTTTGACAAATGGGACATCACCGAAAAAGCTGAAGTAGAATTAGATAGAGTTGTAAGAATCATGATTGAAGACTATCCAAACATGGTAATTAAAATTGAAACTCATTCTGATAGTCGTGGTGATGAAGACTACAATCTTGATCTTTCTCATAAAAGAGCAGAATCCATCTATAATTACTTGTTAAGCAAGAATATTTCTAAAAACAGAGTACTTTCTTATAGAGGTTTTGGCGAAAGTAAACCAGTTAACGAATGTAAAGATGGTAAAGATTGTTCTGAAGATCAATACCAAAAAAATAGAAGATCGAGTTTTGTGATTATGTAGAATCAGGGAGAAAGCCTATTTTTTACCCACTTATTTTCTGCAGCGTTAATGAACCGTATACGGTCGTGTAACCGATTAGCTCTACCCTGCCAAAATTCAAATTCAATTGGTTTTACACTATACCCTCCCCAAAATGGTGGTTTAGGTATTTCTTTTTCACGATATTCTTCTTCAAGAGATTTAAGGCGTTGTTCTAGAATTTCTCTAGAATCAATTAACTCACTTTGATAGGATGCCCAAGCTCCTAATTGACTTCCTTTGGGGCGAGATCTAAAATATGCTATGCTTTTTTCTTCTTCAATCTTATCTATAATACCTTTGATTATAACCTGACGTTCAAGATTTGGCCAAAAAAAAGAAAGACAAACTTTATTGTTATTAGCAATTGCTTTTCCTTTCTCAGATTTATAATTCGTATAAAAAACAAAACCATTTTCATCATAATGTTTTAATAACACAATTCTTGCCTTAGGAAAGCTATCTAAACCCAGTGTGGTTATTGTCATAGCATTGGTTTCATCAACTCCTCCTTCTTGTTCTACTTCAGAAAACCAATGAGAAAAAAGTGTAAATGGAGAATCCGGAATGTTTTTTTCTTCTAAAAACTTCTTTTCATATGACTTTCTATACCCTGTAAGATCTCTATTCATATCACAAAATTATAATGCAATTTACTATTTTGTGAAACAGAAATTAATAGCATACCTATAAAATTATTGAATTAAAATTCGAATACTTTACCATCATCACCAATTTCAACATTCTCAAAAATAGTTTTAGCTTCTTCTTTAAACATTTCTATATCGCCATACCGTGTAGAATAATGACCTAAAATTAAGGTCCCAACATTTGCTTTTTCGGCTATTGTGGCGGCCTCAATTGCCGAGCTATGCCCAGTAGTTACACATAAATGCTTATGGCTTTCTAAAAAAGTGGATTCATGATACAATACTGTAGCGTTTTCAATTAAAGGGATTTTTGCTTCATCATATCTTGTATCACTACAATATGCATAACTTTTGGTTGGTTTAGGATTGTCGGTAAGTACATTATTAGGAATAACCGTACCATCCTCTAGCACAGCATCTTTGCCTTTTTTAATAGAACGATAATAGGCTTTATCAATATCATAATTCATCACTTTGCTCATCAACAATTTTCGATCACCGGGTTTTTCCTGAAACAAGAACCCGTTACAATAGATTCGATGTTGTAATGGAATCGTTCTAACTACTATAGTCTCATCTTCAAAAACAACTTCGGATTCTGTATTTGTAAGTTCATGAAAATGTAATGGATAATCTGTCCAAGAACTAGAAAGTTTTAATTGTAATGTTATCGCTTCTTTTATCCCTTTTGGACCGTGTATATGCAAAGGAATTTCTCTACTAAGCATTCTAAACGTTGATACCAAACCTATTAAACCAAAAAAATGATCTCCATGAAGATGTGAAATAAAAATATGCTGTATCCGGGAAAATTTAATCTTATTTCTTCGTAATTCAACCTGGGTACCTTCTCCACAGTCAATTAAAAAAGTATGATTATTTATTTCTAAAACCTGAGAGGTAGGGTTTGTAAATGTTCTGGGAGTTGCTGAATAGCAACCTAAAATAGTAAGTTTCAAAATTTATATACTGCTTAATTAATGAGATTGTGAATATAAATCAATTATTTTCCAAAAGAGTCAAAAGTGGTTAATAATGATATGTACCCTTTTACATCTAAATCTCTTCTATACCCTGTTGCTCCCAAAACTACGCCATTTTTATTAAGAACTAAAATAACAGGAAAAACTAGTCTTTTGTTATATCGATCAGCTAATGCAAAATTTTTCTTTTTTTGCTCTTTTGAGATCTTATTCTTTTTACGTCTGGGAAAATCAGCTTTTAACCACACATATTTTTGTTCAGCAAATGTTGAAAACTCATTACTTGACAATACATTCTTTTCTAACTTAATGCACGGAGGACACCAATCAGACCCTGTAAAAAATAATACAATTTTCTGATCCTTTTCTTTAGCAATAGCCAATGCATCCTCTAAATCGTATTGCCAATCTTGCGCACTTAGTGTCAAATTGCAAAACAAAACAAAAACAACAATTATAAACGGGGCAGATTTATTCATAATGATTCAGACGAAAAACCATAAAAATGATTACAAAAAGAGACTATTTTTTTTAAAAATCCAGGTCTCTTTCTATTTCTTCCATCTCCACTAAATCATATGCCTCTTGTAATGTAGGAACAATTGTAATCTCGGCCGGTGCATCTTCATAAGAAATCTTATCGGTAACAATAACAAACGAGTGCTTTGTTGCTTTATGAGCATTAGAAACCCTTAAAAACTCATTTAAATCGTCTACCGTAAATGTTTTCAACGAAAACAAATTTATTATAATGTTATCATTTTTTAAGGATTCATATTTATCCTCAACACCTTTAACAAATTGAACAATTGTAGTTTTTTCCTGCGTAATTATGGTTGTAGAACCTTCTTTATTAAAAATCATAGTTATCGTTTAATTTTTGAAGCTAAAAGATATATTACCGCCATTCTCACTGCTACTCCATTCTGTACCTGATCTAATATAATGGCTTGATTAGAATCAGCAACATCACTCGTGATTTCGACTCCACGATTGATAGGTCCTGGGTGCATAATTACAATTTCTTTATTCAGACTATCCAATAACTTTTTATTTACCCCAAATTGTTGTGTATATTCTCTGGTAGAGGGAAAATAACTAATTTCCATCCTTTCATTTTGTACGCGAAGCATATTAGCAATATCACACCATTCTAACGCTTTTTTAAGATTGGTTTCTACTGTAACCCCTAGTTTTTCGATATATCTGGGCAATAATGTTTTAGGCCCACATACTTTTACTTCGGCTCCTTGTAGTTTTAGTGCAAAAATATTTGAAAGCGCTACTCTAGAATGCAGAATATCCCCAACTATAACTACTTTTTTTCCCCGGACTTCGCCTAACCTTTCTCTAATAGAGTACGAATCTAATAGCGCCTGTGTCGGATGTTCGTGAGCCCCATCACCTGCATTGACAATACTTGCATTGATATGCTTGGAGAGAAAAACACTAGCTCCCGGGTTGGGATGCCTCATTACCACCATATCTACTTTCATAGAAAGGATATTATTAACAGTATCTATAAGTGTTTCTCCTTTTTTTACAGAAGAGGATGCTGCAGAAAAATTGATTACATCGGCAGAGAGTCGCTTTTCTGCTAATTCAAAAGACAATCTGGTTCGCGTACTATTTTCAAAAAACAGATTAGCAATAGTAATATCTCGGAGCGAAGGAACTTTTTTAATAGGGCGATTAATAACTTCTTTGAAATGGTCTGCTGTTTCAAAGATGAGATTAATATCCTCTTTGTTTAGATATTTAATTCCTAGTAAGTGATCTACACTTAATTCGCTCATTTCTATGTTTAATTTTAAAAATCTTTATTCATTTACTAAATATACAGCATCTTCTCCTTCATTTTCTGCCCAGTGTACTTTTACCTTTTCTTGATTAATAGCATCTACTTGTCGACCTCGATAATTAGGCTGTATTGGTAAATGCCTACTAAAACGTCGATCTATTAATGTTAATAACTCGATTTCCTGAGGCCTACCAAAAGATTGTACTGCTGTTAAAGCCGCTCTTATGCTTCTGCCGGTATACAATACATCATCAATAAAAACAACTCTTTTATCCTCTACAACAAAATCAATGTGTGTTTTATTAGCTTCTAATAGTTTATCTCCTCGTCTAAAATCATCTCTATAAAAAGTAATATCAAGATATCCTATTTGTATATCGGTAACTTGGTAATCTTTAATTAAAATCTGACAGATTCTGTCTGCTAAAAATTTACCTCTGGGTTGTAAACCAATTAGGACCGTATTCTTAAAATGCGAATGATTTTCTATTAATTGACAAGCCAAACGGTGCAGAATTATGTCTATCTCTTTTGCACTAAGTAGTAGTTTTTGACTCATAATCTCCAAATAGATATCTGGAGTACAAAAGTAGTGAAATTTTAGAATTATCATTAAGCAATCTTCATAAGTTTAAGAAAGAAACTATGATTATTGTTTAAAACAAAAAAGCCGTTCTTTCGAACGGCTTTAATTATACTAAAAAAATCGAGAACTATTTCCCTCCTTTTTCCATTTTAGCTTTAAGATCTGCTAATGCATCGATATCACCAAGCGTAGTCTTTTCTGCTGAACTAACGGCAGCTTTCTTAGCAGCTTGTTTTACAATCTTAGCTTCTTCTTCTCTAAATAAAGCTGTATGAGAAGCTACCACTCTTTTGAATTCTTTACTAAATTCAATGATCTGGAATTCTGCTTCATCACCTTTCTTAAGCTTGCTTCCATCTTCTTTTTCAAGATGACGAGAAGGAACAAATGCTACGATATCTTCGTTAAAGTCAATTGTAGCTCCTTTGTCTACTATTTCACCAATTGCTGCTGTATGCTTAGTACCTACACCAAATTCGGTTTCATACTTATCCCAAGGATTATCTTCAGTCTGTTTGTGACCAAGACTTAACTTACGTCCTTCAACATCTAACTCAAGAACGACAACATCAAGCTTATCACTAACATTAGTAAAGTCTGATGGGTGCTTAATTTTCTTAGTCCAAGATAGGTCTGAGATATAAATTAAACCATCGATACCTTCTTCTAATTCTACGAATACACCGAAGTTAGTAAAGTTACGTACGATACCTGTATGCTTAGAACCTACAGGATATTTAGTAGTAATATCAGTCCATGGATCTGGAGTCAATTGCTTGATACCAAGAGACATTTTACGTTCTTCTCTATCTAAAGTAAGAATTACAGCTTCTACTTCGTCACCAACTTTTACAAAGTCCTGTGCAGAACGTAAGTGAGTTGACCAAGACATTTCTGAAACGTGAATTAATCCTTCTACTCCTTCTTCAACTTCGATAAACGCACCGTAATCAGCAATTACAACTACTTTACCCTTAACCTTGTCTCCAACTTTAAGTTCTTTATCAAGAGCTTCCCATGGATGTGGTTTTAATTGCTTAAGACCTAATTGGATACGAGTTTTAGCCTCGTCAAAGTCTAAGATTACAACATTTAATTTCTGATCAAGCTCTACAATCTCGTTTGGATGGTTGATTCTTGACCAAGAAAGGTCTGTAATATGAATAAGTCCATCAACTCCACCAAGATCAACGAATACACCGTAAGAAGTAACATTCTTAACAGTACCTTCTAATACTTGACCTTTTTCTAGTTGACCGATAATTTCTTTCTTCTGCTCTTCGATATCTGCTTCGATAAGCGCTTTATGAGAAACAACAACGTTTTTGAATTCGTGGTTAATTTTTACCACTTTGAATTCCATTGTTTTTCCAACATATGCATCATAATCACGAATAGGCTTAACATCAATCTGTGAACCTGGTAAGAACGCTTCGATTCCGAAAACGTCTACGATCATACCACCTTTTGTTCTACATTTCACAAAACCATTTACGATTTCACCAGAATCATGTGCAGCATTTACTCTATCCCATGCTTTGATCACACGAGCTTTACGGTGAGATAAGATCAATTGACCCGTAGCGTCTTCACGCACATCAATTAAAACCTCTACCTTGTCTCCTACTTTAAGATCAGGATTGTAACGGAATTCATTTAATGAAATAACACCTTCACTTTTTGCATTAATGTCGATGATAGCATCACGATCAGTAAGGTTAATTACTGTTCCCATTACGACCTCGTCATTTAAAGTGTCAACGAAGTTTTCTGCAACTAATTTCTCAAATTCCTCTAATTTAGAGTCTTCGATAGGATCAATTCCTTCTTCGTAGTTGTGCCAATTAAATTCTTTTAAGAATTGTTCAGGATTTGCTTGTTGTTCAGAAACTACTGGAGTTTCTACTTCCTGAACGTCTGTGTTTTTTGTTTCTTCAGACATTGAAGATAAAATTTTGTATCCTGTATATCTTTGAAAATCAAGGCGAAACTATACAGAAGCGTTAAAATAAAAATTTATATCGTACCCTTTTTTAATTCTCTTACTCGCTAAAAAGGAGTGCAAAAGTACGATTTAAATTTATAGAAAACAACAATTTAGTTGGGGAGTATTTTAGTTATGAATAATTGAGAGTGACCAAACCTAAAGGGCTGTAAATTATACTGTTCAAAAATACTCTAAAACTAACAAAATCAATAGCTCAAACACCTAAAATTGAACAATCTCAAACTCACTTCTTCTATTGGTTTGATGCTCTTCTTCGGTACACACCTTAGCACCGCAATCTATTAGAGGTTCTGATTCCCCAAATCCAACAAACTTCATTCTTCTAGCATTCACATAGCCTACGAGAGCTAAATAATTACGAGTAGATTCTGCCCTTCTTTCTGACAATACTTGATTATAAGAAGCCGTTCCTCTGCTATCTGTATGAGAACTTATCTTAATATATACCGTTTTATATCGCTCTAACTTTAAAGCAAGTTTATCAAGTACTTTTTTAGAGTCTGCTCTAATGTTCCATTTATCATAATCAAAGTAGATTGGAGGCATCTTAAAATATAGTCTTCCATTCTTCTCAATAACCGGTGGTCCATCTTTATCCGTAAGAAGATCTTCTCGTAGTCTGGTCTTTGTTTTCTCTTCTTCCTTTTGTCTGGTTGTAGTTATATCAGTAATTCGAACTTCATCTCGTATTGAAACACTGTCTTTTATATTGTTTCTATTTCTGGAATCTTCTTCTGAGGTAGCAATATCGTCTTCTTTCTTTTTCTCTCTATCTAGATAAACCACATAGGTTTCTTCTTCTTTTTCTTTTACTACCACAGGCTTAGTCCTTGTTCTATACCCTTCGGCAGAAGCCTTAAAATTATATCTCCCCGGAAATATTTTAAGATCAAATCCAGCAATAGAATCTAATTGGCTTTCATACACCTCTTTATTACTGTCGTCATACAAAACCACATCAGAATCATCAATATAATCATCTGTTGCAAAGTCTCTCACTTCAAAACGTGCTACATATTCTTTCGGAAAAATATCGCCAATCTGAGAAAAGGCATAAATATCATCTCCAACTTTCTTTCGATTAGACGCAAAAAAACCATCGGTTTCATTATAATACGCCATAGAAAAGTCATCATAACTAGAATTAATTGGCGCTCCTAAATTAATTGGAGTAGTTAGCTTTTCATTTTTAAATTCAGAAACAAAAATATCCATCATACCTAATCCTAGGTGTCCATTAGATGAGAAAAACAAATGACCTTCTTTCGAGATAAACGGAAATTGCTCTCTATGCGGAGTATTGATATCTGGCCCAGCATTCACCGGATTACCGTAGGTGCCATCCAAATTAACATCTACATAATAAATATCAAAATCTCCCTGCCCTCCAGGCATGTTGGAGGCAAAATACAATTTCTTCCCATCTGCACTTAATGATGGATGCTCTATAGAATAATTTACATTGTTAAACTCTAATTTTTCAGGTTTGGTCCAACTACTGTCGACTTTTACAGATTTGTATAAGTGAATTGAGTTATTTCTAATACTATCGAATTTCTTTTTCCCTTTTTCTGAATTACTTCTTGACAAATACATCGTATTTCCATCTTCAGTAAAGCAAAAATTCCCTTCATGTAGTTTAGAATTGATTTCTTTTGAAATTGGGATAATTTCGGAAACAAGATTACCTTCCTGATCTACAGTAACTTCATAGATATCTAAAAAAGGACGATGTGTCCATTTATAGTTTTTATTTAAAAGCTTATAAGATCGTCTGTCTGTTGTAAAATAAACTTGATCACCTCTTTTTATTGCTCCAAATTCTGAAGCCTCAGAATTAAAGCCAACACTTTCTATCGAATAGTCATCATCTTTTAGTTTAAAATCTTCTATAGTCGAAATAGCATCGGTTTTATTAAAACCAACCTGATCCGCTCCATCTGAGGTATACAACTCTAAAAACTCAACCGATTTATCATACTCTCCTAAAGCAGAAAGCACTTGATACATCATAAAATTATATCGATTATCATAGGTCTTATCTCTATTATAAAATTTACCCGAAGTTAAGACCTTTAGATATCTGTATGCTTGTCTAAACTGAAATGTATTATAATAGGAAGCAGCGATATTTTGTACAATATGCTTAGTATATCCTTCTTGATTTAATTCTTCTTCATATTGAATCGCGGCATTTATATAATCGCCTTTCTCAAAAAAACGATCAGCTCTGCTTTTTGTTTGACATAGTGCTGCCTGAGCAATCAAAACTGTAAATATGAGTATTATTTTTGCCTTCATAATTTAGAAAAATCTTGGAGAGGAATATGTATTACTGAAATTAAGAAGGTCGAAACTATAAAGTAAAACAACCTCATGACTTCCATTGTTATAACCACTTAACTCACTAACACTAAAATCGTATGAATATCCTATTTTAAGGTTTGGAGTAACATTAAACCCTGCCAAAGCAATAAAAGCATCGGTATACCTATACGAAACTCCGAGCTCAAACTTATCATATATCAATGAATTTAATGAAACATCAAAGGTTAAAGGAGAATCTACAACCTGTTTTACTACAAACGATGGTTTTAAACGCACTTCATCAACAAAATCAAAAACATAACCAGCAATACCGTATATATGTGTTTTTGTTTCTGCTACACTAATACTATTGATTTCTACATTACTCGGCAAAAGGTTTGGCGAAGATATTCCTGCATAAAAATTGCGGTTGAACATAAATAATCCAGCACCAATATTTAGTTGAGTAGTAGATGTATTATCAATAAACGCGGGATCTGTCGCCACATCTGATCTTGAAGGATCTATTTTAAAATTATCGATCCCGGTTTTTAAACCAAAAGATAATCGAGTCTGATCAGAAATTTTTGTAATATATGCAAAATCAACATTTACATAATTGTTGTTAACAGGTATAGCATCTCCTATTCTATCATTTACATAATTTACACTTAACTCAATCTTTTGACTTAAAGGAATGTTAGCAAAAACATTTGCTGTTTGTGGCGACCCCTGGATACCGATCCATTGTTTCCTAAATAAAAGACCTGTAGATATCAATCCACTTTGGTTCGTTACATACCCGGGATTTACCGTACTCATATTATACATATATTGTGAGTACTGGGGTTCTTGCTGGGCATAAACTACCGAGCAGAATATTATGGTTAGGCCAAAAATTAATTTTAATTTTATCTGTAGCATTTATTTTTTTTATTAGTCAGATAGAATCGCCAAATACTCATTTTAGTACATGTAAACTTGAATATCATGGCTTATTTCATTGATTTATTATCTGCTTAGGTAAAAACTTCCTTGTATGGGTAAATTGTTTTCAAAATTTGGAGAAAAAATATAGAAATAAGTTCCCGATGGGAGATCATCTCCTAATCGTATCGACACGTTACTTTCTCCTCTAAATTCTTCGGTGTCGAGTCTGCCTTCATAAACAAGCGTACCATATCTATTGTATATTTTTAAATCAAAATCAGGAAAAGCTTCCGGGATATTATATACTTCATCTATTAACAAATCAAAAGTATCATTTTGACCATCTCCATTAGGCGACACACCATCCTGAAAATCTAAAGTACATAGTTCACCATTAGCAAACTTTTCTCCTGTATTAAGTATGTTAATTACAACTTCTACTCGTTCTGATTCACAATTATCGACATCAATGTTTGTAATAAAATAAGTCTGACCATCAAGAAGTAAAGGATTATCGATAATTGGAGTTTCACTCTCTATAGAAGCATACCAATTATAATTTAAAACATCGACCTCTATATCATCCAATCGCTTAGCATCTAGAATACAAAATTCTTGCTCGGGGACATTGGGCTCAGGCAAGTCTATAATCTGTACAGATACCGTTAATGAAGATTCATCACAAGGCAGTGCATTAACGATAACATATCTGAAATTATAGATATCGTTTGTCAATGTTTCGAATTCTAAAATTCCATCGGCAGTCAGTGCTTCTGTATTATCGGTGTCCTGAAAAATACCGGTTCGAGGTGTATCTCTGTCTAAAAGAGAAAATAAACTTACACTTCCATCAAGTTTACAGAAAGTTTCACTTCTATCATTACCAATTACTACAGGATCTGCAATTCTTATTGTCACTGTTGATTCATCTGTAGTACTACAACCTGGATTTGGAGAAACGGTATACGTATAGACGCCTTCATTTAAAGTAGGTAACATTGTATTATTTGCTTCAAAAACCCCTAAGTGATCCGGTGATCTATATCCAAAAGGACCTGTCCAGATCCCTGTAGTATCTGGATTACCGCTTAACAAATCAAAAAGCGTAATGGTTAAATCGTCAGAACATAAAGAAATACCAGCATTACTTCCCCCTGCATTAGAAACTTTATTGATGGTAAAAGTTAGATCAGCGCTATCAGTACAACCTCCAGAGCTTGTTGTTGTATAGGTAAATGTAAAGGTTTGTGAAGTATCACTATCAGGAAAAAGAAAAGTATCGTCAACAACATCTCCTGCAGGGTTTGTCCAAACACCAGTGGTCACTATTGCATCTGTTCCATTAGTATTTAATAAACTTCTTAAGCTTACACTTCCTAAGGATTCACAAAGGTTCACACCTGTAGTGTCCTCACCCGGGTAATCAATTGGAGATATTATGATAGTAATTTCTGTTGATTCTGGTCCACACGGATGCAATGGATCTGTTGGAGGTCTACAAAAATTTGGATTGTACAACGTTTGAGAATCAAACATTGAACAAAGCAATTCGGGAGATACGGTGTATCTAAAAACGTAGGTTCCTGTCGCCGCTCCCGGTATATTTATAATTCCTCTATGCCTTTCAGCCGGATTAGTGATCAATAAGTCATCAAAGTTTGCCTGAAAATTTAAATCAGAAGGACCACTAACAAACTCCCATTGCACAAAATCTTCAGTACTACTTCCGTCCATATAATCGAACAGGACCCCGTTTTCTTCGGTAAACTCAATAAAATCGTACAAATCAGTAGAAGGGTCTGTAAACTCCTCAGAACAAATTTCTGGTGGAGGGCCATTTTGAGTAAATGGTTTCAACGCTTCAAAAATCGTGAATTTTACTGTTGAAGTAGCATCACCACAAACTCCAGAACGTTGTTCTACAGTATAATCAAATTTATACTCTCTACATCCAAATCTAGGTGTAGTGGCTACTAAATCATCATACAATGATTTTAGATTTACTTCAGAATCATCTGGACTGGTAATCTGTATACCATCAAGCGACCACGTTCCTTCGAGGTCTTCATTTAATAGATAGTCATTATCTCTTAAATTGATAGGAGTATCATAATCTCCATTCTCAAAATCACTTTGACAAATATTATACTCAGAAGCATAACCAGAAAAAACCTGTCTTACTACTGATATTTTTACTTCGGTTACTGATTCTGGTGCACAAGCTGGGTCAAATCCCGCAACAGTATATCTAAATGCAAATTCATCGCTATCTATCCTACCATCCCCCGGCGTGTATGGAATAGTAGTCCAAAATAGAGATCCATCTAAATTAACGTCTGCTCCAGGTGGACCTATATATTCCCAAGTACCATTTAGATGAGGCGGTGGCACACTTTCTAAAGAAACTAGTGTTTCAAATAAGTCTATATCAACTTTAGGTTCTATTTCACAAGGAGCCTCAATATCACATACTATAACATTTACTTCATTAAGTCCAGATGGAGGTAATGCCTGCCCGGAATACGGACCTAAAATTAAATTCACTCTCCCCACAATTTGATCTGTACAACCAGAACCCGAATTAAATAAAATAAATTGATAGTCATTTACAGCTCGAGAAGCGTTATCAAGATCCCATAAACGTAGTGTCCCATCCGGACTTAATGCAAAATTAAATCCTGGATCGAACCATTCATCCCCAGCCTGTAGCGTAAGCCCAGGTATTTCATCATAAAGATTAATAACACCATCGGGACCCACGGTTCCATCTCCATCAATTATGGTCATATCACAAATACGTATAGACGGATACGCTGTATTACATTGTGAAAAAGAGGTATTTGGTATTATAAAAAATAAAAGTAAAATTTTTACTAAGCCTCCTCCCAGAAGCTTTAGCAGATTTCCTCTTGTTTTCAAAATAGTAAATTTTTTAAGTACACGAAAATATGATTTTATTTTTAAACCCTTGCTAACCTACGGCATTTACCTACTTAAACGTTTAAGTAAATATTATACCCTTGACTCCAGAGTTTTCACTATATCTTTTAAAGTATATCCTTTAGCCTGGAGCAGTATTAAATAATGAAACAATAGATCCGCACTTTCATTTAAGAATAGTTCTTCATTATCGTCTTTGGCTTCAATAACCACTTCTACAGCTTCTTCTCCTACTTTTTGAGCAATTTTATTAATTCCCTTTCTAAATAAAGAAGCCACATACGATTTTTCATCTTCTTGGTTATTTTTTCTACTCTGGATTACTGTTTCCAATTGAGACAAAAATCCAAAAGAAGATGCATTATCCTCTCCCCAACACGTATCTGTTCCTTTATGACAAGTTGGCCCTACCGGATCAGCCAATACTAACAACGTATCTTGATCACAGTCTATCTTAATGTCTACAAGGTTCAAAATGTTACCACTCTCTTCTCCTTTTGTCCATAATCTGTTCTTGGATCTGCTAAAAAAAGTAACCTTTTTTGTTTCTATTGTTTTTATATATGATGCATGATTCATATAACCTAACATTAATACATTTTTGGTTTTTGCATCTTGTATTATTGCAGGAACAAGTCCATCATTATTTTTGTTGAAGTCTATTTTCATATTTTAAGTTTAGAGGTTTGAGCGAAGATCGACGAATAAGTTTTAATACTTATTTTATGGTATTCAATCTCTTTCTTGCTGTTATAATTGATGAAACCGTTATAGCCACAAGTTCATTCGCTTCTTTTATTAATCGCTGATTTTCATTTTTATTAATTGATAGAATTTCTTTAAATATTTCTAACCAATACATACTCTCATCTGCTTCTTCTTCTACAATTTTTAGCTTATTAATAAAATCTCTATCTGATTTTGCTCTATTAGCGGCTCTATAATTTGCTCCAACTGAACTCGAAGATCGAATTAATTGTCTAACTAAAGAATCGAACTCCCTAGACTTAAGAATAGATGAACAAAATTTGATACAGTCAAGATTGAATCTTTTTGTTCTTTGTTTAAGATCTTGCATATTGATTATTTAACATTCACTTTTAAAACTCTACGTTCTACTTTCGTAACTCTTGCTTTTTTATAATCGAACAGGAATTTCATTACTCCTTAATTCTTCTTTTAAATCTTTAATTTCTATTTCTTTAAAATGAAAAACACTAGCCGCCAACGCCGCATCGGCTTTACCTTCTTTAAACGTATCTACAAAATGTTGCATATTACCTGCGCCTCCAGAAGCTATTATGGGTATATTAAGCTCTTCGGATAGTTTTGCCAACGCTTTATTTGCAAAACCATCTTTGGTCCCATCATTATCCATAGAGGTAAAAAGGATCTCTCCTGCCCCTCTTTTCTCGACTTCTTTTGCCCAATCGAACAAATTAATTTCTGTAGGAACCTTTCCTCCTACTAAATGCACTTTCCATTCGGCATCGATCTGTTTAGCATCTATCGCAACTGTAATACATTGGCTACCAAACTTAGCCGCTAAGTCGTTGATCAATTGCGGATTTTTGACTGCCGAGGAGTTTATGGATACTTTGTCTGCTCCATTTTGTAATAAGATATCAACATCTTCTATAGAAGCAATCCCTCCACCAACGGTAAAAGGAATATTTACTTTTTCTGCAACACATAGCACTAAGTTTGCTAATGTTTTACGCCTCTCTTCTGTCGCAGAAATATCCAAGAACACTAATTCATCGGCTCCAGCTTTAGAATATATATCAGCTAATTCTACAGGATCCCCTGCATCACGCAGATCAACAAAATTGACTCCTTTTACGGTACGACCATTCTTGATGTCTAGACAAGGTATAATTCGTTTTGTTAACATATCCGCTACGCTATTTTAGTTCCATTTTCTACTTTTCTCTCGGGCTGAATCAATATTACCTCTTTGTCATCGCCTAACCCACCTAATATGAGGCATTCACTCATAAAATTTGCAATTTGCTTTGGAGGAAAGTTAACTACAGCTACTACCTGTTTCCCAATGATTTCTTCGCAAGTATATAATTTAGTAATCTGAGCGGATGTTTTTCGTTTTCCTAATGCTCCAAAATCAATTGTGATCTTATACGCAGGATTTCTAGCTTCTTTAAATACTTCGGCAGAGACGATTGTACCTATTCGCATTTCTACCTTTTCAAAATCTTGCCAACTTAAATTATTGTCCATTCTGTTATTAATTAAGGATATAGTTTTCCAATTGCTTCAAACTAATTCTATTTTCATAAATCGCCTTTCCTATAATGGTTCCTTCGCAACCCAACTCTGCCAACCTTGGTAGCTCATCAAATGTTGAAATCCCTCCTGAAGCAATCAGTTTAAGGTTTTCTGTTTCTTCAAGAATTCTTTTGTATAATTCAAAAGAAGGGCCCTGAAGCATACCATCTTTGCTAATATCGGTACATATCACATATACCACTCCTTCTTTTTGATATTCCTGCACAAAAGGAATCAACTCTTTATCACTTTCTTCCTGCCATCCACTAACAGCAATTTTTTCATTATTGGCATCTGCTCCTAAAATGATGTTATCGGCGCCATATTTTTGCACCCAAGACCTAAACGTATCTGGATCTTTTACAGCAATACTACCTCCTGTAATTTGGCTTGCTCCGCTTTCGAAAGCAATTCTTAAGTCTTCATCAGTTTTTAGACCACCACCAAAGTCAATTTTTAAGTTAGTTTTTGCAGCAATCTGCTCCAAAACTTTATGATTGACGATATGCTTAGATTTTGCACCATCTAAATCTACCAAATGTAAATATTGAATTCCGTGTGCTTCAAATTCTTTTGCAACCTCAAGGGGGTTTTCATTGTAAATCTTCTTTGTATTGTAGTCTCCTTTAGAGAGACGAACGCATTTTCCATCGATGATATCTATTGCTGGTATTATTCTCATTTTTATAAATAGTATTACAAAGTATTAAGTAATCAGTATTAAGTACAAAGTGTTAAGTACAAAGTGTTAAGTTTTTTCTATACTTCTTTGAAGAGCGTAATTCATCTTCTTAATTTCACTACATAATTTTAATAATTCTTCTATTTTTTCTTTTGGAATAAATTTCAATCTTACAATTAAAATTAATTGGGTTTCAAGTTCAGTTGTTGAGCCGTTAACTATACTTAAAAAACGTATAAATTCTTTAGTTGAGTTTCTACCAGCTCCTTCAGCTATATTTGATGGTATAGACACACTGCATCTTTTGATTTGAGATATCAACCCAAACTTTTCATCATCTGGTAGCATTTTCATTAATGAATACACCTCCTCTACCAAATCCATTGCTTTATTCCATATTTTTAATTCTTGATATTTATTCATTTTAAATTTAAAGTCATTAGCTCATAATAAAACTTAATACTTTGTACTGATTACTTAATACTAAGAAAATTCATAAGAATTTTCTCTCCCACTACACTACTTTTCTCTGGATGAAATTGAGTCCCATAAAAGTTATCTTTATGCAAAGCTGTGCTATACTCTACACCATAACTTGATTGAGCTATTGTCTGAGCCATCACCGGCACATAATAACTGTGCACCAAATAGATGTACTCTTTTTCGTTAACTTCATTAAACAAAGGGGATTTTAGTGATTCTATCTGATTCCATCCAATCTGAGGTACTTTTACTCCATGATTAAAACGTACCACATCGGTATCAAAAATCCCTAATCCCTTGGTATCTCCTTCTTCAGAATAATTGCACATTAGCTGCATCCCCAGGCATATTCCCAAAACTGGTTGTTTTAATTGAGGTACTAAAGTATCTAACCCAGAAGCTCTTAACTTCCGCATTGCGCTACTAGCTTCACCTACTCCAGGAAAAATAACTTTATCTGCCGCTTTTATTTCTTCGGGATCATCACTCAAAATAGCTTCATATCCTAATCGTTTCATTGCAAACTTTATAGATTGAATGTTTCCTGCACCGTAATTTATTATGACTATTTTCACTTTGATTTCAGATTTACAATTTCAGATTTACGATTTTAAAAATTCATAATTCGTCAATTTTAATTCATAATTAAATTATAGCATTCCCTTGGTCGAAGGTAAAATCATTTTCTCTGGATCTCGTTTTACTGCTACTTTTATAGCTTTAGCAAAAGCTTTGAAAATAGCCTCGATCTTATGATGCTCGTTGGTACCTTCTGCCTTTATATTTAGATTGGCCTTAGCACCATCGGTAAACGATTTAAAGAAATGAAAAAACATCTCTGTCGGCATTTTACCAATCATCTCACGATTAAACTCTGCTTCCCAGACCAGCCAGTTTCGTCCTCCAAAATCGATTGCGACTTGGGCAAGGCAATCATCCATAGGTAAACAAAAACCATATCGTTCTATCCCAAGCTTATTATCTAATGCTTTAGAAAAAACTTCTCCCAGTGCAATTGCCGTATCCTCTATGGTATGGTGTTCATCAACTTCAAGATCTCCCTTTACTTTGACGTCTAAATCCATTTGGCCGTGACGTGCGATCTGATCCAACATATGATCAAAAAACTCTAAACCAGTACTAATATTACTTTTACCTGTCCCGTCAAGATTAAGTTTTATATAAATATCTGTTTCGTTCGTTTTTCTTGAAATTTCGGCTTCACGATCATTTAATTTCAGGAACTCATATATTTTTTGCCAATCATTACTTTCTATAGCAATATGACCATTGAGTTCTTCTCGTTTTATGGTTATTTCTCCAGTTCCTAAATTGGTGTTGTCATTAATAAATATACCTTTAGAGCCTAGGTTTTTTGCTAACTCCATATCGGTTAAGCGATCTCCAATCACAAAAGAATTTTCTAAATCGTATTCATCAGAAAAATATTCTGTTAATAATCCAGTCCCAGGTTTTCTGGTATTTGCATTTTCATGCGGAAATGTTCTATCCAAAAACACTTTATCAAATACAACACCTTCGTTTTCAAAGGATTTCATAATAAAATTATGTACCGGCCAGAAGGTATCTTCTGGAAAAGAATCTGTACCCAAACCATCTTGATTGGTGATCATAACCAACTCATAATCCATTTCCTGAGCTATTTTCCCTAAATATGTAAATGCCTTGGGATAGAATATCATTTTTTCGAATGCATCTATTTGTTCATCTACTGTTTCTTTGATGATGGTTCCGTCTCTATCTATAAATAATACTTTCTTTTTCATATGCCCTCACCCTAGCCCTCTCTCAAAAGGAGAGGGAACTAAGGATTTGTTATAGTTGTTTTAATATTTTTATTAATTTCTCATTCTCTTCAGGAGTACCCACTGTAAACCTAAGTGTATTTTCGCATAAAGGCTGAGTACTTCGATTACGTATTACGATACCCATACTCAATAATTGATGATATCTTTTATCTGCATCATCTACTTTTACTAAAATAAAATTGGCATCACTTTCGTACACCTTTTCCACAAATTTAATTTGCGCCAATATGCTAGCAAGGTTTTTTCTTTCTTCCAGAATCTTTACCACTTCTATTTTTACCTGATCCTTATCCAAAACTCGCTTTAAAGCACGTTTTTGAGTTAGTTCATTAACATTATAAGGAGGTTTTATTTTATTGAGAACACCAATCACCTCTTCTGAAGCATAACAAACACCCAATCTAATTCCTGCTAACCCATAAGCTTTAGAAAGCGTTTGGGTTATAATAAGATTAGGATAGGTTTTGATCTTTCTAATCCAGCTCTTTTTAGAAGAAAAATCTATATAGGCTTCATCAATAATTACTAAACCATGAAATTTGTCTGCAATTTGCGTTATATTTTCTTCAGAAAAAGAGTTACCTGTTGGATTGTTAGGAGAGCAAAGAAAAATAATCTTTGTATTTGCATCAATCGCATCCAAAATACTTGAAACATTAGGCTGAAAAGCATTCGTTAACAGCACCTCACGTTCTTCAATATTATTAATATTAGCCAATACCTTATACATTCCATAGGTAGGTGGTAATGTTATAATATTATCTATTTTAGGCTCACAAAATGCTCTAAACAAAAGATCTAACACCTCGTCACTCCCGTTTCCCAATAGAATATTCTTTACTGAGATTTCTTTTTGCTCTGCAAGTACTGATTTTAGGTTTCTTTGTTGTGGATCTGGATAACGATTTACACCATTCTCGAATGGGTTTTCGTTGGCATCTAAAAAAATCATTTCGGATCCATCACTTACATATTCATCTCTAGCAGAAGAATATGGTTTTAGTCCCAGTACATTTTGTCGAACTAATTGATTTATATTAAATTGTGTTTTATTCATTTTTATGGTAATCCCGAACTTATTTAAGGATCTCTTTTTTACTTTAAACTTTTTAATCGAAGTGTAACTGCATTTTTATGCGCTTGCAAGCCTTCAGCTTCAGCCATTAACTCGATCGCATTACCAATAGTTTGGATTCCTTCTTCAGAAATCTTCTGAAATGTCATAGATTTCATAAAACTATCCAGGTTTACTCCACTATATTGTTTTGCGTATCCATTGGTTGGTAGCGTATGATTTGTACCCGAAGCATAATCCCCAGCACTTTCTGGAGTATAGTTACCTATAAATACTGATCCAGCGTTTGCTATATTATCTACATAATATTGTTCATTTTCTACACATACAATAAAATGTTCCGGACCATATTCATTTATAAGTGACAGCGCTTCTTTATCATTATCAATATAAATTAGTTTTGAATTTGAGATAGCAGCTTGCGCAATTTCTTTTCTTGGTAAAGCTGAAAGCTGAGCCTCAACTTCTTTTTCTACTCTATCGATCATTTCTTTTGAGGTAGAAACCAAAATCACCTGGCTATCTTTACCGTGTTCGGCCTGGCTCAATAAATCTGAAGCAACAAAAGCTGCATTAGCCGTATCGTCTGCCACTACTAATAACTCACTAGGCCCGGCAGGCATATCTATGGCAACCCCATATTTGGTGGCTAATTGTTTAGCAACGGTTACAAATTGATTACCAGGACCAAATATTTTATACACTTGTGGAATACTATCTGTACCAAAAGTCATCCCGGCAACAGCCTGTATTCCCCCTACTTTACAAATTTTGGTCACACCACAAAGATCAGCTGCATATAAAATAGCAGGATTGATTTTTCCTTCGCTATTTGGAGGTGTGCATAATACAATTTCTTTACATCCTGCCAGATTTGCTGGTATTGCTAACATTAGTATTGTAGAAAATAACGGAGCAGTACCTCCCGGAATATATAACCCAACCTTTTGAATTGCTCTTTTTTCTTGCCAGCACGAAACACCTGTAGTGGTCTCTACAGAAATCTTTTTTGTTTTTTGTGCAGCGTGGAAAGTTTCAATATTCGATTTTGCAATGGCCACGGCATCCTTTAACTCCTGGCTTACTTTATTTTTTGCCTCTTTAATCTCATCAAAGGAAACCAAAATGGTTTTAAGCGTTGCATTATCAAATTTTTGAGTATATCTATCAATTGCTATATCACCTTCAGATCTAACTTCTTCAAAAACACTTAAAACCGTAGCTTCAATGTCTTCTACTGTCTGTGTGGGTCTTTTTAATAATTCGGACCAGATGTCTCTACTTGGATTGTATATTTTTTTCATAACCCCTTACCTTAATCCTCTCCCCAAAGAGAGGGAACTTAGGTATAATTTAATTATTCTCTAAATCGTAATTCGTATATCTTAATTCAAAAATCATAACACCATCTTCTCAATTGGGCATACCAGAATTCCTTCGGCTCCTTCGGCCTTTAGTTCATCGAGAATATCCCAAAATTTGTTCTTCTCTACTACAGTATGAATCGAGCTCCACCCTTTTTCTGCTAGTGGCAATACTGTAGGACTACGCATCCCAGGTAAAATCCTCACGATATCTTCTATTTTATCATTTGGGGCATTAAGCAATACATATTTCGAGTTTCTGGCCTTTAGAACGGCTTTAATTCTAAATTGTAATTTTTCAAGAAGTTTTCTGTTCTCTTCTGAAATTTTTGGCGAAACAGCAAGTACTGCTTCTGAAGCAAGCATAACCTCTACTTCTTTTAGATTATTTTTAAACAATGTACTCCCGCTAGAAACAATATCACAGATTGCGTCTGCCAAACCAATGTTGGGTGCAATCTCAACAGATCCTGAAATCTGGTGTAATTCTGCAGAAATCCCTCTTTTTTCCAGATATTGATTCACTGTATTAGGATACGAAGTAGCAATTCTTTTACCATCCAGATCCTTAATGGTATCATACTCAAAATCTTTAGGTACCGCTAACGACACTTTACATTTTGAAAAATTAAGTCGCTCTGCAATAGATATATCTGTCCCTTTTTCTATTAATACATTTTCACCTATGATAGCAATATCAACTACTCCATCTCTAAGATATTGAGGTATATCCCCATTTCGTAAAAACATAACTTCCATTGGAAAATTACGCGTCTGAGCTTTTAATTGATCTTTACCATTATCGATCGAAATTCCGCAATCTTTAAGGATTTTAACCGAATCTTCATTAAGTCGGCCACTTTTTTGAATAGCAATTTTAATTTTTGACATTCTCTTTGTTATTGAGTTTAATCAGTTCTAACAAGCCCGTTATAAAACAAAAAACCCGTTTGAACTTTTCAAACGGGTTAAATTTATTGTTGTATTATAGACATACCACACTTACCACGCTTGAGCGAAAATGTAAGAATGATGATGATGTATAACTATGTTTTTCATTGATTTTGTAAATACTACGCGAATTTATAAAAAAATATTTTCCTGCAACACATTTCATCTCAGTTTTTTGCAATTCGTCTTTTTTTTGCAATAAATCTTTAGAAAACAAGTCTCATAATAGGCTGATTATAAACATTTTTAATAACTTTAAAAGACTAACACTAATCATCTACATATGAAAAATTTATTTTCTCTCATCATTTTCCTACTATTTGCATGGTTGGGAATGTGGTGGTATTATTCCTGTAACTGGTGTTTAGGGAATGGTAATCCTTCTACTACCGTAGTAGAGAATAGTCCAGATCCTAATATTGAAGCACTCACCAAAAAAGCCTACGAAGACAGCATTGCTAATGCAAATAAAGACGCTGTTGGATTATTTGTAACAGATAATCAAGATAAAGAGGTATTTACATTTAAAGAAAATCTAGAAATCAACCGCGATAACGGAAATGTACTGATTCCTAACTCCTTAGATGGATTTAGTGATCAAATCGCCGAATATCTTGGAGAACATCAAGATCAAGAACTGGTAATATCTGGATATGAAAACTCTACGGAAAGAGAACAAAATACCAACCTAGGTATTTCGAGAGCAAATTTCATTAAAGATATACTGATAAAAGCAGGAGTAAATGGAGATCGAATTGTGTCACAATCAAAACTAGAAGATTATAGTTATAATGATGATACAGGAAATTATATAGGAGGTATACTTCTCAATTTCCACAAACTTGATGAATCTCGTATAGCCGAGATAGAAAAAGGTGTCGCAAACAAAACATTATATTCTGAATTTGCGCAAAAAACATTTACTCCAGATGCAACTTTAGCAAATTACTCACTAGAGCTTAAAAATTACCTGGAAAAATATCCTGATAAAACTATACAGGTTATCGGACACACAGATGATGTAGGTGAAGTAGAAGCTAATATTTGGTATGGACAAGAACGAGCCAATAATGTAATGAATTATCTTATTTCTCGAGGTATTACCAAGGATAAGATCAAAGCTTCATCAAAAGGAGAATCCACCCCTATTGCTCCAAATGATAGTGAAGAGAATAAAGCAAAAAATAGAAGAATAGAAATAATTGTAAACTAAATAAACTACAACTATGTTAGATTTTTTAAACGAGGCAAACTGGTGGTGTCTATTATTATTGTTAATCCTGGCTTTTTTACTAGGATGGTTTTTAGCAAAATGGGGACTCAAAAACAAATACAAATCTGAACTTGATGATTGTAAAAGGGATAATGCAAGATTAAAAAACGCAAGTAATACTCATGCTAAAACTACATTTTCTAGTCCATCGGTACCAGAAACACCAAAAGCTGACAATAATATTAAAGCAATAAAAACAAGAGATCATGGTGGTGTAGCTGTGGCCAATACTGATATAGCGGGTGATACTCCTAAATTGAATTTTGACAGTTTTGGTAAAGCCGATGCTTCTCAAAAAGATGACTTAAAACTGATAAGCGGTGTAGGACCTTTTATTGAAGAAAAACTGAATGGAATAGGTATTTATACGTTTGACCAGATAAGTAAGTTCAAAAAAGAAGATATCGAAACCGTAACAGCACTTATCAAGTTTTTTCCTGGTCGTATCGAACGAGATAAATGGACTGACCAAGCCACAAAGCTTATGAATAAATAGTTATTGTAAACTATTTCCAACTTATAAAAAACCTTCATAATTAAGTTTATGGAGGTTTTAATTTAGGTATAGAATTATATACTACTAATTACCTCTACTTTGTTACTCTTCTTTTTTTGTGTTACTTAGTTTATAAAGCAGAAGGTCTTCGTCATCATTAGGTATTTTGATTATCTTATCAAACTTTAGTCCCAGTTTTTCTAATAACCTTTGAGACGAAATATTATCTTTAGCAGTAATGGCACTAATTTGCCATATTCCGAATTCCTCAAAACCCACTTCTTTCATTTTATTTGCTGCTTCAAAAGCATATCCTTTCTTTTCGTAGTTAGGAAGAAATGCAAATCCAATATCTATGCCTTCTAGTCCTTCTCTATCATACAATCCGCAGCTTCCTATTTTTATAGTATCTGATTTTCTAATCACTGTATAATTCGAATACCCCAACCGTTCTAATTGTGGCTGCATTTTATTTTTAATATACTCTTTTGCTTCTTCAATAGAATTAACATTTCTATTGCCTATATACTTCAACCATTTTGGGCTATTAAGTAGTTCGTATACAAATGCAGAGTCATCTATAGACGTTGGTTTAAGGATTAGCCTTTCTGTTTCAAACCATTTGTATTTAATCATTTTGTTTTTTAGAAATTTAATCAAAAAAGTATTGGCGTCAAATGACGCCAATACTTTTTTATACATACCATTTTCTGTACTTTTTATTGATTACCTAATATTAAAGGCATTCCATCTTTTCCAGAGCCTACAACTATTACTTTTGCATTAGGAGATTTTGCCAGTTCTAATGTTGCTTGTATCCCTTTTTCTTTAAGGATTTTATCTGTTAATGATGCACTTAGAATTTTATTAGCAACAGCCTTTCCTTCTGCGTCAATCTTTTGTCTCTCTGCTTCTTTTTGAGCTTTAGTTAATTTAAACTCATACTCTAATGATTCTTGCTCTTGTCTTAATTTACGCTCGATAGCCTCTTTAATGGTCGGAGGTAATGTTACATCACGTACCAAAACTTCATTAAGTTGCACAAATTGATTTCCAACAATCTTTTTAGTCTCTTCAAAAATTTCTTTCTGAATAACATCTCTCTTACTAGAATATAATTGCTCTGGAGTATATCTACCCACCACACTACGAGCAGCAGAACGTATTGTTGGCAATAATATTCTAGCTACATAATTTTCTCCTTTTTGCTGATGCAATAACCCCAATTTTTCGTATTGCGGTTGAAACCATGCAGAGGCATCAAGTTTTATTTCTAATCCGTTAGAAGAAAGTACTTGCATTTTTTCAAAAACCTCTTGTTGTCTTACTTCGTAAATAATTACTTTGTTCCAAGGGGCAATAAAATGAAACCCTTCACCCAGTGGTGGTTCATCTATCACTACTCCTCCTCCAAATGTTTTATAAAGTACTCCGGCTTCACCCGAACCAATAGTTTCTGTCGATTTTGAAATAAAGACGATTCCTAAAACAATAAGAATCAGAATAGGCAACCCTATTTTTGGTAATTTTTCCATGATAATTTTGAGTTTTAATTTTAAATAAGTCCGTTATATTTTCTTGCAAACCATTCTATGGCGAGTAACAAAATAACAATTGCTAAAAGGTATTTCCAATCTATTAAAGATACTACATTTTCCTTGCTTTTCTGTATTGCCTTATATCGCTGATCTTCAGACAAATCCTTCGTCATAGAATCCATTTGATCCAAATAATACGGCTTTCCGTTAGTATTAGTCGCAAGTTGCTTTAATTTTGTTACATCAGCATTAAGATATTGTTGTTCTACATTATATTCAAGAACTGTAAAGCTACCAGAACGGGAAATATTTTCGCCAGACACTGTAACCGTATAGTCATAGTTACCAGCCGATATATTGCTAAGATCTACTTCGTATGAATTATTTTTCAATATCATAGGGATTGTCTGTGTAGCTTCAGTGTCTTTATTTTTGATTGTAATTCTCAGGTTCCCTCTTCTGTCAAATTCATAATTTTTGGTAAAATATTCTGCATTAATTTTAATACTGGCATTACCGTAGTAAAAAGACTCTGAGATTGTATTTAAACGGCTTTTTCGCTTGTTTGAAGCCAAATACTGAATAAGTTTTCCGAAGAAATCATCAAAGCCCTCGAAATTTTTTGCATTCAAATAATTTTGCGCTCTCCATCTCCATAATCCTTCACCAAACAATACTGCTTCTCTTATACCATCTTGTTCGACGGTAACTAAAAGAGGCTCATCTGTTTCTATATTGCTTATTGTACGATACAGCAAGGGGTCATAACTAGTGTTAAGTTTAATTTCTCCAAAATTTCCGGTTAACGGAGGGTAATTTTCAAAGCCAATATCATCAAAAAGAAATGTTCCGTAATTGCTATTAAACCTTGGGATATAATATTCGGTTTGTCTGGTTATCTCTTGGCTATATTTACTTTGTATTTTATTCAGGAAAAACCAATCTGTAGTTGAACCCGTAATCGTGAAATAATTCTTCCTAAGTGTATTTAATTTTTCATAGATCCCTCTAAACCTAGTATTGGGTTGATATAACATAATAAGTTGGTAATCATCCAGGTTCAGGTTTTTTATCTCTATTGGTCTACTGATTGTAATACTTCTTCTTTCATTGCTTTCTACGCTTTTTTTAATTGCGCCCAAATCCGGGTGAACAATATCACTAATCAATAAAATGTTCGTCTTTTGATCTATTACTTCTACAGCAAAGGTTTTAGTATTATTAATTGTATTTTTTTCTTTTTCTAACGGAATCAATCGAGCTGTATATTGGATAACTCCTGCTCTATTGGCTTGTAATGTAAAGTTTACAACCTTTGAATTATTGTTAAGTGAAAAAGAAATGGGTTGAGAATACACAACACTGTTTCCGGATTTAACTTCTAATCTGGTATTCACAGTTTCAATACCAGAATATGTAAGAATAACCTCTACCGGAAATTTATTTTTCAGGTATGCATATCTATTTATATTAAGCTGTTGAATTTTGGTATCGAAAACTGTAGTGGTATCACCAGAAACAACAGGAAAAATACTTTGTTTATATCCTATACTGCTAAATTGATAATCTTTACCGTAAGTCTGATTTCCGTCTGTAACTAAAACAATAGGAGCAATAGAGTTTTTATACACCTGATTTAGATCCCCTAAAGCTTTTGATATATTGGTTTGTTTTTGATCAAAGGAAAAATGTAATGAGTCATGTAATGCAGAAGAAAAAGAGTAATAGACAATATTAAATCTATCATTTAGGATATTATTTTTTTGTATTTGTTTAATAAATTCAGTGATATTTTGATCCTGATCAAGATGTTTTATGGATAACGAATTATCTACAGCAACCACAAGTTTTGGTTTCTCTGTAAAGATTTTTTTCTGTTTGAAAGATGGGTTAATTAATAATAGTAACAATGCAAAAACACTAAGAAAACGCAAAAAAGCAAAGAAAAAGGTGTTCTTTTTTCTTTGCTTTGCTTTATGCAAATATTGAAATAGTGCTACAATTAATGCAATTATAAACGCAGCTATGATCAATACTATGGTTTGTGTTTGCATTCTATAAATTAGGTTAGCATTCCACCATCAACATTAAGTACTTGTCCGGTAACATATGTACTCAAATCACTTGCAAGATACAAGCAAGCATTTGCAATATCTTCTGGAGTTCCTCCTCTTTTTAACGGAATTGCGTTTCTCCATCCATCCACTACTTTTTCATCTAATTTAGCGGTCATTTCAGTTTCAATAAAACCTGGTGCAACTACATTACTTCTAATATTTCTTGACCCAATTTCTAAAGCTACAGATTTAGAAAAACCAATAATCCCTGCTTTTGACGCTGCATAGTTGGACTGACCTGCGTTTCCTTTTACGCCAACAACAGAACTCATATTAATAATACTCCCTTTACGTTGCTTAAGCATCGTTCTTTGAACGGCCTTTGTCATGTTAAACACACTCTTCAAATTTACTTCTATCACTTTATCAAAGTCTTCTTCACTCATACGCATTAAAAGGTTATCCTTAGTAATCCCTGCATTATTGACTAAAACATCTATGCTGCCAAAAGTTTCTAAGACATCTTTTGCCAACTCTTGAGCTTGATCATAACTCGCTGCATTACTTTGATACCCCTTTGCTTTTACTCCCACATCATTCAATTCTTTTTCTAATGCTGTTGCTGCCTCGACAGAAGAACTATACGTAAAAGCTATATTAGCGCCATGTTGCGCAAAAACCTGTGCTATCCCCTTTCCTATGCCACGAGTGGCTCCTGTGATGATAGCTGTTTTACCTTGTAAAAGATTCATTTGTTTTGTGTTATTTTTTTGGTATGTGTTGAATATTAAATTCAAATATAAGAATTACAAACAGGTGACCAACAATAAACCCTGCGATTTCTCGCAGGGTTTATAAAGAAAATTACATCGTCTATTTATAATTTTATATCCTCATTTTTCTTCTCATAATTAAAAAGATAATCAATATCCATTTCTTTTACTACTCCTAACTTGGATAAGGCATTCATATCGACATCTTTCTTATTACCAATGACCAAAATGTTATATGTTTCTCCTTTAATGTTTTGATCGAAGAACGATTTAAGATCTGCTAGAGTCATCCCTTTTATTGTGTTATATATTTCTTCGCGATTATCATAGTCAATTCCTCTTTTCTTAAGGCTTTCGTATGACCAAAATATATTAGATTTTGTGATTCGTTTTGCGGCAATCTTTTTTAATGTTGCTTCTTTTGCTTGATTAAATTGTTGCTCAGCCTCGGGCATATTGGTCATTAAATCCATCATTGCGTCTACCGCTTGAGGCATTTTATTGGCTTGAGTTCCAATATAAGCATACAGATAATTAGATTTACCTTTTTCTTTTGCATTACTATATTGAGAAAATGCAGAATACGCCAATGACTTGGATTCTCTTATTTCCTGAAACACAATTGAAGAGAGTCCACTACCAAAATATGTATTAAACAAACTTGATGCTGCCAATTTCTTAGGATCAAACTCTGCTCCTTTGGCCAAAAACAGCATTTCGCTTTGTACCATATCATAGTCTACAAAATATACATTACCTCCTGTTTCTTTTTCTACATACTCTGTTTTTTCGGGATAATCTTTTAGCTCTTTATTTATTTTATGATTTTTATCTAAAGAGGACACTGCTGCTTCTACATCTTTTCCGTAGTAAAACACACGATGTTTATAATTAACAAGATCTTTTATGATATCGACTAATTCCTCAGGATTAATAGCTTTTAATTCTTCTATGGTATATATATTACGTAATCTTGAATTCTCTCCATATTTACCATAATTCATTAATCCATTCCACATGATGTTTCCCTTTTGGGTCTTGCCGTCTGCTCTTCCTTTAGCAATTTTATCAACATATTTATTATATGTATCCTGATCTGCCAACGCATTTTGACACAAATGTTCTAATAAAACAAGACCTTGATCGAGGTTTTCTTTTAATCCTGAAATACCTATCTGGGTTATATCTGAAGAGGAATTTACCGCAGAACTTATCCCTAACTTATAGAACTCTTTTTTAAGATCTTCTGGAGAATATTTATTGGTCCCCAAATAATCTAAGTACCCCGCCGCTAGTGCTAGTTTTTTATCATTATCTCGCCCCATATCAAATATGATTCTTAGACTAAATAAATCATTTGTCTCATTCTTTATATAAGAAACAGGGATCCCGCTGGTCGTTTTTGTAGTCTTAATAGCAGACTTAAAATCCACAAATTTGGGTTGTAATGCAGGAGCTTTTAATGCAAAGAACTCTTTAATAAATGCAGATTCTTTATCTCTGTTAAGCTCTACCGGGGTTATTGCAGGATTTTCTACTTTTACTATGTTTTTATCTTCTCCTTTGATTTTATGTACTTCGACATAATTGTTACTATAATGTTTATTAGCAAAATCTACTATATCTTGTTTGGTAATCATTTTCATCTCATCTAACATTGTTAAACGATTTTTCCAGTCGGTGAAATGAATAAAAGCATCAAGATACTCATATGCCGTTGCACTTGCATTTTCGAATTGCTTGACTCTGCTTAATTTTAAATCATTAACTACAGCTTCGATTAACCAATCATCAAATTCTCCTTTTTTAATTTTTTCTATCTCTCCCAATAACAAGTCTTTCACTTCATCCAAAGTCTGTCCTTCTTTAGGTGTCCCATATAACAAGTGGAATCCATAATCATTGTCAAAATTCGTATATGAAGATGCGTTTTGAACCTTTTGTTTTTGGTTAAGGTTTAAATCTATCAATCCAGCTTGAGAATTTGCCAATATATAATCAACAAGAACAACCATAGTTTCTTCTTTAGTCCCAAAACCATCTGTTCTAAAAGCAACATAAATAGACTCTGCTGTAGGCCCATAAACTTCTTTTTTGATTGGTGATGTAATTGCGGGTTCTTCAGTAAATTCTGGATGAGAAACTTCTTTAGATTTAAAACCTCCAAAACTATCATTTATCTTTTTAATGGTAGTATCAAAATCTAAATCTCCCACTAAAATTACCGCCATATTATTAGGCACATAATATTTATCAAAATACGTATTTATAGCTTCCATAGATGGATTCTTTAAATGCTCAGACTTACCAATAGTACTTTGTGTTCCGTAAGGGTGATTAGGATATAATCCCTCTAAAACTGCGAAATATTGCTTACGACCATCACTATCCTGTCCACGATTAAACTCTTCATAAACAGCTTCCAGCTCTGTATGAAATAAACGAAGAACTAATTGACTAAAACGCTCACTTTCTACCCTAAGCCACTTATCTAATTCGTTAGAAGGAATTTTATTTACATAAACCGTTTGTTCATTTGAAGTAAAAGCATTTGTGCCTTCTGCCCCTAATGAATTTAACATTTTATCATATTCATTTGCAATTGATAATTTTGAAGCTTCTTGAGATACTTCATCTATCTTTTTATAAATTGCCTTTTTCTTTTCAGGATCAGATTCTAATTTATGCTCTTCATACAAATCTGAGATTTGTTTGATTAGTTTATTTTCTTTTTCAAAATCTAAAGTTCCGATTTCATCGGTTCCTTTAAATACCATATGCTCTAAATAATGTGCTAAACCTGTATTATCAGCAGGATCATAGGTAGAACCTGCTTTTACTGCTATTAAAGTCTGAATTTTTGGTTCTTCTTCATTTTTAGCCAGATATACTTTTAATCCGTTATCCAAGGTATATAATCTTAAACCTGTAGGATCATTGGTAACAGTTTCATAAGAAAATCCTGCGGCATCTGTATGTTGTTCAGCCTTGATTTCTTTTGATGCGTTCGTTTCTGATGATGAGTTGTTACAGCTGCTAAGTGCACTAATTACTAGCAACAGTAACATTGATTTTAGTATCTTCATAGATTGATTTTTTAAATCTTTAAATATGTAATTAAGTAATATTAATGTCAAAAAGAGTAAATATGTTACATTTTTTAGTATTTTTTTAACAAACTACATTCTTCTAAAACAAAAAACCTCTAAAAAATTAATCTTAGAGGTTACTCAAAGGAGAAACTACAATGCACCCCTATTATATCAAATATTCATTCAACTTTAATCCCCAAAGTTATATTCTTTTTTCTGTATAACTTTTCCATAACCATCTGAAATATAATCTACTCTTCCAAAAGGATCATAATAAATATAAGACTCTTCTTTACGCTCATTAACACGATTTATCACCCTGCCATTTTCATCATAAAAAGATAAACGAATCATTGTATTTGGAAGTCTATCATAAAGTTTTATCAATTCAGCTTTAAGATCTATAGTATTTAAATTTTGAAGTTGATTATAATTAACATCCAATTCATCAACAACATCTTGGTGCTTGGCATTTACTATATTTGCAACCTCATACAATCCCCCATAACCATTTAATACTGAAGTATATATATTTTTACCATTATTACTTTCCAATATATTCCCTCTAGCATCAACATTAGTAATCTGACTATTCAATCTAATGTTACTACTATTTGACCCAGACCAATTTTCTTTAGCATAGACTTTCCCTGCTAAATTTTCCCAATTGATTCTTTCAATATTAACTATTTGGTTATTCAATTTTGTTGTTTTTTCATAAATGTGACCTAACATATTCTTATCTCTTACAAAATTATACTGTTCATAAGCATAACGTATATCTTCACGCTCTGTCTGTCCCTTACTATTTGTTTTAACAACAGATGACAATTGCCCTTTTGAGTTATACGAATTATTAGTTTCATTAATTATACTATAATTATCATAAAACAATTCTTCTGATTGGGTTTTTAAAGTAATATGATAGCTTTTATCTATTATGCTCGAACCATTAGATATGTTCTTGAATGATTTTTCCCAAAAATTAAGGGTTTTAGCCTTTAAAACATTATTAGCATCTAATATTTGTTCTTCTAAAGTTAAACCTATCATTTGCAAATCATCAGACCCTACATTAAATTTTGTTTTAGTTTTACCTATTGAGTTTGTACCAAACCCTTTGTTTTCAACAATTACCTCTCCATAATATACACTACTATTGTCTGGTGTTGATTTAGGGTTATTATATGTATACGCAACTTTTCTAACTAATTCATTATCATCATCTATCTCAATACTATTTACAACAGTATTATAAATAGACTGATTAATTTTATCATTTATAATCCTATGTATGTATGTACTAAATGACCCATTATTAGATGAAGACCTCAGCCATATAGCTTTTGGTGACATAAACGGAGTATTACCCCCAAATTTTGAATTTTGACCTGACAAGCCACCAAGGTTATATTTTAGACCCAAATTAGTATTGGTTAACAACCCATTTTCTTTATTAATATGAAAAAGGCTCCCTTTTTTAAAATTTATACTGTTACCTGAGTATTGAGATTCTTTAACATAGGCATGATTTAATCCATCGGTATGCGTAAAATTATTACTATACTGTAAACTTCCTATTTGATCAAACATATTTATAGTTGGCCCATTAGATCTTTTGTAAATCTTATTTCCCGCTACAATAAACTCTTTGGCAATGCCATTTGCTTTTGAATTTGAAATTATTCCAGAATTAGAATTATTTAAAGTTCCATACGAGAACCCATCAGAATCTGGGTCATACAAATGAAAACCAACTCCAGGAAAATTATTATTGTTTTGAAATGTCATTAAATTTTCTCCAAAATTTAACTTTGCATAATATGTAGACGAATTAGGTATAGTACCTATTTTCCAATTGGCCCCATTAAAGCGTGCAGATTTGTACGGAATACCATAAAAGAAATTGTGTAAAGTAAATAAGCCATTTCCAACCGGTTGTAGAGGATTATTATCATTATAAGCCCCTAAAACATTATCTATATATTTTAAATCATAGTTATCATCCCAACGAAGAAACAATTCGGGGTTATCATCAGCAACAAAACCTGACATGGAATTAGACGGATAAAAACGACTTGGTTTTTCAATACCAGCAATATGTGGGTCAGCTTTAGCAGACCAAGATTTTGTTTTCCATTTTTTTTCTGCATCTAAATAATGGATATAGTAATTATCTTCATGCCACAGACCAGTCATCATGTCTCCACCACCATCTTCATTTAAAGATAAAATAAAATTATTTGTAGCCGCATAATAATATTGTCCTCCTCCTTGGTTAATTGGTAGTCCTGAATCCCAAGTAGTTCCATTCCATATAAAAGTATCTAATCTTCCTGTATGGTGCCTCCCTAAAGCAATAAAATCATTTCCTGACATAAGGCTAGGTGGACCTTCTCCAATAAACATACCATTGTATACAGTTTCATCCCAAGTTAATCCATCTTTATTTTTATGAAATAAAAATAAATTCGCATGATGACCTGCATCAAATATAAAAGCGTAAAAATCATCTTCAAAAACACTAGCAAAACCAGCCATTCTATTTGAGCTAATGTCTTCCATTAAATGAGGAATTGTAAACTCACTCGATAATTTCCATTGTTCACCTGTCCACAAATATCTATATATTTTAAATCTATACTTGTTACCACTTACTGGGTATGCAGTTCTTCTGACATATAAGAGATAATCATCTTTAACTAATGAAGCATAAAACACATATCCAGGAACAGGACTAGCAGGAACTTCATACTTATTTGCTCCATTATAAAATAAATACTTACTTTGATAATTATATTTTACTGATCCTCCTAGAGGATATATAATTTTCTTAAGACTCCCTTTAAAAGATCCAGATAAATTATATTCAAACTGTTGAGGAGGAAGGTTGTGATTTCCTCCATCTTCGTGACTTATTTGGGTTATTGATGTTAAATAACGTTTTCTATTAAGCCCTGTTCCATATAGAGAGTACCCCAAATCGTATGTACTATTTATTTGACCAGAATTTTTATAAACTTTTACATTTTGTAAATACTTTTTTTCATAACGCTCTTGATATGCATCTGGCTCTGGAGTCCTTGAATGAGGCTCATAATATTCATCACCTTCCTTAAACCCATAATTTAATTGAATACTTGCTCCATTAGAAGATGAAATTTTCTTTAAGTAAGAGGCTTCAGTTTGTTTTACCCAACTTGATTGTATAACCTCTTGCAATTCATATGTGAAATCTACTACATTATTCCATTGATCTTCAATTCTAGAAATATTCCAGACGATTGTTTTTTTTCTTCCATTAGGTTTTTTGGAATCTCCTATCCAATTTCCCCAAGCTACAACATTCTCTTTAGAATTACTTATAGCACTAGGAGCATTCACTCCGTATTGACTCCTGGTACTATATCCATAATAGCAAGTCTTACCATCTCCTTTTACCATGCTCCAATAATCAGACTCACGAGATACAAATTGAGGTGGATTGACAACATCATCATATTCCGAAAATCCTTTATGATATTTTATTACCCAAGGTGTATATTTCTCAGTTTTAAATGTCCACACGTATTCTTCTTTATTAGTACAAATAAGCTTACTTGTTGTACCGCCATCAAGAAGATAAAAAACATCATCATCCATTGTCGCAGTTTGCTTATTGTCCACAACAATTTTAGAAACTGACGACACCCAGCCTAGACCAACAGTTGATGTTGGGTTATATTTATTTTGCTGCTTCGCTATATCGAATGCCAATTGCCCATTATAAGCCAAATTTAAAGAGTAACCAACAGACCCAGAAGCTATTGAAGCTAGAGGAACTGAAATAGCAACTTTACCTGTAATTTGATTGACACTATTTTTTATACTACCTTGTATATCGCCTCCTAATTGAAACGTCGAATTTGTCGGTGTGCCTATATCATTACCATCTGCGGTAGATGATGAATTTCTATTGTAGTTTACCGTAATTGTTCTATCAAGCCCTTCTATTCCTTTCTCAGATTTATCTATATTTTTATTATTGTAAGAACCTTCATTAACTTCGTTAATTTCAAACTCATTAATTATAGATTCAGACTTTTTACTAGGTTGTTTTTCTTGGGCAGTTATAGTCGTTGTATTCGTAAAAAGTACAAGAAACAAACTAAACACTATTTTAAAAGGCATATTATTGTTCATCATTGTTATATCAGATAAATCCTTTATTATACTTGTATTACTATTATTTAATAATTTGATTTTCATCAGTATTGTATTTGAATTCGATACTCCTGGAATTAATGCCATAAAGAGAATTTATTAATTGAATTGTATTGAATGTAACCTTTCCAATCCCAAGATTGATTTTTAAATCCCGGTTGTTGTAGATCAATTAGTCCAAATAAAATTTTAAGGTCATGTATAGCGTGATTTTGAATAGCATTTCTTACGTGTTCTGAATTAACACCTAGTCTATAGCCATTATACCCTAAGTAAAGAGCTCCTAGTCTATATGGTGTTCCAATTTCTTTTACAAATCCGTTGGGAGCTCTCCTACCATAGGGACCATAGTCTAATTCTCCTACCTTACCTTTTGGATTTGCTGCTGTTTTTGGAGCATCTTCTCCTTTTACGTATTCTCTTTTTCCAGTAAATAAATTAAATCCTACTTGATAACTTGTGTATCCAATTTGTAGTGCAGCAGTTCTATAACTATCTCCTCCATCTCCAAGTATTTTGCCTTTGCCAACCTTAAATGGTAGACCTCCATCATTCTCATATCTAAAACTAAAATCACCTGATCTAAAACTTAGACCTCCCAATCTTTGTCCACCAGTACCTCCTATATTAGAATAGCTTGTTCTGTATAAAGAGAAACCTGTTTCTCCATCATCATAAGCTACCCCAAAAGAAGTAATTGACCCAAAACCACTTTTACCCGTTCCAACCGCTTTATCATAATAACTTCCGCCTAATGATGCACTTAAAGTCCAATCTCCGACATCTAAATTTCCAGTTAAATTTAAACCTATAGAACCTCCATTTGTCCCAGAGGCAATAGCTGGGCTTAATGTTAGCGAAAAGCTGTTGGTTACAGGTATATCAACAGAAGCATATCCTTGCGAGATAAAGTCTATCCCAGAAGCTATTACTGCATTAATACCAAAAACACCATTTAAAGCCCCTTTACCTACTCCTTTTACTATCCCTTTGGAATTATATGGATCTCTTCCATTTGTTTGGTTATTATGTATTCCTTGCATTAGCCCTAAATACGCTCCAGCTATAATCCCTGCCAAAAACACACCTCTACCATCGGGGTCCACTAGCATTACAGGGTTATTTCCCATAGCCAAATAAGGACTACTGAACTCATTTAATGGATCTGCATTAAACCAACGTCCAACGGCTGGGTCATACATACGACTACCAAAGTCATACATATTATAACCACTAAAAGTTAATTGTTCTTTTCCATGTAACTTGTAATTATAATTAGAAGCTATACCAGAAATCGATTCACCAAAATGAGTAAGCCCCATTACATAATGATCTGTATTAGACAGTATTTCTGCAGCAGAATTAATAACCCCATCGTTATTAACATCACTATAACTCACTCTATTATTTCCTAAGTGGTCCTTTAAAACATAAACATACTTAAAATCGACACCGTCTTTACTAGCATAGCCTTCTGGAGTTTGAAAGAATTGTAATTGAGCATTCGTGTATTGAAAACCTCCTAAATAACCAATTGTTGTTACAACTCCTGCTGCTGTTATACTCTTCATTTCCAACTTGCTCCCATTAGCATCATAAAAAAACTCTATTCTGTTACCATTTATGAATGCAACCTCTTTAACTAAATCCAAATGATTGTAATCAATACGTTCGATACCTTTATTTAAATCTTTAGTAAGATTACCGTTAACGTCATACTCATAATCTTGATCGCTGTTAGAACCATCTTTAAAACCTTCGTTCGTACCACCAAAATCTCCAATCGATAATAATTTATTACCCTCGTCATAGGTATATCCCAACCTATCCATTAAACTGCCAGAATGTGTGTTTCTTCTTAATTCTTTAATATTACCATTAGAGTCATATTTAATACCGTAAGTTTCAAACTTACCATCTCCGTCTGTTAACGTATTATTTTCACGATAATGCGAACTAGAAAAGCGATCTAATTTATCATATTCAAAAGCATATGATTTTTTAGTATTATTTAGTGCAGACTTCCAAATTACTTGCTTAATGTTACCATTAAAAATATTTCCAACTGAAGAATTACCTTCTATGTTTTCATCATATTTTAAATTATATGCAAACAAATCATCGCCTATATTGTTTACATCATTAACATGTGTTAACCAACCTCGAATATTATAGGTATAATCTATCATTTGTACTCCAGGCTCGTTATTCTGTATTTCTAAATCATAGATAGCACTACCAATAGTATGCATTGATATATCTCCAATTAAGCTTCCTGATATAACCCCAGATTTAGTAAAAAATATGTCTCCATTCTTCTTAAAATTTAGATCAGAGCCTACTCTTTCTATAGAAAACTCATCACCTACTTGATAGGTTATATTTTCATTATAAATTTCTGAGGGTCCAGTTATTCTTACTTCAAGGGTACCACTAGACTTATGGTAGATTGCATATTTTATGGTATTATAGCTTGCGTTTAAGTTACTTTCTGATACCCCTACCATTAAATTTTTATTGACTTGGCTTATTCTATAACTTATATAACCATCACCATCTTGTTTAATAGCATTTACTGTTGCCAAACCAGCATTCCAACCTGCAGATCCTGTTTCTTTTTTAATTTGTTGAGTGTTATTGGTTATATTAGAAACATTGAGACCAACAATATCTGTATAATCACTGCTGATTTTGAGGTTTTTAATTTTACCACCAAATGAATACATAGAGATATCACCCACTAGTTTACCTGCATAAGGAAGTGATTCTGATTCTGACGAGTAAAAAATCTCTCCATTCTTTTTATAATGTACGTAACCGCTAGCGTCTCGCTCTATACTTAAAACATCTCCAATCTGGTAATTAGTTTTATGTCCTATATTTTGTCCTCCTTCAAATATTAGAAGTTTGCTTCCACCATTGCTATCTGCTAGCGCATAATTATATATAGCAAAATTAATTGATTCATAATGAGGGTCTATATTAGGTGCCGCCAAACCAATCATCATGTTTTTATTAGTAGTTAAAACTTCATAAGAAACAGAGCCTTCATTAGTAATTTCTCCTTTGGTTGTTAAACCTGCATTAGTCCAACTTGAGCCAGAAACCCTTTCTATACTGTTATTAGAGACTGTAATTGTTGGGCTTATATTTTCATAAAGATTGATAGTACCATCAACTTCCAGTCCGCCTATATTCTTTTTTTCTAATTGCCCCAGTTCATTGTAAGTATTACTAGCAATTAGCTCATCATTCTGATTGTTTATACGTTGAAAATGTTTCTTAGGTCGTTCTATATGATCATATTCAAAACGATCAGAGATAGTTAAATCATTACTTGAATTTATTCTTTTATGATTAGTTACAGATTTTAAAATCTTACCTCTAAAATCAAGTTTACTTTTATTTTGCGTATTACCTCCTAGGTGATTTCTATCATATGTGTAGATTACCCTACCTTTCTTATCATAAAAGGTATAGTTTTTTGCCCATAAATTTGTTTCTAGTGTTTTTGTCCAAGTAGCCGTCAAAACACCTTTTGTCCTATTCGTTACTTCTTGTCCCAAAACAAAAGTTGGTATCGATGGTAAATTTAAGTCTGTAAAATTGTAATCATCAAAATAACTTACATTTAATGTTTCTAAATTACTTACCGGAAAAGCATTATTTGTATAATTGATAGCAATACCACCAATAGTTAATAAACCAATACCGCGAGACTCAATATTTGCCGTATTAGAACTCGAATTAATAAAACTATTAACCTGTGTTTGCAATGAAGCTCTATCCACATCATTAGTATAGACTCCACTATAAACTGCTCGTCCGAAAACATCATATTTAGTAAACAACCACTTATTTTGAGCTTTTAAGTTGGCGTCTTGGGTTAGAATTGGTCGATCTAACTGATCATAAACTATATATTCCCAACCTCTGCCAGGTACTTTTTGTTCTGTTTGACGATTAAATTGGTCATATCGATATTTAAAACATAAGTTATCCATAATGGATTCGTTAAATACGGTGGTAGAAAAATATCTAGCAAAAGTTCTATCTACTCCTCTAATCTTAAAAGGAGCGTTAGGGCTACCAAAATCTGTTCCAACTAAAAATTCAACAAAAATATACCCATCTTTTATAGAGTATTCATATCTTGATTTATTCGTATTTCCACTAATAGCTCCAAAATCCTCTAAATCATCTAAAACAGGTTGCGTCACTTTACCAGAATAAATACTAAAAAGATATCTATTTGGTAAATTAGCATTAGATGGAAGTGCTACAACATTTCCTTGTTTTAAATAAGCTCCACCAGTACCTCCGAAAATAAACGGAAAACCTAAATTAAAATCTACTATGAGCTGGTGATTAATTGATGTGGATTGCGAAATAATATTAACATTACCACTACCATTAGTCACACTAGATGGATTTTCTACAAATTGTGTCCAATTAAAATTAAGATTGAAAGGAGTGTAATTATTATCTACATAAAGGTTTTCAATAGCTTTGGGAGTTAATGTATAGCGTAAATTACCAATATCATCATATACATAATACGTGCTTAGCTTTTTCACACCGCTCCCATAGGTTTTGTAGCTAAACTCTGCAATTTTCCTTCCATTCTTATTAATAAATACTTCTTGTGTATTTAATAAACCGTCACCAACATCCCAATTTTCATTCTTGATGATATTCTTTAAAAGCTCCTTTTTTTGATAATGAGAAATTTGAAAAGGGTTATTTGTATTATTAATTATATTGAATCGAAGAACTTCATTATAATCATTCACTGCATACTTATATTTTGTAGTATGGCCATTATCAGAATTATTTAAAATTTGCCAAGTATTACCCGGTGAAGATGACTCCAAAGTTCTGTTAAGTGGTGAATTGTCGAATCTAATTTCTGAGAAAGGATGTTGATCTGCAAAATTATTTTGATAATAAGCTCCTATCTGTGCCTCTGCATTGGAAATGTAATCTCCTGTATTTTGATGAGTTGGCAACGCCAAATATTGCTTTGAAGCTCTCCCAAATTCATCATACTTTATATGCTTCACTATATCCTTTTTATTAGGACTTTGGCCTATAGCTATAGTTTGTTTTGCTTTACCAAAGCCATCGAGATATGTAACATTTTCTACTTTCTTAATAGAATTTGAAAAATTGTTAAGCGTATTTATATCAACAGATTCTAATACTACAGTGGTTTTAATATAGTTTTGATCTTGTGATTGGCAAAAAACATGTAGTGTTGGAACCAAAAAGAACCATAATAAGATTGTTTTCGAGTATTTAAATGACACACCTAGTTTATAATAATCTATTAATTTATCTATAACCAAATAGAATAGGTTTGAAGAAAAGATAAAATAGAAAATAGAGAAAACACTTATAAAAATTGCAAGTATTGAAAATAATAGAATAAGTTTATCCATTAGGATTATTTATTAATGATTACTGTCTTGTGACCGTAACCATTAATCTGTTACCCAAGGAAATTATCTTTTTTTGATAAAAATATTAGAACACTGATTATCAGTACAAAAAGAAGGGATAAAATAATCCCATAAAAGAGAATATTTGATGAAAATAATTTAGTTTGTGAATCACCTATTAATACAAATGTTGCCCAATAATGAGGTGAAGCATCAGATAAAGAAGCTGATTTTAGATATTCAATTTTAGCATTATGTAATGCCTTAGATTTGGTCTGACCTTTATCAAGATTTTGATAAAAATTTTCCATAATCCGTGCTGTAGATTTATCATTAGCATTCCAGAGAGAGGAAATCACCGTATTAGCACCTGCATAGAAAAAACCTCTAGCCAAACTCATAACACCTTCTCCTTTAGCCATTTCTCCTAAAGACGTATTACAAGCACTTAACACTATTAGTTCTGCTTGATTTTTGGAAGTATATAACTCATGATATTCTAGATTCGTATCATGAAATGCTATTTGAAGATTATTCGAAAAATTAGCATGCGTAGCCAGATGAATTATTTTATAATCGGCTGTTTTAGCTAAAAAGTTTTGCTTAGAAGCTTTCTTTTCTTGGTAATTACTTAAGGATATATTAGTACCAATAGCATTAATTTCATTGACACTATTGGTAATATCTTCTAAATCACTATGCGCAAAAGTTACTGGAGCAAAAGCTACTAAATCCTTAGACGGTTTTCTCTCTACTGTAGCATTATGTTTTAAAAAAGACATAGAATACCCGTAACTTATTTCATTATCTTCTAAAAGATATCGATTTGTGTCTTTATCTACTACTAAAGATTCAAAAGGTATATACTGTAACGTACCATCAGGAATTATCACCAGATGTTTTTGATCCAAAGACATTGAGATTTTGTCTTTTGGAATCAATATGGTATATAATTCGTAAGCTATTTCCTGAAACATTAATCGGTCTTCTTCTGTCTCAAAAGGTCTAGACAATTGGTTTCTGTAAGTTCTGATCAGTTTTTCTAGAACCTTCAATTCGCCTATTCTAATTATTTCTGTTTGGGTATTAGAAATCAAAATTGCATATAATACACTAAAAGTATCATCTTCCTCATCCTGATTACCCACATAGGATATTACAACATTATCTTTGTCTAAAGATTTTTGAACATTCTTTAAACCCACAATTCTAGTGGTTTTTTTATTTTTATAATACTCTGGAAACAAAATTTGTATAGAGTCTTCCTGTTGCTTATATTGTTGTTTTAATTGAAAACGCCTGTTCTCCAACAACTTACTGCTATCAGGGCTTTTTTGATCAACAATACGGTTCTCCAGATTCAAAATCTGTTTTTTAAGCTCATTTGCTTGTTCTAATACTGTATCTGGTAGTTGCGATTTATCAGTGTTCTTAATGATGTCTTCAGTTAAGAGCAACGCTTTCTTCTTTTCTGAAAAATAAAATGCCTTTTCCTCTTCATTAAGAATTTCACAAACCAATATTCCCTTTAGATAGATTTCTGAGGCTTCTTTCCTCCAGTATAATCTAGACCCTTCTTCTTCACTAACATCTAGCAAAATATCAACTAATTGATCTGCTGCCCACAAATTAGAAAGCCCAAGCTTGATATACTCCTTATTATTTTCTTTCTGATATAATTTTATGAGAATAGTTGCTTTCTGAATCAACGCTAACAAAACATTGTATTTGTTCTCCGAAATTGTTAAGTCATTCAGTTTAGGTAACGCTTTAACATTTTGATCGAGATGAGTACTCTCTATTAAAGATTTTTGAATATTATCAAGTGCATCTTGAAATTCATTATTTCCTAAATAATAGTTGCTGTAATTATGGAATACTATAGATTTCTCTTTGCCGCTACGAGCATATTTCAAGGCATTATTAAAACAAAGCAAGGCACGGTCTTTTTGTTTCTCACTTTTGATCTTTGCATATACATCTCCAAGAATGGTATATGATGCGTAGGCATAAGTAGAATCATTTTCCTTTAAGGCTTTAGATAAATTTCGAAAACAATAATATCTGGCTTTTTCAAAATCGAATCTCTCTTTGGTTGTATAGTAAAGTGCATAGTCATTATTCAAAATGTTAAAATCTACAGGGGAGTAATCAGGAATTAAACTAAAAAGTTCGTTCGCCTTATCCAAGACTTCTAACATTTTATCTAAACTAATTTTTGTTTCTATTTCATATAAAACATGAGAATAGTTAATGTATTTTTTTATTAAAAGCTTTTTCCTGTCTAGTTTTTCTAGAGTAGCAATCCCATAAGAATAGTAATCACTTGATCTATAAAAATCACCTTTTGTATAATAATAATGTCCTAGTTCACAAAAAGCTTTGGCTTTGCTATATTCATCTACATTAATCGTGACTACTTCTTGATAGTAAGGAATAGACTTTTCAAAATTCCCTAGCCGATAATAAAAAAGCCCTACATTGTATAGAGCTTTAGCATATTTATCATTCTTTAAACCTAACTTTCGATATAATGATATTTCGTATTGTCCATAGTTAATTGCATTTATAAATAACTTTTCTCTAAAAAGCTTTCTAGAAAATTCATGAGCAATTCTAATACTCTGTAAATCTTGTCCTTTGTTTTCGGAAAGACCTAAAATACTATCAACCTCCTTTTCAATACTCGAAATAGTACTATCCTCACGATCCCATAAAGATTCGTAATACTCATAGAGTTCCTGAGCATTTGCATTTAAGGCAATACCCAAAAAACCTATCCATAAGAACTTTCGAAATTTCAATATCAATCTTTCTTATAATCCTTACAATTAGCATTTAAAGTTACTCTATCTACATCATCATCATTTGAATGCTGTATCGGTCCAGGTTTATACGAATGAAATATCATTGCATCTACAATCCAAGTTTCAACATCATCATTATCTTCTATTTCACATTGTACCCAACTTAATAACAGACCTGTATTACTATAATTATGTCGTTTTTTTCTTTTAACATATTCTGATGTCCCTTGTTTAAATTCGATTAGGACTTCCATAGTTTTATCTATATCTACTACTCTAGGCCTTCTTTTTTCATCTATTTTTTCAGTCACATTATCTGATATATCAGAATCTTGTGTACAACTTACGAAACATAAGAATGAACATATAACCAACACTTTATTTAAAAAAATACTTCTTTTCATTGTTCGTTGTTTTAAATTGTAATAATTTCCCCTTATTGGTTATCAAAATACTCTTTTTGTTACCCGACGAAGATAAAAAAAATATTTTCGTTTATGGAATTACAATAATTTAATGACAGAGAATACACAATATCTTACTAGCCTTATAAATAATGACTCTAAAGGCGTTATGAAAATCTACACAATAGTGTTTCCGAGAGTTAGAAAGTTTGTTCTACAAAATAAAGGACAACAACAGGATGCAGAGGATATTTTTCAGAAAGCACTCATACAAATTACTGTTAGATACCAAAAGGAAAGGTTCAAAATCAATAGTAGTTTTGAAGCATATTTGTTTACCACTTGTAAAAATTTATGGCGTAAAGAATTGAAAAAATTAAAAAACAGGGTAACAAATGATAATATTGTAGAACTAGTTTCTGAAGAGCGAGATATGGCGCTAAGTATTTTAGAGCAAAAAAGATGGGAGTTATTTACCGAAAAATTAGATTTAATCTCAGAAAACTGTAAAAAAATATTAACTATGTTTTTTAACAATACTTCTTATGAAGATATCGTAAAAAAGATGGGGTACAATTCTGAAACTGTTGCCAGGCAGCGTGTTTTTAAATGTAAAGCAAAATTATCTGAGCATATAAAAGATGATGAACGCTATAATTCACTCAAAACATTATGAGTATAGAAGAAGACATATTAATTCAAAAATTCCTTAAGAATACACTTTCTGAAAAAGAAAAAGAGGAAGTGCTACTTAGAATTGAAAATGACAAGCATTTTCGTGATAAGGTGAACTTTGAAAAACAACTCATTTTTAATTTGAATGATACGGAATGGAGTATTAGTAGTACTACTAGTCACTCTGAAATTGATGAGTATGAGAAATTGCTTAGAAGTGAGTCTACTCGGGCATTAAAAAAAACGTTACACAATGTTAATGCCGAGTATCAACTAAAACAAAAGAAAGGGAACAAATCCTGGCTTCTATACACTGGTGTTGCTGTCATTTTGGTTATTATAGGTCTTAGCATTTTTTCGCCATTTAAAACTTCTCCCGATGAATTATATGCTAATTATTTAGATTTGTCAGAACTACCATCTTTAGTAGATCGAGGAAATAGTGAACAAAAATTACTAATCAAGGCGCAAAAATTATTTGAAGCCAAAGAATATGATCAATCGTTACGTATTTTAGAGAACGAACTTTCTACTATTGAAAAAAATAAAGCCGCCATATATCTTTATACCGGAATTTCTCAAATGGAACTAGAGCAATTCGATAAAGCGGAAATCAGTTTTAATACATTAATAGAGAGCAAACTTATAGACAGTCCTAAAGGTAAGTGGTATAAAGCTTTATTATTTCTTAAAAAGAATGAGCTGTCAAAAGCAAAAAAAATATTACTTCAGATTACAGAATCTTCAAGTAATTATAAATTTAAAGAGGCATCGGAACTTTTGAGTAAGCTATAAAAAAAACTTACAATGAAAATTCATTGTAAGTTTTTTTTAAAACGTAATTTATTAACCTCTCTTTTTGAGATCAATTATATGATTTCTAACCTAATACTTCGGCTACTTTTTTTCCTATCTCTGCCGGGGAATCAACTACATGTATACCACATTCCCTCATAATAGCTTTCTTAGCAGCAGCAGTATCTTCACTTCCTCCAACGATAGCACCAGCATGTCCCATAGTTCGTCCTGCCGGAGCTGTTTCTCCAGCTATAAAGCCAACAATTGGCTTAGAAGTCCCACTTTCTTTTATCCATTTTGCGGCATCTGCTTCTAATTGACCTCCAATTTCACCAATCATAACAACACATTCGGTTTCTGGATCATTAACTAACAATTCTACGGCTTCTTTAGTAGTAGTACCTATAATCGGATCACCACCTATTCCAATCGCAGTTGTGATACCCAGTCCTTGTTTTACAACCTGATCTGCAGCTTCATATGTTAAAGTTCCTGACTTTGATACGATACCTACATTTCCTTTTTTAAATACAAATCCAGGCATAATACCTACTTTTGCCTCTCCTGGTGTAATAACACCTGGGCAATTTGGACCTATCAATTTACAGTCCTTATTTTTTATGTAGTTAGAAGCCTTAATCATATCGGCAACAGGAATACCTTCGGTAATAGTAATAATAACTTTTATTCCTGCATCTGCAGCTTCCATAATTGCATCTGCAGCAAAAGCCGGAGGGACAAAAATAATTGTTGTATCCGCTCCTACTTCAGTAACGGCTTCTTCAACCGTATTAAAAACCGGTTTATCCAAATGGGTTTGCCCTCCTTTTCCCGGAGTTACACCACCTACTACATTCGTACCATACTCTATCATTTGACTAGCATGAAAAGTACCTTCACTACCTGTAAAGCCCTGAACAATAATTTTTGAATCTTTATTTACTAAAACACTCATTGCGCTATGATTTTTAATTTTTTGAGTTCCAAAAGTAAGCTTTTGAACACTATAGTTAAAATGAAAAATAAAAAAAATACTTTTTATTTTTTTACAATTATTTTGAGATAAAAGATCTCATACTTTCTGGAGTATTATCCCCTTGCTGACTAATTTGATATCCTCTATACAACTTGTTATCTTTCAGCTCCCATATAGCTATAAAATGAGCTATAGCCACCTCTTTATCAGGATCTTCTATCGTTTTTGCAAAATAAGTGTATCGAATAGTAACCGTATCACCTTCTGCAATTAAATGACTAATTTCACATCTAAATGTCTCAAAAGACAAAGCCATCTCACTAAACATAGTTTTAATATCTTCAAATCCTCTCTTATTAAAACCAAAACTACTATTCCAATACAGTTCAATTTCAGAATGCAAGTATTTAGACAAGGCTTCAGAATCATGAATCAAATCTGTATCATAAAAAGACCTTACTATCTCCTTTGCTGTTTTACTCATTCTTTTTCAATTTTTCTATTAAATCCGGAATTTGCCTAATGGCGGCAATTTCTTTGTATTTTTTTCTAAAATTATCAGCCGGGGTACCGAAATAACTTTTATTACCCTCTAAAGACTTACTCACCCCGGACTGTGCCGAAATAACAGCTTTAGTACCAATAGTAATACCACTGGTTATCCCAACTTGCCCCCACATAGTTACCTCATCTTCAACAATTACACAACCTGCTATACCTACTTGAGAGGCAATAAGGCATTTTTTTCCGATAACCGTATCATGACCTATATGTACTTGGTTATCGATTTTTGTTCCTTCTTTTATTGTAGTATCTCCTGTAACTCCTCTGTCAATGGTACAAGAAGTACCTAAATCTACATTATCTTCTATTACAACTCGGCCACCAGAAATTAATTTATCAAATCCCTCAGGTCTTTTTTTATAATAAAAGGCATCTCCTCCCAAAACGGTCCCAGAATGTATAGTTACATTATTACCGATAATGGTATTGTCGTAAATACTAACATTTGCATGTATGAGACAATCCTCTCCAATCTCTACATTATTACCAATAAAAGCTCCTGGTTGAACAATAGTTCCTTTTCCTATTTTAGAACTTGAAGTAACTATTTCACTAGCTTTTACGAAAGGTTTAAAATATTTGGTAAGTGTATTAAAATCTCTAAATGGGTCATCAGAAATTAGTAATGCTTTCCCTTCAGGGCAATCCACATTTTTATTAATCAATATTACTGTAGCAGCACTTTGCAATGCCTTCTCATAATATTTTGGATGGTCCACAAATACAATATCTCCTGGAGAAACCACATGGATTTCATTCATTCCCAATACAGGAAAATCAGAATCACCTACATATTCTGAAGAGATAATGGTAGCTATTTGTTCTAAAGTATGCGCTTGAGGAAATTTCATTATAAAATTTAAGAATACGACTATTCTTTGATTCGTTCTTTATAGGTTCCTTTTTCGGTTTCTACTTTGATTTTATCTCCTTCATTAATAAATAGAGGAACCATAACCTCTGCTCCTGTTTCTACTGTTGCAGGTTTAGTGGCATTTGTAGCGGTATTACCTTTAACACCAGGCTCTGTTGCTGTTACTTCAAGAATTACACTTGCAGGCATTTCGACAGAAAGAGGCATTTGATCTTCAGAATTAATAATCACGGTTACCACTTCTCCTTCTTTTAGCAAACCAGGTGCATCTAAAGTCGTTTTTTGAAGTGTTATTTGATTATAATCCTCTGTATTCATAAAATGAAATGTATCTCCTTCGGCATATAAATACTGAAACTTATGCGTTTCGACACGCACATCGTCTATCTTATGCCCTGCAGAAAATGTATTATCAATTACTTTTCCTGAGGTAACGCTCTTTAGTTTTGTACGCACAAAAGCGGGACCTTTACCAGGTTTTACGTGTAAAAATTCAATTACCTTATAAATATCATGATTGTATTTGATACACAATCCATTTCTAATATCACTAGTACTAGCCATTATATTATTATTCTTTTGTTATTATTATTTTATCCCGTTTGCGCAAGACTTAGTTCGAGAAATATCCTTTCATAATACCTCTTTGAGAATTCTTTATAAATTCTAAAACTTCATCACGCTCGGGAGTTGCTTCCATCTCAGCTTCAATAATTGCAACGGCTTGCGAGTTATTATAATTTTGCTGATATAAAATACGATATATATTCTGAACTTCCCTTATTTTTTCGGTTGTAAATCCTCTTCGTCGTAATCCGATAGAATTAATCCCTACATAAGACAAAGGTTCTCTGGCGGCCTTAACAAAAGGAGGTACATCTTTACGTACAAGTGATCCTCCGGTAACAAATGCGTGATTACCAATACTACAAAACTGTTGTACCGCTGCCATACCAGCCAAAACTACATAATCACCAACATTAATATGACCTGCCAATGTACTATTATTAGAAAATATACAATTATCACCAACAATACAATCATGGGCGATATGACAATACGCCATAATCCAGCAGTTCTTACCCACTCTGGTTTTCATCTTATCAGTGGTTCCCCTATTGATGGTAACACACTCTCGAATAGTAGTATTATCTCCAATCTCGGTTACTGTATCTTCATCATTAAATTTTTTATCCTGAGGAGTGGCAGAAATTACTGCTCCCGGAAAAATACTACAGTTTTTTCCAATACGGGCTCCTTCCATTATTGTAACATTGGAACCAATCCAGGTTCCTTCCCCAATAACTACGTTATTATGAATTGTAGTAAACGGTTCTATTACAACGTTCTTTGCAATTTTTGCTCCTGGATGAACATATGCTAAAGGTTGATTCATTAGCTAAATTTTATTTTATTAATAATAAAAAGTGAGATGAAAGCTTATTTTCATCTATCTTTTATCCTTATTTTGATTTTACAATTTGCGCCATAAGCTCAGCTTCTGTTACCAATTTACCATTGGCGTAGGCAAAAGCCTGCATATGACAAATACCTCTACGAATAGGGGTTATAAGTTCTAGTTTAAATATCAAAGTATCCCCTGGGACTACTTGTTGCTTAAACTTCACTTTATCTATTTTCATGAAATAGGTAAGGTAATTTTCTGGATCTGGCACTGTACTTAGTGCTAGAATCCCTCCGGTCTGTGCCATAGCCTCTACCTGAAGTACTCCGGGCATAACTGGAGCTCCTGGGAAATGCCCCTCAAAGAAAGGCTCATTCATGGTCACATTTTTGAGACCGACTACATGTTTTTCAGACATCTCTAAAATCCTGTCTATTAATAAAAACGGAGATCTATGCGGTAGCATATCCATGATTTTATTAATATCCATTAACGGTTCTTTGGAAAGGTCGAATTGAGGAACTTTATTGCGTTTCTCAATTTTAATAATTTTTGACATCTTTTTGGCAAACTGAGTGTTTACAAAATGCCCAGGCTTATTCGCTATTATTTTTCCTCTAATCCTCGTTCCAATAAGTGCTAAATCTCCTATTACGTCTAATAATTTATGGCGTGCAGCTTCATTAGGATAATGCAACGTTAAATTATCTAGTATACCATTGGGTTTAATGGCTATAGAATCTTTACCAAAGGCCACTTTAAGTTTTTCCATGGTACTAGGACTTAACTCCTTATCCACATACACAATTGCATTATTAAGGTCTCCTCCTTTAATTAAACCATGTTCTAATAGCATTTCTAACTCATGCAAAAAACTAAAAGTTCTGGCATCGGCGATTTCTTTTTTAAAGTCACTTAGATGTTTTAATGATGCATTTTGAGTTCCTAAAACCTTAGTGCCAAAATCAACCATGGTAGTTACCTGATACTCATCAGAAGGCATTACAATAATCTCACTTCCAGATTCTTCGTCTGTATAAGAAATAACATCTTTTACAATGTATTCTTCTCTTTCTGCCTCTTGCTCTACAATACCAGCTTCTTCAAGAGCTTCAATAAAAAACTTACTCGAACCATCCATGATAGGAGGTTCAGACGCATCTAATTCTATTAACAGGTTATCTATCTCTAAACCAACACATGCGGCAAGTACATGTTCTGAAGTTTGTATGCTTACACCATTCTTTTCTAAGTTAGTACCTCTTTGGGTATTTACTACGTAATTGGCATCAGCTTCAATAATTGGGTTTCCTTCGAGATCAACTCTACAAAACGCGTACCCATGATTCTCAGGAGCTGCTTTAAAAACAAGTGTTACTTCTTTTCCAGTATGTAATCCCACACCTGTAAGCCTCACCTCTTTTTTAATGGTTCTTTGTTTACTCACAGTTACGTTACTCATTGTTATCTATCTTTTTCTCTAGTTTATATATTGTATCAACAATTTTAGGAAGATTTTTAAAATGCACATAGGATTTATTATAATCAGAATACCCTAAAGCCGGTGATCCTTGAATAGCTTCCCCATCTTTTATATTTCTTCCGATACCCGATTGTGCTTGGATTCTCACTTTATTACCTATAACAAGATGTCCAGCAATACCAACTTGCCCTCCTATTAAACAATGCTTTCCTATTTTAGTAGAACCTGCGATACCAGTTTGTGCTGCAATTGCAGTATGTTCTCCTATTTCTACATTATGAGCTATCTGGATTTGATTATCAAGTTTAACTCCTCTTCTTATTATGGTAGATCCTAAGGTTGCTCTATCTATAGTTGTACCTGCTCCCACATCAACATTATCTTCTATTATAACATTACCTGTTTGTGGTACTTTACTGTACTCGCCTTTGTCATTAGGCGTAAACCCAAAACCATCTGCCCCTACGATTACTCCACTATGAATTACACAATTATCACCAATGATCGTCTCAGAATATATTTTGGCTCCTGCAAAAACAACTACGTTATTACCAATAGTTACATTATCACCTATATATACATTTGGAAAAATCTTAGCATTTTCTCCTATGATAACATTCTCTCCAAGATAAGAAAAGGCTCCTAAATAAATGTCTTCTCCATATACGGCAGTTTCTGAGATAAAGCTAGGGTTTTCTATTCCCGATTTATTCATCTTCACCATATTATAATATTCTAACAGCTGTGAGAACGCTTTATAAGCATCATCAACACGTATTAAAGTAGTCTTAATCGTAGATTCTGCTTCGAAAGATTTATCAACAATGGTAATCGATGCATCTGTAGAATATATGAATGGAGTGTATTTAGGGTTTGCCAAAAAGGTTAATGAACCTTTAGTTCCTTCCTCTATTTTAGCTAACTTGGATACTTCTACGGTTTCATCTCCTTCGATTTCTCCGTTTAGGATACCTGCAATTTGTGTGGCTGTAAAAATCATTCCTGCAAAAGTATAAAAAATGTGTTAATCTTTGTGCTTTGGATAGCACATAAAATATTTAGTCACTGGTTTAGATAGGGCTTCTAAATTATATTCATCTGTGGCTTTAACAATATCTACTATTTTATTTGATTTATATACTATATTAATATTCTGTTTATTCTGATGATATGCCTGATTTGAGATTTTTCCTTCAAATATAAAATAACGTGCTTCTTCACTCGAAATTTTATATTTCTCTCTAAATTTCTCGATACGACTTTCTTTTTTATTCTTCTGAAAAGGTTTCTTTTTAATTTTTATTTTTAAAAGATCTCTATCTATAATCATAGAAGACAACTTACTCAGTACAAAATCTGTTGAGTTCACCCATTCTTTCATTGCCAAAACAATATCATAATCATCTAGTCTAGAAAACATTTCTAAAACATCTGAAGTAAAGTTGCCTGAAGTGATCTTATTTTCTAAGAAAAAAGTTAGTGCCTTACTGGCTGGTAACTTCTCCCCTTTTTCTACAAGCTCCTTAGCTCTTTGTAAAACTCTAATTAAAAGGCTCTCTGCCACCAAACTGGTTTTATGAAGATACACTTGCCAATACATCAAACGACGTGCTAACAAAAACTTCTCAACCGAGTAAATACCTTTTTCTTCTATTACTAATTCATCGTTTACAACATTTAACATGGTAATAAGACGCTCGCTATTAATATTACCTTCGGCTACCCCGGTATAAAAGCTATCACGCTTTAAATAATCCAATCGATCCATGTCTAATTGACCAGATATAAGCTGATGTAAAAAATTTCGATGATATTCTCCTTTAAAAACTTGTATTGCCAACGTTAAACTACCGTTAAAATCTTCGTTGATTTTTTCCATAAACATCAACGAAATTGATTCATGATTAACCTCATTTACGATACTATGCTCCATGGCATGTGAAAAAGGACCATGCCCAATATCATGTAACAAAATAGCTATAAACAGAGCTTGTTCTTCTTCTTCAGAAATGCTAACCCCTTTAAAACGAAGAATCCTCACGACTTGTTGCATCAAATGCATACATCCCAATGCATGATGAAAACGTGTATGATGTGCACCAGGATATACCAAATACGAAAGACCCATTTGAGAAATACGACGCAACCGCTGGAAATATTTATGTTCTATAAGATCAAAAATTAGTTCGTTGGGTATCGTAATAAAACCGTAAATTGGATCGTTTAATATTTTAAGCTTATTTCTTTTTTTCAAGTTTACTTTATTTTTATAAAAGCAAATATACATATATGGCTATCATATAGAACATTTAGAAATTAATTTAAGTTATAGTTATCTCTATAAATGAAGAAAATAGGTTACATTATTAAAATCATAAATTATAAAAACAGAATTGATGAGTAAAATAAAAATACTGTGGGTGGATGATGAAATTGATTTACTTAAACCACATATATTATTCTTAGAAAAGAAAAATTACGAAGTAACCGAATGTCAAAGTGGTACTGAAGCTATAGATATACTCGATGACAATAATTTTGATATCGTTTTTTTAGATGAAAACATGCCTGGTCTCTCTGGTATAGAAACGCTATCTGAAATTAAAGAAAAAAAAGATAGTCTTCCTGTAGTAATGATTACTAAGAGTGAGGAAGAGTATATCATGGAAGAGGCTATCGGAAGTAAAATTGCCGATTACTTAATTAAACCTGTTAATCCTAACCAGATACTTCTTAGCCTGAAAAAAAACCTTGATAACTCTAGATTAGTCTCAGAAAAAACAACCTCTAATTATCAACAAGAATTTAGAAAAATAGCTATGGATATGGCTATGGTAAATTCTTTTGAAGAATGGTCAGAATTATATCAGAGATTAATTTATTGGGAACTACAATTAGAAGGTATAGAAGATACAGGAATGTTTGAGATTTTAGAATCTCAAAAAGTTGAAGCTAATTCTCAATTTTGCAAATTTATAGATAAGAACTATCCAGATTGGTTTAGTGGCAAGGGTAATGCGCCAGTAATGTCCCATACCTTATTCAAAGAGAAGATTATGCCCGAAATCAGTAAAAAACAACCAACATTATTGGTTGTGATAGATAATTTACGGTATGATCAATGGAAATCATTTGAACCTATCGTAAATAATTATTATAAAAAAGAGCAAGAAAGCTCCTATTATAGTATTCTACCCACAGCAACACAATATGCAAGAAATGCTATTTTTTCAGGGTTAATGCCTTCTGAAATGAAAAAAAGACATCCCGATTTGTGGCTTGACGATACCGATGAAGGAGGAAAAAACATGTATGAAAATGATTTTTTAACTGCTCAATTGCAACGACTAGGGCTAAATATAAAACACGAATACTACAAAATTACCAATGAAAGATCTGGAAAAACTTTAGCGGCCAACTTCAAAGGGCTTAAAGATAATGATCTTACAGTAGTGGTATATAATTTTGTGGATATGCTATCGCATAGTAAAACCGAAATGGAGGTTATAAAAGAATTAGCCTCTAATGACAAGTCATACCGATCATTAACTCAAAGTTGGTTTAAGAATTCTCCTTTGTTAGATATGATTCAACAAGCACAGCAATTAGGCTTTAAACTACTCATTACAACCGATCATGGCACCATCAATGTAAAGAATCCATCTAAAGTAATAGGAGATAAAAACACAAGCCTTAACCTACGTTATAAAACAGGAAAAAGTCTTACGTATGAAGGGAAAGAAGTTCTTGAAGCCACTGATCCAAAATTAATACATCTACCGTCCATAAATATGAGTAGTTCTTTTATTTTTGCAAAAGGAGATTATTTCTTTGCTTATCCAAATAACTACAACCATTATGTAAGTTATTATAGAAACACATATCAACATGGTGGAGTTTCTTTAGAAGAAATAGTAATCCCTTTTATAGTTTTAAACCCAAGATAAACAAACTGTAGTATTTGAATTTTTTTTCGGGTTAAAAGATATACATTAAACAATGACACTAGAATACACCCTAGAGGATCTTCCTAATGTGGCAAATCAAATAATCTCTGTAGCGAAGAGTAAAATTTTACTATTTGATGCCTCTATGGGAGTTGGTAAGACTACTTTGATAAAAGAAATATGCAAACAATTAGGAGTACGTGATGTAATTTCTAGTCCAACCTATGCATTAGTTAATGAGTACGAAAGTAATGATGGACCAATTTATCATTTTGATTTTTACAGAATAAACGATGCAGAAGAAGCTTATCACATAGGCTTCGAGGAATATTTAGATTCAGAAGCATGGGTTTTTATAGAATGGCCGGATAAAGTATCAAACCTTCTACCCGAAGATGTCAATACTATAAAAATTAGTGTATCTGAAGGAGAGAAAAGAATCCTCACCTATAATCATGATGTTTAGAAACAAATTTTAAAAATTGATCCTATTTGCTTTCTTGGCTTTTTTATTCGTAATTTGAGATACAGAATTTCACACAAATGAGCAAACCTAAATCTCCTTTTACCAAAGAGCAGCTGCTACCACAGGAGGAAATGATCGAAGTAGCACGTAAAAAAGGAAAACTCTTTATTGGGATCCCAAAAGAAACCAGTTATCAGGAAAAGCGGGTATGTCTCACCCCCGATGCCGTTGCTGCTCTAACTGCGCACGGGCACAGAGTGTTATTAGAAACTAATGCTGGGTTAGGTGCAAGTTTTACTGATCGTGATTATAGTGAAGCCGGTGCAGAAATCACAAATGATAAATCCAAAGTATTTGGATGCCCGATTATCCTTAAAGTCGAACCCCCTTCGTTAGAAGAATTAGAACATATTAATCCACAAACCGTACTAATTTCAGCGCTACAACTTAAAACACAATCCAAAAAATATTTTCAGGCATTAGCCAAAAAAAGAATTACCGCTTTAGGATTTGAATTTATACGTGATGCAGATGGTGCTTATCCTGCAGTACGTGCTTTAAGCGAAATTGCAGGTACAGCCGCAGTACTTATCGCTTCAGAATTAATGAGTAGCGCGACTAAGGCAGGCTCTGGATTAATGATGGGTAATATTAGTGGTGTACCTCCTATAGAAGTTGTTATTCTCGGTGCTGGTACTGTTGGAGAATTTGCAGCACGCTCTGCCATTGGTTTAGGTGCTAATGTAAAAATATTTGACAACTCTATTACCAAACTTCGATGTTTACAGACCAATGTAGGTCGTCCATTGCACACCTCTACAATTCAACCCAAAAACCTAATAAAAGCATTACGCCGTTGTGATGTAGTAATAGGCGCAGTTAGAGGTAAAAATCGTGCCCCAGTCATCGTTACAGAAACAATGATAGAACGTATGAAAACTGGAGCAGTAGTTATTGATGTTAGTATTGATATGGGAGGTTGTTTTGAAACCAGCGAAGTTACTTCTCATGATCACCCCACTTTTGAAAGACATGGAGTAATACACTATTGTGTTCCTAATATCCCATCCAGATATGCAAGAACATCTTCTTTGTCTATAAGTAATATTTTCACTCCTTATATATTACAGATTGGTGATGAAGGTGGTATTGAAAATGCAGTGCGGTTTGATCGAGGTCTAAAAAATGGATTATACTTCTATCACGGTATCTTGACCAGTAAACCCATAGCAGATTGGTTTGACCTTTCTTATCGAGATATCAACTTATTGATTTTATAAATACGTTTCAAAGCCAAATTGTCATCTTAACTCATACTTTTTTTCCTAAGAGAGAAAGAAAACTTTATTCCTTTTAAACTTTGCTACTTTGTAACTTTAATTCTCTGAAACTTTACTTACTTTTGACGGCATAATTTTATTCAGTTTATGAAACTTGCACAGCGTTTATTCTATTACTTAGGTGGATTTGCAATAGGACTTATTCTTTTATTCTTTTTCCTTGGCGGAAAGAAAACTTCTTGTGATTATAGTCCTTCTGCCAGAGTTATGAAGAATATTAGAATAAAAGAAAGAGTATTCTCAAAACAAGCACTAGTTAACATGGATACCCATCGAGTAGATACTGCAGATGTCTCTTTACTACTCATTAAAGGTGATGTTGATTTTTCAAAAAGTAATACCCAACTGGATTCATGCAAAACATATTTTATTGAAGGGTCTATTAAAGAAAAAACAATAACAATGTTTATTGAAAACTGTGATTCGATCGCAAGAATTAATGAAGTGAAGGTTTATAAATAAAAATAAACTAAGAAAATCTATCCTAAACATCCCAAGAATAAAAATTACTTTCCTCATTAAGAACAAATTCTGTTTTGGGATAAAGAGCATTACCAATAACATTGGTTTTTTCTGTTTCGAGAATCAACCCACAAGATTTAGACGCTAAAGCAAGTTCTTTAGCTTTATCAATAAGTTTGACTGAAATTTTTTGTCCTCTAAAATTATGAGAAACAAACAAATCATTTAGCAGCCATAGTTTTTTCATTCTAGTGGAAGAAAAAACAGGGTATAATTGCACGAAACCTGCAAGTGTTTTATGATCGTTTTCAGCAACATAAATTATCGATTCCCGATTAATCATTCTATCCTTTAAAAACTCCCTGGCACTATCTAGATCAGATTCTTTCTTATAAAATATTCTATAGTTATCAAACAATACCGATAACTGATCAATATCATTTAGGTTCGCTTTTCTTACATTCATTATACATTTATATTTCGCTATTCGTTCTAAAAGTAGTTTCTTTTTTATGCTAATTTTTTATTCATCACCCAAAAATCAAACTCTTGTTTTCCAATAGTAAATGGGTGCTCTCCAACTATTTCATAATCACTTCGCTCATAAAATGCAATTGCTCTTTCGTTATCTTTTAAGGCAGACAACCAAAGATTCGTATTGCCGCTCCTTATAGCTTCATCAAAAATCATTTGTTGTAATTTATTCCCAATACCTTGGGAAGCATAACTTTTGAGAAAATAGATTCTCTGAAGCTTACAAACAGTAGTATTAGTATCAATAAACTCGGATTGAGCATTTAACTGTAGCTTGGCATACCCTATTGGTAGATCATCATCAAGAACAAGCCAATATATATTATGTGGTTTTTGTATACTATTGATAATTTTCGTTCTAGAAAATGTATAATCCAGATACTCTATAAGATCCTTCCGATCATGAAAAAGATGCCCAAAGGACTGGTCAAAAGTTTTCTTTCCCAAAAATGAGATGCTTTTAGCATCATGTATCGTAGCTCGACTTATTCTAATCATTAATTATCTTTTTCTTGGTTCTATACCTTTAAATGCATTCAATATTTCATTGAATTTATGTTTATCTATTGGTTTATAGATTTCTCTTGTCCCCACAGGGTGTTTTTCTACACAATTACCCGTTAAGCAATGTATTGGTCTTGTAGGTCTTTTTTCAAATCCTCCTCCACAATTTGGGCATACATTTTGCAAAATATCATCTACGCAGTTTTTACAAAATGTGCATTCATAAGAGCAAATCATAGCTTCATCACTATCATTTGGTAAGGGTTTATTGCAATTCTCGCATGTTGGTCTTATTTCTAGCATTTTTTCATTTATTTTTTTCAACATATCGTAAAACGGCCTCAGGAACTTCAACTCCTTCAGACAAATCATCATCAGAAACAGCATTAAATGCAACTTGCTTGATGGGCACAACTCCTGCCCATATTGGTAATTTATGGTCTTCAGCTTCATCACTCACTCCTTCTGCTCTAACTTTAGCAGACGCCATATCCATACCAATCTCTAACACCAAAGTGGCATTAAATTCTTTATCATTAGGGTGTCTTACATTATCCCAATGTCCCGGAACCATATGATTTAAAATACATTGTAAAGCTTCCATCTTTTCTTTTGGATCCTCTACTTTTTTTACTTTTCCAAAAACATTTACAGATCGATAATTGGCAGAATGATGAAAAGCAGATCTCGCTAATACTAAGCCATCTAAATGTGTAACCGAAATACTAGCCTCTCCCGCATCAAGCAAGCTAAGCATCATACGATTCTTTAACGAACCATGAATATACATCTTATCCTCTTTTCTCGCATATGCCATTGGGATTACGATAGCCTTGTTATTCCAAACATATCCCACATGACATAAAAATGCATCGTCTAAGATTGTATTGATTATACCTACATCATAATTTGCCCGTTTTGGACCACGAACGACTTTATTTAATGCCGAAACTGTATACTCTGCCATAACTATATTTATATTAATTAAATATTTAGATATAGTTTCCTCTCCCAAAAGAGAGGAAACTAAACTTTGAAATAATACTAAAGCAATACATCTTAAATAAAACTCCTTTTTTATTTCTAATCCAAAAGTACTAGTTTTATGGGTTGTTATAGTAATCCAGTTTTTAAATAAGTAGTAGTCCAGTTATGTTTCCTTTTAAAAATAACATCCTTCTAGATCGTAAAGCGAATCGCAACCTATATCTTCAACTATGTGATCAGATTATTGGTCATATAAAATCCGGAAAACTCACTCCGTCATCTAAGCTTCCCGGATCTCGAAAAATGGCAGAAGATCTGGTCATTCATCGTAAAACAGTTATAGCCGCCTATGACGAGCTTATTTCGCAAGGTTGGATAGAAACTATTCCCGCAAAAGGAACTTTTGTTACCAGTACTCTACCCATAATTCGTAAGCAGCGTTTTGATCAAAATCCATCTAATATTACCATAAAACATAAAAGTGGGTTTTCGTTTACAACACGTACTCATTTAATGCGTAAAACAGCAACTACGATTATACAAAATGTGCTCAAAATTGATGATGGTGTTCCCGATAACCGACTTGCCCCCATTGAAGAAATTGCAAGAACCTATCGTAATATCTCAAAAAAAGCTCACCATAAAAAGCTATTAGCCTACGACTCTATATACGGAAACCATACGCTCAGAAAAGCACTCGTTACTTACCTTAATCAAACGAGAGGGTTACATATTTCTATTGATAATATTTTAATTACCCGAGGTAGTCAGATGGGAATTTATCTTACAAGCCAACTCCTACTTAAAAACAAAAAAAAGATCGTGGTTGGCAACACCAATTATATGACCGCCGACAATACGTTTACAGAAGCTGGTGGCATTATCGAACAAGTGCCTGTAGACCAACAAGGCATGAATACTTTTGCTATAGAACAACTTTGCAAAGCAAAAAAAATAGATGCTGTATATGTAACTTCTCATCATCATCATCCAACCACCGTTACTTTATCTGCCGAAAGGCGAATGCATTTACTACAACTGGCCCAAAAATATAATTTTGCAATTATCGAGGACGATTATGATTATGATTTTCACTATAGTAATGCTCCTATCCTACCATTGGCGAGTAACGATTATAACGGAAATGTTATTTACATTGGCGGATTTACCAAGATTATTGCTCCCGCTATGAGAATAGGGTATTTAGTTGCACCAACAGATTTTGTAGACGAAGCTGCCAGGTTACGACGTATAATCGATAGACAAGGTGATATGATTTTAGAACAAACATTGGCGCAAATGATTAGCTCTGGGGATGTGCAACGACATTGCAACAAAGCTTTGAAAATCTATAAAATCCGAAGAGATTTATTTTGTTCCTTACTAAAAGAAAAACTAGGAGATTATTTTGAGTTCGAAATTCCAAAAGGAGGTATGGCAATATGGGTAAAGCTAAATAAGAAATACTATTGGTATGATGTTTATAATGAAGCCAAAAAATACAATCTCGAACTCAACCCCGAATGGGAACGTTATGATAATGACAACTCTGGTCACAACGGAATTAGGGTAGGTTTTGCTTCTTTAAATGAAGAGGAAATCATAACCATTATTGAAAAACTGGAAAAAACTATGCGTAATTTAAAAGCATGAATACCGTTTTAGTCTACTTTTTTTTAGCTATAAAATAATGGTCTTTCCACATATATGTTTCTTTATCAATTACCTCTAATAATTCGAAACCAGACATGGTCAAAAAAAGTTTAATTTCATCCTTGGTAAAAGCCCTTACCACCGAATGATCTTTTCCAAGAGATTCTAATCGATTTCCTTTTTTTTCAAAATATTCTGAATTCCAATCCCATGTCCACCCGGTTTTAAGGTTTTTTTTTGAAGTACTTATTCTTTTATAATTACCAATGGTAGTTTCATTTTGACGCTCATCAAAATTATCAAATAGTACAGAGGCATCAATAGCATCAAATATAAAAACTCCTTGATCTTTTATATTGTTAGCAATGTTTTTAAAGCTCATAAGCACTTCTTCATTTCTAGTCAAATAGCTAATTGTTCTCCCGGTAATTAATGCACAATCGAATTGTTTAGTAGTTTCAAAAGTTTTTAAATCTCCCACTACAAAATTAGTATTGGGTAAACTTTCTTTAGCAATATTCAACATTTCCTGGTTCAAATCAACGCCTAAATAATGATACCCCGAATCTAAAAACAGTTTCGCTAGATTACCGGTTCCGCAACCGTATTCTATAATTTCTTTAGAGGAAAACCTTTGTAAAGTAGCGTGGTAAAAATTAAATTCTTGCTTATAATCAAAAAGGCTCTGATACATTTCATGATATATAGCACTCAAACTTTTGTATAGATTCATTGATTATTAATTTGTGATCATCCTAAAATAAACAAAATCTTGTATAAGAACAAGGTCTATTTTATCTATACGTAAATCACAATGTTATTCAATAATTAAATCATATTTAGATAAAAGCCAAATAAGTGTGGATTTATCAAATCTAGCTTTTTTAAGCCTGTTGGATTCTGGATCAATTACAAAGTTTTTTGCGGTTCTAAAATCGACTTTTTCTGCAATTGTATTGTCGAATATAGCATTGGTTAGGTCGCAATTATTAAATATAGAAGCTGTAAGATTAGCTTCAGTAAAATCTGTCTCTTTAAGACTACAATTAGTAAACTCGGTGTTTTTTATTACAAAACCATGAAAAGAGCTATAATCCAAATTACATGTGCCAAATTCTACCGAAAACATAAAATCGTTACAAACACTAAAATCCACTCCCAACATTTTGCACTCGATAAAAACGACTTCCTGAAATGAGGCTTCTTTCATCAATGTCGAACTAAAATTGCAATACTCGAATCTACATTCTAAAAACGTAACCACCGACATATCTGTATTTGAAAAATCACAACTAACAAAGGTGCAATTATCATATTCTCTTGCCGGTAATTTCTGGCTAGAGAAGTTTTGATCTGTAAAAGCTTGATCGATGATTAGATTGTTCATAATTACATTAATTTTAAGAATCGACTCTTCCTCCACCTTAAGGGAGAAGGAACCGTTTTTATTGTATCCGCCATGGCGGATTCTTTCTATTATCCCCTGCAAAATACAGTATAATTTGATTCCCGTCGGGGTCTTTGAGTCTGGCTTCTCGCCAAAGCCAGCGTTGATCTGTAGGCAATTGATCAAATGTTAATCCTTCTTCAATCAATCGGTCTACTTCTTTATCTAATTGATTTGTTTCAAAATATACATAGACTCCATCTCCTTTTGGCAATTCTTCCACTTGATGGATAGAAAAGGTAGCATCCCCTTCAACACATTCAAAACGAGCATAGTGAGGTAGGGATTCTACAATAAGGTTTAGACCTAATTTCTTATAAAATGAAATAGAAACAGCTACATTCAAAGATGGAACTGTGACTTGATTAAGATTTAGACTCATTGTTAACTCTTTAAAACTACTTCTCCCTTGAGGGAAAAGGTTGGGATGAGGGTGTTTCGTTTATAAACCCCTCACCCTAGCCCTCTCCCCAAGGAGAGGGAACAAATTTAAAAGTATAATATTACAACTTTCTCCTTTTTTTCTCCTGTGACAAAAGGTTCAATTCACGACTGGTTTGACCCGCCACCGAAGTATTTTCTTCTGCTCTTCGAATAAGATAAGGCATTACATCTCGTACTGGACCAAAAGGTAGATATTTAGCCACATTATATCCTGCATTAGCAATATTAAAACTAATATGATCACTCATTCCAAACAATTGCCCAAACCAAACTCTTGGATCATTACAAGCAATACCTAATTGATCCATTTTCTGCATAGCCAAGTAACTACTCTCTTCATTGTGGGTTCCTATAAAAACTGAAATATCTTCTAAATGCTCTAGCGTATAGTTCATAGTACTATTAAAATTCTGATCGGTATGCTTCTTGTCTTTACAAATAGGTGTTGGATATCCTTTTTCTTGTGCCCGATCATTTTCTTTCTCCATATAAGCTCCACGAACAATTTTCACTCCTATTTTAAAATCATATACTCTTGCTTCCTCATGCAAGCGCTTCAAATAATCCAGGCGATCATGTCTATAGAGTTGTAAAGTATTATAAACAATCGCCTTTTCCTTGTTATATTTTCGCATCATTTTTGCCACCAAATCATCAGCGGCATCTTGCATCCAGCTTTCTTCTCCATCAATTAACACGGCAACATCACACTCATATGCTTTTTTACAAACCTTATCAAAACGCTCTTCGATACGCTCCCATTCTTTTTCTTCTTCCGAAGTCAAGGAAACACCTTCGGTTTTCTTTTGCCAAATTAAAAACCGCCCTAATCCGGTAGGTTTAAATACGCTAAACGGCATAGCGTCCTTTTGATCGGCAAACTCAAGTAGTTTTATTGTCTTATGTAAAACCGAATCAAACTGAGCTTCTTCTTCCTTTCCTTCCACAGAATAATCTAAAACAGAACAAACTCCTTTAGTAAACATTTTGTCTACCACCGGTAAACAATCGTCTTCGCTAACCCCACCACAAAAATGATCAAATACAGTAGCTCTTATTAATCCTTGCACTGGTAAATGTGCTTTTATAGCAAAATTAGTAACCGCTGTACCGATTCTAACCAAAGGTTCATTTGCGATCATTTTAAAAAGAAAATATGCTCTCTCTAACTCAGAATCACTCTTTAAAGCGAATGCAATTTGTGTATTATCAAATAAGTTGTTTTGCCCCATCAAAAATTAATTTTAAGAATCTTCAATTTTAAAGATATATCTATAGAAATATGATTGATTTCTATAAATACTTAGTGTTTATTTTACGATATCTGCAAATATAGAACTTGCAAGTATATTTTATTACAAATTCTACTTAATTTCGTTGCCTATAATTTACTACTATTATGAAGCCCATTGTTTCTAAAGATTCTACCGTATATTTTGGCCAGGAATGTTATACTGCTCTAAATTCTTATTTAGAAAAAGCCAATCACTCAAAGATTTTTATTCTTGTAGATAGCAATACCCATGAAAACTGTTTGTCATTATTCATGAGTAGTATCGAGAAAGAATATGACACCGAAGTCATCGAAATAGAACCGGGTGAAATTCATAAAAACATCGAAACCTGTAGCGGTATCTGGAATGTGCTCTCTGAGCTTGGTGCCGATCGAAAAAGCCTTATGATTAATCTTGGTGGCGGTGTAGTTACCGATCTCGGTGGGTTTATAGCCTGTACTTTTAAAAGAGGAATCAACTACATTAACGTACCCACTACGTTATTGGCTATGGTAGATGCCTCTGTGGGCGGAAAAACAGGAGTTGATCTGGGAAATCTAAAAAACATGGTAGGTGTTATTAGTGAATCTGAAATGGTTTTAGTCGATACCGAATACCTTAGCACTTTACCAGTAAATCAAATGTGTAGCGGATTTGCTGAAATGCTAAAACATGGCTTGATCCAGGATAGAGTGTATTGGGAAAAGATAAGTAACCTTTCTGAATTAAATTTTGAAGATCTGGATCAAATGATTTATGATTCGGTGGTGATTAAAAACAAGATCGTTTTTGAAGATCCTACCGAGCAAAATATTAGAAAATACCTGAACTACGGGCATACTTTAGGACATGCAATAGAATCTTTTTATTTAACACATCCAGAAAAACCAACATTATTGCATGGCGAAGCTATTGCTATTGGGATGATTATGGAAGCCTATATATCATCAGAATTATTATCACTTACTAAAGATGATCTGCAATATATTAGTGATATCATTTTAGCTACCTTCCCTAAAATAGATATCGACCCCCAGGATTATCAAGAAATCATGAACCTTCTTATTCATGATAAAAAGAACGAAAACGGAAACATCTATTTTGTACTTCTAAACACTATCGGAGAAGCCAAATACAATTGTACGGTACCAGATGAACTCATTTTAGAATCTTTTAATTTTTATAACACCCTTTAAAAAGGCAAAACCTTGGGTAGACAAATAGATAGGGCTATAAAAACAACCGATTAACCTTCAACTTTTAAGAAAGAGTTCGTTTTTAACACACACATAGTTCTTCCCACTGGGAGGAGCTCTATATGCAACCATTTCGATTAGCTCCCACCGGGAGGAGCTCTATATGCAACCATTTCGATTAGCTCCCATTGGGAGGAGCTCTATGCGTGACCATTTCGATTAGCTCCCACCGGGAGGAGCTCTGTGTGTAACCATTTCGACTAGCTCCCACCGGGAGGAGCTCTGTGTGCAACCATTTCGATTAGCTCCCAACGGGAGGAGATCGATGTGCAACCATTTCGATTAGCTCCCACCGGGAGGAGCTCTATGTGCAACCATTTCGATTAGCTCCCAACGGGAGGAGCTCTGTGTGCAATCACAAATAACTCCTTCAAAAAGCGGTACATAGACTAGCTAAAAAAGCTTTAATTTTTATACATTTAAAAACCAGTTTTAATCCTAAAACATCTAAAATTGAAAAAAAAACTCTTTAAACTGTTTAAAATCTTAGTGTTAAGCATTATCGCTTTGATTATTTTGGCCATAGCCATCTTATATTTTTCTTTAAACGAAAAACTTCCTGAAGGAAAAACTGGCCCTGAAGCTGATAATTTTGCATTAAAAATACAAGAAGCTGTTAATCACCATAAATACGTAGACACCGATTACCTACAATGGACGTTTAGAAATAAAAATCACTATCTATGGAGCAAAAAATCAAATACTGTAGATGTTATCATAGGTGATATTATGGTAAAATTAGATTTAAAAAACCCATCCAAAAGTTCTATTTACCAAAACGGAAAATTGACAATCAGCAATAAGGATCCAGAAATTATAAAAAACGCTTTAGACAATTTCAATAATGATTCTTTTTGGGTGGTAGCACCTCACAAACTATTTGATAAAGGAGCTACACGAAAATTGGTCACATTTGACGATAATTCTAAAGGACTTTTGGTACAATACAGCTCTGGAGGAACAACACCCGGAGATTCTTATGTATGGAAAGTAGATGAAAATTATCTTCCTACCAGTTACAAAATGTGGGTATCAATCATCCCTATCGGAGGAATTGAAGCGAGTTGGGAAGGATGGATTACCACCAAAAGTGGTGCTTTTCTATCAGAAAAACACAAACTATTAGGTTTTGGAATTCCGATATCTAACCTAAAGGCATGGAATGAATAAAAAAAGCCCCGAAACAAAAATGTTTCAGGGCTTTTAATTATGATTTGCTTTTGTATTATTCTTTTACAAAACGTTTCATGTCATTACCTACTCTCAACATGTAAATACCAGCTTCTAGTTCTCGTACATTGATTATTTTTGTAAAAGTTCCTTCCTTTACAACTTTACCAAGTAAATCAAAAATCAAAAACTTGCTAGCCCCTGATGTTTTCATGGAAACATTAATACTATTTTCTGCCGGGCTTGGGTATATAGTAAATCCTATAGCATTTAGATTTGTTTCGATAGTAGTATCTAAATTAGCACTCTCTATTCTACTCAAAATGTTATCTGCGTTGACACAAAAGTTTGTAGTTTCTTGTGAAGTAAAAGACCCTCCAGAAGCTAACACACTTCCTGAGGCAGTGGTTAATTCATAAGAACCATTGCCATAACGACAACAAATACCATCTCCGTATGTATCTTTAAACAGTAATGTATAGCAGCCTAAATCTAATGTTCTTGCTAAGTTAATTGTAGAACCATCTGGCTGAGATGCATACGTTCCTCCAGAAAATACGATCTGGTTACTATCGTTTCTAATTTCCCAACTGGTTTCTTCTGGATAATTATCAAAAGTAATACGAAAGTTTACATCTGCATCAACAGGACCCGTTGATGTCCCTATCACAACTGTATAATCTTCTACTTCTCCGTATTGAAAAGACTCGCAAGAAGTTGGAACACCATTATACTTCATAGCAACACGCATTCTAGTTGCTCCTTCTTTTGCACTTGCAGGAACCGTAAATGTTCCACTTACTGGAGTTGTTTGTGAAGCGGTTTTACTCCATACCAATTCACCAGAATCTGTGAAGACATTGTTTTGGTTATAATCTATCCAAACTGCATAGCCTTCATTATACTTAGTTCCTGTCCATACAGGAGTTATCGAAATATTAGCTGATCCTCCTGAAGCTAAATCAGTAGAAATGGAAGTATTATCGGTATATCCACCAGCTCCTGCACCAGAAGTATTATCAATTGATCCTAGTTGTACACGTCCGATATACTCATCACTTGTGTTATTTCCATTAGAAGCACAATAAGAGTCGCCGCCGCCGCCGCCATCGCAGGTTTCTAAACAGCTTTTAGAACTGATCGTATTAAGAATTACATTTCTTGGTTGTGGACCAAATCCTTTATTAAGATTAATCCCAACATTAGTAAGGTGGCAATAGCTCATAATAGTACCTCCACCAGACGGTAATCCTGGTCGCGCACAACCGCCTTCTGTCTGGGCGCAGCCATCAATTGCTGTGTTATTACCGTTCCATACACAAGCTTGAGTATGATTTGATCCCATGTTATGACCTAATTCGTGAGCAACTACCATTACAGACCATGAATATGTCGGTACATTGCTAAAGGATTTTCTGATTCCAGAAACTGCATACTTATAAGATGAACATAAACCATTGACCCATGCAACACCTCCTGAAAAATCATAGGTTACAAAATGGCCTAAATCTCCATTAAAACTATTTTGGTTTCTATAACTGCGATAATTATTCAAACCATTAAATGGGGCTGTAGAAGTCCATGCCTTCATTCCGGATAGTTTAATACTAATACCATCATTGGCATACAATACAGCAACTTGATTAAATATAGCTTCAATATAATTTGAAGCTTGCTGAGCCCCACCCTTATCTCGCACAATATCATTAGCAATATCGAAGAAAATTCTTGGGCATTTTACTGCAGCGGCTGCAGCGTTTTTACCGCTACCTCTTAATTCTTCTTCGTTATATCCTCTACCAGAGGCATCCGGTGCCTGGCAAACAAAATCATTAAGATGTGCAATATCTTTATCTTCGTAAATGATCTGATTTGTACTGTTCTTTAGTTGTCCAATCACTAAATTACTAGATTGTTCTCCTGCACTAATGATTCCGGAAATTTCATTTCCAAAAAAACTGATGGCAGCAACAGAATTTGGTTGTCCTTTTATAATACCTCTATAATGTAATACTGATTTATCAGATTGTACTACTTTACCAGAAGGCATTTCAATAATTTCAAAATCATCGGTAGTTACGTCTACCTTTACTAATTCTAGAGACATTCCAGATTTTTGACCCGGAACTGTCAAGTTCATAGTTTTAGGGGCGCTAGCCTTAAAAGTTGCTGTTTTCTGTTGATTGAAAGAAAAAACAGTGTACTCCTTTAGTTCAGAAGGAACTTGTTGACTCGCTTTTTGTTGATCAACAGTGGTAAAAAGATTAACGTTTTCAAAAGTCGCTCCAGAAGCTTTTTCTTGCTGTACCTTTTGACTTGGTTTGTGTGGTTGCGTTTGTGCAAAACTAAATAGTGAAAAAAAAGTAAGCACAATAGTAAAAATGTGTTTCATGTTAGAGGTTTTTGTTTTGAAGAATTCATGTTTTGATGTATCAAAAGGATAATTATCAATTCATAAAAGCCCAAAAGAGTTTGTGAATTAGATATGAAAAATTGTAGTTATATATTTTTTAGGGTTTTGAAGACTTTGCTCATTGGCAAACAAAAAACTTAGCATTAAGATTAAAAAAGGTATTTTTTTTACAACTGCATATGCTCAGATTTATTTTTAGCAATGCAAATTAGCAACTTACGACGATTACATATATCCTGTTTTAGTATTCGTAGTAATCCAACTAGAATTCGTTTACCCATAAAAAAACGCATACCTATAACGATTTGATAGTTATAGCTTTATGAGCAATGTATGACCCTTTAAGAAACTATTCATTTTCTAAGTTCCCTAAAATGAATAGCCTCTTTTTTAAAAGTAAAATCAAGTGTAAAACTCATATTTAAAGTAGATTAGTAGTAAGAGAATTTCTATAGTGGAGTGTACCTCCATTTTATCTAAATACACAAGAATATCCTTATATTATTATTCTTGTTTTCAAAAAAGATCATGTATTTAATAAAACTGAAACTAAACCTATTTCACAAAACGCGATCAAATACCTACATTTGCATTCTTGGTTAAAATTTTATGATCGTATCAGAAGAAAATATTGAAGTTTTAGGAGCTAGGGTTCACAACTTAAAGAATATCGATGTAGCTATTCCTCGAGAAAAATTAGTAGTCATTACTGGTTTATCGGGATCTGGTAAATCATCTTTAGCTTTTGATACCATTTATGCAGAGGGTCAACGACGTTATATAGAAACATTTTCTGCATATGCTCGTCAATTTCTTGGTGGTTTAGAACGCCCAGATGTTGATAAAATCGATGGATTGTCTCCAGTGATAGCGATAGAACAAAAAACCACCAGTAAAAGTCCACGTAGTACAGTAGGTACCATTACCGAGATTTATGATTTTCTTCGTTTGTTATTTTCTAGAGGAAGCGATGCGTATAGCTACAACACAGGAGAAAAAATGGTAAGTTATAGTGATGAGCAAATCAAAGATTTAATATTAAAAGACTTCAAAGGGAAAAGAATAAATATTCTTGCTCCTGTTGTACGATCGAGAAAAGGTCATTATCGCGAACTATTTGAGCAAATTGCTAAACAAGGTTTTGTAAAAGTTCGTACCAACGGAGAAATACGTGATATCACCAAAGGCATGAAGCTGGATCGATACAAAACTCACGATATCGAGATTGTAATTGATCGACTAAGTGTTACCGATGATCAGGAAAATTCTAAACGCCTTATGGAAACCATTAATACAGCAATGTATCATGGTGATGATGTACTCATGGTCATAGAACATGAATCTCAGGAAACGCGTTTTTTTAGTAGAAATTTAATGTGCCCGTCAAGCGGAATTTCATATCCCAACCCCGAGCCAAATAATTTTTCATTTAACTCTCCTAAAGGTGCCTGCCCAAAATGTAACGGTATAGGAAATCTTTATGAAGTAAATATCAAAAAGATCATCCCAGATGATTCTAAGTCTATTAAAAATGGGGGATTAGCACCACAAGGACCGCAAAAAAGCAATTGGATTTTTAAACAACTAGAACTTATAGCGCAACGTTTTGATTTTAAACTAAGCGACCCTATAAAGAAGATTCCTGAAGAAGCTATGCAGGTTATTCTTAACGGTGGTAAAGAAAAGTTTAGTGTAAATAGTAAAACATTAGGAGTAACTAGAGAGTATAAAATTGATTTTGAAGGAATTTCCACTTTTATAGAAAGTACTTATAATAATAATGATTCTACTTCTTTAAAAAGATGGGCTAAGGATTTTATGGATAATATAGAATGTCCAGAATGTCATGGTTCCAGATTACGTAAGGAATCTTTATACTTCAAAGTAAATACTAAAAATATTGCAGAACTTTCTGCTATGGATATTATAGAGCTTGCAGATTGGTTCAAAAATCTGCCTGATCAACTAAGTACTAAGCAAAACCAAATTTCTGGAGAAATATTAAAAGAAATTAATACCCGATTACAGTTTTTAATAGATGTAGGACTTACCTATTTATCCTTAAATCGAAGTAGTAAATCATTATCTGGAGGCGAAGCTCAACGCATACGTCTTGCAACTCAAATAGGCTCTCAGCTAGTTGGAGTACTCTATATTCTTGACGAACCCAGCATAGGTTTACACCAAAGAGATAACGAAAAGTTGATCAATTCTCTTGTTCAATTACGGGATATAGGCAATTCTGTTATCGTTGTTGAACACGACAAAGATATGATCGAACGAGCAGATCATGTTATTGATATTGGTCCTTTGGCAGGAAAACACGGTGGTGAAATTATTAGCGAAGGAACTCCGACCGAATTAAAACAACACAATACACTTACAGCAGATTATTTAAGTGGTAAAAAGCAAATAGAGGTTCCTAAAAAACGAAGAAAAGGAAACGGGAAAACTATTTCTCTAAAAGGAGCCACCGGCAATAACCTAAAAAATGTTTCTATACATATTCCATTGGGAAAAATGATTGCTGTTACCGGAGTTTCGGGTAGCGGAAAATCAACTTTAATCAATGAAACACTCTACCCTATTCTAAATGCTTATTATTTTAATGGGGTAAAAAAACCAATGCCCTATAAAAGCATTAAAGGTTTAGAGCATTCTGATAAAGTGATCGATATCAACCAATCTCCTATTGGTCGTACACCAAGATCAAATCCTGCCACATACACTGGTGTATTTTCTGAAATACGAAGTTTGTTTGCAAAAACGCCAGAAGCCATGATTAGAGGTTATAAACCTGGGCGTTTTAGCTTTAATGTAACCGGAGGACGTTGTGAAACCTGTAAAGGAGGAGGATTAAGAGTTATCGAAATGAATTTCCTTCCCGATGTATATGTAGAGTGCGAAACATGTCAAGGAAAACGTTTCAATAGAGAAACTTTAGAGATCAGGTATAAAGGAAAATCAATTTCTGATGTTCTGGAAATGACCATAAACGAAGCTTGCATGTTCTTTGAACAGATCCCTAAGATTTCCAGAAAGTTAAAAACTATACAAAATGTTGGCCTGGGATACATTACCTTGGGGCAACAATCCACTACCCTATCAGGAGGTGAAGCTCAACGAATTAAATTAGCAACAGAGTTATCAAAAAGAGATACCGGTAACACTTTTTATATTCTTGATGAACCTACAACCGGGCTTCATTTTGAAGATATTCGTGTCTTAATGGAAGTTTTAAATGAATTAGTAAATAAAGGAAATACGGTTTTGATTATCGAACATAATTTAGATGTAGTTAAGATGGCAGACTATATTATAGATATTGGATATGAAGGTGGAAAAAATGGAGGCGAAATTGTAGCAACAGGAACACCTGAAGAAATTATAAAACACAAAAAAAGTTATACCGCTAAGTACTTAAAAAAAGAGCTAGGGGTTCTAAATTAAAAATAGTAATAACATGAGAAAAGAACAACACCACAAAGGTTGGAATGAAATAAAAACAAACGATTCATGGGCAATCTTCAAGATCATGGGAGAATTTGTGAACGGTTTCGAAAAAATGAGTAAGATTGGGCCTTGTGTATCAATATTTGGATCTGCGCGTACAAAAACCGATGATAAATACTACCAATTGGCAGTAGACGTAGCCAAAGAAATTGTAGATAATGGTTATGGTGTTATTACTGGTGGAGGCCCTGGTATTATGGAAGCAGGAAATAAAGGAGCACATTTGGGAGGAGGAACTTCGGTTGGTCTTAATATTGAACTTCCTTTTGAGCAACATGACAATCCTTATATAGACAGCGATAAAAGTCTTGATTTTGATTATTTCTTTGTTAGAAAGGTAATGTTTGTAAAATACTCTCAAGGATTTGTAGTAATGCCCGGAGGATTTGGGACTCTGGATGAGTTGTTTGAAGCGATGACATTAATACAGACAAAAAAAATAGCAAAATTCCCGATCATTCTAGTAAGTACAGAATTCTGGGGAGGCCTTATTGATTGGGTAAAAACCACATTACTTAATAAATTTGCAAACATTAGCCCCGGGGATCTTGACCTTATTCATGTTGTAGATACTCCTGGTGAAGTTATTAAAATTTTAGATGGATTCTATGGTGAATATAATTTAAGTCCTAATTTCTGAAACGTCTTATTTTCATATCAGTCTTTAACATTAAACGTAAATTCATATCAAGAACTACCTGTAATCTAATAAAAAATTGAGCATAACAAAAATAACTCATACTATAGCTGCTTTTTTTGCGCTGTCTATACTAACAGCACAAAACAATATTAGTATCAATGCAGAGCTTGATACTGAAAAAAAAGAGCTTACTATTGAACAGGAAATCACGTATACGAATACTTCGGAAGACATCTTAAATGAGATCTTTTTTCTAGACTGGGCCAATAGTTTTTCGAGTAAAACAACGGCTCTTGGTAAGAGATTTTCTGAAGATTTTTTAAAGCGCTTCTATTTTGCTAAAGACAATGAACGTGGGAGAACGGTAATTCAAACTATTACAAACGAAAAATCACAATCGTTAAAATGGGGGCGCCATAATGGTACTTCAGATATTATGTGGATTGAGTGCTCCAAACCTCTTCAACCAGGAGAAAGTCAGACTTTTCTATTAAAATATAAAATAAAAATTCCGAGTAGTAAGTTTACCCGATATGGATATCATAATAATGGAAATTTCAACTTAAAATACTGGCATATAGTTCCTGCCGTATACGATACTAAATGGAATATCTATAGCCATAAAAATCTGGATGATCTGTATACACCGTTAGCCGATTACAAGATAAATTTCAAGGTATCCAAAGAATACGAAGTCGTTAGTGAATTAGAACGAGGGACCACTATAATTTCTGAAGACGACATAAGTAAGATCATTCAACTATCTGGCAATAAAAGAGGCGAAGTAAATCTATACATAGAAAGATCAAGCTCTTTCTATGGATTTTCTACGGGAGGGCTTCAATTCATTAGTAATATAGATGATAATGATTTAATGCCTGAAATGAAATCTGTTGCCACGAACAGAATCATCAATTTTTTACAGAAAAAATTAGGGCCATATCCTTTTGATAAAATTCTGGTTTCAGAAAGTGACTATAAAAATAATCCCGTATATGGCCTAAATCAATTGCCCGACATTTTAAGACCGTTTCCAGACGGCTTTCAATATGAGATTAAGCAACTAAAAGCAATCACAGAAAATTACCTGGAAAATACATTACTTATAAACCCAAGATATGATACCTGGATAAGAGACGCTTTACACATACACTTAATGATGGCGTATACAGAAAAGTATTACCCAGAAATGAAAATCATTGGTAAGCTAAGTAAGGTAATTGGTGTACGATGGTTTCATATCGCAGATTTAGAATTTAATGATCAATACTTTTTGGGGTATAAAAATATGGCTAGATTATTCTTGGATCAGCCATTATCATTACCACAAGACCAATTAGTGAAATTTAATAAAAATATTGCCAATGCATACAAGGCTGGAGTTGGTTTCAAATATTTAGAAGATTATCTTGAAGATGATAATATTCTAGAACAGAGTATTAAAGATTTTTACACAGAAAGCGTCTTAAAACCCACTTCGTCCAAAAAATACCGAGAAATTCTTACCGCATTATCTCCTAAAAATATAGATTGGTTTTTTGAAGACTTCGTAAACACCAATGAAAAATTAGATTTCAAAATAAAATCTGTTAAGAGAAGAAAAGATTCGTTAGAGGTAACCATAAAGAACAAAGGAAATAATGCAATGCCAATCTCGCTATATGGTTTACGTAAGAAAGATGTTGTTTCCAAAACCTGGATTACTGATATTTCTGGAACCAAAACAGTAAAGATTTTAAATGATGATATCAGTAAACTCGTATTAGATTATGATCAAAAAATACCCGAAATAAATAGACGTAATAATTATAGAAATCTAAAATGGATATTTAATAAACCACTTCAATTTAGATTTTTACAAGATGTTGAAGACCCCAGATATAACCAAATATTTTTTATCCCCGAGTTTGAATTTAATGTATATGATGGCTTTACCGTTGCCTCAAAATTTTATAATAAAACCATTTTAAAAAGAAATTTTGAATATAACATATCCCCAGCCTATGGGCTGAAATCTAAAAAATTATTGGGTTCTGCTTCCATATTCGCTCGTAAACAAATTGCAGAAGATGGGCTTTATCAAATTCGGTACGGAATAAATGGGAGTATGTTTAGTTATGCTCCTGATTTATTATTTAGAAGGTTCTCTTCTTCAGTTAGTTTTTATTTTAGACCTAAAGACCTTAGATCCAATAAAAAACAACGATTATCGATTCGAAATATAAATGTGTTTAGAGAAAGGAATGAAGAAAACCCTGTGGTTACTCCAGATTACAACGTTTTTAACACAAGATATCGTTATTCAGATTTTAATCTGATTAATTTTTTAGGGTACACGATTGATTATCAATTATCAAAAAACTTCAGTAAAGCATCAGCTACTATAAACTATAGAAAGTTATTCTTAAACAACAGGCAATTGAACCTTCGATTCTTTGCCGGTACTTTCCTTTTTAACGATACAGAAAAAGATGGTGATTTCTTTAGTTTTGCTCTAGATAGGCCAACCGATTATTTATTTGACTTTAATTATCTTGGTCGAAGCGAAGACGCTGGTTTAACAAGTCAGCAGATAATTATAGCCGAAGGAGGGTTTAAGTCTCAACTGGATTACCCTTTCGCTAATCAATGGATCACTACACTAAATGCAAATACCAATATATGGAATTGGATTTATGCCTATGGAGATGTCGGTTTAGTAAAAAACAAAGGCATATCGCCAAAGTTTGTTTACGACAGTGGAGTACGACTTAGTTTGGTTGCAGATTATTTTGAAGTCTTCTTCCCTGTTATTTCTAATAAAGGTTGGGAAATCTCTCGACCAAATTATGATGAACAGATTCGATTTATTATCACATTAAGCCCCGAAACACTAATTAGACTTTTTACCAGAGAGTGGTATTAATCTATTTAAAAAAACACGAATAGTTCAATAATGTGAAAATTTTGAATATTTGTTAACCAATCCTTAAAATAATCGATAAAACAGATAATTCATCAACAAAATGTCGTTTTAAGTACAATATATTCAAAAACTTTAAGAGTTCCTCACTTGCATTTGGTCTGTATTTTAATTAAATTTGCAAACCTAAAAACGTCGTTCGTATGCAACCTGAAACTGTAACTACATCTAATATTTCCTTCGAAGAATATAGAACTCAAATACTTAAAGATTATAAAATCGCTTTAATAAGTAGAGAATGTAGTTTATTAGGAAGACGTGAAGTACTTACCGGTAAATCGAAATTTGGAATTTTTGGTGGCGGTAAAGAATTACCACAACTTGCCATGGCAAGAGTTTTTCGTAATGGCGACTTTAGATCAGGGTACTACCGCGATCAAACTTTTATGATGGCGATAGGCCAATATACGGTAGAACAATTCTTTGCAGGACTGTATGCACATACCGATATCGATAGAGAACCTTTTGCCGCAGGAAGACAAATGGGAGGGCATTTTGCCACTCATAGCCTAAATGAAGATGGTAGCTGGAAAAATCTTACACAACAAAAAAATTCGAGCTCAGACATATCCCCTACCGCTGGTCAAATGCCTAGATTACTAGGACTGGCCCAAGCTTCAAAAGTATATCGTAATGAAAAGAGTTTACCCGAGGATAATAATTTTTCAATTAAAGGAAATGAAGTAGCCTGGGGAACCATAGGAAACGCAAGTACAAGTGAAGGGTTATTTTGGGAAACCATAAACGCTGGTGGTGTTCTACAAGTACCGATGGTAATTAGTGTTTGGGATGATGAGTACGGTATTTCTGTACACGCAAAACATCAAACTACCAAAGAAGATATTTCTTTGGTTTTGGAAGGGTTTAGGCGAGATGAAAATCATGAAGGCTATGAAATCCTTAAAGTCAATGGCTGGGATTACCCTGCTTTAATGGATGCTTACGAAACTGCCGAAGAACTAGCACGAGAAAAACATATCCCAGTTATTATTCATGTAAAAGAATTGACCCAACCACAAGGGCATTCTACCTCTGGTTCTCATGAACGATATAAAAGTGAAGAACGATTAAATTGGGAACGTGAATTTGATTGTATCAAGAAATTCAAAGAATGGATTACTGATCATAATATGGCAACCGCCGAAGAGCTTCTTGATATAGAAAAGACATCAAAAAAAGAGGTTCGAAAAGGAAAAACAGACGCCTGGAACGCCTATATATCTGAAATAAAGTCTGAACAAAATGAAGCCCTGGCTTTATTAAGAAATGTTGAAGCCAAAAGCGCTAATAAGAATTTTATTTCGCCACTTGTTACTGCTCTTGCAAACAAAGAAGAACCCATTCGTAAAGATATTCTTGAATCTACAAGAAAAACATTACGCTACCTTACGAAAGAAAACTTTGAAGAAAAAACTACTCTTCAAAAATGGATAAATGAATACTTAAATCGTATACAACCTAAATATAGCGCTCATTTATATAGTGAGTTCGATACTAAAGCTATAAACATTAAGGAAGTAAAGCCTCGATATGAAGATGATGCAGAATTAGTAGACGGAAGACTTATTATTAGAGATAATTTCGATGAAATATTTAGTAGAATTCCTGAAGCTTTAATTTTTGGAGAAGATAGTGGTAAAATAGGAGATGTAAATCAAGGACTTGAGGGACTTCAAGAAAAATTCGGAGAAATAAGAATTTCTGACACCGGGATCAGAGAAGCAACTATAGTTGGTCAAGGTATTGGCATGGCTATGCGAGGACTACGCCCTATTGCCGAAATCCAGTATTTAGATTATATACTATATTGTATTCAAGGTCTAAGTGATGATCTTGCCACATTACGATACAGAACCTTTGCCAAGCAAAAAGCTCCGTTAATTATTAGAACCAGAGGTCATAGACTCGAAGGTATTTGGCATTCTGGATCGCAAATGGGAGGATTAATTCATTTATTAAGAGGTATACACATTCTTGTGCCCAGAAACATGACCAAAGCAGCTGGTTTTTACAACACACTATTGGATAGTGATGAGCCCGCTGTGGTTATAGAATGCCTTAATGGGTATCGTTTAAAGGAGCATATGCCTTCTAACCTTTCGGAAATTAGAACCCCTATCGGAGTTGTAGAAACTGTAAAAGAAGGGACCGATATCACCTTGGTGTCATACGGATCAACTCTAAGACTAGTTGAACAAGCTTCCAAAGAGTTATTATCTACCGGGATTAATGCAGAAATAATAGATGCCCAATCTTTACTTCCCTTCGACCTAAATCATGACATTGTAAAGAGTGTAGCCAAAACGAATCGAATATTAATTATCGATGAAGATGTATCTGGTGGTGCTACGGGGTACATACTACAAAAGTTAATAGATGAACAAAATATTTATCAATTTCTAGATAGCAAACCGCAAACTTTAAGTGCTAAGCCGCACAGACCTGCTTTTGGTACAGATGGAGATTATTTTAGCAAACCATCTGTTGAGGATATTTTTGAAAAGGTATATGAAATAATGAACGAAGCAAATCCAATGGATTTCCCGAAATTAAGATAATTATTTTAGTAAAAGTCTTCTATTCGTAAACGCTTTCCTTCTTTGTAAGATATTACAAAAATCTTTTTATCAAAACCAGATTGCATTAGGATTTTTCGAAACTCTTGTGCTTCGGCTAAAGTTTCAAAAACACCAAGGCTTAACTTATAAATAGATTCATTGTTATATACCAATGCATTAGTAAACTTATCAGAAATTGTTGCTATTTTATTATCACTAAATGCTTTTACTTGTACAGAATATATGGTGTCTTTATGGATTAAATTTCTATAAAGATACAAACCTTGGATTTCTCTGTAATTAGCATTTTCTTCTTTTAACTTATCCAATTCATCTTTTGCCGAATCGAACTCTTCAAGAATTAAAGAAAGCTCTTCACTTTCATAATTTTTTGATGATGTTTTACTAAAATAAAAGGAATTGGTCACAAGAAAAACGGCCAGTAAAAAAAGAACCAGCGAAAACGAACCAAACAATCTATTGGATTTTTTACTTTTTTTGAGTCTAACTGATTCTATATCCAAAAGATCTTCGAGCTTCTTTTGTTTTATTTCAGCTTTTTCTATTTGATAATGCAAAGATAAAAGATCTTCATCTTTAATAACTTTCATTTTTGGGGTATTAGGGTTGTTAGTTATTCTAAAGATATAATCACATGCCTCAAGGAAGTTTCTGTTGGGTCACTTTATAAACAACACCATTATTGGTTTCTAAAATTAAAATTGGTTTATCAGTTATAATTTTTTGAAAAGCCTTTAATGGAAACCCTTTAGAAATTTGATTGATATTATCAATCCTAACTTGTGCTCTATCGTCAACTTCTAAAACCCTAGTACTAGGATTTTGATTGTTAATATAATAATTTTTATACAGAAAATACAATGTATCACCGTTTTTGTCTATATCATACTCAGCCTCACCGAATTCTTTAGCTTTCATTACGGCTCTTTTTCCATAGTAGTATTCTATAAAATCCACCTCAACAAAAATCACATCATTACTTTTATAAGCTCTATTTACATAACAATATCGTTTATCAAATTTTAGTTTAGATTTACCTTGTATTGTGTCTTTGCCAGTTAAACCAATCCCCCCTTCAGTTTTGGTCGAATCTACAATTTCATTGCTATACACATTAGACTTTAGTTTCATAACCTCTTTTTGCAATGAATCATTAATCAAACGAAGTTGTTCTAATGTGTTTTGTTGATCCGGGTACTCATCAGAGAGGCTATCCACGTTATCCTGGGTCCAATAAAAACCGCCAACTGCTATTAATACTATTAAAATAACAATGAAACCAAAATAGAAATTTCTAATATTTTTACTCTTTTTTAAATCTTCAGAAATAGACACTATACGATCTTCCAGCTTTTGCTGTTTGACATCAGTTTTTTCCATCTGATAGTGCATTGACAATAACTCTTCTTCTTTTTTATCCATAGTATATAAAAAACAACCCCCTTCAAATTAATATCTTAAAGGGGGGGCTATAAATTTACGGAATCCATTTTATATTTTTGAAATCCGGTTTTCGTTTTTCTAAAAATGCATTTCTTCCTTCTTTTGCTTCTTCTGTCATATATGCCAGTCGCGTTGCTTCACCTGCAAATACTTGTTGCCCTACCATACCATCATCTGTAAGATTCATAGCAAATTTCAACATTTTGATAGATGTAGGCGATTTGGCAAGTATTTCTTGCGCCCATTCATAAGCGGTATCTTCAAGGTCATCATGAGGAATTACAGCATTTACCATCCCCATTTCATACGCTTCTTGAGCAGAGTAATTTCTTCCTAAAAAGAAAATTTCTCTTGCCTTTTTTTGTCCCACCATTTTTGCCAAATAAGCAGATCCGTACCCTCCATCAAAACTAGTTACATCGGCATCGGTTTGCTTAAAAATCGCATGCTCTTTACTTGCTAGTGTAAGATCACATACTACATGCAAACTATGCCCTCCTCCTACTGCCCATCCAGGCACTACAGCGATGACTACTTTTGGCATAAAACGAATAAGGCGTTGAACCTCTAAAATATTTAATCGATGCATGCCATCTTGACCAACATACCCTTGGTGTCCTCTTGCTTTTTGATCACCACCACTACAAAAGCTATACACTCCGTCTTTTGTAGACGGGCCTTCTGCAGAAAGCAAAACAACGCCTATTGAGGTATCCTCTTGCGCATTATAAAAAGCGTCATAGAGTTCGCTTGTTGTTTGCGGTCTAAAAGCATTACGTACATTAGGCCTATTAAAGGCTATACGCGCAACTCCTCCTGATTTTTTATAGGTAATATCTTGATATTCTTTTACAGTTTTCCAGTCTATTGAACTCATTGTATTATTATTATTTTCTAATATCAAAAATACTACAATATACTATATCATGCTATATCATATATAGGGTAAATTGCCATAAATGTTATATGTTAAACATAAAAAAAAGAATTTAGCATAGTTTTTGATGAATTTAAATCAATTGATAATATATTTACATCATGAAGGTTTTTCTAACAATACTTATCGCAAGCATTAGTTTCTTATCATATAGCCAAGAAAATGCTATAAAATCTATTGCTATAGAATGGGAACAACTAAGTACTCCTCTATCTTTAGTTAAAGAAGAATCTAAAGCCGTTGGTAAGTACCAACTTTTAGAAATAGATTTAAGTGTAAATTTACGGGAACAGTATTATATGCGAAAAAATACGGCTCCGATTATGTATTTGCCTGAAAACAAATTTGTAAGCACCAGTTATAATGTTGCAATTCCTCAACCAAAAACCAGTAGTATTGGATTCACAATATCGGGAAATGGTTATAACTCAAATAATAACTCTGGTGGAATAAAAAACACAGCATATAAAGATGCTAGTTTGTATAGCGGTCCCTATTGCCCTATTACCGGGCAGGCTTATTAAGAATCTCTCTTGATTCTCCGTTTATCTGTTTATGAACATTTTTGAGAATAGGCTTCCCATTTTTTTCATCATCATAAAGATGTGTAAGTAAGCTTAATTCTTCTTTTAAGGAGTCAACTTTATCAATTAAGAGATGTATTTCATTTTTTAAATTTGTTCCTTCATCTTTATTTTTTCGTTTTATTTTGGCTTTCATTTCTGTCTCTGCTTTCATTTCATCCATCCCGTTCATAATCACACCAATAAATAAATTAAGAACAATCATTGTACCTATCAACACAAAAGAAACAAAGAACATCGATGCCAATATAGGAGAGCCATAAGAGTTAGTACATAACGCTTGATTACCGCCGCCATAACCATAGTTTTCACATCCATACATATTTATATACATGATATCGGTCCAATCTTCAAGGGTAATTACTCTAAACAGTGATAGTATTCCTCTTTGAAGATTTTCAAAATGAATTGGGTCATTCTCTCCAAACAAAAATACGGCCATTGCTCCATAAATATAAAACAACAAGCCTAACAATAAACTAATATATGCCATAGATGGGATGCTTCGTAAAAGTGCTCCAACGATAAGCTGTAACTCGGGAAGTGCGGTTACTAATTTAAAAACCCTAAGAATACGAATTAATCGTAAAACCGGAAGAAACTCGGCATTATCCCCAAGAAAAGGACCTGCAAAACATGCTGCAACAATAAAGAAATCAAATAAATTCCAGGTGTCTTTAAAGTAATTTTGCGGTTGGTTTCCTTCTGCGGTAATTTTTATAATAACCTCAATGGTAAAAATGATGAGGATAATCCAATCAAGTTTATCGATTACAGGAGCCCAATGAATTACTTTTTCACCATACGTTTGTATCCCTACTAAAACTCCTGCAAGAATAATAACTGCAATGATAAAGTTCTGAAACCACTTAGATTCTGTAATTTTTTTGCATAGTGTTACCATTATAGAATGAAAGGTTAAGTTGTTGAAATTATTTAGTTTGAGGCTTAAATTTAATAAAATAATTTATTAAGAAATTTTCTCCCTGAGTACTAAACAAATTTCACTTCCATTTATTGCCTACTCCACCAGCCTTATTCCATCTTTTTCAATAGTAATTTTACGTGCTTTATACAAAGAGCCAATAGCCTTTTTAAAACTTTTTTTACTTAATTGAAAAACGGCTTCAATATCTTTGGGGTCAGATTTATCATTTAGGTCAACAAAACCTCCACTGGCTTTTAATTCTCTAAGTATCTGTTCTGCATTGGGTTCTATCCCTCTATAACCGTGTTGCTGAAGTGTTAGGTCTATTTTACCGTCGGGGCGTACTTTTTTAACATACCCCTTGATCTGATCACCAGGATTAATTTTCTGAAATATTTCATCTGCATATACTAATCCCAGATGCTTCTGATTGACAATCACATTCCAACCTTGTGGAGAAGGATGAGAAGCAATAAGATCTACTTCATCATAAGGAGATAATAAAACCAGTGAATTATCTAAAAAAGCATTGGTTTTACTCGAAGCAACTAATCGATTGGTCTCTTCATCAAGATACACATAAACAAGGTACCAGCTACCTTTTCGCATTTTTGATGCTTGTTCTTTAAAAGGAACAAAAAGGTCTTTTTCTAAACCCCAATCCAAAAAAGCACCTATTTCTGATACGTTGGTACATTTTAAATATGCAAATGATTTTACAGTTGCGTAAGGCTCTAAAGTAGTTGCTACAATTCGTTCTGAGCTATCTAAATACACAAATACCTTTAGCATATCTCGTATCATAAATTGCTCTGGAACGTATTTATTAGGTAATAAAACTTCTTCGCCTTGATCATCACAAAGATAAACTCCCTGATCTCGTTCTCGTACAACTTCTAAGGTATTATATTCCCCAAGCTTAAGCATGTCTTCTTTTTTTTGCAAAGATACTTTTTTAATCTTCTCTTTAACCGATTAAAACAAAAAAGGCGTTCTTAATGAACGCCTTTTTTGTTATCTAAAAACTCTTGTTTTATTTATAAACAGATTCTTTTCCGAAATGCTTTGTTAGAAGATAATAAACAACAGCTCTATATTTATTACGGTTTGATTTACCATATTTCTCAACTACAGAAGCAATGGCTTCGTCTAATTTTGGTCCATCAGAAAGGCCTAATTTTTTGATTAGAAAGTTTTTCTTAACCGTATCTAGTTCTTTTTGATCACTTCCAGACACAGTAGCAGCATCAGCATTATAAATTGAAGGTCCACATCCAATAGTAACCTTAGTTAGAAGGTCCATATCCGGTGTCTGACCAATTTTATCTTTAATATCAGAAGCATACTTAGTTATTAATTCGTCTCTTTTACTCATAAGATGATAATGTTTTAGGTTTAGTTAATTTCAATTGTTTCTCAAATATAGAGTATTTATAATGGAATTTTAAGTTGAAAAATTGTTTTCTGAGAGCCATTTTAGACGAAATACTTAAAATAACCGATTAAAGTACTATCGTTTTCTATTCTAGGGGTAAAAATCTCTAACAACTGGCGAGAACCTTCTTGAAAATACATTTCTTGAATCGAAGTATGTACTTCCTCTAAAGTATTCGCTGAGTCATATATAAAACCATGCATTTCGCATAATTGTTTAGCAGTAAGGTTGTGAGTCGTTTCAAAAAATTGACTAAAGTTATCGCTTTCTTCTTTTCTTGGTAAAATTCTAAAAATCCCTCCTCCACCATTATTTATTAAGATAATTTTGAAGTTTGAAGGAATATAATTATTCCATAATCCATTACTATCATAAAAAAAACTAAGATCTCCTGTTATTAAAGTAGTAGGCGCATTAGATACCAATGCTGCCCCTATGGCCGTAGAAGTACTTCCATCTATACCACTAGTACCCCGGTTACAAAAAACCTGATACGTAGGGTTTAATGAAAACAATTGTGCATACCTAACTGTTGAGCTATTACTCAATTGTATCATTTGTTCATCGGGAATACTATTAAATAGGGCTTCAAATACTTTTAGATCTGTAAAAGATGCTTGCTGAAGATATGCTACATGCTTTTTTCTTCTTTGATCTCTTACTGAAACCCACTTAGATTTATAACTGTTTTTTACAACATGTGTTTGCGGTAAGAAGCATGAAAAAAAAGCATTTGAATCTAATCGTATGTGTTCTGTAAGACAAAAATAGGTGTCAAATGCTTTTTTCTCATCTACATGCCAATGAGATTGAGGTTGATATTCTCGTAAAAACGATTTGATTCTTTTAGAAACTACCATGCCCCCAATAGTCAAAAGAATATCGGGTTGTAAACTTTTAAACTCTTCTTTGGTTAATGAAGTAATTAATTGATCTATACAATTTATATGTGATGAATGATGGATATTTGATGTCGTTTCGGTAAGTACCAAAACAGAAGGATCATTGGCAAAATGGTCTATCCAGTGTTGATCTATTTTTCCCGGAAAATTAACTCCAATCAGTACCATTTTACGTTTTGCATGATTCCATTCTTTGACCATCTCTGATTGTAAATCATCAGAAATAGTGTACTGCGGATATTCTAGAGGTATATTTTTAGGAAAAACTGTTGGCAGTTCTATTTTATCGTACAAGGGTTCATAAAAAGGAACATTAATATGCACCGGGCCTTTTTTTTCTATGGCTTTATTAAGTGCTAGATTAATCTCTCTCTCATTATGCTTTTGGGCTTCTCTAAGTTTCTGACGAACTTTCAGGTCTTGTATTTCTGTTTGCGCTACAACCTCAGAATATAAATTAGCTGAATATAGAATATGATTTTCGAACACATTTTTTTGACGTATAGTTTGCCCGTCACCAATATCAATTCTTTCTATCGGTCGATCTGCACTTATGACTACCAGTGGAATATCGCTATAAAAAGCTTCAGAGATTGCAGGGTAATAATTCAATAAAGCACTACCAGATGTACATACAAGTGCTACTGGTTTTTGGATCTGTTGAGCAATTCCTAAAGCGAAAAATGCAGCACATCGCTCATCGACTATACTATAACAATTCATTTCTGGATGCTCACTAAAGCCAATAGTAAGAGGAGCATTTCGAGATCCGGGTGATATAACAATATGATGAATACCTTTTGCTTCGCATAAGGTAACCATAGTTTGCGCTAAAGGAATTTTGGAATATAAACGTTTCTTCATTCGAGTAGCTAAATTACAATATCAACTCAATTTACCACAACGTTTTGAGAGTAAATTAAAATAAAACATTTTTCATTGTTGCAGTTTTTCTTACCGTTTCTTCCCACTCTTTCTCTGGATCAGAATCTTTAGTAATACCACCACCTATATAAAGACTAGCCTCTTTTCCCTTTAACTCCATACAACGTAAGTTCACAAATAAATTAGATGCTACTCCTTTATCATTCTGTATGTTTAGTTCTCCTAAAAAGCCAGTATAAAACTTACGATCGTACCCTTCATGTTTTAAGATAAATGATTTTGATTCACTTTTGGGAACTCCACAAACAGCGGGAGTTGGATGTAAAATCTCAACTACATCTTCTATTCCTGATGGGTAAGAATTTAATTTCCCTTTAATATCTGTCCTTAAATGCAATAAGGTTCCTGCACGATGTGTGTATGTTTTTGAAGAAACTATATCATTTGCAACCGGGGATAATTCTTTTAGAATAAAATCAGTTACCATTTCTTGTTCTTCAACTTCTTTATCTTCCCAGACCGTTATGTTATCAGACCTGTAGGGCTGTGTGCCAGCAAGTGCCATGGTGTAAAATGTATCACCCTTGCTTTGCAATAATGTTTCAGGAGTAGCTCCTAGCCACATACCAACTCTTGGATGAAACCACAGGTACACAAAAGCCTTGGAGTACTTTTTTATTAATCGTTGAAACATTGTTAACGGATCAAAAGCTACATCACTTGTTATTATTTCTTTACGAGATAACACTACCTTTTTTATACCTCCCGACGCTATAGCCTTTACTCCTGATTTTACAAGTTCAAGATGCCTGTTTTTCTCAATAGAGTCTTCTATTGTTTCAGGAATATTTATGCTTTGCTCTTGTGTAACACTATCTTGATGCAAAATTGAAGTATTATAATACGTACTTTGATTAAAAGGAAAAAGTATCGCTTTTTTAGAACTGTCGAAGGGTGCAAAAATAAAGCCTGAATTAGAATATTTTTCAATCTCATATATCCTATCATCATCCTGAGAAAACACGGTTAGGATATCAGAATCTGGCTTATTATAAATAACAAAGGGTAATTTTCGATCTAATTGTTCTTGAATTTTAGCATAAACATCGCTCTCATTCATACTATTTTGTTTTAGGAAGTGCAATCGTCGTTAGCTTAACTATCGAGATTAAATTTTCTTCTTCATCGCGTATTTTAATATCCCAAAGCTGAGTTGTTCTTCCTTTATGTACAACTTCTGCCTTAGCAAATACATATCCTTCTTTAACGCTTTTTACATGATTTGCCGAAATTTCTATACCTCTTATAAAAAAGTCTTTAGAATTAAGAAACACATAAGATGCTGCACTACCAACACTTTCGGCTAATGCGACCATTGCTCCGCCATGCAACACTCCATCGGGTTGATGTACTTTTGGTGTTACCGGCATTTTGGCTACCAAATAATCTTCTCCCACTTCAGAAAAAGATATTTCTAAGGTTTCTAAAAGCGTGTTCGGACACATTTTTTCACACTGCTCTAATATTTCTTTTTCGTTTGGATGCATTTATATTTTTTAAATTTTAAGTAAAAATAAACAATGGCATTTAAAAATTCTAACTATATTTATTTATTATTTTAACGAACGTTCAATAAAATATGCCTAAAATAAAAACATCCAAAGAAGAAGTGCTTAGTAAGGTTATCCCTATTCTAAGAACACGGGGGGTTCAAAATAGCAGTATGAGTGAATTAGCAAAAGCTTGTGGTATTCAGAAATCTCACTTTTATTATTACTTCAGCAATAAAGAAGCGTTAATCAAAGAAGTACTAGTCAATGTTCATAGTTATTTTAATTACAATCTCTTCAGGATTATCGAAAACCCAACACTAGATCTTAAAGAGAAGGTTATAAAAATGAAACAATTACTTGATAAAATATTCAAAGTATCTGATGGTGGTTGTATAATGGCCAACACCGCTTTAGAAACCATTCATTTAGATCCTACGTATAAAAAAGATATACAGTTATTCTTTCAGGATTTTATTTTAGGGTTTCAACTATTGTTAGCACCAAATTACGCTTCAGAAAAAGCATTATCACTTGCAGAACAAATGGTACAGGATATAGAGGGTGGTATTTTATTGACACAAATCTACGAGGATCCTAAATATATAAACAATGCCATTGCTAGAATGGAAAAAATAATACTACTTAAATCATGAAAACATATTATAAACTCATGAAAAAACCATTTTTTGGAAGATTTATGGTCGAATGGAAAAACCCATTACCTTCAGTTTCTCAAAACGATTGGACTGCCATATCTTTTAATAGTGATTCTGAAGCGGTACTAAAAGGGTTACATGCAAGCTCTAAATTAGATAGTACCAAAGCAACTATTGTTTTAGGGCATCCCATGGGAAAAGAAGCCAAAGGATATTATTTAAAAAATGGATATACCGATATCCTTAGAGACAACGGTTATAATGTTTTGGTTTTTGATATCAATGGATTTGGAGAAAGCGAGGTTGGAAATTTTTTCTATCATAAGGATATTATTTCTGCCGGAAAAGTAGCTAAAGAAATATTCCCTAATGTCCCGTTAGGTTATTTAGGCATATCGCTTGGAGGACAGTGGGCAACGATAGCTTTTGCAGAGGATCATAATTATGAATTTGCCATTGTAGAAAGTGCAGCAAACACTCTTGAAGAGTTTTGGGTAAAATTTCCTTTAGCCAACAACATTTTAAAGATCATGGGATTTCTAAATCCAAGGCTTAAAAAGAAGATTCGTATGATCGATAGAATCAAAGAGGCTCATAGCCTTAAAAATGTTCTTTTTATTTACCTTGAAAATGATGAATTTATAAAAAATAATGCCGGAGAGCTTTTCAGTAAAGCCATACCGGTCCCATCGGATGTTCACATTATTTCTAACGCAAAACATGCGCAAATACCAAAATCTCCTCATCGAGATGAATACTTCAGTAGGATAATATCCTTTTTTGACGCTCAGGTTAAAATACAAATACAATAAAAAAATGGAATCATACACTGTTCACTCCTTTGATAAATATCCGATTTCGGTTCATGAATTTACACCTCTAAGACCAAATAACAAAACTATCGTCTTTGCCCCAGCTGTAGCTGTTCCACAGAAATTTTATTTCAGCTTAGCCGAATACCTGGCCAATAAAGGCTGTAATGTCTTTACTTTTGATTATCGTGGTATCGGGAGCTCTATGTCAAAAAGTATTCAATCCCTAAAAGCATATGGATTTTTCTCATGGGCTTCAGATTTTAAAGCAGTCTCAAAACATGCAAAAGAAGAATTTCCTAACAATAAGCAATATATGATTGGTCATAGTTACGGAGGAAATAGTCTTGGTTTTAGCGATGCATACCAGTATTATGATAAATACCTTACGATTGCTTCTCAATTTGGGTTTTATAAGCATTTCAAATTAAGAATGCAGTTGCTTATCTATCTAAATTTCAAGTTTTTTGTACCTATCACCACTTCTCTTTTGGATTATTACCCATCTGGTTGGTTTGGATTAGGAAAACCTTTAACAACAAAAGCTGTTAAGGACTGGGCTACCTATTTATTACATCCTGATTCTATGTTGCATTTAGCCAAGAGTAAGTCACTCACTCATTATCAAGATATCAAAGAACCTATGTTATTAGTGAGTATTGAAGACGATTTGTTTGCTCCCAAAAAATCGGTCGACATTTTAGGAAATAGAGTGTATTGTAATGCAGATGTAACCAGAAAACATCTTACCCCATCTGATTTTAATCTAAAATCTATTGGGCATTTTGATTTTTTTAGAAAGAAAAATCAAGATATCTTGTGGCCAATTGTTAACCAATGGTTTGATCTTAACTAAAACACACACCTTATCATACATCTATGAATTCTGAAGAAAAAAAAGTAGCCTATCAAGCTTCTAATTCCTACTCTACCCTAAACCACTTAACCGAAAACACAAAAAACGTATGGTTAGTTTTTCATGGCATCGGGTATCTAAGTCGTTATTTTATTCGATTATTTGAAAGCTTGAATGCGGAAGAAAACTATTTTATAGCTCCACAGGCACCTTCGAAATATTACAAAGGAGAAGATTACCGAAGGGTTGGATCTAGTTGGCTAACCAAGGAAAACACAAAAACAGAAACCGAAAATGTATTGAATTACATTGATGCTATAATTGAAGCAGAAAAAATCCCTAGTAACACACGATTTATAGTTTTAGGATATTCTCAAGGGGTGAGTATCGCCAGTCGATGGGTGGCTAGCCGAAAAATTAATTGTGAAGATTTTATACTAATATCGGGAGGTTTCCCAAAAGAATTGCATAAAGAAGATTTTACTTTTTTAACCAACACAACCAAAATCACCCATATTGTAGGAGAAAAAGATCCTTATTTTGAAATCGATAAAGTAGAAGCCGAAAAAATACGAGTGCAACAAATACTACCTCAGATTGAATTTAGAACCCATCCTGGAGGTCATGAATTAGATATTAAATCTTTAAAAGCTGTTCTATAGTTAGATAATCGTGTGTTGGATTTTTTTCATAAATTTATATTGATTGTTATGATCAAAAGAAAATAAACCAGATTCAGTCACAATTACTTTTTATGAATATCTCATTTTTGAAAATACTACTGGCATGTATCCTATTTGTTAATTCTACAGATGATTTATACTCTTTTCATACTAAAACCAATGAAATAGCCGGAGTTACTATACATCATATCACCAACATTCTTTCTTCAAAATTTAACCTTCAATATGTAACTACTTTTCAAGAAAGCAAACACGGTGACTATTATATCGACAGGTTAACCGGAAAGATATTAGGAAGAGATAGAGCGACTACTAATAATTTAAGAGTGATCGATAAAAGAGAATGGGATTTTGTTCTAAAGGAAAAAGGAGGACCAAGATCTAGAGACGGAATAAAAGAGCTTCATAAGAATAGTTTTATAATAGTTTTTGACGAGAATCAAATACAAAAAGAAATTCAATTGCTTGGTGAGGATACAGCTCTAGAAGGCTTAGAACATCAATTGTATATAGTGTTAGATGTAAACACTGGTCAAGTTTTTGCTAAACGAGAATTTAGCCCAAATCGCATATTTAAAACAAGATCTATTATAGAAGTCTATAAAATAGGAAAGATAAGTGCTCCAAGAATAGCCGAGGGGTTGATGTTATTAGCCGAAGTGCATGGACATCCAAGAACTATTAATTTCTATGAAATTAATATTGAAACTGCATCTGAGGTAGATAAAGAAGTTGCTCGAGACCTTAATATTAATATTTTCGTGGTTGATGCATTTGACACTAAACTAGATAGCAACTTTCCCAGGGCTATCCACAGAGTAAACAATACAGGTAATTTAGAAACATGGGTAGGACAAACTGCCGGGATTAATAGCAACAACACCTTTAATTTTACCGATTATCTCTCTAATATGCTAAGAGAAGATACATACGCCTTATAATATAGCTATTTCGCATGTACACTATTTAAAACAGCTCTGCTCTTAACCGTGTCGTATAGTATGGTTAGTTTATTGATTTTATTTTCAGAATTAAATTCGACAATATCAACAACTTTAAATGCTACCTCTTCTCCATTTTTTAATACCCAGTGGTAATCAAAAAGTAAGGAGATTCGATTAGCATCTTTTTCAAAAAATAAACCATCAAACTTTAATATCGAGTTGTTTGTATCTGCCGCCAAACTAGTATAGAATTCTTTTGCTGGTTTGACTCCATACAAAGGAGACACAACAATTCCGTCTTTAGAAAACAAATCTACTACTTTGTTCATTTCACCTTTTTCTAAATGCAAAAGATAATTTCTTGCTACTTCTTCTTTAGTCATTGTATTATTCTTTACTCTTAATTAAACCATTACTACTATTGATGACTTGGTTGACGCTTTTGACAACACGGAAGACACTCTTGACAATGTGCACAACGCTCTTGACAATGTGCACAACGCTCTTGACAAAAAAGTTAACGTTCTCTACAAAAATTGAAAATCAAAACGTTATAAATACCTTTCTTGGATAACATTAAAATGATGTTTCTGATGCCCGGCAAGTATATATCCAACTGCCCGAGTACTCATTGGGCTACCACTAGCCTCTCCTATTCTAAGCATCATTTCGTCTGTAAAACTTTTAAACAGTGTGATCGAGCTACTTCGTACTGCTTCAAAATCGGTAATCATTTCTTCTTTACTATATGCATTAGCATTAGAATTTGGCACGTAATCATCTTGTTCAAACCCTAAAATTGGTGTTTGATCATTTCTGGCAAAACGTAAAGCGCGGTAAGCAAAGATTCGTTCGGTATCAATTAAGTGTTGCAATACTTCGTTGATAGTCCACTTCCTTTCTGCATAGGCATAGGTTAGTTTTTCTGTTGGAATTGAATTTACAAAATCTACAAACTCCTTTTTACTGTTTTGCAATCCTTCTACAATATCAGAATGCTCTGCTTTAGAAATATAAGTACCATAATACGGATTAAATTCTCCTTCCTTTACTTGAGATAACATAGTTGAAATTTTATAGATTCCGGTCCAGGCCGGAATGACAGTTAATAGAAATCTGAGTTCGATGTAAGGGATTGAATAAAAAAGCCGTCAAATTGAGTGATTTTTCATAGTGACCTCTCGACAACGCTCGAGGTAACAGAAGAAAAATTGTATCGACCCTTCGACAAGCTCAGGATGACAAGGCTTTTGATTGAAAACTTACTTGTCTTCGATACAATTTTCTATCGAAAATCACTCAGACTGACGTAAATTTTCTTACATCGAACTCAGGTTATAAAACCAAAATGAGGTAGAAATTTAGTAATTCCCACCTCATTAGATAACATTCTTAACAGTACTTTAAACATTATGCCGAATTACGACTTGCATTGATATTACCAAATAAAGAACGAGTCACCATTTTCTCATAAATTGCGATGTCCTTAGGATCCGTTTTTTGAGATCTACTTAGTTCCTGTATTTTCTTGAGAGCATATTGCTGTATGGTTAATAATGGCAACACAATATTTTCTCTGATATCAATAGATGCCTTTCCTGCAGGTTCGTTTTGCATTAATTCTGAATAGCCGGTTAACTTAAACAATAATCGCTTGGTCAACATATATTCATCATGAATGATATCCCAAAAAGCTCCGTACTCGGGATCTTCTTTCATATATGCTGTTAACGCAAAAAACGATTTGGTAAGACTCATCATACTATTACCGATCAAGGTTCTAAAGAAAGCAGAATCTTTATAAAGTGACATGATTTTTTCGAACTCCCCACGATCTTCATAGGTTTTTAATGCTGTACCTACCCCATAAAATCCGGGGACATTCTGTTTCAATTGACTCCAGCTACCTACAAATGGTATTGCTCGTAAATCATTGAAATCAAGAGTTGTACTTTTACTTCGCTTAGAGGGTCTACTTCCAATATTGGCCATTCCGTAGTATTTCAAAGTACTCATGTGTTCTAAATACGGAAGAAATTTTGGATGATTTTTAAAGTCTACATAGGTTTGATAACTAATATCTGCAAGTTCTTGCATCGTTTCCTTATTCTCTACAGAGAAGAGATTACTTTCGTTATCGGTTAATTCATTTTCTACACCGGCTCCCAGTAATTGCTCCAGGTTATATTGACAAGAGTTTAGGGTTCCAAAATTAGAACTAATGGTTTGCCCTTGTACAGTTAATTGGATTTCTTCATCTTCGACGGTTGGTCCAAGTGATGCGTAGAATTGATTTGTATTTCCTCCTCCTCTGGCTGGTGGTCCCCCACGCCCATCAAAGAACACCACTTTTACATCATATTTTCTAGAAATCTCTGTTAACGCTTCTTTTGCTTTAAAAATTCCCCAATTTGCCATAAGGTATCCACCATCTTTTGTTCCGTCAGAGAACCCAAGCATAATGGTTTGTTTCATTCCTCGACGTTTGAGATGATCCATGTACACGGGGTTACTATACAATGATTCCATAACGGTATGAGCAACCTGTAAATCAGGAACTGTTTCAAACAAAGGAATCACATCTACCGTTGGAAACTCCCAATCACAAAGCCTTATCATCGCAAAGGTTTCCATGACGTTAAGCTCATTTCCATTATTACTTATGATATATCGGTTTGCTGCGCGTTCTCCATTTTTGAGCTGAATGGTCTTAATAGCATAAATAGACTCTAAAGTCGCACGTGCTATATCTTCATCAAAAATAGAAGGGTCTATCTTTCCGGTTAGATTAGACAGTACGTTAATTTGATCTTCGTCGGACAGCGACATATAATCATCTGGAAAAATACCCAGACCTAATTCATTGGTTTTAGCAACTATTTTGGTAAGTACTGTATGATGAACTCTTGAATCTTGTCTAATATCTAGTGTACCAAAATGAAATCCAAAGATCTTCACTTTATTGATTAAATCCTGAAGGTCTTCAAGAAACAAAGATTGATGTTCAGAAATTAATTCTTCTCTAATTTCTAACAATCCATTCATCAAAGTTTCTACCGATAGCGGTTCTGCTGTTTTTGCATAATAGAAGTTTTCATATAATGCGTTTTCCAGAATTGTAATTTTATCCTGAAGATTACCAAAAGTAATTCTACGTTTTAGCTCTCTAATATCACGATAGTAATTAATTAAAATCGTTTTACGCAGTCGTTTTGCTACTTTAAGCGTTGTTTCTGTGGTTACAAACGGGTTTCCATCACGATCTCCTCCAGGCCAAAAGCCTAAATTGATCAAATCATTGTCTAGATCCTCTCCTTCAAAAATATTTTGCTGGACATAGTTATAGATTTTACTTGCAGAGTGATAAAACACATTCTCTAAATACCAGATTAAGCTTACTGCTTCGTCATATGGGCTTGGTTTTTCTTTTTTAAAGAATGCCGTCTTACCCAACTGAGCCAATAACTTTTTGATTTCTGACAAATCATTTTGTTGTATTGCATCATCCAAATCATGAATAATCCCCAATACTGTCCCAGGATAAAACTGAGTAGGATGCGCTGTTAAGGTCGGACGAATCTTAAAACGTCTCAAATACTCCTTAAGTTCTTCTAGTTGCCCTTTGGCTTTAGCTTCTTCTTTAATACTTCTTAGTGTACCACGACCATCCATATTATGAACAACAGGAAAAGCAGCATCTTCAATCGCATCAAACAATACTACTTGGCGCTCGATATATTGAATAAACCTAAACAATAAATCATGCATATCCTTTTCTGAAGGATTGTCTTGATACAGATTAAAAAAGCTCTCTACAATTTCTGTAGGATTCTTGTGTTGTTCGTATCCTTTTTCGCACACTTCTTTAAAAAGTGGTAATAAAACTCCTGTATTGGTTACAGTATCGAAAGGCAACGTGATTAATATACTATTGTATATCTGGTACTTTGCCAGAACATTTTCATTAAAACGTTCAATTTTTGGTTTTCTAGCCATTTTGTGGTGGTAATACTAGTTAATGGTTAATAGACATCTTTGCAAGCTTAAGAAGTATGGTCAATACAACTCTAATTGCAAGATTTTTTTTAAATAAAAAAGCCCTTAAGGTTTTTCCTAAAGGGCTTTATATTATATAAGATAAAATACCCTTTACATTTCCTGAAAAATAGAATGCATTAAACGTTTTTTATCATTAATACTTTCTTCTAATGAAATCATAGTCTCGGTACGGTACACACCATCAATATCATCAAGCATAAATATGATATCCTTAGCATGGTTTGTATCTCTCGCCCTAACTTTACAAAATATATTAAACTTTCCTGTAGTGATATGTGCAACAGTAACAAAAGGTATTTCATTAATTCTTTGTAACACAAATTTGGTTTGTGATGTGTTCTGAAGATAGATACCTACATATGCAATAAATGAATATCCTAATTTTCTGTAATCTAATGTTAATGAAGAACCTTCTATAATACCAGCTTCTTCCATTTTTTTAACGCGTACATGAACGGTACCTGCAGAAATCAATAATTTTTTTGCAATATCCGTAAAAGGAGTACGAGTATTTTCAATCAACATATCCAAGATTTGGTGGTCAACTTCGTCTAATTTAAATTTTGCCATAGTAATTCGTATTATTTTCCCGATTATTTACATTGCAAAAATAACAGAAAAATACAGTTTTCACACATTTTATTTCATCTTTTTATCGATTCTATTGAGAATAATTCAGAATCTAAAAGGAAATTTAACAACTCTCCCTCTGGAACTATCTCTACTGTAACGTTTTCGTGGTATATTGCTCTTTTTTTGCCAATAATTTCTTTATGTGCATAAAAATTTTGCAAATCATCAATTTTAACAATTTTCGGTACGAATTTCACATTGTTTCCTGCTAATATTTCAGTGTATTGAACTGCTATATCAACATTTTTTCCGTCTAAAATTACATCTCTGATAATAATGTCATAAAAGCATTTTGCATTTTCAGGAATTAAAAAGTAATCCTTGTACCCTTCTCCTGTAATTTTGGTTTTTGTTATATATTGAATTGAAGTAACCAAAGAATAGAAGATATATTTTCTGGTCATCTCACGATCATAATCATCTGGATAATGTCCTGCTTCAAATAAAATGGTCGGAATCCCTTTGTTTTCTAGCGTATCTCCAACACAATTGATGTTAAACCCATCATCATAACGACCAACCTGGTTAGGGATTAGTTTCTGAAGCATAACGTTCATGTTAGCAATAATTTCCATGGCTACTTTTCGACTAGGAGTAACAGATCGTTCTTGATCACCTGCCGGAGATAAAAAAGACACTGTAGCCGGATAATTAGTCTCTCCCGCACTAAAAATTGTTCTTTGTCCATGCAAATTAAAAGCAAAATCAGGTTGTAATGACTTTATCAGATCACTTAAAACAACGCTTTCTCTTTGTGTTTTAGTTTGCGCATCTCTATTAAGGTCTACTTTATTATAATTAAGTCTTGTATATAGTTTAGCTCCATCTGGACTAAGAATAGGAACTATATATAAAGAACATTCTTTTAAAACATCGGTACTTATAGTATTGGTCGAATCGGTAAGAAGGTTGATAAGGTCGAAAAGAGCTTTTGTCGTTGTACTTTCATTACCATGCATCTGTGACCAAAATAGAAGTTTCTTTGATCCGTTTCCAATTTTTATAAGATGAATAGGTTCATTATTTTCTGAAGTTCCTATTTGCTTAATTTCGACTTTAGAAGATAATACATCTAGAAGAGGAGTAATATGGTCAAGAAAAATATACCGCCCAAACAAGGAAGGTTCCTTATAGGTAGTAAACCATTTTTGTAATGTATTAATATCCATATTAGAGAATTATAAAGAACGAAATTACTACAGTTTCTTGAAGAATCATAGCAAACATGATCTTATTTACATATGTAAACCTCAGGGCATTTTACATTTGTAACAAGTACGCAATTACAAATGTAAACAAGTTAATTAGGAAGATCTGTTTACTTAAGTAAACGTCGATTTCTTACTCGTTTCCAAATGTATTCTTAATGTTAACAAGTATTTAAGAGTGGTAATTAGTCTAATATCAACGAATTGTAAATCAAATGTTTATAGATGGTTATATTAAGTATTAATTCATTATTGAATTCGCGAATGTTACATATGTAAACACTGTTATATCGTTAATTTGTTTACCTTTGTAATCACATTTGAATACATTAACAGTTTACAGTTGTAACTTCATGGTTGATAGTAAAGATTTTGGAAAAAGGATACAAAAAATAATGGATTACTATGCTGTGTCTGCTTCATCGTTTGCAGATTACATGGGCGTGGGTCGATCCTCTATTTCTCATATTCTGAGTGGTCGAAATAAACCAAGTTTAGATTTTGTAATGAAGATTACCGAGGCGTATACAGATGTAGATTTGCAATGGCTGCTATATGGAAAAGGTACATTTCCAAAATCAGATACTCCTAAAGTTGAAGAAAAAATTTCTAAACCAGAAGAACATATTGCTAACTCAAATCAATCACCTACTTCTATTGCAAAAACAGATAATGATTTATTTTCACAATCAATTCCTGAAAAAGAAATTATTAAGCAAGAGACACCTTCTATAGAAAAAATCTCACCATCAATTTCTACCGATGATAAAATTGATCGTATTGTTATTTTTTATGTAGACGGAACTTTTAATAGTTATCAAATGAAAAAATCTTAACAACTTTTTCACTCCTGGTCATAAACTTTCTGGAAATAAATTTATTTTCGTTTTCTAGTTTAAATCATAGTGATGAAGCAAATTGCTTTTATATTTTTCTTATCCATATGTATTACGAGTTGTTATCAGCAAAGTCGTGATTGTGATAATTTTCATATAGGAACTTTTGAATTTGAAACGTATCTCGACGGTGAGCTTGCCAAAACCAAATTTATTAGAACCGAATCGATAGAAATAGATTATTTTAGAGGAAAAAGTGATACTTCCAGTATTCGTTGGATAAATGATTGCGAATACATTGTACAAAAAATACATCCGAAAAATATGGCTGAGCAAAAAGCTATACACATGAAAATCTTAACTACAGATAAAAACACCTATACCTTTGAGTATGGATTAGTAGGTGCAGCAAATAAACAACGTGGAACCGCAAAAAAAATAAAATAATGTTCGAAATTTTCGCATCGGCAGACGCCTGGGTTGCTTTATTAACCCTGACTTTTTTAGAAATTGTACTAGGTATTGATAATATTATCTTTATTTCAATAGCAGCTAGTAAACTACCAGAAAAACAACAAAAAAAAGCCACTAATATTGGTTTGGTACTTGCCATGGTTATGCGAATTGTTTTATTATTTGGTATTTCATTATTGGTAGCAATGGAGGCTCCTTTTTGGCATATTAATTTACCCTGGCTAGAAGTAGGTATTAGTGGCCAGGCATTAATTCTATTTGGCGGCGGAATTTTCTTATTATATAAGAGTGTACATGAAATACATGAAAAAGTCGAGGAAAAAGGAGAGGAAGAAAAAGAAATACAAGCCAAAAGCTCATCTTCTTTGTCTAATGCAATTGTGCAAATCACATTAATTAATGTAGTTTTCTCATTTGATTCAATACTTACGGCCGTTGGTATGACTAATGGTTTAAGCGATGATCCAAATGATGCTCTACTCATAATGATTATTGCTGTTGTTGTGTCTGTATTGATTATGATGTTGTTTGCAACACCAGTAGGTCGTTTTGTGAATAAACATCCATCGGTTCAAATTCTCGGTCTTTCATTTTTGATTCTTATTGGTTTTATGCTAATCGCAGAAGCTGCTCATTTAGCTCATTTACAAATATTTGATAGTGAAGTAGGTACAATACCTAAAGGATATTTATACTTTACAATAGCATTCTCTTTATTAGTTGAGTTTTTAAACTTTAAACTGCGTAAAAAACACAAGACAAGTACTAAAGAAGTGTAATCTCTAAAATGGTTTACTCTAATATCCAATAGCATTATTATATAAAAGCACAAAAAATATGAAAAAACTCGGAGTTTTCTTAATGGTTTTAGCTTCTTCAAACATGTTATCTCAACAAAAAAGAGCCCGAGATTATGGAATAGAAATAGGGGTCTTGAAGCCTGGAGAAAATAATGCAATTACAGATGTCGAAGGGGTTACAGTAGGCCATACTACTATAATTGAAGGAGATAATATAAGAACCGGAGTAACAGCAATATTACCTCATGCAAAAAATATTTTTCAGAATAAAGTACCTGCGGCAATATATATAGGAAATGGTTATGGTAAATTGGCGGGATATAGCCAAGTGAAAGAGTTAGGTAATATTGAAACCCCAATCATTCTAACAAATACTCTAAGTGTTCCTGTAGCAACTGAAGCACTAATAAGTTATATATTAGACTTACCAGAAAATGTATCTGTAAAATCTGTAAATTCAATTGTTGGCGAGACCAATGATGGTTGGTTAAATGATATTAGAGGAAGACACGTTAAACAAGAACATGTACTTAATGCTATAAAAAATGCTGCTAGTGGCGCTGTAAAAGAAGGAAATGTTGGTGCAGGAACTGGCACCATCTGTTTTGGTTACAAGGGAGGTATAGGTACAGCCTCAAGAGTATTGCCAAAATCAACAGGAGGGTATACTGTTGGGGTTTTGGTACAAACTAATTTTGGAGGCGTCCTGGAAATAAATGGAGTTCCTATCGACAAAGAATTAGATAGATATCCTAAATACAGTCATTATGAAGGTGATGGCTCTTGTATGATTGTTGTAATTACAGATGCACCTTTAGATTCCAGAAATTTAGAGAGACTTGCCAAAAGGGCTATGCTAGGACTTGCTAAAACTGGTGGAATTGCATCAAATGGTAGCGGAGACTTTGTAATTGCAGTATCTACAGCTAAAGACAACCTAATTCCGGATAAAAGCGAATCTTCTTTTAATACTATCAAAGTATTAAGAAATCAAGATACTACATCGTTATTTTTGGCAACTATAGAAGCCACAGAAGAAGCTATTCTAAATTCTTTATTTACTGCAGAGACTATGACAGGTCATAATGGACATACTATAACATCCATTCCCACCAAAACTATCATAGAAATTATGAAAAAATACAATAAAATAAAGGACTAGTTTTTACATATATAAGTAAAATTGGGAGCTTACTTTAATATTACTATAAAAATTTTACAGTGCTCAACGTAGTGCTATTAATTGATAGATCTACCAAGTTAATTCTTCATCAAAACTATGTATTGGTAAACTCTCCAACCATCCCATTAACGACGCGTATCCTAAAAACATGTAAAATATCGGTACTTATTTTTATCAAAAAAGGATTATATGTTATGCCCCATTTTTTTTAACACTCTTCTCTTAAAAACAATTTAAGGATAATACTTACGTTTATAGAATAAGCTAAATATCATTGATTTTTTAAACACTTAACAGCAAGGTGTTTAACCCAAATAAAAATTGAGTGAGTAACAATTAAACGAGCAAAAACGAGTTTTGACGAAAAATCGACAGTGATTTTTTAAAAATGTATTGGATTACTTGAAGTTTAAGCGAATTATGTTATTCACATTACATCTAACAACTAAAAAAACAAGGGTAATGAAGAAAAATTTATTAATTATCTGTTTTCTATCAATAACAGGAATGTATGCTCAAGAAGTACTATTTGTACCGCAAAATGAATACAATACTGTTATCAATGAAACAGAACCGTTACAAACAAATACAATACTACGTGTCGACAATGTCACCTACTCTATGAAAGAGTATGAGTCTATGATTAAGAGAGGTAAAGAATTGACTGCCATACTTATAGAGCATGACAAATTAGTACAAAAAGGATCTATGACCAAAGCACAAATCAGAAATTGGAAAAGAGATGTGCTAGAAGCCAAGCTTCTTAATTACAGGATTGATGATTATACATCTGCTTACCTAAGAGAAGGATATTCACTTATTGATCATGTAAGTGAAGATGTATTAAGCGATTACTACGACTTTTCTAAAGCATTGGAAACCTCGGTTGAGTATGTTGGCTTTTAGAAAACACCAAACACTTAAATCATAAGATATTATCTATAGAGATCTATACTAAATTTGCTGTCATTTCGAAAATAGTGTAGACATTTGACCCCTTATCTAAATAAGATAAGGGGTCAAATTATTTAAAGTTTATACGAGGATATGCTAAACACAATGTGGAGCTACACTTAAACTAATAAATTATCTACTTACTACCATAATTCTAATTTTAATCGCACTTTTGTAATTATAAAATAAACTTGTCAATTAGATCAATTAAAATGAGCCTAAAAGAACTACAAACACGAAGTGGATCGGTATGTGAATTATGTGGAGCTACTGAAAATTTATCGATATATGATGTTCCCAAGTCGCCTAATGTAGGACTTGATTCAAGTCTTCTAACCTGCTCTGTTTGTAAAGAACAAATTGAAAACTCTGAAATAATTGATCCTAATCACTGGCGATGTCTTAATGATAGTATGTGGAGTCAAGTACCTGGTGTTCAGGTTATGGCATGGCGTATACTTACTCGTTTACGTTCTGAAGGTTGGCCGCAGGATTTATTAGACATGTTATATCTGGATGATGATACTTTGGCATGGGCTAAAGCTACAGGAGAAGGCGAAGAAGATAACAATACTATAAAACATGTTGATTCAAATGGTGCAACATTAAACCCCGGGGATTCTGTAGTTTTAATAAAAGATCTTGATGTTAAAGGTGCTAATTTTACTGCCAAACGTGGTACTGCAGTAAGAAATATCTCTTTAGTACATGATAATGCAGAGCATATTGAAGGTCGTGTTAATGGTCAACATATCGTAATCCTTACGAAGTATGTGAAGAAATCTTAGAAAACGTATTTGTTAATTGATAATCTTACGTAAAGGTATTGGCATTTCCACTTTTTCGGAGATAAATCTTTTATGTACCCTTTCTTTGAGTTTACATTTCATTTTAAACTCTTGAAAAGGCTCTGATATCCATACATAAGCTCGAACATGCACATGAGACTCATGCACATCTATCACACGAACTTCAGAGTTTTTATTCTCTTTATTATCAAAAACAGCTATATATTCTAGTTTTGAAGCTTCTTCCAAAATAATCTCTCTAACTAAATCAACATCAGCGTTTAATCCTATCTTAAAATTATTAAAACTAAGCACTTTACTATCTTCTATTGTGTGATTAAGAATAGATTCTGTGCTAATAATAGAATTTGGAATAATTAATCTTTTATTTTCGAATGTATTAATTACCGTATGTCTTAAAGTAATATCAACAACTATTCCTACTCGTTCTTGATCTAACTTGATATAATCTCCTATCCTAAATGGTTCAAACAATACAATAAAGACACCAGCAATCAGGTTAGAAATAGCTGCCTGAGCTGCAAAACCTATAATCGCTGCAAGTATACCGGCTCCAGAAAATATTACCGTGGCTTGTCTCCTTAAGAAAGGAACCGTACCCATAATAATAACAAAAGCAATAATAAAAAAGAAGAATCGTATAGAATTTTTGGCAAACTTTAATCTGGTAACATTATAACTACCTCTCTGTTGTTTTACATTCAAAAAAAGAACCAATAACCACTTAAAAATCAAAGAAGCACCCCAACATATCAAAACAATAATAAAGGCGTACAAAATAACACCTTCAATATGATCTACATTAATATATTTCTTGATAAATTCTGTCACTTAAATCATTTCTTTTTTCTGGTATTATATTCAGTATTAAAAATCTTAAAAAGTAATTTCTAGAACAATGTTGGTTGGTCGGTTTCATCTGTATCTGCTACCCCCGATTCATCAGAATCTGACGAAGGAACATTTTCTTCTTCGATAACCTCAATTTCTTCGGCAGGAAGTGGTTCTGGCTCTTCATAAGGCAAAGGATCTAATAAATTGATTTGCTTTACTTTATGAGTCGTTAATTGATTTCCTAAAGCTTTAGCTCCTTTAATTGAGATAAATTCTTCAAAATTTATTTCTTCATTTGGACGCTGATCCTTACCACGAAGTTTGGTAAAGATTATTTCTCCCATTGGTCTATGATCTGTAGAAACAACTTCTAAAAATGATTTAGAGTGTTCTGTTATAAAAAATTCTTCACGATCTGGGCTTTCGATTAAAAAGCGCTTTACATAATATCGTTCTTTCTCACCATCCCAATAAATTGCAGAAATAGGTTTTTTAGGCTTCCATTTTTCCAGGACAATCATATCTGAATTAAAATGCAGTGTCATTTCGGGAATAATCGTTTTTGCAATACCTTTCTGAGTAATAACTAGCAAACGATCATTTCCTCTAAACTCCCCTAATAATTCTCCTCTGCCATCTACATTAAGGCGTTGTACAGAATCATCAAACCAGATTTTTCGAGGTTTCAAAGTTGAAACTCCTTGTTCTTTTAATTCTACTCTTTTAATATTATACTTGGTAACGATATTACCTTTTACACCTCTACCTTTGATCAATAAATCAGAGAAATCCAGGTCAAATTTAAGTTTTTTAATACTTCCAGCCTGGCGTAAAAATATAGTGATCACTTCTGCTTCACCATTTGGATTTGCAGAGAAATAAGTCACTTTGGATCCTTTCTTACCTTGTGCAAGATCATATTCTTTGTCACGGGTAACACCGGTAACCGCAAATCTTTTCACATAAGAAGCTCCACCTTTACCATCTTGATAAATTACATTATAGATGGTACGTTTATCTTTTTTCTTAAAGATTGCAACATGTATAATATCTTTACCGATAAATGTTTTTGATCCTACTTTGGTAATCATCATTTTTCCTTCGGCAGTAAAGCAGATAATATCATCGATATCAGAACAATCGGTAACATATTCATCTTTACGCAATGATGTACCAATAAAACCTTCTTCTCTATTTACATACAACTTGGTATTACGAATAACTACTTTAGTAGCTTCGATATCATCAAATATTTTTATTTCGGTCTTGCGTTCTTTTCCTTTACCGTAGGTCTTTTTTAATCTTTTAAAATAATCAATTGCAAACTCGATAAGATGCTCTAGATTATGTTTTACCTGGGCAATATCAGCCTCAAGGGCTTCAATTTTTTGTTGCGCTTTATCAATATCAAATTTTGAGATACGCTTGATTCGGATTTCTGTTAAACGAACGATATCTTCTTCGGTCACTGCTCTCTTCAAGTGTTTGATATGAGGCTGCAATCCTTTATCAATAGCTTCAATAACGCCTTCCCACGTTTCTACCTCTTCAATATCCCGGTAGATCCTATTCTCGATAAAGATTCTTTCTAAGGAGGCAAAATGCCATTGTTCCTGAAGCTCTTCTAATTGAATTTCAAGTTCCTTTTTAAGCAATTCTACCGTATTATCTGTAGAACGGCGTAGCATTTCAGAAACTCCTATAAAATTAGGTTTGTTATCTTCAATAATGCAACCTAAAGGCGAAATAGACACTTCGCAATTGGTAAATGCATACAAAGCATCAATAGTTTTATCTGGAGAAATACCAGAAGGAAGATGTATTAATATCTCAACTACCGCAGCTGTATTGTCTTCTATTTTTTTGATTTTGATCTTCCCTTTTTCATTAGCTTTAAGGACAGAATCTATTAATGTGGTGGTGGTAGTGGAAAACGGTATTTCATTAATCACCAATGTATTTTTATCTAACTGTGAAATCTTTGCTCGAACTCTTACCTTTCCTCCTCGGTTACCATCATTATAATTCGTAAAATCAGCAATACCCGATGTAGGAAAATCTGGTAAAATAGTAAAACCCTTCCCTTTCAAATGTTTGATAGAAGCATCTATTAACTCTATGAAATTGTGCGGAAGAATTTTTGTACTCAATCCTACAGCAATCCCCTCTGCTCCTTGTGCTAATAATAAAGGAAATTTAACCGGAAGGTTAATGGGTTCCTTTTTACGGCCGTCATACGATAATTGCCAATCAGTTACCTTAGGATTGTATACTACATCTAACGCAAATTTAGACAAACGTGCTTCGATATATCTTGATGCTGCTGCTCTATCCCCTGTAAGGATATTACCCCAGTTACCCTGCATATCGATGAGTAACTCTCGCTGCCCAACTTGTACCATGGCATCGGCAATACTGGCATCACCATGAGGGTGATACTGCATAGTATGACCAACAATATTGGCCACTTTATTATATCGACCATCGTCTAAATCCTTCATAGAATGTAGAATACGGCGTTGTACTGGCTTTAGTCCATCTTCAATAGCCGGTACTGCTCGTTCCAGGATTACATAAGATGCATAATCCAAAAACCAATCTTTATACATTCCGGTAACCTTGGTGATCACTTCCTGCGGTTGATGATCTTCTGGTGTTAAATCTTGATGTAGTTCTTCGTTTTCGTTTTCCAAATCCATATATAATTGTTGGGGCTTATTTTATAAGTTTCAAAGTTGCTGAGTGCCAAAGTATCAAAGCTTGTATTCTTGAGTTTAGTACTCGTAACTCGTAATTCATAAATTGTAATTCCTTATAATTCTTCCTCTATTGTATCCAACTCTACTTTTAGATTATCTATAATAAACTCTTGTCGTTGTGGAGTATTTTTTCCCATATAAAATGACAATAATTCTTCTATAGATTTATCCTTATCCAACATTACGGGATCCAGACGTATATCCTCTCCTATAAAATGTACAAACTCATCTGGTGAGATCTCACCCAATCCCTTAAATCGGGTAATTTCTGGTTTTCCTGATAGTTTTTGGATAGCATCTCTTCGTTCCTGCTCAGAATAACAATAAATCGTTTCTTTCTTATTTCGTACTCTAAATAATGGGGTTTGTAATATATACAAATGCCCTTCTTTAATCACTTCGGGAAAGAATTGTAAAAAGAACGTAATTAATAGTAATCTAATATGCATTCCATCAACATCGGCATCAGTGGCAATTACTATATTATTATATCGCAAATCCTCCAGAGATTCTTCAATGTTTAATGCTGCTTGTAAAAGATTGAATTCTTCATTCTCATATACAATCTTTTTAGACATATTATAGCAGTTTAACGGTTTTCCGCGTAAGCTAAAAACTGCTTGTGTATTCACATCCCGAGATTTGGTAATCGATCCACTTGCAGAATCTCCCTCGGTAATAAATAATGTACTCTCAAGATTACGATCCTTTTTACTATCGGTAAGATGCACTCTACAATCTCTAAGTTTTTTATTGTGTAAACTTGCTTTCTTTGCCCGTTCACGAGCCAACTTACGTATTCCAGACAAATCCTTACGTTCGCGCTCTGCCTGTAATATTTTACGCTGTAAGCTCTCTGTAGTCGTTGGATTCTTATGTAAGAAATTATCCAGTTTTGTCTTTACAAAATCGTTGATATACGTTCGTACTGTTGGTAAATCTCCACCCATATCGGTCGATCCCAGTTTGGTCTTGGTTTGACTCTCAAAAACGGGTTCCATCACCTTAATACTTATTGCAGAAACTATGGATTTACGAATATCACTGGCTTCATAGTTTTTGCCGTAATACTCGCGAATCGTTTTTACAATAGCCTCACGAAAAGCGGCTAAGTGTGTCCCTCCCTGGGTAGTATGCTGTCCATTCACAAAAGAATGATACTCTTCGCTATATTGAGTCTTACTATGGGTAATCGCAACCTCTATATCATCTCCTTTGAGGTGAATTATATCATATAATCTATCGGCATCATTAATATTATCAGAAAGCAAGTCTTTTAAACCATTTTCTGAAAAGTACTTTTCACCATTAAAAAGGATAGTCAATCCCGGATTAAGATACACGTAGTTCTTGAGCATTTTAGCTACGTATTCTGAACGGTATTTAAAATGTTTAAAAATCGTTTCATCAGGAACAAAAGACACTTTGGTTCCACGACGACGTGAAGTTTCTTCTTGCCCATCTTGATTAGTCAGGTTTCCTTTTTCGAATTCTGCCGAAGCTGATTTACCATCTCGGGTAGATTCAACTTTAAAAAACTTAGACAATGCATTCACTGCCTTGGTACCAACACCATTAAGTCCTACAGATTTTTTGAAGGCCCTAGAATCATACTTTCCTCCGGTATTCATTTTTGATACTACATCAACCACCTTACCTAAGGGAATTCCTCGACCATAATCACGAACTGTAACTTTATCTCCTTGAATAGCAATTTCTATAGTTTTACCAGCACCCATAACATATTCATCGATCGAATTGTCGAGTACTTCTTTTAGTAAAATATAGATTCCGTCATCAGCAGATGATCCATCGCCTAACTTACCAATATACATTCCTGGTCGCATACGAATATGCTCTTTCCAATCGAGGGATCGTATATTATCTTCGGTATATTTGGTTTCCTTGCTCATAAAATTTTGGGTAGAATGCCTGCTAATATAAGGCTTCACTTACAGAATAAAAACAGCCTTCTTACAAAGTAATTAACAAATCTATAACGAGTTTTGTTGATTATTTGGTATACAACAACTTAATATATCATGATGTATTATGTTACTAAAACAAAAACATCATCTTCAAAAAGTGCAGAAAGGATAAAAACCCTGCAAAAACACGTAAAACTACGCATGTCAATCATCATCGTATTACAATACCTTTACCTCATTACTTTAAAACCTCACTCCCCTCTTAATCTGTTACAATGTTGTGGCCCATAATTCTTAATACCAAAAATATTGAATTGCAAAATGTATAACAAAAACATATATAATGAAAACAACATCTATTTTCCTTTTATTTTTTTCTTGTCTATTATTAACAAATTGCAGTAGTGATGACAATATCGTATTTGTACCTTTTGAAGTAGTTTCAGACGAAGTTGTTGATGAAGTCGTGGACGAAGTTGTTGATGAAGTTGTGGATGAATTAAACGACATCATCGGATCAATACAACTTTATGATGATGATCAAAATATGATCGATAATTCTGGAATGACAATTACTATAGAAGGAAGCGATCCCCTAATTACTGCTACTACAGATCCTAATGGAAGCTACGCATTAAAAAACGTCCCTTATGGAACACACACATTAGTATTTGAGAAAGAAGGTTTTGGAGTTCATAAAGTTTTTGAAGTAAACCATGAGGATATAGGAGAGTTTACATTGATCCCTAATCAATTAAAACTGGGCCAAATATCGAACAGCGAAATCATTGACACTTCTGCTGTTATTAATGGTAATTTTATAGTGCTTACCGTAAGCCGTCCTGCAACAGAAAATTTATTGGTCAAAAGAATGCGAATTTTTTATCATAAAAGTGATGATGTAAGTAGCGAAGTCTATTCGGAACATTCTCCAATTATCGGCACCACTGGCAATCCAGCTAATTTAACGTTCTCTATTTCTTTTTTTAGATCCTTAGGTTTCGAATCTGGTGATACCTTATGGTTTAAAGTATATGGCGATAATTTTTATAGTAACAGTTATGAAGATCAGGATCTGGGAAGAACTGTATTCCCTAATATAAACCCTGATACGGTTGATGCTGTATCTGTTGTGATTCCATAATCAAATTAGCAAAAAAGAAAGATTAGTACTCTTTTTAAGGGCCTCTTTTCAAGCGATACTATTATAATACCACACCTTATTCAAACTACCAGAGACCTCATAGCTAAGGCTCTGGTAGGTTGTATTGGTTAGAATATGACAGATTTGTAGTTGTTAAACCCTTTAGGTAAGGTTTAAATTTTGTAATTTCATCACGCTACAACAATAACCACAAATCATAAAAACATATGAGAATTATTAATGCATTTGCTGCTACAGAAGCTGGGGGACAGTTAGAACCATTTAGGTATGAATTATCCGATATAGGCGAAGAACAAGTAGATATTAAAATACATTATTGTGGGATATGTCACTCTGATCTAAGCATGCTTAATAATGATTGGGGAAATACTCAATATCCTTTGGTTCCTGGTCATGAAATTGTAGGTGAAGTAGTTGCTACTGGTAAACACGTTAAGAATATCAAAATTGGAGATCTTGTTGGTTTGGGATGGTTTTCAGAATCTTGTATGCATTGTGATCAATGCATGAGTGGAAATCATAATTTATGCCCTACTAAAGAGGAAACTATTGTTGGGCGTCATGGTGGTTTTGCCGATTATGTTCGTAGCCATTGGTCATGGGCAACTCTACTGCCTAAAGGGATTGATATGAGCAAAGCAGGCCCTCTGCTTTGCGGTGGGATAACGGTTTTTAATCCAATTCTATCCTCTGGAGTTAAACCCACAGATAAAGTGGGTGTGGTGGGTATAGGTGGATTAGGTCATATGGCTGTTAAATTCTTAAATAAATGGGGATGTGAAGTAACCGCATTTAGCTCTAGCCCTTCAAAAAAAGAAGAAATCTTAGCAATGGGGGCTCATCGAATAGTAAATTCTAGAGATCTTTCTGAAATGAAAGAAATTAATGGCTCCTTAGATTTTATACTTAATACCACCAATGTAACTTTAGACTGGCCCGGATATCTAAAAGTACTGGCTCCTAAGGGTAAATTACATAATGTAGGCGCAGTGTTAGAGCCTATGCAGATTCCAGCTTTTGGACTTATTGGCGGAGATAAATCATTATCAGGCAGTCCATTAGGCAGTCCGGCATTAACACGTAAAATGCTTGAGTTTTGTATTCGTCATGAGATCTATCCTATAACCGAAGAATTTCCGTTAGAAAAAGTGAATGATGCATTGGATCATCTTAAAGATGGAAAAGCACGTTATAGAATTGTTTTAAAGGTAGTATAAACCCGATTTTCTTTTTATCTTTAAACAGTATCAAACTATAATAACACACAAATTCATGTTTACACTTGAAGAATTAAGTCAAGTACAGAAGCGAAAGCATTTGATCAGCATCGCTAATCAAAAAAATATTGATATTTCAAGAATCCTTAGAAGACTTCGATATGAAGATGAACTTAGGTCACTACAAACCGAGCTTGTAAATCTTCAGCAGTGGATTGCAAAAAAAGGATTAAGAGTTGCTGTATTATTCGAAGGCAGGGATGCCGCAGGAAAAGGTGGTTCTATCAAACGTTTTACCGAGCATTTAAATCCGCGCTCAATGCGAATTGTTGCCCTAACTAAACCTACCGAAGTAGAAAAAGGGCAATGGTATTTTAGAAGATATATTAAAGAATTACCCAATCCCGGAGAGATTGTTTTCTTCGACAGGAGCTGGTATAACAGAGCTGTTGTAGAGCCTGTAATGGGATTTTGCACAAAAAAACAGTACAACAAATTTATGGTACAAGTACCAGAATTTGAGCATATGCTCTATGAAGACGGAATCATTGTCATCAAGTTCTGGTTTTCAATATCAAAAGAAGAACAAAAAGAACGTTTTGATGCAAGGTTAGAAAACCCATTAAAAATCTGGAAATTTAGCCCAGTAGATATGAAAGGGCAGCAACTTTGGAATACATACACCAAATACAAAGAACAGATGTTCTCTAGGACCCATACTACTTTTAGCCCCTGGATTATTGTAAAAACCAACAGCAAAAAGGTGGCTCGTCTCGAAAGCATGAGATATGTTCTTTCGCAATTTGATTATGTCGGAAAATCTAATGCTAAAACGACATTACTACCGGATCCTAATGTGATTGTAAGATATCATAGATATATAGAACAGATAGACATTTAATTATATGAAAACATCACAAAAATTAAAGCTACTAAATGTCTCTGAAGAGGATTTAAAAATACTCAATTCACCTATTGGTCTAAAATATCTTTTCTTAGATAAGAAAGTTGATATAGACAAAGCACTTAGAATGAGTAAATATGAAATTGAATTAAAAGAATTTCAGGCAGAACTTATTCAGCTACAGAATTGGGTAATTAAGAATGGCAAAAAGATTGTTATCCTCTTTGAAGGTAGAGATGCAGCAGGAAAAGGTGGTGCCATACGTAGATTTACTGCACATATAAACCCAAGACACTTTCGTATTGTTGCATTGCCTAAACCTTCAGATGAAGAGGAAGGACAATGGTATTTTCAAAGATATGTTAATCAACTACCGAAACCTGGGGAGATTGTTTTCTTTGATCGTAGTTGGTACAACAGAGCCGTAGTAGAACCTGTAAATGGTTTTTGCACACAACAACAATATGAAAGATTCATGGGACAGGTAAACGAATTTGAAAGAATGATTTCAGAATCAGATACTTATCTTATCAAGTTCTACTTCTCAATTACCAGAGAAGAACAAGTATGTCGCTTTAAGGATATAAAATCAAGTCCTCTAAAAAAATGGAAGATGACACGTGTAGATGAACGAGCCCAGGAGCTATGGGACGAATACACAAAATACAAACTCAAAATGTTCGAACATACAAATACAGAGTTTTCTCCCTGGGTTGTTATTGAGGCCGACAGAAAGACCAAAGCAAGAGTTGAGGCAATACAATATGTTCTAAATAATATCCCATATAAAGAATCGAAATAACTAATTAGTATCTATATTAATTTAAAAACCAAAACATTGAAACGCACAATATTTCTATTACCAATCCTGATATGCTTTTCTACCTTTTCTCTATCTGCACAGGATGATCAGCAGGTTTCTCAGTCAAAAAAGATAAAAGGAGACTTTGTACATACAGTATTTTTCTGGCTTAACAAACCGGACAATCTAAAGGATAGAAAAACGTTTGAAGACGGAGTTTCAACATTACTTAAACAATGTAAATTTATATCATCCAGTCACATAGGAATTCCTGCCGATACGGCAACCAGACCTGTGGTTGATGACTCGTACACCTACTGTGTTGTAATCACTTTTACATCTAAAGAAGCTCATGACAACTATCAAATAGACCCTGTACACACCAATTTTGTTGAGAACAATAAAAATCTTTGGAATAAAGTCTTAGTGTATGATTCTGTAAGCTTTTAATCACATACAGAATCATATTTCTAATCTCACTGTTATAATTTTAACCTTAATTACCCTTTTAACCAGGCTTTTCTGAGTTCTAATTGGTTTTCTGAAGGATTATCTGTTGTTGTAAGCTTTTTACCTTTGGTATATGATTTGGCCACCTTGGTTTTAATAACCACCTCTTCTCCTGCTCTATTTAACTTAACTTCTATATCATCACCCTCATGCCACTGAAATGTAGCACCAAGTATTTTATTGGCATTTTGCAGTGTAAGTTTGACACCGTTAACCTCAACTATATCATCATTAGGCATTGCTCCATTTTCTTTCCAGAAGCTATTTTCTGAAACTAATTCTGTAAAAAAGATAGTTCCTTTATCTTGATTACCTCCTACAATCAATGCTCCGGCATTTTGAATATAATTAGTTTCGATTTTTTCGAATTTCATGGCTAGCCCTACTTTATTAAAAAACTCTTCATAATTAATAGGGGTTTTCCCTTCTACATGTGTTTTTAGAAATTCACCAACCGATGGATAGGTCATAGCAGTAATTTCTTCAATGAGTTTATCATCTTCAAAAGGCTTATTCTTACCATATTTTAATGATAATTCTTTCATCAACGACAATATACTACGATTCCCATTACTTTCTTCGCGCATAAGTATATCTATGCACATTCCTATTAATGCTCCTTTTTCATATACATTTACATAATTAGAAGCGTAAGGTTCTTCTAATATATTTTCACTCATTACCGTAAAACTCATGGTGTCATCAAATCCATTGGCACTTTGAATTTTACCCATTATTTTTTCATAAAACTCATCTTGCTCTACCAAGTCCTGATTAACCTGAAAAAGTGTTGCAAAATATTCTGTTACTCCCTCATACATCCAAAGATGCTTAGAAAAAGTAGGTTTATTATAATCAAAATAATGTACGTCCTCAGAATGAACACTAAGAGGAGTCACGATATGAAAAAACTCATGGGATACCACATCAATCATTGCTGATGCCAATGCTTCATCTGGCATTTGTTCTGGTAAAACAACCACGGTAGACGTATGATGTTCTAAAGCACCAAAACCAGAGGGAGAATCTTCTAATCCCGATGCTAGGTATAGATAAATATCATACCTGGGCGTGCTATTAATATCCCCTAGATATGCTTTTTGTCCTTTCATCATTTTGAATACAGTTTCTTTAATCTTTGCCGCTGTATGAACTTTATTAGGAGAATATATACTTAACACTATTTTTATTCCTCCAACCTGAAACTCTTCTACATCAAGATTTCCATACATCATAGGGTTATCTGTAATTTCAAAATATCTAGAAGCAAAATACTTATCTGTAGTAATAGACCCATCTTCATTTACCTGAGAACCTACATTCTGTAATGCTGAAGTCCTTTTCATAGAAGTTGGTGCCGTAACATCAAGAGTATATTGATTATTCTTAAGAACATCAAAATACCCAATAAAACCATGTAAATTCAATACATAATTTTCTGCTTCTATATTGGTGCCAGAAGGAGAAAAAGGAACCTCTACTCCTGCATTTTCTATATCATAAGTATCATTAACCATATACCTTATTTTATCTAGCTGTTTGGCATTGGTAATTACCCAAGTATTGGTATCTAATTTCTCTGTCTTAATTTCAGTACCAGAATAATCAAAAGCTTTAAAATCGTCAACAAATTTTCCAAAATCACTCACCGAATATGTACCTTGCACTACTCTTGGAAGAGAATATTTAATGGTATCCTGAGTAAATCGCCCAGGATTGATCACAACCGGAACCTTATCCTCTACGACCTGAGTTAAATCTATGGTGGTTACAATAGGTACATTGGTTGCTACATCTTTTGAAGTATTTTTTGTACCACACCCTATTAGTAATAACCCAATAGAAATCTTGACTAATATCTTTTTCATTTATTTCTTTTATTGTTAACGATTATGTAGATCTTTTTTATATTAGATTGACAATGTTCTCAATGATTGACTTTGATCTGATTCGGTTGCCTATTTACTACTTCTAGACTTAAAAAAATAGCTAGTATTACAATTTTAATTACGCAAAATATACAATTTGCATTGACTTTAGCTTATTTTTAAGGTTTTTTATAACAAAAACATCTTTTTTTGAATTTAATAATTAATAACCACCAGATACGTCTATCTATAGATCCAACATTATTATCTAAGGATAAAAGAACTATTATTTTTCTACATGATTCTCTGGGCTGTATTGAACTATGGAGAAATTTTCCTGAACAAATAAAAGCGAAAACGGGGTGTAATGTTCTTTCATATGATAGACAGGGTTATGGAAAATCAGCACCTTTTACGATCTCTAATCGGAGTAATGATTATCTCAAAAAAGAAGCAAAAATATTGGGGAAAATAATAGACCAACTACAATTGAAAAATGTGATATTATTTGGTCATAGCGATGGTGGAAGTATTGCTTTATTAGCAGCTGCCCTATATCCTGAAAAAATAGCAGGTATTATCACTGAAGGAGCCCATGTTTTTGTAGAAAAAGAAACAATACGAGGTATAGAAGAAGCAGTTATAGCTTATAAGAACACTAATCTGAAAGAAAAGCTATATCAATATCACGGTAATAAAACCGATGATGTATTTAGAATGTGGACAGAGACTTGGCTTTCAGACACATATCAATCCTGGAATATTGAAGAATACTTGCATATGATTACATGCCCATCATTAATTATTCAAGGAGAAAAAGATGAATTCGGGACAATTGAACAAGTAAAATCTATTATAAACAATATATCAGGAAATTCAAACTCTTTGTTAATTCCTAAAATAGGTCATACTCCACACAAAGAAATACCAGCTTATATAATTGAACAAACAGAAAAGTTTATACGAGAAATACCTCTTTTTTCGTTAAAGAAATTATAAAACTTATAATTCTTATTAAATATTTAGAACCTTGTACATTTATTGCCAGCACCTTTTTTTTGACTAAAGCACAGTAATTAATTTAACATTATAAAAATGAAATTCATCAAGTCAATCTTTATACTATTCTTAGTCTCTTCTATATGTAATGCTCAGGAGAATGTTGATTACCAGAAACCTTCTAAAGAAATTTTAGATTTAGTCGATATTTCTTTAGCCCCTTCTGTTCGAGTGGACGCCAAAGGTGAAAATTTAATTTTTTTATACAGAAATAATTATAAAACAATTGCCGAATTATCTGAAAAAGAAATGAGACTTGGGGGATTAAGAATAAATCCAAAAACTAATATTTCGAGTAGAGCACGATATTTTAATAATATAAAGTTGAAGAAAACTAAAGATAAGGAAGCAATCCAGGTTAAGGGATTGCCAAAAAATGCTCGTATTACTAATTTTAACTGGTCTCCTGATCAAAGTATGGCTGCTTTTACTAACACAACACCTAGCGGTGTTGAATTGTGGATTTTAAGTATCACCAAAGGAATAGCTACAAAAATTACTAAAGCTAATTTAAATGCAAACATAGGAAATACTTACCAGTGGTTTAGGGATAATTCTGGTTTATTGGTGAAGTTTTTACCAGCGGTAAGAAAACAGCTAATCAATCCTCAGGAAGCAATCCCCACCGGCCCTACTATTACCATTAGTGAAGGGACAAAAGCTCAAAACAGAACCTATCAGGATTTATTAAAAAATTCAAATGACGAACATAATTTTGAACAATTAGCTATTGCAGAACTCAAAAAAGTTACCCTTGATGGTAAAATAGAAAACTGGGCTCCAGTTGCAATGTACAGCTCGTTCTCTTTTTCTCCAAATGGAGAGTATGTTATTGCTACTGAAATTCAGAAACCATTTTCTTATCTAGTACCCTACAGAAGGTTTCCACAAGAAACTAAACTATATAAAAATACTGGTGAAGTCATTAAGAGCATCAATAAAGTACCTCTTACAGAGGTTTTACCCAAAGGTTTTATGTCTACTCGAACGGGAAAAAGATCTATTAGATGGCGTACTGATCAACCTGCAATACTGGTTTGGGCCGAAGCATTGGATAAAGGTGACCCAAAAGTAGAGGTAGCATTTAGAGATGAGGTATTTCAACTTAAAGCCCCGTTTACAGGTTCTCCCGAATCAATTTTAAAAACAATAAATCGTTTTTGGCGAATTCAATGGACAAATGATAAATCTGCAGTTGCTTATGATTATTGGTGGAATACCAGGAATACTAAAACTTATATATTTAACCCTTCTAAAGCGGAGCAAAAACCAAAAGTAATTCATGACCGAAATTATCAAGATAGATATAGTGACCCAGGGAACTTTGTAACTATTAGAAATGAATATGGATATTCTGTAATTGATATTGAAAATAACAACGTTCATTTAATGGGTGATGGGTATACTAAAGAAGGTCAATTCCCATTTATTGATAAGTTTGATCTAAATTCAAATAAAACCACCAGAATTTATCAATCTACTTATACAAATAAAGTAGAGAACATTTATAATGCCATCGATCTAAAAAAAGGGAACTTTTTGGTCCGAATAGAGTCGCCAAATGAATATCCCAATTATTATGTAAGAAACATAAATAAGAAAGATGATTTAAAACAGATTACATCTTTTGAAAATCCTTTTCAGGGAATTCAAAATGTTCATAAGGAGGTTATTAAATATAAAAGAGATGATGGCTTAGAATTATCAGGAACCCTTTACCTTCCTATTGGTTATAATAAAGCTAAAAAAGAAAAAATGCCAATGATTCTTTGGGCATATCCTGAGGAGTTTAAAGATAAGAGTAGTGCTTCACAATCTACATCGAACCCAAATGAATTTACATACCCATTCTGGGGATCAATGCTTTATTGGGTTACCAAAGGGTACGTGATTTTGGATGATGCTTCTTTCCCAATTGTTGGAGAGGGTGACGAAGAGCCAAATGATTCTTTTAGAAAACAGTTAGTAGCAAATGGTAAAGCAGCCATAGACGCAGTAGATGCTTTAGGATATATCGATAGGGATCGAGTTGCTGTTGGAGGGCACTCATACGGGGCCTTCATGACTGCCAATTTATTATCTCATTCGAACCTTTTTGCGGCAGGAATCGCTAGAAGTGGTGCGTATAATAGAACACTTACGCCTTTTGGTTTTCAAAGTGAGGAAAGAAATTATTGGGAAGCTCCTGAAATTTACTACACAATGTCTCCTTTTATGCATGCGGATAAAATGAAAACACCATTGCTATTAATTCACGGTGAAGCAGATAATAATTCTGGTACTTATCCTCTACAAAGTGAGCGTTATTTTAATGCATTAAAGGGATTAGGAGCTACTACAAGACTTGTAATATTACCAAAAGAAAGTCATGGTTATAGAGCTAAAGAATCTATTCTTCATTTACTTTGGGAACAGGATCAGTGGTTGGATAAATATGTGAAAAACAGAAAAAAAACAAAACAAGAGGGAACCAATTAATCCTTATTTCTATTATCGAAGTATTTTAACCTAATAAATTCTTCGATATTATATTTCTCAAATCATTCTTATTTAGAGGTTTATTAATAATATCATTCATCCCAATAGCCATACATTCTTCTTGTACCTCACTTAATTCTGAAGCTGTAAGTGCTATAATTGGTGTGGTTTTATCAAATTCTCGTATACGTTTAGTGGCCTCTACACCATTTAGGTATGGCATATTTAGATCCATTAATACAAGATCAAAGTTTTCTTTCTTTACCATTTGTAGAGCATTAAACCCATTTTCAACAATTGTACAATCGTATCCAATGAGATCCAAAAGATTTTTGGTTACAATCTGGTTTATCTTATTATCCTCTGCTACTAATATTTTTCTATATAAATTGATTTCATCTTCTCTATCAAGATTTGGTTTATCATCACTTTTTTCATCAATCACCTCCAATTTCAGGTCAAAATAAAACTTAGTTCCTCTTCCTTCCTTACTTTCTAAGTGGATTTGGCTTTCCATCATTTCAAGAAGATTTTTTACAATCGACAAACCTAAACCAGTACCTTCCAATTTGTTGAACTCCCTCCCTACCTGAGAAAATTTTTCAAATACAAATTCTTTTTTATCTTCGGGAATCCCCGGTCCATTATCTTCAATTTCAACCCTGATTATTATATCATCCTTTTCAATTGAAACTATTTTAATTCTAAGCCATATTTTCCCGTTTTCGGTAAACTTAGACGAGTTTCCGATAAGGTTAATCAAGACTTCGGATAGTTTTAATGAATCAACAAGTACTATTTCTGGCAACTCATCTTGAATTTCTAAAATAAGTTCATTGTTTTTATTTTTTGCTTGATAATCAAAAGAATGTAACAAGTTTTGGGATAGCTGATGAAGGTTTGTAGGAGTTTTTGTTAGCTTTTCCTTGTTAGACTCTATTTTACTTATTTTCAAAACTTTATTAATAAGATCAAGAAGATAGTCTCCTGAAAATTTTAACGAGTTTAGTAATTTCTTATGCTTTGTTGTAATATCTTTATCTTCCATAAGTAATGTCGTAATACCAACAACACCATATAATGGAGTTCTTAGTTCGTGACTCACCGTGGAAATAAACTGTGACTTAACATTTGTTAGCTTTTCTGCTTCAATTTTTGCTTCAAGCAGTTGTTCATTCTTCTCTTTTAAAACCTCATTGATTTTTTTCTTAGATCGATAACCCCGGTAAAAGAAAAATATAACCACTAGTAATAAAATAAGGCCAACAGAAATGATAATTATTGCCACATTGTTTTTGGCTATCTTTGCTAAATATTCTTTTTCTTTTTGGGAGGCATCTAATTCCCTCTGGTATTCTTCTATAGCAAAACTCACCTTAGCTATCTCTGTTTGTTTTAATTTTTCTTCATCAAATAACTTATCCTTGTATAACAGATATTTCTTTATACAGTATAAAGCAGAGTCTGTTTCTCCTATTTTTTGAAAAGCATCAGATTTGGCTTTATAAGTATCTGTAAGCACAGAAAAAATTTCTTTATCCTCTACAGCCTTGATCACTTCATTAAACAATTGATTAGCCTTCTTAATATCATTTTTACCCGCATAATATCTGCCTAACAAATACTTTATATTGCTTAATGCAACAATATTGGTTACTGAGTCCTGCGATAACTTTTGGGCTTCTTTTAAGTATGGAAGTGCCTCGTCAAATTTGTTTTCATCAATATATGTCCAGCCTAAGTTTAATATAGGCCCTAATTTTTCATTACTATTAATTTGCGATGCCATCTGAAGTGATTGGCTATAATAATCTACTCCTTTGTTAAAATTTTTATATCCATAAGAGTATACATTACCTAATCCATTTAGACTTCGTACTATTCTAATAGTATCCTTAGCAACTCTTGCATATTTTAGTGCTTCTAAATAGTGTATTTCTGTATTTTTAAAGTCCTCTATTACTTCATAATTACACGCCATAAAGTAATGTCCTCTACTTATATCAAGGTCACTCTTCACTTGATGTGCAAGATGTATAGCCTTACTAGCATAATCAAGAGATTCTTTAATGCTATAACTAGCAAGTAGTGTCTTGGTTTTTGTTATGAAGTACTCAATACTATCCCTTGCACTTTGTTCTTCATGATTTTGCGCATAGGAAATCCCTCCTATGAATACAACGCAAAATATTAGCACAACAATTCTCAAGGCTCTTAGTTATTAATCATGAGTCTTATTTACTTTATAAGTATGTTTTCGAAAAAAAATCCCCCTCATGTAAGCAAACACTTACTAATTAGATCGTTAATTTAATAAAAAAATATTAAAAAACACTCAAAATACCACAGCCTATTCTATGCTATTATATTATTCTATTATTTCTTTCTTTATTTATTAAGCGATGGTAAAGATATCTATTCGTATTCCTCGACAACTACGTGTTTTAAGTGTTCGCTATACTATTTAGGAAGATCTTGCTTTGGTTTAAGTCTCTATAATTTGAATTGGTTTAATCAACTTTTTTTAAGGACGGGACAGACAATCAACAAAAAACCTCCTTGTTTATCAAGGAGGTTTTTTATTGATTATTTGAACTTCATTTTTATACGTTAAATAAGAAATGCATGACATCTCCGTCATTTACAACATATCCCTTTCCTTCTACGCCGAGCTTACCTGCTTCTCTTGCTTTGGACTCACTTCCGTACTTTATAAAATCATCGTATTTAATTACTTCTGCTCTAATAAACCCTTTCTCAAAATCTGTATGAATTACTCCCGCTGCCTGAGGAGCAGTAGCACCAATAGTAACAGTCCAAGCTCTTACTTCTTTAACTCCTGCAGTAAAATAGGTCTGCTGATTCAACAGTTTATAGGCTGCACGAATTAAAACTGAAGCACCTGGTTCTTCTAATCCCATATCCTGTAGAAATAGTTGTCGTTCTTCGTAATCATCCAATTCTGTAATATCTGCCTCTGTTCCTACTGCCAAGACTATTACTTCAGCGTTTTCAGAAACAACAGTTTCTTTAACTTTATTTACATAATCATTTCCGCTAACGGCGGCTTCTTCATCAACATTGCATACATAAAGCACAGGTTTATCGGTAATACACTGTAATGGCTTGACATATGTTTCTCGATCGTCTTCAGAAATATCAATAGCTCTAACAGATGTTCCTGCTTCTAACCCAGCTTTAAGCTGTAATAAAATAGCCTCTTCTTTTTGAGCATCTTTATTACCGGTTTTAGCCGCTCGCTTTACCTTATCTAATTTCTTATCAACACTTTCTAAATCTTTTAATTGTAATTCGATATCTATCGTTTCCTTATCTCTAATAGGATCTATAGAACCATCAACGTGAACAATATTATCGTTATCAAAACATCTTAAAACATGTATAATTGCGTCTGTCTCACGAATATTTCCTAAAAACTGATTTCCAAGACCTTCTCCCTTACTTGCACCTTTAACCAACCCTGCAATATCAACAATCTCTACAATAGCAGGGATTACTCGTTCTGGCTCCACTAATTCTTCCAATTTTTCTAATCTAGAATCTGGTACATTAACCACTCCTATATTAGGCTCTATCGTACAAAAAGGAAAATTAGCACTCTGCGCTTTTGCATTAGATAAACAATTAAATAATGTTGATTTTCCAACATTAGGTAACCCTACAATTCCTGCTTTCATAATAAAAATATAAAATCTGTGTTATTTAAAATTGAAATCAATTTTAAGAGTGCAAAGATAACAGTAATATTACTAAGTATACAAGTACAAGATCACAAGAATATGTATTTATTCAATATCTTAATACTTATAGTGTTACCCACCCAATAGAAGTTTGAAAATACAAGGGTTTTATAGGTTTTTGCATTTTTTTGTAACTTTAAACCACCAATTAATAAGCAAATGAGAACTTTAAAAATTCTAACTACAACAGTATTCATGAGTTGTGCAACTATGATATTTGCGCAATCAGAAGAGGCCAAAGCCAAAGAAAATTCATCTAAAGAAACGGTAACCAAGATTATTCGTATTAAAGGCCCTAATGGCGAAGAGAAGGTTATTAAAAAACAAGAAGTAATTACTAAAAAGAGTAAGATAAAACTTAACCCTGGCGATGAAGACAAAACTAACCAAACCGCTATTTATGAAGACGAAGAGGTAAAAGTGCAACAATCACATTCTTCTTCTGATACAGGGACCTATAGTAAAATCTCTGATGGCAAAGGATATCGTATGACTTTTATGGACAAGTCTGGAAATAAAGTATCCAAAGTAAGAAAATTAAGTAGTGGTTACTACAATGTAAATATGGGAGGTAAAGATAATTGCTTAGGACATTTTGATAAGGATAAGAATTTTATCCTAGAAAAATATGATTCGCAATTGGATAAAATAATCACAATTATTTACAAAGCAAATTAATTACTGCTCATCCCAGTGTGAGAGGTAAATACAAGTAAAAAGTCGGGAGTATATTCCTGACTTTTTTTGTTAATTAAATAAAAAAAAATTAAAAGAGCTTGTTAAAAGAGTGCGCTTTTAGATATATTTATGACCACAATCATCTTAAATATACACTTTTTTATGAAAAAACTCACGCTTATTTTATTCGTATTAACAACTAGTTTGTGCTTTTCGCAACAAACTGTTACTGGTCTTATATCGGACTCTGATGGCTCTCCATTACCTGGGGTAAACATCATTATTAAAGGCACCAATACTGGTACCACAACTGATTTCGATGGTAAATATAGCATAGAAGCTACACCAGAAAACACTTTAGTTTTTAGTTATGTAGGTTTTAATTCTAAGGAAATTCTTGTACAGGGTCAAACCACAATTAATGTAACACTATCAAGTGGTGCTCAACTCGAAGAAATTGTATTGGTAGGATCCAGAGCATTACCAAGAAGTAATACCACATCTTCTCTTCCGGTTGATGTATTACCTGCAAAAGAGTTAGCTTCTACTGGTCAAATTACATTCGACAAAGCATTACAATATAAAATCCCATCATTTAACACGGTACAAACACCGGTGAATGATGCAACATCATTATTGGATCCCTATGAAATAAGAAACATGGGACCAAGTAGAACATTAATTCTAATTAATGGAAAACGTAAAAACTTAAGTTCTCTATTATATACACAAACTTCTCCGGGACGTGGAGAAACAGGATCTGACATCTCTGCAATACCTACAGATGCCATTAAGCGAGTAGAGATATTAAGAGATGGTGCATCGGCACAATATGGATCTGATGCTATTGCAGGGGTAATGAATATTATTCTTAAAGACAATCCAGATGAAGGATCTGTAACGCTTAGAAGCGGTATCACTTCTGAAGGCGATGGAGAAACCATTGGTATAAGTCTTAATAATGGTGCAACTATTGGAGAAAACAAAGGATTCTTTAATTATACAGTAGATTTTTCTAAGGTAAGTCTTGCCAATCGCCCAGGTGACGTAGATGCAGCAGGAGAATTTGCAGATTTTGGAGGTGACAGAGTTGGAGAAAGACTGGAAGATATCCAAAGTTTCTTAGCCAGACGTCCTGATGCAGGAAACATTAACGGTTCACCGGAAACAGCTGCAGCAAAATTTTTGGTAAATGGTGGATATGACATCAATGAAAATACTGAAATTTATATGAATGGTGCATACGTGTATAAGAAGGTAAACAGTTTTGCTAATTATAGAACTCCGTACTGGAGAGACATTCAGGATTTTCAATATTTGGGTAATTTCTTTCCTGGGTCCAACCCATTAACCACAGGAGTTACGTTTACAGATAATAATGGAAGTACATTTGATGGTAATGGATACGATGGATATGTACCTACTTTTGAAGGAGACCTGAACGACTATAATGCAACCATTGGGTTTAAAACTAAGAAGAATGGATGGAATTATGATCTAAGTTATACTACAGGGGGTAATTCGCAAGATTATACCGTAAATGACTCACATAACCGTAATGCTGTTTTTGCAGCAAGTTTTGATGATGCAAACGAAAATGGTGTTCCAGATGCTGGAGAAGGATTTGTTCCGGTTGAATTATATAGAGAAAATAGTCCCGTATCCTTTGATCCAGGAGGAACAAAATTTTCACATAGTGTAGGTAATATTGATATTGCCAAATTGGTTTCTGATCAAATAAGTATTGGTTTTGGAGCAGAGTTTAGAACCGAAACTTTTGAAATTATAGAAGGAGACCTTGCATCGTATGATGGTGGTGGTGCCGATTCTTTTGCTGGTAATCGACCAGAAAATTCAGGAAAATTTAATAGATATAATTTTGGTGGATATTTTGACATCTCTGCCGATATAACAGAAGACTTTCTTGTGAATGGTACTGTTCGTTTAGAAGATTATAGTGATTTTGGAGAAGCTTTTGTTTGGAAAATAAGTTCTAGATATAAATTCTTAGAAGATAAACTTACCCTAAGAGCATCTATATCAACAGGGTTTAGAGCACCTACTCTACACCAGATATATACACAGAGAGCACAATTCTCCTTCATTCCTGGACAAGGAATCCAAGTTGGTGGGTTAGTAAACAATGTTTCGCCACAAGCTAGATTATTGGATATCCCACAGCTTGATGCAGAAGAGTCTACCAACTTTACTGTAGGTATAGGAGCTAAAATTAATCGAAATATCAACTTTACTATAGATTACTACAATATCCAGGTTGATGATAGAATTGTCTTAAGTACAGAAATAGGAGCTTCAGCAACAGGAGGTACTCCATTAGACCAGGTCCTACAAGACAATGATTTATCTGATGTAAGTTTCTTTGTTAATGCTATTGATACTAGAACTTCGGGTATTGATGTTGTTGCAAATTATAAAAACATAGAAATAGGTTCTGGGGAACTTGGTTTTAGTTTGTCTGGTAATTATACCATCGAAAATGAAAGAGATGGAGATGTGAAGAATCCTGCATTAGTATCACAAGCAGGTCAATCTGTAGTTAATGATACACAAGAAGCATTGTTCTTTACTTCTAGACCAGAATATAAAGCCATATTAGGTGCTAACTTTGACATTGGTAAATTTGGTTTTTCACTAAATAACACCCTATTTGGCCCTACTAGGTTTAGAAATCAAGGGTTACAAGATCTTGAAGGCCTTGTAGGCGGTAATCCAGCTAATAGTGATGGTGGATCAGACTTAGGCGTTGAGTTTATGACTAAAGTAGTTACAGATTTAGGAATTAACTTTAACGCAACCGATAAATTAACCTTGGCATTAAATGTGAATAACATTTTAGATGTTTTACCAGAATGGGAGTTTAAAGCACTTACAGCAACAGGAGAAGCGGTTCTTAATAATCCTGCTGCAGAAAAAACAGCCTTTAACTTAATTACCTTTAACGGTAGATATTCTCAAATGTCATATGATGGTTATCATTTTAGTCAGTTAGGAACGATGGTTAACCTATCATTAAACTATAAGTTCTAAAGAACACTAAATTCTAGAAATTTTATTAAATCGCCTTGTTTATTACAATAAACAAGGCGATTTATTTTTTATCATAAGCTTTAATCATAGTTTTGCATAAAAATCTGGATTAAAGTATTCATGAAAAAATTAACCCGCTATTTTTACGATCTTTTAATTTCTAATGGTTTTTCTGAAGAGATTTCAGAATTCTTAAACCTTATCTTCGGAATATGTATATTAATGCTATTTCTATTCGTATTAGACTTAATAACAAGAAAAGTAGTAATCTCCATTTTCAAAAAATATGCTTCAAAATCTAAAAACATATTTGATGACTACTTAGTAAAAAACAAAACTTTTGATTACCTGGCTCATATAGTTCCGCTTTCTATAACAATTTGGATTCTACCGATGTTGTTTATTGCATATCCCACAGCAGAAAAATATCTTGAGATCGTATTCGATATTATGGTTATCGTATTGGTTATTTGGATTGTGAGAAGTGTCTTGAGAACATTTAGAGATTACTTAAAGTCATTAAATTCTTTCAAAGACAAGCCTATAGATAGTTATATCCAGGTGTTTATGATATTTGTATGGTCTATTGGAATTATTCTAATTTTTTCTTCGATTACCGGAAAATCAATATGGACATTCTTAACTGCATTGGGAGCAATGTCTGCAATACTTCTTTTAATTTTCAAAGACACTATTTTAGGTTTTGTTGCAAGTATACAAGTATCAGTAAATGATACCGTTAGAATTGGAGATTGGATCACTATGGAAAAATATGGAGCAGATGGGGATGTGATTGAAATTAATTTATCCTCTGTGAAGGTTCAGAATTTTGATAAAACCATTACCACAATTCCTACCTATTATCTCACCTCTGAGTCTTTTAGAAATTGGAGAGGCATGATGGATTCTGGCGGAAGAAGAATAAAACGATCACTATTAATTAAAACAACCAGTATTTCATTTTTATCCCAAGAAGATATTGTTAAGCTTCAAAAAATTGAGCTGATCAAAGAGTATCTTGAAAAAGCTCAGCATAAAATTAACAACTATAATAAAGAGCACAACATAGATAAAAGTATATTGATCAACGGAAGAAACCTATCGAATATGGGGGTTTTTAGAATGTATGTAGAATCCTATATTGAGAATCACCCATATATTAATAAGGAAATGACGATCATGAGTCGTCAATTAGCTCCTTCTGCTCAAGGAACTCCTCTAGAAATATATGCATTTAGTAATGATAAAGTATGGAAAAATTATGAACAGATAATGGCAGATATTTTTGACCACTTATTGGCTGCTATCCCATATTTTAACTTAGAAGTATTTGAATTAGATGTTAACACAGAGAAATAATTATCGCCAAATTAATATAAATTTTATGATTACAAGTTTTAGATTTATCAGTTACCTCGAAGGAATTTCTTACTTACTTATACTTTTTGTAACCATGCCTTTAAAATACATGTTTGAATCACCAGAACCCAATAAAGTGATTGGTATGGCGCACGGTTTTTTGTTTCTGATTTATATCGTATTTGCGTTTCTTATTAAACCAGAAAAACAATGGAACACTAAAACTTTGGGGATTGTTCTTTTATGCTCTATCATTCCATTTGGTACGTTTTGGATGGATAAGAAGTATTTGAGTGTTTGAGTGCAAAATGTATAATCCCCCATTAACTTTGCGGTCATAATCTTAAAAAAATCAATCCTAATAATCACTCAACAACCCACTTACCGATAAACTCATCAACTACTCTGGGTATTCTATCCTAAGATGATAAATATTGGTTAGTTTGCGCTTAAAGACCTTTTTAACTTGTTGAATTTCTTTGAACGTAATATTAGAATTCAAAAATTGTCCATCTTCCATCTGTTTGCGTACAATTTTCTCAACAAAAGAATCAATTAAACTACTTGTTGGGTTTTTTAAACTCTTTGAAGCTGCTTCTACACTATCGCTCATCATTAAAATTGCCGTTTCTTTAGAAAATGGTTTGGGTCCTGGGTATTGAAAATCTTCAAGATTTACATTTTCATTGGCCTCTTTTTCTTTAGCATAGAAATAATACACAGTACTGGTTCCATGATGTGTTCTTATAAAATCAATAACGCGATCTGGTAAATTATACTTCTTAGCAATCTCTACACCTCTTATCACATGATTAACAATGATTTTAGCACTTTCTTTTGGAGATAACACATCATGTGCATTACCAGAGGTAGATTGATTCTCTGTAAAATACGTTGGGTTAACCATTTTACCAATATCATGGTATAATGCTCCTACTCTAACGAGCATTGCATTAGCTCCAATTTCGTTAGCCGCAGCTTCAGCGATATTAGCAACATTAAGAGAATGGTGAAAAGTCCCTGGGGCTTTATTTGATAATTCTTTAAGTAAAACCGAATTCGTGTCACTAAGCTCCAATAAAGACACATCCGAAATCAATCCAAAAATCTTTTCATAAACATAAATTAAAGGATGTACTATGAGCGTAGCAAAGCCACTTATTACAAATAACACCACCATGGTCCAATCAATATTACTTATATTCCCTTCGTGGATTACATGAAAAGAGATATAAGCAATAATATAAATTAACGTAATTTGTCCCACAGAAATAAACAAATTGGCACGTTTAAATGATTCTGAAATCGTAAGTATAGTTACTATTCCCGCAATAATTTGCAAAAAAGTGTATTCATAACTATTAGGCACCACAAAACCAAGAATCAAAACAGTGACCACATGTGTAAATAACCCTAATCCCGAATCAAAGAAGGCTTTTAACACTAAAGGAAGAATACACAGCGGGACTACATACACATAATTTGATTTATACTTAACTACCAAAGTGGTAACCAACACCATGAATAGGATATTAAAGAAAATAAATGTTACCTGGGTATTATTATTGTAAATATCTGCTCTATATTTTCTAATAAATAGTAAAAGCATCATAAGTGCCAGAGAAACCAAAAGGCAATATCCTAATACTATCCAATAGAAATTTTTATCGCTCCATACCTGGGACTCATACTCTGCCTTCAAAGAGCTTAATATCTGCAATTCATCCCCCTCGACTACTTCTCCCTTTGCTATAATTCTACTTCCACGAGACACACCTCCCCTTGTAGTAAGCACTTTAGCCAATTCATTTTCTAGTGTACTTTCGGTTAGCTTATCATTTAATCTAACATTTGGTTTGATCAAATCATAGAATAAGGCAACAAAATCGCTTTTAAATTTAATATACTCACTTTTATCAATACGAGTATTAATAAGCTTAGTCAAGGCGTTTGGGGTTAAAATTTGGCCATATGTAATTGCCTCTGCTTTGTTTCCCCTACTTAAAAATATTTGCCTCTTATTTCCATAAGAATAGGATTCTTGCAGCACACCATACCTATAAATATCATTTAATAAAATTCTTCCAAAAAGTTTGGCTTGATCACGTGATCCACTTTGATTCAACACCTTTAAATAGCTCGAAAAAGCATTGTCATATGAATCCTTAGCAGTATTAGACACTATAGTATCATATTCAAAATAAGGAATGATATTATCTGTTATCCGTTTTTTTTCGGTTTCTATCTCATCTTCCGTCTTTGCAATTGCAAAATCAAATGGAGCATATAAGTTTTCATATTGCCAAGGTTTTCCTTTGGTAAACTCATATTTAAATATCCCTCCTTTAGGAAATAAATACACAATTAAAGCGGTTGTGCATATAAAAAGAAAAATCCTATAAATAAAGGACTGTCTTTTATATAATCTATTCAAAAATCTTTTCACAAGTAATATTCTATAAATTACTCAAAAGTACTAAATCAAAGTTAGAAGTACGAAGTACCTGATAAAATTACACATAGTGATCCAATTTAAAATTCAGATCAACAAAGACCAAAATGTTAGCTTGGTATAAAGAATCTTAAAAAAATGTAATACCACCCATCTCTTACGTACTACTTTGTAAATTGTACTTAACACTTTACTATGTATATACTACAAAAATCCTTAAATTCGCACCAAACAATACACACAATTTAAATAATATATAATGAGTAAAGAAGTAGTAATTGTATCTGCAGCCCGTACACCAATTGGTAGTTTTTTAGGAAGTTTATCAACCGTTCCCGCTACGCAATTAGGTGCTACAGCTATCAAAGGTGCGTTAGATAAAATAAACCTTGATCCATCATTGGTACAAGAGGTATTTATGGGTAATGTGGTACAAGCAGGAAACGGTCAGGCACCTGCAAGACAAGCTGCATTAGCTGCTGGTATAAATGACACTGTTCCTTGTACTACTGTAAATAAAGTATGTGCCAGTGGTATGAAAGCTGTCATGCACGCTGCACAAGCAATTGCACTTGGTGATGCAGATATTATTGTTGCCGGAGGTATGGAAAACATGAGTTTAATTCCTCATTATGTAAGACTAAGAGCAGGTCATAAATTTGGACCACAAACTCTTGAAGATGGCATGCAAAGAGATGGATTAGTGGATGTATATGACGGTCATGCTATGGGTGTTTGTGCAGATCTGTGTGCAAACGAATACGAATTTAGTAGAGAAGACCAAGATGCATTTGCCATTCAATCATACGAAAGATCAGCAAAAGCATGGGCGGAAGGTAAATTTAATAACGAAGTTGTTCCTGTTGCTGTTCCTCAACGTCGAGGAGAACCTATTATGATTACCGAAGATGAGGAGTACAAAAATGTTAAAATGGAAAAAATACCAGCATTACGACCGGCTTTTTCTAAAGACGGTACAGTAACTGCTGCAAATGCTTCTACAATTAATGATGGTGCTGGTGCTGTTGTAGTAATGAGTGCAGAAAAAGCTTCAGAACTAGGCCTAAAACCATTAGTGAAAATTAAAAGTTATGCAGATGCAGCTCATGAACCAAAATGGTTTACCACGGCTCCTGCTAAAGCGTTACCCAAAGCAATAGAAAAAGCAGGGATAGCACTTGATGATGTAGATTTCTTTGAATTTAACGAAGCCTTTTCTGTAGTTGGATTAGCAAATCTTAAGATCCTTGGACTTAACGATAAAAATACAAATGTTAATGGAGGCGCTGTATCATTAGGACATCCGCTAGGATGTTCGGGAGTGCGCATCTTGATTACTCTAATGAATGTACTAGAACAAAATAATGCAAAAACCGGTGCTGCTGCAATTTGCAATGGTGGAGGTGGTGCATCGGCTATGGTAATTGAACGCATGTAGTTATAGTTATGAAGTTTTAGATAAGTATATTAAGTTATTAGCCTACATTTTAGTTATTAACTTTGAGCTCGAGAGCAAAAAAATATCTAAAACTTCATCAACAACCTTTTGAGTTCTATTAAAAAAGCTTTTACATTGTAATTACTAACTACTAATCACTAAAAATGCAATACGGCATTTGTAATTTAAGTATCGTTCCGTTACGTTTTGACCCCCGAGATCCTAGTGAAATGGTTTCTCAGCTATTGTATGGGGAGCATTTTAAAGTTCTTGAAAAACGAAAAAAATGGAGTAGAATTCGATTGGCTTTCGATCAATATGAAGGCTGGATCGACAACAAACAATACATAGAAGTTACAGAAGAACAGTATACCATTTTTGATCAGCAAGATCAGTGTTTATCAGGAGATTTAGTTGAATTTATTAGTTGTAATCAAAATCAATTAATGCCTATCCCATTGGGTGCATCTCTGGGGGCTTTAGATTTCTTAAAGCATTCATATGATGGTCATAAAATTACTCAAAAACAATCAAAAGAGCACTTGGTAGAAAGCGCATTTATGTACCTCAACGCCCCTTATTTATGGGGAGGAAAAACAAATTTTGGTATTGATTGTAGTGGTTTTACCCAAATGGTCTATAAACTTAATGGTTACAGATTACTAAGGGATGCCTCTCAGCAAGCTACACAAGGAGAACCACTTAGCTTTATTGAAGAGAGTGAACCTGGGGACCTAGCCTTTTTTGATAATGAAGAAGGGGTTATTATACATGTAGGTATTATGATGAAAGATAACTATATTATCCATGCGCATGGTAAAGTGCGCGTGGATCGTATAGATCATACCGGAATCTACAATTCTGAAAAACGTACTCATACTCATAACCTTAGAGTTATAAAAAGAATTATATAATTTAAAAGTCTTCCAAATGACTTCTCAAGAAATAAAAATAGTACCTATACAACTTGAGGACAATCATAAACTCTTAGAAATTGGTTGGCAAACCTTTTATGATGCCTTTGGCCCTCCTGTAAATACTGAAGAAAACATTCAGAGCTACTTAAAAGAGAAATTCACTTTAGATCAAATCAATAAAGAACTTCAACAACCCGACTCGCAATTCTTTTTTGCTGTATTGAATACCGAAATTGTAGGGTATCTAAAATTAAACTCTAAAGACGCACAAACTGAATCTGTTCATAACAATGCCCTCGAGATAGAACGAATTTATGTGGTAAAAGAATACCAAGGTAAAAAGATTGGTCAACTTCTATTGGATCAATCCTTAACTATAGCTAAACAAAAAAATGTGGACTTTATATGGCTTGGGGTCTGGGATCAAAACCCTGGAGCCATTAGATTCTATGAAAGAAACGGATTTAAAATCTTTGAGAAACACCAATTTAAACTAGGAACCGAGATCCAGACTGATGTAATGATGAAGCTGGAATTATAATACTTCAAAAACTTTATGATTTTGATAACATTAACCCAATCATTTTTGTTTAATTTTGAAACGTTCATTTCATTAAAAATGCCAAAGACAGAAACATTTAATAGAAACCAGGTTTTACAAAAAGCCACAGAAGTATTTCATAAAAAGGGATATAATGGTACTTCTATGCAGGATTTAGTGGATGCCACCTCATTAAACAGGTCTAGCATCTATAACTCTTTTGGTAGTAAATTAAATATGTTTCTTGAAGTTCTTTCACACTATCAATCATTTCATAATACTAATTTTAATCAAGGTCTGGCAAATTCGTATAATGCTAAAGAAGCTATAGAAACTATCTTCGAGCTTAATCTAAACGAAATTGTCAATGATAATGATCGTAAGGGATGCATGATTGTAAATTGTAAATCAGAAATGGTAAATCAAGAGGTTTTGATTAAGTCCTTCATGGAAAAAAATCAAGATCGTATGATTGCCATGCTAGAAGATATTGTTAGCAAAGGGCAGATGGAAAAGATTTTCAATAAGAATCAAACAGCAAATCAATATGCCTTATATCTGTTCTCTTCTATCCAGGGATTGAGAATGACAGGAATATTAAATAAAAATAAAGAAGATCTTATAAACCTTATAAACACCGTACTTAAAGTACTCTATTAAATCATTTTTTTTAATCTATTTTGAAACGATTGTTTCAAATAAAATATTTACAAATACATAAAATACTACATGAAAAAGTTAGAAAACAAAGTAGCCGTTATTACAGGAGCGAATAGCGGAATAGGCCTAGCAACAGCTAAACTATACCTGCAAGAAGGTGCCAAAGTTGTCCTTTCAGGAAGACGTCAGGAAGCGTTAGACGAAGTTGCAAAAGATCTCGATGGAGATTTTATTACCGTTACAGCTGATGTTTCAAAAGCAGACGACAACAAAAGATTAATCCAAGAAGCAACAGCCAAATATGGGAAGATTGATGTTTTATTCCTAAATGCCGGTGTAGCTCCCGTTACTCCAACTAACGAAATTACCGAGGGTCATTATGATGAAGTATTCAATATTAATGTAAAAGGGCCAATATTGGCTACCAAAGAAGCTTTACCCAATATCAATGACGGTGGTACGATTCTATTTACTAATTCAATCGTTCACCAAAAAGGTTTTGACGGCCTTGGAGTATATTCAGCTTCCAAAGGTGCTTTAAGGGCTTATCAACGTGTTTTAACCTCAGAAGTAAAGTCCAGAGGTATCCGTGTAAATTCTATAGCTCCGGGACCAATCGAAACTCCCCTATATGGTAAAATGGGGTTACCGCAAGATGTTGTAGAAGAAATGGGAAAAGGATTTGCACAACAAGTACCTTTAGGTCGTTTTGGAACCTCTGAAGAAATTGCAAAAACCGCATTATTTCTTGCTTCTGATGATGCCTCTTTCATCAATGGTGTAGAATTAGAAGTTGATGGTGGGTTAAGTCAGATATAAAACGTACTCATTTATTTAAAAGCAAAGAGACCGTCTGAAAAGTATATTTAAGACGGTCTCTTTGTTATTTCACATTATAAAATAAATCCTATAATTCTAATATCTGTCTAATCATTTGATTGGTAAATCCCCATTCATTATCATACCATATCATTACTTTTACCAAATCTCCATCAACTACTCTGGTCATCGAGGCATCAACAGTTGCCGCATAAGGGTTTTGTTGTATATCTGAGGATACTATAGGTTCATAAGTAACATCCAAAACTTTAAGGTATCTATCTGTTTTAGCTTCTTTCTCTAGTATTTCATTAATCTCTTCTGCACTAGTATTCCTTTCTGCAATAAAAGTAACATCACTAATTGACCCCACAGGAACAGGAGTTCGTATTGCTATTCCATCAAATTTTCCTTCAAACTGTGGTAATGCCTTAGTGGTTGCAATAGCGGCACCCGTAGAGGTTGGAGTAAGATTAACCGCTCCTGCTCTACCCATTCTAGGATTTTTTTTAGATGGTGCGTCTACTAAAGTTTGAGAAGCTGTATATGCATGAATAGTATTTAGAATTGCCTTTTTAACACCTATGGTACGCCCTAAAATCTCTACAACAGGGCTAATATTATTGGTTGTACAACTAGCACATGAAAAAATTGCAGTCTTTCCTTCTTCGGTATTCACGCCATGTACTACTGTAGGAGCATCTTTACTTTTTGTAGGGCCAGATATCACCACATTAGTAGCCCCAGCATGGATATGCTTTTCTGCGTCTTCTCTATTCGTAAAGAAACCAGTACTTTCAATTACAATATCAATATTATGTTCTTTCCAAGGTAACTGCTCTGGATCTCTTTGATTAAAATACAGTATTTTTTGTCCATCTACATGAAGGTGATCCTCATGAATATTCACCTCTTTATCATAAATACCATACACACTATCATATTTCAGCAAGTATTGTGCATTTTCTATAGACATGAGATCGTTTACGGCTACAACTTGTAAACCTTTCTCTTCCATGATTACTTTTAGCGCAGCACGCCCAATTCTTCCGAATCCATTAATTGCTATTCTCTTCATAGTTAATTATCATTTTTGTTGGTAAAAATCCGAAGGAATATCCAAATACATTCCCTTGCTATAAGGTCGTAAAAAAGGGGTAATAATTACTTATAAAAACCAAAATTAAAGTTTTAATCCTCCAATAGTGATACCCCATTCAAATCGGTAGTCAATACATCACTCATATAGTCAAAATAAGGTCTTAACAATTCATAATGATGTACTACTTTATCCAAAAAATCAGAGGCAAAAACTTCCTTGTCCGTAAAACTATGTTCGACAAAAAATGATTTATTTTTAATCAAATCTATAGCAGGGTGATCTTTACTAAAGCCTTTTGGTGCAGTTTTAACTTGATATCCGGTATTAAACCCTCCAAATGCTTTTTTAAAATCTGGATTCGTCAATATCTCACGGATTTCCTGATCATCCATCTCAAATTCCTTTCTAATTCGTAACAAATCAGCTGGCTCAGGGCTAAAAAAACCTCCTGCCATCAAAGAATTTCCCGGCTCTAGGCGTAGGTAATACCCACCTCTTCGATGAGCTCCAGCCCTGCTAAAACTCACACTACGATGTACATTATAAGGTGTTTTATCTTTACTAAATCTAACATCACGATTAATTCTAAAAACTTTAGTCTTTTCTATTTCGTCCTTTTCATTTAATCGTTCTGCAACTAGCGCATAAAAAGTTTTCAACACCTTTTCATTGGCTTGATATTGTTTCTTGTTTTCGGTCATCCAATCCCGATGGTTATTCTTTTTTAAATCATTTAAGAATTCAAATGCTGATTTTGGTATGGTGCTCATAAAATTTACTTTGATTTTAAAAGTACTAAAATCTGTTTTCTAAGTCAAAGTTTAATTTATGTTTATAGGATTTGAATAATAATCACCGTGCATTAGTAAGAATTTAAAATTCTAGGTTTCCTAAAATTGTTCCAATAAATAGTTTATTAAATCTGTAGTGGTTACAATACCCGCTAGTTTACCATTGTCAATAACTGGCAGTGCATGAAATTCTCTTTTTGATAATATCTCTGCAACTTCTTTTATGGTAGTATTAGAATTTACACTTACCAAATTTTTTGCCATTACCTGTTCTATCGTAAACATTTCATAAACAATTGTATCTACATCATGTTCATTCTCATTAATGGCATCTGCAAAACTTATGCGAAGTAAATCTGTATAACTTAGCATACCAATAATTGCATCGCCCTTAACGACAGGAATATGACGAATGTTATTTTCTTTGAATAACAATTCTGCAGTTTCTAAACCATTAGTACTATTTAAAGTGATAACATCAGAAGTCATAATTTTGGAAACAGGAGTTCTTTTTTTCATTATTACTTAATTTAAATTGATGCTCAAATATAGGGTCAAGTTCCAAAAAAAATCATGATAAATATCAGTGGGTATAATAACAAAACTTAACCCCATTTTAATGCTTTTAGATCAATACTTCTACCATTTCGTCTTCAATACATTAAAAGAATAAGACCTAAACAGGATTATTTTCTTCTGGTTTTTTAACCAAAATTTATAGATTACTGTCAATTCTTGTGACCGTTTGTTATTATTATTGTAAAAATGTAAGGATTCACAACTTATTAAGACGTATATATTCTTTATTCTATATATTTACTAGAGTTTTCAAAAAGACAATGATGAGTAAAGAACGAGACGATATTATTGCTAAGATCGAAGAGCAAAAAAAGAATCCTAATCTAAAGCTAAAGCTGAAAGAAAGAACCGAATATTTTACCAACTTACTTTTCTATACATTATTTGATACGGATACCGAAGTTGCAAAAAACATTGATATACTTGAAGCTACTTTTGAAGAACTTATTGATCTCGCCTGTTGGGAAACCGAAAAGCCATGCAGCAAATTATGGCAATCTTATCTCGAAAAATTACCGGAGATATTAGAAAAATTGAACCTGGATGCTAAGGCTTTTATGAAAAGTGATCCGGCTGCCAACTCTATTGAAGAGATTTATATGGCGTATCCTGGGTTTTATGCAATAGCCATTTATAGATTAAGTCATGAGTTATTAAAATTTGGATTACCATTGGTACCAAGGTTAATGACAGAATACTCACATAGATTAACGGGTACCGACATTAATCCCGGTGCAGAGATCGGAGAATCATTCTTTATCGATCATGCTACAGGTATTGTAATCGGGGAAACTGTGATTATAAAAAATAATGTAAAAATATATCAGGGAGTTACTTTGGGTGGATTATATGTAGATCGGAAACTTCGAAATGTAAAACGTCATCCTACAGTAGAAGATAATGTAACCATTTATGCTAATGCCACCATATTAGGAGGCAGTACAATTATTGGAGCCAATAGCACTATTGGTGGTAATGCATGGATCACATCTTCTGTACCCGAAAATTCAATCATTTCTAATACCGCAGAAATTAAGATCAAAAAAGTTGTTTAATGTCACATAGTATTTTAGACCTTATAGGAAATACGCCTTTGGTAAAGGCAACTTCTCTTATCGACAATCCTAATATCACATTATATTTGAAGCTTGAAGGGCATAATCCTGGCGGAAGTGTAAAAGATCGTGCAGCTTATAACATGATCAAATCTGCTTTGGATAGAGGTGATATTGATCAAAACACCAAACTTATTGAAGCCACTAGTGGTAATACGGGCATTGCATTGGCCATGATTGCGGGTATATTTAAATTGGATATAGAACTAGTAATGCCAGAGAACTCAACTAAAGAACGGGTGCAAACGATGCGTGCTTACGGAGCAAAAGTAATTCTTACCTCTGAAGATGTAGGTATCGAAGGTGCACGTGATTATGCTGAGGCTAAAGTAAACAATGAAGGTTATGTCATGCTTAATCAATTTGCTAATGATGATAATTGGAAAGCACACTATAAAACCACTGGTCCAGAGATCTGGAGAGATACTCAAGGCAAAATAACACACTTTGTATCTTCTATGGGAACCACAGGAACAATTATGGGAACCTCAACCTACCTCAAAGAGCAATCCAAGGATATACAAATTGTGGGTGTACAGCCAACCGATGAATCCAGAATCCCAGGCATACGCAAATGGCCCAAAGAATATCTTCCTAAAATATTTAATCCTTCCAAAGTGGATCAAGTAATTGAAGTAAGCCAGGAAGAAGCTACAGAAATGGCTAAACGCCTTGCCAAAGAAGAAGGCGTGTTCTCTGGTATGAGTAGCGGTGGATCAGTTACGGCAGCTCTAAAACTAGCCAAAATGATTAAAAGTGGAGTATTAGTGGCCATTATCTGTGATCGTGGGGATCGATACTTGAGCTCTGATTTATTTGAATAACCTTTTTATTAATACATTCTTAACCAACCAATACTAACCAAATACATATAAATATGAAGCATATTCTTATGATTCTTTTTCTTTCGGCATTATTAAGTTCTTGTTCAGAAAAAAAAATCGTTTATCATAGTTATGATGAATATCCTGAGCCGATTGAAACTAATCTTTGGTTAAATTATACAAAACAAGCTTCTGAATTTAAAATATGGTCTCCAACTGCGGAAAAAGTTCAGTTACATCTATATAAGCAAGGTAATGGTGGATTACCGATGAAAACTCATCAATTGTTTGCTGAGCAAAATGGTTTATGGTCAATACAAGTTGATGGTGATCTAAACGGAACGTATTATACTTTCCAAACCATGATTGACGGAAAATGGTTAGAAGAAACACCTGGAATATATGCTAAAGCTGTTGGAGTCAATGGTAAAAGAGCTATGGTATTGGACTTTGACACTACAAATCCAAATGATTGGGATAAAGACAAAGGCCCTAGCCTAAAATTTCCTAACAAAGCAATCATTTACGAATTGCATATTAGGGACATAACCATTCATCCTGAATCGGGCTCTACAAAACCTGGGAAATATTTAGGGTTGGTTGAAGAAGGGACTAAAGGACCTAATGGAGTATCCACTGGTATTGACCACATGAAGGAATTAGGGATTACTCATGTTCACTTACTCCCTACCTATGACCATTACTCCATCGATGAAACCAAATTGGATAAACCTCAATTTAATTGGGGATATGATCCTCAGAATTATAACGTTCCTGAAGGTTCTTTTTCTTCCGACCCATATAAGGCGAAAGTTCGGATCAAGGAGTTCAAACAAATGGTAAAAGCTTTTCACGATAATGGTATCGGAGTTATTCTGGATGTAGTTTACAATCATACAGGTAGAACTGAAAACTCTAATTTCAATTTAGAAACTCCAGGGTATTACTATCGCCAATGGGAGGATGGAAAACCATCAGATGCTTCTGCTTGTGGAAATGAAACTGCTTCTGATAGAGCTATGGTACGAAAATATATCTTGGAATCTGTTGCATATTGGGCAGAAGAGTATCACTTAGACGGTTTTCGATTTGACTTAATGGGAATACACGATATCACTACTATGAATGAAGTAGTAAAAACAGTAAAAGAAGTAAATCCTAACATTTTTGTATATGGTGAAGGATGGACTGCAGGAAACTCTCCTCTTCCTATTGAAAAAAGAGCATTGAAAAAGAACACTACGCAAATGCCACAAATCTCAGCCTTTAGTGATGACATCCGTGATGGATTAAAAGGATCAGTTTTTGAAGATACAAGTACCGGTTTTGTAAATGGTGCAAAAAACGCTTCAGAATCAGTAAAAATGGGTATTGTAGGATCTATTCAGCATCCGCAAATTGATTATAAAGCAGTTAATTATTCAGATAATTATTGGGCTAATGAACCTTGGCAATCAGTTTCTTATGTTTCTTGTCATGATAATCATACAGTCTATGATAAACTAAAGATCTCCCGAGCAGACGCTACCGAAGAGGAAATCGTAGCAATGCAGAAACTTACTAACGCTATAGTGATGACCTCACAAGGAATTGCTTTTATGCATGCTGGTGCAGAAATGCTTCGTACAAAAAATGGAGAACACAATTCGTATAACTTACCCGACAGCATCAACCAGATCGATTGGAACAGGAAATCCAAACATAAAGATGTTGTTGAATATTACAAAAACCTTATTACGCTAAGAAAAACACATCCTGCTTTTAGAATGACTAATGCAAATAACGTAAGATCAAATCTAAAATTCGAAGAAAGTGAAAAAGGTGTAATTAGTTATCAGATTAGTAATAACGCTAATGGTGATATTTGGAAAAACATTCAGGTTGTGTACAACGGTAATCCGGGAGCAATAATCTATACACCAAAAGATGTATGGCAACTAGCTGTTTTAGGAGATAATTTTGATTTAGAAGGAACTAAAACTGTAAAAACCCAAATTACCATCCCTCCTATTTCTATGATGATATTATTTCAGAAATAAAAAAACAGCTTTTTTGGTAGCGATTACATAGGATCAGAATAATTAATATCTAAGTTCTGATTTGTTCTAATTGTCCAGATATATTACCTAAAACATAAACACATTACAACTTTCTTTCCAAAAATTATAATGTGTTTCTGTCACATTAATTAGATCTAAAAGTCTCTTTATCTAACAGTTTAGAAAAAGTCCTGCTTTTGGAAGCTACTTTCTTTTGATCATAATACAAAATAAGTATTCTTCTAAAAAATGTACAATAAAAAATAGTTTAAAAAGAGTAGGGTGAAATTATTCTAAGTTGTCTCTACTTGATAAAGACATTAAATATAATGAAGACCAAAATATTTAGATTAATTATTGTATTAATATCCATTAGCTTATTGTCTTGTTCTAACGATGACAATATTGTTCCAGAACCTATTCCAACCCAAATAATAGGTGAAGGAATAAAAATATTGCCTTTGGGAGATTCCAGAGTTCAAGGATCAAAACCAGCTTTTGAAAGTTATCGATATGAGTTATGGAAAAACCTTGTCGCTAACAATTGGACTTTTGATTTTAGTGGTCCTCTCATTGATGGAATTTCAAATCCTAGATTTATGGATAAAGATTTTGATACAAATCATGCAGGAGTTGGTGGTTTTAAAACTGAGCATGTTTTAACCAATATTCATCAAGTAATAGAAGATGCAGGTGTCCCCGATGTTGTATTGTTAGGTATAGGCACTAATGATCTCTTAAAAGGTGTTAGTGTAAAAAATGCAGTTATAAATGTTCATAGGATCATAAATATTTTACAAAAATACAATAAGAATGTTACTATTTTCATAGAACAAATAGCTCCTGGAAGGTCAGATTTTATGACTCCTCAAAATACACTTGCATTTAATCTATTTAATCGGCAAATTCAAAAAGCAGCAGAATTGCAAACAACAGATACTTCGAGAGTAGTGGCAGTAAATATGGCTAAAGAATGGAGTGATCAGTTCATGGCTGATATTGTGCATTATAATGAAACTGGAGCAAAAGTAGTTGCAGATCGATATTATAAAGCGATAAAAAAGTTTGTCGAAAAACAATAAAGCTTCCCCAGTAAAAAATTAGATAATAAAATCGCTCTTCCCGTATTATCAAATTGTTACTCCCATAAACTTTGTACATGGGAGTACTTTTATTCAAAAACATCTGAATTGACGTATTGCAAAATTTTAAATTAACTTAGCGATAGATAAGTGTAGAATAAACGTTTAATTATACGCTTACAAATGCTTAAATACTTATAAGGGATTATATATTCTTATGCGGCATACTAGTGGGACACTTGCAGCAACAAGGAAAACACTGACTTTTTAGAAATCATTAAATCTCAACAATATGAAAACCAAAATCATCTTCATAATCCTTGGAACCATTGTACTCCTTACCAGCTGCCAGCAGACTGCATCAACCAATACTTCCAAAATTAAAAAAGGCATGGTAAAAGTGACGATACTATATCCCAACGGAGATGGGAAAACTTTTGACATGGACTACTATTCTAATACCCATATGCCCATGGTTGCAAATGTATTAGGTGACTCATTGAAACTGTTAGCAATTGATAAGGGAATAGCTGGCCGGACGCCCGATGAACCCATACCCTATTTGGCTATTGGATATTTATACTTTGACACGCTTTCAGCCTATCAAAATTCTTTCGGACCAAATGCAGAACAAATCACTAGTGACATCCCAAACTACACCAATATTCGACCGGTTGTTCAAATTAGTGAGGTATTCCAATGAACCGCTATTCCAAAACATTAATGTTTTATTTTATTTTCATTTCTTGTTAGGGTAAAAACGTTTCAATCTGTTATTAGCTAAAACAAACTTATAATATGAAACTGATTACAAAATGTAAAGCATTAGTATTTTTAGGATTATTTATTACAATCTCTTGTTCTGAAGATGATAACAACATACCCAATCCCACTGTCGGTAGCGGAATAAAAATTATGCCTCTGGGCGATTCTAGAATAGAAGGCGCAAGACCTGAGTTTGAAAGTTATCGCTATGAATTATGGAAAAACTTGGTAGCCGATAATTGGAAATTTGATTTTACAGGACCATTAAAAGACGGGGCCAGTTATCCCCAGTTTATGAATATGAGTTTTGACAATGATCATGCTGGAGTTGGTGGTTTTACGACCCAGGATATTTTAAACAATATTCAAGAAGCATTAGCTTCAGGAACTCCAGATATAGTTTTGTTAGGAATTGGTGGTAACGACCTAACGGAAGGAGGCACTGTTTCGAATACAATTACTAACATTAATCAAATTATAGACATTCTACAGGGTAGTAACAACAACATTATAATTTTCTTAGAACAAATCGCACCGGGTAGATCGGATTTTATGACGCCCGAATTTACTGCCATATTTAATGAATTTAATAGTAGTATCACCGGTGTTGGAAACCAACAAACCACAACAACTTCTAAAGTAATAGTCGTAGACATGGCGACAGGATGGAAAGATACCTACATGGCAGATGAAGTACATTACAACGTAGAAGGTGCAAAAGTTGTGGCCGACCGATATTACAATGCCATCACTCAATCTATAGAAAAGCAATAATTTAATAACTACTCAGTTTCAAAAAATGAAACTGAGATATCCTATCCTTGTGACATTATTAATGTAAACTATACGAATATCTAGCATTAAAAAATCTAACTAAAGTAAATGGTGTGCTTTATTTATTTTTCGATGCTAATTTCGTTCTTTTGTACCTATGCCAGAGCAACCACAAATCTTAGCGACTTTAAAAGAATATTTCGGTTATGATAGCTTCAGACCGTTACAGGAAGAAATAATAAATTCAATTTTTGAAGGTGATGACAACCTTGTGATTATGCCAACCGGTGGCGGAAAATCTATTTGTTATCAGCTTCCTGCTCTATTATTACCCGGAATAACATTGGTGATTTCGCCTTTGATTGCTTTAATGAAGGATCAAGTAGATGGATTATTGGCCAATGGCGTACAAGCAGCATTTATTAATAGTAGTCAGCATGAAAATGAACAACAAGAGATCTACCAAAAACTCATAGATAAAGAAATCAAGCTCTTGTATGTAGCGCCAGAGAGTTTAAGTTTTTTAGATAACATACTCGCACAAGTAACCATTAGTTTAATCGCTATAGATGAGGCTCATTGTATTTCGGCCTGGGGTCATGATTTTAGGCCCGCATATACGCAATTAGGGTATCTTAAAAACAAGTTTCCAGAAACTCCCGTTATTGCATTAACCGCTACTGCCGATAAGGCTACAAGACAGGATATTTGTAATCAACTTAATATTCCTGATGCAACACAACATTTGGCCTCATTTGACCGTGAAAACTTAAGCCTGGAGGTGCGCCCTGGAAATAAAAGAATTGAACAGATTATTGATTTCTTAAAAGATAAACCCAATGATAACGGAATTATCTATTGTCTAAGTAGGAAAACAACACAAATGTTAGCCGAAAAATTACAAAATCAAGGGTTTAAGGCTGAAGCATACCACGCCGGAATTGATCATCAAAAAAGAACAAACGTTCAAGAAGGTTTTATTAATGATACCATTCAAATTGTTTGCGCTACGATCGCCTTCGGAATGGGAATCGACAAATCCAATGTACGATGGGTGATTCATTATAATCTGCCCAAAAATATTGAAGGTTATTATCAGGAAATTGGTCGTGCAGGACGAGATGGATTACCATCTTTCACCCTACTCTTTCATAGCTACGCCGATGTTGTGCAATTGCAAAAATTTGCAGACATGTCTGGCAATAAAGAGGTACAATTAGCCAAACTAGATCGCATGAAACAATATGCCGAATCTTTAAGCTGCAGGCGTAAAATTTTACTGAGTTATTTCGGCGAATTAATCCAAGAAGATTGTGGTAATTGTGATGTATGTAAAAACCCTCCTACTTTTATTGATGGGACAATCATTGCTCAAAAAGCATTATCAACAGTAACCAGAATCAAAGAACAGGAACCTATTGGTACGGTTATCGATGTATTAAGAGGAGCTCAAAATGCAGCAGTATATGATAAAGAATACCAAAACCTAAAAACATATGGTATTGGCAGTGATATTTCATGGAGAGATTGGCAACAATATATCATTCAGCTAATCAATCAAGGATACCTGGAAATTGCATTTCATCAAAATAATAAACTGAAAATAACACAGCTCTCTAAAAAAGTACTATTTGAAGGTGAAAAAATAAGCTTAGCCAATCTTAAAGACATAGAAAAAGCTAAAGAAGCTATTGTTCAAATATCTAATAAAACCAAAGCGAATACTTTATTCGAAAAATTACGAGAACTTAGGTTAGAACTAGCTAAAGAGGCAGGAATTCCGGCTTATCAAATCTTTAGTGATGCTACATTGAAAGAAATGGAACAACATCGTCCTATGAGCGATGATGAATTCTTGCAAATAAGTGGTGTAGGAAGACAGAAAATGCAAAACTATGGATATCAGTTTATAAAAACGATCATTGATTTTTCTGCCGAAAAAACAAAACCTAAGAAAAAGAAAAGTTCAAAAAAAGGCAATACACATAAAGAAACCTTGTCTTTGTACAAAGAAGGATTGTCGATAGAAGAAATAGCAACTACACGAAAACTTGCTCAGTCTACCGTATTTTCTCATCTTATGAAGTTATACCAAGATGGAGAAAATATTGATTTAGCACAATTTATAAATAAAGCAGATCTACTTGCAGTTAAAAAGGCAAAAGAAGAACTGGATAGCCCCGAAGGGTTAAAACCATACTTTGCCTATTTTGAAGAAGCTGTGGATTATAATACAATCCGATTAGCGCTATTATTATTAGAAAAAGACGCATTGAAAATGACAACCAATGACAACCAATAATTCACCAGGGATACAATCACATATTATATTTGGAGCCGGATTAATTGGTGGTTTTCTTGGAGGCGTACTTACTTCTTTACATATAAATACAACACTAGTTTGTAGACCAAGTGTTAAGCAAAAACTAAGTAATGGACTTAAATTAACTGACTATTCAGGAAACAAAAAAGAAGTAAAAACTCTTCGTATTTTAACTCAAGATGATATACCAAAAATCTCTAATGAAGAGCATTTTTGTGATTTTCTTTGGATTACTGTAAAATGCACCGGGATTGATCAAGCAAGTAAAGATATTTCCCCTTTAGTTGGACCAAATACTACAATCCTTTGTTGCCAAAACGGGTTGGGCTCAGAAAAAGTAATACAACAAGAGTACCCCAATAATATAGTACTAAGAGTTATGGTTCCTTTTAATGTTGCCGAACCTGTTTCAGGGCATTTACACCGAGGATCAGAAGGAACATTATCTATAGAAATAAGTGAGTTACAATCGACACTAATACCTTCATTAGTGAAGAGCATAAACTCTCCTCTAATGCCAGTGACTTGTACTACCGAAATGCAGTCATTATTATGGGCAAAACTGCAATTAAACTTGGGTAATAGTGTAAATGCATTAGCAGACATTCCTGTAAAAACTATGTTGGAGCAGCGAGAATACAGGTTGGTTATAGCTGCACTTATGAACGAATTACTTTTGGTAACTAAAGCTCTTCATATAAAGCTTCCGAAATTAACTGCGGTACCAGCAAAATATCTCCCGGTAGTACTTCGTCTGCCAAATTTATTATTTACTATTGTTGCCAACAAAATGTTGGCAATTGATCCAACAGTAAGAACTTCGATGTGGTGGGATCTATCTCAGGGTAAAACGACCGAAATAGAGTATCTAAATGGGGCTATTGTAAATATTGCAAAAGAAGTAAAGGTAAATTGTTATGCAAATGAGAAAATCATATCGCTTATAAAACAAATAGAACAAGCAAACGAGCAAAAGGGATCAAGAAAAGCAATTTCGGGTAAAGAATTATTACTGGAAATTAAAAAAGGATAAATAGTACTCCTCAATCATTTTTATACGTTCTTCGAAAAGTATTTCTTATCACTATCAGACACAAGTGGGTCTACCAGAGCTTTATTTAAGATGTTTTTATGTTTTTCTTCTTCATAATGAAACATTAACGTATTCAATTCTGCGATTGTTATTCCGTTGGCATGCTCTTCTTCTAAGATCAATTCATCATTAACTTTTACAAATCCAGGTGTCAAAATTCTAACATATACGCCCGAAAACAAAGAATCAATAAATTGTTTAATAATTTTTTGATTACCGAAACGAACGCCTAATTTATAACAAGGTTGTCTAGGTCGTGAAACCTGTACCGCAGCTTCTCCTAATTTATAAATACTTCCAATCTTTATGTTATGTTCATCAAACCCTTCAACAGTAAGGTTTTCACCAAACATTCCGTGTTGCCAATCCAAATCAGGATATTTTTCTTTCCAATATGGATAATGATCAATCGAGTATAAATAGCAAGCTTTATCAACTCCGCCATGATATCTTCGATCAATAACGTGGTCCCCGTTAACATCTTCTTTATCCAAATAAATGGGTTTATCAACTGGATATTTATAGATTCCGGTTTTAACCTCTTTACCTCTCCAGGAAATAATCTTTGGTTCGGCAATGTTGGTAGCAATAACTTTCATGTATCTTACGATTTAAGTTCAACAGAATTTAGTATTAACCCAGAACCAGGCACTATATGTTCTAATACAATTTCTTCGGCATTGGGATTTAGAGTCTGTTTAATAAAATCTATATCTATTTTTCCTTTACCTAAGTCTACTAATGCTCCCATCATTAAACGTATTTGATTTCTTTTAAAACCTTCTCCTTTAACTTGTAAAAGATAACTTTGTTCTGGGAAAAAATTTGCGGTATACACATCATTCGTTTTTATTTCACAATGTGTTATCTCTCCTTCAAGAATTGTTTTTTCTGAAGGACGATGACAATAGGATCTAAAATTATGTTTTCCTTCAAACAATTTTGCTGCTTCTTGCATTAAAGTTATGTTAAGCTCTTCGGTGACATTGTACATAAATGGAGCGCAAAAAGGATGAAATTTATCTCCAAATGAAAACAAATACAAATATTCCTTAATCTTCGGCGATTGAATAATATTAAAATGTTCGTCGGTCTCTTCTATACATATAGCTCTTATATCCTGTGGTAAATTTTGATTAAACAAGGGATAAAAAACGTCGAGATCTAGAGGGTTATGATCTACAAATAGTTCAATATACGCTTGATTTGCAGATACTTTTGCATCGGTTCTTCCGGCTGCCAATATCTTAAAATCATTAGAATCCAAAACATAGCTGATCGTACGCTCTACCATGCGTTGTAATGTATTCACTTTGGGTTGTTTTTGCCAACCATGATATCTAAACCCTAAATATTGTAACTGAATAAGATAATAGAAACGTTTTCGAAACATTGAGCAAAAAATTAAAATCTATCCGAATATAGATAAATTATGTATTTCAACGATTATTTAGTGGTTTTTAATCCTAAAATTATACAAAAACAACGTCGTAATTTGTTATATTTGAGTAAATCAATTTAATAATTTAAAATCAACTTAGTTATGGTAAAAGCTAAATATCAAGGTGTATTAGACTTAGGACAAAAGTTAAATATTCAAGATGGTGATGTTTCTGAAGAAAACGGTACTCTTAAAATAAAAGGAACCGCAAACACTCAATACGAAAAAAATCAACTTTGGGATAAAATTAAAGAAATAGGTGGTGATTCTCCTTCTGATATTGTGGCTGATATTCAAGTAGCTGATACTTCAATATATCACAAACATACAGTTAAAAGTGGAGAGTCATTAAGTAAAATCGCTAAACATTATTATGGTGACCCAATGAAATACAAAGCTATTTTTGAGGCAAACACTAATATTCTTAAAAATCCAGATGTTATACATCCTGATCAGGAATTAGTTATCCCAAATCTATAAAAATAAGATTCACTTATAATAAAAATAAAAAGACCACTATATGTGGTCTTTTTTATATCTATATAACATATTTTCATTTAGTTAAAGTGATCATAACGGCTATCTAATCTCTTCTTTTAAACCATTATCACTTAACCATATAGCCGCAATTGTGTATGTAAATATTGGTATTTTGGTTAATTTTATACTTGTAATTTTTCACAAATTGTGTATTTCATCGAAAAAAAGCCTCTAAAAATTGTAAAATTGCTAATAAAACTATGGTAAAACCGTAATTTTATCATAATAACCTATACTCAACTCACATGACTAAATATCTATTTTTAATTTTTACATTATTTTCTATTGCCCAATATGGTCAGTCTTTATCTAAAACTTCTATAATATATGAGTTCGAAGATCAAGTTATAATGAACAATGGCAAACATTATCAAACACTAGTTGAAAAACCTTTTTTTGAAATTTCGGATACCACAATACAAAGATATATTCAACTTGAAGATCATGTATTAAGATTAAATCGTGTCCTGGTACTAAAAAATGAAAGTGAGTATACCGAACTTATCGAATGGGTAAAGGATGATTTTAGGTTTTACAAATCTAGAGCGATTATTGATTATGATAGTAAAAAAAATAATGCTTCAGGTTCGAATACACTCACAAAAGATTAAGCTCTAGCAATTGCGGTTTTGGCAAGTTGTAAAATTTGTTCAAACTGTTCTTGTAATGTAAGATTAGAATTATCTATTTTGACAGCATCACCCGCTTGTCGAAGAGGAGAGTCTTTTCTTGTGCTATCAATATGATCTCTATTAACTACATTTTTTAAGACATCTTCATAGCTAACTTCTTCTCCTCTCTCTGTAAGTTCTTTGAATCGGCGTTCGGCTCTATCTTTAGCAGTAGCAGTCATAAATAATTTAAGTTCTGCTTTTGGAAAAACTACGGTTCCAATGTCCCGACCATCCATTACAATGCCTTTATCTATACCCATTTGATGTTGCTGTTCCACTAATTTCTTACGAACCATTGATACAGCTGCGATCTTACTCACATGCTTTGATACTTCTAAAGTTCTAATTTCCCGTTCTACATTCTCTCCATTAAGTAAAACCTCTGCAATTCCAGTTTTTGGATTTACTTCAAATCTAATATTGATTTCTGATAATACCTCTTCTAACTTATCTTTCTCAAAGTGATAAGGACCAATAAGTGCTTTTCGCATTGCGTACAAGGCAACTGCCCGATACATGGCTCCAGTATCGACATAAATATACCCTAATGCCTTTGCTAATTGTTTTGCAACTGTGCTTTTTCCTGTTGAAGAATGACCATCAATAGCTATTATTATCTTCTTATCGCTCAAATCTTAGAAAATTTATGTTAGGAATACATATTTGTACCTCTTCAAAATCAAAAATAAATGAAACTATCTTGAAAAAATGATTTTAAAGGAAAAAAGTTATAACAAATTTAGAAAGGCCTTTTGTACTCTAATTTCCCCTTCTTTTTGCACTTTACTCAACAATGTAGATGGATACCAGTACTGTACTCAATTGAATACGTATAAAATTGCCTTAAATTATGTGTACTATACTAGTAAAAAACTTCAATAAAACACAATAATTACACTTTATCGAAGTTATTAAACCTTTAAACGTTTATTGCATGGCTATAAGTTACTCTTAATACCGGATCCCCCGAGATCTACAACATACATTAACCAAATCGAATACATTATGGGCTTCTTTGATTTTTTAACGGATAAGATTGCAATAGATCTGGGTACTTCAAACACACTCATTACCCACAAAGGGAAAATAGTAGTAAACAACCCATCAATTATAACCATGAATCAAATTACCGGAAAAATCATTGCCGTAGGCAGAGAAGCCGGTATGATGAGAGGTAAGATTAATAAAAACATTAAAACTATCTATCCTTTTAAGGATGGAGTCATCTCAAATTTTGATGCTTCAGAGAAGATGTTAAAAGCATTTATTAAAAAACTATCTTCTATTAATGCATCAGTCTTTACAACCTCTTACAATATGATCATTTCTATTCCTTGCGGAAGCACCGAAGTGGAAATGCGTGCTGTAAAAGAATCTGCAAAACGTTTGAATGCTAAAAATGTTTTCCTTATACATGAACCTATTGCTGCGGCTATTGGTGGTGGTATCGATGTTTTAGAACCCAAAGGGAATATGATCGTAGATATTGGAGGTGGTACCACAGAGGTTGCTATTATTTCTTTAGGAAGAATTATTAGTGGACAATCAGTTAAAATAGCCGGCAATACATTTAATGAAGATATAGTGCATTATATTCGTGAGTCTCGAAATCTACATATCGGAGAGTATATGGCCGAGAAAATAAAGATACAAATTGGTGCTGCCGTTAATATATTAGAATCTCCTCCAGAAAATATGGCTGTAGAAGGAAGAGACTTACTTACAGGAAAACCAAAGCAAATTACATTATCCTATAAAGAAATTGAAAAGAGTTTAGATAAATCTATTACACAAATTGAAAATGCAATTCTGGATACATTATCAGAAATTCCGCCAGAATTATCTGCAGACGTCTATAAATCGGGTATATATCTAACTGGTGGGGGATCAATGTTACGGGGATTAGATGAACGATTATCTAAAGCAACAGATCTACCGGTTCATTTAGGTGACAGTCCATTAAAAACTGTAGTAAAAGGTAGTGAGATCGTATTAAAAAACTTAGACAAATATTCTACTGTTTTAGTCGAAAAAATGCGACGATAATTTTTAATTCTAACAAAGAATACATAAAAAAAGCAGAACATATGTTCTGCTTTTTTTACGCTTTTTAAAGTGTTTTTGCCTTCTTGACTTTGGTTTTTGTAATCGCCAATTTCAAAACATCTTCCATATCTTTTACATAATGAAACTTCAGGCCTTTTAAGTACTCGGCTTTTATTTCGTCGATATCACGTTTATTATCTTCGCAAAGCAAGATTTCTTTTATGTGTGCTCTTTTAGCTGCCAGGATTTTTTCTTTGATCCCACCAACCGGAAGAACTTTTCCTCGTAAAGTAATTTCGCCTGTCATAGCCAAACTTTTCTTTACTTTCCGTTGTGTAAATAGAGACACTAATGATGTAAGCATAGTAACCCCTGCACTAGGTCCATCTTTTGGAGTAGCTCCTTCGGGGACATGAATATGCACATTATATTTATCGAAAATTTCAGGGTTGATCCCTAAATCATCTGCATTTGCCTTTATATATTCCATAGCAATAGTTGCAGATTCTTTCATTACCTTTCCCAGGTTTCCGGTAATACTTAAAGTTCCTTTTCCTTTAGACAGAATAGATTCTATAAATAATATATCGCCTCCTACGCTAGTCCATGCCAATCCTGTAACGACACCAGCTACTTCATTATTCTCGTATTTATCTCGCTCTAATTTAGGAGCACCTAACACTTCTATAATATCATCATTACTAACTTTGATATTATACTCCTCCTCCATTGCAATATTCTTAGCTGCATAACGAACCACTTTGGCAATCTGTTTTTCTAAGCCTCTTACTCCTGACTCTCTGGTATACCCCTCAACTATTTTTTCTAATTGTGGTTTTCCTATTTTAAGGTGAGATGCATTTAAACCATGTTCTGTTAATTGTTTTGGTAACAGATGTTGCTTTGCTATTTCAACTTTTTCTTCGATGGTATATCCCGTTACATTAATGATCTCCATACGATCCCTTAACGCTGGTTGTATAGTACCTAAACTATTAGAAGTTGCAATAAACATCACTTTAGATAAATCAAATCCCATTTCCAGGAAGTTATCATGAAATTCAGAATTCTGTTCGGGGTCCAAAACTTCCAATAACGCCGAAGACGGATCGCCCTGGCTACCCACAGATAACTTATCTATTTCATCTAAAACAAATACCGGATTACTGGTACCTGCTTTTTTAAGGCTTTGAACAATTCTACCCGGCATGGCACCAATATATGTTTTTCTATGCCCTCGTATTTCTGCCTCATCTCTAAGACCTCCTAATGATATTCTAACATACTCTCTCCCTAATGCCTCGGCTATAGATTTTCCTAATGAAGTTTTACCAACTCCAGGAGGCCCATACAAACATAATATTGGAGATTTCATATCATTACGTAGTTTTAGCACGGCTAAATACTCAATGATACGTCGTTTAACTTCATCTAAACCATAATGATCTCTATCTAATATTTTCTTTGCACGTTTTAGATCAAATTTATCGGTACTAAACTCATTCCAAGGTAAATCAAGGAATAAATCTAAATAATTACGTTGTATAGAGTACTCTGCTACTTGCGGGTTCATGCGCTGCATCTTGGCTAGTTCTTTATCAAAATGCTTTTCAATCTTTTCGTCCCACTTTTTATCCTTACTACGCAAGCGCATTTCTTCTAATTCATCTTCATGAGAAACACCTCCCAGTTCTTCCTGGATAGTTTTCATTTGTTGATGCAAGAAATACTCGCGTTGTTGTTGGCTCATATCATGTTGAACCTTACTCTGAATATCATTCTTAAGCTCTAACTTCTGAAATTCTACATTCATATATTTGAGTGTAGCTAAAGCTCTTTCTTTAAGATCGTTAACTTCTAACAGTTTTTGTTTCTCCTCTACAGGAAGATTTAAGTTAGAAGAAACAAAATTGATCAGAAAAGAATTGCTTTCAATATTTTTAATGGCAAATGACGCCTCCGAAGGTATATTCGGGCTTTCTTTTATGATCTCTAATGCTAATTCTTTGATCGAATCAATTATGGCACTAAATTCTTTATTTTCTTTTGCTGGTCTTGCTTCCGGAACTTCATCAACCTTAGCTTTGATATAAGGTTTTTCTTCGACTATTTCATTAATTTTGAATCTCTTTTTCCCTTGCAAGATCACGGTAGTATTACCATCGGGCATTTTTAGTACTCTTAAAATACGAGCTACCACTCCCACTTTATTAATATCCTTTAAAGATGGATTCTCTACTCCTTCTTCCTTTTGAGAAACTACACCAATGGTTTTATTACCATTATTAGCCTCATTAATTAGTTTAATTGATTTGTCGCGACCTGCGGTAATCGGAATAACAACTCCAGGAAATAAAACCGTATTTCGTAATGGTAATATAGGTAATACATCTGGTAAATCTTCTTTGTCTATTTCCTCTTCATCTTCAGGGGTCAATAAAGGAATCAATTCTGCATCTTCGTCTATTTCCTGAAATGACAAACTGTCAAGTGTCGTAAATTTGGTTTTTGTCATATGTATATCTAAAAGTCATTTTGTCACTACAACACAATAACTATTCTTTATTAAATTAATATAAGCTATATAAAAAACCTTATAAAACCTACTAAAATAGGAAGTTATTCATGGTTTTGTTATTTATATTTCAATTGTTATGCCATAAACTTTAAAAAAAATATTTTAAAACTGTAACAAAACTCTTCAATATATATCTTTATAAAAAAAGAAAACTGATTTTTTTGTCACTAACCCAACTAAATACAGAGCAATTAATTGCGAGATGTCGTAAGCAAGATCAAAATGCTCAGCTAGAAATTTATAATCGCTATTATAAAGCAATGTATAATACAGCTTTAAGGATTATAAAAGATTCTGCTGAAGCCGAAGACATAATGCAAGAGGCCTTTTTAACAGCTTTTACAAAGTTGCCCATGCTCACAGAAGATAAAATGTTTGGAGCGTGGTTAAAAAAAATAGTGATTAACTCAAGTTTAACGGCATTTCGAAAAAATGAAATACATCATGAAGTAACCTTAGAAACTGTTGAGTATGCGCTTGCTAATGATAACGGTGCAGATGGCGACGGAATTTCAGAAGAAGATTTAACCACTATAAAGGCGAACACAATACTAAGTACCATGAACCAACTAAAAGACAATTATAGCACCGCATTATCATTACACTTTATTGAAGGGTATGATTATGAAGAAATTTGTCAAATTATGAATATATCATATTCTAATTGTCGTACGCTTATTTCGCGCGCAAAAGAAAGCCTACGAAAAAAAATACAACTTGTATGAAAGAAGATAAAGTAGAAAAACTATTTAAGCGAATGCAAGATCAATTAGATATACACGAGCCATCTGCTGATCATCAACTACGCTTTTTAGAAAAACTGCAGCACCAGAACAAAGTTATACCGTTGCAACCTAAAAAACGAAACTGGTATAAGCCATTAGCAATAGCAGCCTCGATTGTTGTTCTATTTGGAATAGCAACCATGAAGCTAGCCCCTAATACTGAAGAAGCCGAACTAGCTAGTATTTCACCCCAGATGCAAGAAACCCAAAGCTTTTTTACTTCTGCAATTCAAATACAATTAGAGGAAATTAATAAAGTTTCTTCTACTGAAACCAAGGAATTAGTTACTGATGCCATGAGGCAAATAGAAAAACTAGAATTTGATTATGAAACTCTAAAAAAAGACCTTGTTCGTAGTGAAAATGATAAACGCGTAATCAGTGCTATGATCAAAAACTTTCAGAAGCGTGCTAATTTATTAGAAGAAGTGCTTCAAAAAATCAATGATATTAATGAATATAAATTATCAGAAAATGAAAACTCTATACTATAATATAACCTTATTATTACTATTTATCCCCTTATTGACAATAGCCAATAATGGAGATCTAAAAGGAAAATATACCAAAGAAAAAAACTTAAAAAAAGAATTCTCGGTACATAAAGATGCTTTATTGAAGATTAGTAATGACTACGGTAACTTAGATATCACTTCTTGGGACGAAAACCGTATCGTAATGGAAATAAACATTAAAGTAAGTGGCAATAATGAAGAGAAAGTCATAAAAAAACTTGAATCTATCGGTGTCGAATTTGATGCTTCTTCACAACTGGTTAGTGCCAGGACAACTTTTAATAAAAACGACAGCTCCTGGTGGGATAAATGGACTAGTGGTTGGGGCAATGGTCTTAATATGAAAATTAACTATACCGTAAAAGTACCGAAAACCAACAGCGTAGATTTAAACAATGACTACGGAAGTATTACTCTTGATAAAATTGAAGGCAACGCAAAAATTAATTGCGATTATGGTCAAATCATTATTGGAGAATTGTTAGCAGATGACAATTATATCAATATTGATTATACCAATAACAGTAGTATAAAATACATGAAGTCTGGTAAGATTAATGCCGATTATTCTGATCTTGAAGTTGGAAAAAGTGATAAAATTGATCTGAATGCAGATTATACACAATCAAAGTTTAAATCTGTGCGACATCTAAACTATAATTGTGATTACGGTAGTTTACGCATTGAGAATGCTGCTAAAGTATATGGTGACTCTGATTATATAGGAATAAAAATCGGAAGTATTTCTGAAGAGTTAAGTATTAATTCTGACTACGGCTCAATTGACATACAGGCTTTGCAGCCTTCATTTAAAAACATAACTATCAAAACTGATTATACAGGTGTTGATATTGGATATGCAAGTGACTGTAATTTTGATTTTGCAATTAAGACTTCATATGGGGGCATTAAAGTTGATGAGGGTGTCAATGTTCAGAAAAAATATGTAAAAGACTCTAAAAAAGATTATCAAGGATATAGAGGCAAATCAAATAGCGGGAGTACAATCAATATTTCTTCGAGTTATGGGGGGATTAAATTAAGACAGAATTAATATAAATACACAAATTAAAATTCAATCAAATGAGAACAGTAATAATAATTTTAGGTATCCTAATATGCAACGTAACGTCATTACAGGCGCAATGGTGGGGAAACGGGGAAAAAGTAAGTGGTAATGGTAAAATGATTACTAAAAACAGAAGCATTTCTGATTACGACGAAGTTAAATTAAAAGGAAATCTAGATGTATCATTAGTATCGGGAACCGAAGGAAAAATAATTATAGAAGGAGAGAGCAACCTCATAGAATATGTCCTTACCGAAGTTGAAGGTGATGTTTTAAAAATTTATGTAAAAAAAGGGTATTATCTTAAAGTATCACATGGTAAAAAACTGATAGTTACCGTACCTTTTAAAGATTTAAACAAGGTTACCTTATCGGGGTCAGGAGACATCTATGGTAAGGATGTAATAAAAACCATAAGTTTTAAAACCGGTATATCAGGGTCGGGTGATGTAAAATTAAACGTTGAAGCTCAAAACACTGAAGGTTATATAACTGGGAGTGGAGACTTATCCTTAAGCGGCACATCGGATAGTTTTGACTGCAAAGTTACCGGATCAGGTGATTTAGAAGCATACCGCTTACAGGCTAAAGAAGTAATTGCTTCTGTGACTGGATCAGGAGATATACATGTAACTGCAACATCATCAATAAAAGCCCGTGTTACAGGATCCGGAGATATTCTCTACAAAGGAAACCCTGAGTTAGAAGATAAAAAAGTATCTGGATCAGGAGATATTACAAGACAATAACATACTGTCTATATTAGCATAATGTATACTGTTTAATGATTCTTAATCATTAAACAGTTTTTTTTATGTATATTAAAATCTTTACTTTTACATATTAATATAGTGAGTAAAATTTTTTAAATAAAATTCACCCCAACCCATAATAACATTGCTGTTTTTAAACAAAAAAGAAATTCCTTTTAATGAAATTATTCCTGATGGTTATGTTGATATTCATTCGCATTTACTGCCAGGCATTGATGATGGGGTAAAAACCGTATATCAATCTGCCTATATTTTAGAACAATTCGAAAATCTTGGTGTAAAAAAAATGATTACTACGCCCCATGTTATGCAAGACATATGGCCCAATTCTTCAGAAACTATACGAGATAGGTTAAAAAGTCTGAAAAACGTTCTTCCTACTTTAGGGATCACTACAGTTGAACTACAGGCAAGTGCAGAATATATGATGGATGATTTGTTTTATCAGAGAATAAAAGAAAATGATATTATCCCGCTACATAAAAATTATATCCTTGTAGAAATGTCTACTTTTAATGTACCGATCAATCTTAATGAAATAGTATTTGAAATTAAATTAGCCGGCTACACCCCTATATTAGCACATCCCGAACGATATTCTTTTTACAATAACGATTTAAAGAAATTCGATGAATTGAAAAAATCCGGTTTTCTATTTCAACTAAATTTATTGTCCCTAACAGGTTATTATGGCGATCAAATTAAAGCTTTTGCCAAAAAAATGATTGATCATGGATATATCGATTTTACAGGTACAGATGTACATAACTACCATCAATTAGGAATACTAGAAAAAGGATTTCATCCAAACGTAGCTAAAAAGGTAACAGCAGTTATGAGAAACAATTCTAATTTCTCTTAGCTCTTTTTACCATACCCATATCCATAGTTGTACCCTGCTCTATTACCAGCTGCGTTAAGTAATACGGCTAAATTAGGCAATCGTTTCTCTCTGTAGAAATTCTCAGGAATTTGTAAAACTCTCTTATCGGTGTAATTTTCTCTAACTATATAAATACTAAGGTCGGCAAAATGACTAATCAACAGTGTATCTGTAACCAAACTAATCGGAGCAGTATCAACAACTATATAATCATAGTTACTTTCTAAATACTGAAACATTTTTTCTACACGAGGTTGCATAAGTAATTCTGCAGGATTTGGTGGTATCGCTCCCGATGGAATGACATCAAATGAATTTTTATCCTTCCCAGGATATATTACATCTTCTGGTAATATATCCTCATTCATAATATAGTTCGTAAGGCCTTTAGTATCCTTTCCTCTTGGTAAGTCTAAAAACTTATGAAATTTAGGATCTCTTAAATCTGTTCCCAAATACGCTACTCTATTACCAGAAATAGCTAATATTTTGGCTAAATTAGAAGAAATTAGTGTTTTTCCTTCTCCAGAGATTGTAGAAGTAACAAAAACTACTTTACCTACAGTTTTATTTGTTCCGGCCATTAAGAAACCTAGATTAGTTCTTAAAATCCTAAATGCTTCTGCAATTGCAGATCTATCATTCTGGGAAATAATAACTCTACTTTTCGATTTAATCTTTGGTATAGATCCAACAATCGGCATAGAAAGTATTTTTTCAAGATCTTCTCTAGAGCTAACTTTTACATTAAATAAATCGGATAGATATATAACCATAAAAGGCAAAAGCAAGCCTACAAATATTGCTCCTGCATAGATTACCTTCCTATTAGGAGATACAGGATATGAACTCAAAGTGGAAGCTCTGTCGATTACTCTAGCATTAGATAGAGTAACATGGCTGGTTATTTGGGCTTCCTCTCTTTTTTGTAACAAATAAAGATACAATTGCTCTTTAATAGTTTGTTCTCGTTCAATAACTCTTACTTCTTTCTCTCGTATTGGTGCGCTATATAATTGGCCACTAAAATATTTATCTTGTGTTCTAAGGCTATTCAATTGGATATTAATAGAACTTTTTAAACTATTTAAACTCCCAATTAAAACCTGTCGCAAACCATCAATTTGTTGATCTATATTTACTACAACAGGGTTTTGTGCACTTGAAGTTTTTAATAATCGTTTACGCTGAAGAATCAACCCATTATATCGAGATACTGTTGTTGAGATAGTTGCATCATCAAATCCCAAATTAGCCGGCACTAAATCATATCTTCCATCTTGACTTAATACAAACCTTCGCATAGATTCTATTAAACTAAGCTGAGTATTTAATTGTGCTATTTTCTGAACATTTCTTGTATCTATATCTGCTACTCTCTGAGTTTGCGCACTTATATCACTAGTTAAACCATATTTGGATAAGTAACCTGCAGCTTCATCATCAACTTCAGACAAGTCACCAGAGATAAGATTTAAACGTTCATTTATGAATTCAGCTGTACGAGCAGAAATTTGCTTTTTATTCTCTATGGTCGACGTATTATATTCTTCAACCAAGTAATTAATAACGTCTCTTGCTTTTTCTTTAACAGGGTCGTTTAAAGAAAGTTTAACAGTAGACGAGTTTTTAAGTGGTAAAATTAATAGTTTATTTCTGTATGCTTCTGTTACTAAATTTACAGGAGTTATATGAATTTTAATGATCTTACCTATACTAGATTTTATATCATCAATGCTAGGCGTTATTACTATATCACCAACAGTATTATCATTTACAGTATTACCAAAAGAGTGGTCACTGATCAGTTTACCTTTTTCATCTAGAAACGAAAAAGAAGTATTAGAATTGATTCGTACATGAAACACTTTTGATTTAGTGTGAACTATAGAATCATGTGACAAAAAATTAATTTCAATTAAAGATTTTGGGTAATTCTCAATTTCCAAAATTCTTCCTTCAGAAAAATACCTTACATTAAGTTTTAACTTATTAACAACATTGGTAATTAAAGTCCTTGATTTGATGATTTGAACTTCATTAGATATAGTACTTTGGGTATTATTTACTAAGCCTAAATCTTTGAATGCAGCAAGTTCGGATTCGCTAATGTTATCATCCTGAGATATCATTATAGTAGACGAAACATTATACTGCGGAATTGTATACCTTATTTTAAGATAGGCTAAAGCTAAAAAAATGGTGGCGCTAAGAGCAAACCAATACCATTTTTTCAAGTATTTTATAATTTGATCTCTAAGATTAAAGCCAAACCCAGATGTAGCATTAAATGAATTATTTACTTCTGGTATATTATTATTAGTATTGGAAATCATATATATTATCTTAGAATCAATCCAATTGTGGTAATGGCAACACCAAACATGCTTAAGACAATGGCAAGTGTATTATTATTTGTTTTGGATGTTCTTATTTGTGAATCATTAGGTTCCACGTAAAGAACGTCATTCTGAGCCAAATAATATACTGGAGATTCAAAAATTGATTTAGAAGTAAGGTCAACTCTATGGTATGTATTCACTCCTTCATTTTCTCTGATCACCATGACGTTTCCTCTTTTACCTTTAATTGTCAGGTCTCCTGCCATACCAAGAGCTTCTATTATTGTTATCCGTTCATTGGGAATTGTATAGGCTCCCGGGCTGCTTACTTCACCTAAAACTGTAATTTTAAAATTTTGAAGTCTAACACTAACGATAGGATCATTAATATAAATTTTCAATTTTTCTTTAATCATCTCTTTTGCTTCAATACGAGTCAATCCCGCTATCTTTAATCTTCCAAGAACAGGAAAGTCAATATTTCCTTCTTCATCGATTAGATACGTAGGTTCGGTTGAACCACCTCCAGAGCTTGCTCCTCCATTTTCTGCTCCACCATTACTTACTGAAGATCCTCCTGCAAGGTTAAAAGGCCGAGCTGCATCCATATCAGAAGCAGAGATTAATATACTAACAATATCATCTACTTTGAAAACAGGCGTAAAAGAATTTGTTGAAGTGATTTGCTCCAAATCTTTAGAATCCTGAAAATAAACAACATCACCGGGAACTTTACAGGAAATAACTGAAATTAACAGTAGAAGCAAAAACAAAAATTTACATCGCATATATTTATTACTTTAAAGGTAAATCAAGGAATGATCCACAAAAATATAACTTTATTTAATTTAGCAATGGAATTTTGTTTTATCTGTTTTAATTATTCTTTTTTCCGATAGCTGCATACTAATATAAGGAGTAATTGTGTACTCACAATTCTTCTATATAATTAGTTACAATTTATCGAAAAAAATCTCCTACTAAATAAACATAAAATTACCTAAACACTAAAACTCTTGTATCTACACAAGAATCTTATGTTTTGCTTGAACAATGTCCTTATTAATTTTATCTATACTTTCGAAAGTAGAATTATTAGAAATGTATTCCGGTACAATTTCTTTTAATTTCCCAACAATCTGATGATCTTGATTAAGTAAATTCATAATACAAAGGTCATCTATTTTATCTTTCACATTGGCACAATCATTATCATCGAACTTACTGATCATAATTTTCTTGTGATATGTAGGTAATGTATTTTCTGTATCTGCCAATAATTCTTCATATAACTTCTCTCCTGGTCGTAAACCAGTAATTTTGATATCAATATCTTCTGGATATCTAAGATCAGATAGTCTTATCATTTTCTTTGCAAGATCAAATATCTTAACCGACTCACCCATATCAAAAATGAAAATTTCTCCTCCATTACCCATTGTACCAGCTTCTATAACTAATTGAGATGCTTCTGGTATGGTCATGAAAAATCGCGTTACATCTTTATGCGTAACGGTTAATGGCCCTCCTTTTGCAATTTGTTTTTTGAAAAGCGGTATTACTGATCCATTAGAACCTAAAACATTACCAAATCTAGTGGTTATAAATTTCGTTTTGCTAGTGCTATGTAAGCACTTTATGTACATCTCTGCCACTCTCTTTGTGGCACCCATTACATTAGTAGGATTAACGGCTTTATCTGTAGATACAAAAACAAATTTATCTACACCAAATTGTGATGATAAATCAGCTAGTTTTCGTGTACCTAAAACATTAATTTTTATGGCCTCACAAGGGTTAGACTCCATTAAAGGAACATGCTTATACGCTGCAGCATGAAAAACCATATTAGGTCTATATTTCTCAAAAATTGTTTCTATTCGTTGATGATCTCGAATATCTGCCACTATCGGAGTAAAATTAACAACTCCTTTACTTAACAATTCTTGTTGTAAATCATACAACGCAGACTCAGCTTGGTCTACTAAGATTAAATTTTTATAACTATAGTAGGATGCTTGTCTAGCAATCTCACTACCAATAGAGCCCGCAGCACCAGTAATCAGAATTACTTTGTCATCAAGTTCTCTTTTGATGTTTTGATTATCCATACTAATAGGAGCTCTATCTAATAAATCTTCAATTTCTATTTCTTTAATCTGAGAAACTTTTAATTTACCATCTATCCAATCATTTACCGCTGGTATAATTTTAACCTTAACAGGAAGCTTAAGTAAATCATCAGAAATCTCAGACAATCTCTTTTTACTAATATGTGGTATCGACACTACAATTTCCTTAATATTATTCTTAATAAGAAAATTGTAATCTATAGCGTGTGATGAGTATACTTTAATACCATTAATAGTCTTACCAATCTTTTGAGAATTATCATCAATAAAACCAACAACCGATAAAGATCTATTAGAGTCATTTGTAATCGCGGCAAGAGTAATCAATCCAGAATCTCCAGCACCATAAATCAGAATTCTTGCAGATTCACCTATTTTTGATTTAATGTAATAGTAGCAATATTTAAATATTAAACGACTTGTTGTAAGCGTAATAATATTTAACATATAATGTATACAAATTATTGATACAGGAATATTTAGAAGTTCTGGCATCAAGGATAGTCTACTAGAAACCATAGAAAATCCCGTAAGTGCGATCAAAACGGTAACTGCAAGAAACAAATTGTATGCATCCCGCATTCCGGTATGTCTAACTACACCTTTATACGAACCAATTAACAGAAAACTTAAAGCAGCTAAACCTGCTACAATAGGTGTTTGATAAATTAAGTTCGAAGTATCAAAATTAAGTGTAATTCCAAATCTAATTACATATGCTAAAAAGAAATTAAAAATGGTAATAGCCACATCTATTAGTAACACTAACCATTTAGATGCATGCTTATGCGAGTTATTTATTAGGTAATTCTTAATCATCTCAATACATTTTTAATAACTGATACTATTCTATATAAATCATCTTCTTCAAGATTTGACCCGCTTGGTAAGCAAAGTCCTCGATCAAATAGATCATCAGAAATTCCATTGAGGTAGGCATCACAATCAGCAAATACTGCTTGTTGATGCATGGGTTTCCATAATGGTCGTGATTCAATATTTTCTTCGGCTAACAATAACCTTATTCCTTCTCTTAGTTTATAGGAACTTGTTTCAATACAGGTAAGCCATCGATTAGAATAATAACCAGATGGTTCTTCTAAAAATCGTATTTCAGAAGAATCCCTTAAATGTTTTTTATAGAAATCGAAATTTCTACGTCTATAATTAACATGCTCATCAAGAACTTGCATTTGGCCACGCCCAATACCTGCAGTTATATTACTCATTCTATAATTATATCCAATCTCAGAATGTTGATAATGAGGAGCATCGTCTCTGGCTTGTGTTGCCCAAAAAATTGCTTTTTCTTTATGTTTCTGATTTTTAGAAACTAAAGCGCCACCACCCGAAGTAGTAATTATTTTATTCCCATTAAATGAAAGAATAGCTATATCCCCAAAAGTCCCACACTTTATTCCGTGATAAGAACTCCCTAAAGCTTCTGCACTATCTTCTAATATTGGGATTTTATATTCTGAAGCAATACGGTGAACTGCTTCAACCTGGTAAGGCATTCCGTACAAATGCACTGTAATTATTGCCTTCGGTTTTTTACCTTTAGCAATTCTATCCTTGATTGCTATTTCTAGTTGTTCTGGACAAATATTCCAGGTTTCCTTTTCGCTATCTACAAATACTGGCTTTGCTCCAAGATAAACTATAGGATTAGCCGATGCAGCAAATGTCATACTCTGACATAGGACTTCATCCCCAGCTGTGACTCCTAATAATTTTAATCCAAGATGTAAAGAGGCTGTACCAGAACTCAATGCTGCTGCATGAACGTCATTATCTAAATAGGATTCCAAATCCTTTTCAAATCCATCAACGTTCGGTCCTAGAGGTGCTACCCAATTTGTATCAAAGGCTTCTTTTACGAATTTTTGCTCTGTTCCACCCATATGCGGCGAAGAAAGCCATATCCTTTTTGAATCAATTGCATTCATATTTTCCCATTAATAATGAACAAAAAAATCCTGTATGATTTATGAATTAAATATTAATTCATAACCAAAATCTTTTTCATGACAATCTAAAAAACGGTGGAAGAAGGGGGTAGAAACTTCCTAATTTGAAATTACTTTTATTATATATTTTCCTCAGCTAAAATAAGTTAGTTAAATCAATTATCAGTTTAAATTTTAACTTTTTAGACAGAATACTTAAAAATTACGTTTAAAGGTTCTTATTATATAAAAAAAGTAATTAAAATACGTTTGTTCCGTAAGAAAAGTATTATAATAACTTACATAGTACTAGAAATATTAACCCATAAAACCTGACAAATAAGACAGAAAAAGTTTTAATTAACATATCTATAACAAAAAAATTCCCCAAATAAAGGTATCATTTTTTATACTATGGTCGTACAATAATAATTAACCAACAGCACAATAATACTTCTTTTTTTTGTCAATTAAACTAGTAAGAACCCTATTTTTTTAGGGGTATTTACCCCTATTTTTCATAATATGCTCACTCAATTAAGCTGTAGTTTTCCCTACATCAAAAAATTATTACAATAAATCTTGATTTATTAAATTAAATACACAAAATTTACACTCTTCAAAACCGAATACATTAGCCATAGCGTATTTTTAATTAAAGAATCCCCATCAGATAATATTAATTAAGCCATGTATAGATGCTATTTAATTCTTTAGAGTATATCATTTTTTTGCCATTAGTATTTTTGGGGTATTGGTTTTTTTTTAATAAAAAATTAAAAGCCCAAAATCTGTTTTTAGTTATTGTTAGTTATTTCTTTTATGGCTTTTGGGATTGGAGATTTCTGTTTCTTATACTGGCTAGTACAATTGTAGATTTTTTTGTGGGTCAACGTATCTATTCTAGTACCACTCATAGAAAGAAAAAAATATGGCTATGGTTTAGCGTTCTTTTTAACATAGGGCTTCTTGGGTTTTTCAAGTACTACAACTTCTTTATTGATTCATGGATTGATCTAATTTCAATATTCGGATATGAATTGCGTAGTACCTGGACTTTAAAAATCATATTGCCAGTTGGAGTATCATTTTACACGTTCCAAACCATGTCGTATTCGTTTGATATTTATCATAAAAAAATTAAACCAACAAGAGATTTTATATCCTTTGCAACTTTTGTTAGTTTTTTTCCTCAATTAGTTGCCGGCCCCATCGAGAGGGCCTCTAATCTTCTTCCGCAGATATTAAACAAAAGAACTTTTAGATACAACCAAGCGGTTGATGGATTGAAACTTATAGTATGGGGGTTTTTCAAGAAATTAGTGATTGCAGATGCTCTTGCACCAATTGTCGATGACATATTTACCAATTACACTCAATATTCATCGGGCACTCTTATGACCGGGGTCTTCTTTTTTGCTTTTCAGATTTATGGTGATTTTAGTGGTTACTCTGATATTGCAATTGGTACAGCAAAATTATTTGGAATTGAGCTCAGCCCTAATTTTAAATTCCCGTATTTCTCTAGAAACATTGCTGAATTTTGGCGTAGATGGCATATTTCTCTATCGAGATGGTTTCGAGACTATCTTTACATACCTCTTGGTGGCTCTAAAGTAAGTACATGGATTTCTACAAGAAATGTATTTATTATTTTCTTAGTGAGCGGATTCTGGCATGGTGCCAATTGGACTTTTATTGTTTGGGGTGCCATACATGCACTTATGTTTTTACCGCTTTTTTTAACCAACAATAATAGAAACCACCTTAGTACTACTATAGCCGAAAAAACGATACTCCCATCAGTAAGAGAGTTTTTTCAAGTCATTACAACTTTTATTTTAGTTACATTTTCATGGATCTTTTTTAGAGCAGAATCTTTAACCCATGCATGGAAATATTTAAAAGCTATTTTTATAAATGACAATATATTAGGCTACAACAATCCCTTTGGATACAGAATGATTGATTATTACGTCATTATTGTTCTATTTGTTATTTATGAATATTGTATCCGAAAAGACGAGAGGGCTCCGTTCAATTTTAAATCAAGATATGTTAGATTTTTAATTTATGCTATACTCCTTCTCGCTATACTATTATTTTATGACGATCAAATAGATCGGTCATTTATATACTTTCAATTTTAAAACTTGAGATTATGAAAAAACTACTTAAAAAAAGTATTTTATATGGTTTTCTTCTGATCATCTCATTAGAAATTCTGGTAAGAGTATTTTATTTAGGAAAAGATAACCCAACCCGTTACCTGGATCAATATGAGGTAGAAAAATGGAAGCCTAATCAACAGGGGTTTTCTGTAACTGGAAACCGAAGACAGAATTTTTCTGAATACAAAATTAATAGTTCTGGTTTTAATTCGTACCGAGAGTTTACACCGACTAAAGATAAGGTTGAGATTGCAATAGTAGGAGACTCTTTTATTGAAGGCTTTCATCAAGATTATTTCAATTCTATAGGAAAAAAAGTGGAAGGCTTACTACCCGAAACAGAAGCTTACGAATATGGCTATGCCGGATATGATATGGCCGATCAATTACATCTTATTTATAAGTATAAAGAGCAGTTTGATGCAATAGATCATGTGGTAATCTACATACGATTTTCTGATGATTTAATGCGTAACACATATACTATTGTTAAAGACAGATTAGCATTAGAATCACCTATCAACAAGGCGCTAAAAAAAAGTAAATTATTAGTATACACTAAAAGTATAGGGGTATTTACTCCTATAAAACAGCTAATCTCAAAGATCAGAGGTTTTGTAAAAGGAAAGACTCCCAAAAAGAAAACCAGCCGTCTAAATGAAGTAAATCAGGAAAAAGATAATGAGTATATCGATAATTTTAAAAGTCTTACCTCTACCTATGGTTATGACAAAAATCGCTTTGTTTTACTTCTTGATGCTAAGACCACAAGCCCAATCTTTATCTCTTATCTAAAAGAGAATCATTTTGATTATATTGATTTTTCTGAAGCATTCGAAACCTCTGACCAAGCCACAACTCTAATTTATGATCAACATTGGAATAATCACGGCAGAGATATAATAGCCACCTTAATTTCGAACTATCTAAGGGATAAATAGATTGTTTTGTTCTGGTCGTTTATTTAGCCCTATATAATGGAAAAAAGTCTGTATCCGTATCCAAGTTGGTATATTCGTTTGTGAGTTGATCATACACTTCTTTATTCACAATATATTTCCATACTTTAAAATCTCTATAATCCTTAGAGAAAGAAGACTTAAACCTGAATAAAGAATCCTCTGACCCGCCAAGGCCACCCCCAAGATTAAAATACTTATACTTCTCTGCAGTACCATTGATTCTCATTTCATCAATTAAAATCCGAATCGGTGTAAGATATAAATAATCATCTCGGGTACCAGAAATATGATATTGTATAATATTATTGGTTTTTACCATCATAGCAGCAGAAATAATCTCATTGGTTTCATTATAGGTAGCCAACAACACATCGGTTTTAAAATCACTACTATTAATGAAGTAATTGAAATAGTCTTCGGTAAAATAATAATTCTTTTTTGCTTGTACTCTATCCATATTTTCGTAATAGAGCTTCATAAAAGTAGCAATATCCTCTTTTGAATTACTTAATCTAACAGAACATAATTTTCTACCTTTATTAATGTATCTTTTGGTAGTTTTAGAGAAAATACTTCGTTGTACATCTAAATCTTGAGTTAGATCTATATTTACAATTTTACCAAGCTGAACCAAATCACCTAATCCCTTTAAAACAACTTCTTGATTTTTGATAAAAGGATTTAATCTCGAGAATACCGAAATTACTTTTTTCTCATGAAAAAATTGATTGAGTTGGTTTGTAAAATCGAGGTTATTAAATGAAGAGTTTACATTGTTATATAAAGGCCCTGCATAACCATAAACAGAGGTAACATCATAATAATCTGTATCAAAAATCTTTCTTAACAACAACGGTAGCCCAACAAGATTACCATTATCTTCATACTTAATGAGTATTGGTTTTTCATCTGGTGCTTTAGAAAGGTGGTGGTAATCGTAGGTATGGTAAAAATCATAATATTTAACCTTGTTCAATAGATTTTGCCACTCTACTTTTTCTTCAATAATTTCAATATTTAAGACAGGCGAACTCATACTTTATTCATTTTGTCTATATAATGGAAAATAACTATTTCTAATATCATCTGGATCAAGCACGTCTTTTACCTCTCTTCTTAAACTAAGATCATTGTATATTTCATGATTTATTATTTTTCTTCCCGTGTAATACACAACATCTTCTTCTTCAGGAAAAAACGCTTTTTTATATTTATACAGGCCATCCCCATCTTCTCTTCCTCCTCCTAACACATAGTATTTATACTCGTTCTCTCGTGCCCATTTCATCATTTCAATTTTCAGAAAATCATTGGGTCTGGTATAAAAGTAATCTGACAATGTACCTCCAAGATAAGAATATAGTGTATCCTTGTCCTTTAATATTAATTCTGTCGAAATAGGAGTAGATTCCTTATACACAATTGCAATAATTGCGCTATTTGGGTTTTCTGAAATAAAGTTTGTAAAATAATCTATGTAGAAAAAATATTGATCATGCGCATTGATACGTTGCATGGTTTGTATGTATATATCATAAAAATCTTTAATCACCTCTAATGATATCGGAGCTTCAAATATTTCTATTTGAAGGCCTTCTTGCTCTGCTTTTCTATAATTGTTTCTAACTTTTGGCTTAAAGTTATTCCATTGTTGCTCTTCATCTAGAATTACCCCTTTTACGTTTTTAAGGCTTGGAATCAATTCTCCTGAATATTCATTATAATTATTTGTAAGACTAAATCGAATAAATTCACTAACAATATTCCTTTTATGATACCATTGATCTACTTCTTTCCAGAACAGTTGTATTAGTTGTAGACTAACTTCTTCCTTATCAAACAAAGGTCCGCTATACCCATAGGGCGATATTACATCTCTGTATGCAGTTTGTTTTCCATCAATTAAAATATCCCTCTCATAAAAAGGCATTATTACAACAGGTTTGTCATTCTTTTTTAATACAAAATAACATAATTGATGCATATTCATATCCGATGTTCCCAACAACTCCGTTTTATAAAATGGATTAGAAATGTTTAATGTATTAATCATTTCTTTGTATTTTTCTAAATCCTCTTCACCTTCAATCATGTACGTTTCAAATCTAGTATTTGTACATGTGTTGTTAAAATAGTTTTCTCCCATTTCTCTTTTTCTGATAATTTTTGCAGGCACTCCATAAGCAATATTATAATCACAAATATCTTGTGTTACAACCGCTCCTGCCCCAATAACTGTATGTTCTCCAATAGATAAATTCTGAATTACAGAAGCCCCTATTGATATTGCAGAGAGTTCTCCTATTATTACCGCTCCTCCGATAGTAGCACTTGGTGCTAAGCTTGAAAAATTTTTCATGACACTATCATGTCCTAAATTCGAATTGGTGTTAATAATACAAAAGTCCCCAACTTTTGCATCTGCATTTATTTTGCCCGAGTTAAGCACTACTGTTCCTTTTCCTATTGACGCATATTTACTAACAACAGCAGAAGGATGAATCACAGTAACAAACTCAAAATCACGAGCTAATTTTTTAATTTTAGTATACATCATAAATCGTAACCAGTTATCACCAATTGCAATAACACATTTTGTTACTCCTTTCTTCAATAAATCGGGTATAATCTCTTCAGTTCCTAAAACCTCGTAACCCAGAACCTTTTCCCCTTTAGTTTTAAAGGAATCGACAAAACCATAAATTTCATATATACCCATAAGCTCTAAAGTATCTGCTACTACCTTAGCATGACCCGAAGCACCTACAATCAAAATTTTATCCATCCATTTTTTTAATAATACTTATCACTAAAAAAGTAACTTACACTAAGTTCTAAAACTCTTTATTTCGCAATATCCAAAAAATCATTCAAAACTAACTCTTTGCCTAGCAGATTTACCTATAATTACAAATGATTTTATATCATGTACATATTGAAAAATTTCAATATCTTTTATATGCTCTGAATATGAATATAAGAAATCGTATGTGATTCTATTTAAATAATCAAACTTTTTAGACTCAAAAGATATCTTAATAAATTCTTGACCATTTAGAGTTTCATTAAACTCGGTAACATTATAATTTTTCGCCTTACTTTTTCCTTTCTTTTTTATGAAAAATAAAAGTTTGCTTTTTATCGTTCCAATATTTCTTTCTCTTAGATTGTTTTTAAGTTTAAAATACAATGACATGATCGACGCAAGCAAAGTGGCAATCCATGAACTGTTATCATATAATATACGATAAGAAAAATAATACTCTCTATCACTCCATTGTGTCTTATATCCAAATTTACCTTTCGAAAAATCAAAAATATCAAGCTTATTATCGATTGCCCATTCAAGAAGTTTATGAATTATAGTAAAGCCCAAATAGAACTTAGAATAATCTGTATCATATGCCATTATTGCTCCTATTGCAATTTGATCCATATGATAATTAATTGACCCTGCAATGGGCTTATCTCCGTCATAAATAACATATATCGAAGCCTTTTCCTGTAAAATCATATCATAAATCACATCATAATAAAATGCCCATTCTTTTGGATCTAAATTATTATTATGAACATGAATATCTGAAAATCTTTTTTCTAATAGTTCTTTAAACCTATTAAATATTAGATCATACGTTTCTCTTGAGATATCTCCAAAATAAAGCGTATAGGTAATATCAAAACTAGACTCAAGCTTACGTTTATATTTATTTATCTTAGCAAGACTACTTTTTCCAAATCTGCTTTTTTTGTACTCTGTTATATCTGAATATTTAGATATATCAACCAGATAACCAGGATATTGTGTACTATCAATTGTTTTTAAAGAAGGAAATGTGTGAGTAACATCTGTCTCAAAATAATCAGGAATATCATAAAGCAAAAACACTTTATTTTTAAAATCTTTCCCTTTATCAGATAAGTTGTATGATATCCCTTTCGTAAGATTTTTGCCCACATTAACATAAACCGGAAAAAAAGATTTCTTTACAAATGAAATGTTGTTTATAAAATCGAATCTTCTTTCTGGTCTTGATGTATTGAAATGCTTAATCCACTTATCGGTAAAAACCGGTAAGGTAAAAGGATTATTATTCATAATTTTAAAGTATTTTTTTTCTATAAATCTATGTTTCGGGGTTACTAATTGTCTTTACGTATTATCTATAAATTATTCATTATCTCCACCTGTAAATACAGGCATATTTAGATTATCATCGCTATTAACTCCTTCTTTTAATACTACTTTTTTGATGGTTTTAACAACAATCTTCATATCCAAAAGAAATGATAGATTATCTACATACCAAGTATCGTATTCAAATTTCTGTTTCCAACTAATCGTATTTCTACCATTTACTTGTGCCCAACCGGTGATACCAGGTTTAACATTATGTCTTCGTCGTTGCCAATCTTTATACAAAGGTAAATATTGTTCTAATAATGGCCTTGGGCCAATAACACTCATATCGCCCTTTAATACATTAAACAATTGAGGGATTTCATCGAGAGAATATTTTCTTACAAAAGCTCCTATTCTTGTGATTCTATCCTCATAAGGCAACAATTCTCCATGCTCATCCTTCTTATCATTCATTGTTTTTAATTTAATTATTTTAAATAGCTTTTCTCCTTTTCCTGGTCTGGATTGAAAGAAAAATGGCTTCCCATTATTTGAAAACAATAAAACTATGATGACAATTATCAATATTGGAGATAAAAGTATAAGCCCGACTAAAGCTGCAAAGAAATCAAAACAACGTTTTAAAAACAGTGTGTACATAAGAAATTCTGATCAAGTATTTTGGTTTTATTTTTTTGGTTTGGTGTGTTGCTGTTATCCGAAATTAATCAGATGATATTATTTTCAATTTTTTTAATTGTTTTTGAAATTACCTTCTTTCCTTTTTTGGCAAATTTTGGATACAATGTCTCAAAAGTATCATCCTTTTTAATCTTAATCGGTTCTTGACAAAGAATAATGCCCTCATCCAGTTTATCATCAATAATATGGGTTGTTATCCCTGTTATTTTAACACCATAATCCAATGCATCCTGAATAGCCGTTTGAGTACCTAAAAAACTGGGGAAAAGTGAGGGATGAACATTAAGTATTCTGTTAGGAAAAGCAGCTAACATTTCATCCTTTATAAGGTACTTATAAGCGAGCATAAAGATATAATCAATATTTCTTTTTTTTAGTTCTTCGATAAGTTTTTTTTGATACGAAATTAAATTCGGGAAATCCTTTTTTACGAGTCGTATGGTTTCGACACCTATTTCTTTAGCTTTTTCTGCTGCTCCACAAGGTTCTTGTTCATAAATTAATACCGCAATATTACTTTGTTTAAATTTACCTTTTTCAAAAGCTTCTATAGTATTGAGCGCACTGCGGCCCCAACCAGATACTAAAATTGCCCAATTAATTTTGGTAGTACTATTCATTTATTTCTTATTCTTTATAACACTATTGATATGTATACCTCGGTAACACTTTCAAAATGAAAATTAAAATACAATATTACCTTAAAATTATGGCTTTTATATATATATTTACGGCTTTTAAAATTCATCTTTTCAAAAAGTGAAATTAAAAAACTCCCCCAGTATTAGTACATCATAAAAAAACTTAGCGTCAATATAATCGATCAAGAAATAAACAAATAATGGTAATATTAGGGTTAAACTACTACTTTCATGATTCTACAGCTTGTATAGTTGTCGATGGTAAATTAATAGCTGCAATAGAAGAAGAACGTCTTAATCGGGATAAACATACAAGAGTTTTTCCTCAGATGGCAATAGATCGCTGTCTCAAAATTGCAAAACTGGATTATAATGATATAGATCATATTGCAATATCTATTAAACCTTCTCATAATCTGGGTAAAAAGCTATTTCATTGTGCAAAGAACCTTAAAAGTTTTAAACCTTTTATTAATCACGAATTTGTTCATGCCTACAATAAGCAAAAAGGGTTCTGGAACTGGTTTAAATATCATTGGAACAGTAAGAAAGAAGGACCACAAGTTCATCTAATTCCTCATCATTATAGTCATGCACCAGGTTCATTTTATGTATCTCCGTACGAAGAAGCGGCTTTACTGGGTATAGATGGCTCTGGAGAATGGGCAACAAGCTGGTTGGGATACGGAAAAGGAAACGATGTTAAATGTCTAAATCAAAGTTTTTTCCCACACTCATTGGGATCTTTTTACGAGGCTGTTACTCAATTCTGTGGTTTTAGAACGAGTTATGACGAAGGAAAAACAATGGGACTGGCCCCTATGGGTGATCCAAGTGTTTTTAAAGACGAAGTAGAGAAAATTATTACTGTAGATAAAAACGGACAATTACATTTTGATCTAAGCTATTTCAACTATCAAAATATGAGTTGGAGACGATGCTCTCCAAAGTTTTTCAAGGTTTTTGGTGAACCTCGTAAAAATGGAGAAGATTTCCAAAAACATCATATGGATGTCGCAGCAGCTTTTCAGAGGGTTTTAGAAGATAAAGTTCTTGAGATTTGTGATGTTTTACACGAAAAGACCAAAGCAGACTATCTGGTTATTTCTGGTGGAGTTTCGCTAAACAGTGTAATGAATGGCCGAATAGTAAGAGAAAGTAAGTTTAAAGATGTCTATGTAATGCCAGCCGCCGGAGATAATGGCACTGCACTTGGAGCTGCATATTACCTTTACAACGGAATTTTAAATAAACCAAGAAATTTTGTTCATCTAGATCCTTATGTAGGAACAAGTTATACCAACGAGGAAATCGAAAAAGTATTAAAAGGTGCAAAACTACCGTATGAATATCACGAAGATATTTGTGAAAAAGCCGCGTCTCTACTAGAGCAGGGCAAAATAATAGGATGGTTTCAAGGCACTATGGAAATTGGACCTCGAGCACTGGGCAGTCGAAGCATTCTTGCAAACCCGGCGTTTCCCGATATGAAAGATAAGATCAATGCCGAAGTGAAATTTAGAGAAGCATACAGACCTTTTGCTCCTTCTGCAATTGTTGAGGCCAAAGATGAGTTTTTTGATCTCGAAGTAGAAGCTCCTTTTATGCTGAAGGTATGTAACGTACTTGAAGACAAACAAAAAATAATCCCTGCAGTTACCCATGTAGATGGTAGTGCAAGATTACAAACCGTAGGAAAAGATCTTCACCCAAGATATTATAATGTCATTAAAAATTTAGGCGACAAAACTGGTGTTCCGGTTGTTCTAAATACGAGTTTCAACATACAAGGTGAACCGGTTGTAGAATCCCCTAAAGATGCCATTAGATGTTTCTTCTCTACAGGTTTAGACGGATTGGTAATTGGTAATTATGTACTAATGAAAAACTAAAAAGATTCTTAGTCAGATTCTCTTGGCTGTCTTTCATCATCTAAATTGATCATCACTGATTGTGGATCAACAACCACATCTTTTGACGTGATTACACTTTGGATGGTTTTAAGAATAATTTTAAGATCTAATACAAAAGAAAGGTTGTTTACATAATCAACATCCAAACCTAACCTGTCATCCCAGTTAAGAAGATTTCTACCCGAAACTTGTGCCAAACCTGTAATACCCGGTCGTATAGAATGTCGTAGTCTTTCAGTTTCTTTATAATACGGTAAATATCGTATTAACAAAGGCCTTGGCCCTATAAAACTCATCTCACCCTTGAGTACATTAATCAATTGCGGTAATTCGTCTAGTGATGTTTTTCTCACAAAGCTTCCTACTGTTGTTAATCTATCTTTATCAGGCAATAACTCCCCTTTTTCATCGGTAAGATCATTCATTGTTTTAAACTTAATAATACTGAAGATCTTTTCGTTTTTACCCGGCCTTTTCTGAACAAAAAATGGTTTCCCCCTATTTGCTATCGCTAAAAAAACACTAATACCTATAAAAATAGGTGCTATTAAGAGCAAAAGTGTTAATGCAACCGTAAAATCAAAGATTCGTTTTATAAAAAGTGAATACACTATAGATGATTTGATTTAATTATTTTTTTTGTCTAACAAACTATTCTATGATTGTTTTATACTCTTCTAATAAAGAATTCCAGACATAACGACGTTCGTATCGATCAACAATCATTGGTCTGGTCTTTTTCGATAACTCAGAAAATAATACGTTGTCTTCTAACAACTTCTTCATATTTTCATACAGGCTTATGGCATCCTTTGGAGGAATTATAATACCGTTTACCATATGTTCAATAATTTCATTGCATCCATTTATATCGGTAACAATACTTGGTAATCCCATCGAACCAGCTTGCATTACAACATTAGGAAACCCTTCTCTATAACTAGGAAAAGCTAAAGCATCAGAAATTGCAAAAAAGGGCCTTACATCATTTTGCCAACCTGCAGATATAATATTAGGGTTACCATTTATTTCTGTTTCTGTTTCTGGTAAAACAGGATCTAATTCCTTTTCATACGGGCCAACAAGTAATAATTTTACATTACTATGATCTTGATTGATTAGCTTAAAACTCTCAATCAATTCATTAATCCCTTTATCTGTTACTAACCTCCCTACATAAACAAAGACAAAATCTGATTCATCTATTCCGTATTGTTGTTTAAAAGTAAGATTATCTTTGGCGGTATAGAGTTCTGGATCAAAATATGAAGTATCTATGCCATTAGAACTTCCTTTTGCTATTACCTTAAGCTTACTTGCACGTGTATATTTATTTTTAAGTATAATATCTTTAAGTACAAAAGAATTGGGATAAATCATTGTCGCGCAAGAATAGGTCAATTTTTCTACCGTATCCAAAAGTTTTCGTTTAAAACCTTTAGCTTCAAGAAGAGGTAACCCTGCAATGGTATGTAGCCTATGCGGTACACCCGCAAGCCTCGCAGCCATCATAGACAATGTACCTGCCTTAGGCGTATGGCTATGTACAATATCCGGTTTTTCTTTCTTAAAAATTTTATATAACTGATAAAGTCCTCTAAGATCGTGAAACGGTGTTATTTTACGAGTCATTTCTACAGGAATAACCTGTACACCTTCTTTTTCTGACACATACTCTAATATATCATCACCTCGGCTAGAAACACCAATAACATTATAATATTGAGACATAAACTTTAATTGTCCCTGTAATAAGCCGCCTAACGATATTGGCACGGTAGTAACCCGTATTATTTTTTTCATGTAAACAAGATTGTAAAATATGAACACAAAATATTTTCGGGTACAAATATAGGTATATGCATATGTTTGAAAACTTTAAATTATAGTTTCTTTTTACGTTTGCATTTTAAACCTGAAAATGAACAAAAAATTAGTATTTTCACATCTGCAATCAGATAAATAATACTTTTGACAAGTATAATTAACTGATTTTGTATTAGTTAACTTTTTTTTAACACATTTTTAACATTTTCAACCCGTTTTTCATACAATTTATCCGATAACCCCACGTTTAATGATGCATAAATAACCCGAAAAATAATTCCCCCAAATGAAAAATTTAGTTTATTCCTTACTCTTTGTTTTATCAATTATTAGTTTCTCTTGCAGCAGTGAAAGTGTTGGAGATTTAGTTCCACAAGAAATTGTAGACGGACCTGAAATAATTGTTGACGTCGATGTACCAGAAAATGTAATCACAACACCTTGTAGTTTTGACGTAGCTGGTATTACAGCAAATTCTACAGTTGTTATCGACTGTCTTTTAGATCTCCAAGGTGAGACTGTTACTTTACCAGCTAGTGTTAACTTTGATTTTGCCGGTGGTGACATCATCAATGGTAAATTGATATTTGCCGGTGGTACTATCGACGGAAGATTGTTAAGTTCTAAACTTGAAGTTGAAGGAGATGTACAATTAAAATCCCCAACGTTTAAGTTTTATGCTGTAAGATGGGAGCTTGTAGAAGGTACAACCACTGAAGATCTAGCTCAAAAAAATGTTGCAATCCTAGAAAATACATTTGAACTAGTAAAGAGATTGCAAGGAAACACTGTTGAGATCAATAAATTAAATGCCTTTTTTGATGTTAGTAGAGTAACAAGTACTACAAGTAATCAAAACTTTTACCCAAGTGTAGAGGCAATCAACGTTCCTTCAGATTTTAATCTGATAATGACAGAAAACACAAATCTTAGAGTAATCCCTACCAATAGAGGATCAGGAGTATTACTTGCAGCTAGAGATGTAGAAAACGTTACTATTACAGGAGGTAATTTCTGGGGAGATCGTGATCAACATATATATTCTAGACCAGAAGCTGAAGAAGGACAATTTCTATTAATGCTTCATGGTGCCCGTAATGTTGTGGTAGATGGTATAACTATGAGAATGGGATCTGCAGGATCTATGAATATTAATTCTATTGGTTTTACATATGAGCCGGATTATATCGCTTCTCGTGATATCGTGATTAAAAACTGTCTTGTAGAAGAAAGCAGAAGAATGAGTTTATCGATCACCGATGGATACGATATTATAGTAGAAAACAATACGTTTGTAAATACAGGTCGTCATAGAGAATTATCAGACGGATCTACCGTAGGATATGCCATCAATATAGAAGCATTAAGAACAAGAAACGATGCTGGTGAACTTGTTTTATGGGAACTAGCACAAGATATTACGATCAGAAATAATACAGAGCGTGGTAGTAGAATTGGTGGTATCACGGTTTCTATAGGAGAAAGAGTAACCATCGAAAATAATACGATGGAAAGTAAAATAGTATACTCTACTACAAATAACACTAAGATTATCAATAACACCTTTACTGCATCAGAGCAATCTGCAGGATCACCTGCTTTAATCGCTGGTGGTGAAGGCCCAACGGTATATAACAATGAGGTATCTGGTAATACATTCTCTGGATATGGTGTTGCTATTGCTGCCTTTAATGACGATGTAAAAATTAATAATAATATTATCAACGAATGTCTAAGTGGAATACAGATCAAAAACGCCACTAATATGACAATTAACGGAAATAAAATCACAAGTAGCAGAACATCAAGTAAAGGAGTTTCTGCTCAGCTTACCACAGCAGATAACGTTACTATAATGGGTAATGATATTTCTGTACAAGGTAATCACCTGTATTTCGTAGAATTGAATCAAGGAGCTAGAGAAGAGAATTTTAATGTAATGGTAGACAATAATATGTTCCGTACTCCTGTAAGTTCTGTATTCTCAAAAACTAATGGTGTTACTTATCAGAATAATGATTCTCAAGGAGGGTTACAATTAATCAATGCTTCTAAAATATCTTTAGCAACCAATGATATTGTTTCTCCGAGCCATGGTGTACGTTTAAGCGAAGTTAATTCTGAAATATCGATAACAGGAAACAGTATATCGGTTCCTTCTGGATCATTTCAGTGTATTAAAGATGATTCTTCTAATGCAAATGCAATTGGTACTGATACTGGCAACACATGCGGAACAAGATAATTTTATCTAAGCTATACACTACTACATGATAGTAGTACTAAAAAGGGATACGTAAAGTATCCCTTTTTTTATTTACCCCCTTCAAAATCCTAAAAATTAGATCATTTATCACAAATAGTTTGGGTTAGGGGAATTTACCCCAATTTTCGGCAACACTTATTTTTGTACGTAAATAAAATGTATATTTGGCACTTATTTAGAAAGCCCCCACCTCTTTTACATTAAAATTTTAAGATTTAAAAATGTTATTTAATTCACTAGAATTTTTAATATTCTTACCAGTTGTTTTTATTTTATACTGGTATGTATTTAATAAAAAACTCAAATCCCAAAATTTATTAATACTTCTGGCCAGTTATGTATTTTATGGTTGGTGGGACTGGCGATTTTTATCGCTAATCATTTTTAGTTCGATATTAGACTTCTTAATAGGAGTGTCTCTTTCAAAAACAGAAGAAGTAAGCAAAAGAAAACTACTGCTAACCACCAGTATTCTGGTGAATATTGGTTTTCTGGGGTTCTTTAAATATTACAATTTTTTTCTTGAAAGCTTTTCTGATGCCTTCACATTTTTTGGAGCCACCATATCTGCCGAGCGATTAAATATTATTCTTCCCGTTGGAATTAGTTTTTATACGTTTCAGACGTTGAGCTACACTATTGATGTTTATAAAAAGAAACTTGAGCCCACTAAAGATTTTATTGCATTTTTTGCATTTGTGAGCTTTTTCCCGCAGTTAGTAGCCGGACCTATAGAAAGAGCTACAAATCTATTACCGCAATTCTATACCTCTCGTAAATTTGAATACGCAAAAGCGGTGGATGGTTTACGTCAGATTTTATGGGGATTATTTAAGAAAATAGTTATTGCAGATAATGCCGCAAAGTTTGCCAATATTATCTTTAATAGCTCTGCAGAATATTCTGGTAGTACACTAGCACTCGGAGCAGTATTTTTTGCTTTTCAGATTTATGGTGATTTTTCTGGATATTCAGATATTGCAATAGGAACATCGCGGTTATTTGGTTTTAACTTAATGCAAAATTTTGCATTCCCTTATTTTTCCAGGGATATCGCAGAGTTTTGGCGTAGATGGCATATCTCATTATCGACTTGGTTTAGAGATTACTTATACATCCCGCTTGGTGGTAGCCGAGGAGGTACCTGGATGAAAGTAAAAAATACGTTTATTATTTTTTTGGTCAGTGGTTTTTGGCATGGTGCCAACTGGACGTTTATTGTATGGGGAGGTTTAAATGCACTCTATTTCTTACCGCTAATGTTATTAAACAAAAACCGAACTCATACCAATGTTGTTGCCGAGAATAGAATGTTTGCTAGTATTAAAGAGGTATTTCAGATTCTACTTACATTTACTCTTACTACTATAGCCTGGGTATTTTTTAGAGCAGAAAATATTGGGCATGCATTTGCATATTTAGCAGAAATATTTTCTCCTTCACTATTCGAAATGCCTCGTTTTTTTCCTTTAACCGTTATATTTTTCATGATACTGTTTGTGATTATCGAATGGTTGCAGAGAGATAAACAGCATGCTTTAGAATTTAAAAACACAAAAATGCCTCGACTGGTTAGGTTTGCTTTATATTATATTCTAATAGCGGTCATATTTTTGTTTGGAGGTCAACAACAGGAATTTATATACTTTCAATTTTAAGTCAAAATGAAACGATTTTTAAAAACATTACTGATTTTTATAATCCCATTGGGTATTGTAACCCTGGGATTTGAGGTATATCTAAGAACAATGAATACCGAATACAAGCAAAAAATCACTGGGTTAACCGCTAATTATAGCGATATAGAAATATTGGCTCTTGGTAATTCTCATGCCTATAATGGTGTCGATCCACGACAATTTGACTTAGAAACTTACAATATGGCTGCTGGTAATCAATCGCTATATTTTGATAAACGAATTACGCTCAAACACATTGATAGTTTAAAAAAATTGAAATATGTATTTATTAGTGTAGATCAACATTCGCTTTATTTTTCAAGTCAGGGAATACGAGATACCTGGCTATATTATGATTACGACATAAAGTATAAAGATAAAACCGAGTTTTGGAATGATATATCACACTTTTGGTTAGGATATACACCAAGAATAGCTGTATCCATCGTAAAAGATAAGGTATTAGATCAATTCAAAGAAAAGCAATCCCATAGCGAAACCGTAATCAAAGGTTTTATGCCACATTACGGAAGTGCTGCAAACGCATTTACTGCCAAAAACATTGAACGAAAGGCTAATTTTTTTAACGGAGAAGTCAAAGATTCTAATGAAAGAGAAGAAAATCTTGCCGATTTAGAAGATTTTATTGTTCAACTCAAAAAAAGGGATATTACGCCTATTTTATTTACATTGCCCATGTATAATGACATATACGGGCATTTGCTAAAAGAATATGTAGATCAAAACAATGAGGATATCCAGTATTTAAAACAAAAATACAGTATCCAACATTTTGATTTTTCTAATGAAGGTGAAGATCAATCTCTTTTTTATAATAGTGATCACCTTAATGGCAAAGGCGCCGAAGTATTCTCAAAAAAAATGAATACAGAGCTTAAAAAGTTATTGTAAAAGTCGAATAGAAGTATTTAACGAGGGATAACGGTATCGTACTAAAAAACTAGGTCACTTCGAGTAATTTTTTGCAGAAAAATTGTATCGATAAGTTTTCATAAACGAAAATTTACTTGTCTTCGATAGTTCTGCTGAGCTTGTCGAAGTACAATTTTCTATCGAAAATCACTCAGACTGACGTAAATTTTCTAATCTATTATTCCCGCTAAACATCTTTTAATGAGTTTTTCACGATTCTAAATTTACCACTCTTTTCTACAGGAATTTCATCTACATACTGTAATACTATCTTCATCTCATTCCCTACTCTATCCCTTAGGTTTTTAAGAAAAATTTCTTCGTACTTAGTCGTATATTGTTTTTCATCTTTTTCAATCAATACTACAATCTCATCAATAGTATCTTGTTGAATTTGAAACTTTACAATCCCTTTTACCCCTTTTAAACTATTAGAAATATTCCCTAAATTAATTTTCCCTATCTCTTCAGAATAAATATAATCCGATATACGACCTAAAATTTCTTTTACTAATGGATTATTATTACCACAATCGCAAGATTCGTCACTCAACTCAATCTGATCACCTATATCATAACGTATAAGAGGAGTACCATGAGTATTAAAAGAGGTAATTACTAAGCGCCCCTTTTTTGATGGGTTATAGGCATCATCAAAAACTTCAAAAACACCGCTTTGCAGTTCTAGATGTAATTTTTTGTTTTTACATTCTAATATAAAAGGAGCGCCTTCAGAAGATGCGTATTGATTGTATATATTCGTTTTAAAATAGCCCTCTAATACGCTACGTATATCATCGGTTATCGTTTCTGCAGTAGGAAATATTGCTTTAATCGTATTTGCAGGAAAATCAATAGTATTTGCCATACCATATTTGGCAATTTCATACATGGTAGAGGGAAAACCAACCATGTACTCTGGAGCATACTTTATTAAATCCTGTACATAATACCCAAGGTATTTGTTATGAATATGGAACGTTGAATAATACCGTACGTTATAAAAAAAATCTGTTTTCCAAAATCTGTTTTTTTTGATATCTCGATTATTCAAAAGGCTTTTACCACTAAACCAAGCTGTTTTTTTTCCTAATGCATATCCAAAGCTATTTCTAAAATTATCAAGTATCGCAAATCGTTCTTCGATGTCATCAAAAGTGAATACTACTTCTAGAGATTTACCCGTGGTACCCCCCGTTTTAGAAACACCGCCTTCACTTTTTTTGATGGTATACACCTCTTCGATATTCTTTCTTAGAGTTTCTTTATCAACAATAGGTAGTTTTATTATATTACTTAGATCTTCTGGGGATTCTATACCAGCAAAAGCATTTTTATAGTATAAAGATGTATCATTTACATGGGTAATAAATTTTCTGTATTTCTCGGCTTGAATATCTTTTAGTTCTTCAATAGACAAATTATTATTGCTTTTATAATGTTCTAAAAAGCCTTTATATTTTTTAGAATATCTTTTTCTATACGCCAATATATTATATAGAGATACTATACAATTTTGAATGAAATGGGGGGATTTTGAATAAATTTGTTCTTTACTATTTCCCATATTTAATTAGAAGTTAATGATAAATAAAAATCTTCAAAGGCTTTTACACCTGATTTAATATCATATCCATGTTTTTTGAGCGCATCAAAGTTATCCGTCCTTTTATAAGAATGCTGTTTCAAAATCTCATCTGCCCATACCATAGGGGCGTCTACTATTGAAAGGAAGGTAATATCCTCTGTGATATGAACTTCGTTAGTTATCGTATCTGAAGCAAAGATTTTAAGCCCAGCTGCCTGTGCCTCTATTAATGTAACCGGTAAGCCTTCATACAAAGATGGAAAAACGAAGATATCCAACATTTGACAAAGGTTAGCAATATCAGTTCTTAAGCCTAAAAAATGCACTTTATGATCTATAGAAAGGCTTTTAGCTTCACTTTCTATACTTTTGCGTAAGGGTCCATCTCCTATAAGCACCAGACTACTATCCTCTTTTTTCTGAAGTACTTTCTGAAAAACTTTAAGTAAATAAGTGTGATTCTTGGGATCTGTAAAATTTCCTATATGACCCAGGACTAATTCATCTTCCAGGTTCAATTCTTTTTTATACTCTTCGGATATTTTAGAATTAAATATAAATTTTTCGGCATCAATAGCATTATTCATAATCTCAAAAGGCTGCTCGACACCAAATAACCAATTCCCTGCTTTTTCTCCACAAGAAAAATAATGAGTCGTATGATTATGAATACGTTTCTTAAGTTGAAATTTTACAGATTTTTTAAGTGCTTCTTTCGCGCTTTTAGGATGAAGCAGATCTTTTAGTTTAATACGTTCTGTAGCGGTATGTGCGTGTGCAATTCTATACGGAATTTCAAACTCTTCTGCTATTTTAAGTACAAAACTGCTAAATGTATTGAGGTGAGAATGCACAATAGAATACTCACTATGCTCTTTAAAGAAAGATCTTAGCTCGTTATAATAGTTATTCGGAAAAAACGGATTGATGGGATTCATTCTATAAATTGTACCTCCCAGACTTTCTATTTCGTCATCAAACGCTCCTCGTTCCTGTCGATGCACCAGGAAATCAAACTGAACTTTTTCTCTATCAATATTTCGATAGTAATTCATGATCATCGACTCTGCTCCTCCACGACCCATAATTGTGAAAACCTGTAAAATCCTTACCATTTGTTATAGTCCATTTTTTGTTTTCAATCGTATATACAAGTTCAATAACACTCCAAACGGAATGGCTAAAATTGTAATGAATTTTTTTGGAGACTCCTTAATAAATTTCCAATTCTTAATAAAAATTGAACTCGACACATAATGAATCGCATTCTTGAATTTATCTTTAAATGTTTTTGCCAGACGCATTCTATTTTTTCTAGAAAATGCAAATCCATTGGGATGTCTTCTGTATTGTTTCAGCATATTCATACTAGAGCCATCCTCCATATATTCTACAATACACAATACTTCATTTAAAGTCAAAAGCTCATAATCCTGATCAATTAATTGATACAAATATCCTAATGGAACAAATCTTTCGCCTTTAAAAAGAGGATATTTAGGGTATTTTTTTACAACTTCTGTTCTGTATACTATTTTCTTATCTCCTTGGGCATTATGAATATTGTATAGATCATACATTGTAGTTTGACGTAAAGTCTCAGGAATCTTAGTTCCTATCACTTTTCCGTTTATATCGGAATCAAGGCCAACCAATCCGGCGTATTGATCTGATCCATTTGTCTTCCAGAAAGAAATAATTTTTTCTACAGCATCATCAGGCATATAATCGTCAGAATCGATACATACATTTAATTTGGTTTCGATCAAATCATATGCCGTATTATGAGCACCGTGCATTCCTTGGTTTTCTTGATACTGATACTGTATTTGGATTTTATTTTCTTTAATCCAACCTTCTACCACATTTTTGGTATCATCAGAAGATCCATCATCAATGATTAACCATATAAAATCATTACTGGTTTGGCGCACCAAACTGTTATAACAATTATCAAGACAATACGCCCTATTATAACTTGGTGTAAAAACAGTTAAGGTCTTCATTTTAAAAATTTTTATTAACTATAATATATTAAATACATAAAATAGGTGAATCCAAAATATCCAAGCACCACCCTACCAATGGCTACATGTTGATTTTTAAAAAATTGTTGTTTTAAGAATGGGTAGATGATCACAATAGCCATCATAAACCATGATAAATATGCAAATCGATTAGAAAAATTGGCACGTATTACCAGTATCCAAAAAGCATTACATATTACATACACATTAAACAATTGATGATATAAAACATCTTCAAATTTTCGTTTAAAAATAAAATACCATCCTGCATATACTGCTCCTGCACTATAGATTAGAAAATCCCATCGAAATCCTGTTTTACCATAAGATTCTCCACTTGTATTTTCTGATAAATATCCTCCTAACCTCTCTTCTGCAAAACCAAGACTACCAAACAGTGATTCCCAAAATCCTCCAAGAGCCAAAGACAAAGGAATGGCTACAAACCATGCAATAATATAGGCTTTGGGTTTATTATAAAAATAAGCCAATCCAAAGGCTAATGCTGGTAACATCACTGTCTGATGTACCAGTGTTGCTAATACTATAAAAGCTATCATTACCGGTAATCGCTTGTAGTATGACAATCCTAATAAAAATATTGAAGTTGCCATCCCGTTTCGCATTCCATTAACACCATAAGTCCAGAACGAAAATGAAATAATCAATAATAAGAAGCTATAATACCAGTATTCTTTAAAAAAGGATTTAGAGACTCGATACAAAGGATATATATAAATCAACGCACAAGAAGCAAAGAAAAATTTTGCACTCATAACAGAAGAACAAAACTTCATAAAAAGATTAAAGGCTATATCTTTATCTGTATTGGCGGGGGCTCCATTAGCATAGTTTTTATATTGTATATCATAGTTTCCCATATCACCAAATAAATAACTAATCGGCCTGAAACCCATGTATATTACAATAAAAAACAAGAGAACATATCCCATGCCATTTATGAACGTAATATTTTTCTGATCATGCAACGAGAGCATATACGTATGCAATAAAGTAAACGTAACTATACCCAGGCATATATTAATATACACATCAAAATATTTTATTACGGGTATGAAATCAAACACTTTATATTGCTTTAGACAGTACTATTTTTATTGTTTTTTCTCTTTTATTGCTTCCAACATTTCACCTACATTTTTCCATTCTAGAATTTGAGCACTGGTAAATTTGATACCAAAATGTTTTTCTATTTCTACCACCAAATAAATATGATTAATAGAATCCCACTCGTCAATATCACTCGCTACAGTTTCATTAGTAAGAGTAATGTCATCATTTTCAAGAACTTCACGAAAAAGTAAGGTTAGTTCATTATGAACGTCATTCATGATATATAATTATTAAAAGGTTTATAATTTAAAAGATTTAGTGTATATATATTTTTTGTTTCTGAAGCATTAAAAGTTAATTTCTCTAATAAATCTGAAACTAGTTTATTTTTGGGCGTCTCTAAATATTCTCCAATAATTAATTCTGCTCCTCTTTCTACCGCATTAGAAACGATAGTGTTCATAGCATAATGTTCTACTCCTCGTTTTAGCACTCTACAGCTCATAATCCAGGTATCGATAAAGAAAGATCCCTCTTTACTTTTCTCTAAAATTATTACCGAAATTAAGCCATAATCACCAAACTTGTCTTTTAACTTCACAGAATATGTGAGATGATTTTCTGAGTTCATGAATGTCGTGATATCATTTTCTGTATATCGCTTCGTTCTTAGATTAAACTGATTAGATCTCTGAGTAAGCTGTGCTATCCTGGAAACATCTTTTTCTGTAAAGCTCTCTATCACTCCTTCCATCTCTAAAGACTTCAGGTAATCATCCATGTTAGTCACCGAAGCCACTAATTTTTTACGTTCTGCCTCTTGTTGATATTGTGCAGTTCTATCTTTATCATTATCAGAATACGAAGCTGTTTCGAATAAATTTAAGCTCGTTAAATAGGGTACATACAAAGCTGGGTCTTCTGGTAATTCGGGCACAGTAACTTCGGGTAAACTTTGTCTTACGATATCTCGCTCAGCTGGATTATCATCTATAAAGACCATAGAATCAAAACCAATATTTAGAACTTCTTGAATGTACCGTATATTATCTGCCTTATTTTTCCAGTTTGCGACAAACACAGAAATATCTTTTAGTCGAAGTACCATTTCACTATGTTTTTCGAAAGGTTCTTTGGCCACTTCTTCGGTGTTTTTAGAACATACCGCTAAAATAATACCTCGTTCTTTAAGTTCCTTAGCCCATTTTTGAAGTTTAGAAAAGGCTTTCCCTATTCCTAATGATCCGACTTGGATATTTTCTATTCCGTCGTCTCCAATAATACCTCCCCAAGTTGTATTATCCAGATCCAAAATCAAACACTTCTTAAAGCTTCCTTTTAAAGCTTTAATAAATTGAGTAACATGATGGGTTAATATTGCAAAAGTGTCAATCGAATAATGTAAATCTGAGTTGATAAATGCGGGCCAATCTCGATAATCAGCTACACCCTGAAGGTATTTATTAATCTCAAAGACATAGAAATCTTGTACCTCATCGGTAAGACTCATCATCTCATTATTGATCTTCCATAATTGTTTATAAAAACTATGAGGTATTTTAGAAAATAAGTTTCCATATAATTGATCATCAATTAACTCATAAGAAAAATAAATAATCTTAGCCCTAGAATTATTTGCTCTAATAAGGGATACTCTGTTTTTAACAGATTCATTGATATCTTTATAGAATTGGGCTCTACTTTGGTTATCTTCTATTGCATAAAACTTGTCTTTAAGTTTTAATGCAGATTCGAAAATAATGATAACCTCGGGATCAAATTCATACAGACCAGATTCAGCATCTATGATGGTAATATCTATTTGATCATAATCTGATTCATAAACCTGAGTATCAAACCCTGCCACAGTTAACTGATTCTTTAATGCTTTAGAAAAAAAAGTGGTTGTATGATTACCCAAAACAGCTACTCTAACTTTTCTTGCATTCGAATCTATTTTTTTAGCCTCTTTCTGCAGTGCTCTAAAACTTAAAATTGGTTCCATATTTCTTCTTACGCTTACTACTTATACTTTTAATACCGACTTAATCGAATCGCTAACAATCTTGCTAAAATACTTACTTCCCTCTTTATCAAGATGATGACCATCGTATGTTTTAAACTTCAATTTTGATGTTCCATTATTAAAATTAAAATAACGGGCATCGTGCTTGTTGCACACTTCATTTATATACACATCAAAATCGGTAAAGAAAGTATTCTCGATCTCAAGAAAATCATCATCTATAGGAGTTCTTACTATAAAAACCTTACCATGCTCTTTAAGCGATTTTAATAACCCTTCTAAACTTTGTAATCGTTTTTTAGATACCTGATAATCGTCTACAAATCGTAAAAGCATATCTTTTTGAGTCTTTTTCCAACTTAAAAAGGTGGCACTATCCTCTGGAAAATATCGCTGCTCTAACCAACCGTCTTTGTGCATCTTTGAGTTCTGTCTAAAAATCCCTTTAAAATGAAAATAACTCAAATTTTTTAGAAAGTACTCATAATTAGGATTCATTGATACATTTACCATGTTATGCGGTGGTTGATCAACTTCTCTAAAGATTTCTTCTCCACCATCATCGGGTATTTCGTTAGCCAACATCCAGGGTGTAATAGAGATGATAAATATCCCATTTTTTGTATTTGGGTCTAGTTTTTTAAAGATACTCTTATTATAATGTGTCCCTATGGGTGCTTGCGATACCGTAAAACTATAGTTGAAAAAAGGTAATTCTTTTCCCAAACTTTGTAATTCTTTATCCAATATCTTAGGTTGTAAGCCTTGCATACTTCGTGAACCACCAATGATCATTGATTTGGCAACCGGAGTAGTAAATTTTGTATAGAAAAAGTCTACGTACCCACCAAAATAGATAAGGATCATACTTGTAATTACAAAACAAGTAAAAGAATATATGGCTGCTTTAATAAGAAATTTTTTCATACTCCCTTAAAATTGAAAATAAATAAACGGTGCTGGTGAAGCTCCAAATAATAGAATTAAAACAAAAAGAAATGTATATATAAAACCTCTAGCTATCGGAAAATTGATTTTAGAGATCGACAATGCATGTTCTTCATTTCTTTGAATCCATTCACACAAAATTAATAAAGGAATTAATCCTAATAGAATAATATTGGGCAGTGCAACATCAAAAACAGAAGCTGTAAAGAGGCCTTTAAAAATATTCACTATATAATCTATGGCATGGGATAGACTTTGCGCTCTAAAAAAGATATAGGTCAAACAGACCATGCTAAAAGTAAGAAGCATCTTATGAAGATCCTTTAATGTGCTCGTATTCTTTGCCCCTTTATTGGTAGAAATTGCTGTAAATCTCTTTTTAGAAAAAATTATAGGAATATAAAACAGGCCATGTAACCCACCCCAAACAATAAAATTCCATCCTGCTCCATGCCACAATCCAGACAATAAGAACGTGATAAAGACGGCAGAAAAAATACCATATTTCTTATAGTTTCTAAGATCCACTGCTAACGGGGTAAAGACATAATCATTAAGCCAACTAGATAGTGATATATGCCATCTTTTCCAGAAATCTGATATGTTTACCGAAAAATAAGGGTAATTAAAGTTTCGTTTAAATTTAAACCCAAATAATTTAGCTACTCCGATTGCGATATCTGTATACCCGCTAAAATCGGCATAAATTTGGAATGCAAAAACAACAACACCTAAAATTAAAGTGCCGCTGGATTGATTTCCATAATTCTCAAAAATAGTATTCACATAAGGTGCACAGTTGTCTGCAATAACCACCTTTTTAAAAAGTCCCCACAACATCTGGCGCCCACCATCTACGGCAATTTCATAATTAAACTTTCTTTTACTAAAAAATTGTGGCAATAGATTAGAAGCTCTTTCTATAGGCCCTGCAACGAGTTGAGGAAAAAAAGCTACAAACGTAGCAAAAGCAACAAAATCTTTGGTAGGCTCTAATCGTCTCTTACTTATATCTAAAGAATACGACATGGTCTGAAACGTATAGAATGATATACCAACGGGTAATATTATACTTAAAGAATAATAATCCATTTCGTACCCAACGGTATTGAACGCATCAATAAATGAAGTAATGAAAAAATTGAAGTATTTAAAAAATCCTAATAAACTCAGATTAAATCCCATAGATAACCACAGCCATCTTTTTCTTCTTTTTGGATTTTCTTCTTTATGAATCTGAAGGCCAACAAAATAATCAACTATTGTGCTCAGTAAAATTAAGGAAAGAAACCGCCAATCCCACCATCCATAAAACACATAACTTGCGGCTAATAACAAGAAGTTTTGATATTTCAAATTTTTATTAATTATAAACCAATAGGTAAAGAACACTATTGGAAGAAATAAAAAAAACTCTATTGAATTAAAAAGCATATTCGATAATCATTAATTGTTTACACCCTGGTTTTATACTTTAATCATTTTGTGATCCCTTATTCACATCGATCGTTTTAATCACTTTAGCCGGATTGCCAACAGCAACAGAGTTATCCGGAATACTTTTAGTGACTACTGCACCTGCGCCAATAATGCAATTATCGCCGATAGTAATATCTCCTATTATGGTGCAATTTGTATATAATTTTACATGATCCCCAATGGTAGGTTTCTTTCCCTCTTTTTCTCCTACTGTTACCAATTGATTAATGTATAGATTTTTACCAACTTGTTTTGCATTAATTATTGAGCTATAGGGATGCGCTAAAATTACTCCTCCATCTATTTTGGTATTGACGTCAATAGTAAAGCGATTATCTCTAGGGTAAAATAACCTAAGTATATTGCTAAAAAAACCTGTAGTCCTAAAATAAAAAAGTGTTCTAAAATATTTACTCTGTGATAAGCGCATTGTTAAATCATAAGCAACTCGCAAAGATGAATTAGGTATTATATCTAAACAGTACAAATCTTCTGTAATTAGAGCTTTATTTTTGCTACTCAGGAAAAGCATCAAATGAGGTAGAAAAAAAAGCTGATGTATTGCATAAAATATCCTCATCGTATTTCTTTTTTATTTATAATCTCATGATCCCAAATAGTCATGATTGCATCTAAAGTATATTTCTTTGCATTCACAAATCCATTTTTTGCCAACTGTATTTTTCGGGATTCGTTTGTGGTCATATCCATCAACTCTTCTACAAATAGTTCTTGATTATCCATCTCTACAAGAACACCATTCTGATTATGGCTAATTATATTTCTGGGACCCGTAGGGCAATCATATGAAATAATCGGCAGACCACAAGATTGCGCTTCTAAAAGAACCATCGGAAAACACTCTGCTGCCGAAGTCATGAGGTAAAGACCGTAGCTTCTCATTTTATCTTGTATTGTATTGGTAGAACCCTTGATCTCCACATAATCAGAAAGCTTCAACGATTCTATTTTTTGTTTTAAGAAATCTACATCTTCTTTCTCTCCGTCTCCATAAATTTCTAGTTTCCAATCTTTTTCTTTTTCAATAAATTGAGCCCAAATATCGATAAGAACATCAAACCGCTTAACCCCAGATATACGACCAGCAGCCATGGCGATTTTTTTTCTATCGGTATATACCGGTTCTATTTCTCTATCTACCTGAATAGGGTTTGAGATCGTTACGACATTATCGTACTGATAAAATGCTCTTTCTTCGGGGTTTAATACCACCAAAAAGTCAAATTTCGACTCCAGATAGCTCTCAAATCTACGAAAGAGCGTTTTCTTGCGTCTAGAAAGGTAAAATTTAGAAAAGTGAAACTCTTTAAGAATTTTTGCTTTTGTTATCAATAATGGAAAGAAAAAAGTAACCGGAATGTGATTTGCAACAATAATAATATCCGGTTTTATTTTTCTCAATTTTGATTGCAGTCGAAAAAGGTTTTTGAAAATCTTAATCAAATTTTTAGGACTAAAGTAGCTAGAGTACCGATGATAATTAACATCAAGATCATGAAGTTGTACCTCACTATTCATTGGATAGTATGGCTTTTTGCCTTCTTGCTCTGTAGTAATCACATGTACCTCATGATGATCTTGAGTAACCCAATAGTTTGCCTTAAGGTATATCAAACTTGTGATCCCCCCTATTTTACATATCTGATCTGTTAAAATAACAATCTTTTTCATCTTTATGATATTGTTTTTAGACATACCCCACTAGCAACTAAAAACATACTCTTTAACCCATTGTGCATTTAGATATTTTTTAACCAAACTCCGTCAATTCGAGTGCTTCGACTTTAGGAGAAGTGTACTTCGACTGGCTCAGCAGAGCTATCGAGAATAGGATTATTGGTTAAAAAAACCTATTCTCGATACATTTTGTCTTCATTTCATTACGCAAAATACTCGAATTGACGCTTTTTTTGTAATGATTTTCCTAAATACACAACGGGTTCTTTACTATTTTACTACTCTTTTCAACCTACAAGCAAGTAAAAAAAGAGTTTTCCTATTCGCTATACTCATAAACAGCTTCTTTTTTTGATTCATGCTATTTGTTGATATAGGATAATTTTTATTTCGTCTTAATGCTACTATAATTTCACCAATAAATTGCGTACTATATTTAAACCGAAAAAGACTGAACATAAGTCCGTACATAAAATTATCAACCCAAGGTTTAAACGCCTTTTTTCTTCCCGGGTAATCTGGCTCATTAAGATCTAAAAAAAAATTAATGTTCTCAGTTACTTTTACTGTGTCTAGTGCTAATTTTTCTAAATGATCCTTAGATCGTATATTACTAACCGAATTATCATTTACTACATAATTATAACCTACATCACTAATGGTAATCACTTTTTCTGAAAAATAAAGAGATCTAAAACTAAAATCAAAATCTTCTGCTGTAATTACACTCGAATCAAAACCTATTTTATTTGAGGTTACAACATCTGCATGTATTACTTTACAACATACCGAGTTACTATATATAGATGCATTGATTAGCTCTTCTGATGTTAAGGTTTTATCGCCATACTGAAGGATAGAAATCTCATTTCCTTCTGAAGTAACTCTTCGATACCCAAACAAAATCATTTCTGGAGTCTGGTTTACGAGAGTTTCATAAATCTTCGGAATAAATCCATGGTCTATATAATCGTCTGAATCAATAAACCAAATATACTGTCCTTCTGCTTTTTCTATGCCTACATTACGAGTATGCCCAACTCCGCGATTTTTATGTGTAAAAAGTTGTATGTTGTTATACTCAGTTTTTAGTTTTTCTAATAGTTGAAAACTATTATCCGTTGAACCATCATCAACAACCACTAATTCAATATCCTTATACTTTTTTACTTGGTCTGCAACAGAACGAATACATCTATCTATAAAAATTTCTGTATTGTAAACCGGTATAATTATACTTAATACCATATTTAATCTTCTATTAGTGATTTAAATAGCATATCCCATTGGGGTACAATGTTTTCAGGTAAATATCGTTTTACATTTTCTTTTGCTGCAGCTCCCATAGAAATCCTTTTTTCTTTGTCTTCAATCAACTCGATCAACGATTGACCAAAGGCTTCTATATCTCCATTTTTAATCAAAATCCCATCTTCGTTATGCGAAATAATATCTGAAGGGCCATGAGGACAATCATAAGAGACAGAAGGAACTCCGCATGACATCGCTTCTATAATCACCATACCAAAACCTTCAAATCTTGAAGCTAAGACATGTATTGAAGCCTCTAAAAATTTATCTTTAATATTCTTTACCGGAGCACAAAACCGAACACTATCATCTACCTCTAATTCTCTCGATAATTTTTCAAAATCATGGTCAGGATTAGAAGCACCATATATTTCTAAACTCCAATTAGGATGTTTTTTTATTACTTCTTTCCAGCTCAACAGCAATCGATCATACCCTTTTTGACCACATTGTTTTCCTACTGCGATAATCTTTTTATTATCAAGCACTGCAGTTTCTTTTGGAAAAAACGATAAAGGGTTAGAAATTACTTTTATATTTTTTACGTCCCATTCTTTTAAATTACCATTAGTTAGAACCACAAATGCATCAAAACTCTTTGCTCCATAGTTCATTAGCATATACTTAATGGCAGTTATCATCTTTTTTTTGAAGCTTGGTTTCCAGACTTCTTCAGCGATTAACTTAGATACATGTCTTTCATAAATTATTGGGCACGATTTTCCTATAATTTTAGGAACGAAAAATCCTTTTATCCCATCATCACATACACATATAACATCTGGATTCACCTTATTTACGGTATCTCTAATTCCCTTCCTATACCCTCTAATATATCGAATAGGACTTCGTACTACATTCATATCGTGAAATATGATTTTAGAGCTAAAATCATAAAACAAAGAAGCGTCTCCTTGATTAAGGGTAAGGATATGAACCTCATAACCTAAAACATCTGCTAAATAACTAGCTTTTATAGATAGTACACGCTCTAGCCCTCCTGAGCCGGATACATTATTGGTTATATATAGTAGTCTTTTAGAATTCAAAATCGTTGGTGCTGATTAGTTCTTTTTTATTATAATATCCAGATACGGATAACAAAATCCTTTTGCTAAACCTTTATTACAACTTCTTAAAAATTTGGTATAACGAACTCCTTTAAGCCCATATTTTAAAAAATGTGATTTTTCAAACTGAGCGAGGCTACTTATTACATTAATATCTTTTAGTGGCTGAATAGCAACTTCAAACTCATGATAACTCATACCTCTTCCCCATCTTAAAAACTTGTTCATTTGATCATCATCCAATTCTCTATATAAATCCTTAAAATTATCTCGCTTAGAAAACTTAGAATAGTAAAAAGCCAGATCATCTGGAATCCAATCATAAAATGGTAATGCAGCGGTATGAGAATCAAAATACCATAATCTATTTGGTGTCTCTATAACCGTTAAAAAAGAGTCCTTTTTTAAGATCGTCCATGCTTGTTTTAGTGATTCTATTCTTTCACTTATAGTCATATGCTCTAGAGATGCATAAAAGATTACAAAATCAAATTGTTGATCTTTAAAATGTTCTTCTATCTGGTTGGCATTAAGCTCTAAAAAATTAGCTTCCATATTTGCTAATTTTAATCTGTCTTCTGCCACTTTTAAAGCTCCGCCATCGATATCTATTCCTGTTACTTTGGCCCCTTGTTCGGTTAAAGCCAATGTTGATATCCCAGTACCACAACCTATTTCTAAAATACTACACTCACTTAATGGCTTCACTTTATCAAGCCATGGGATGATACGATTTCTATTGTAATTAAGCCGACCCATTAATTGCCCTTGAATAGCATCTTCATAGGCAGCCTTGGTTAATTGTTTTTTGGTATCTCCTCTATCCAGATAGTTCTTTTCAATTGAAACGATTAACTTTTCTGTTTGATCGTTATTAAATTGAGTATGATTTTTGGTATATCTTTTAGGAATCTTTAAAAAATATTTTTTAAGTGAGTTTAATATGAGTCGTTTCATAAAAGATGTTTTTTGTCATTTATTGTGAAAAATTCCGTTTTTAGCGAATAAAGTCTTTACATTTTTCTTTTAAAGGTTCTGCCAATTTGTGATGAAGCCCAAGGTTAGTCACCATAGTATCCAGCGTTATTTTTCCCGGAAGATCAAAATTGGTTGTATAACTACCATTATCTGCAACATCTATTCGATTAAATAATTCTAAAATCCCATCAAAACGGCATGTATCAACAAAAGTATTGAAGGCATTAAGAAAAATAACCGGAGTACCCATTGCCAAACATGGCAATGCACAATGAATCCGAGATGTTATGACTAATTTAGCTTTAGCATATTTCTTTAAACAGTCTTCTGCATAGGCAAACTTTTCTTCTTCAGTATGAATTCCTGATGGTAATACTTGAGTAACGTAATTCGCTTTCTCTAGCACTTCTTTAGATACCACTTTTTTTAGGTGTTTCTGCAGTTTGTTTAATTGAAACGCATCTCCTTTTAAGATCCCTCTAATTAAACTTTTGTATGAAAAGAACAGTTTTTCTGTGTTTGGATAATTATAAAAAGGATCTACAATATAGATTTCATCGTTACGCTCGCTATCATCAACCTTGTAGTTATCAAGAGTTAACGTAAGACACCCAGTAAAATAGGCTTCGATTCCTTTTTCTTGCAATATTTGGGCTGTATACTTATCTCTACAACCAATGGGTTGGTGTTTTTTAAGATAATCTATTCCTTTTGGTGTTAACATAAAAGGTGCCGCAGTAGAGTTCATGTGAAATGACACAAAAAGCGGATCAATCTTATCAGAAGGCACCCAGTTATGAATATTATGAGTAAACCATCCATTCATGATCAATTGTGCCTGATCACCTGTATAATCTCCTAATTCTTCACGATTTAAGAGTTCATCAACTTTTGGTAAAAATTGTTTGGCACCCAAACTTTGAACATAGTCTCCTACGTTGTAACTTTTTTTACCTTCTTCATAAGTCAATAGGCCGTGCTTCATATTATATTTTTTTTTAATATCTAATTTTTCTATACAATTCTCTTAACCAAGGGAATTTATTTCTTATTATAAATCTAAGTTTTTGTTTTGTTTTTCTGCTTCCGGATTTTTGATTAACGATCCGATCCAGGTCTAACGTCATAAACTTTTCAATTTCTTTTTGTTCTCTATCTTTATCTTGCAACACAAAAAACTCGATCACCTCTGAAGCTTTTATTTGCAAGCATTTCCATTCATATTTTAACCCTTCGGTCATAGCACTATTAGGGCCAAAGTTTTTAAATATTAATTCATACAAGTTATCAGGAACCGTGAAACCAAAATCATTAGGGTTTGCACCAGACAATATGAGTCCGAAAATAGTACGCTGGCATTTTGCACAAACATTACAGTTATACCCATCTCTATGTTCTGAATAACAAACTCTCAAGTTTATTAAAACATCATTTTGCCGTGAATATTCAAAAATGTTATCAATCTTATCGGTACGTCTTAGATGATAACCATCATGAACTACACTACTGTTAGCCCATTTCATTTTTTCGTCTATATTCGGACTAGAACCCCAGCCAAAATCTATCTCTTCGGTATTAGACGATCCGATAAATATTTTACTTATGTTGAAATGATATCCTAACGGTGCTATGACCCCGATGAGTGCCATACCATGCTGAATCTTACCCCACCATCCTAAGTCTACTAATAATTCTACCTGATAGGTATAAAAATCTCTAACGTTGGTTTCGATGTAGAATAATTTATTAGTATTCACAATTTTTTCTTCTTCATTATAGCGCACAAAATCACCCCAACGTTTGGTATCGGTAATTTCGACATCTGCTCCATGAATAGAAACCAGATATGGATTTAATTCATAATTTCTGGTATATGATTCGAACGAGTCTAATCCTCCACTAAATAAAAGGCACGTTTCTTCGCCTTCAATTTTATTTTGGATTAATTTTTCTGCTTTTAAGCTTCCTTTGAATTTTTTTTCAGGATGATATGTATTAAACTCCTCTTTTAGACTTAGTAATGAATGATAAAAGGTTTCATCAACTTCTGGCACATAGACATCAAACCCTACGAACCAGGCTATAGGCATTATATTAGATAAAAACGGAATGACTGCTATGCTGTCTGGTACTTTACTTACATCTACTCCGTATTTAACATAGTAAGGTTGGTTACTATCAAAAAACTTCTGAGTTTGATGATCCACAGAATAATCATAATTGATTTTCTTACCCTCTTCTGTATATGTTACTTCCTGAAGTTTCACCATTTCTTATCGATTACTTTCGTTTCAATACCGCAGCTATAGGTTTAGTAAATAATTCTTTTTCATAGTCCAACATTCCCATAAAATACATCAGAATGGCAAAAACTATGGTATATGTACTTCCTTTTAAAACAAAATTTAACCATCCATCTCCTGGTATATAATTAATTGCATATCCTATTGCCAGTAGAATGATTACTGTTATAAGTGTTTTATTTCCCAGTTCTTTAAAAAACCTCAAAATATTAAGTTTAATCACCCGGTGGTAATAAAAATTCATTACATTTTGAACAATTACCCAACCCACAACTGATCCTAACATCATACCCACGGCACCATACGGTTTGGCCAAAAATGCTCCTAATATGGTTCCTAAAATCAAAAACACCAGGTAAAGAATTGCTTTGAAAGCCAATTTATTTTTTGCCTCTAATACAGAGTTTCCAAAACCTTGCACAAGTGGTAAAGTGTATGCCCCCATTATTGCCAGAGCAATAATCCATGATTCATAACTCCCTTCGTAACCCAATGATCCTCCTACCCATAAAAAAACGAACTGTTTTCCGTATAAGATAAATGCAGTCAAAATGTACATTAACACAATAAAAGACAATCTTCCTATTTTGATCATCATATCGGTAAGTTGTTCTCCAGTTGCATTCCCTACAGACATTTGTGTTGCTTTAGGTAGAAAAACACTTGATATTGCAGTAGAAAAAGCACCATAATATGTACCTAGCGTTATACCGATACCGTATACGGTTAGTACTGCCGGGGCACTCATTCTTCCTAAAACCCAATGTCCGACCTTCCATTGAAAAACGCCTACCAAGGCAAAAACAAATATCCAAACAGAGTATTTAAGTATTTCTTTGATAAATTTTTTCTGAAAACTGTGAAGCTTGAATCGTACTTTCAATTTTTTGAAGACATAATACCCGGTTATTGCAACTACAAAAACATTAAAGACGGTATCTATTACTACTAAAGCAACAGCTTTGCCTCCAAGAAGAAGAATGCCTACAACGGTAAGAGACCGTAATACATACCGTATAATATTTAAAGTTTTAGGAAATACAAATTGTTCATAACCCGAACAAATAGCAGTAAAGGCTCCACCAGGAAGTCTAAATGCAAGATTGGCTATTAAAATAATGAATAACGTTTTTGCAAGCTGTACTTCTTGGGCATCTAATTTGGTAAAATACGAATCTATATGATAGTAAAATGAAATACCAACGATAAGTACCAATACCGATATTATCGAATAAATCAACATGGTTGTTGCTAAAAAATTTTCTTCTCCTTTTCTATCTTTTTCTGCCCTGTATTTGGCAACAAAACGTACAATCGTATTATTAAGTCCAAAATCCAGTAGGGAAATTGTACCTATTAATGCTCCTATGGTTATATATATACCGTACTCATCTTTACCCAAACTCTTAAGAATAAAAGGAGTTAAGACCAATCCAACTACATTAATCAGAATGATCGTAGTGTAGTTTAAAACTGCTCCTTTTTTTAATTGGCTCAAAGTGGTTGGTTTTTAGAGTTATTTAAAGTCTTACAATTGAAATTATAATCTTCCGTGTACTTGTTCTTTTAATATTCCTTTTACATCATACAAAACCCCATTGGGCATTAATAGAGAATTAAGATCAAGGTCTATATATTCTTTATGGGCTACAGTTAATACTACAGCATCATATTTATTATCTGGCAATTCTTGTAATGTGTCTATCTCATATTCGTGCATTACTTCCTTAGGATTTGCCCAGGGATCATAGACGGTAACTTTTGTTCCAAAATCTGTTAGATGATGAATTACATCAACAGCTCTGGTATTACGCACATCGGGGCAATTTTCTTTAAATGTTATTCCTAATACTAAAACACTTGCTTCTTTAATTCGTATATCATGTTGTACCATTAGTTTAATAACTTGAGAGGCTACGTATTGCCCCATACTATCATTAAGTCTACGTCCTGCAAGTATAATTTCGGGATGATAGCCAAACTCCTGTGCACGTTGCGCCAGATAATATGGGTCAACTCCAATACAATGCCCACCCACAAGTCCAGGTTTAAATGGAAGGAAATTCCATTTGGTTCCTGCTGCTTTCAAAACATCATTAGTATCAATATCCATTAGATTAAAAATCTTAGCCAACTCATTGACAAAAGCGATGTTAATATCCCTTTGAGAGTTTTCGATTACTTTAGCGGCTTCGGCAACTTTTATGGTTGGTGCCAAATGTGTTCCTGCCGTAATAACAGAGTTATATAATGCATCGACTTTTTTGCCTACCTCTGGAGTAGATCCAGCAGTAACCTTTAATATTTTTTCTACAGTATGTTTTTTATCTCCTGGATTAATTCGTTCTGGTGAATATCCTGCAAAGAAATCTTCATTAAACGTTAACCCACTTATCTTTTCTAACACAGGTATACACTCTTCTTCTGTAGCACCAGGGTAAACCGTTGATTCATAAATAACGATATCTCCTTTTTTTAATACATTGCCAACCGTTTCGCTCGACTTATACAATGGAGTAAGATCTGGTTTATTATTTTTATCAACAGGAGTGGGTACAGTGATAACATAGTAATTACAATCTTGTATGTCTTCTATAGTATCAGAACAATATAACCCTTTGTCCATATTAGTACTATCACATAATACTGATTGTAATAATTCACTTTCTATCTCTAAAGTAGAATCAATACCAGAATGTAATTCTTTTATTCTTTTTTGATTAATATCAAAACCAATTACAGGATACTTTGTCGCAAACAGTCTAGCTAAAGGCAATCCTACATATCCTAATCCAATAACCGCAATCTTAATATTATGCATGGTGGTCGTTTATTTATTTTCTATTGATTTTGAGATTATTTTAGATTCTCCCAATACCATTTTACTGCTTCTTTTAATCCAGATTTTATATCAAATTCGGGAGTATACCCGAGTAACGTTTTGGCCTTATCAATCGACGCCAATGAATGTGGCACATCTCCTTTACGTTCGGGGCCATATTTAATCTCTACACTACCAATAGCGTGATCAAACTGTGATAAGTTTTCTTTAAGCAACGTTGTCAATTCATTTAATGTAGTCCTCTCTCCGAAAGCAGTATTATATACTGTATTTAATGCTTCCGAATTATCTGTTACAATGGCCAAAAGATTCATTTGGATTACATTATCTATGTATGTAAAATCTCTAGAAAACAATCCATCTCCATTAATCACGGGAGACTCATGCTTCATAAATTGCATCACAAACTTAGGAATTACAGCTGCATATGCTCCTTCTGGATCTTGTTTCCTTCCGAATACATTAAAATAACGTAAACCAATGGTATCAAAATCATATGTCTTTTTGAAATTATCGGCATACAATTCATTAACATATTTAGTGATTGCATAAGGAGATAAAGGTTTTCCTATTTTTTCTTCAATCTTAGGTAATGATTTAGAGTCACCATAGGTGGAAGAGCTTGCTGCATAAATGAATCGCTTTACTCCTGCGTCTCGCGAAGCAACTAACATATTAAGAAACCCTGTTACATTAACATCATTACTGGTTATAGGATCATTGATAGATCTTGGTACCGAACCCAAAGCGGCTTGGTGTAATACATAATCTACCGTATTACATGCTTTTTTACAATCGTCCAGGCTTCTAATATCTCCTTCAATGAACATGAAATTTGGGTTTCCCAGTAGTTTGGAGAGGTTTTTTTTATGTCCTGTAGCAAAATTATCTAAAGCGACTACAGTACTACCTATTTCTATAAGCGCCTCGCAAAGATTAGACCCTATAAACCCAGCTGCGCCAGTCACAAGTATTTTAGAAGAACGAAGATGTTCTAGTTGTTTAGCATTCATGAATTGTTTTTTAACTCCCTGTTTTTTAATCCCAAAGCCTATGATATTATCATAGACTGCGCGAAATTAAGATTTACTTATAGAACATACAACATATGTTAAAGGGGATTTTACCCCTATTTAAAATTCTTAATGTACTGTTAACGTATAAAGCTACCACTTCATCTAAACTAAAAATACAATAAACTGAAAATCAATTAATTAAAAACAAAAAGTATTTTATTAACTATAACGTTTTCGATATTGAACAATGTTAAAAATTTAGTAAAGAAAGTATTTCGTCTTCAAATCTATTTTTGGCTAAAAATTGGTTTTCCAGATTAGGTTCAAAAGGAATAGGCGTATCTATACTTGCTACGCGTTTTACGGGTGCATCGAGAAATGTGAAGCAATTTTCCATAAGTAAGGCCGAAATATCAGAAGCTATTCCTCCGAACAATGTATCTTCTTGAAGAATAATAGCTTTCCCGGTCTTTTTTACCGATTTATAGATAGTCTCCAAATCTAATGGCTGCAATGTTCTCAAATCAATAACATCTGCCGAGATTTCCGGATGTTTATCTGCTATCTCTAAAGCCCAATGTACTCCTGCTCCATAACTGATCACCGTAATATCATTTCCTTCTTTTAATAACGAAGCCTTACCGAGAGGTAAGTTGTAATATCCTTCAGGGACTTCTTGTCGGATACTTCTATACAAAGCTTTATGTTCGAAAAACAACACTGGATTAGGATCCTCAATTGCTGTAGCCAATAATCCTTTTGCATCATACGGGAATGCTGGATACACCACTTTAAGTCCTGGGGTTTTGGTAAACCATGCTTCATTGGTTTGGCTATGAAACGGGCCAGCTCCTACTCCTGCACCACAAGGCATTCGAATAACCACATCTGAAGACTGTCCCCAACGATAATTGGATTTGGCTAATAAATTAATAATTGGGTTAAACCCTGAAGAAACAAAATCTGCAAATTGCATTTCTACAATAGCTTTATAACCATTAACAGATAAACCATACCCTGCAGAGACTATTACAGATTCACAAATAGGAGTGTTTCGAACACGTTCTTTTCCAAAAACTTCAACAAAACCCTGGGTAATTTTAAATACTCCGCCATATTCGGCAATATCTTGCCCCATAATGACCAGGTCACTATATCGTTTCATGGATTCATTTAATCCGTCAGAAATAGCATCGATCAACCTTAATTCTTTCGTATCAGAGCTTGGCTTACTTTGCGTATAGTCAAAACTTTTATAAACGTCATTTATCTCTTTATTTAAATCAACCTTTATAGGTAGCTCTTGATTCGCTTTATCCCAATGAGATTCTATTTCTGTTTTTATTGTTGATCGTTCTTGCGTATCAATATCTTCCGAGAAAACCCCTTGATTAAGCAAGTATGCTTTATAATTCTCTAAAGGATCTTTAGCTCCCCAATATTCCATTAATTCATCAGGAACATATTTGGTACCACTAGCTTCTTCATGGCCTCGCATTCTAAACGTCTTGAATTCTAAAAGAATGGGGCGAGGATTTTGTCGTACACTTTCAGCAAGTTCACTTACTTTATGGTATACATCCAACACATTATTACCATCAATGATATGTGATTCTATACCGTAACCCAATCCACGATCGGCAAGATTTTTACAATTATATTGTTCATTGGTTGGCGTGGATAAACCATACCCATTATTTTCTATACAAAATAGGACAGGTAAACTCCAAACTGATGCTACGTTTAAGGCTTCATGAAAATCTCCTTCACTAGTACCTCCTTCACCTGTAAATACCGCAGTTACTTTATTGTTTTTTTCTAAAAGGTTCCCCAAAGCAATACCACAAGCGACCCCTAACTGAGGCCCTAAATGTGAAATCATTCCGATAACTTTATATTCCTGTGTTCCGAAATGAAAAGACCGATCACGACCATTGGTAAATCCATTTGCTTTACCCTGCCATTGACTAAACAACCTATAAAATGGTATATCGCGAGTAGTAAACACCCCTAAATTGCGATGCATTGGTAATATATATTCATCATCATTTAATGAAGAGGTTACGCCTATCGAAATAGCCTCTTGACCAATACCACTAAACCATTTTGATATCTTTCCTTGCCTTAACAAAACCAGCATTTTTTCTTCAATCAATCTGGGTTTAAGCATTTTAAGATATAATGAAATAAGGAAATCATTACTGTATGTTTTTCGGTCAAAATCTACTTGTGATTTTTCCTTTGAAATGTGGTCCATAAAAGAAAATTAGCTACGTAAATTTAATTATTTTTATTTCAGAACTCATACCAACTTTATAATATTATTAAGTAGTTGTTAATTTAACCCAAACAATCCTCCGAATTAATTAAATTTACTATGTTTAAAAGATCAATAATTCATAAATAACGAATTTGATCAATTTTTTGTAATTGTTAAAATTTTTGAATGACTATACCGTATTTTACATCAAATACAACTATTTTAGTTCTTCAATAATAAGATTAAAACCAATGAATAATATTCCAAGTGTAGATTTGGCTGATTTTTTATCTGATGAGCCTTCTCGTAAGCAAAAGTTTGTTGATGAAATAGGAAAAGCCTACGAAGAGATAGGTTTTGTAGCATTAAAGAACCATTTTTTGAGTGATCAACTTGTCGAAAACTTATATAAAGAAGTAAAAGCATTCTTTGCACTTCCTGTAGATGCCAAAGAAAAATATGAAATAGAAGGATTGGGTGGCCAGCGAGGGTATACCTCTTTTGGTAAAGAACATGCCAAAGGAAAGAAAGAAGGCGACCTTAAAGAGTTCTGGCATTTTGGTCAAGAACCAGATCCAAATGCTAATTTAATCGAAGAATACCCAGATAATGTGACTGTTAAAGAGCTAACAGATTTCAATCAAGTTGGAATGGAAGCCTATAGAATGCTCGAAAAGACTGGAATTTATGTACTTAGGGCTCTTGCCATTTACATAGGACTAGATGAGCATTATTTTGATCATTGGGCAAGTAACGGAAATAGTATTTTACGCCCCATTCATTACCCACCAATTACAACAGAACCAAAAGGAGCGGAACGCGCAGGAGCCCATGGCGACATTAATTTAATCACGCTTCTAATGGGAGCTTCTACCGGTGGTTTACAAGTACAACGAAAAGATGGAGAATGGATTGACGCTATACCACAAGAGGATGAATTAGTGATTAATGTGGGTGATATGTTAGAGCGCCATACAAATAACAAACTACGGTCAACAATCCACCGAGTAATAAACCCTCCTAAAGAACAATGGGGACAACCCAGATATTCTATCCCATTTTTTATGCACCCAAGAAGTGACATGAAATTAAATTGCCTAGAAGAGTGCATAACAGATAATAACCCTAAGCATTATGAGGATATTACCGCCGGAGAATTCTTACATCAAAGGCTGGTAGAAATTGGATTGATTAAGAAATAAAATACTATAATGGATTTACAAGACCAATTAAAGAACCTATTTCCTGATCACCAACCTGAAAATGATCCTGTAGAAAATCAAATTGAAGAAGGAATATGGATGCAGGAAGCCCCAATTATTTGCAAATACGAAAAAAGGAAAGGAAAACCAATCACTATACTTGAAGGGTATACAGGTGCTGATGAGGATTTCAAAAAACTAGCTAAAGAACTTAAAACCCGCTTAAGCGTTGGTGGAAGTTTTAAAAATGACAGTATCATTATTCAAGGAGATTACAGGGATCAAATCATGAAAATTCTTACAGAAAAAGGTTTTAAAGTGAAACGAGTAGGAGGATAATAACTATTTATATTTTGGGGAGAAACATATTACATATTACCAATGGTGACAGTCTTACATATCGGCTAAAAGATATAAAATTAGTGGAAGGAGAATTCTTAACCTGGCGTGAAATGCTATGCGAAGGACCTACTGAAATCAAAGTTGAAACCGAAAGTTCAATAAAAAAACGTAAGGCGTTTTTAGAAAAGTACTATAGAATTACTGCTGATGATTATGAAGAAAAGTTTGTGTCACAGTTCGAAAAACTCGATAATTTACAGCAGTATGATGAAGTGATTTTATGGTTTGAATATGATCTCTTTTGCCATGTAAACATGATGGCTGCCATTAGTTTACTAATCCGAAAAAGTATTAAAGATACTCCTGTTTATTTAGTATGTAGCGGTAGAATTGAGCACGAAACCAAACTGATGGGGTTATGCGAATTATCTGATAGTCAATTAAAAGAGCACTATCATAACAAAGTACTACTATCGTTAGATGACCTAGAACTGGCAGAATACATCTGGACATTATATTGTGAATCAAACCCCAAAAAGATTGCAGGACAAATAAAAAAACATTCTTCCTTTGAGTACTTATCTATATGTTTAAGAGCACATCTTCAGCGTTTTCCGAATATGCTTACCGGACTCAATGTTTTAGAGCATAATATCCTTGAAATGGTCGATAAATATCAAATCAAAAATGTTAAACAACTTATGGGGTATACACTAGAATACCAAGGATACTATGGGTATGGAGATATGCAAATGAAACGTGTGATTGCCAGGCTTTTTCAATTTTTGGACCAAACTAAAGACAGGTTATTATTATCCGAACGAGGAAAACTGGCATTAGAACACAGAAAAAACTTTTATAACACGCAAACATTAGATTGGTATTATGGCGGAGTAAAAAAATACGATTACCTCTATAATGATGAAACTCATACTTTATTAAAATTATAATATGGCCATAGCCAACTCAGAACTTATTCTTAACGAAGATGGTAGTATTTACCATCTAAACCTCAAACCAGAGCATCTTGCCCAAACCGTAATAACCGTTGGGGATCCTGATCGTGTTGAACAAGTAACCCAATATTTTGATCATATCGAATGCAAGATTAAAAAACGTGAGTTTCACACACAAACAGGGACCTATAAAGGACAAAGAATTACTGTAATCTCAACTGGTATTGGTACCGATAATATAGATATTGTGTTTAATGAATTAGATGCATTAGTAAATATTGACTTAACCTCTCGAGAAGTAAAGAAAGAACACACTTCATTACAAGTGATAAGAATCGGAACTTCTGGTGCGATACAAGGTGATATTCCTATCGATAGCTTTGTAATCTCTGAAATGGCTATAGGTTTTGATAGTTTGCTTCATTTTTATGATAGTCGGGATATACAATTACATGATGTTTCGAATGCATTACTAAAACATTTGAATTGGGATAAAAACAAATCTATACCCTATACCGTTGCAAGTGACCAAAAATTAGTAACCCATATGCAAAGCGAAACAACTCGAAAAGGAGTTACGGTAACCAATGTAGGCTTTTATGGTCCTCAGGGAAGAGTATTAAGACTACCATTACAGGATAAAAACTTAAACGAAAAAATGGCTTCTTTCGAGTATACTAATAAAAAAATAACAAATCTAGAAATGGAAACTGCAGCTATTTACGGAATAGCAAAACTCTTAGGACATCAAGCCGTATCAATGAATGCAATCATAGCGAATAGAGCTACAGGTGAGTTTAGTCAAAATCCAAAGAAGGTTGTTGATCGTTTAATACAATATACTTTAGATAAAATCGTAACGTATCACTAATTCCTTAAAATTAAAATAGGGTAGACATCCATCTACCCTATCACACTAATATATTAAGAAAAATATTTTCTAATTTTCAAACAAAATATACTAACCAAATAATATTTTTAGACTTATTAATAAGTTAGTAAATAATAATAATGCAATAAAAACAACAATTCCATTTTCTAAATGGTCATTTTTTAACTTCGCAACCTTAACATATCCATTTTTGTTGTTTAAAAAATTCTTTTTCATAGCAATATTGTTTTATTTTGAGTTAACAGTTAATCAAATATATCTTCTTATGGAAGAATTATAGTTCAAATATACATTAAAAAAACCGAACTCATCGTTAAAAAGCTAAAATAATCGATGAAATACACAATTCATTAACATTTAGCACATATGAATACAATAAAAATAGGAGGAGTTCCTGAACATTTCAATTTACCATGGCATCTTACCATAGAGGATGGGAGCTTTTTAAAACATAATATAACATTAGAATGGACAGACTATCCAGGAGGAACTGGTGCAATGTGCGAAGCTCTAAGAACAGGAGATATTGATATGGCTATAATTCTAACGGAAGGAATTATTAAAGACATTATTGCTGGAAATCCTTGTAAGATTGTTCAAACTTATATCCAAACTCCTCTTATATGGGGGATCCACGTAGGTGCAAAGTCTAAATACACTACTCTTTCTGAGTTAAAGAATACTACAGCCGCCATCAGTAGATATGGGTCTGGATCCCATTTAATGGCATATGTAAATGCCCAAAATCAAGGATGGGCTACTTCTGATCTTAAATTTGAAATAGTAAAAAACCTAGATGGGGCTATAGAAACCTTAACCAATAATAAAGCGGATTATTTTATGTGGGAACATTTTACCACAAAACCATTAGTAGATGACCAAACCTTCAGACGAGTGGCGGATTGCCCCACGCCATGGCCATGTTTTGTAATTGCGGTTAGAGAAGAATTATTGGAAACAAAAAAAGAGCAGCTACAAATAATTTTAGACACGATTAATACCGTTACTTCAGATTTTAAACAAATACCAAGTATTGACAAAACTTTAGCGCATCGATATAATCAAAAACTTGAAGACATTCAAGAATGGTTGAAATTAACAGAATGGAGTCAATCACTTATTAAAAATGAAACGCTTTCGAAAGTTCAGGATCAACTTTATAATTTAAATATAATTAACAAAAAACTTCCTCCAGAAAAATTAATTTCTGAATTATGATTACATTTTGTTTATAGCAGAGAGCTTTTTTTTCTAATATAGGGGGTAGGGTATTTTAAAAATCACGCGTTATTAATTAAAGAATGTTCTAAAATTTAAGATGAAGAATACGATATAATTAGTAAAGTTGGCAAAACTATAACAAATGTTTAATTATTAAATACCTAATAAACAACTATATACAGAATTAAATTTTTTTTGTACATTTGCGCCTACCTACCCCAAGAATTAATTATTATCACACAAGCAACCATTTTAAATTAAGTGCATCTAATAATTAAATAAAACAAATCTACTATGGTTACATTTATTCTTATATTGGCAGGTCTTATTACCTTCAATTTTATCCTACTAAGGTTTAGTATGCAATCTGTGGACACAGATAAAAAGAAATCAAAACCAGGGAAAATTAGAATTAGTCAAATATCTAACAATAAGTCGAAAGCAGAAGAAATTCCTAACGCTGCGTAATTAATTACCAACCTATTGTACATTGTTTTTTTTCATTCAGATACTCATTTGTTGTACTAAAATGTTTATTACCAAACCAATACCCTCTATTTGCACTTAGTGGGGATGGGTGACCACTAGTTAAAACACAGTGCTTAGTTCTATCAATTTTTGCTCCTTTTTTCTTTGCAAAACCTCCCCATAATAAAAAAACCACATTTTCCTTTTTATCAGATACTGCCTGAATAACTGCGTCAGTAAATTTTTCCCACCCTTTATTTTGATGTGATCCCGCTTGATGAGCTCGAACAGTTAATGTAGCGTTTAATAACAAAACTCCTTGCTTTGCCCAGCGCTGCAAATTTCCGTTTGCCGGAAAAGAAATAGTTAAATCTGTTTCAATCTCCTTAAAAATATTAACCAATGAAGGCGGCATAGGTACATTATCATTAACCGAAAAACACAAACCATTTGCCTGCCCTACACCATGATAAGGATCCTGACCAATAATTACAACCTTAACATCATCAAAACTACAATAATCAAATGCAGAAAAAATATCAGATCCTTTTGGGTAACACGTATTATTCTGATATTCTGTTTTTACAAAATCAACTAAACTTAAAAAATAAGGCTTACTAAATTCAGCTTTAAGTTGTTCTTTCCAACCAGATTCGATATTTACATTCATATAGACAATAAAATTGTTGTAATTATGTACTTTTGTTTCGTTCAAAAATCAACGGAATATAACCCAAAAATAGGGTAAAAAAAAGTATGATTAGTATTTCTAAAAAAACATTAGACGATCTAGAATTTGATACCGTGCTTACTCATGTTGCAGAACTATGTTCTACTGATTTCGGAAAATCAAAAGCGGTACAAATTGTCCCTTTCAAGACTAAAGAACAACTCAATGTTGCATTGCAAGAAGTATATGAGTACAAATCTTCATATTTAAACGATGCCAAGATCCCAAATCATGGTTTCGAAAGTATCAATAAAGAAATACAGCTATTAAACATCGAGAACACTTTTTTAGAAGCTACTAATCTTAAAAGACTTGTATCTATAAGTAGTACTTGCAATGAATTGTTAGTTTTTTTCAAATCAAACAAAGAACTCTATCCTGTTCTATATCAAACTTGCACCAGAGTACATTACACCAAAGAGATTATCAATCAAATCGAAGCCGTAATAGACAAATTTGGAGAAGTAAAAGATAATGCATCTACAACTTTACAAGGACTCAGAAGAGAAATTAATAGCGTTCAAGGAAAATTAAACGGAAGTTTTGGAAAAGATTTATCACGATATAACAGTCTTGGTTATCTTGATGAAATTAAAGAGAGTGTGGTAGATAACCGAAGGGTTTTAGCAGTATCTGCAATGTATCGCCGTAAGGTAAAAGGTGCAATCATGGGCAGTTCTAAAACCGGAAGTATTGTCTACATTGAGCCCGAAGCTACGCTACAATATAGTCGAGAACTAAGTAATCTGCAATACGAAGAGCGTGAGGAAATTGTAAAAATCCTAAAAGAACTTACAAATAAATTACGTCCACATATAGAACTCCTGCAGGAATACCAAGAATATCTTAGTGATGTAGATGTTGTTTCGGCAAAATCAAAATATGCCAATAAACTAAATGCAGTTTTGCCAAAAATTTCATCAAATAGAGAATTAACGCTAAAAGAGGCCTATCATCCTCTACTCTATCTCACCAATAAAAGTAAACAAGAAAAGACATATCCACAAACCATATCACTTGATCAAAATAATAGAATTATTGTGATTTCCGGACCTAATGCAGGTGGTAAAAGTATTACTTTAAAAACTATCGGTTTATTACAGGTAATGCTTCAGAGTGGAATGCTAATACCCGTTCATGAATATAGCAGAATGTGTTTATTTAATACAATCTTAACCGATATAGGAGACAACCAATCGATAGAAAATCATTTAAGCACCTATAGTTATCGTTTAAAAAACATGAACTATTTTCTGCGAAAATGTAACGATAAGACTTTATTTCTTATCGATGAATTTGGTACTGGTAGTGATCCAGAACTTGGAGGAGCCTTAGCCGAAGCTTTTTTAGAAGTATTTTATGAACGTGAATCTTATGGGATTATCACAACTCATTATGCCAACCTAAAAATGTTAGCGAATGAATTGCCGCATATCACCAATGCAAATATGTTATTTGATGTTAAAACATTAGAACCGCTTTTTAAATTGCATCTGGGAGAAGCCGGTAGTTCTTTTACCTTTGAAGTGGCTCAAAAAAATGGTATTCCCTACAGTTTGATTAATAAAGCAAAGAAAAAAGTAGAACGAGGCAAAATCCGTTTTGATAAAAGTATTGCTAACCTTCAAAAAGAACGATCAAAACTACAAAAGACAACATCTTCATTAAAAACCAAAGAACAAAAAGCTGAAGAAGAAAAAGAGCGTTTAGAAAAAACAAATGACCGAATACAACGCAAACTAGAAAGCTATCAAGAACTGTATGATAGCAATCAACGAATGATTTATTTGGGTCAAAAAATTGATGATTTAAACGAAAAGTATTTCAATAACAAAAAGAAACGTGAGTTGATCGATGAGTTTATGAAAATTGTACAAATCGAAAATTCAAAACGAAAAAAGATACCTGTAAAACAAAGAAAGGTTGAAAAAGCCAAAGAGCAAAAAATTGTTACAGAAGTAAAGAAAAAAGTTGAAGTTATTCGAGAGAAGAAAAAAGAAGAGAAAAAGAAGGAAGAAAAGCTAATTCAGCAAAAACCCAAGGTTACATTAAAAATAGGAGATAAAGTACGAATGATCGACGGAAAATCTACCGGAACTATTGATACTATCGAAAAAGGAAAAGCAGTTGTAAATTATGGGATTTTTACTACGAATGTTGCACTTGATCAATTAGAATTTGTAGAAAGAAAGAAGAAGTAAATCCTACATTGCATTAGAGCAAAGGATCCTTGTTAAAGTATCCTTAAACCACATTTCTGAGAATTTTATCTTTATATATTTGGTGAATTACTATAAAAAATTGCAGCCACAATTATGCGAAAAACACTTCTTTTAGTCAGCCTAGGCATACTAATACCTTTTATTTCAGGGGCACAACAACCCAATAAACCCAATGCATCAGAAATTCATGAATCTATTAAAAAACTTAATTTTTTAGGCTCTGTTTTATATGTTGCTGCACACCCAGATGATGAAAACACACGACTCATTTCATACATGTCTAATCATGTAAAAGCAAGAACAGCATATCTTTCTATGACTCGTGGAGATGGTGGTCAAAACCTTATAGGGCCTGAAATAAGAGAGCAATTGGGGGCAATACGAACCCAAGAATTATTGGCAGCAAGAAAAACTGATGGTGGGGAACAGCTATTTACACGCGCTAATGATTTTGGCTATTCGAAACATCCCGATGAAACACTTTCTATCTGGAATAAAAAAGAAGTATTAAGTGATGTGATTTGGGCCATTCGAAAATTTAGACCCGATGTTATTATAAATCGTTTTGATCATAGAACTCCGGGTAGCACTCATGGGCATCATACTTCATCTGCTATGTTAAGCACAGAAGCTTTTGACCTTACTGCCAATAAGGAAATGTACCCAGATCAACTTCAGTATACCCAAACCTGGCAACCAAAAAGATTATTTTTTAATACTTCTTGGTGGTTCTATGGTAGTAGGGAAAATTTCGAAAAGGCAGATAAATCCAAAATGTTAGAGTTTGACACAGGTGTCTATTACCCTGCTCTTGGGCTCTCAAATACAGAAATTGCTTCATTAAGCCGAAGTCAACATAAGTCTCAAGGGTTTGGCAGCACAGGCACTCGTGGTAAATCCAACGAATATATCGAGTTAATAAAAGGAGAACTCCCTAAAGATAAAACCAACATTTTTGATGGAATAGACACTTCCTGGAATCGTATTAAAGAAGGAAAAGCAATTGGAGACATTTTATATCAAGTAGAAAAAGATTTTGATTTTAGAAATCCTGCTTCTTCAATACCAAAACTTATACAAGCATATCAATTAATTCAGCAAATAAAAGATCAACACTGGAAAACTGTAAAATCTAAAGAAATTAAGGATATCATTGCTGGGGCTTCTGGACTTTATATAGAAGCAGTTGCTAAAGAAGCATATACCACTAAAGGAAGTGAAATAAGTTTAAAAGTAGAGGCGATTAACCGAAGTACATCCAATATTACTTTGAAATCTATTAAAATTGATGCCATTAATATACATGATACTTCAGAAAAAATTCTTGCCAACAACATTAAAAATAATTTCGAATTTAACGGAACGATTCCTAATGATTTCGATTACACCAATCCTTATTGGCTAAATGAAAAAGGGACGCTGGGGATGTATCTCGTTAACGATCAAAAAGTGATCGGTAAACCCGAAACTGACCATAAAATTAAAGCAGAATTTAACTTGGAGATAGAAGGCGTTTCTGTTCCTTTTTCAAAAGAAATAGTATACAAAACTAATGATCCTGTTAAAGGCGAAGTCTATAAACCTTTTGAAGTTATTCCTGCGGTTTCTGCACACATTAAAGACAAAGTAGTTATTTATGCCAATGGACCGTCAAAGCAAATTCCTGTTATTCTAAAAGCGGGTACATCTAATGTAAAAGGTACAATTTCCTTAGCATATCCAGAAGGCTGGAAAGCATCACCGGAGAAGATTGATTTCAATTTGACACAAAAAGGAGAAGAAAAAACAATCATTTTTACTCTTACGGCACCAGAAAATCAGAGTGAAGGTTATATTTCACCAATGATTAATATCAATGGAGAGGTGTTTTCTAAAGATGTTGTCACTATAGATTACGACCATATCCCTTATCAAACTTTGGTTTTACCTTCAGAAACAAAGGTGGTACGTTTGAACATCCAAAAGAAAGGTCAAAACATTGGATATATAGAAGGTGCAGGAGATGTTGTTCCGGAAAGCTTACAACAAATTGGATATACTGTAACCACTATTGATCCCGAATCAATTTCACCAGAGGTATTACAACCTTTTGATGCCATTGTAGTAGGAATTAGAGCATATAATACCGTAGAACAATTAAAATTTAAGCAACAACATTTACTAGATTATGTAAAAAACGGAGGGAATTTAATTATCCAATACAATACCAATCGAAGACTAAAAGTTGAAGAAAATCTAGGTCCTTATCCTTTAAAGCTATCCAGAGATCGAGTTACCGATGAGAATGCCGAGATCATCTTTTTGGCCCCAGATCATCAAGTTTTAAATTCTCCGAATAAAATCACTAAAGATGATTTTAAAGGATGGGTTCAGGAACGAGGACTGTATTTCCCGAATGAATGGTCAAAAGAATATACGCCTATTCTGGCTTCTAATGATAAAGGAGAATCACAAAAAAAAGGACCTTTGTTAATTGCGCAATACGGAAAAGGATACTACATCTACACTGGACTCAGTTTCTTTAGAGAATTCCCTGCAGGTGTCCCAGGTGCTTATCGTCTTTTTGCTAATATATTATCTTTAGGAAAATAATCCATAGAGTATGAAAGAATCAAAAGAAAAATTCGTTTGGAAAAAACTATACTCAGCGGTATTAATTGCTAATGCGCTATATATTTTAGTATTCTATTTGATAACAAACAAATATTCCTAATGATAGGGCTGTTCCTTTTTTTATTCGTTAATTAATTTATTGATTATAACCATATGCAAACCATAGATTGGATCGTACTCTCCGTAACTTTATTATTTATTGTTTTATACGGGGCCTGGAAAACAAAGGGAAGTAAAAATGTACAAGAATATATCCGTGGAGGCAATGAAGCCAAGTGGTGGACAGTAGGACTTTCGGTAATGGCAACCCAGGCTAGTGCGATCACTTTTCTTTCGACTCCGGGGCAAGCATTTCATAGCGGAATGGGATTTGTTCAATTTTACTTTGGGCTTCCGATTGCCATGGTGATCATTTGCATGGTTTTTATTCCATTATACCATAAACTCAATGTATATACTGCGTATGAATACCTAGAAAGTCGATTCGATCAAAAAACACGTAGTCTTACTGCGGTATTATTTTTAATACAAAGAGGGCTGGCAGCGGGAATCACCATTTTTGCTCCAGCAATTATACTATCGGCAGTTTTGGGATGGAATCTTACCTCCCTTAATATCGTCATAGGAATATTAGTTATTATTTATACAGTATCGGGTGGTACCAAAGCCGTAAATGTTACTCAAAAACAACAAATGGCCGTCATCTTTATTGGGATGTTTATTGCCTTTTTCTTAATCATAAGTTATCTCCCAGAAGGTATTACATTTTCTAAAGCATTAGATATTGCAGGTGCCAGTGGTAAAATGGAAGTTCTTGATTTTTCATTTAATCTAGACAATCGCTATACGTTCTGGAGTGGTATCATTGGCGGAAGTTTCTTAGCTCTCTCCTACTTTGGTACAGATCAAAGTCAGGTCCAACGATACTTATCTGGCAAATCTATTAAAGAAAGTCAATTAGGGCTACTTTTTAATGGACTACTCAAAGTACCTATGCAATTTTTTATTCTTTTGGTTGGCGTTATGGTTTTTGTGTTTTATCAATTTAACCCTTCTCCTTTGAATTTTAACCCTAAGGCAAAAGAAGTGATTACAAGCTCAGAATACGCCGAAGAGTATAAAAGTTTAGAAGTAGAAAATGAAAAGGTTTTTCAAAAGAAAAAAGAAGCACAAAGTAAATATGCTCAATATCCAGCTGATTCTCAAATGACATTAGGCCTAGAAGATAAAGCTGCTCTTAAAAACACTATTATTGAGTTAAATGAATTGGATAAAACAAATCGTGAAACTGCGAAAGCATTAATTACTGAGGCTGATCCCGATCAAGAAACCAACGATAAAGATTATGTTTTTATACATTTTATTTTAAATAACTTACCTCGTGGATTAATCGGCTTATTATTGGCAGTCATTTTATCTGCAGCAATGTCATCTACGGCTTCAGAACTAAATGCATTAGCTTCTACAACTACCATAGATTTGTATAAACGAAATGTAAAAGAAGAAAAAACAGATAAGCATTATGTAAATGCTTCTAAATTCTTCACATTAACCTGGGGTGTTTTGGCAATTTTAGTTGCTTGTTTTGCTAATCTGTTTGATAATCTAATTCAGTTAGTTAATATTATCGGTTCGATCTTCTACGGAAATGTATTGGGCATATTCTTATTAGCTTTCTTTATAAAATTTGTACACAGCAATGCAACTTTTATGGCTGCCCTTATTACCCAAGTAATCATTATTTTTGTTTGGTGGCAAGATTGGCTTCCGTTTCTGTGGCTTAATGCACTAGGTTGTGGCATTGTGATGTTTTTAGCAATACTGTTGCAATTTACAATCGGTTCTAAACCCAAAGTTTCAATGCAATAAATTCAAATAGAATGATAAAATGGGGCATTATAGGATGTGGTAAAATTGCTCATAAATTTGCTGAAGATATCTGCTCCCTAACCAATGCAACTCTTTTTGCCGTTGCAAGTAGAGATCTTAATAAAGCACAAGCTTTTGGGAACACTTATGAAGCCCAGATTTGTTATGGTAATTACGAAGAGTTAGCAAAAGATTCTAATATTGACATCATATATATTGCAACTCCACACGTTTTTCATTATGAAAACACCCTAATGTGTCTTAAAAATAAAAAGGCGGTGTTATGTGAAAAACCATTTGCAATGAGTACAGATCAGGTCCTAGAGATGATTGCCGTTGCAAAACAAAATCAGGTCTTTTTAATGGAAGCACTTTGGACCTATTTCTTACCGCATTACCAATACGTTTTAGGTCTATTAGAATCGAAAGAATTAGGAAAAATTAAAAACCTAAAAGCCGATTTCGGCTTTGCTACATCATTTGACCCCGAAGGACGACTATTTAATAAAAAACTTGGTGGTGGTAGTGTACTCGATGTTGGAATTTATCCTCTTTTTGCTGCCTTAACTATTTTGGGATACCCCGAAGATATAAAAGGAAAAGCTACTTTTGGTAAAACGGGAGTTGACGAAACATGTACAATGCAACTTTTGTATAAAAACGGAGTAACTGCTTCCTTATTTAGTGCTATTACTCAAAAAACAAATACCGAAGCGATCATAACACTTGAAAATGGAACTATCATTATCAATAGTCGTTTTCATGAACCCTCTTCTGTTACGCTTTTAAAAGACGGAAAAGCAGAGCTTTTAGAATTTGAAGTAAACACAAACGGGTATAATTTTGAAGCTATTCATGCACAAAAAATGTTATTACAAAATCGTACAGAAAGTACAATAATGACTTTTGAAAAAAGTATCCAATTGATACAACTCCTGGATGCTGTTCGCAAAGAAATTGGATTAGACTATGGTTAAAAAATCTATTGAAAATATCTTTGTCCTAGAAGATAAAGACTAAAAGAAAAAAGCGCTCCGATTAATTTTCGGAACGCTTTTCATGATTTGTGTGTGAAAAAGAGTGTTTATTTAGCTCCCCACTCTGCAAGGGAGTCTTTATTTAATTTTACGTAATCTGCGTTTTTTGCCTTTTCTGCCAATTCTAACGAAGTTTTTGCAGCTTTTATTGCTCCATCTTTATCTCCTTTTTTAGCATAAATCAAAGACTGTTGTCTGTGATACCAGAAAGCAGGCTCTTTGCGAAGAGAAATTGCTTTGTCGATATGTTCTTTTGCTTTATCAAAATTTTCGATGTTTTTATAAAATACCGCTGCTTGGTAATGATCTCCGGCAGATGGTCCGGCCATCACTTTTTCGATACTAGCTGTAGCCATTTCTTTAGCAGGAACATCAATTTTTACAGCTACCTCTGTATTAGCCCATAAAAAGTTTAATATCGCAGAATCCATTTTAAAATCACTAAATACGATTGTAAAAGTTTCTATGTTCACAGGCATTGTAGTAGCTTTTACTGAAGTTTTAGCTGCAACTTTGGCATCATCCCATTCCCTTGGCGTACCCCAATTGTTAGCGTCACTATAAAAAATTACTTCCCAATTCTCCTTACCTGGCTTTGTGAAAATAGCATAAGTACCTTTTTTAAGTTCCTTACCACCTACTTTAACATCATCGCTAAACGTAATTTGAGTGTTTTTATTAGCACCAGTTCTCCATAGTTTATCAAATGGTACAAGGTCTCCAAAAATAGTTCTTCCTCTCATACTAGGACGTGAGTATTCAACAGAAACATCTGTTAATCCAATAACCTGCTCAATTTTAGAAGATGGGCTAGGTTGTGGGGTTTTAACCTGAGCTTTTATCCCAAAAGATAACAAAGCCGCAGAAAGAAATAATACAATTTTTTTCATTGTGTGAAATTTAGTTTGTTAGATTATTAATAACGAAAATAAGGAATACCCTTACATTTAGAGTTAACAAAAACTTAAAATAAGGAATAGTATATTTGTCGCCATATTAAAAGGATCATGAAAAAATACATTTCTGAAAGTATAGGAACATTTAGCTTAGTTTTTTGTGGCACTGGTGCTATGACTATTAATGAAGTAACTGGTGGCGATGTTACCCATGTAGGAATTGCAATCACATGGGGACTAATTGTTATGGCCATGATCTATGCTTTTGGAGAAATATCCGGCGCCCATTTTAATCCAGCGGTCACTATTGCTTTTGCTTATGCTAAAAAATTTGAATGGAAAGAAGTTCCAAAATATATAATAGCCCAATGCATCGGTGCAATATTAGCAAGTAGTATTTTACTTTTTTTATTTCCTCAAAGTGAGTTTTTAGGAGGTACAATACCAACGGTTGATGATCTTAGAGCATTTATATTAGAAATATTACTAACCTATTTTCTTATGGTCGTTATCATAAATGTTTCTACCGGCTCTAAAGAAACAGGAACAATGGCAGGAATAGCAATTGGTGGTGTAGTATTATTAGAAGCCATGTTTGCCGGTCCTATTACAAAAGCATCTATGAATCCAGCGAGATCCCTTGGGCCTGCCCTTTTATCAGGACATTGGGAACATCAATGGTTATATTTTATTGCTCCCATTATCGGAGCATTGTTAGCTGTAGTCACATGCAAATTGGTCAAACCAGATAACTGTTGTGATGATTGTTAATACCTCTATTTCAATCTATGCCAGCAGGATTTGCATAATTCACTCTTTTTAACATATATTTATCATACTAATAAACATTCCCCCATTATGAAGCATTTTTCTAACGAATTTTGCCAAATGCAGTTATATGATCAGTTCGTTGTACTTACCCTAAACGAAAATGTAGATTTTACTCTGGATAAAGCATCAATAATAAGAGACAAATTACGCGAACATTATAAATCAAAAGATTTTTTAATGATTAGTCATCGTAAACATACTATTCACGTTGCTCCTGATATATACAAACAGGGACAATTATCAAACATGAAAGGACTTGCAATTGTCTCAAGTAACGATAGTGAAAGAGACCAAGCGATTATAGAACAACAATTATACGGTAAGTCGTTCGCTTTTTTTAATTGCCTTGAAGAAGCTAAGTCATGGGCTGAAGGATATTTTTAGCTTAAAAATTATTTTTTGTTTAACAAATAATAACTTTTGGTTAAACAAAATCATTGTATTTTTACTTCAAAATCTCTTGAAGTATGAAAATCTATACGTTAAAGGCCAAACAAAACTTACCTATATCTGTACATGAAGCTTGGGACTTTTTATCGGATCCGAAAAATTTAAAAATTATAACTCCTGATTATATGGGGTTCGAAATCATATCGGGTGCAGATCGTAAAATGTATTCTGGGCAAATCATACAATACATGGTTACTCCCGTTGCGGGAATAAAAAACAAATGGGTTACAGAAATTACTCATGTTAGAGACCAGCAATATTTTGTAGACGAACAACGTTTTGGACCTTATGCATTATGGCACCATAAGCACTTTTTAAAGGAAATACCTGGAGGTGTAGAAATGGAAGATATTATTGATTATAAGATTCCATTTGGAATTTTAGGGCAACTTATACATCCAATAGTAGTTAAACCAAAACTTAAAGAAATTTTCAAATACCGTGAAAAGAAACTTATCGAATTATTTGGAACATTAGACCCCGAGACAACTAACCCAATTGTATTTGCGTAAAAATTAAATAATGAGAAAAAATATTTTACTTATAGGAGGAAGTCATGGAATCGGTTTCGAGATAGCCCTAAAGCTATATAATGAACACAATATTTTTATAGCATCAAGAACTAATGAAAACCTTGGTAATTTAGAGGTTACTCATATCCCTTATGATGCCTCTAAGGACGAAATTGATATCACTGTACTGCCCGATCGAATCGATGGATTTGTATATTGCCCTGGAAGCATTAATCTAAAACCGTTTAAAATGCTCGATCCAAAAGATTTTGAAGAAGATATGCAGATCAATTTTATGTTTTTGATTAGAATCATACACCGTTTACTGCCCAATCTAAAGAATTCTGATCAGGCAAGTTTAATTTTCTTTAGCACCGTTGCCGTAAAAGTGGGTATGCCTTTTCATACAAGTATAGCCGCTGCTAAAGGAGCTATCGAAGGGTTCGCTAAAGCCCTGGCCGCAGAGTATGCTCCTCAATTTCGAGTTAATGTCATTGCCCCTTCTCTTACAAATACATCATTAGCAAAAAGATTGTTGGGTAATGATAAAAAAAAGGAGTTAATGGATAATCGTCACCCTATGAAACGCGTAGGGCAGGCAGAAGATATTGCAAATATTGCCGATTTTTTATTAAGTGACAACAGTAGTTGGATTACAGGGCAAATAATTGGTGTTGATGGTGGAATGTCTACACTAAACACAAATTAAATGAATCATAAAGTATCAATTTTCTGGTTTAGAAGAGATCTTAGGCTTGATGATAATACAGGTTTATTAAATGCGCTCAAAGGTGAGCATATGGTACTTCCAATTTTTATTTTTGACAAAAACATCCTAGATCTTCTTCCAAAAAATGACGCAAGGGTTACATTTATTTATGAAACTTTGCAAAAAATACGTCAAGAACTTCAAGAAAAACACAACAGTTCTTTAGCTCAATTATACGGAACACCAGCATCAGTTTTTCAAAATTTAATTTCCAAATATGATATACAAAAAGTGTATACTAATCATGATTATGAGCCTTATGCCCAAGATCGTGATACCAAAATTGAAGCACTTTTAAACAAAAATGAAATTGAATTCTGCTCCTTTAAAGATCAAGTAATTTTTGAAAAAGATGAAATCGTAAAAGCAGATGGTAAACCATATGTTGTTTACACTCCCTATAAAAACAAATGGAAAGAAGCATTCAATGGTTCAAAAATGAAAATACAGGACACAAGACAGCATCTTATACATTTAATTAAAGACACAGAGCTTCCAAAAATATCTCTTGATGAAATGGGATTCACGACATCTTCTATTAAAGTTCTTAGTTATGATGCATCTTCATCTTTAATTCAAAATTATGAAGCAACCAGAAACTTTCCTGCCATAGAAAAAGGTACATCAAAACTAGGTCCACACTTACGTTTTGGAACCGTAGGCATAAGAAGTATGATTCAAAAAGCCATTGCACAGGATAACGAAGTATTCTGGTCAGAACTAATTTGGAGAGAATTTTTTATGCAAATACTTTGGCACTACCCTCATACCACGAACAAAGCTTTTAGGCCAAAATACGATAGAATAGACTGGCGTAACAATGAAATAGAATTTGAAAAATGGAAAAATGGCGAAACTGGATATCCTATAGTAGATGCAGGTATGCGGCAACTTAACCAAACAGGGTATATGCATAATAGAGTTCGAATGATTGTTGCCAGTTTTCTTTGCAAACACTTGTTAATAGATTGGCGTTGGGGTGAAGCTTATTTTGCAGAAAAATTGTTGGATTATGACATGTCTGCCAATGTTGGTAATTGGCAATGGGCGTCAGGTTCTGGTGTAGACGCTGCTCCATATTTCAGGATATTTAACCCAACTACGCAAACTACCAAGTTTGATAAAAATTTAGAATATATCAATACATGGGTAAAAGATGTAAACGAACTTACATATCCTCAACCTATAGTAGATCATAAAATAGCCCGCGAACGTTGTTTAAAAATCTATAAAGAAGCTATTAACTAAGAAAAAATATAACATTTTTTTAAAGTAATCGGAGCAAAGTTTTTTGTATTTTAAATGCAGCTTTATAGCATTACTAACCTTAAAAACTTCAAACTTATGGACACACAACAAGTAGCAGATCGTTTAGTCGAACTTTGCCGTATAGGCGAAAATATGCAAGCCATAAATGAGCTTTATGATCAAAATGTAGTAAGTAAAGAAATGCCGGGTGTACCAAACTCAACGACATCGGGTAAAGATGCTGTAGCCAAAAAAAGTGAAGATTGGTATGCAACTGTAGAAGAATTTCATGGAGGAGAAATTTCTGATCCAATCGTTGCAGAAGGCCATTTTAGTTGTAAAATGAAGATGGACTGTACTTTTAAAGGTCAGGGTCGAATGCAAATAGAGGAACTTGCGGTGTATCAGGTAAATAATGGAAAAATCACCGAAGAACAGTTTTTTTATACCGTCCCATAATTATAACTACCAAAAAAACACTGTATTTAAAACTTAACACCAACAGACAGTTGAAAGACAGAGTTTTGTTGATTAAGATCGTTATTATTGACACCTTTAACGTCAGTAATATCAGCTAAACCTATGGTGTAACGTGCTTGAAAAAAAGCGCCCATTTCAAACTGATATCCCAATCCTATATTTGCAGCATAATCAATTTCAGAATAAAATTCTTTAACATCAATATCTGACTTCTCTACGGCACCGTTTAAATTGTTTTTTAACTGACGTACTGCTGAAGCCAAATACCCTACTTGTGGGCCTACTTCTATACTAAACCCGGGAACTACATAAAATGGGTAATACTTCAGCATCACCGGTAGATAAATATAATCTAATTTCAGTACTTCTTTTTCAAAATTTGGTTCTTCGCTATCGTATTTCACCCCTTGAAAAGAGTATAATAATTCTGGTTGCAGAGCTAAATATTCATTAATAGGAATTTCTGCAGCTAAACCCACATGAACAATTGTTCTTGGATTAAAACGTTTAGCATCATCACCAACTATCTCTGCAATATTAATCCCAAATTTAAAGCCCATTTCAAAAGATTCTACTTGAGCATTAGCTTTATGAGAAAACAAAGCAAGAACTAAAACAATAAAAAGAAGTTTTTTAATCATAACTAAAAAATTTGGAGCAAAACATTTATATAAACGAAAAAAAATGCGTTAAATTTCTTCGGTAATGGTTTAAGTTGGATTTCTGCACTCATACACCTACATCATACTTGCACTTATCACAAAAAAAAATCTAATAATTCATCTTCAACATCAATAAATACATTGAAAAATGTTAAAAACAAGAAACCAAAAGTAAAGAACACGATCCAGAAATAAAAGAAATATAATTAGACAAGTACTAAATTCATTACAATTCTAATAAGTTTTTAATCTGTTGCAAGGCCGGATTCCGATTATTTTCTTTCCAAATCACAGATAACTTTGTCTTTTGAGGTATTCTAGGGATTTCCAAAAACTTAACCCCAAGATCAAACCCATATTGTAGTGACGTAGGGACTATTGCTACTCCTAGCCCACTCTCTACCAATTTATAAATAGTTTGTGCATGAACAGATTTATGAGATACCATGGGTGTAAATCCCTTGTCTTCGCATATACTCATGATCTTATCGTAATACAATGAACTATAATCTGATGAAAATAACACAAAATTCTCCTTAGATACCTGATCAATCCTTTTGAATGTATCAATAGTAAGGTGATGGTTCTTGGGTACTACCAATGAAAAAGTATCTATATATACAGTTTTCATTTTTAAACCATTAGGTACCCGAGAAAGTCTTACAAATCCGAGATCCAGCTGATCTTTTTCTATTGCATCAACCTGTAGATAATTTGGCATTTCTTCGAGACTAAACTGTATCCCTGGGAACTCTTTATTTGATTGAATCAATAATTCTGGAATAACTGTTTGCATAGCAGATCCTAAAAACCCTATACGTATTTCACCTTCACTTCCTTCATTAATTAAACGCGTTTGTTTGATAGAAAAATCAATATGATTACGGATGTACTCTAATTCTTTTTTTAGATAAAGTCCGGCTGGGGTTAAATTCACATTTCTTTTATTTCTAACAAATAATGGTACCCCAATAATCATTTCCATTTGCTTAATCTGTCGACTCAAACCTGGCTGAGAAATAAACAACCTTTCTGCTGCTTTTCTAAAATGTAATTCTTCGGCTACTGCCAAAAAATAGGTAAAATGTCTTAGCTCTAACTGATAACTCATAGTTATTAATAATTGACAAAATAAGTATTTTGAATTATTAAAAGTAAGCATTAGTTTAGTAACTACAAATTAGAAGTATTTATAATGCAAGATATATCACATCATTTTTCATACGGGGAAGACTACCTAACTTCTGGAACCGCTATAAAAATAGCTCAAGGAGACATAAAAGGGATCATTTCTGAAACTACCCGAGAGAGGATTCAAAAAAGTCGACAAGTTGTAGACAATATAGTCGATAAAGGCCATCCAGTTTATGGGATCAACACGGGTTTTGGCCCTCTTTGTACCACAAAAATTTCTAAAGAAGAAACAAAAGTATTACAAAGTAATATTCTGCAAAGTCATAGTGTTGGTGTAGGAGAGCCTATTGATTCTCAAATTGCCAAATTGATGATGATACTTAAGGTACAATCATTATCCAAAGGCTATTCTGGAATTGCAATAAAAACAATAGAACGAATATTATGGCACATAGACAACAATGCCATTCCTGTTGTACCCAGTCAAGGATCAGTAGGTGCCTCGGGTGATTTAGCTCCTTTATCCCATCTGTTTTTACCCCTAATTGGATTAGGAAAAGTTGAATATCAACAAAAAGTAATACCTACAAAAGACTTATTTAGGCTAACCGGGTTAACACCTCTTGATTTAGAACCAAAAGAAGGGCTTGCCTTAATAAACGGCACACAATTTATCGCTGCTCATGCAGTACAAGTGTTAGCAAAACTACATAATTGTCTCTCTCAGGCAGATATTATTGGTGCCATGATGATCGAGGGTTTACAGGGTTCTGTAAAACCTTTCTATAAAGAACTGCATCAACTACGTCCTTTTAAAGGAAATGTTCATACCGCAAACAGAGTAAAATCTCTATTAAAAGGATCTGAAATCATGGAAGACCATATCGATTGTGACCGAGTTCAAGATCCTTATTCGTTGCGCTGTATACCCCAAGTTCATGGTGCTTCAAGAAATGCATGGTTACACTTAAAAGAACTACTCGAAGTAGAGTTAAATTCTGTTACAGACAACCCGATTATCATAGATGAGGATCTAACCATTAGTGGCGGTAGTTTTCACGGGCAACCTTTGGCAATGGCTTTGGATTATGCTTGTTTAGCAGCTTCAGAGTTAGGTAATATTTCAGATCGAAGGATATATCTGGCTTTAGAAGGCAATTCTCCTGGGGTGCCAAAATTACTAATGGAAGATACCGGGATCAATTCTGGATATATGATTCTTCAATACACCACAGCAGCATTAGCTAGCGAAAACAAAGGATTATGTTTTCCTTCAAGTGCAGATAGCATTCCGACATCTCTTGGTCAAGAAGATCATGTGAGTATGGGATCTATAGGTGGTAGAAAAGCTTTAAGAGTGATACACAATGTAGAAAAAATTCTGGCTATCGAGCTTTTAACTGCTGCTCAGGCTTTTGAGTTTAGAAAACCCTTAAAATCGGGGATGATTCTTGATGAAATTCATAAACAGGTAAGAACCAAAGTTTCTTTTGCTGATAAAGACCGAGTATTTGCCGATGATATTGAAAAAGGAATTGAAATGATTAAAAATAAAACGATAATTAATATAGCCAATCAAGTTTCTAAAAGGGAAAAATTATCATTAGAGACAGAATTTTCTAGTGAATTTGAAGTATATTAATTAGATAAATATGTATTGCAGAAACAGCAAAGTAATATGATGAACAACTATAAATTAATAGGCCCAATTTCACAACTCATGAGTATGGAAAAAGTTGCCTTGAAGGGTGCTATCAAAGATGAAGAAGTACCCATATTAGAAAACATGGGAATACTTATTGAAGGAGAACAAATTCATAGTATTGGTAACTATTCAGAAATAGAAAAAAAAGCAGTCTCACTTGATGCAGAAATTATTGAATTACAATCCAACTATGTCTGTACACCTGGATTTATTGATGCCCATACTCACATTTGTTTTTCGGGTTCAAGAGCAAGGGATTATGCTATGCGTAATGCCGGTAAATCCTATTTAGAAATAGCCGAGGCTGGCGGTGGGATTTGGGATACAGTAACGCAAACCAGAAAAGCAACACAAGAAGAACTAACCTATGGCATCCTAAAGAGAGCCAATGTATTATTAAAAACAGGAATCACAACCATTGAGGTAAAAAGTGGATATGGGTTATCTGTACACGAAGAGTTAAAAATGCTGCGTGCCATAAAAAATGCAAACAAAGACCTCGAAGCAGATCTTATTGCTACTTGTCTTGCAGGGCATATGCTTCCAAAAGACTTTGATGGAGATCATAAAGAATACCTAGAGGTTATAAGCAATACCCTTTTTCCAATTCTAAAAGAAGAAAATCTAACCAATAGGATTGATGCCTTTATCGAAAAAAGTGCTTTCCTTCCATCTGACATTTACCCTTATTTTAGAAAAGCAAAAGCTATGGGATTTGATATTACGGTACATGCAGATCAATTTAGTACTGGTGGTAGCGAGGTAGCTGTAGAAATAAATGCGGTTAGTGCAGATCATCTTGAGGCAAGCACCGACGATGAAATAGAAATGTTGGCAAAAAGTAATGTAATTTCTATAGCATTACCGGGCGCTTCCATTGGATTGGGATGTAACTTTACCCCTGCCAGAAAAATATTAGATGCAGGAGGAGCATTGGCCATTGCTAGTGATTGGAATCCAGGTTCTGCACCTATGGGCGATCTGCTAACACAAGCCTGTATTTTAGGAACATTCGAAAAACTATCAAATACTGAAGTCTTAGCAGGAATAACATCTAGAGCAGCAGCAGCGTTAAACCTTAAAGACCGAGGAAGATTAATGACCGGAATGCTTGCTGATTTCAACTTGTTTCAGGCCGATCATTTTAATGAAATATTCTATCACCAAGGTAAACTTGTTCCTTCACAGGTATGGAAACGAGGAGATATTGTGTATTCTGACCATAATTAAAGATAAATGAGTTTTAAAGAAAAAATACTGCAGGGAATTCCCAAGATACTACCCTCAAAAAAAGTACTAGATCATGACATTAGTCGTGCTCCTAAACGAAAACAAATTTTATCTATAGAAGAGAAAAAATTAGCGCTTAGAAATGCCTTGAGATATTTTCCGAAAAATTGGCATCACGAACTTTCTTCAGAGTTTTTAGAGGAATTAAATGAATATGGTCGCATCTATATGTATCGCTTTATTCCAGAATATAGTATATCTGCAAGACCAATTGACGAATATCCTGCCAAAACCAAACAAGCAGCGGGTATTATGTTAATGATTCAGAACAATCTGGATCCAGAAGTTGCGCAACATCCATACGAACTCATAACATATGGCGGTAATGGTGCTGTTTTTCAAAACTGGGCGCAATATTTGCTTACCATGCAATACTTAGCTACGATGACCGAAGAACAAACCTTACATGTGTATTCGGGACATCCAATGGGGTTATTCCCTTCTTCAACTAATGCTCCAAGAGTAGTGGTAACTAACGGAATGATGATACCAAACTATTCTAAACCTGATGATTGGGAAAAATACAATGCTCTAGGTGTTACGCAATACGGACAAATGACTGCAGGAAGCTATATGTATATTGGTCCGCAAGGTATTGTACACGGCACTACAATTACGGTTATGAATGCCTTCAGGAAAACATTGAAACCTAATGAAACTTCGGCAGGTAAGATCTTTTTAACCGCTGGATTAGGAGGTATGAGTGGTGCACAACCTAAAGCAGGCACAATCGCAGGCTGTATTACTATTTGTGCCGAAGTTAATCCCCATGCAGCCATTAAACGTCATAAACAAGGCTGGGTGGATGAGATTCATGACAACCTAAAAGATTTAGTAAATCGTACTAAAGAAGCTGTAGAAAAAAGTGAGATTGTTTCTATAGCTTATCAAGGTAACATTGTAGATGTTTGGGAACGGTTTTATGAAGAAAACGTCTATATAGAACTTGGGTCTGATCAAACCTCTTTGCATAACCCCTGGTCTGGTGGATATTATCCGGTAGGACTTAGCTATGAAGAATCTAATGATATGATCGCCAATGCCCCAGAGAAGTTTAAAATTAAAGTTCAGGAATCGTTGCGTAGACATGCAACTGCCATTAATAAACATACGGAGAGAGGTACCTATTTCTTTGATTACGGTAATGCTTTTTTATTAGAAGCCTCTCGGGCAGGAGCAGATATTATGGCAGAAAATGGTATTGATTTCAAATATCCATCCTATGTACAAGATATTCTTGGTCCTATGTGCTTTGATTATGGGTTTGGGCCATTTCGATGGGTCTGTACTTCTTGTAAATCTGAGGATTTAGACAAAACAGATCAAATAGCTTTGAATGTAATGAAATCTATTAAAGAAGTTTCTCCTAAAGAAATTCAGCAACAAATGCAGGATAACATCACCTGGATACAGGAAGCCAAAGAAAACAATCTTGTTGTAGGCTCTCAAGCCAGAATTTTATACGCCGATGCCGAAGGGAGGATTAAAATAGCCGAAGCTTTTAACGAAGCCATTAAAAATGGTGATATTACAGCTCCTATCGTTTTAGGAAGAGATCATCATGATGTAAGTGGTACCGATTCTCCTTATCGAGAAACCAGTAATATTTATGACGGTAGTAAATTTACCGCAGATATGGCTATCCATAATGTAATTGGAGATAGTTTTAGAGGAGCTACCTGGGTATCTATTCATAACGGAGGTGGTGTAGGCTGGGGAGAAGTAATTAATGGAGGATTTGGCTTAGTGCTAGATGGCTCACAAGAAGCCCAAAAAAGAGTACAAAAGATGTTGTTTTATGATGTAAATAATGGAATATCGAGAAGAAGCTGGGCAAGAAATGAAGAAGCATTATTTGCCATCAAAAGAGAAATGGAGCGTACTCCAGATCTAAAAGTAACTTTACCAAATCTGGTTGAAGATGATATCATAGAAACAAATTTTAATGACTGAAACACATACGTTATCCTATTAAAATGCCACACTATCAAAAACCTAATTCCAATCTTTGGACCGGACGTTTATCGAACAAAAAGTTGTATCTGCACGAAAAAATAAAGTGTATTGATCTAAAAAATGATATCCTGCCTAAAAACAAAGAAAAATTATTCGCTCTTTTGGGATATACTTGTGATGAAGGAGTAGAAAGAAATAAGGGACGAATTGGAGCTAAAGAAGGACCAGATACAATTCGAAACATGCTAGCTTCTCTATCAAATCATTTTTCAGAAGATATCGATATTCTAGATGTTGGTAACGTGGTATGCAAGGGTAAAAATCTAGAAGAAACACAGACCGAAACTACAAATTGTATTGCTTCACTTCTAGACAATCAAGTTTTTCCAATTGTTCTAGGTGGTGGACACGACCTTGCGTATGCTCATTATAACGGAATCAAAAAACAATTTCCTAATAAAACCATTGGTATCATTAATCTTGATGCACATTTTGATCTTAGAAAAGTAGAAGATCAAGGAAATTCTGGTACCCCATTTTACCAAATTGCCGAGGAAAATAATGTGTTTAAATACTTATGTCTGGGAATTCAAAAAGCTGCAAATAACCAAGAATTATATACAACTGCCGACGAATTAGGGGTTCAATACATAGAAAACACTCAATTCTCTATTAACAATAAAGCGCAAGTTCTTACTACAGTTAAAAATTTCATTACATCTGTAGATCATATTTATTTAACCATAGATATTGATGGCTTTTCTTCGGTATATGCACCCGGAGTAAGTGCGCCATCTCCTATGGGATTCTCTATTGATATCGCAATGGAAACCATACACTTAATTTGTAAATCAGATACATTAGTAAGCGTTGATTTGGTAGAACTTAATCCAAAATACGACATAGATAATTGTACCGCAAAACTAGCGGCAAGATTAATATACAATATCATAGATTGGTTATAATCTCAATAATTGTGTTACAGAATACTATCTTAGTCGTCTTGTAAAACATAATAATGGTTGTACTGATAATCTATCTATAAGTTAACTCTTGTATTCGATAAGATGTTGAGTGCAATTATCAATCATCAGAAAGCATTGCGCATGAAAAGTCTATTATCTATACTTCTACTTTCAATTTTCTCATTAGGTGGTCATGCACAAAATTATATTTCCATTTCGGGAAAAATACTAGATAAAGAAACTAAAGAACCATTACCGTTTGCGTCAATTTACGTAAAAAATAGTGCAACAGGAACGACTTCAAATAAGGACGGTGCATTTATATTTCATGTATCTTCACACATAGACACAGCGCCCGTTACTATCTCTATGATTGGGTACGAAAGCATTGAAAAACCAGCAAATCAATTCGCAAAAAATCAAACAATTTATCTTCAACAAAGTGTAGCACAACTCGACGATGTAATTCTAACATCAGGTAAACCATTAACCGCAAAAAAGATTGTTAAAAAAGCATATAAAGCCATTGATACAAACTATCCAAAAGAACCCTATATTCTTGAAGGATTTATACGTGATCTTCAAAATGAAGATGGTACGTATGTAGAATTATTAGAGTGTGCAGCAAGGTTTTACTACAAGGATTATAAAGATTATAATTCCCCCAAAGTTGAGCTTCAGGAAGTAAGACAAAGTTATATCGCAAAAAGACATTCTTGGAATGACGATTTTGAAAGAAAAAACTCGATTGTAGATTTAATCGAAGATGACTTCATACGATATGATTATGGGCCCATTAAAGCAAAGAATGGGTGGTCATATAAGATCGAGAGTATACTTCCTTTTGCAAACCGTTTAGTGTATAAAATTATGGGGGTAAATCCTCCTTTTCAAAAGACTACACTATATATTGACACTGAAAATTTTGCTTTTGTGCGAATAGAATTAACTCGATCCAGAAGTAAAGAGAAATATTATAAAAGAAGACTAACCAATGGACAGCAAGAAGCCGGTTATCATATCATATTTGAATACCAGGAATATGAAGGAAAAATGTACCTAAAATACTTAAAAGAGGAAGATACCTGGCATATCTTTGATGGTAGTGGATCAAACCGGATACTGTTCGAAAAACATCCAAAAAAAGAGCTATTTATCAATAGGATCATTTCTAAAAACATGAATGACCATCATTTTTCAAGCAACCTTAATATTGCTAAAAGCATAGAAAACCAGGCTGGTATATACAATCCAGAATTTTGGAAATACTATAATGCTCCCACTCTAACACTTCGGGAAAGTAAAATTGTCGAAGAACTTAAAAAAGCGCAGGTTAAAATCTTACGCAAAGAATAACAAATCTCGTAACCTATCATTCTTACTCACTACTTTCAAACCTTAAAGAAAGGAAATCGTTCTTGCTATTTAGAATTATAAAAAGTGTTTACAAAAAAAGACCCTTCAAATATTAGAAATGAAGGGCTTTAGGGCAAAAACACAAACTCAAAATATCTTAAAGACTCCTGAAAATAGTACCAAAACATAATACTACGAGTTTATTCAGGAGAAATCTATTTTTATTATTACTTACGAATTGCATAACTAGAAGCTTCAGGGAGTTCACTTAAAAATTTTACGATACTACTTAGGTTTAGTCCGAATGTAGAATTTAAATAATTCATGATTGTGTGATTTAAGGTTATTGACAGCAAATTAGTAAGTTATCAACAATAAACCAAATAAAATGTTTATTATTTGTTAATAATTTGTTGAAAAGAATATTTATTACGATATATAACACAAATATTAGAATAAATAAAAAACATAGAAGGTAAAAACTTACTTTAATTGTTAATAACTATGTTAATAACTCTAAAACACCTGATAAACAAAGAGATAAGCTGTTCACATCCACATTCTAAAACATTAAAAATCAAATAATTCACAATATCATTACATCTTTACATATACTAGTCTATAGTAAAGTCAAATCACAGGTCGACAAAAAGTAAGCACGAAATAAGAACCACACATACTCTATTTCAATTCAATCTTTTATCTAAATTGCATCCATGAAATCTGCTTCAGTAAAAGAAATCAAAACAGAATTATCCCAACGTTCGCATCAAGAACTTATGGAGTTATGCCTTCGCTTGTCAAGGTTTAAAAAAGAGAATAAAGAATTACTTACTTATCTTTTATTCGAATCTACAGATGAAGAAGAATATATACATAATGTAAAAAATGAAATTAACGAACAATTTGAGATCATTAATACAGCATCTTACCATTACATTAAGAAGAGTGTACGTAAAATTTTAAGGACAATAAAAAAGTACATTCGATATTCTAAAAACAAAGAAACAGAGATAGAACTGCTGATACACTTTTGCAAAAAGTTAAAAAACTTTAATCCATACCTACAAAAAAGTACTGTATTACAAAGCATCCTTAATCGTGAGATCGTAGGAGTAAAAAAGAAATTGTTAGGATTACATGAAGATTTGCAATATGACTATGAATTGGAACTTCAAAAAATACAACCTTAAAACATTTCCAGTTCGTGAATAAATTTTAACAATTTCAAAAAAACTGTTATACAGTGTAATTAAAAACTTAATTGTTAATTTTTTTTTATACTTTTACTAGTAATAAGCACTAAAAATCTGTGTTTAATAAGTATGTAAAAACCACTTAGATGATGCTCATTTAGATATTTGGCATTATCTTTGATTTTTATTAACTAATTTAAATTATAACAATGAATAAAGGAACAGTAAAGTTCTTCAATGATGCCAAAGGTTTTGGATTTATCACTGAAGATGATTCGAACAAAGAACATTTTGTACACATCTCTGGATTAATCGATGAGATTAGAGAAGGCGATGCAGTCGAATTTGATTTGCAAGAAGGTAAAAAAGGATTAAACGCGGTAAATGTAAAAGTAATTTAATATATACTATTTAATTTTTTTAAAGCACACAACCTGTCCTCTTAAAGTGGACAGGTTTTTTTATGCCCCAAATTTATTCAAACATCAACGAAACAAACTCGGCAACGCAAGCTGGCTTTTCAATATTTTCAATTTCTAGCGTACAATCCCATGTAATCTTCAATCCATTATTGGCATATTCTTCAATTTTTGCGACACGACTATGCAATCTTAGACGACTATCAACAAGTACCGGATGTGGAAAACGTACTTTATTTAGCCCGTAATTAAATCCCATAACCGCACTCTCTACGATAATCAGATCCATCAACATTTTTGAAAGCAATGATATAGATAGGAATCCATGAGCGATGGTCTTCTTAAAAGGTGATTCCTTTTTTGCTCTCTCCACATCTACATGAACCCACTGAAAATCCTGGGTTACTTCTGCAAAAGTATTGATCATTTCCTGGGTTACAACTATCCAGTCTCCGACAGGTAATTGTTTTCCTTCAAGTTCTCTAAAAGCTTCAAAATTTTTATATACTAGTTGATCCATGATGCTTTTTTTATCTAGATATACCTCCATCTATAGTTAAACAAATTCCAGAGACATAAGAAGCCTCATCAGACGCTAGATACAAATATCCATACGCTATATCCATGGGTACCGCAGCTTTTTGAAGCGGTATTTGTTTCTTAATACCATCTAGATGTTCTTTAGGGATCTGCTCTGTCATTTCTGTAAGAGTGAAACCAGGAGCCAACGCATTGGCCGTAATACCATACTTCCCTAACTCCATCGTCCAGGTTTTAGACATCGCAATTACACCTGCTTTGGTTGCAGCATAATTAGTTTGACCAAAATTACCACGCAACCCTACATTGGATGCTGCAGAAACAATTCGGCCATAACCGTTATCTTTCATATATTTAGAAACCACTTGGGTACACAAAAACACTCCTTTTAAATTTACATCAATCACCGCATCCCATTCTGCCTCACTCATCTTATGAAGTGTTCTATCTTTAGTTATGCCGGCATTATTAATCAAAATATCTATTTTGCTATATTTCTTATAAATTCTTTCTGCTTCTGCTTCTATCGCCGCTTTATCTGTTACCGAAATTTTAGTGAATTCTGCAATGTTGCCAGCTTCGATAATCTTTTTGGCAGTATCCTCACCGTCATCTAATAAATCCCATATAATTACAGTTGCCCCTTCTTTGGCAAACAATTCAGAAACAGCTTTTCCTATTCCTCTGGCTCCACCAGTAACAATAGCAACTTTATCTTTTAATCTCATGTATTTGTTTGTTTATTGTGTTGATATATAAAATTTATCTATTTAGTACACCCGTCACATCGAGTACCATGACCTAAGGAATGGTGTATCGAGATGTAATTAATATTATATTATGAATTCATGTTTCGATAGTAAAAGTTCTCGATACATTTTGTCTCCATTACATTACGTCCAAACACTCGAACTGACACGAAAGGCGTTAATATTAAGAACATTCAATAACTACTTTACCCCTGACCTTGCGTTGCATCATTTCTTCGAGAGCTTTTGATGTTTCTTTGAGAGGATATATTTTATGAATATGTGGTTTTAGCTTTCCTGCTCCGTACCACTGCATTAGTTCCATTGTATTTTGCATATTCTTTTTTGGTGTTTTCATTGCAAAACTCCCCCAAAAAACCCCTACAATTGCACAACCTTTTAACAAAGCAAGATTAAGCGGAATCTTAGGAATATCTCCTGCGGCAAAACCTACCACCAGATAACGACCTTCCCAAGCCATACCGCGAATAGCAGCTTCAGCATAATCACCACCCACCGGGTCATAGACCACATCTACTCCTTTCTTATTGGTAAGCTCCTTGATTCTTGACTTTAAATCTTCTGTAGAATAATTAATAAGCTCATCGGCACCAAATTCTTTACATAATTGTAGTTTTTCATCGGTAGAAGCTGCCGCTATTACCTTTGCTCCCATAAGTTTACCTAATTCTACAGCAGCTAATCCTACTCCACCAGAAGCTCCTAAGACCAAAAGTGTTTCTCCTTCTTTGAGTCTTGCTCTATCCTTAAGTGCATGGTATGAAGTTCCATAGGCCATCATAAAAGATGCCGCTATTGGGTAATCCATCATTGGGGGTTTTTTAAAACAGGCATTACCAGGTACGATGACTTGCTCTGCATAACCACCATGCATCACAAATCCAAAAACCTCATCTCCAGGTTTAAGATGTTTGACTGCAGAACCTACTTTTTTAATAATTCCTGCGATATCACTACCTGGTGTAAAAGGTAATTCTGGTTTAAATTGATATAACCCCTGAATAATTAAAGTATCCGGAAAATTAACCCCGCACGCTTTTACTTCAACCAAAACCTCATTTTCTTTAGGCTCAGGGTTTTTTATGTCTTCAAGCGAAAGACTTGAAGGCGGTCCAAATTGTTTGCACACTATTGCTTTCACAGTATTTAGGTTTAAGATTGTTCAAATTCCTTTTATTTAAATTCGTCAATTCGAGTGTCCGATGGTAATCGGGATGTATCGAGAATAAGAATTTGAATAACAAGCTGTTCTCGATACAGTTTTTCTTCACTTTGTTACAAAAAACCACTCGAACTGACGCTTTTTATTCCTCAATTACTTTTAACACAAGTTTCCCCATTTTATCTCCAGAAAACAATCGCAGAAATGTTTCATGAAAGTTTTCTATTCCTTCATAAATATCCTCTTTACTCTTTAATTTTCCCTGAGCCATCCAGCCCCCCATTTCCATAGCTGCTTTACCATAATCTTTGGCATAATCCATTACTACCATCCCTTGCATTGAGGCACGATTTACTAGTAAGGATAAATAATTAGAAGGACCTTTTATAGCTACTTTATTATTGTATTGCGAAATCGCTCCGCAGATTACTATTCGAGCATGCATACGTAAACGCGCTAAAGCAGCATCAAGAATTTCTCCTCCTACATTGTCAAAATACACATCGATACCTTTAGGGCATTCACGTTTTAATCCTTCATGAATATTTTCTGATTTATAATCGATCGCTCCGTCAAATCCTAATTCGTCAACTAGGTATTTACATTTATCAGCTCCGCCAGCAATTCCGATTACACGACATCCTTTGATCTTAGCTATTTGTCCAACAACACTACCAACAGCACCTGCGGCACCAGAAACTAAAACTACATCTCCTTCTTTTATTTTCCCAACTTCCAGTATTCCAAAATATGCTGTCATTCCTGGCATACCTAATGTACCAATATACATTGGCAAAGGCGCTAAGCTTGGGTCTATCTGATACCAATTATCTCCATTGGTTACAGAATATTGCTGAACACCTCCCCAACCGGTAAGATAATCTCCTTCCTTATATTTTGGATGATTATTGGCTTTGATTACCTTTCCAACCGATCCGGCACGCATCACATCATTGATTTGAACTGGTTCTATATAAGATTTACCTTCATTCATCCAACCCCGCATAGCCGGATCAAGAGAAATATAATGTTGCTGCACCAAAACCTCTCCTTCTTTAGGTTCTGGGATAGGGTTATCTTGTAGTTCCCAAGTATCTGCTTCAGGTAATCCAGTTGGTCTTTTCTTAAATATTAATTGCTTATTCATGATCTGTGTTTTAATTTTTTATTCGGAAGAACTTCTTCCATGATTTCTATTTTTTATCGTTTTTGAAGACTCTCGACAAAAGCTTTCATTTTTGCTCTTATCTCTGGTTTCCACCAAAGTGCTATTGCTTGTTCTAAATCTATTTTTGGGTCAGTTTCCATTCCTTCTAACCACGATTTCCGTAATTTGTACTTCGTGTTTTTAAAAATCTCTTCATCAGCTCGCAAGTAGTGTTGCATTTTTGCCTCTGCTTTAGGTAAAACTTCCTCTAGGGGACATACCTCATTCACTAAACCTGAAACCAAAGCTTCATCTACATTTAATAATTTACCATCAAGAAGATATTGACTCGCTAGTCCTTCTCCTATCCAGAAAGCATATCCTCGAATAAGATTGCTCGATATCTGAATATTAACTGCCACTTCGTTGAGTCCGATTGTATATTTTTCACCTTCAGCCATAATTCGATAATCTCCAGTAATAGCAAGTACACAGCCTCCGGCAGGAGAATGCCCTGTAATCGCAGATACTAAAGGCTTTGGAAACTTTGCCAATTGAATATACATACCTCCAAAGTCATTAAAAAACTCCTTCATCTGCTGTTCATCATAACTATATAACTCAATCACATCTAAACCTGCAGAAAAAAAGTGAGGAATTCCTGTTATAATAACTCCCTTTATGTTATCATCAGATTCTAAATCTGAAAAGGCCGCTCTGATTTCTTTTGTCATTTGATGATTAATGGCATTGACTTTACCCCTGTTCAACTGAACAATTGCATAATTCTGTTTTCTTTCTATAGTAACTGTTTCCATTATTTTTTATAAAGAAGTTCCTCCATCCAGGGTTATCGTTTGTCCTGTTATAAATTTGGTGTTATCTGAAGCAAGCCAAACTACAGCTTCGGCAATCTCATCTGCTAGCCCGTAGCGTTTCATAGGAATCACACTTTTAAGCATTTGATCCATATCTGGTCGTACTGATAACAATTTATCCAACAAAGCAGACTCTGTGTACCCCGGGCATACCGCATTGATCCGTATGTTTTTATTGGCATACTCTAAAGCAGCAGACTTTGTCATCCCTACTACGGCAAACTTGCTTGCGCTATAGGATAAGTTGTTTAATGACGCTTTAAGACCCGCTAAAGAAGCAATATTTACGATATTTCCTCCGCCTTGCTTCATCATTTGTTGCAATGCCAATTTCATGCAATAAAAAACACCAGTCTGGTTGACTGCAATAACACTATCCCAATCGTCTAAGGTATATTCCCCCGTTTTAGCCATATTTCTAGGGCCAATTCCAGCATTGTTTACTATAACATCTAATCTCCCATAGTGATTTACAGTTTTGGCGATGAGTTGCTCTACCTCATCAAACTTAGCAACATTGGCAGTAATCACAATACTCTCACCTCCATTAGCATTAATTTCATCTGCTATTTTTTGTGCATTTTCTTCTCTAATATCAGAAACCACAACTTTAGCTTGATGTTTTGCAAAATGCTTAGCCGTGGCTGCACCAATTCCAGAACCGGCACCCGTTACTATTACTATTTTATCTTTTACTTCCATATATTAGGTTTTATTTAGCTGTACATAGTATTAATCGCGAATCTTGCAAAGCGCGACTACGCATTTTTGAAGGATATCCTTCGGCAGTTATCATGCTTAAAAAATCTTTCTTACTCTCGTATTCAACAATCAATACCTTATCCCATTCTAAGTCCTTTCCTGGACCAATAAGATTAAATACTGGTTTTCCCTGGTAAATAACCTTAGCTTTTGAAGTCTGAAAAAATGGTAATACCGCTTGCATATACTGCGCATAAGCTTGAGCACCTGTAATATCTGCATCTTCTACCTTATCCTTAAATTTCAAAAGATTCAACATCTGAAAAGCTCCTTCTAGAGGTAAGGTTGCGAACTCTTGAAATTGTTCTGCGGTAACCTCTATATGTATATCTCCCATGTGTGTATTTTATAGATTTAATAATTACTATTTTTTATAACTTAATCTCGGCTTCGCCTTTATACTTTTCTATTAGTTCGGGGTAATGCTCTTTTACATTATTAAAAATAAAATCCAGAGGAACATCTTCAAAATGACCATAGTCTTCTACATATTCCATAAACTCATTACCTTCATTATTATATTCTTGAAAAATAGAATCATTATCCCCATCAAATTCTAAAGGTGCTACGTTGCACATTTTACATAAAGATTCATTAAAAGCTGGAGATACCTTTAGCCATTTATCATCTAAACATAAATTTACCATACCATGAGGAGTGAGTTCATTGGTCCCAAACTTTTCTGTTAATCGTTCAACTGCAATATGATTCTTCACTTTTGCTAAATGAATCCTTGCCGGTATGCCTAGTGCTCTTAAACATGTAATTAGAAGAATAGACTTATCAATACAATGCCCTTTTGGCTTTTTGGCAATAGTACTAGCTACATAACCTTCTTTAACAAAGCTTAGGGTATAAGGGTCGTATCTCCACTCATCTCTAATTTTATTATATATGCGCTTCGCTTTTTCTTTTTTAGTTAATATATCTGTCTTTAATTCTTTAACGAGTTCCTGAATTTCATCTGTTTCATAATCAAAGTAGTATGTAGAAGTTAAATAATCCATTTATATATGTACTATACAAGACCGAAAAAGGGTCTATTTTTATTAATCAATTTTATTTTTCTGAATAGCTTGTAGCGCAAGATTACAAAGTAATTCTGCTGCTTTATTTAATTGTGCAAATCGAGGATCTGTTGTAAGACCTTTGCTGTATCGGTAATAAATTTGTTGAGCAATTACCGCAATCTTGAATAACCCAAAGGCATAATAAAACACTAAATGATGTACTTCTCTTCCGCTTTTTTGTGTGTAGAGCTCTACAATCTCACTTCTACCAGGATTACCGTCCATAATTGTGGGTGAAGGGATTCCTTGTTGCACAAATGGGTGATCACTTGCCATGGTCCAATATCCCAGAGAAGTTCCTAAATCCATTAATGGATCTCCTAAGGTGGCCATTTCCCAATCTAATACTGCCACAACTTCTTTCCAGGTATCATCCTTAAAAACTACATTATCATATTTGAAGTCATTATGCACCAAACTATGTCGATATTCTTTAGGTTGATTCTCTTCCATCCAACTCATCACCTTGGCTGCAGCCGGCACATCTTCTGTAGCCGCTTTCAGATATTGTTTGCCCCAATTAAGCACCTGTCTTTCAACATACCCTTCAGGTTTCCCTAAATCAGATAATCCTGCCTCTTTATAATCCACATTATGGAGTTCTACAAAAGTATTGAGCCATGAATCTGCTATGGTTTTAAAATCATCTGCCGGGATATTTCTTTTTTTAGCTTCATGCACATTAAGAATAATCCCATTCACTTTTTCCATAATATAAAAAGGACATCCCAAAACGTTTTGGTCTTCTGTGTAGGTAAACATTTTTGGTACTTTAGGAAAAGCGCCATATATCCCAGATTGCACTTTAAACTCGCGTCCCATATCATGCCCTCTTTTTATTGCTCCAAAAGGTGGTCGGCGCAGTACATATTCTTTGTTTTCTATTTCTAATAAATAAGTAAGGTTAGAATATCCATGAGTAAACTGAGTTACTTGCCAATCACTTTGGTCATTATTAATGAGTCCTTCTTTTTGCAGGAAGGTTTTCAATGTTTTTTCGTTTAATTCTTCGCCTTTGCGTACATTTTGCATGGTTGATCGTTAATTTATTGGAAACAAACTTCTTTCTTAATACTACTAAAATACTTTTATTTCCTCTCCCTTGAGGGAGAGGATTAAGGTGAGGGTGTTTTCAGAAAATCCCCTCATCCTAACTCCTTTACTTCATCTGGCTCATTGCTATACAATGCCCTCCAAGGAGAAGGAACTCTAAGCAGTATCTTTATTATTGTCTCAACAATTTAAAAAATTATTTACTACTTGTTGAATGTTTATTAATTACACTTTTCCCCAACTGGTACATGTGTACTTCATCTGGACCATCTGCCAATCGAAGCATACGAGCTGCAACAAAGAAGTGTGCCAATGGAGTATCTGGGCCCACGCCTTTACCTCCATGAATTTGCATCGCTCGATCAATCACTTTTAGAGCCATATTAGGAGCTACAATTTTAATCATTGCAATAAGATCTTTTGATGTTTTGTTGCCTTCTTTATCCATTTTATCTGCCGCCGAAAGTGTTAACAACCTTGCTTGTTCAATTTCGCATTGTGAAAGGGCAATTTCCTGACGAATACTACTATAATCTTTAAAGGTTTTACCGAAGGCTATACGCTCTGAAGCTCTCTTTGACATTAGCTCTAATGAACGTTGTGCCATACCTATTAATCGCATACAATGGTGGATACGACCTGGCCCTAAACGACCTTGGGCAATCTCAAAACCTCTTCCTTCTCCCAGTAACAAATTTTCTTTAGGTACCCGAACATTGTCTAATACAATTTCGGCATGCCCTTCGGGAGAATCATAAAAACCAAATACAGTGAGTGGTCTAATAATTTTTAATCCCGGCGTATCCATAGGAACCAAAATCATACTTTGTTGTTGATGTCTGGATGTATTTGGATCTGTTTTACCCATTACAATAGCAATCTTACAATGTGGATCCATACCACCCGAAGACCACCACTTACGGCCATTGATCACATAATCATCTCCATCTAACACGATCGAAGTTTCAATATTTGTAGCATCTGAAGAAGCCACCTGTGGTTCTGTCATCAAAAAAGCAGATCGAATTTCTCCCTTCATTAAAGGTTCTAGCCATTGTTTTTGATGCGCAGGAGATCCATATTTTGCTAACACCTCCATGTTTCCGGTATCTGGAGCATTACAATTAAATACTTCTGAAGACCATAATACTCGTCCCATGATCTCTGCCAAAGGAGCATATTCTAAATTTGTTAATCCAGGGCTCAAATCCCCGTAACTTTTAGGTAGAAAAAGATTCCACAGCCCAGCTGCCTTAGCTTTTTCTTTAAGCGCTTCTATTCCTGGCCAACGTTTCCATCGATTATCAGGATTATAATTAAAAGCACCCACTTCCTCTTCAACAGGAAGAATATGTTCTTCAAAAAAGGCATTAAGTTTCTCCTGAAGCGAAATTATTTTTTCTGAATATTCGAAATTCATAGTAGATTGTATTAAAGATTTCCGCCCAAGCGGAATAACATAAAAAGTAAATTAACCGGCAATTAAATACCCTCCATCGGCATTATAAACACTACCTGTCATATATGCTCCGGCATCAGATGCCAAGAGACACACTATACCTGCCATTTCATTCGGCATACCCATTCGAGCAGACGGTAATGTTTTTTCTATTTTCTGAAGTACTTTTTCATTTTGCCAAAGCGCAGCACTAAATTTAGTTTTAATCAATCCTGGGCAAAGCACATTGGCACGAATACCGTATTGTCCCCATTCTTTAGCCTGATTTTTGGTTAGCATCAGCAATGCAGCTTTACTAGTACTGTATAATCCTAGTCCTGCTCCAGGGTGCAATGCTTCTACCGAGGCGATATTGATGATACTTCCTCCTTTTCTTTCTTTCATTGAAGGAAGTGCTAGATTAGAAAGCATCCAGGGTGCTTTAACATTGATATCCATAATTTTATCAAAAACACCTTCTTCGGCATCTTCAATGGGCCCATATATCGGGTTAATCGCTGCATTATTCACTAAAATATCAATCCCCCCATAATGTGTTATGGTTTTTTCTATCAGATTTTTTCGTTGATCTTCTTTTCCGATATGGCAAGCTATTCCCACAGCTTCGAGTCCAGCTTTATTAAATTCGGCAGCCACTTCATCAACAGCTTCCTGGCTTCGACTACTGATTACTACTTTAGCTCCATGCTCTGCTAAACCTTGGGCTATAGCCTTTCCTATTCCTTTACTGGAGCCAGTGATAATGGCTACTTTTCCTTCTAGATTGAAGGATTTTTTAATACTATTCATGTATTGGTTAGTGATTTAATAGTGTTAATTAATTAAAAAGTTCCTTTTCTCCTGCTATAGTAAGTACTTCTTCGTCCAATAAAATTTCTGCTAGCCCATTGGTTTTGGGTAATTCATACTTGAAAAAGAATTTCATCGCATGAATCTTACTTTCATAGAAATCTTCAGAATGATTTTTTTGCCCTGTTACCAGAGAATTCTTTGCATGCGTTGCCATATCCAGCCATACCCAAGACAATGTAATTGTACTGAAGAATTCCATAAACGGTGTGGCATCAGATAAGAAACGTTCATAATCTCCTTTTTGAGCAAAACCTATCAAGAAACCGATTACTTTTTGTGCCAACTTTAACTTATCGCCAAGTTTAGTAGCATACACTCGAAGGTCATCATATTTAGATGCATTTTGAATGGTTTGCATGATCTCTGCAGTTAGCAACTCTAAGGCTTTACCATTCTCCATCAATAATTTTCTGCCTAACAGATCTTGAGATTGGATCCCTGTCGTACCTTCATAAATTGGAAAAATACGAATATCTCTAAGGTATTGTTGTAATATAAAATCTGAACAGAAACCATAACCACCAAGTACCTGGACCCCATTAGAAACAGCTTCAGTTCCCATTTCTGAAGGGTACGTTTTTACCATAGGAATGATCAATTCAAGTAACAATTCATATTTTTCTTTTTCATCTTTATCCTGCAATGTATCTTTAAGATCTAAATATCTTGAAGCAAGAAGTACTAAGCTTAACGAGCCTTCGGCAACTACTTTTTGAAGCAAGAGCATTCGACGTACATCTGGGTGATTTATAATTAGTGTTTGCCCTTGTTCTGGATTTTTCTTTCCGGCACTCGTTAATTTTCTTCCTTGTGGGCGTTCTTTTGCATATTGTAAAGATGCCTGATATGCTGCTGTTGCAATTGCTGCAGCCCCTCTACCCACTGCAATACGAGCTCCATTCATCATTAAAAACATGTATTTGAGGCCTTGATGGGCCTCACCGACTAACCACCCATGGCAATCATCTGCATCTCCAAACCCCAGATGCGTAGTGCAATATCCTCGTTGTCCTAATTTTTGAAAATCAGCAACCGTAGTTACATCATTTGGAACTAATCCTCCATTACCATCGGGGCGTTTTTTTGGCACCACCAGTAATGAAATTCCTTTCGTTCCGGCGGGAGCTCCTTCAATACGTGCTAATACCAAATGCACAAAATTATCTGCATATTGGTGATCCCCTCCCGAGATAAATATTTTTTGACCAGAAACTTTATAATAACCATCCTTTGCAGGTACTGCTTTGGTTACTACATCAGACAATGAACTTCCCGCTTGTGGTTCGGTAAGACACATCGTACCTCCCCATTGCCCAGAAAGCATATTAGGAACATAGGTATCATTAAGATCCTTATTACCAAAATGTACAATAAGCTCTGCAGCTCCTAATGTAAGCCCCGCATATCCTGGTAAGTGGTTATTGGCTGCATCTTGAATAAATGCAGATGCCGTATACATCATCATAGGCAATTGTAGCCCCCCGGCATCGTAATCAAAGGTCCCCGAAATGAGTCCCATTTCGCCACCTTTTTTCATCATCACTTCAACCTGTTTATGTACAATTACTTTACCATCTTTATGATATGCAGGTTGTTCATCCATTTCTTTGATATAAGGAAACAATTCTCTATCTGAAAATTCTTTAACAGAGTCTAAAAACATATCCAATGATTCCTTATCATGATCTGCAAAGCGATCACCTTGCAATACTTCTTCTAACTGATGTACATCATATAAAAGGTATTTCAGCGTCTCTAAATCTATATATTCTTTGGCCATTATGTGAAGTTTTTTGACGTTAAGTAAAAATAATACAATAAAGTACGGAAATATTTGATAGATTCTTATTAAACTAGTTTAATAAATATCGAATTTTTGATACTCTTAACTTTTACTTAATGGCTTACCTTCAAAAGTGCGTAGAAAATTATTAGGAATGTTTTCTTCAACGTTTTTCACTAAGTCGCTTTCGAATTTTAGAGAGTCCTACGGGGGTTAATCCCAAGTAAGAAGCAATTAAATATTGAGGAACCCTTTGAAAAAGAGACGGGCGTTTTTCAAGCAATTGCAAATAACGTTCTTGGTTAGAAAGGTTTCTAAGTTGATTTATACGTTGAAAGTTTATAACGAATGTTCTTTGCATTGACAAACGACCAAAACGTTCTAACTGATGCGAGTGATCAAACACTTTTAATTGGTCTGCCTTTGAAATTGCATAGACTGTAGAATCCTCTATCGCTTCTAGATATGATTCTGATGGAATCTCTTGTATATATGCATATAGATCGGTAAAAAAATAACCTTCACTAAAAAACTCCATCACCCGAGTTGTCCCTGCATCTATAGTATAATATGACACACAACCTTTCTTCATAAAATAGAAATCATCTATATATTGATCTGGTTTTAATAGAAATGTTCCTTTTTTGTAAGTCTTCTTCTTAAAGAACTGAAGCCCAAACTCCATGTCAGAGTCACTCACATCTGTAAAAGATCGTATTGTTTTCTTTAATTCTTCCAAGTTCTAATTACTATTTTTAACGAAAGAACAAAATATTTTACTATTAACAAAAGTAAACTACTAGTCTAATTTTAATACGCATCCCAGATCACACTTCATACCAATTAAAACATTAATACAAGTGTCTAAAAATTACGGTTTTGCCGTAAGAAATATTTAACTATTGTTCGTAGCTTTAAGCGACCCCAAAAGCTAATGAAAATCTATATATGCAGGCTTCTAAAAAAAGCTTCAAACTAATCTATCCAATGTAGTATTGGATTTTTATGGATACAATTAACTTTTACCAAATATCGATTTTCCTTTTTCAAGGATTAGTAGTTGCATCATTAATACTAGTATTATTTCGCATACGAACTATAATGGGCTTGGGGTTACTATTTACGGTATTAGGTCTATTTCAGTTTATACAAGTTTTCTTAGCAAGTACTCTTTATTTTGAAATTTCTGAATATCTAGTAATATCGCCAGGTTCTTCTATCTTATTCTCGGCAACACTGTTTGCTGTGCTGCTAATTTATATTAAAGAAGATGCTATTACTGCCAGAAAACTAATTTACGCATTAGTTATTACCAACATAGTATTATGTTTTTTACTGCTTTCTTTTCGTCTAAATATAGAAGGAGCATATAGCTATAATCCCTTTGATATCTCAACCGAATTCTTTTACACCAATGTCTTCGTTCTTTTTGTGGGTACAGGCATTCTTTTCGTAGATTCAATATTAATTATTTTCATCTTTGAGTTTATTTCAAAATATTTTACGACTTTATTTTTTAGAATATTAATTACCATGATTCTGGTTTTAAGTTTTGACGCCATTAGTTTCTCTCTTGGTTCTTTTTGGTATTTTGATGATATGGCCCGAATACTCTATTCTGGATTAATCTCAAAAATCTTTATGGCCATTTTCTTTAGCATTATATTTACGCTTTATATAAAATTTTTTGAAAAAGAAACCTATCATGCCAATTATTTAACGTTCAAAGACGTTTACCATTCTCTTACGTATAAGCAAAAATTTGAAGTTGCCGAAAAAGCCATACAACTTACAGAGAGCAGATATCACACGCTGACTAATCTGGTTCCTGTAGGTATTTTTATGACTCTTGCAGATGGCAAAACCACATTTGTAAATCCAAAATGGTGTACTATATCCGGGTTATCGCAAGAAGAAGCACTTAATGATGGTTGGCTAGATGCTGTACATCCAGAAGATAGACAAAAATTGAAAGAAGGATGGTATGATGATGCTGATAAAAGAAAAAATTCTGATGCCGAATATAGGTTTTTAAAACCTGATGGTTCTGTTATATGGGTATTAGGTCAAGCAATTCCTGAATATAATGACAAACAACAAATTATTGGTTATGTAGGTACTATTACTGATATTACAGAGATCAAACTATATGAGCAAGAACTTAATCGATTAAAAGAAAAAGCCGAGGAAAGTGATCGTCTAAAATCTGCTTTTCTAGCCAATATGAGCCACGAAATACGCACACCCATGAATGGAATATTAGGTTTAGCAGAATTATTAAAAGAACCTAAACTTAATGGAGATGAGCAACAGCTATACTTAGATCTCATTAAAGAAAGTGGTGACCGTATGCTAAATATTATCAAAGACATCATTGATATTTCCAAAATTGAATCAGATCAGGTCAACGTTTTTATGAGTGAAGTAAATATTAATGAACAAACCGAATACCTATATAATTTCTTTAAAACCGAAACCGATAAAAAAGGAATAACACTAGTACTAAATAATGGTTTGACCGCAAAAGAAGCTATCATCAATACAGATAAAGAAAAATTTAATGCGGTGCTCACCAATTTGGTTAAAAATGCCATTAAGTATACTAAAGAAGGGAGTATCGAATTTGGATATGTACATAAAGATGAATCCTTGCAGTTTTATGTAAAAGACACAGGGATAGGAATTCCTAAAAATCGTCTAGAAGCTATTTTTGATAGATTTGTACAGGCAGACATAGGAGATCGATATGCGTTAGAAGGTGCAGGTATTGGATTATCAATTGCAAAAGCCTATGTGGGAATGTTAGATGGTAAAATATGGGTAGATAGCAAAAAAGATAAAGGTTCTACTTTTTATTTTACTATTCCTTATACCCCTTTAGCATAGGCACTTTCCCTCGCTCTAAAACACTATTTCACTGTACAATAGTATACTATCACATATACATCAGTCTGCATTAAATTGAAGATTAAAAAAAACTACTCTTAATTATATAAGTTATTATATTCCGAATTAAAAATACAAACACCACTTTAAGATTACTTAAAGTGGTGTTTTATTATTATTTTTTACACTATATTTTATCCCTGTTTTCGAATAATTTTGGCTCCAATAGCTCTTAGACGCTCATCTATATTTTCATACCCTCTATCAATCTGCTCGATATTGTGAATAACCGAAGTCCCCTTAGCACTAAGCGCTGCAATCAATAGTGAGATTCCTGCTCTAATATCTGGAGAAACCATGGTTGTTGCTTTTAATGTAGATGTAAAATCATGACCTATAATGGTTGCTCTATGGGGATCACATAAGATAATTTTTGCTCCCATATCAATAAGCTTATCTACAAAGAATAGACGGCTTTCAAACATTTTTTGGTGCACCATCACTTCTCCTCTAGCCTGTGTAGCTATTACCAATACGATACTTAATAAATCTGGGGTAAATCCTGGCCATGGCGCATCTGCTATGGTCATAAATGACCCATCTATATAACTCTCTATCTGGTAACCATCTTTATGTGCCGGAATATAAATATCATCTCCAACTCGCTCTAATGTAATTCCGAGTTTTCTAAATGTATTTGGTATTATCCCTAAGTTTTCCCAACTAACATTTTTAATGGTAATTTCGCTCTTAGTCATTGCTGCTAATCCAATCCACGACCCAATTTCGATCATATCAGGTAATACTCGATGTTCACAGCCCCCTAAAACTTCTACTCCCTCTATAGTTAATAAGTTTGAGCCAACTCCTGTGATTTTCGCCCCCATTGCATTAAGCATCTTACATAGTTGCTGCAAATAAGGTTCACAAGCGGCATTGTATATTGTTGTCGTACCTTTTGCCAATACAGCGGCCATTACAATATTAGCGGTACCAGTTACCGATGCTTCATCCAGCAACATATACGTACCTGTCAGTCCTTTGGGTGCTTCAACACCATAAAAGCGCTCTTCTTTATTGTATCTAAAATTTGCTCCAAGGCTAATAAATCCTTCAAAATGAGTATCTAAACGTCTTCTTCCAATCTTATCACCTCCAGGGCGTGGAATATATCCCTTCCCAAAACGAGCCAATAAAGGTCCAACAATCATGATTGATCCTCTTAGACCACTTCCTTCTTTTTTAAATTGTTCGCTTTCGAGATACTTTAAGTTTAATTCATCACTCTTAAAGGAATATTTTCCTTTTCCAAGTTTCTGAATTTTAACACCCAAATTGCTAAGAATTTCAATTAATTTATTGACATCGCGAATGTCTGGGATATTAGAAATTATTATTTCATCCGGAGTTAACAATACAGCACAAAGAATCTGTAATGCTTCATTTTTAGCTCCTTGAGGCGTAATTTCCCCTTTGAGCTGGTGCCCTCCTTCGATTTGAAAAGTACCCATTTAATCTAAGTAATTAGTGGTTAGTAATGTAGTTGGTAAGATTTAGTAGCGTTTTTTAGTACGTCCTCCCCCTCTGTAGTTCTTTTTGCCTCCACTAGTATTGCTACTAGTATGCTTTTTCTTTTTCCCTCTCAGTAAATTGGTAGCATCTGTAAGATCTTCACTACTTCCTTTTAAGTTGATTTTACCATCACTTAACTCATAAAGGTGATTAAAAATCGCGCTATCCTCTACGGTATCTTTATTCCAGTTTAGGTAGCACTTTTTCATATGATTTGCAATAGTGTATGTGAGTGCCGTTTTTAGATCACCATCTTCCCAACTATTAGCTACATCAATCATTCTCTTGATATTATTTCCGTAAAAACGATATTTAGGAAAGTTTTGAGGATAATCTAATGGCTCTGGCCTTTCTTGTAGTTTTTCTTTAGTTAAAACCGGAAATGGTGTATCTACATCTAACTTAAAATCACTTATAATGAATAGCTGATCCCACAACTTATGTTGAAACTCAGGCACATCACGTAAATGGGGTTGTAAGTTACCCATTACAGCTATTATAGATTTAGCTATTTTATTTCGCTCTTCTCGATCTTCAATAGCTATAGCGTGGTTTATCATTTTTTGTAAATGACGACCATATTCGGGTATGATGAGCATTTCGCGCTCAGTATTATATTCTAAATTATCAATTATCATTAAAAAAAATTTAAGTGAAGTATTTTTGTTACTTGTAAAGTAACCATAATTCGTTTCGCAAAATACTAAAATAAAATAAGTAAGTTATTGTACTTAGGTAATTTTATTAATATACCATAGCAATAGTCAACAATAAAAACCCCTTTTGTTTAGAGTGAAATGACTCCTTCAACTTTTAAAGCAACTTCTTTATATTTAAGAATTACCTGATCTGGATTTTTCATACGTACGTTGATAGATACACTCGTGTATTTACCATTTTTAGATTGTTTCGTATTAATTACTGCTCCGAGGTTATCAAATATTGCTTCAATTTGTATAATTCTAGAAGTATCTGTAGGCACTATAAACTTATACAGATACGCAGTCGGCCATAATGCCGTATCGGCCAATTGTTTTTTTAATTTTTTATAAAATTCTTCAGGGTCATTCATATTCTTTAACAAACAAATTTCAAGCCAAAGATACAGGTTATGATTTATAAAACCGAAGTTAACTTATAAACACCTTTTTAACCTTTCTTAAGAATGAAATTTACCTTGAACTAAATCTTGATATTCTTTCATCGTATCTACATCTACACCTTTATCAGTAGCTGTAATAACTTTTGTTTTGTCTTTGTATTTTTCAATAATATACCGAGCTCCATAATCAGATTTCAACATAGCCAATTCATCAAAATAGCTTGCCGGAAAAATTCCTGGTGCTCCAATTCTTTTACCTAGATTTGTTGCCACAATACTCTCGGGGTTCTCCTTATATTTAGAAATTAAAGCTTCAAAATGTATTGCATCAATCAAAGGTTGGTCAACTAATGAAATTAGTACAGCATCAAATGTCAATTTGTCTTGTATTGCAGTTTTGACTCCGAAACGTATGGATGATCCCATTCCCATTTCCCAATTTGGATTTTCTAATATCGTAATAGGAAAATGATGTACCTGTTCATAAATCAAATCATAATATGCCCCTAAAACCACAAAAACAGAAGAAGTTTCTGTTTTTAATGCTTCTTGTATGGCATGCCCAATCAATGTAGTCTGATGCCAGGGCAATAATTGCTTGGGCTCACCCATTCTACTAGATGTTCCTGCCGCAAGGATAATCTGAGCTATTTTAGGTTCTTGAAGAGAAGGCATCTATATTTTTTCTTTTTGGGGCATCATGAATCGCCCCGTCTTTTTCTTGTAATGGTATCGGTTTTTGACCTCTACATACCGATAATATTTCTGCGATTATAGAAATTGCGATTTCTTGCGGAGTCTCTGCTCCCAGGTTTAAACCGGCAGGTCCATGAATCGAATCCATAAACTCATCGGTTACCTCTGGATAATATTCTATAAATGCCGAAAGTAGCTTCTCTCTACGTCGTGCAGGCCCAAGGAGACCAATATAGATAGGTTTAAGATCCTTGATAGCTTGTAGATATAATAGATCCTTGGCAAAATTATGAGTCATTAAAACTACTGCCGTTTGATCATCAACATGATCAATTTTTAAATCTTCTGGAGCACTATGAACTACTTTATTTGCTCCAGGAAATTCTTCTCGTCGTCTAGGACTCTTAGGGGAACCTATTACCTCAATTTCCCAACCCGTGGCCGAGGCCAATTGACATAATTGTACTGCATCATGTTCTGTTCCTATAATAACCAGGCGAAAACAAGGTTGCATCTCTCTTTTAAAGCTTTGTACAGCTATACTACGGGGTGTATTTTTAAAATACTGAGTATTAGAAAAAGTAAACTCCCGACCTCCTTCGAATCGAACAACAGAACCCATTTCATTAAAATCCTGTTCTGCTTTATGATAAAAAGATGTTATCTCAAACGGTTTTCTAGATGCTAATTGTTGTCTAATTTCAAAAATAACATCTTCACCAATATCAAAGGTTTCAATCAGGATATACAGCACTCCTTCACAACCCAAACGATATTTCCCATCATAGGTCATAATTTTTGGAATACCCGTTTTAAAGACAGATTGTGATTGCCTGAAAACTTCTTTTTCGACACAGCCGCCGCTAACAGCTCCTTTTGTTATTCCATTTTGAAGAATAAGCATACCTACACCCGGTCTTCGATAAGAAGAACCTTCGACATCAACAACCGTAGCCATAACAGCAGGTATCCCCTGCCGTTTGGCTATAGCATATGATTCTATAATTTCTTTAAACTCGTGTGTCATATATACTTTTATCCTATGGGAGCTTGAGCTTTCATATGCTTTATAAAAGGTTGTTTATATAATCGAATACCTTTTGCTGCTTTGATTGCATTAGCTACAGCTGCTCCAGCTGGTGGCAGAGTGGGTTCTCCTAGCCCGGTGGGTGCCACATCACTCTCGATAAAATGTGTTTCGACCACCGGAGTTTCATTAATCCGTATCAAACGATACGTATTAAAGTTTTTATCTACGGGTTCTCCATCTTTAAATGAAAAATCACCATACATTGCATGGCCAACACCATCAATAACGCCTCCTTCAATTTGGTTTTTTGCACCTAACGGATTCACTACGATTCCGCAATCCACCACACAGGTAACTTTCTTCACCACCGGGATATCATTTTCTAATACAACATCAGCAACTTCGGCAACATGCGTATTATGACAATAGTAGGCGCTAAAACCTTGATAAACGCCTTCTTTGGCATTGCCCCATCCAGATTTTTCAACAGCCATTTTAATCACTCCTTCTAATCGTTCGGGTGAGTACTGGATTCTTTCATCTGTGGTACCTTTTACTTTTTGGAGTAAATCTAAACGAAGTTTAATACGATCAATTTCTAGTATTTCTGCTAATTCATCAAAGAAGCTTTGTTCTGCGAATGATAAAAAGTTAGTATACGGTGCCCGCCAAGCTCCGGTTGTTATTTTGCTATCAAAGACTGCTGCATCTACCTGGTAGTTTTCAATAGCTCCTGCAGGGAAAAAGTTAGGAATCAATCCATACATGTTTGAATTTACCGAAGCTTCTTTAAGATGATATCCCGTGATTTGTCCGTCTTTTATTGATGCACTAATTTTATATTTTATTGCCGGGCGATATATTCCTGCAGACATATCATCCTCTCTAGAATAGACTACTTTTACTGGTTTTTTGGCCAAATTGGATATTTCGGCGGCTTCTAAAGCAAAATCACCATACAAGCGTCTACCAAAACCACCTCCCATTCGGGTCATCTCTACAGAAATATCTTTTAGGTCTCTTTCTAATAATTCGGCAACTCTGCTTGCTGTCCTTGCAGGAGTTTGTATAGGCCCCACCAATCTAACTTTCTCTGCAGTTACGTCGGCAAAGAAATTCATTGGTTCCAAACAGTTATGCGGTAAGAAAGGTGACTCATATGTTCTTTCTATTACCTGATCTGCTGCTGAAAATGCTTTTTTCACATCCCCATCGGCTCTTAGGGTTTTAAACTCTTTCCCATTAAGAAGATCGGTCAATATTTTATCATGTTCTTCGGTGTTTTCTAATTTAGAATCAGAGGTCCAACTAGCATTAAGCGCTTTTTTACCTTTCATGGCTGTCCAGGTATCTTTTGCCAGTACAGCCACCTTATCACCAAACTTAATTACATCTTGTACTCCAGTAATCGCTTTTGCTGCAGTATCATCAACACTCTCCAGTTTTTTACCAAATGCTGGTGGTCTAAGTACAGAAGCAATTAGCATTGCATCCTCTTTATAATCTAATCCAAACAATGGCTTACCAGTAATAATCTTATCAATATCCACATTACTGGCGTCTGTTCCAATAATTTTAAAATCCTTAGGATCCTTTAAGGTAACATTTTCGGGTACTTTAAGAGCTGCGGCTTCTTTTACCACATCACCGTATCCTAGTTTTTCACCTTTTACATTGGTAATGACACCATTACTTGTTGTACATTCTGAAGCATCTACACCCCATTTGGCTGCAGCTGCATTCACAAGCATTTGTCTAGCGGTGGCTCCCGTTTGTCGTAAAGGTTCCCAACCATGTCGAATAGACTGGCTTCCTCCTGCTACTTGTCTAGTAAAATTTTCGGTATCCAAAGCCCCTTGTACTACATGAACATTTTCCCAAGCGATGTCTAACTCCTCTGCAATAAGCATAGGCATCGATGTTTTCACTCCTTGACCTATTTCAGGGTTTGGTGAGAAAATGGTCACCATACCATTATCTGCTATTTTAATAAAAGCATTAAAATCGTTAAAATTAAGTTTCGCAATATCTACAGGAGGTGCTGCTTCGGGCTTACAGGCTTGAAATAAATTAAACCCAATTAACATTCCGCCACCAGCTAAAGCCGATGTTCTTATAAAAGACCTTCTACTAAAGGAAGGTGATACTATATTTTTCATTGTGTGAAGATTTAAATGGATTAGCTCATTTTACCGGCAGCTATTTCTACGGCTTTTTCTATTCTATTATAAGATGCGCATCTACAAATATTACCACTCATGGCATCTCTGATCTCAGATTTACTGGGATTTGCATTTTGATTGAGAAATGCTGTAGCAGACATAATTTGTCCTGCTTGGCAATATCCACACTGGGGTACATCAACCTCTTTCCAGGCTTGTTGCACAGGATGAGATGCGTCTTCAGAAATCCCTTCGATGGTGGTGATTTCCATATCTTCTACCGCAGAAACCTGAAGCAAGCAGCTTCTGGTAGCGGATCCGTCTACATGAATGGTACATGCGCCACATTGACCTATCCCGCAGCCAAATTTTGTACCCACCATATCCAAATGATCTCTAAGCACCCATAAAAGAGGAGTGTCCTGGTCTGCCTCAATAGCATGAGACTCACCATTTATTTTTAAATTGTATACTGGCATGAGTTTTAGTTTTTTGATTTGTGTTTAACTAGTCTAAATAAAGCAATTATTGGTCATTCGTTACTGAAGTTACTAAAAATTCACTTTTACAAATCCAACTTTAACAGAGCTTTATACTTATGTTAATACTATTTTTTAAATCCTTTTATAATTCCGAAATTTGCAATAAAATTATTCCTTTGATAAAGAAAAGAATCGTAATCACCGGAGCACCTGGAACAGGCAAGACGTCTGTTATCGTTAAACTCGAAGAATCAAAATTTTATTGTTTTCATGAAGTTATACGAACCATGACTCAAGAAGCAAAAAAAAATAATGGATCTCATACTATGGTTTCAAATCCAATAGTATCTGTTTCAGACCCATATGAGTTCAATACAAAAATCCTGAATGCAAGGATACAACAGTTCAACGATGCTTTATCCCAAAAGAATAACGTATTGTTTTACGACAGAGGTATACCGGATGTACTTGCGTATATGGATTATTTTAAGCAACCTTATGAACATCATTTTATAAATGAATGTAAGAAGCATGTTTATGATCATATTTTTATATTACCCCCCTGGAAAGACATCTATGTCTCTGATGAAGAACGATTCGAAAGTTTTGAACAAGCAGAAGAGATTCATCATCATTTAGTAGAGGCTTATACTAGATTGGGATATAATTGTATTGATGTTCCTTTCGGAACTGTATCAGAACGCAACGATTTTATTCTTAAAAACATAACATAGATTGGTAGAATCTGCTCTCCAAATATTAGAAAAGTATTGGGAATATGATAGTTTCAAGCCTTTACAGGAAGAAATTATCAATTCGGTTTTAGAGACAAGGGATACGTTTGCTTTATTACCAACGGGAGGAGGGAAATCAATTTGTTTTCAAGTGCCTGCTTTGCTTAAAGAAGGTATTTGCATCGTAATTTCGCCATTAATCGCTTTAATGCAAGACCAAGTACAGCATCTTCAGCAAAAAGATATAAAAGCGATTGCCCTACCCAGTGGGATACCCTACGCAGAATTAGATACGTTACTTGATAATTGCATCTATGGAAACTACAAATTCTTATACCTTTCTCCGGAGCGCCTTCAGCAGGATATTGTAAAAGAACGGTTAAAACAAATGAATATCAACCTTATTGCTGTGGATGAAGCACATTGTATTTCACAATGGGGAAATGATTTCAGACCTTCTTATAAAAAGATTAAAATTCTAAGAGAATTACATCCAACGGTACCTATGATCGCTTTAACTGCATCAGCGACCACAAAAGTTGTCGATGATATTATTGCCGAATTAGATCTTTTTCAACCGCAAGTACACCGACAATCCTTTTTTAGATCCAATTTAGGATACATGGTAGAACATGTGGCCGATAAAAACTACAAGCTCACACAGATTCTCGAGAAACACCCCGGAACATCAATAGTGTATGTTAGAAACAGAAGAGCGTCTATAGAACTGAGTGACTTTCTTAATGCTAATAACATTACCGCCACCTATTATCATGGTGGTGTAGATGCAAAGGACAAAACAAAGCGATTCGAGCAATGGATGAATGAAGAAATAAGAGTAATGGTAGCCACAAATGCCTTTGGAATGGGAATCGATAAACCCAATGTGCGTACGGTGATTCATTATAATGTACCCGAGAGTATAGAAAGTTATTTCCAAGAAGCTGGAAGAGCAGGAAGAGATGGAGAGCCATCATTCGCATTTCTTTTGAAAAACCAGAATGATAATGCCCGATTAAACAATCAATTTATAAAAGTACTACCTAGTGTAGATGGTGCTAAATTAGTGTATCGAAAGCTATGCAACTACTTTCAGATATCCTATGGAGAAGGGGAACAGACCTCTCATGACTTTAACTTTAACGCATTCTGTAAAACCTATGAGTTAAACACCTTAATTACCTATAATACCTTACAATTTTTAGATCGTTGTGGTGTCATTAGGTTTACGCAAAGGTTTGCCAAAAAAAGCACTGTGCATATGCTGGTAACAGGAAATCATCTTTTAGAGTTTTTAAGAAATAATACACAGTACGAATTAGTGATCAAAGCTATACTTAGAACGTATGGTGGTATTTTTGATGAAGAGGTGAGTATAAATCTTCCGGTACTATCTTCAAAAATTGGAATACCAGAGACCGAAATAATACAGGTATTAAATAAACTGCAGGACTCAGAATTACTAGAATTTAATCATAAAACTTTTGATGCTGAAATTATTTTCTTGATCCCCAGAGAAGATGACCATACTATAAACAGAATAAAACATCATTTAATAGAACAAAACAATTCTAAAATAAAAAAGGTAGAAGCTATACTAGAATTTATAGACAATACTACAATATGTAAAAGTAGACTTCTACTTGCCTATTTTGGAGAGCAGGATACTAGTGATTGCGGTATTTGCAGTTTTTGTACTAGTAAAAATAGAAATAAGGCTACATTAGATATGCGCAAAATTCAAGAAGATATTATCAGGCTTTTACAAGAAAAAAAATTATCTTCAAGGGATTTGATCTCTAAGCTAGAGTACCCCGAAAAAATAACACTAGAAGTATTGCGCGAAATGAACGAGCATCAACTCATAATAATCAATCATGACAACAACTATCAATTAGTAAAAAAATAATGAGAGACTTACGAATTCTATTTATGGGAACACCGGATTTTGCCGTTGAAACCCTGAAAGCAATAATTGAAAATAACTATACGGTAGTTGGTGTTATTACTGCCCCGGATAAACCTGCAGGCAGAGGCAGAAAGCTTAAAGCATCTGCAGTAAAAGAATATGCGCTGTCTAAAAACCTTACCATACTACAACCTACCAATCTAAAAGACGAACATTTTATTGAAGAACTAAAATCACTACGTGCAAATCTTAATATAGTAGTAGCCTTTAGGATGTTACCCAAAGTAGTTTGGGATATGCCAGAATATGGTACTTTTAATTTACACGCATCTTTACTCCCAGCGTATCGAGGTGCTGCCCCTATAAACTGGGCTGTTATCAACGGAGAACGAAAAACAGGGATTACTACATTTTTTATCGATGAAAAAATAGATACAGGACATATCATATTACAAAAGGAGGTAACGATTAATGATACCGACACGGCAGGAATCTTGCATGATACATTAATGATAGAAGGAGCCGAATTAGTTGTACAAACTATAAAAGAGATAGAAAATGATAGTGTAGAGATAAAACCACAACCCAAAGACACTAGTTTTAAAACAGCGTACAAACTAAATCGTGAAAATACTAAGATCAATTGGCAAAAAGACATCGGTACTATTAATAATCTCATTAGAGGTTTAAGTCCATACCCAGCTGCCTGGTGTGAATTATATAATAAAGGTAATAGTGAACATATAAAAATTTACGACGCTAAACCTGTAGAGGAAACTCATAATTTTGATATCGGAAAAGTAATTATTGAAGACTCTACAATCAAAGTGGCTGTAAAAAATGGGTATATGATTGTTGAAAAACTTCAGCTTCCTGGAAAAAAAGCTATGAACTCTAAAGCTTTGCTCAATGGATATGTTTTTTATAGAGATGCAAAAATGAGCTGAAATACCAGTGTTACTAGGGTTTAGAAAATGATAAAAAAGACCATTGTTTATTAACAATCTCCTTGAGTTATCAACAAATGCCTGTATTTACTGGGCTAATCCTTGCACAAATCATAAATCCGTATAAATTTGTAAAGCGTTTAACATAAAGATTGGTTTAACCAACAATTAATTTAAAAACAGAATTATGAACAAAACAGAATTAATCGATGCAATGGCAGCTGACGCTGGAATCACTAAAGCAGCGGCTAAAAAAGCCTTAGAATCTTTTTTAGGAAACGTTGAAGGAACTCTTAAAAAAGGGGGACGTGTTTCTTTAGTAGGTTTTGGATCTTGGTCAGTTTCTAGAAGAGCTGCAAGAGAAGGTAGAAATCCACAAACTGGAAAAACTATCAAAATCGCTGCTAAAAACGTTGTGAAGTTTAAGGCTGGTGCTGATTTATCAAGTTCAGTAAACTAGAGTCCGTTTTCGATATTATTTAAAAGCTCCCATTTCAGGGAGCTTTTTTTATGGTTTTACCACAAAATTGGCATAACTACTTTGATTATTAGAAATAATTATTTAGCTTTAAGATAAAGAAAACCATCGTATGATATCACTTCAACCCTCAAAAGGACATCTGTTAGTTGCCGAGCCTTCCATTATTGGGGATGTATCATTTAATCGTTCTGTGGTTCTTCTAGCAGATCACAGTGAACAAGGATCTATTGGTTTTATAATGAATAAACCTTTAGAGTACTCCTTGGCTGATCTTGTACCTGATGTTGAAGCAGAATTTAAAATATACAATGGTGGCCCTGTAGAACAGGATAATCTATATTTTATTCATAAAATACCCAACTTAATTCCAAATAGCGTAGAAATATCTGGTGGGATCTATTGGGGAGGAGATTTTACTATTGTGTCCAAATTAATTGCAGAAGACAAAATCACATCTAACGAGATTCGGTTTTTCTTAGGATATTCGGGTTGGGACTCAGAACAGCTTAATCAGGAATTAGAAGCCAACTCGTGGGTAATTGTTGAAAACAACTACAAAAAGAACATCTTTGGTAAATCATATAACACCTTTTGGAAAGAGAAAATGATAGAACTCGGAGGTGATTACTTACTCTGGTCCAATGCACCAGAAAACCCCGCCTACAATTAATCTCCTAATCTAATCCTGGTATTTAGTATCCCTAATAATCTTCTGCTTACCACAGTGTCGTACTCTTTTTTTCTGAATTTAGTAATAGGTTGAATCCCACTAATTACATTGGTAACAAACAATTCATCCGCTTTTTGCAACTCAAATGGAGAAACTGAATCTTCCTGAACTTCAAATTCTGGTAACTTTTCCAGAATTCTTAATAATTGAGTTCTAAGCACACCTTTTAGGCATCCATCGGGTATCGGAGGAGTCTTTATAATATTCCCTTTCACCAAAAAGATATTCCCATTGAGGGCTTCAATAACCATTTTATTAGAATTTAATACAATACAATTATCAAAACCATTTTCTTTAGCAAAAATACTTCCTAAAATATTAACCAACTTGTTATTTGATTTTAACGTAGAAAGCAAATCCGGAGCTACATAATGATCCTTAAAAAGAGTTACCTCGCATTCCTTTTCAGAAATTGTATAAAATGGTGTATCTAATTGAGATGTAGATATCACATACTCTATTTCATTAGAGGATGGTGTATACAAACCTCCAGAAACCCTGTTAACCATAAGCTTAACACGTACCGAGGTATTTAAACCATCATTCTTATCGATTAGATCCAGAATTTCTTGTTCCAAAAATTCTGGAGTAAACTGCATTGGGATTTGCATTCTTAGTATACGCATAGAAGCCATTAATCTAAAGTAATGATCCTCCCAAAATAATAGTTTTCCAGAATTAGCCCTGATCGTTTCAAATAAAGCGTCTCCGTATGCAAATCCTCTATTGGTAACTGCAATACTTGCTTTATGATCTTCAAGTAAATTTCCATTAAGATTAATCATAAAAAAAGTCCCATACACTTTTAATGTTATGGGGGAATAAAATTGAAATTAAAAAAAAGAAAAAATTAAGCCGAACCAAGTACGTGTTTAAGATTGCTAATCATATTATCCCAGAGCATCTTATTTTCGTCTATCTCATCATCTTCAGAATAATCGGTAACCATAAGTGAGACATCTTTTGTGATTTCATCTACCTGAATACGCAGTTCGAAGAAATAATCATTACCATTATCCTCATCCTCTAACCATCTAAATTTTATACGCTCACCACTTTTTTTACTCAAGAGTTTCGCATCTTCTTCAGAGTCATCCCATATAAAAGTAAACAGTTCTCCTCTAGAATTTACATTATCTGCAAACCACTCAGAGAGCCCCGAAGGAGTAGAAATATATTGATATAATAGTTGTGGTGAAGATTGAACCACAAACTCAAGTTCATATTTTGTTTTTTCAGACATATCATTAATTGTTGATAAGCCAATATATAGATTAATTGTCGACTTTAAAAGGACAATGAAAAAAAAATTAATTACACATTATTGTTTGCGACATTGTATTTTGTTTTTATATTTGCACCCGCATTTATTATTAATGTAGCATCTATTTGGCGAGGTAGCTCAGCTGGTTAGAGCGTTGGATTCATAACCCAGAGGTCGGGGGATCGTGCCCCCCTCTCGCTACGATAAAAATAATATCTGTGATATCAATAAAAAATGCGTCTTAGGACGCATTTTTTTATGGACTTATTTCTATATATGACACATTTTATTGAATATTTACAACTGGAAATCAAATATTTACAATTTTAATCAATAGTTTAATCCATCTGGTAATCTAATTTTTTCTTTACTTTCATTACTTGGTTTCCCTAAAGCCATAGCATATAACGGAATTTCTTCTTCAGTATTTATTTTTAGAAGTTTTGCCATCTCATGATCAAAGAAACCACCCAGATTTAAACTGCCGAGTCCAAGAGATTGAGCTACTAAATTCATATTTTGAACTAAGTGACCTGCTTCAAAAAGAATATACCTATATCCCCTGTCTCCGTATTTCCACATATTTCTTTCTGTTAATGAAGTAACCATTACGATACAACTACAATTAGCTAGATAAAATTGATTCATAAATAATTGACTGATATAGAATGCAGGTAATTCGACTATCGAAATTTGCTCTATACAGGATGGGCTAATACAAAAATGATATATCCCCTGAGGAAGAGTCTCTACATTTCTCACTAATATGTAGAGTTCTAATGAGTAAAGACCACCGCCAGAAGGAACTGGTCTTTCCAGAAATTCATTTTTATCTAAGTAAACGCTTTGATGCACCCCATATCCATAATTCAATATCGTAGATATGTCTTGTAAGGATATGGGGGCATTCAAAAAATCCCTGCAAGAATGACGATTCTTGATTACCTCTTTCAAACTAATTTCACAACATTGTGGATCTGGCAGTGGGAAAGAAGTAACATCAGCATATTCTTTAAATGGTGCTATTGGGCTAGTATTTTCAAATTCTGAAAGCGTATCATGTTTCCATCTACATGTATTATGATGAAACTGCCATGCTATATTGTGTTTTTCTGGATTCATGTGAATTGATTTATGCTAATGGATGTGGTTGAAAACTAATATCGTTATAAGAATCGGCCTTATTGTTTTTTAATTGTAATGTATATGGCAACTCATATAAACGCTTACCTCCCAGACGAATTTTACTTGCTCCAAAATGTATAGGTTGTAATTGAGGTATAACGGCTCTTGCCGTAAAGAGATGAAGTTTTTCCATCTCAGGGGGAGTTAGATTATAGTAAATAAGATCACTTCCTATTGATTTTACATGTGCTATTAATTGAGTGATTTGCTCTTTTTCTGACAAAATCACCTCTCCTAAATCGTATTGTTTGGGCTCTAAATCTAATAAGAAATCGAAATGATGTGTAGTGTCTGGACTTGCATATAACAAATCATGATCCTCTAATTCTTTAACCTCTTGGGGGTTTTTAATTAATTGAGCAAGTCTATCTTGTGTTTCTTCGAACCTCATTCTTTTTCTTAGGCCTGGCCTTACCTGACCTACTTCTATTAGTGCTCCTTTTGCTGCTTTATGAGGATTAAAATCGGCTCCTAACCCTACCACTATCGCTGGCCCATCTCCCTCTATCTGGTGTGCAATGGCAAGAAATACATGACACGGAAAATCTGTTGGCAACTTAAACAAACTTAATTCTACTCCTCTTCTTTTGTACATTTTACAATAATCGACCACATCTTTCATAGGTAATGTGAGCGGGTCGTATCTCTCGCACATAAGCCTTTGGTGCCAGGTAATAATAAAAGCATCCCGTTCTATCACTTCTAATGAAGCAGAAATGATGGCTTGCAGTAAGGTCGCTCCTGCTCCAAGGCCGTTTGATGTAATCGGAAAAAGATATTCTGCTTTTGACCCTATTTTATAATCCATGAAAATAGAAATGGCCGGAACTGCAATTTTTTCTTGCTGTAAAAGAGAGTATGCATCTACCCAACCTATAGCATTATCTTCTTTGAATTTTGAAAATTCTAAATCCCGATATTGATGATCTTTATACAAAACGAGCTCTTTGGGATGCAATTTTAAGGTCTTTATATCTTTAAACGGAACGTATTTTATCTCTTCACTTTTATAAATAGCTCCCGAATATCGTTCTACAGCTTCACCTAAAGCCGAAATTTTGGCTTGTTCTAACGTTAACCCCTTACCCGAACAAGTTGAATTTCCTGCTTCTAGATCTACAATAAAATTATGATTTGCCAAATCTGCTCGATAAATAAAAGGTACGTTTGGTTCTGAGATATCTTTTTTAAACAAATCATAAAACGTTACAATCCCAGAATGATAGCTAACCAGGGTATTTTCATACATAGACAAGTCTCCCTCGACATGATTTTGTTCTATTAGATTTTTTACATCATAATGTTTTCTAATCCAGGATTTTTTTTTTCTACATACCGGACAATCAGATTTAAATAAAATATTGTGTTTGGTATAGTTGAGATTAAATACATCAAATTCCAAAATCTTGCTTTTTATGGATGCTAAATCCAGAGATAATAAGAATTTTATGATCTCATTAGCAGCCATACTTGCCGTAAGATTTATATTAGATGGAAAGAATCCTCTCTTAGAAAGGTTGGATGTTTTTTGTGCATTCAGATACTCTTCATAACTCATGGCTTCTTCGTAATCCTGTACACAAGAAATATTCCTCATTTTATAACACATAAAACAAGCCGTTCTCTCTGGGATCACTAATGGGCCTATAAAACATTTTTGTCCTTTTATTTCTGCATACAAAGAAGGTTTATCTAACTCAAAAGCGACTTCGTTAATCCAATAATTTGATGCAGCATAGGCCTTATCATAACTACCCACTATTATATCGCTATCCTTTGCAAACTCTCTTAACTTATCTTTAGTTAAATCGGTTATGAGTTTGATATCCAGATCAGGATATTCCTGTATAAGATGTTTACGAACCACTTCTTGTCTTTTTTGCCCGATATAATGATTGGTATTAAAATCATATATATGTTGGTCATGTGATTCTAATTTTAGACAATCTGCTATATTAAAACTATTCACTCCATACTTTATCAACATCTTGATTAAGAAATAACCGATGCCATCTAAGCCAACTATAGTAATTCGCTTCTCTTTTAGGTACTTAAAAGCCTCCTCGGCAGATAAGCCCAAGCTATCCAGAAAGTTCTCGAATACAGGAGAAGCTGTTGTTAGTTCATTTCGTTTTTTCTGCGTTTCACTTTTCCTTAAAATTCCGTGATTTACAAAATTGTCTAAACTCTTTTCAAGTTCTTCTTCAACTATTTTTGTCTTCGTCGCAACCTCTTTTATGTGATGTATTCCATCCAATAATGGAAATATCTCTTCAACAAGAAAAGAAGTAGATTTCCCATTAATTCTGAGTGCTATGTTGTCTGATTTAAAAAGAACCTTGCCATTAGACAATGGAATAATAGCAAGGTCTGATATAGGGTAATAATACATAATGAAAAATGTTTTTAACCAAGATTACCAAAACGTCCTGAACCTACATTTGAAGTTCCCATAATACAAGGACCGCAGCTGCATTCATTAATACACACATTACATACTTTGCATACTTGGCACACTTGACAAACCTGGCATACTTGGCAGACCTGACACACTTGACAGACCTGGCATACTTGACAGACCTGGCATACTTGGCAAACTGCTAAATTTTTGCCTGTATCTATTCCTAGTTGCTGTGATACTTCTTTGAAGATTTTCATCTTCTCTGGATCAATTTCGGTCATTTGGCTACCCACATTTTTCAATTGGTTTTCTAATTCCTCGATACGAATTTCGAGCTTCTTAATATCCTCTTTCATCTTGAAAAAAATTTAGTTATAAAAATTGAAATCAAGGAAAATAAATTCCCTATACATTACTTATTAAACAGTGCACGTATAGACACAACCTTTTATCTATTTATGCAATCAATAATCACATATGCTATTGGGGTTGTAATAAAGATTTTTATCTATCTATGGGGTATCAACAAAAGATTTACTCTAAATTAATCGCTAGTTAGCTACTGGGGTAAGAATAAAAACTTACACGTAGTGGAGAGGGTATTACTATTTCTTGAAAGTAACATCTACATGATTTTATGTTATATTCAAATTTATATATTTACTTGTCAGAAAATCAAGTCATTACACCTTTTTTGAAAGGGGGATTACCCTGTTTAACAGAATTACCCTATCGACGTATTCGTGTCTTTTTTGTTTATATACTAATAGATTCGGTACCCAAGAGGTATATTAATATCTGGTACGATATAGACTATATATAGGCGAAGAATTAAACTTATTCTTTTAATAATTTATGGAACATATCGGCCAATCGTATTTCAATAAACTTAACAATATGTTCTTCAGATTTTTCATTCTCATACATTGAGAATACTTTTGATGCATTGCGCTTTTTTAGGGTTTTGAAATCTCCCTCAGGATTTTCGATATCTTCTGGTTTTAAGTTCCATTTTACTAATGAGTTTAAAAGTATGGTATGGGACTCATATCTTTTTTCTAGTACTTTTTGTCGTTCAAGATCTTCTTGATCTTTTTCTTCTGCACTATTAATTTTTACATTTAACACTGTATATTCATCTCGTATTTGTCGATCAATCTCTCTGGCCTCTTGCACCAACTTCAAATAGGCTTCATACAGCTTTTCGTTATAGAACTCTGCAAAATCAAAATAAGCATCCATTGCTTTAAGGTAGCTAATCCCGATTTCTTTATATACTCTTTTATCTTTTTCTTCAGTTTCTTTAAGCTGTTCTCCTAATTCACTTAATTCGCCTTTTTGATCTTTAATAATATGGGCAAAGCCTTCTTTTTCTGGCAATGCCAATAATTGTGGAGTGATATCTTTTGGTAAACCTTCGAAACGATATTTTCTGTATTGAATCCTAATAGAGTCATTATCTTTTTTCGGTTTCTTTGGTTTTTTATTGAAGTTAATTTTAGGCTTCTTCAGTCCAAAAGCATAATTGTATCCAAAAGTAGCTGTAAACTCACTTAAATCTCCATTACTACCGCCGCTTCTAAACAATTGTACTCCATTAAGATTGAAATTATGCCTCTCTTTTAATGTATAAGTTACTGCACCTCTTAGGTTAGCTATATTTGTCTTTGCTGTACTACTATTTGAAGTATTATACCCTGCAGAAAGTCGTGTATTTAAGGTTTTCTCAAAATAACGTTTACCCACACTTACTGTAGGCCCCCAGGTAGTTGCTTCTTCACGACCAATGGTATTATATGTACCATTTACCGAAGTACTTACACTAAGATTTCTTTCAGAAAAATCTATGGTATGCCCTAAATTCATGTTATGAAAAGTAGATGCATCTCCTAGTCTTACTATCCCTCCCTGCTCATTAGCCACATCATTTAGCGCATAATTAAGAGTAAGGTTTTGACGTGATGTTTCTTTTTGAGAAAGTACATAACTAATAGTCATGGTAGCCGTTTGGGATAATTGCTTGTAATCTAAATCTTCAATTTGTTCGTCTAGTAAATCGGCATCATTAATCTCATCAAATTGATTAGGTTTTACATTGGTGAAGGTTGTGAAATTAGAATACGAGCCTGCAATATTTAACCGTTCGGATACTGTTAAAGTGGCATTTAATGACCCGATTGTTCTATTGGTATTATTAGCTTTTAGGTTATCAAGGTCATCTCTTTGATACCCTACATTAATAGCCAGAGTTAGTTTATCTTTAAAAAATGTGTTCGACACATCGAGCGTTATATTTTCAAAATCATTATTAAAGAAATATGCTCCGAGGGTTTCATATCCGGGATCAATACGTTCATAACCAAGACCAAGATTTATTCTTCCTATAGCATACCCTAATCGTGTACGCAATGCATTATAATATTCTGTAGAGGCGCGATTATTAAAAAAAGCAGCAATTGGCGAAACCTCAGAAAGATCAGTTTCTTCTGACCTAGTATCTTTTGTAATGGCTGTAGACGCATATTCGGCCTGTAAACTGAAGCTTTTTCCTAATTTCACTTCTCCTTCTACACTAATCACCAGGTTTTCTTGAGGTAATACACCTTTAGCTTCTGGGATAGAATCAATCGAATTTTGATCATCTTTAGCATAAAAACCAATCAAACCAATTTTATACCTCTCTTTTTCGAAACTGGTTTTGAGTCCATATCCCATTCTGTTAAATGCCGGAATCGTTCTTGGATCTCCATCATCATTTGTTGCCTTGAGCAATCTACCAGCCATAGCACTTACTTTTAAAGGCCCTGGTGGTGTAAGATCCACTCCTCCTCCTGTAAATTGATGGCCACTTAATGTATATGGAGAAAATGTCATATTAATATTCCCAATATGTCCAGTAACCCATTTATATTTTGGATGCAGACTTATACGATTAAAATCAAAAGGTAATTGATACCCCAGGTCTTCACCTTGGTTCGAAAAACTATAGGATATCGGAATTGAAAAACTGTAAATACTAATATTTAGAGCTCCTTGTAAAAAATAAGTAAATGGTTCTCTACTATTATTTTGATTGGACGTATAATACACTCCATTTGCAGAAATCTGCCCACTAACTTTAAAGGGTTTACTTTGAGTAATAGTCTCATAGTCCAGCGTTTGGCTGAAAGATACAAAAGGTATTAATAAGAATACTAGTAGTAGTTTTCTCAAATGCTTTGCATTAGTAGGTTTTAATCAAAAAAGGCTATACACTGTTTTCCCCACAACTTCTTAATACTAAAGAAATTGAAGGCGCGAAATAACAAAAAATTAAGGAAATTTCAAAGAAAAAACCACTCTAAATAGAGTGGTTTTTTTATCTGTTCTTACCGATGAAATATAGGGTTACATTAATAGGACACTTTAACAATTGCTGCTTTATCTAAAACTTTCTCACCGCTTTGAGTCTTGGTATAATACTGATGAAGTATAAAAAGTTCTCTTTTATCTTCATTAACCAATGCAAAATCATGCATATAACTACCAAAATAAAGTTTGGATGATGATTTTTTACCATACTCTGTATCTAAACCAATCGTTGTAATACCATCTTGTGGAGTAATAGTAGTAAGAAAGTATCTACCCGCTCTTTCTGCTAAAGTTACATAACGATCATTTGTCAATTCTATATCTTGAAAACTGAAGCTTTCTTGATCATTTATAGATGATCGTAAGGTTCCAAATTTAACTGGTTTAAAGCCATTATCTAGCAAGATAAAATTATACCCATTATAATAAGTCACTTTTTGTGGAAGAGAACTGTTTGGATCACTAGACGGAACACTTGTTTCTCTGACATCATTTTTGCGTATTACATAATAATCGCCCATTTTATCAATTGAATTAAAATCTACAAGATAATCGTAGTAATTTCTTTTTGTTTCTCCTTCTATTTTGAAAAAATCCTCTGATGATTCTACATTTAATACTCCTTCTTGATTAAGTGTAAAAATCTCATAATTGCTGTTTACCAATGATAGTTGATGATTATTGATAATTTTTAATGTATTATCCCCTTGATCAATCATTAGTATTGGTGAAACCACTCTCTTATATTTCTTTTCTGTACCGTGTGCAAATTTGGTTTGAAACTTAATATTTCCTGTAACATCGGTATATACAATATCAAAATCCGTTTTTGCATACGTCTCAGATTTTTTTCCTTTTTTATGGTATCCAAAAACAGTAGCAAATCCCATTGCTTCTAAATCTTTATTATATACAACTTTACTGATTGTTTTAGGCTTCCTGGGTGTATCAAATACAAAAGATTGAATCTTAGTTTCTTTCGTTTCTTCATTAAAAGACAACATCTTATAGTTTGAATCGTCTTTCTCTTTAACAAACCAAACGATATGATTTTTGCCTATTGCATTATCGCTATATCGCACTACTTCGTACCCATCGAGTTCTGAATTATCTTTAAGATTAATTAGATCCTTCTTTTCTGTATCGCTTACATACCCTTTAAAAGGAACGTATCTAAAAAATGCTTTACGCGAACTTATCCAGGGTTTAATATTTTTTATACCCAATAATCCTTCTCCTTTTAACTTCATTTCAGTTAATGACAGGAGTTCTTTATCTAATTGAGGTGCATATTTATATGCTTTATTAAGATCATTATAGTGATACTCCAAAGCGGTACCTGTTTCAAAACCTGTAATGTCAATAACATTTTCTTTGGGTTTAAAAAACACCTTTTTTCCTTCGGGTAAGTCTTCTATTTTGTGAAATAAATTTCGCTTGGTTTCTGTAGCGGTTAGATCTTCGGTAGACACTACCCCTTCCATGACCACAGGAATGGTTGTGTCATTATACATATTGTCTTTTGCCATAGAAGAAAACATTTTGCCAAAAAAACCTTTGTTGTCATGTTCCGTTTTGGCAGCTTCCATCTCTTCTGTACTACTTATGAATTGAGATCCGGAGACATGGCTATAGGCATACATATAGATTTTATTTTCTTCTTTATCTAATGCCCAGTTAAGCATATGAGCACCACCTAACTTACCTATATTGGGAATATCAAGCAGTACAGAATCTTTAATAGCCTCCTGACTCATAGCTAGGTTACTACAACATAGTATACTAATGGCTAGGATTGTTTTTAGAAAATTTGGGTTCATTATTCTTTATTTAAGTTATTTGAAGGTGCGAATTTAGTTAATTTTAAGAAGATTTTGAGATAAACTTAACAAAGAGCATAATAATGTTGAAAAAGAGTCCGTGATTCAAATTTAAAGACAAATCATAAAATCAGATCATTATAATCTTCTTTTAAAATTAGTTCGATGCTACAATACAAAGAGAATTATTTTTCAGGTTTTTGCTTTTTACCCAATAGAAACTTGATCCCTTTAATTTTGTTTTCTGCCGTATTAGGTAACTCTGGTAATTTACCCGTTTTCTTAAACGTGCCATAATTTTTATAGAACATGATTGAACCAACCACAAAACTGGATATTCCTAATAACATTATTATAATACTCAAGGCAACCAGGAAAACTATTCTAGCCATAGATTCTGGAGCTCCTATTATATAAGCACTATCTACAACCAATTTCTCTAATACCCCTTCGTTATTAAATTTGGACTGTACTTCACCCAACTCTATCATTTTTTTACCTGAAATTACAATGGGTAAAAAATCTTCTGGTGAAGCCTCAGTTATTAGTTTTTTATCCTTAAAAAAATTAAATAATCCTAGATGATTTTTCTCTGTCGTATTAAATACTTTCTGAAATTTTACACCCTCTGAAAAACTACCTTCTAGTTTGATATATTTTGTGGTACTTTCATTTAAAAAATCAACCTTTAAACTCTCTAATATCCGAGTCTCTAAGACTTCATTCTTAGATTCCATGGCAGTTTTATATATTAATGGCCCCGCAATAAAAGTTGCCGCCATACTTACCGCTACGAAAAAGCTAAATTTAAGGATATAGTCAAATAATTTCATGTTTATTAACTTTATAGATGTGATAAAATGATCAATTTTATTGACAAAATAACTTAAATTTAGTTAAGTTAAATATTTAAACACACTTGATTTAATACAGAAAATAACTAATACTTATGAAAATATTCATATTTGGCAATGGAAATATCAGCTTTGAGGATTTTATAAGGTTCTATAAAAGGCCTTTAGAACCTTATATATTAAATAAAGACATTGAATTTGTTTTATCCGATTTTAGAGGTACCGACACATTAATGATGGAATTTCTAAAAACTAAAAACTCTAATGTAACGGTCTATCATATAGGCGATAAACCTAGATATTTTCCTGACAAATATAAAACTAAAACAAGTCAATGGATTGTTAAAGGTGATTTTACATCTGATGAAGAAAGAGATTTTGCAGCAATTAACGATTGCTCACATTTTTTAGCTAAAGATTTCAACTCTAATAATAACCGAATAAGTGGTACACAAAAAAATATTGATGTGTGCCTAAATCTAGGTAAAATCAATTTATTAACTATTTGATTTACTATCTTTAATAGTATCAGTCCAGCTAAAATCTCCAGAGATACAACTTTTTAAATAGGTTTGAGCTGCTATACAAAGATTATTTATACCTATTATCACTTTGCTCTCAGAAGCAAAGGAATCTGGATCATCAATATATTTGGGTTCTTTAAAATCTTTTATTTTCTTATAAATTGGGGCAAAAACATAGGTAATCAAGTCAAAAGATGACCAATATTTAGGCTTATCTAATAAAGGATTTGCCAAATATAAACTCATTTCACTTTCGAAACCTTCTCTAAAATACAATATACATTTGGGAAACCTAACTTTAATCCCATCTACAGTACAATCATCTTCATGAATAGTATAGTTTTCATCCCAATTATAGTTTTCCAATACTTCAATAAGAAGTTCTTTTGTTAAAAAAGTTTCTGGATTATACATTCATTAAAGTTTTACAGCTGTCCCATTTGATAAAAAAGTATATCCATTGGATTTTAAATAATCAACTTCTCTACCAAAAATTGATTTAATTTTATTTCCACTACTATCCAAAACAAAGGAATTATTTTTAGTTACATAAATTGCTTGTTCTGATAAGGGGTTTGATACAAGTCGGATATCATCACCTCTTGACACAGCTTGTTTTAACCAAGGTTTATTTACCACATCCCAAAATTCATCAGATATCTTAGCCCAATCATAGACAGTATCTCCCGAACTATTTACACTCTTATATTTATTCTTAATTTGACCCCATCTTGGGTCTCTTAATATATTAATCCCTCCTTCATTTACAACTCCATTAGCAGTTGTGATGCCATTAAAAGAACCATCTGGATTGATTCCTCTTTTGGCAACAGTATTAACATCATCTAAAACACCTGTAACAGTAGTAGTCTTGGATGCTGATAAAGTTATATTATTTCCTCCATGCAAAGTTAAATCATCAATTATTTCCAGATTATTACCCCTTGAAAACTTTCCAATAATATTACCTGACGCATCAACCAAATCATCTCCGGCATTTCCAATCTTTTTAAACCCAACTTCATCTCCACTTTTAAGTATATCATGGCCATCAACAGGTTTTCCAACAGGTGTACCGTCATCCAGAAACTTTTTCATTTCCAGTTTATCTTTTACAATTCTGGCGACTTCTTCACTTTTGCCATCTAACGCTCGTACCACCTTAACCTCTCCGGCTTTTATTCCGCTAAATTTAAGAGGTAGCGATGATTCAAAAATCTCATCAACCTTGTTTAATCCATTTATAAAATTCTGGATTGACTTAACTTTTGATCCCCCGTTAAAAATCTCTTCTAGTCCATCAAAACCTGACTTTCCAGCATACTCAAATCGATCACTGATTTTGGCAAGCACCTCAATATTGCCATCTAAACGTCTAATATCTCTATGATTCCTTAAGATCTTCCATGCTTTTGCCAAGTTAGGTTCTGCAACAAATTTTGCCACTTTACCAGCATTAGTAAAATCAAAATCTTTAGCAAATTTTTCAAGGTCATCTCCTAATTCATCTAAATTCTTTAATAAATCTGGGTTATTGTCTAAAGATTTTACCCAATCCTTAAAGCTTTTGTTACTATCTGCAAAGTCATCAATCTTTGACAACACCTTTGCTTGTGTATCCCCAACGTTATCTAATGCCTTAAGAGCATCTTCATATTCTCTTTTAACGTCTGGATTAGTGCTTGAGTCTTTTATTTTTTTCTCAACATCTTCAATATATTCAACAATTTCATCATCAGTTAAAGGTTTTCCATCCTTTTTGACGTCTAATTCTTCTAATATTTCTCTACGTTCTCTTTTACTTGCCTTTTTTAGGTATGCTAATCCTTTTGCTCCTCCTTTATTAATTAAATCATAACTGGTTTTGGCTGCAAACAAATATCCAACATAACCCCATTCTTTTGGCATATTAACATTGGCTGCTTTTAAACCTAGATCTGTCACTGTATATGTAAAATCTAATAAAGTGTACCAGTGTTTTCCTGCCACAGCTAATTTGGTACCAGCATTGGCGGCTCTGATAGCCGTTATAGCAGCTGCACCTTCTCCAAAGGTTGCTACAGTAATAACAATGTTAAATGTATTCCATCCAAAATTACTCCACTGTTGTTCGTATTTTTTTTGTTCTAAATAATCTATAAAAATTGCAGGAACAACAATCATTTTCCCACATAATTCTCTTTCTCCTTCGCCATCTTTACAAGCACTAGCAAACGGAGAAACATCATTTAAAACAGTAATCCCAACAAGATCAAATGGAGAACTACCAGCTTCTAACAATTCTTGATAATTATTGCAAACTTTACTATAAGTACCTGTCTTTGGATTTAGTTGTATATCATACTTTTTACACGTTTTTATACCTACTGTATGGGTCTTCTCATCATAGTTATAAATAAAATCATTATTATCAGATACAAAAGAAACAATAACGTAATCCTTTTGTTTTACATCCCAAATTATTGAAGTTTTTACATCAAGATTTCCATTGGCTAATTTATTTTTAGCATCTGATAATCTTTTTATTTCATTAAAAAACACAGTGTAAGAATCATCTGTATTTAGGAAATCTGATAATTTTTCTTTTAAATGATATAATAATGGATCTTCATCAATACTATAAAGTTCCGTAGATTCTAAATGTTTAAAAAATTCGGTTGCCTCTTCATCTTTGACTGCCTTAACCACTTTAGCAACTATAGCATCTTCATTATTGCCAAACATATTATAAAGTCTCTTATCTAAAAGAACTTCTAACATTCTTAGTTTGGATCGTACATGAAGAGACTTTAGATCTGCATCTGTTAGTGCATATGCTATTTCAAACAGAACATCTCTATTATCATTATCAAACAACTCTTTGTTATTGATAACTTCAGTTAATAAAAGTGTCAAATCCTCTTTACTAAGTGAGGTCAGCATTTTCTTAATCATCGAAACATCACTTTTTCCTGAATTAAGAAAATCATCGGTAATAAATAAATTATGCTCAAATATTGCAGATAATATTTTTATTCGTTCGTCAATCGATAAGGTCTTTATAAACTCTTCATTTAGATAATAAATAGCCGCATATAAATTTTCTTCTGAAGATTCAGTGTCTAATTGATTACCGTATGCATCTATTTTGCTATCTACTTTTTTTATGGCTTCAAGGTATAGCCCCAATGCATTATCCTGATCCCAAAAGGCATTCCGAGCTTTTTTGTATAAAGCTTTATCACTTAACCAAAAAATGTTTTTCAGTTCCTTGTTAGAATCATCCTCAATTTGCGCAACAAGAACACTATAATCCACACCTGATTCACTAGAACAGCTATATTTACTAATAGCTCTTAAATTTGCATCATCATTATCATTTTTGACTAAATGATTGTAGGTATTATAGAATTTTTCTCCTTTGGGACATAAGTCACAAGCTTCTGGAGAGGGAACATTCTCCTTAAAAAGCTGACTATTTGCTACGAAATCTGTATTAGACAATGGCGTTTTGTTACCACCACTGTTCCAATCATTTTTATCTGCGGTATTATTAAAACTTCTACTATATAGATCGATCCCACAAGTATTTCCTTCTTTTTTAAATTTACCTAAATACACTGTTACCTGCTGGGGAAGATTCTTTGAAAAATTGTCTCTATAAACAACATCTTTCCATTTTTTAGAATCAGTAGTTTCTTTCAAGTATCCTGCAAAATCTTCTTCAGTTGTATTCCATTTACCCGAAGCGTATCGCTCTAGCACACCATTTTCTGGAACCGTAAAAGCCAAAAGCCCACCATTCTTCTTAAATGTAACATCCTGTACATTAGAAGGTAGCGAAATAATCTTTCCGGCAGAGGATATAAAAGAAATACTCTCTCCTTCAAAATTAGGTATATGAGATTTAAATTCTCCCGGAACAACATCTAAACCGACTAAAAACTGGTATGTTCCATATTCTCCATCTTCATCATTTTGAAACAAGTATAACTTAAAGTCCGGGTTATGAATCTGTGCCCAATCGAGATGTGATAATTGTGTACCATCACCATAATCCATTAACCAATCTGTAGCTCCTTTTGGAGTACCCAACTCTGAAAATGGATGTTCTAACCCAAAAACACCATGACCTAATTCATGAGAAATTGTGCCAGCAAGACTACTTTTACCTTCTTCTTCTCTTGATACATTGCCACTAAATATAAATCCAAACTGTCTTTTGATTGGCATAAATCCAGCTACACCACTTCGACTTGGTTGAATATTATTACCAAAAACAAACAAATAATACGATTCTAAAGAGGTGTTGTTTTGAGATTTATATGCACTAATAATAGCCTGTTGCTCACTAGTATAATTAGCAAACACACCACTCTCACCCATTAAAATATCATCGCCACCGTATAATGATGGATCTACAGTAAACTCATTCGCAATAGTAAGATTAATATTTACTGAGGCTTTACCAAGGATATTATTGATACCAGATCGAATTTGAGACTCGCTGACCGATGCACCTTGAACGGGAATAATGGTTACGTTAACATCTTTCTTAGATAAGTGCCAAAGTGAAAATACTCCAGCTATAGCTTGTTTTTCTTCAGAGTTTTCTTCTGGTTGAATAGTGACATAAATATTTTCATGCTCAAAAGAATAATACCCTTTTATATCTATAGTTATCGTATTACCCGATATTTGATGATTTAAAAGCTCCCCATTTGATGTTTTTACGACAAGTCTATCCGTAGAAACATTACTATCGGTAACATCAATTTTCCCTTTTAGTACATCTGTACCACCATTAGCTACAGCCTTATTGATAATGTTATAGGCATTACCATCGGCGTCCTTAATAATCTCGTAATATTTTCCTAGATCATTCTCAAGACCTGATGGTAATTCATCAAAACTATAAGCATAGCTGCTATCATCCTCAAAGGTTACTTTAATTCCTTTTGCGGTAAGCTGTTCTACATTTCCATCTTTATCAACACCCGGAGTATTTTCGGGATCTACTCCTCCTCCTTCGGCCATTGGTCCACCTTCTCGTATATTTCCATCTTCATCGATATGAAACGTATCACTAGTGCCGTCATTATTAGTATCCCTTATCACTACATCATCTCCTGCGGGATAATCAGTGGTTACTCCACTAACCGGGTGAGTCACGGTAATACTACCATCTTCATTTACTGTAATATCATCAATAGTAATATCAAAGTTAAGATCAATCTCTTTGATATCATTATCACCTTCAAAAAGCTCTCCTATTTCATTTACAGATCCCATGCCACCCCAATCTTCGTCATAATCTGTGACTACAATACCATCGATGAGCTGATAATCTGTATTAATTTTAACATTATCAAAACTAACTTTAATCTTAGTATCCTGTAAATAAGGCACTACAATAAATCCCCATCCCGAAAAAGTACCATCTCCACCATTGACCTCTCGCACAGTAACCGGAAAATCTCCTGCGGTAAAGCTTTCATTAGCACCCATAAATTCTAATGGATCCTGATTATTGATAACGATCTCTGGCGTAATCCCACAATTATAAGTAGATTCTTCATCATCGGCCAAAGTAGTAGTAAACTCGTATATCTGTGAATAAGTATAAGGACCGTTATCTAAACACTGCCCTCCCACTCTAAACTCATATGTTGTTCCAGGTTCTAGATTATATATGTTTGTATATTCGTTAATTGTTCCTCCTTCGAACCACTCGCTGCTCTCTGCATCTTTTTTACGATATTCGACTTTGTAACGAATATGACCTACTCCTTGCCAAAAAATCTTCTCTGCAGTAGGGCTCTTTCCTTCGGCAAGAACATAAGCTGGTTCTGCACAATTTCCATTATAGATAAAATGATTAATCTCACTAAATCCATCATTCTTAAACACAGAAGTTTCACTAATACCATCATTGACAACCGCTCTAACTCTCCACCCATACATTTTATCGGGTAACAATTGTGGTTCTGCAGGCCCGTATAGTAAAGTTGTTGCTCTTGTTGTTGTTTGGTATAATGGTCTACTAGCAAGAAAACCTGCTTGTGGATCCATCTGAGTATCCCATAATTCTGAGATTGTAAACTCATATTGTACATTTGTGGCGTTTAAATGACGTGGGGTCCAATCAAAAACAATATTCTGAGGGTCACGAACCAAAACCTGCTCGCCTCGTCTAGGAGTATTTAAAAATGGAGGATCATTAAGTACTAAATATACTGCCGTACAACTTTTACGAGAAATTTGACGCCCAGATAAACCATCATATACTTCAAAACAAAATTTATATAATCCCTCTTTTAAAGGCACACTATATTGTCGTGGATTGATACCTCTTAAGTTTTGAAGCTCGAAATAAGGACGCAAGTCGAGATTACTTAATCGTAAGGGAACTCCCCCATCCAAAAATATTGGACTAGCACCAATAACCACCTCACTACTCTGAACCGATAAACCGGCATTATTCTCTAAATAAAATTTTAATCGGACCTGACGATTAGATTCTGTAATATCTGTTAATAACAGGTTAAGCAATAATTTTTCTGATGCAGATGAGCCATACTCTGATAGTTTTAAACTATACGGTGGGATAACTTGTGGAGTAACATTAACAGGAAAAACCTGTGCATTTATTGTTAACGAAAACAGAAATAGTATATGTAAAAAATAAAATGTAGCTTTTTTTAGCATAATGATGTCTTTCTATATTTTAAAGTAAGTCTATAACTCAACTTTTTTTCAACTTTATTCTTTTTGAACCTTTATATCTACTATGATATATGAATTTTGACCCTCGTCAATGAAATCTTTAATTTTTATCGCTCCCTTTCTGCCATCACTCATCTCAAATAAAACAATTCTTGGAACCATCATATTATCAAACGCTTGTAATCCACCTGGAGTTTCTTCTATAGTAAGATTTCTAAGCAATGTATCATTTTGCATTGTATCGAATTGACTTGAGGTTAAAGAAGCAGTACAATTGCACAATTCCTGGGAGTTAATAAATTTGGTAGTTTTAGGATTTTGCAAAGATTCAAAAACAACCGCATCTGTACTTATTCTATCAGGGCTTACAAATCGATTACGGTCAAATGTATTATCTAAACCAAAAAATACAAGATCAACATTCTGCCCTAATTCGGGTTGTGTGGTAATCTCTCCTTTATTGTATACTCTACGCTCGTCTATGCTATAAAAACTACCCACAGCATTACTAGAATGTGCTGTATTAATGCCTAACCTAATATCGTTTAATTCTCTTAGATTGGTATTCGTAAAGAATTCAAATTGTTTTGTAACTGTTTTTGAATCCTTACCATTTGATGCTGTAAGTGTAACGGTTTTAACTCCGGTTTCTGTAAATACAATTTCTGGGTTCTGCGCTGTTGAAACTCTTGGTGCGCCCCCTTCAAAACTCCATTCGTACGATGTTGCGCTAATAGAGTTATTTTGAAATTGAATACGCACCGGGATTTGAAAATCATCATCAACAAAAGCTATTTCACTCTCAAAAGCTGTAACTAAAAATGGATCTACCGTAATTGTTTTTTCTAGATCAAAAGTTTCTCGCCCGTTTCCTATTTCTAAACGTACGGTGTGTTCACCTGGTTCTGTAAACACTACTTCTCCTGGATCTTGTTCACTAGAAGAAGCAGGTGTTCCTCCTTCAAAAGTCCAACTATAGCTATCCGCTCCTGTTGATTTATTTTGAAAAGTAAAACTTGCCGGAGAAAATGTATCTACCAAATTTGTGATTTCAAAGTCAATAATCACTGGATCATCTATTTGTATTTCTAAGACCTTAGTATCAATAGAACCATCTTGATTACTAGCCGTAAGTTCTATAGAATACACTCCTTTTTCGTTGTATTGAACTACTCCGGGATTTCTATCTACAGACCTTGAAGGCACTCCTCCTTCAAAACTCCATTCGTAATCTTCTCCTCCTTGTGTTCTATTAAAGAAAACCACTTGGACTGGGATTGAGAAGTCATCATTGAATACTTCAAATTCGAAATCTGCAAAAACCGGAACGGCTTCTTCTTTAGCACAGTTCAATAGACAAAGCATTGTTATGATAAATATTATTTTCTTCATTTAGGGCTACTTCCTTAAACTCTTATTTTTTAACGTATTCAATCACAAGTATCCACGATTTTTACATTTATACTTTTTATTCAAACACTAATTTTAGCGTTTGAGAAGATCCATTTGGCGTTTCTAATAGTATTAAATAAACTCCTGATGACATAGACATAGAATAATCCAATAAGAAATCTAAACTATTATTTTCTGTCCTTTCGTTTACTATTTTCCCAGACATCAAGTCTATTATCTTTATTGTTACATTAGAGGCTTCAGCTAAAGTAACTTTTGCTTTAAATGAACCTTCATTTGGATTTGGATACACTATAAATTCTTCAATAAATTCACTTTGAGATGTACTTGCTCCCGGAGTTTCTATTGCAGGTTGAACTAAGACCGTTTTAGTGAAATCTTCATAACAATCCATTTGGTACGACCTTAATTTGATATCGTAAGCTCCTTCTTCGCCAAATCGTAATATTAATTCTTCATCTGTTTTTGAAATCACATCGATCCCTTCGGGAATTGTCCATTCTACTCGCTCTCCCATAGGCTCACTAACATTAACCAAAATCACATCTTCACCGGTATACGCTTGCGTCGTAATTAAGAAGTCTGAATCGATTAGTGTATCAAAAACTTCTACCACAATATCTCCGACTCCAATACAACCAAATCCACTAGTGATGGTTGCAGTATATCTACCTGGTTCTGTAAGTTCTACTGTACTTTCAGAACTGGTAAAGCCATTATCTGACGACCAGGAATATGTTGCTGCTGTATCATCAATGGTAATATCAAGATTTAAAGTCTGATCTGCACAAATAGATCTTTTTTCTTCCATATTAACCACAATAGGATCAGGATCTACAAGGGTCATTTCATCGAATGCTTTACATCCTTTTCCATCAATTATTTCTAATACATATGTGCCTTGCGTTAGACCAGAAATTTTATTAGAGTTTCCGCCTGTACTCCATTTGTATGTATATGGTTTTACTCCTCCGGTTATATTTACTTCTATTTCTCCATCACTACCTTCAAAACAAGTTGGAGATTTCACTACAATCGGATCTATTACTAATCCATTAGGTTGTTCTATAGTAACACTTCCTTCTAACTGACAACCTTTTGCATCTTCGACATACAAGATATATGTTCCTGCAAAAAGATTCTCAATACTTGCTGTGTCTCTATCGCCATTACTCCATCTATAGGTATAGGGCTTTGTACCTCCCTTTACAAAAGCAGTTGCCATTGCATCATTACCCTCTGCACAACTAATCACAGTTTTTGTAAAAGAAACTTCAAGTTTGTCGGGTTGTGGTAAATATTTGAGACTATCTATTGCCTGTACTAATTCATACTCCCGTCCATTTGCAGTACTTATAGGAGTGTAGGTTCCTAAAACTATTCCGTTTTTATCTTCTACATTAAGTGCAAAAGTACCTTCGCTTAAGTTTCGGACTATACTATCGTTCACATTAACATCTAACCAAACTCCACCTACATCTTTTTTCCAAGTATAGCAATACGGCATAAAATTGGCTCTGCATTCACCTGCATTGGCGGTGGTCTTATCGAATCTAACTCCCCCAGTTACATAGGCAATTAAAGCCCCATCCTGGAACTGATCCGGTTCTCCAAACGGGTCATTAGAATCCTCTCCATTATTATACTCATTTTCTCTATTACAAGATACTTCGTTAAGAATTTCGATGTTCACTTTTAATGGATCGGGCTGATCCAGAAAATAAGGATCACTAACTTCGATACAACCCTGCTTATTTATCGCAACACCGTGATTTGCATCTCTAGCTGTAATTTTATAAGTACCTGTTCCAATACTATGTAGTGTTACGGTATAATCTCCATCTGCATTAAAGGATTCAATAGTCGTATTTACGGGAGCATTGTTTCCATCTACCCACTGATAATCATAGCTATTATCAGCTTTAGCAGTCCCCCCTTTAATTACGGCTATTATACGACCATCTTCAAAACCAAATGCTCTTGGTTCATTAACTAAATCTATAGCTATGGTAAGAGGATCAACGGGCTCTTTAATTTCTACTATTTTGACCGTTATAGGTCCTAATAAAGGGTTACCCTCACTATCTGTTCCATTAATATCCCTTGCTTCACATTCATTTTTATCGCGAATCTGGATGTGATATATACCTTTATAAATACCTGTAGTAGTATTTAATTCTGTAATTGTGTGTGTAGTTTTGTTCGAAAAAGGACGCCATTCTACTGTAGGGTCATCCCATGATTGATTTTCTCGTTTGATTAAGTATTCGTAATACTCGTTATCTACCTCTTGGGTACCTCCCTTTGCAACAAGAGTAATAGTACCATCATCGCCGCCATGACACCAAACATCGGTTGCATCAGCCTGAAGATCATTATCAAATTCTACGGGGCTTGGCCTATTGATTACAAAATCTTCTTTATGACTGTCGGCTTCAGTATAATATGGTATACCATTATATTGCCCTATAATTTTTAGGGTAAAAAAGGTAGTACTACCGGGCAATTCTGAAATTGTATGTTGTAGAGGATTATCGGGTGATCCATTAAAGACTATGATATTATCATCATTGGTTACATTAGCATTTTTATCATCGTCAAATACTTCAAACCCAAATAAATCCTTGTCACCATCTAATGGTCTATCGAAAGTAATTACAATTTCTCCATCACCTTTGCCCGTATTTGGGTCTATGGAATTATAACAACTCACATCTTTTGTTTCTATAGACACTATATGAGGTGCCGATTTTCTTACTCTATAATCTATAATATTGGAAGCATTCTGATCACAAGATTGTATTCTAAAATAAATCTTTTCTCCAATGATATCTTCATTAAGAAAATCTTTTAAAATCACGGTAGCATCCTGCAAATTGGTAACATCTAGCTCAAACCAGTCAAATGTTGGCACTGTACAATATTCGAAAACAAGTGGAGTAATAGAAATTACACCACAAATTATTTCTTGCGTCCCCGTCTGGATCCCGTATTGCCAATTATACACAATAGGGTTAAAATCAGGGGAAGCTGTAATATTAATTGGATCTTCAAATCCTGCTAAATCCGAAACCGTAGTTCTATCTACTACCGGAACAGGAATAACCTCATAATCAAACTCTATATCCTGATTTACATCACTACTATTATTATGATAATAATCATATCTCCCGTTATCACATGGATTCATAGCAATAGTATTTCTTAAAGGAGGATTTGTTTCTACCCTTCGTCCTTTAGAACAACTTGTACTAACCCCTTGATCCCTTGCATCATTTGCAAATAAATATAGTTCTAACCGTTCAACAATTCCCGGTACGGTATAGTCCCTATCTGCACTTGACCCTTCTTCAAAGTTTCCTTTATTATACCGAATAAGCAAATGTTCTCCTCCATCTTTTGTAAAAGCGGTTAGAGTAACAATCTCATCACACCTTCTATCTTCGAAACGAGAGCTATAGCTATAATTTCTAACTTTTACAATCGATTCTTGCCCATACGAAGTTGCAAAAAAGAACAGACAACCTAGTATTGTTATAATTTTTTTCATATCTAAAAAATTACTTCTTTTGTTTCCACTTTTGAATGATTTCCATTCTTAGTAATAGCTTTTAAACTATATACATATGTATTCCCAGGAGAAATAGAGCTATCCACTATTCGATTAGTCATATTAGGCATTTGTTTAAACAAAACCGGCTTACCCTCCTTTTTTGATTTATATATTATAATTTCTATTACTTCCTTAGGCATTTTGCGCCAGGAAATCGAAATATTTTTATTTACTCTATCTGCTACTAATGAAAACCCTTTAATTAACTCTGCATCAGTAGATTTTTGACTCGTTATTGTAATAGGTGTTGATGGCGCAGATTGAAGCCCACTATCATCTTCTGCAAAAATAGCATACCGATATTTCGTTGCTGGTTCTACACTATTATCTTTATAACTTGTAACTGTATCTGTTGTAAAAATGGATTGCCAACCTTGCTCAGATAAATTCACATCTTGTCTATATAGTTTATGCGAGACAACATCATCACTTGTACTATTAATCCATTCTATAAAAACTCCTTTTCTCTCTACCTTATATTCTTTAAATACAGGAGATGAAGGGGGTACCACATCCGGCTTTTTTAAAGCTAATTTTTCTGAATAATCAGACATATTAAAACGCTTATCTACAGCAACAATCTGATAAAAGACTTTACTGTTTAATGATTTTACCTGCACTGTATCCTGAAATGTATTTTCTTCTATCGGAGAAATTGTTACTTGGGATAACTCTTCCTTTTCTAGATTTCCTCTAAATACACGATATCCTAAAATATCCTTTTCGGTATTTGCGGTCCAATTAAGTTTTACCACTCCCAAAGAATCGACTACACCAACTATTCCTACTGGAGCTCCTGGTGGTATAGAATCAATAGTCTGAACAAATGCAGTTAACGACGTAGTTTTTTGATTATTTTTTCCAAGTGCCGTAACTCTAAAATAATTAGAAGGTTCTGGTTCGTTGTATGTTGCATTACGTGAACTTTTTGAAATACCGGTTTTTACAGTTTTATATGGTCCTTTCTCTTGTGGTGCCCAGTTTAATTCGAATCCAGTAATCTCGGTTTCGACTTCTTTGGGAAAATCCCATTGAACATTAACTCCACCAGAAGCATCAAATGTATGCCTTGATATATGAGGTACAGCTGAAAGTTTTTTGAACCCTTGTCCAGATACAACTTCTGACGGAGGGCTTATTTCTCCAAATGGAGAAATTCCTTTAACCCGATAATAATACGTTTTATTGTTTTGTGATAAGGTATCTACATAAAACATTCGTTTAGCAGGACTACCAGGTCTATCGTTTAGATTAACTAAAGGAGTATCACCTAAACGTTCAAAATCATTACCATTTTCTGATCTTTCTAGATAATATGATGTAAATACACCTTTAAACATTTCATATTCCCAGGTTAGTAAAATATTCCTGTCATTTGGCACAGCATAAAGGTCTAACGGAGCAGGTAAAGGCTCTGGATCCTTTACTTTTACAGAAACTGAACCCGGCTCGATTTTTAATAAATCTACAGGAACCAAAGTTTCTACACTATATAAGTATTCTTCACCTGGTACAATGTTGGTGTCTTCAAATCCTAAGGCACCCATTTTTGCTGCTTCAAAATTCATATCGGCAGCATACAATCCAAATGAAAAACGTTGTTCTATTTCTCTTGATTTGTTTATAATTTGCGCCAATCCTCCCTCCATTTGTTCTACCTGAAAACCTTCTCCATATAAAGCCTGTGCAAGAATTGCGGCATAATCATTAGTGCTTACTGCTTCTTCCCATTGTGCAACAGGATATGGCAAAAGTGGTGTAGATGTTAAGGTTGTTTTCACCGGAGGAGATAATAATTGGCCATCTTTTGAAACCGTATATCGATCTATCTTATATCCATGTTTATTAGCTTTTAACCATGCAGAAGAAGTACTTACGGCCCATCTTAACAACACTTTCCCCTTTTGTATTCTAGCGACAACCCTAACTTCATTCTTAATCTCATCATCATTATTCTGTCCAAAAACTTGAAAGTGCATACTACAAAAACATAGTACCCAAAGGCATATAGATAACGTTCTTGTATTTATTTTCCCAATCATTCTCAACATAACCAATTTTTACACTACTTAAAAAAGCTTAAACTAATAGTATCTTTAAAACAACTATCTATTAATTACATTCTAAACTTCAGATTATTCTTATACTTATAATTAGCCGACGATCCTTTGATCCCTCCTGGCAATATATATTGTAGTTTAATATTATATTTACCATATAACATAAACTTATACTCTTCATTGATTATACTTATCTCTGGAGATCCACTTGGAAGTAATCCTTTAGCATAATCATTTAACACTCTATCTCTAATATCTATATAATCTTGAAAATAGATATCGGGTAAATTATATCGATAAGGGAATCGTGTAGCTCTCCAATTTAAATCTACATTATACTCTACACTGGTAAGATAATTACTCAAAATAGGTAAAGCCTTCTTGGGTACATAGCCAAATTCTGATACATCTCTTACCACAGCATATGTACTACCTTGTTTGTATTTTTGATAAATTACAGGGTTTATATCTTTTGTAAAATATGAATCTTGCAAATCTGATTCTACAGCAACTAGGGCTTTGTTTTCAGAGTATTTATTTCCTTTTAACTCGACTAAATCAAAACCTTCGTTAAAACTTATTTTAGAGGTAAGATAAACAACCTCTGAGTGTACTTTGCTCCAGTTATCCTCAGTAATTTTAATATCCTTTACTTTATCTGAAAATGTTCTATACTCACTAGATTTAAACCTATAAGAAAGCCTATCTATTTCTCCAGCTTTTAAAACATTTTCTGCAACATTTTTAGCGATTTCAACAGTGTTATCATCATCATAGCTTGTGGTTTCTGAAGTAGTGGTACCCGATGAGTTATTGTTTAAACTCAATTTTGGAGAACTTACAATAGACATTACATATTTGGTGTCTTTACTTACTTTTGGAAACTTATAACTCACTTTGTTATCGGCATTATTATATCCGAAATCAGTTTCTTTTACATCACCGGTTACATCAATATACTTTACCGAACTTTTCCATTGTGTATTATCAAAAAGATAATCTTGCCCTCTATTGAGTTGTATATACCCATGACTATACTCTTCGGGATAAAATAGTTGTTGATCAACTACAGGATAAGAATATTGGATATTATTCAACGGTATATGACTTGGTGCTGTTCCGGTTGTGAAATTACGTTCTTCAACTTCTATTGCCTTTTGTCCATCCTCTAAAATTGTTTTGAACCCACCATCGACTTTTTCCTGGAAACTAACTTCGACCAGTGCCTTTAGTTTTGTATTCGGTGGAAGAATATCCTCTGAAATAAAAGTAACGCGATCATTCATTTGTCCCCATTCTAATGTTCCGATAATTTCTTTTCCGGATTCATCGCTAACAATAAACTTTTCGAGTATTATCTTATACACATTATCTCCATCATCTTCAGGAATGACTATAGGTTGGTTTACCTTCATCGCAAAAGCTGCCTGTGGAGCTGCAAAAACATCAATATCGGTATCACCATCTTTTGGTGTTAGATCAGTAATCATTTTTATACCCCCTAATGGAGAGGCATTATCGATTTCACATTCTTTACCAATAGTAACCTTAAACCTAAAGCTTCCTCTCACCATACCTCCTAACAAACTATAGTGACCTCCTGCATATCCTCTAAACCAAAATGGATTTGGTCCTTTTCCTTGCATTAGGATGGCTGCTCCTCCTTTAATAATTGGGATTTTTTTTCTAATAAAGAAAAGCTTAATATTTATTCCCAATTCTCCTTGTAAGTATGCATATGATTGACCATTAGCGTACCATCCATTAATCCCAACTTCGTCACCTGTATTTACACATCGAGCATCTCCATAATCCTTTAACATAATATCAAATCCAACTCCGGCCTGAAAACGCGCATATAATATTAAGAATCGTAGATCCCCTGTATCTATACTGAAATCTGCTCCAAAAGCAAAACCTCTACCTTCGCCTAAAGCATTTTCATCTCTCATGTAGTCCAATTCTGAAGCATCAACACCTAATATTTCTGCAACTATTGGTGGAGGTGGTGGGCTACCCGGAATACGATCTCCCATCATAAAATACCCTCCGGTCTCTAAAGAAATTGGTCCTACGCCCATTTTAAGTCCAAGACGGTCTGTAGGTGTTCCCATATGCACATACCATTCTTCTTTTGAAATATGCACTACTCCCCATCCTGCTCGGCCTTTTGAAGCTCTTCCTTGAATTATACCTCCTGCCACATTTACATAAAGGTCAAAAGTGGCATGAAAGGAGTCGTTTACAAAATCAAACTCCATACCCATTTTAGCACTGATTGCTGCTTCTCCTATAATCTCAGGCTCATACTCTAAATCCGCTTTGTCAAGAAAAGTTTTACCAGCCTTACTATCCATAACACCATTAATCAATTCGCTATCAACCATACCACTAAGCTTATCGGTAAGCTTGGCCACTGGATTAGCAAAATCAAATGCTTTCATGACCTGGGCTTCTCCAAAAAGTCCTAGTCTATTAACACCACCGCTGCGATTAAACTCGATCTCGAATCCAGCTCCAACGGCTATAGCACTCTCATCACCAATAGCAGCAAACACCATAGCTTTAACTCCCAAACCAGAATCTATATTAGGAACATAAGAAAGTCCCGAAGGAGAGAAATCAGGTCCAGCATTTGGCCTTCTGGTCATTTTATAGAATGCTCCTCCTGCAAATCCTGATATTTGTAATGGACCTACATTTATTTTTAATCCTCTAATGGCTGCATCTACATACCAATATCGATACTCTTTTCGTCCGAAAATAGCTTTACAAGTAATCGGTCCAAAACTACCAAAAGTACCTTCTATCTCTGCTGCAAAACCATCCCCATATTCGGGATCATCATCCATGAGCTCTAAACCACCTTTGAGCTGAATTGCTCCCATGTTGGCTTCAATATTGATCCTCGATAAGTCAAGACGATCATATTTCCAACGTTGTTTGTAGTTAACTTCTTCAAATTTTCCAAAGATTCCTAATCGGGCATCGGCTGCAAAACCTTTACTTTCTTTACCCATTAAGTTAATCATAAGATCAAACTCAATACCTGCTTCGTATTCATTAGAACTAAAAGCAATGTTGGCAATAGAAACCGGGAAGTTTGCAATTTTTACTTCATCTTTATATCCAAAATAATCAACAGCTATTACGGGTGACGTGGTTTGCAACACCAGATTCTGAAATTCTATCCCTTTAAACTGAACCGTTTCCTTTTTTGCATTTTCACCTTCACCGGTAGTATATGTTTGACCTTCATTAGCCAATGATTCTTTTTGACTTGCTGAAATAGCCATACGACCATTTAGAACTGCTTTAGGCCGAAAATTACCCTCAATCACCATAAGTTCTACCGAAGAATTTGGCAATAACTCGGCTTTTGCTTTAAATACATCAAAACTTAAGGTATCCAAAGTCGAAACTACTAGTCCGTATTCATCTTCAGAAATAATACCTTTATACCCTAAGCCCATTCTACCATCTTCTCCTTCAGCGGTAGTTCCGTTTTTATCTCCTTTATCTGATATCGGAAGTAAAACCTGTCCTTCAAATCTTGCTCCAACTAGTTTATTAGATGCTAATTCGATTCCTATTTTATCTACAGAATATGCCCAAGACTTTTTTTCTGAGGTTCTTCCTGATTTCAACGGAATTAAATTTTCTGCAGAAAAATATCCCGAAACACCATAACTATCTATTAAAAGATTGGCCGCTTCAAAAGTAATTCGCTTTTTTGTAGGAATACTTTCTTCAGTTTTAAATTCTTGCGGTAAACCTACTTTTAGAGATTGAACATAAACTCCTCGCCAAGTCTCAGGACTAGGCAACAATAATCCATTATCATGATAATGTTGCGGAAAATTAACGTTTTCGGTTCTTAAATCACTAAAATCGAACACCGCCTGATTTACAGAAAACATAAACTTGTCTGGCTGACTGGCCAAAACAAATGGGGAAAGTCCTATTTCGACAATAAGGTCATTCCAATCTGATGCTACGGCTTTAAAAGTTCCTGAAACACGATTGGGTATTTGAATTGTTTCTTTAAGCGCACCTTTGTACTCTCGAGTTTCTGGAAGAAGTTTACCCGTTTCATCCACGGGAACCACCATACTACGAGAAAACTGCACTTCTCCTTCAATTCCCATTTCTTTTACACCATCGCAGTTAATTGTGACAAAAGTTTTATTTTGAGTGTCTCCTGTTCTATAATCAAATCCTCCTTTAAGAATCAATAACCAATTACCCCCGTTAAATGGAATAAACATATCACCAAGCAGCACTAAGCTCGTATCCCCCATAAGTCCTCCTTGATGGGAAAGTTTAACATTATTTGCTCCAAAAAAAAGTTCTATAGGTAGCCCATCTTCTTTAGATTGAGGAAGAATAACTTTCACAAAAGCCGTAAGCTCTGTATATTCTTTAGTAAATACTGCTTTAGTAATACCCAGTTGATACTCTACCTCTCCCAACTTATGTTTAACTCCTACAGGAAGAGATTGCATATCTTCGGTACCGAATGAAGAAATCCAACTATCGGCACTATCAATTTTTTTGAATCCTGCTTCGGCTTCTTCCTTTGAATCTGTAATAGCTGTTGCCGCCGGAAACTCTTTACGAATGTTACCAAAAGTAAACTCTGGTGAAGAAACAATATTAATAGATTTTTGAATTGGAAATTTCTTATCTAATTCGGGGAAATGAACAAATTCTGAAGTAGAAGAGGTAACTCCCTCTTCTTTTACAGGATTAGCTTTTCTTGTAGATAAAGAATCCTTTTCACCAGCAGTTAGATAAAAAGAATTAAAACTTAAACACCACAAAAGTAGGAGTAACTTTATTTTCATAAAACTATGTTAAGATTCAGGAGGACAATAATACAAAAAATATTTCTTGTTAACAACTGAAAATCAACTAAGATAACACCTTAAAACAATATATTGGGAGCCTTTATTAACAAAGAGAGAAGCTGAAAATTCTCCATTTCAAAACAACAAAATTATTACCTAATCAAAACGTTATCGATGGTTTTGCCTTATTTACACAACAAAAAAGCCATTTTGAGTGTTTCAAAATGGCTTTAAAGATTGATTTAAAGTCTTACATTTTAGCTGATAATTCTGCCAATTGTTGTGATTTTATTTGCATGTATTTACTCAGTTTTTCTATTTCCTCTCCAGGCAGTTTTGACATAAGTCGATTATACTGTTTGGTAAGATTATTACTTTCATCACTTAGCTTAAAAAATGCTTCTGTGTTCTGAGACGTTACAGCTTTCCTATAATTTGACACATATCGCTCATAATTCTTGATATAACTTTTAGCATCTACATTCTTGGTTGAATAAGACGTTCCGGGTATACGCATTGGCTTATCAACTTTTACTGTTTTTTTCTTTTTAGGAGTTTTTTTCTTTTTTACTACGGGCTTTACATCCTCCACAACCTCTTCAACAGCTACACTTGTAGAATCCTTAACCGTTTCTACGGCATCCAACTTATCAGATTTAGGATCTTGCTTACAAGAAACAAATGACAACATTATCAAGCTAAGAAAGGTAATCAAAATAGTGTTTTTCATGATTTTTATTTTAATACAATATGAGATTTAAATCATATTTTATTATGACATATTTATTGATCAATTAAGTTAATGATTTTTTATTAAAAAAGTACTTTCAGTTTTTCAAAATCCATCTCTTCTTGCGTCCCAGATTGCATATTTTTAACCATGAAAGTATTAGTATTCATTTCTGTTTCACCAGCTAAAATAACAAATGGTATTTGCCTCTTATTTGCATATCCCATTTGTTTTTTCATTTTAGCATTATCAGGATAGAGTTCGGTTACAACACCTTCATCTCTAAGTAAATTAACAGCTTTCAAACAATAAAGCGCTTCAGCTTCTCCAAAATTAATAAACATCGCTTTTGTAGAAGACAAAACAGTTTCTGGAAAAAGACTTAATTCTTCAAGAACCAGATAAATCCTATCTAATCCAAATGAAATACCAACTCCACTTACATCCTTTAGACCAAAAATCCCGGTAAGATCGTCGTATCTACCTCCGCCACCTATAGACCCCATTTTCACAGTTTCAGGCGCAGTAACTTCAAAAATTGCACCTGTGTAATAATTTAACCCACGGGCTAAAGTAACGTCAAGATCCAAAGTAGCCGTCTTTAACGGAATATTAGCTATAGCATTGATTATAAACTGTAATTCTTCTACTCCTTGCTGCCCTTCATCTGAAGAGGCTAATAGTATCTTTAATTCGTCTATCTTTTCTTGTGCAGTACCCGTAAAACTAAATAGTGGTTTTACCTTCTCGATAGCATCTTCAGAAATACCTTTTGTCAACATTTCTTTTTTCACCCCATCTTCTCCAATCTTATCTAACTTATCAAGGGCAACTGTAAAATCAATTAATTTATCTTTTGCCCCTATAACTTCGGCTATACCCGATAGTATTTTTCTATTATTAATTTTAATAGTTACTCCAGACAGGTTGAGCTCTGTAAAGACTTTATCATATAGCTGAATAAAATCAACCTCTTGCCACAAAGATGTACTCCCAACTACATCTGCATCACACTGATAAAACTCTCTAAATCGCCCTTTTTGTGGTCTATCTGCTCGCCATACGGGCTGGATTTGATACCTCTTAAATGGAAAATCTATTTCATTTTGATGCTGAACAACATAGCGCGCAAAAGGCACTGTTAGATCATATCGAAGTGCTTTTTCCGAAATAAACTGGGTTAATTTATTGGATTTTATATTTAACACATAAAAATCCATTAAAGTCTTTACTAAATCTTCTAATATATCTTTCTGTTCATTTAGTATAAAGTTTTCAAACGCAATATCATTATCAAAAAAAGAACCTCTATTAACTATGTCACTAGATATTCTAATTGCATTGTCTTTGAAATAATAAAATATCCTTCTTTCAAATTGACCAACATATGCAATTTGTGGTGCAGAATTTAAAATTGAACCAATGTTATCAGAAATATAAGCAGAAATTTTTTGCATATTAATATATTTCGCACTTCCACTAAAGTTATCCAAACATTCAGACTTTAATTCTGTTCTAATATTCTTAAGAACTGATGTAATTAATTCACTTAAATAAGTAACTGTCGTATTATTCTCAAGAGGGTTTGTAATTTTGCTTTTAGCTTTTTCAAAATACTCACCAGATTCTAATATTTTAAATATTAGTCGATCTCCTTCTTCGCCATATTTACCCATTAAAGTATCACTATTCTCAAAACTGGGAGTTTCTATAGCCTGAAAACCAAATAATCGAAATTGTTTCTTGATCGTATCAATAATATAATTCCTTTTCGCTACTTCTATAGGCGAAAAATCACGCGTTCCTTTTGGTATTGATGGTTTTTGTGCCATTGTATTAGTTTAATATTTTAGAAAGTAAACATCTAAAACTTCAAATTTATGATTTTATAAATAGTGATTTTAAAATAGAAACCACCTGCTTTCATTATTTATTTTCGTTAACCAATCTTTCAAAATAATGATACAATTCTCCTTTTGTAATAGTTGCTCCTTGCTGGATCAGTTTAAATTTATCAAGATTCTTATCATCGCTATACTCTTTAGAGGCATTATAAAACACTACATCATCATTTAACAAATTACTTCGTAACCAATCGTAACCATCTTCTGTTGTAACATCTATCAACTCGTTATTAACTTTAACAGCTATAAGATGCATCTGATCTTCTTGCAATTCGAATAAATGAATCTGATCCTTCGAGAAGTGCTCCAAATATTGTGCTCCAGTCAAGACTTTTTCCCATACTAAATCACTAAAAATATCGATTTCCTCTTCTGCAACATGAGGTGTACTGGTTTTAATATCATCCCACTCCTCTGCCGTAATAGACTGTGTTGCCAAAAAGTTGATAAACTCTGTATGCAATTCGTCTAATTGTTCTTTGCTTAATCTCTGATACTTCATTCTAAAAAAATTGAAAGCAAAAGTAATTATAAAAAGATGAATTTGAAACAGTATACACAAGCATTTAGCATACATCTTATCTTTATATTAAAAAGCAAAATCTATCTGCTCTTGGAGGTAGATAGATTTTAAACAAATTACAAAAAGTTATCTTCTTTTTTAAAAGATATACCGTAGACCAATTTGCGCTTGCCACCTAGAATCTAAACTAAAGTCATTTGCAAATGTTTTTGTTTGAGAAGTATCAAAATTATAAACAGGTGTACCTGTTGTATCTACTGAAACCCCTATAGGTTGATCATTAACAGGAACCTCTATAACCCCCCAATCAGAGCTTAACAGGTTACCAAAATTTAGAATATCTAAACTTAACTGTATCGTATTCGTTCTATCTCCTATTTGAAAATCATAGTCTTGTAATAATTTCACATCCCAACGTCCTTTCCAAGGGCTTAATATTGCATATTTCTCTGCATAACTACCTCTACGATCACTTAAATAATCATCTTGTTGGATATAGGCTTCGTAAGCTACCCTCTGCTCTTGTTGCTCGGCAGCATTTCCACTAAAATTATACGTTGCTAAATCTTCTTGTGTAGGAATATAAATCAAATCGTTTAATGGCGAACCATCTCCGTTAATATCTCCAGAGTACGTATACGAAAATCTTCCTCCTTGCGCATATTCATAAAAAGCTCCTATCGATGTTCTCCATTCTTTATTTTTACCATAACTAAACGCTTTGTTGATTTGCCCAACAATTCTATGCTTATCACCATATCTTGACCTAGTTTCTACCGCTTGATTCACATTCCCTAACGCCGGATTTCTATCAAAAGCATCACTAGAAATTTCTGCATCTAAAGAACTTGCATCTTTAGCTTCTAAGAAATTGTATGCAATACTTGCAAATAATCCATTACTAAAGTTCTTTTGTAATTTAAAAGACCAATTAAAAGAATATCCGACATTAGTATTGGTAAACACATAGGCATTTGTTGGACCTCCAAATTCGTTAAGTGCTCTATCCGAAGGTAAATAGACACTTCTATTATCTACACCATTAAGTGTACCCGTTGGTGTTCCTAACCCATAATTTCGAACCATTTGTGCATTCACATCCTCTGTATAGATAAGATCTGTAGATGCCACAATCCCATTTTTAAATCTATAATCAACACCTAGACTATTTCTCCATACCTGTGGAAATCTGAAGTTTGGTGCCGTAGTCGTATAGAAAAAGAAATTAGGGTTAGCCACTTGGTTTCCGATCCATACAAAAGGAAGACGGCCTGTAAAAATACCTGTACCCCCACGTATTTGGAAAGTTTTATCTCCTTTTACGTCATAGTTAAACCCAAATCTTGGAGACACTAAAAGCTTTCTGGTTGGTAAGTCCAAGCTATTTAACTGAGTCGGCGCGCCATTCTCATCAAAATAGGTAATTCCTGGTTGATAATTACCATCAGGAAATGTTCCTCCAGCTGCTCTTTCTATATTTTCGGCAATTTTATCTTCTGTATCAAAATACAACGGTTGATCTATCCTAAGTCCATACGTAATTGTTAGTTTATCATTCACTTTCCATTTATCCTGAGCATATAGTGCAAATTGCCCAACATTAGTTTCTGCCAACGCCCAACGATCTAATGCATTGTTTGTATCAAAATTATTCTGTGCATTAGCTAAAGCTGCGGCTATGGTTCCATTATTAATAGCATCCTCAAAACTAGTACCCGGTAAAGCAGCATTTATTCTTACACTTTGAAATGCATCGAAGAATGTACTCACAGGCCCAAGACCTAAATCTTCATCTCCACCAAAATCATACACCCCTAAATTAAAAGAGTTATCAAATTCAAACCGTTCGAAAGTACCTCCAAAGGTAAGTGTATGATCTCCTGTTACTATATTTAAATTATTAGTCACCTGAAACACCTTTTGTTCTAGTCGATTATTAATTGAAAAAGGCTCATGACCTGCAACTATATATCGCACACCATCTTGTTGAATATTAATTGGTGGTGCTGGTGCAGAAAAAGGATCTCTGCTGTCGTCAAAGAAAGTATATCCAGCCTGAAATTTATTACTAATATTACCTTTAAAACTAGAGTTTAATTCAACCAAGAAAGAAGTGATCTTATTATTAATTCTATAACCAGAATTTCTGAATTGCAATGTTGTTAAATCCGGTCCTCTTCTTCCTATAGCTTCGGGATTAGCGGGAAGATCTCTAGAGGCATCTAAGAAGTTATAAATTAATGCCATGCGATGCTTATCATTAATATTCCAATCTAACTTTAATATCCCCTTTGTAGATTCGGTATCGTGTGTATATCCTTCAAAAGGCCCTGTTTCATATCCTAATGCACTTAATTGCTGGGATACATAATCTAAATCTTCTGCAGACACTCTGGACACATTGGCTCCGGTTAATCCGGATCTAGCCGCCAAGAAGTTCGACCCTAAGTCTTCACGATCATCTCTTTCAAAATTACCAAATACGAATAACTTATTTTTTATGATTGGCCCACCTACACTAACTCCATATTGAGCTTGTGTTAAATCGGGAACAATAATATCATCATCACCCACTTTGTCGCCGGTCATGTCTTGATTACGATAGAATCCGTATACAGTTCCTTTCCATTGGTTCGTTCCGCTCTTGGTAACAGCATTTACCGATGCTCCTGTAAACCCTGCTTGAGTTACATCGTATGGAGCTGTAGCCACTTGTATCTGATCAATCGCATCTAAGGAAACTGGCTGTGCATTAGTTTGTCCTCCTGGTGTAGCTGCATCCAACCCAAATGGATTATTAAAGATCGATCCATCTAAACTAAAATTATTAAACTGGTCATTTCTACCTCCAAAAGAACCATTACTGGATGCTGTAGGTTCTAATCGATAAAAATCTGCTGCAGAACGTGTGATTGTAGGCAACGCTTTTAACTCTCTATTACCGATATTTGTTTCTGCCCCGGTTCTTTCACTACTAAAAGTGGTACTCTTATTAGAGGTAATCACCACTTCTTCAAGTTGATTATCATCTTCAACCATCACCACATCTAAATTAAATGTTTGCCCTAATTGAAGCGAAATATCATCAATTAGTTGCTTTTTGAAACCAACATAGCTAATAGTAAGTCTATAAGGCCCTCCAACTCTAAGGTTGATAAGATCAAATCGCCCATCAAAGTTAGTAACTCCGCCGTAAGATGTTCCGGTAGGTTGATGTACGGCGGTAATATTTGCCCCTGGAAGCAACTGATTACTATTGTCATATACTACACCCGAAATATTAGAAGTAGTAACCTGAGCATTTATTGCAGTAGCAATAAATACAAAAAATAATAAGATAATTTTTTTCATCGATTACAAATTTGTGTGAATTACCTATAAATTTAAAATAAAAAAATCGCTCATCTGAGCGATTTTTTCTAATATTATAAAACAGTTATTAACCGTCTTTTCAAATTTACTTTGCTTGAGCAACAATCTCAAAAGCAACAGGAGCAATTACTTCTCTGTGAAGACGAACTGAAGCTTCGTATTGACCCAGACGTTTTATAGTCCCTCCAGGTACAGTAACAAACTTCTTCTCAATCTCTACACCACCTTTAGCAAAAGCTTCGGCAACATCAGCATTAGAAATAGAACCAAATAATTTGTCTCCAGATCCTACTTTTGCAGAAATCTTAATCTCTAATGCGCCAAGTTTTTTAGCTACTTTTTGTGCATCTTCAATCTCTTTCTTCTCTTTAAATGCACGTTGCTTCAATGTCTCAGCAAGTGCTTTTTTTGCAGAAGGAGTTGCTAATAATGCAAATCCATGAGGTATTAAATAGTTACGTCCATAACCATTTTTAACTTCTACTACATCGTCTGCGAATCCTAGATTCTCAACGTCTTTCTTTAATATAAGTTCCATAATGTTATGACGAATTTTATTTTAATAAATCACCTACGTAAGGCATTAAAGCTAAATGTCTAGCTCTTTTAACAGCTACACTTACTTTACGTTGGTATTTTAATGAAGTTCCTGTAAGACGACGAGGTAATAATTTACCTTGCTCATTTACAAATGCCATTAAGAAATCAGGATCTTTGTAATCAATATACTTGATTCCTGACTTTTTGAAACGACAATACTTCTTATTTTTCGTTGTATCTATATTAAGAGGGGTAAGATATCTGATCTCTCCGTCTTTTTTTCCTTTAGCTTGTTGTTCTATAGATGACATAATTAAGCTTTTTGTTTGTTTCTAGTTCTTCTTTTCTCTGCCCAAGCAATCGCATGCTTATCAAGACGTACAGTAAGATAGCGCATCACTCGCTCATCTCTTCTAAATTCAACTTCTACAGCGTTGATTGCTTCACCAGGAACCTGGTATTCAAATAAGTGATAAAAACCACTTTTTTTGTGTTGGATTGCGTATGCAAGCTTTTTAAGCCCCCAATCCTCTTTTGATATCATCTTGGCACCATTAGAAACAAGAATGTCTTCGTATTTCTTAACTGTTTCCTTTATCTGTTCTTCAGATAAAACGGGATTCAAGATGAAAACAGTTTCGTATTGATTCATAAAAATCTAAGTTTAAATTAAAATTGGCTGCAAAAGTAAGACTATTTTTTCGATTTTCAAACATAAAAATCACCTCGATGAAACACTATTTTTATCGATAAAAAGCCTAAATTGTTTGTGGAAACAATATATATTCATTAATATTGTATTCGGAATATATAACCTATGCAAGTGGAACAATCACAATTAAAATGTGCGGTAGTAGATGATTCTCGCCTTCAAAGACTAGCTATAGTTAAGCTTATAGACGAACATCCGTCACTAGAACTAGTGGCAGAATGGAACAATGCTATTGAAACTAAAAACGGCTTACTTGATACTCAAGTAGACTTATTATTCCTGGATATAGAAATGCCAATACTTACTGGTTTTGACCTTTTGGATGATTTGGAAAACAAACCACATATAATTTTTGTTACCGGGAAAACAAAATATGCTTTTAAAGCTTTTGACTATGATGCTGTAGATTATTTAAGAAAACCTCTTAAGAAAGATCGATTTAATGCAGCTGTTGAAAAAGCGCTTAGTATGTCTCGTTTAGGCTCAGAAAGTGCTATCATTGAAGATGATGATTATATTTTTGTAAAAAGTAATCTAAAAAAACGTAAAATCTTTCTAAATCAACTCAAATATGTTGAAGCTTTGGGTGATTATGTAAAGCTGATCATGGAAGAAGGTGATCCTATCGTTGTTTTGGCTACTATGAAATCTTTCGAAGCTCAGTTACCTGCTGATCGTTTTTTAAGAATTCATAAATCCTATATCGTTAACCTGGATAAGGTAGAGCGCTATAACAGTCGTAATATAGAAATTGCAGATGAGAAGATACCTCTTAGCAGACACAAAAAGCATTCATTAATAGAGGCTTTAAACAATTAAGACAGTAGAATAAATTTTATTACTATAATAATATATATAATCCCGCTACGTTAGCGGGATTTTTAATTTTAGTAGTTATCTACATTTATTATTATTCGCACTCCAGAGAATTCTTTAATACTTGCAAATGAAATCTGGATCTTTTTTATAACTTCTTTAGTTTTCAATAAAGATTGTCCTTGAGGGATTTTTACTAGTATATTCTTATGGTACTGATTTCTTATTCTTGAAATAGGTGGAAACTCCGGACCAAGTACATTTTCATTAAAAACATTCTTCAAAGAGGTAGCTAACCAATTCATCGCATCATTTACCTTATTATAGTCTTTATGTTTCCCTGTTATTTTAATTAACCTGTAAAAAGGAGGATATTTATACTGATGTCTTTCTTCAATTTGATCTTTATACATACCCAAGTAGTCATTAACTGATACCTGTTGAAGAATCTGATGAAAAGGGTTATATGTCTGAATCAATACTTTCCCTCTTTTTTTAGTCCTACCTGCCCTACCGGATACCTGCTGCATTAATTGAAAACTACGCTCATGTGCTCTAAAATCAGGGAAATTAAGTAAATTATCAGCATTCATTATACCCACGAGGCTCACATTCCTAAAATCTAATCCTTTAGATAACATCTGTGTACCTACTAAAACATCTATTTCACCTTGTTCAAATTGATTTATTATTTTTTCATATCCATACTTACCTCTTGTTGTATCTTGATCCATTCTGCCAATTGCATGTTCTGGAAAAATTTCTTGTAATTCTTTCTCTATTTGTTCTGTTCCGAAACCCTTTGTCGATAACTCTGTACTATTGCATGCCATACATTGTTGTAACATCGCCATATTATACCCACAATAATGACACCTTAATTGGTTTCTGTGGTTATGAAAAGTAAGACTTACATCGCAATTAGGACATTGAGGTGAATGACCGCAAGTATTACATTCTATAACAGGGGAATACCCTCTCCTATTTTGAAAAAGAATGACCTGTTCTCCTTCTTTGAGTGCATCTTGGATACCTTCAAGTAGTGTATCACTAAAATGACCTGTCATTTCCTTTTTCTTATACTTGGTCTTTATATCTACCAAATTAATTTCTGGCATCAGGACATCACCAAACCGCCTGGTTAACTGTACCAATCCATATTTTCCATCTTTTGAATTATAATAGGTCTCAAGAGCCGGTGTAGCCGAACCTAAAACTACCTTTGCCTGAAACATTTTAGCTAAAACTATTGCAGTATCCCTGGCATGATATCTTGGTGCCGGATCATACTGCTTAAAAGAACTTTCATGTTCTTCATCGACAATGATCAACCCAAGGTTAGTAAACGGAAGAAATATAGCCGATCTAGCACCAATAACGACTTGAGCTTTAGATTTTTCATCCTTAACATTGTTCCATGCTTCTACTCTCTCATTAACCGAATATTTAGAGTGGTATACCGTGAGTTTTTCTCCAAAATATTCCTGCAATCTTGTAATCAATTGGGTTGTCAAGGCAATCTCTGGCAACAAATACAGCACCTGTTTTCCAGCGTTAACAACTTCTTCAATTAGTTTTACGTAAATCTCTGTTTTTCCAGAAGAAGTAACACCATGCAATAAACAAACTTCTTTTTCTTTAAAAACAGTTTGTATTTCATTAAAAGCCTGAAATTGATATTCATTAAGTTCTTTGGTATCTGCATCAGCATCTCCCTTATAATCTATGCGATCTGTTTGCAGTGTATATTCTTGCAGAATCTCTTTATCCACTAATGCTTTTATTGCAGCCGATGTAGCGTTTGATACTTTCATCAAATCTGCTGCTTTAACAGATTTAGCGGTTTTTGCTTGTAACGTAAACAGGTGCATTAACACTTCTCTCTGTTTAGGTGCTCGATTCATTGAATCTAACAACGATTTTAACGATTCTTCACTCGTATAATTAGGGTTAAGCTTTACGTACCTCACTAGTTTTGGCTTATACTGCTCATAAATCTCTTCTTGAACAGTAATAACTTCTTTCTCTATTAATCTTTTTATAACTGGAAGTACACTTTTCTTACTTACAATATTCATCACCTCTTGTATACGAAGTAAACTCTGATACTGAAGTGCTTCATAAATCAAGAATTCATCATCTTTTAAAAGAGACTCATCTATAGACGCTTTATCATTTTTAAGGATTATGGTTTCACTTTCTAATAAAAATGCGCTAGGAAGAGCAGCCCTCATTAATTCTCCTCTAGTACACATATAATACCCAGAAATCCATGACCAAAGCTCTAATTGCTTATCGGTAACAATCGGTGATTCATCAAGAATATGTTCTATCTCTTTGGCCTCATATACCTGTGGTGGATTTTGATGAATTCTGGTTACCAAGGCTGCATATATTTTACTTTTTCCGAATTGAACAGCTACTCGCATGCCTGGCTTTAGAAAAACTGCTTCATTTTTATTAATAGAATACGTGAACTCTTTATCAAGAGGTATAGGAAGAATTACGTCTATAAAATATGACATTACCAATTACTGAATAGTAGAATAGTTAAGTTTATGAAACAAAAATACAAGTTTAACCGATAGAAAAAAGCGTATGTTGAGAATAAAAAAGTCCGACATAGGTTTTATGTCGGACAGTATTATATTTTATGCTAGATGTTACTTACCTAATCCAAGCATACCTCCTTTAATAATTTCGCATGCTGGTTCATTTCCTAACCATATTTTAAATAGTGCATATTTAAAATCACGTCCTTCAATAAACCCAAGTTCTTTTCCGTTTTTATAAGTTTTTATACCTTTTCCTTTAAGGTAAACCAAATCATAAAAGTCATTGATTTGCATTGGAGAATCAAAAAGCTTAAGAAAATCATCTATTCTGGCATCCAAACTTTGCGTATTTCCAAACATAGCATCATCAAATCCTTTTTTAAAGACTTTGATCATTCTTTCATTAGTAACTTTCTTAGATGCAATGTTTAGACGAATAGCCATCGTCTCATCTGAGTCTAGTACTTTTTTATCGTCGGCATACTTCGCTTTAGTGTATAGTGTACCAGCATAAGTTTTAAAAGATAAAACTTTTCTCATAGCACCTCCGTTGAAGTTTAATTCTTCTCCATCAAAATTAACTTTCTCAGGAACAACTACATCTCCAATTCTTATTTGTGCTATAGTTATATTAGAAACAAACAATATGGCAATTAGGGTAATTATTTTATTCATGGTTTAGTTTTTTTAAGATTACCTAGGTTTAGTACTAGAAAACTTAAAAAACTAACATTAAAGAAATGTTAAACTTTTAACCATTGTTGAGTTCTATATAGAAAAGCTATGTAGCCTCTAACATTTAGCACATTAGGATTATCCTCATCGATCCAAATTTTGCAACGATATACTTTTCCGTTTTCAGGGTCTAGAATAGTACCATCTTCGTATTCATCACCATCTTTTTCTAAACCTTTTAGTATTACCATTCCTTCGATTGGCTTATTATAATCACTCCCTTTACACTCTTCACAAAGGTTCCCTCGTTCTGATTCATCTAAAACGCGAGTAATCTTACCATAGATTTTATCTCCTTTTTTATAGATTTCTACAATAGATCTTTCTTTTCCGGTATTGTCATCTATTGTTTTCCATTTACCCACAATTTGATGCTGGGCATTAGCTGTTATAGATAACAAGAATAACGAAACAAGAAGTACTTTAAAAAAATTCATAGTATGTAATATTATAATAATTTATTTTTAATAGGTTTTCTGTATAAAATTAATACAAAAGGCCACCTCTTTAGTTAAGATAGCCTTTTATAATATGTATTGATAAGGCATACTATTGTATACCAAGCATTCCTTTTTTGATTCCTTCACTAGCTGGTTCTTCACCAAGCCAAATTTTAAACAATGCGTATTTAAAATCACGTCCTTCCACTATTCCCAGCTCTTTTCCATTCTTAAAAGCTTTTACACCTTTATCTTTAACATAAACAATATCAAAAATGTCATTCTTCACTATAGGCTCAGAAAAGAATCTAATAAATTTATTTATTCTCTCATCAAGTGCTTTTGTATTACCAAAAGTAGCTTTAGTAAAACCATCTCTTACGGCTTTGATCATTTTCTTTTGCGTCACAAAACCAGAAACGATATTTAATTTAATTGCCATAGTTTCATTTGCATCTAATATTACCTTTGGGTCATTACTTTTATTTTGTAAATAAAGACCTCCAGCGTACAAATCAATCCATAACATTTCTCTCATACCGGCACCGTTTAGTTTTAGATCGGTCTCAGCAAAATTCTCTTCATAGGGTAAAATAGCTTTACCAACTCTAATTTGCGCAGTAGCGGTAGAAAGTGAAATTAATGCCACTAGTACTACAGTAATTCTTTTGAACATATAATATAATTTATGCGGGGTAATTAATAACTACGTTTTAAAATTGCGTAAATATACTATATCTTACTATGCCTGCATAGTAAAAACATATAAAAAATGACGAATATGTGTTTTTTATCGTTAAAATCGTACCTTTTGTCCTATAAAATCAATTTCTAGAATCTTTATTAAGAACCTAACATTCCTTTTTTAAGATTTTTGTCGGCAGGTTTATTTCCGAGCCAAATTCCAAAGAGTGCTTTTTTAAAGTCTAATCCTTTAACATATCCTTTCTCTTGACCATCTTTATAAATCACACTTCCTTTTCCTTTTTCATATACAATATCATAAATCTGATTCACCTCTATTTCGTCTTTAATAAAGCTAATAAATTTTTCTATCCTATCATTTAAAGGGGCCATATTTCCGTTCGTAGATTTTTTAAACCCATCTCGTAATGCACCAGCCATTTTACTTCTAGACATCATACCAGATAAGATATGTAGTTTAATCGCCATAGTTTCATCTGCATCGGCTATTGCTTTTGCGTCACTACTTTTTTTCTTTAGATATAATCCTCCTGCATAAATATCAAAAAAGAATTTCTCTCTTATACCTGCTCCATTAATTACTAAATCATCGCCACTAAACACTACTTTATTAGGTAATGTGGCATCGCCAACTTTAGTTTGCGCTTGAAAAGAATTAATCGACATTAAGATAAAAAATAATATGCTAAGTTTTTTCATTTTTAAAAAATTATTTAAGTGTTAGTATTAGTATAATTATGTATCAAAATTTTTTCTTAACTGGATCAATGATGCATTAAGTTCGAAACCTAATAACAAAAGGTTTGCATTAAGCCATATATATAACATTAAAATCAACATTGCACCTATAGAACCATACAACTGATTATAATTCGAAAAATTATCAATATATATCCCGAATAGATAGGTTGTTATGATGATTAATAAAGTGGTCATAAAAGCCCCAGGCGAAAAAAATGTATTCTGTTTTCCTTCTGAAGTGCCAAAATAGAATAATGTTGCAACGATTACAAATATCATAAAAACAAATAATGCATATTTGCCTATGGTTAACCAAAAAACGGTATCGTCTACTACTCCCATCGTGTTTAAATCATCTACTAAATATGAAAAATATAAAGTTCCTATCACGGTAATTAACAATAACGATGCCACAATAATTGACACCCCTAGTGCAACTATGTATTGTCGTAAAAAATTTCGATTAAGATTAACATGATAAGAATATTCAAAACCAGAAAAAACTGCATTAATCCCGTTGGTCATAAATAAAATCGAGAGTATAAATACTGTAGACAATAATCCTCCTCTGGGGTTAGAAGCAATATCTTCAAAAATTCCAGAAAAAAAATCTGACGATTGTTTAGGCAAAGCCCCGTTTATAAATTCAAAAAAATCATTTTCAAAGTTATCGATAGGAACGTAGGGAATTAGATTTAAAAGAAATAATAAAAATGGAAACAAGGATAGAAAAAAGCTCCATGATATTGCACCGGCTCGAGCAGAAAAAGTACCTTTTACAATTCCGATGGTATAAATTTCTATTAAATCATATACAGACAATCCTTCAAAGCCAGGAAGAATAAGCTTTTTCCCGAATTTAACTAAAAAATTGATTACAGGAATCTTATTCAGTTTATCTTCTACTGTTTTAGACATACATTATATCGCTTTCAAACTTAAATCCAGATTATACACCGAATGTGTTAAGGCACCACTGCTAATATAATTTACCCCGCATTCTGCATATTTTCGTACTGTATTCTCATTAATCCCTCCACTAGATTCGGTAAGACAAGTATCCCCTATAAGTTCTACAGCTTTTTTTGTATCGTTATAATTAAAATTATCTATCAATATACGATATACTCCTGGTGTTTTGAGTATTTCTTTAATTTCATTAAGATCACGTGCCTCTACAATGATTTTAAGATCAAGATTATGTTCTATAAGGTATTTTTTGGTTTTCTCTATTGCATTAGTGATCCCACCTGCAAAATCAATATGATTATCTTTTAGCATTATCATATCATAAAGAGCAAACCTATGATTCTCTCCTCCTCCTATTTTTACCGCCCACTTTTCTAGCGCTCTAATTCCGGGAGTAGTTTTACGCGTATCGAGAATTTTGGTCGTAGTACCTTCTAAAAGTTTGACAAAATGGCTCGTTTTTGTTGCTATTGCACTCATACGTTGCATTGCATTAAGCACCAATCGCTCAGCCTTAAGAATGGATTGTGAGCTCCCAGAAACATAAAAAGCAATGTCCCCATATTTTACTGGTGTTCCATCTTCTATTACAACCTCAATTTTCATATCCGGATCAACATAATTAAATACTTGTTTTGCAAAATCTACTCCAGCCAGAATTCCTTCATCCTTAACCAATAGTTTAGCTTTTCCGGTTGCTGATTTTGGAATACACGCCAATGAACTATGATCACCTTCTCCTATGTCTTCTCGAATTGCGTTAGCAATGATTAAATCAATTTCTTTATTAAATTGGGTTTCACTAATCATATTGAATGGTTATTTTTGCTAATGTAAAAAAAGAAGTCGGAAGTATGAAGGCGGAAACAAAAATAAGATGTCAAGCCGCTTCAATACACTATCATTATACGATGTCTATACAACTGTAGAGAAGCTAAATTTTAGCTTTTTATTACATATGAAACTGAAAAAATGAACATTACATTATTAGCCATAGGAAAAACAGATAATAAACAATTAGAAGACCTCATCAATAACTATATCAAGAGGTTAGGTTTTTATATTAAATTCAATTTTGAAGTTATACCCGATCTAAAAAATGTTAAAAATCTAAGTGAATCACTACAGAAAGAAAAAGAAGGAAAGTTGATATTAGATAAACTTGAGAATTCTGATGTTTTGATACTGTTGGATGAAAATGGAAAACAATACGATTCTATTGGCTTTTCTGATCTATTACAAAAACATATGAATAGCGGTATCAAAAAACTAATCTTTGTAATAGGTGGCCCATATGGTTTTAGTCCAGAGGTATATCATCGAGCAAATGGGAAGTTATCTTTATCTAAAATGACATTTTCACATCAAATGATTCGTTTATTTTTTATTGAACAACTCTACAGAGGGTTTACCATATTAAAAAATGAACCCTATCATCACCGATAGGGTTCATTTTTTAATTCGGATCGAACATAATTTAAATCAAAAAGTAGATTACAATTACTCTTTTACAATGTCTTTTAGATCGCTAAAGATATCTATGAAATCTTCTACAAGATCCGCAGAGATATACTTCTTATCTACAAAAACATCGAGTTTTCCTTTCTTCAATTTTACAGTATGGCCCACATTACCTTTAACGGTATAGATCCAGGTATATCCAGAGCCATTTTTCGTCATTTCGGTTTCTAAATGTCCTTTTAGAAACTTCATTAATTTTTCTGTTTTTGATGTTGGGAAACTAGCCTTCAAAGTATACAAATCATCATTGTTTGTAATAGAAATGTTAACCTTATAATTTTTGTCTCCTGGTTCATCATTAGAATAACTTATGGTAACCTTAGGATTAGATGTTTTTTGCGCATTCCCCACAGCGGTGGCAAATACAATACTTAATATGCAGATAATTGTTTTCATGATGTTCATTTTTTGATTGATGATTTACTAATTTTCTTTTTTTGAAGTTAAAGATTTAAGCTCTTTACCCATCTGTTTGAACTTTTTCAGTAATTTATCAGATGCTAATTCTTTGTTTACATTAATTCGTAATCTGTTTTCTTTAAGTCGCACTTCATACATCTCTTCATTCTCTAATTCTTTTCTCCATACATATGTTTCAGAATCAAATATCATATTCTCTTTCCCAAACTGATCAATAAGATATAATCTCACATCATTTTGGAGTGATTCTATGAACTTAATTTTTACCCTAAAAAAATTATCCATATCAATTATGGCAAATGATCGATAGTAATCTTTCTCATCATCATTAACACTTACGGTTACTTTTGTGGATGAACTAGAAGAAGTTGTTGTTGTCTGTGCTTTTGTTGAAAGTAAACCTATAATTAGGCTCACTAAAATTAAAACTAATGTTTTCATGATTATTCGTTTTTTTTATTCTCAGACTTTTGAGAAAGATTGATGACTGATAATTATTGTATTGTACTTGGTTTGACTTTTTTTAGTAGTATTAAACCGTAGATGAAACACGGTAATAAAATGATTATAATTAATACACTATTACTAAGAGAATCTTCTTCTATAATCTTATTAAAATCCATAGGGATTCCTACACCATCTAGTTTAGCGGCAAAATCAATAAGCGCATGCAGTATAGCAATCCCAAACATATTATTAGTTCTTAGTAAAATTCCTCCGAACATAACACCAAGAAAAGTAGCAAAACCTACCTGTGTTAATTCGCCATAGATTCCTTTATCAAAATGTATAAGGTGCAACAACCCAAAGATGAATGCCGATCCTATTACCGCAAAAACGGTATTCCTTTTTGTTTTCTTTGATATTTTGATCAAATAGGATTGTAAAAAACCTCTGAGTAAAAGTTCTTCAGAAAATCCAATAGAGAGCACATATACGAGAAACAAGGCAAAGTTTAACCAGCTAGCATCTTGAATTTCATCTAAATTCATGAAATTTAGAACAACTACATAAAGAGGAAAAATTAATAACAACCACTGCTTGGTTTTAAAATTTCCAATTCCGGCGAGATCTGATAAATTAAATTTTTTAATGAGTATCAAAGCACCTATTATCAATACAACATTAACGATAAGTCTTAAACTTATACCCTCTGCATAAGTATCAAACCCTTGATTAGATAAAGTTTCATGGATTTGATCCCTAAGTATTAAAATAAATGATAAAACAATAGTAAATAAACTGACTACTATCCATGGTTTATTAATTTTCTTCATAATGTTCGTTTTTTGATTGATGATTGATGATTTCGATTGATATTAGTTATTCTATTCTAAAAATAAGTCCTACTCCTCTTACACTTTCTATAGCGATATGTTGATCTTGCTTAAAATACTTTCTTAACCTACTAATAAACACATCCATACTTCGGCCAGAGAAAAAATCATCATTACCCCAAACATCGCTCAGCAAATCTTCTCTCTTTATCATTTTATTTTTATGCTCCCACAGATACTGTATCAAAATGCTTTCTTTTTCGGTTAAACGTTGAGATTCTTTTTCAAATTTCAATTGATGATTAATCGGTTCAAAACGATACCTACCGATAGTCACAGCTTCTTCTTTATTAGGTAGAAATTTTCCGGTTCTTTTTAAAATATTCTGAAGTCTTAGCACTAAAATATCGGCTTCAAAAGGTTTCACGATATAATCGTCTGCTCCTAGCTTTAGACCTCTTATCCTGTCTTCTTTCATTTTCTTAGCGGTAAGAAAAATAAAAGGAATTTCTGGTTTAATTTCTATTACCTTTTCTGCAAGTGTAAAACCATCCATTTTTGGCATCATTACATCGAATACACATATATCAAAATCATTTTTACTAAAACTCTCTAAGGCATCTTCTCCATTTTTTTCCCAAGTAACAGTATACTCATGAAGTTCTAAATATTGTTTTAGAATACTTCCGAAATCAAAATCATCTTCTGCTAATAGTATATGCTTCATTGTGATTATAGTGTAGGTAATGTTATTATGATTGTGGTTCCAACGTTTGGTTTACTCTCTAACTTAATGGTGCCTTGGTGAGCTTTAACAATTTGATTTGCATAAAATAACCCTAAGCCCAGACCTTTTACCTCATGTACATCTCCGGTTGTAACTCTATAAAATTTTTCAAAAACCTTATGATATTCCTTTTCCGGAATCCCCATACCATTATCCTGGACTGAAATCTCATATACATTGTTCTTGAGTTCTGTTCTTAAGTTAATTTCAACTTTTTCATTACCGTACTTCACTGCGTTTTCTAAAACATTAAGAAGTGCAGTTGTACATAGAAATTTGTCGATATTAAGATTCACTTCTTTACTTTCTATGACCGTATTGACATCAACTTCTTTATCCTTAACTGATAGCTTAAAATCATCTATAACTTCTTGAAAATATAGTGTATCGGAAACATTTTCCTTAGACAAAACAATATCTTCAGACCCCAACGCATTATTCATAACCTGATCGATGAGTTTTTGTAATCGATTATTCTGCCTATCTAAAACATCTAAAGCGTTGGAAAATGATGATGAAGAATCTTGAATTTTTTTATTTCTTAAACTTTTAGATGCAATACTTAATGTTGCTAACGGGGTTTTTAATTCATGTGTAATATTATTAATGAAATCATTTCGTATATCTGCTATTTTCTTTTGCCAAATCAAGGTCTTTATTGAATAAAAAAGTAATCCAACTACAAATAGTAATAATACTACCGAAAATACAAAAAGACTAGCCATTTGTCTGAAAACAATACGTTTCCAGTCAATTATATTAATGGTGTCCTTTGTCCTAATTTCTATATTCAGGGTAGCATCAAAAATCTTTCTGTCTCCATTTTCATCAATACTTTCTTCTTCATAGTCATGTTCGGTAAACCATCGAGCTTTGCTGATTAAGATACCATCCTGATCAAGAAAATCCTCTCCAAACAAAAAATAATTCTTACCTCCTTTGTCAAAAAAAACAGTATCCCGAGTGTCATTATCAAACAAAACAATGCTCTGTATTGTTTTTTTAAATTTTAGGCCATAGTCCAGGTTAACTTTGTTCATCTCATTTGTATAATACTCCTTAAAAGCAGTATTCAATGAGTCAGTAAACGGCCTAAACTTAGTAGTTACATCCTTTTTGAGGTATTTATTCTTTTTATACGCTACCAGGTTTTCTGCTAATAAGTTATACCATAACTCTGTAAGAGAATCCATCTCTTTAGTATTATCAATACCGGATACAGTTTTTTTCGTTTCTTTAATGAATACATCTTTTTTTAATTGATATGTATTATAAATTAAATACCCTTGAATACCAGATAATGCCAATAAAGCTATAACAGAAGTAACAATAAGAATGTTTATTTTTTGTTTTTTCATAACGCCATTACAATTTTGTATCTAGATGCTTTCAAGGTTTTGGTATAATAACTATTCGTTTTTTGATTGATGATATGATCAAATGTAAAATAAAGGATCATAGCTAGAGTAAAAAATAGAATCGTTAACCCACCGTTAACGTTAATACTCCCCAAAACTCGCACAAATAGGTGTTTTGAAGATGAATGTTAATACTGCAAAAATTGGTATTAATTATTACATTTGCTTCCAAATTAACTAATCACTTCTATGCTACCCTATTTAAAGCTCATAAAATTTGATAATTTACTTATTATTTCTCTAGCTCAATTATGTATTAAGTATGGGCTTTTTGAGCCTTTTGGCGTTGCTATTACATTAAATGGTTTTGGTATTAGTCTACTTATAATTGCCACAGTTTGTATTGCTGCAGCTGGCAATATTATAATTGAAATCTATAATCGGGTAGGGTCAAATTCAAAGAATACGATACACCCAGAAATCCCGGAAAAATCTGCCAATACATTATTTATCATTCTTAATGTTATTGGTGTTTTAATCGGGTTTTACTTAGCCAATTTGATAGGAAGACCTGGTTTTGCTGCATTATTCATTATAATTTCGGGTATATTTTATATTTATGCGTCATATTTGAAGGAGATTCTTGTTCTTAAAAATGTAATCATAGGTGTATTAGCCGCATTAAGTATAATTGTGGTAGGTATTTTTGATTTACTACCCGCTATAACAGAAAAAAACAGAGCTTCTCAGACTGTCATTTTTTCTATCGTATTAGATTATTCGATTTTTGCTTTTATGATTATTGTACTTAGAGAACTTATTAAAGATTGTATACATGTGGATAGAGATCATAATATTGGAATCAAAACTATACCTATTGCACTGGGTAAAGATCGCACAATAAAACTTGTTGGTATACTAACCATATTGCCAATTGCTGCTGTGATTTATTATATCTATACTTATCTTTTTTCGAATAGTAATGCCGTACTTTTTGTGTTGGGTCTAATCATAGCTCCACTACTCTACTTTATGATTAGAAGTTTTACTGCTGAGTCGAGTAAACACCTAAAACAACAACAACTCATTTTAAAAACTATACTAATTATAGCTTCAATATCATTATTATTTTATCAGTTTATCTTAAAATAAATTATGTTAAATCACTTCCTAAAAGACTATACCATTATTCTTGCCTCCGGATCACCAAGAAGGCAGCAATTTTTTAAAGATTTGGCTTTAGATTTTACTATTCAAGTAAAAGAAGTTGAAGAAATATACCCTGATCATCTAAAGGCTGAAGAAATTTCTGATTACCTGGCTAAACTAAAAGCCAGTGTTTTCACAAATCTAAAACCAAAGGATATTTTAATTACTAGTGATACTATTGTTTGGCACAAAAATAAAGCTTTAGGAAAACCAAAAAGTAATAAAGAAGCCATAAAAATGATAACGTCATTATCTGATGACACCCATGAGGTTATCACTTCGGTATGTTTTAAGACCACAAAACAAACCTTGATTGTTAATCATAACACCAAAGTAACCTTTAAAAAACTTACTGCAGAAGAAATTGAATATTACGTAAACACATATACCCCTTTAGATAAAGCTGGGGCATATGGCATACAGGAGTGGATTGGTTTTATAGGAATATCCCATATAGAAGGTAGCTATTTTAATGTAATGGGATTACCAACACATCTTGTTTACGAAACGTTAATGACAATTGCCACACCATAGCTTTATTGTAATTTAGTGGCACTTTATTTTGGAGTATACAGGTAACGTAAATTCCAAAATAATACGTTGAACTAATCTAACTTGATAGTGGGATTTGTTATTACGACCTGTTCAACTTTCATTTTAAAAGTAAACACCATGAAAAAGTTAATTTTAATATTTGGGACTCTGGGAATATTCGTTATCATAGCCTGCAGTAATATCAAAGCAGATAATTCACCCAAAACCATTACAGAAAATACAATAGAAGACATTAATCCTACTAAGGAGCTTTCAGAAAATTTTAAAAAGTATTGGTATGCCGGAGAAGCTGAAATAACCTCATATCAATTAGAACAAGCCCGGTATGGAGAGATAAGAAAAGGGACCGCTGTATTAATTTATGTTACCGAAGATTTCTTACCAAAAAAGCAAGTAAAAGCGGATTATCAAAACAATACTAATGTACCTGTATTAAAATTAAATGCTACCAAAAAATTTAACACAGGTATCTATCCATATTCTATTATGCAAAGCACATTTTATCCGGTAGCAGATAACCAACACGCAATAAAAATATCAAGTTCTATGCAGGAGTGGTGTGGACATGTATACGCACAACTAAATAACAGAAAGCAATTTGATGTGAAGTCTCACTCCTATTTTGAAAATGAAGCTGATCAAGAATTTTCGTTGGACAAAGCTATTTTAGAAAACGAACTTTGGACAAAAATCAGAATCAATCCGGATAATTTACCACAGGGAGATATTAAAGCTATCCCTTCTTTTGAATATGCCAGATTAAGACATAAAGAGATCAAAGCGTATGCAGCCAAAGCTTCTATAGAAAAACAAAGTAGCACAATTATATATACCTTAAAATATCCTGAGCTCAAACGAAGTATTAGTATTACATTCAATACTACATTCCCCCATGAAATTGAAAGTTGGACAGAGACCTTTAAAAGCGGTTTTGGATCTAATGCAAAGGAGCTTACAACAAAAGCCACAAAGATAAAGCGAATTAAATCGGCATATTGGGGTAAAAATAATAATAAAGATGAAGTGCTTAGAGATGAATTAGGACTATAAAATAAAAATTATTAGAATCACATACTATGATAAAATTATCAGAATCAGAAATACAAGAAAAACTAAAAGGCGTAGATGGATGGGAATATCATGATAATGCAATCCACACTACATTCGAGTTTAATGATTTTAAAGATGCCTTTTCGGTGATGACCCGTATTGCTTTTGAAGCCGAAGCACAACAACATCATCCAGATTGGTCTAATGTATACAACAAATTGCAAATTAGTTTATCAACTCATGATGCAGGAGGCATCACCGAAAATGATTTCAACCTTGCCAAAACAATCGATCTCATAATTGAAGGAGAAGAATAAATTCTGATGAATTCGGTTTGTTAAAAAGTGCATTCTACTTATGTTTGTATTCAGATATTAAATTTAGCATATGGGAAGAGCTTTCGAATTCAGAAAAGCACGTAAGATGAAACGTTGGTCGGCAATGGCTAAAGCGTTTACTCGAATAGGTAAAGATATTGTGATGGCGGTAAAAGAAGGAGGACCCGATCCTACTTCTAATTCACGCCTTAGAGCAGTGATCCAGAATGCCAAATCTGTGAACATGCCTAAAGACAATATCGAGAGAGCAATCAAGAAGGCCTCTGATAAAGATCAGGGTGATTATAAAGAAGTTCTTTTTGAAGGGTATGCACCTCACGGAATTGCGATCTTGGTAGAAACCGCAACAGACAATAATAACAGAACCGTTGCCAACATTAGATCTTATTTTAATAAATGTGAAGGAAACTTAGGAACATCTGGTTCTGTTGAATTCATGTTCGATCATACTTGTAATTTTAGAATAAATGGTGAAGGCATTGATCCAGAAGAGCTAGAACTTGAGTTTATCGATTTTGGAGCCGAAGAAGTATTTCAGGATGACGATGGGATCCTAATCTATGCTCCTTTTGGAAGCTTTGGAGCTATCCAAAAAGAATTAGAAAGCCGAGAAATAGAAATTTTATCTTCAGGTTTTGAACGTATCCCTCAGGTGACTAAAAAAATAACTCCAGAGCAAGCTGCAGATGTTGAAAAGCTTTTAGAAAAAATAGAAGAAGACGATGATGTGCAGAATGTATATCACACAATGGAAGAATCTTCTTCTGAAGGGTAATAAAATCACATTAATCCCACTTCAAAAGATCTAAAAATATTATTTTACTATATTTGCGCCTTTAAAACCCTTAATCAATTATTATGAAAAAATTTATTTATTTATTTAGTCTACTTTCTGTCGTTACTTTTTCTTCATGTTCAAGTGATGATGATGGTGCAGCTGTCGCTAATACTGGAAGCATTACTTTTGATGGAAAACAAGTAACTATTACTTCTGCTGTTCTTGAAGACTTTGGTGCAGATACAACACATCACAATGCTGATTTTACGCTTAGCGGTTCTGATGGTACCACTACTACTGAAGTATATTTAGAATTATTTTCTCCTTCAGATGGAACTGGTTTTAAACCTGGTACCTTTGATTTTGTTTCTGGTGGAACTGAACCTGAAGCTGGAACATATTATTTTTCTGCTGCAGAGGTAACTGTAGGTACAGAGAATACTCGTTTTGCTACTGGAGGTCAAGTAGTCGTTGCAGGTTCTGGTAATACTTTTAATGTAACAGCAAACCTTACATTTGAAAATGATGTAACTTTGACTTTAAGCTATTCTGGAGCATTTGCTGCATTTGCCGGTCTATAAATAACATTCAATTATATAACAAAAAAAAGAGTTTAGCTATGCTAAACTCTTTTTTTTGTTATATTTTTCAAAATACTAAAGCTAAAATTTTTCATGAAAAATCTTATTTATTTATTGAGCTCGTTCTCGATTATTATTTTTTTATCTTGTTCAAATGATGATCCCGATATAGTCAACATCCAAGTAGGATTGGAAAATGAAATATCTTATAACAACCTACTTATAAAAATTAATGAATCGTTTATCAATGATTTTGGAGTCAGTGACATTACCCCTAACCACTACAACTATGATTTCGTTTTAAAAGGAAAATTAAAGGATAAGACTTATCTTTTTTATTCAAGTTTATACTCCCCAAAAGTAGAAAATGAATCAATGTTTTCTACAGGTAAATTCATTTTTTCAGGAAGCTCACCCTCTAACAGTATTTTCTATATTGAAAGAGCATACATAGCCGAAAATGGAATTCTCATTGATGCAAACCAAGGAGAGATAATTATTAATAAGGCTGAAGAAAATATTTTCACAATTCAAGCAAATTTAACTCTTGTAAATAATGCAAAATTAAAAATAGAGTTTACCGGAGTTTTTACAATTAATTAAATTTAACTAAACATTACACACTCAAAAATCTCTACTAATTATAAAGACTATTTTTGTTATGTTTAGTATATGAAACCGACTATATATGAAACACTCTCGGTATGAAGAACCTATTCATAGTTATTATACTTCTTTTAAGCAGTATATCGTATGCCCAACAGATGGACAACAATACGCTTCGAGAAATTATATATAAAGAAGCGGATACATTGGGAGGAGTCTCCGGAAATTGGAAATTTATATACAAACAAATCCCCATGCTTTGTGTAACAGATGAAGCCAACAATAGAATGAGAATTATTTCTCCTATTACAGAATCGTCAAATCTAGACAAAGACTTATTACTTGATTCTATGACGGCAAATTTTCATTCTGCACTCGATGTAAAATATGCAATTTCTAATGGTATTTTATGGTCTGTATATATTCATCCATTAAAAGAGCTGACAAATGAACAGGCCGAAAATGCTATTTCACAGGTATATTATGCAGCCAAAACCTTTGGCACTACTTTTTCTAGTACAGCATTAATTTTTGGGGGAGGAAATACAAAGGAGGAAAAACCAAAAGATAAAATCAAAGAAGAAAAAATACACAAGTTTTAATCAACATCAAAACTATACTTGGGAACTTTACCCTTAACCCCTTTAAAGAATGCGTACATAAATTTAAAATCCTCTTCAATATTATCTGTAGGATAAAATGGTTGAGAAATCACATTTTGTTTTTTCCCAAAATCAAAAGTTATCATAATTATAGGAACTCCAGCTGTTTTTGCTATATGGTAAAATCCAGTTTTCCACTCTGTAACTTTTTTTCTGGTTCCTTCGGGTGCAATTGTAAGACGTAATTCATCTCTTTTCTTAAACAATTCTGCAATAGCTTCAACTTTATTTTGACCAGGAGTACGATCTAAAGGAATCCCTCCAACTTTTTTAAAATACCATCCTAAAGGCCATTTAAAGAGTTCTTTTTTGGCCATAAAGCTAATTTTAATATTCGCTACTTGTCGTATAAACAACCCAACATAGAAATCATGCCAACTAGTATGTGGAACAGCAATAACGACGCATTTTTTTATATCATCTGCATTAAAATCTCCTATGATTTTCCATCCCAGGATTTTATAATATACAAAAGTCCATAAACGCTTCATAAAAATATCAGTTGAGATTTGTATTTACAAAGAGCGATAAATCTCTTTTAACTTGTCCGCATTTATTTTTGATTTCCAATTAGGACCCAATGCATTTTCCCACAAAGGCTCTAATCCAAGTGCAACCGTAGTCATTATATTTAATTGTTCATCTGTAATGTTTGCACAAACCCCTGTAGGCAAAGTAATTCCGTGATATTCTTTCATTTTTTTGAACACCTTTACGCCTTCAGGATAATATTCCCCTAATTTATCAAACACTATACAATTTCCAATTCCGTGCTTTGTTCCCAAAACATAAGCTAATCCATAACTCATTGCATGAGCAACACCCACCTGAGAATATGCTATGCTCATTCCACCATGCCAGGAAGCCATCATTAATTTAGCATCTGCAGCTTCTTTAGTCAGATTGTTTTCAAGAAAAATCTCATTACATAAGTCCAATGCTTTTTCACCATAACTTTGACTAAAAGCGTTTAAATATGTGCCATCTAAAGATTCAACACAATGTATATAACAATCCATTCCTGTATAAAACCATTGATCTTTTGGAACATCCTTTATTAATTCTGGGTCGAGGATAACCTGGTCAAATGGGGTGTAATCAGAATTAATTCCTAGCTTGCGCTCTGGCCCTGTGAGTACGGTAGTACGAGATACCTCTGCCCCAGTTCCAGAAATTGTTGGTATACCTACGTGATACACTGCTTTATTTTTAACTAAATCCCATCCTTGATACTTTGATGCACTACCCGGATTAGTTAGCATAATAGCAACAGCCTTTGAAAGGTCTAATATTGAACCACCGCCTATTCCTATAATTCCACTAGGGATAAACTGATAATCACTTTTAATTTTAGAAACTATATTGTCAACTTGTGACGTTTTAGGTTCTTCTGCAGTAGAAATATAAATTATTTCATCTGTTGCTGATAATGGTATCCTCTCTTCAATAAAAGAAGTATTATTTTCAAAAACATTATCTATCAAATAAATAAATGGAGCGATACCATTTCTTTTATCAGAAATAATCTGACTAATTTGATTAAAACATCCCTTTCCAAACACTACTTTTGGAACCATTGGAAAGTTTCTATGGTTAGGAGTTTGTACTTCAGTAAGTACAGTTGTATGTTCGGTTTTCAATAAGTTCTCTTTATTAATTATCTTTTTTGCTCTTTCAAGGTCTTCTGGGGTATCAATTTCGACTCCTTCATGACTTGTTTCTACCATTTTAATATTCTTACCATATTCCAGATATCGAATACACTCGATCTTTTCTGAAGCCTCTAGTGATCTCATTGGCAAATGGTAAAAATCCAAAAGAGCCTGTTTTCTAAATGCATAAACTCCTTTATGCTTATGATATACATGATTTATTTCTTTATCTCTTGGGTAAGGGATAGGAGCACGAGAAAAATATAATGCATAATTGTTTTCATCTACAATAACTTTTACACTATTTGGATTCATGATATCATCCCATTCATCCATAGGAGTCATTAGACTGGCCAAATCAATATTATCTGAATCATTTTCATAAAATACGCTTAAAACTTTTTCAAGACTTTCGCGATCGGTAAATGGTTCATCCCCTTGTACATTCACCACAATATCTACGTCCATATCCTCAACTGCCTCGGCAATTCTATCACTCCCACAATCATGCTCTTTTACACTCATAATAGCATTACCTCCAATAGAAGTGATTTCTTTATAGATGATATCACTATCAGTCACAACATATACCGAATCAAAAAGTCCAGAATTAACAGTTGCTTCATATGTTCTTGTAATAACACTTTTCCCTCCGAGATCCTGCATTAGCTTAGCCGGAAACCGCGTAGCTGCATATCTCGCAGGAATCATCGCGATAGTTTTTAGAGTATTTTTGTTCAAAATTTATTGCTTTTTAGGAATCGCAAAAATAACTTTTTTTAATCGATTTTCAAGGCTACTGAAATATTTTGTTTACTATTAACAAAGTTTCCAAAACCTAGATATATTTTAATAAACATCTAAAGATACTAGTTTTCAACAAAAAAATCATTCCCAAACCCAATAAGAAAGAGTTTTTTCTTTGCTCTCGTTATTGCAGTATATAACCAACGTAAATAATCTTTATTTATCCCATCAGGAAGATAGGGCTGCTCTATAAAAACTCTATCCCATTGTCCACCTTGTGATTTATGACAAGTAATTGCATAAGAGAATTTAACTTGTAAGCCATTAAAATACTTATTGTTTTTTACTCCTATAAATTTCTTATATTTTGATTTCTCACCTTCAAAATCTTTCATAACTTCTTGGTATAACCTGTTTGATTCTTCATATGACAACGAAGGTGTTTCTGATACCAATGTATCTAGAAGTAAAACTGTCTCGAAAGGCTCTTGGTTCGGGTAATCAACCATATTAATTTTTACTTCTGCAAACCTAAAACCATATAACTCTTTGATAGAATAAATCTCTAACACTTTGATTATATCACCATTAGCAATAAAACCAGCTTCACTTTTAGTATCCAACCAGAAATAATTATTCTTTACAACCATCAAATAATCTCCTGCCGATAATTCTTCTTCTTGAAAAAGTATCCTTGATCTAATTTGTTGATTATATACATTTGCTCTTTTATTAGATCGAAGTATAATTACCGATTCTTCATGACCAGAGCTCGAGTACGCATCATTTAAAGCATCCATAATTTCATGACCATCAATAAACCTTACAATATCTGGATACCCAGATATCTGAAATTGAAAAGAATCATAAAAACCATCATTAAGCAGTTCTCTTAATCTTGTTGCATTCATTAAAATCCCGCTATTTTCTGCTTGTCTAACGACTTCATCTAATTCTATCTGAGTGACATCTTTGTTAAATCCTACTTCGAGATTATCTCGATTAAGAGCAGGACTAACTTCTAATTTTACAGGAGGTAGTTGAGCGGTATCCCCAATAAAAAGAATTTTGCAATTATATCCAGAATATACATACATCATTAAATCATCCAGTAATGATCCATTCTCAAATAATTTACTATCACTTGGAGTATCTGGAATCATTGAAGCTTCATCAATAATAAAGATTGTATTACGGCTTTTGTTTTGTTTAAGCTGAAAAGCTAAACCTCCATTTTTATTCTTTTTAGGATAATAAATATTTCTATGTATAGTCTGTGCTTGTTTTCCTGAATAATTACTAATCACTTTAGCTGCTCGACCAGTTGGCGCTAAAAGAATGGCATTTAACTTAGCTTTCCATAAGTTTTTAACCAAAGTTCCTATCAATGTTGTTTTCCCTGTACCCGCATAGCCTTTTAAAAGAAAAAGAGAATCCTTTGATCCAGCTAGGGCAAAATGAGATAATTTTTGAAGAACTATATCCTGTTTCAATGTTGGTTCAAACGGGAAATCATTCTTCAATAACTCATAAAATTCTTTTTCCTTCATTAAAATTATAGTGTCAAGTATTGACTTTAGTTAATAAATCAAAGATAGTAATGATTTTTTGGCAATAAACTTTTACGATTAAAAAAAAATTGTAGATTTGCGTATACACTAATGTTTAAAGCTAAATCATAAAATGAAAATTGTTATTCAATTAGTTCTGTGGGCAGTAATAGCGTTTTTAGGATACTTAGTATTCAATTCTGTTATGGGACCTGTAAGATTCAATAAAGTAAAAGAAGCTCGATATGCCAAAGTAGTAGAAAATTTAAGGGATATTCGTAGAGCTCAGCTAGCTTATAGATCCGTGACTGGAAAATTCGAAAAGGATCCTGAAAAATTAATCTCATTTATAGATACTGCAAAGTTCACTCTTACTGAAAGAAGAGACTCGAGCTTTATCAGATTTAATAAAATACTTAAAATTGATGAGCCAAAAGACACCGTAGTCGTAGACACTTTAGGATATGCCTCTATTAAAGATTCTTTATTTAAAACAGGTAATCATAAAACTATGATAAAGATTCCTTTGGAAGGAATTGATGCAAATTTTGAGCTAAACGCCGGATTTATTGATAAAAACGATCTAAGAATTGCGGTTTTTGAAGCTAAAGTTGCTAAAGATGTATTACTACATGATTTAGACAAAGATTTATTATCTCAAGAAAAAGAAGTTGTATCTGTTGATGGAGTTAACGGACCCTTCCTTTCTGTAGGCTCAATGAGCGAAGTAAAGACTTCTGGCAACTGGCCACTAACTTATGGAGCAAACGACCAATAATAGTATTGATACTACATCAAAAACATTGTCCATTCAGGTAAGCCTGAATGGACTTTCTTTTTGCACTATAGATTCTGATCAACAAGTAACAGCTATAGAGCAAGATAATTTCGGAATACAATTAACACCAGAACAAGTACTAAACAAAATAAAAAACACTTTTGATAATAACCCTTTGCTAAAAAGTAATTTTGAAGCTATAGAGGTTATCTATCACAATGATTTATACACTTTGATCCCTAAACCATTGTTTAATAAAGACATGGTAAAACACTATTTACAATATAATGTTAAAGTTCTCGAGAACGATTTTATTGTTTATGACGAATTGGATCAACATGATATTGTTAGTGTATATATCCCATATGCAAATATCAATAACTTCTTTTTTGACACTTTTGGCTCATTTACATATAAACATGCCATTACTATTTTAATAAATTCATTACTTACTCAGGAAAAAAATAGTGAAACCACTACCGTTTTTGTGAACATTAATGAAAAATTGTTTGATTTAGTAATAATTACCAAAGGGAAATTGATTTTAGGAAACACCTACAGATTTGAAAGTAAAGAAGATTTTCTATACTATTTACTATTTACAACAGAGCAAGCAAACCTTAACCCCGAAGAGTTTATGTTGGTTTTTTTAGGAGATGTTACCAAAGAAAATGAATGTTTTAAAATGGCCTATAAGTATATACGTAAAATCACTTTTGGGAATTATTCTAGAGAACTCAAAATATCGCCAGGAGTCAAATCCTTTGAACCACACCAACACTTTATCTTACTAAGTCACTTTTGATATGCGTATTATTTCAGGAAAATATAAAGGAAAAAGATTAACAGCTCCAAAAAAATTACCGGTTCGGCCCACAACGGATATAGCAAAAGAAGGATTATTTAATATTCTCAATAATTACTATAATTTCTCTCAACTATCTGTTATTGATCTTTTTGCAGGGACTGGTAATATTAGTTATGAATTTGCCTCTAGAGGAACAGAACACATTATAGCTATTGATTCACATTATGCTTGCATGGGTTTTATAAAGAATACAGCCAAAGAACTTGATTTTTCTATTGAAACAATAAAGAGTGATGTCTACAGCTATCTAGAAAAAACAAGACATAATGCTGATATCATTTTTGCTGATCCCCCATATGATTTTACCAAAAAACAGTTTACGAAAATTGCAGAATTGGTTTTTAAAAATGACCTAATAAATGATGAAGGCTTTTTAATTATAGAACATTCAAAACACACTTCCCTTGAAGATGCTCCATATTTTGATAATTCGAGAAAATATGGCGGCTCTGTATTTAGTTTTTTCAAGAAATAACATAAACTAATTTATCAGTAAAAACTACCCGAGAATTACTTTATAATGCAACTTTCTCCCATAACTGATGTCCTAATTGCTGATTCATCAATGGTTTCAAGGTTACTTAAAGAGTTAATTTGATACGTTGCTGTATCTATAATTTCTTCATAAAGAGATAAAACTTGCTCATCAAACCCTGGAGTTTCTTCTGCAGTAATTTTAAATATATTCATCTGATATACAAAATTATTAAGAATATGATGACTGGAAGATAGCATCGCTTTATAAATTTTTAGTCTTTCATTCTCCATTCGTATAACTTTTATACGCCTTCTTTTGTCCAAAAAAAGAAATATAAAAAAAATAGTCATTGGTATTATTATCTCATCTAATTCAAACTCTTCTAAATTTTCTAATACAGCGATAAATTTTTCAAATAAATCTAATTCTAATGTAATACCTATTAAATAAACCATTACAGCTAGGCTTAATCCTATTAAAGTTAATTTGTGCTTATACATTCGTCTTGAAAGGGGGATTTAAGATATGAGTGTTTATAAAGTAAGATCAGTGTAAAGAAACATCGAATCTTGGATAACCTAATCTAGTATTCGAATCAAATATACGTAAAAAGGTTAACTCACCGATAATCCACTTTACAACTATATCTATAAGTTATAACCAATTGTTTTTATTCATTCATAACCGATGTACGAATAGAAAATTCATCAATGGTTTCAAGATTACTCAAAGAATTAATTTGATGAGATGTATTACTGATAATATCCTCATAGAATGATAAAATCTGAGCATCAAATCCAGGAGTGTCTTCTGCCGTGATTTTGAATATGTCCATTTGATAAACAAAATTGTTTAAGATATGGTGACTAGAAGATAGCATCGCTTTATAAATATTAAGTTTTGCATTTTCGATAAGAATTTTCTTGTTACGCCTATGGGCATCAAAATACAGAAATATAAAAAAGATGGTAATAGGAATAATTATTTCATCTAATTCAAATTGCTCAATATTGAGTAAAAACTCCTTAAAGTGTTCAAAAAGGTCTAATTCAAAAATTGTGGTTGTTACATAAATAAAAACAGATAATACCAATCCTATAAGCGTTAATTTATACTTGTTCATTGGTTAGGGGGATTAAAGTTAGGGAGTGACGATTAGTGAGGGTTTATTAGGTTACGATTCAATACAATTAGAAGAAAAATTGCATCTACGTTTAAGAGTCAGGTAGGTTAAATATAAGTAAAAAATAAAGGGACAAGGCATTTTACAAGTATTTTAACACTAAAAAATTGATGTAAACCCATAAAACCAAAAGGTTAAAAATACATATACATAAATAATTATTGCAAAAATCCTATCCTTACTAAGCCACTTCTTCGCCTATAGAAGCTTCCCAAATCATAAACCACTCTTGATCTGTAACCTCAGTGTTTAAGGAATCTAAAGCCGATTGAATTCTAGTAATTTTAGTAGAACCGATAATAGGAAGAATTCCAGAAGGGTGTTTTAAAATCCAAGATGTAAGAATCTGATCTGGGGTTACACTATATTTTTCTGCCAATCGATCAACAACTTTGTTAATCCGTACAACTCTATCTTCGGGGTTTTTGGCAAAGAATTTACCCCCAGCCAGTGTAGAATACCCCATAGGTTTCACTTTTTTTGAAATACATTGATCCAGAGTACCATTAACAAAGGGTTCTAAATGTAAAGGTGAAATCTCTATTTGATTGGTCTCTAAAGGGACAAATGTATTTAGCATTTCGAATTGCGAAGATGTAAAATTTGAAACCCCAAAATATAATACTTTACCATCCTTTTTAAGCTTTGTAAAAGCTTCTGCCACTTCTTCGGGATGCAGCAATGGACTTGGACGATGAATCAAAAGTAAATCGATATAATCGGTTTGTAAATTATTTAAAGATCGTTCAACAGAGTTAAGTATATATTCTTTACTTGTATCATATGATTTAATCCCATTTTCTGGGCGATTAGGGGTCACTAATTTAATTCCGCACTTTGACACTAATTGCATTTTTTCACGAAGTGATGAATTTCCCTTAAGTGCATTCCCAAAAAGTGTTTCGGTGGTATAATGCCCATAAATATCGGCATGATCAAAAGTAGTTACATTGATATCAAGACAGCCTTCGATTAGTTTTCGAGCTTGGTCAATAGATAAATTTGCTCCCCATTCTCCCCAATTCATGCATCCTGCAACTATTCGTGAAAACACAGGGCCACTTTTAGAAATCTTACTATTCATATTTTTTACTTTCAATAATTGTAATTCGTTTATTTTTCAAACTTGTTAATAATCTATCGCTTGGTAAATAGCTCTTTGTATCTCTGATCTTATATCGTTAGAAATTAATTTGCGATTTGCCGGATCTGGAAATGTTCGATTGCTTAAAAACACATAAACAATCTCTTCTTCGGGGTCCGCCCAGGTAAAAGTACCCGTGAAACCGCTATGTCCAAAACTAGTCATAGATATACACCCACACGTGGGTCCTATATCTCCTAATTGCGGTTTATCAAATCCAACTCCTCTACGCACATCTTTATGGCAATAATAGCAGGTATTAAACTCTTGCAAGGTTTGGCTCTTAAAATATTGCCTCCCCCCATAATAACCACCATTAAGATACATTTGCATTATTTTAGTAACATCATTAGCATTAGCAAATAATCCTGCATGCCCACCAATACCACCAAACATAGCAGCTCCCTGGTCATGTACATATCCTTGAATAATTTCATTCCTAAAAGCTTTATCATTTTCTGTTGGTACAATTCTTTTTCTTTTAAATCGTGCCATAGGTAGGTATGATGTATTATTAGCTCCCATAGGTCTATAAAAATGCTGTTGTGTAAGCGCGTTTAAGGTATTGCCATAGTGGCTTTCAATGTATGCTTTTAACATATAATACGGTAAGTCACTATATTTATAACGGAGTTTTTTACGCAACTCACTTTCTTTAATCCTTAACATCAAAGAATCTTTCATATCACTACGCAGGTACAGATTATTAGTTACCTGTATATTAAATTCTTTAGAAAGATTGTTTCTATAATATTTTTTATCAGGTTTTTGTGTCAGGGTATCCAATGTTTTTAAATAAAACGGAATCCAAGCCCTTAATTTTGCATAATGAGACAACATTGATCTTAATGTTATGTGCTCTTTGTTAGACCCTTTAAAGTCAGGTAGCATATCACCAATTTTAGTGTCAAGAGAAACTATTCCCTTATCTTTCAATTCTATTGTAAGTGGTAATGTTGCTAATATCTTAGTTAATGATGCCAGGTCATAAATATCCGACCCTTTAACCTTTCGTAGTTTATTATAGGTATGATAGCCATAATTTTTATTAAAAATCACTTTCCCTTTTCTAGCAACAATTAATTGTAAACCAGGCGTCATATTTTCTTTTAATGCGCGATCAACAATAGAATCAATTCTTCTAAGTTTATAAGAGCTTAGTCCTACACTCTCTGGCAATCCGTATGTTAATCTTTTTAATGACCTCGTTTCAATACCAGTACCTAATGGGAAATCTTCACCCAAACTTACCGGAAGTTTTCCTTTAGACTCAATAGCACCAAAAAGTAGCTGAGCTGCTTTTTCCTGAGCAACAACACTATTTTGGTATCCCATCAAAATTCCTTCAAAATTTGTGGTTGTTAACATATCCAGCATTGCATACGGGCGAGCAAATATATTTAGAACAGTAGTATTAAGCCTTGCTATTTCATAGAGCCAAACCAACTCTTTATCTTTAAATTTATAATCCTTCCAAGGTGAAGCATTAGATTTATGAAATCCAACAATTACATAATTATAATCACGCAATTTTTCTATCATTTCGCTTAATTGACTTGCTTTCACCCAATCTACCTGAGTATACTTATTGAGTTGCTCATAAAATGCTTCTCCCGAATCATCCCCCATAGATACATAAGCTACTTTCTTAAGGTCTAGATTTTTTATTGGCAATGTTGCTCTATCATTTTTTAGTATCGTTAAAGAGTTTTCTACTAAATCATGATGTAGTATTTCATTTTTTATACTGTTTAGTTCTTCGAAAAGATATGATGTTTCAACAGGCTTATATTTATTGAGACCAGCTTTATATTTAGCCAACAAGATCTTCCTTACGGAATGAGCTAAACGTTCCTCTGTTACTACACCAGAATAGTATGCCGAAACTATTTTCTGAGACGCCAAAGGAACATCTTCAGAAATTAACAACACATCATTTCCTGCTAAAAAAGCTGCTAAGTCAATCTCACCCGGATCTTTAAAATCAGAAGCTCCTTTCATATTTAAAGCATCTGTAAAGATTAAACCTTCAAACTTAAGACTATCCTTTAACCAGTTGGTCACTACATTTTTTGAAATTGAAGAAGGATACCCTGATCTAGGTTCTAAACTAGGAATATTAAGATGAGCGACCATTACACTAGACAATCCTTCATTAATAAGCTTGCGATATGGGTACAATTCTATACTATCTATTCTTTGAGCATTAAAACTAATGGTAGGAAGCGTTTTATGAGAATCACTATCGGTATCTCCGTGGCCAGGAAAATGTTTTGCACTCGCCAGAACCCCTTCTTTTTGCATTCCTTTCATGAAGGATAAAGCTTTTTGGGTTACCATCTCTTTATCTTCTCCAAAAGAACGGTTACCAATTATAGGGTTTTTAGGGTTCGTATTTATATCTATCACAGGCGCAAAATTAATATGCACACCTAATCGCTTACAGTGCCTTGCTATTTGCCTACCGGTTTCCTCTATCAACGTATTATCTTGTATTGCTCCCAGGGTCATATTCCAAGGAAAAGCTTGTGTAGAATCCAATCGCATGGCTAAACCCCATTCTGCATCCATACCAATCAGTAGCGGTATTTTTGATAGTTCCTGAAACTCATTATTAAGCTTAGCTTGACGTTTGGGTCCTCCTTTAGAAAAGATTACACCTCCTACATGAAACTCTTCTATAAGTTGTTTTATTTTATCGGTATCTTTTTTAGGTTTTGAAGAAAAAATATCAACCATAAACAGTTGTCCCACCTTCTCTTTAAGCGTCATTTTATTATAAATGCTATCCACCCAGCGTTTTTGATCATTGTATTCTTCTACATACAAAGGGTTTTGTTGCTGAGCATAAACACTAAAATTTATAAGAACAATTATTAAGGATGTATACTTTTTAATTATGTGCCACACAAAAATCTTAATTTAAAAAACGATTATGCCAACTATCTTTTGCGGGTACTTCCCAATTGGTAAGATATTCGGCAATATTAGTAACTAGGTTATTAAAAACAATAGTATTTGGGGATACTGATCGGTTTTTTGCCATTTTCTTAAAATCTGCAAGAGTTTTATAGGCTACAAACTCTCCTTGCTTATAAGAAACATTCATTTTATCCATTAGATCCACATCATATGCCTTTTCTAATTCTTGAATAAAATGTACCGATGCATCAATTGAGCAGCCTGTAGCAGCATTTAAACCTTGATCCAATCCAATGGTTATAAATCTTTTATATTTTATTTCATATCCTGCTTTTAGATCAGCACCATGTGCTGTCCATTGCGTTATGAATTCATCCAATTTTTGTTTAATTTCTTCTAATTCATCTACAGAGAATGATCTATTCGCCTGATAAATCCAAACTCTAGATGTTTCGGGAAGGTCACTAAAATCTACCAACATTATCTATCCTTTTTACTTTTTACTAAAATAACAAAAACTATCTCTAATTTCTCATATAAAAAAGAGTTAATATGAACAACATATTAACTCTGATTAAATTGTATGTACCTAAGGAAAAAATCTATAAGTCTTGAGCATTGGCAATTAATTCTGCCACATCTAACACTTCGATACTATCCTCTTTTTCTTTACTTTTAACTCCATCTGTCATCATCGTATTACAAAAAGGGCATCCTGCCGCAATGATATCGGGCTTAGTCTCCAGAGCATCTTCGGTTCTTTCTATATTTACATCTTTATTTCCTGGTTCTGGTTCTTTAAACATTTGCGCTCCTCCTGCACCACAACATAAGCCATTTTTCTTACATCGTTTCATTTCGATCAATTCTACTTCTAATTTTTTTAGCAGATCTCTCGGGGCTTCATAGACATTATTAGCTCTACCCAGATAGCAGGGGTCATGAAATGTAATTCGTTTGCCTTTAAATTTACCTCCTGTAACAGTCAGTCTACCTTCATCCAAAAGAGATTTAAGAAATTGTGTATGATGCATCACTTCGTAGTCTCCTCCTAAAGCAGGATATTCGTTTTTAAGTGTATTAAAACAGTGAGGACAGGCGGTAACTACTTTTTTAATTTCATATGCATTCATCACTTCTACATTGGTAACTGCTTGCATCTGAAATAAAAACTCATTACCTGCTCTCTTAGCAGGATCACCTGTACAACTTTCTTCTGTTCCTAAAACAGCAAAGTCGACTTTAGCATTATGCAATAATTTAACAAAAGCCTTTGTAATTTTTTTAGCTCTATCATCAAAACTACCAGCACAACCCACCCAAAATAAAACCTCAGGCTTTTTGCCTTCAGCCATATACTCTGCCATTGTTGGCACCTTTACTGTTTCGCTCATACGTAATTTTTTATATTTCTTAGTTTTAAAACTTAAGGTCCTTAAAATACAACCTTTAGTTAATCGTGTTTTCCATCATCAAAAACCTCGATAGTAACCACTCTTTCTACTAGTTCTGTAAATTTACCTGTATAACGGGTAGCTTTGACTAAGTGATTATCGATCCAGTGATAATTTCCTCCTCTTGGTTTACCCATTAGAAGACTATGATATTTAAACCCGTGAGTTTTCAACCAAGTTTCGGTTACTTCTCGATGATCTTCGGTTCTAGAGGTAAAGAAACATATAATATGTCCTTCATCGAACCATTTATTTAGCGTTATCAATGCATCGGGGAAAGGCTCACAAGTAACCATTCGTTCTGGCTCTTCATTGGGTACATCTTCGGTAATAGTACCATCGATATCAATTAGATAATTCTTAATACCTTCTGGTAACACAGGACTTATATGCTCTCCTGCTTCTACTTTGTCATGCAATAACTTTTCTACTTCTTCCTTCTTCATAACTTCTAATTTCTCTTAATTTATAGGTTTAATGGTTAATAATTGGTTTAAGCTTATTCATTACTCCAGTTTAATCGGTCCATTTGGTTAAATGGCCAAGGAGCTCCGTTATTTTCTATATTAGACATCATATTATTTAAATCGGTAGGAGCTGCACTTTCTTCCATTACCAAATAACGTCTCATATCAATTATAATGGATAACGGACTAATACTTACCGGGCAAGCTTCTACACAGGCATTACAACTTGTACATGCCCATAATTCTTCTGGTGTGATATAATCATTTAGCAGTTGCTTACCATCCTCTACAAAACTACCGTTCTTGTCTATATTATCTCCTACTTCTTTTAGACGATCTCTGGTGTCCATCATTATTTTACGAGGAGAAAGTTTCTTTCCTGTCTGGTTTGCGGGACATTCACTGGTACAACGCCCACACTCTGTACATGTATATGCATTAAGTAATTGTGCCCAATTAAGATCCATAACATCTGAAGCCCCAAATTTTTCTGGCTCTCCTTCCTCTTGATCCTCTGCAGGAGCAGCAAAAGGGTCTGCACTCGGATCCATCATTAATTTAACTTCGTTGGTTACGGCTTCAAGATTATCCAATTCTCCTTTAGGCTTTAGATCTCCATAATAGGTGTTCGGAAATGCCAACAGGATATGCAAGTGCTTTGAGAAATATAGATAATTCAAAAACACTAAAATCCCCAAAATATGCAACCACCATGCTGATCTTTCGAGAAGAAACAGGCTTCCTTCTGACATACCATTAAAAAGTGGTGAAATAAATTGGCTTACAGGATATGCTCCTGCTTTGATATAATGATCAGCTCCTAATTCCTGCAACTGTAAATCTGCGGCATTCATAACTAAGAATAAAGTCATCAAAACCATTTCAAAATAAAGGATCAAGTTTCCATCGTTCTTAGGCCAACCTTTCATCTCTGGATTCCAAAAACGTTTTAGTTTAATTACGTTACGACGCGTCCAAAATAAAACTACACCTACAAATACGAGTAATGCTAAGATTTCAAAAGACGCTATTAAAAAATCATAGAACCCTCCCAGGAAAGCAAAAATTCTATGTGTTCCGAAAATACCATCAATAATAATCTCTAGAACTTCGATATTAATAATTATAAAACCCAAATACACTACAATGTGCAATATCCCAGCAACAGGACGTCTTACCATTTTAGACTGCCCTAGAGCTATCATTGCCATATTTTTAAATCTCTCTCCTTTATTATCAGATCGATCCACATCTTTACCCAATCGAATATTACGAATGACTTTACGGATGTTTTTTGTAAAATATCCAATACCGGCTACTAAAACAATTACAAATAGGATATTAGGTATATATTGCATAATCTTTAATTTATTGAGTCTGTTGGTTGTTGATATGGCTTATTCTTTTTTCCGAATACAGATACATTTATATATCGTGTTGGATTTAATCTCAAATCCTGAAGTAACAGCTCTAATTCTTTACTGGTTTTTTCTAGATTATCATAAAGCTTATCATCTTTGAGCAACTTTCCTGCGGTGCCTTTACCCGAATTTAAATCTTTCGAAATCTTTTCAAAATTAGAGAGCACAACTCGTAGCTCTTTTCCAATTTGTTTAACATTGATCTGAGATAAAGAATCTGATACTTTATTTAGCTTTGTCGAAATTTCATCGGCATTCGAAAATGCTCGATTTAGTTTTTCCTCATTATTAGCCATTAAGTTATTCAATCTAATCGAGGTCCCTTTGAATTGTCTAATACTAATACTCAAATCCTTAAAAATAGAATTAAGATTGTTTTTATTATCAACATTTAGAATACCGTTGACCGAAGTTAATAATGTGTCGGCATCTGTAATAGCTGCTTCAAGTTTTTCTTGCAAAGGTGTTAACCTGTCATTCACCAATTCTAATAAACCAGCCTCTATTCTTCCTGGCAAAGTATCATTGTCCTTAGCTTCCAGGCCTTGTTCATATTTTGGGATGATAGCCAATGATTTTCCTCCAATTAATCCCCCTCCATAAACTTTTGCTTCACTATTCCTTGAAAAAGAGAAATCACTATCTACGTTAAACTCTACAACTAAGTTACCTTCAGTATCTGCAAAATTAATACTCACAACCTGTCCTACCACCAAACCGTTTATGGTAACGGGTGAAGAAGGGATTAGGCCTTCTACATTATCATACACTGCATAAAGCGTTCGATCGTTCTCTAAGAGATTTTTTCCCTTCAAAAAACTATATCCAAAAATTAAAAGTGCAATAGCACAAATAGCTAATATCCCTGTCTTGACTTCTCGAGTAAATTTCAAAGTAGTTTAAATTTTAAGACACAAATTTAGAATAAAAAATACATTTCTACTGATTATTCTTTAATGAATTATCAGTATTTATTTAGATTAATTCGAAGATGTGCTCGCTTTTAGAGCATCTGTTAACGGAATTGATTCATTATTACGAAAAGCAACAACAAAACTAGAATCAAATCCTTTACCCACTGCAATTTCCTTTAATTCTTGTATTAAAGTATAATTTGGTGTGCTTCCGAAGTAGTATTTATACAGATCACCTGTTTTGGTTTTTGATAATTGATCCAAGCCATTAAAATTAAAAGACTGAAGCTCTATATCGGTAGACCCTGCAGCAATTTGCACTTTAAAAGTCACATCCTGATACACCTTATCTCCTTCCATTTTTGCTGTTAGAGTCCCTACCTCTTGCGGAGTCTCTGCTTTTGGAACATAGTATATGGCATCAAGACTCTCTTTATAATCTATAACTGAGGTGGTAATAGATTTTGCCATATCATCTTGTCCTTTCTTAGAGTTAAGATATTTTCCTTCATTATTATTAGTTAGAAAACCTAGCTCTATAAGAACACTCGGCATATACGTTTGATGTAACACTACAAAACCAGCTTGTTTAACTCCTCTGCTCTTTCTTTCTAAGGTTTTTTTGAATCGGTTTTGTACAAAACTTGCTAGAGTAAGGCTTTGATCCAAATACTCTTCTTGCATCAGGGTTAGTCCAATTATAGACTCTGGAGAATTAGGATCAAATCCATCATAGTTAGCTTCGTAATTATCCTCCAGAAGAATTACCGAGTTTTCATTTTTAGCTACATTAAAATTTTCATCATTGGCATGTAATCCCAGAACAAAGGTTTCTGTACCATAGGCCTGCGATCGATGAGAGTTACAATGCACAGAGACAAAAAGGTCTGCATTTGCCTTATTCGCAATTCGTCCTCTCTCGTGTAACTCTATAAATTCGTCTGTCTTACGGGTATAGACCACTTTAAATCTTGGATCTTTTTCTAGTGTGGCACCTACAGATAGAACTACATTAAGTGCTATTTCTTTTTCCTTATATCCATTCCCTCTATTTCCAGAATCATGTCCGCCATGTCCTGCATCTAAAACCACCACAAACCTGTCATTTTCTTGCGAAAAAACAGATGTATTAAATGCTGGTACTATAAAAATTAAGACTCCCAGTACAATACTATATCCAATATTTTGTTTCATGCGCTCATTCTATTTTCTTCCAATAATCTCCTGGAAATACTATCTATTAAAACAATTATCACTTTTTTTAGTTTATAATTGTGTTTAATAGCATTGAAACCATCAATTACAAATAATTTATCCATTAATTTGAAACATTCCCTTTTAGTTTCAGTATTTAATAATAACTTAAAAATATAAAGATTATGATTCATAAAATAAATTCATATTCTCTTAGTTTAAATGGCTTTAGAGATGTGTTGTTGACATATTTTTTTATTTTTTTATCAATTGCAATCTAAGCACAAAAAATATATGTAATTTTGACACTTCAAAAACTAAGCCATAGTTTTACAAAAATAGGATTTAAACCATTGCAAACAACGGTACGTAACATACTTTATTCACTAAGTTTTTCACTGTTTTGTATTTGTCAAATTACTGCACAAGAAACAAACAAGACTACAGAGGTACCTATTCCTGCGGAGAACGATACTATAGCTAATACCCAGAAAGAAATAAAGGTTGACCCTGAACTATTACTAAATGAAAAGGCTCAGGACACGACAAAAAAAGACACTATTGCTGCCGAGCCTCAATTATTATCAGACAAAGTTGACTACAAAGCAAAAGATTATATGAGGTTGAGTCGTAAAGAAAACAAAATGTATCTTTATAATGAAGCGGAAATAATTTATGGTGATATGCAAATTAATGCCGGATCTATTATTGTTGATAACGAAAAAAATGAGGTTTATGCATACGGTATTAAAGATTCTTTGGGTGAATATGCACAACCTCCTATTTTTAAACAGGCACAAAATGTTGTTGAACCAGATTCAATTCGGTTTAATTTTGATACCGAAAAGGCGCTGATATTCAATTCCAGAACAGAACAAAACGGATTTAAGATCAAAAACGAAGTCTCAAAACGTGAAAATGATTCTGTTATTTACATGAAAAATGTAAAGTTCACTACTTCAGAAAATATAGAAGACCCAGAATATTATTTCTATGCACGTAGGATTAAGTTTGTTCCTAAAAAGAAAATTGTGACTGGGTTGGTCAATATGTTTATTGCTGATGTTCCTACACCTCTTGGGCTACCATTTGGATATTTTCCTTTAACAGAAGACAGAACATCTGGGTTTATTATACCCAACCCGGGAGAAGAAAGGGCTCGAGGATATTTTCTTCAAAATGGAGGGTATTACTTTGCTATCAGCGATTATGTAGATTTAACACTACAGGGAGATTATTACACCAATGGGAGTTATACTTTTGCAGTAGAATCTGCATATGCATTACGATATAGATTTAGAGGTAATCTAAGATTTAGATTCGAAAATAATTTACAAAGTGAAAGAGGTTTTCCAGATTTTTCGAGAACGACCACCTATAATATACAATGGTCACACAGCCAAGATGCTAAAGCCAATCCTAATTCTCGTTTTTCGGCCTCGGTTAATTTTGGTAGTAGTGACTTTTTTCAGCAATCCACAAACCAACTTAATACGGGTAATTTCTTAAATAACCAGATTAGCTCATCGATATCCTATGCGAAAACATTTCAAGGAGACCCGCAAGTAAATGTTAATGTAGCGGCTACTCATAACTCCAACACAAATACTGGTATTGTAAATCTATCTCTACCAAATGTAAATGCAAGTGTATCGAGAATATTTCCTTTTGCTCCAAAAGTAGGTGTAAAAAAAGGGATTATTCATAATATAAATACACAGTATAATTTTAGGGGAGAAAACAGAATAACAACAGATGATGATGCCTTGTTTTCTGCAGAAATGTTTGAAGATGCTAGAATGGGAATGCAGCATACTATACCATTAAGTACAAATTTTAAAATATTTAAGTATTTAAGTGCTACTGCAGGGACAAATTTTCAGGAAAATTGGGTTTTTGAGACCATAAATCAAAGTTATGATTCTACTGCAAATGAAGGTGCAGGAGAGGTTGTAAGAGATACTATAACGGGTTTCGAAACTTTTAGAACCTATAATTTTAGCACAAGTATAGGAACTACAATTTATGGTACTTTCAATTTTAAAAAAGGAAAGAAAATACAGGCAATTCGTCATACCATGAGGCCTTCTATTAGCTACAATATCAATCCAGCTTTTAATGAATTTTATGACACCTATACTATTACAGACAATCCAAACACTACGGATATCGACGAAACAGAAGTTGTAGAATACTCTAAATTTGAAGGTGGTTTCTTTGGTGCACCAAGTAATGTATTTTCAAGTAGTATTGGATTTTCTTTAGGGAATAACCTTGAAATGAAGGTGAAAAGCAAAGACACTACTGTAACAGAGGCTCAAAAGATTACACTATTAAACAACCTTAATTTTAGTACTTCTTATAATATTGCCGGAGATTCATTAAAATTAAGTCCATTATCGATTACTGGTAATATTCCAATTATTCAGAATAAATTAGATATAAACTTTAATGCTCAACTAGACCCTTATGCTCTTGATAATAACAATCGTAAGATTGATGTTTGGAATATAGATAATGGTGGTAGTTTATTTAGGCTTACCAGAGCTAGTGCAAATTTTGGGTATTCATTTTCTAATAGAGATTTTGAAAAAGGAGCAGTTAACGAAGACCCTTTTGAAAATCAAAACTTTAGGAATGAAGGTAGACCCGATGATCTTTTTGGAGGAAATACCAATTTTCAAGAAGGGCAATCCTATGTCAAGGATAGAGACAAAAGTTCAGATAAAGACGTAAAAAATTACAATTACAAAATCCCGTGGTCTCTACGATTAGCGTATAATGTTAATTATAGCAATAATGCCCGGCAAAACGAAATATCATCGCACTCTGTACAATTCTCTGGAGATATTGAGCTTTCTCCAAAATGGACAGTTGGTGCTTCTTCGGGTTATGATCTAAAAGACCCCGGATTTACATTCACTAATTTAAGATTTCAAAGGGATTTAGAAAGCTGGACAATGAGTTTTAACTGGATTCCTTTTAGCGCAAGAACATCCTGGAATTTCTTTATAGGTATTAAATCATCTGTACTTAGTGACATTAAATACGATAAACGAAGAGAGCCGGATAGACAATTATAATAATTGATTTGAGGTAAAAACACAATAAGAACAATATATACTATTATTAATCTCTTTACACAATGAAAAAAATTATAACAACAACTAAAGCCCCAGCTCCTATCGGCCCTTACAATCAGGCTATTTTGAGTGGAAACACTCTTTATACTTCTGGGCAGGTTGCCATACATCCGGAAACAGGAGATTTGGTTCTTGATGATATCAAGACCGAAACAGAACAAGTAATGCAAAACCTTAAAGTCATTCTTGACGAAGTTGATATGACATTTGAAAATGTAATTAAAACTACCATTTTCCTTACTGATATGAACAATTTTTCTCAAGTAAATGAAATCTACGGAAATTATTTTAACGAGGATACGGCGCCAGCAAGAGAAACTGTTGCAGTAGCTGCATTACCAAAGTTTGTTAATGTAGAAATCTCAGTAATCGCTGTTAAATAGAAATTTTTCTTTTTTTATAGAATAATACCCTCAGGTATAATTATACCTGAGGGTTTCTATTTTTAAGGTCTATAGTATTTTACAATACTAGTACTATAAATCACTATTAAAAAAACAACACATATATCCATAAAAATCACAAGGTCAACATTTTACATAAAATAATATGTGTGAAATTTCGTTAATCATAGTACATACTCGAACTTGACTTTAAAAGTTTATGGCTCTAAAACTCACTTTTATCGATCTTTTCATATCCTGAAAAGATCGATTTTTTGTTCATCAAACATATTTAGAGATAAAAATTTAAACAATTGTACTTCATTTTTAGAACTTCAAACATTAGTAATCAATTACATACATATTCTAGTTAGATTTTATTAATATAAAATGTAGAAATATAACTATCCATACAGCTAACAATTTTGATCAAATTTCTACATTTTTATCTCGCAACCTAACCCATCACCCTTCTTTACCTTAAAAAACAAACATTACAAAACACCAGTAAAATCAACACTTAACAAAGTAATTTAATTTTTGGCACGGCAATTGTTTATACTATAGCAAAACAATAAACAAACATTTTAAAATTATAAATTATGAAAACTTTTTACATTACATTAGGATTTAACTTCGAACCGATTATTAACTTTTTAAAAGAACTTCCTGCATCATGTAGTTATGCAATCCATAGATAAAATAGAATCAAGAAGATTAATTAAATAATTTACATATGGATTGTAGGAAAATATAAAAAGCGAGATAATTATATCTCGCTTTTTTTCATCAATATGTCCCGTACTAAAATAAGAGTCAAGCTTTCATCTAAGAGACTTGACTAGTATTATTTCAAAATATTGCCATATATGCAATCTTTAGCAAGACTCTTAGAATAACTCGTTTTTGTATTAAGATCCATTATCATATAAGGCACATTTCTTATGTATACACTCACCCGGTCCTTTTCCCAATCAATTTGTATATCTTCATTCTTTAGATTTCTAACATAGCTATAGTAATTAGATAGTGAAGTTGGCAAGGGCATTTCTTTTGTATCTTTAGTACTTTCTAATGTATCATTTTTTGATAATTTTGGAGCTACTACAGAACATAAAAAACCTTCAAAATCAATACTTTCTTTATCTGAGCTTAACATGTGTGCCCATACAGAATAGGCATCTTCTTCAATGACAAGTGTTCTTCCTGTTAACGAATTTGTAGATGTTAAAAAGACGCTGCCTTCTTTTTTTATCGAATTTTCTTTAGTAAGCGTTGGAAATAACCCGTCTATTACGGATAAAAAAAAGGTTTTCATTTTGGGGCACTCATTTTGGGGTTCCTACAATACTTTCATGCTATTCTTTTACGAATACCATTCTTTACTTAAACTCATAAGAGCATAATATCAAGCTGCTAAGCTATGGATTTATTTTTAGGTGTAAAGGGGGATTTTCCTCCTTATACAAAGGGGTTTTTACCCCTAAAAACTATCTGTCTGTTAGTTCTGCTAATCTAACTTAATCATACCCTAGTGTCTTTTGCAGGTATAACATACAGATTTCTATACCCTTTTAACATTTGCTCGGCTGTGATAGGATTGGTAGCGAGAGGTACGCTATACACATGCTAGAGGCACCAGAACTATGTTTAGGACAAAACACTTGGACAGAATTTGTCTTCAACCAAGTCGAAGGGCCTGGTGTAAAGTAGCTTTAATCATAACACCTACTGGCCCTTAATTATAACTATAAAATTGAACTGTTTGCTACAAGATTATTTGAAACTTCTTCCAAACCCGTCAACTGTTTTTTCTATCAATACCCCCTCTTGCCCCATTTCTTCAATCCAAATCCGTATACGTGTATTTCCTGCGCTATCAAGATAGGTGCCTTTACCGTGCGTATGCTCAAATTTTATGACATAGGTCTTTCCGGCCTTAAAAGCAAATGCTTCAAAAGGCTCTATAGGAATAGCAATTTGTCCTTTAGATACAAATCGCATTTGTATTTTATGTTCTCCAGGCAATAGTAGAATCTCTTGAGCTCCCTTCATTAAACTCTTATTTGGTATATCCACGTCATCTACGGCAATAAAATATGCATATTTCTTACCCATAGTCTCGCTTATCAATCGTACTTGCTGTTCATCTAGGAGTTCAGGACCTTCGTATAGCGCTAAAGCAGTAACTTTATGCTTTTTGTTTTTTTTATTTTTCTTCTTTTGTGCGATCCCTGGTGTTGCAGCTAGAAGTGCTAACGCTATAATCAACATTATTCTAATTATCTTCATCTTGATTTATTTTAATTAACAATACTTCTCAAAGATAAGTTCATATGTATTATTTCTTATATACATATGTAAAGCGATTATCAAGTTGCAAATATTTTCTTTCGTATTCTACTCAGCTGGGTAGGTGTGATCCCAATAAACTGTGCTATATAATATTGATTAATCAGGGTTTCTAATTCGGGATATCTTTCTCTAAACAGTTTATATCTACTATCGGCTTGTAACGTAAAGAATTCAAATTCTCTTTGTTCTTTTCCTATAAAAAAGATCTCAGTTAGTTTTTGATTCCATTCAGCAACTTCTGTATTATTTTTTATAAAACATAACAAATCTTCATATTTCCCTTCTAATAACCTCACTTCCGTCAGTGCTTCTATAGACACTTGATTAACCGTACGAGTTACCAGGGAAGAAAATGCCCCTATAAAGGATATTGGTGTTTTAAAAAAGATTGGTGTAAAAAAAGTTTTTGTGTATTGAGAACCATCATCTTTAGATATATATGCTCTTAAAACTCCATCTAAAACAATTCCAAATTTATTTTCTTTACGACCTGTTTTCGCAAAAAAAGTTCCTTTACTATAGGTTTTCTCAACAAGAATACCCTTGATTTGGTTAAAGGTATCATTTGATATAGGTGACACCTGATTAAGGTATTGTTTTATTTCTTGCATGATGTAATATAATGAATGTATATTATTTACAAAATCCTTCCCGAAAATTACAATCCCTTAAGCATTAACTCTGCAGTAGCAGGATTGGTCGCCAAAGGAACATTATATACATCACAAAGTCGCATTAACATAAAAATATCGGGTTCATGAGGATGTTTAGCCAACGGGTCTCTAAAAAAGATCACCATATCTACTTTTTTCTCTGCAACGTCTGATGCTATCTGTGCATCTCCTCCCAAAGGTCCGGATAAATAAGGGTATACATTAAACCCCGCTCTTTTAGCTTTTTCTCCTGTGGTACCTGTAGAAACTAGTTTGATGTTTTTAGAATGTAGTATTTTTTGATGTTCATTCAAGAATTGCACCATTTCAGCTTTTTTACCATCGTGTGCTATTATTGCTATTGTCATGAATAGGTTTCAAATTTTAGGTTATAACTCTTTAACTTACCTCTCATTTAGGTCCTTCAAAATTAGGTAGAGAGTATATCTGAAATACGCAGGAGTTCTTTATTAATTTCATGGGTCTCTTGCAATCCTTTTTCAAAGCTTGTTGTCTTGATTTTATTATCCAGCAAACCAACCATTACATTTTTTTCGCCATCTAAAAGCAGTTCTACCGCTTTTACACAAAGCCTACTGGCCAATGTTCTGTCAAAACAAGAAGGGGAACCACCACGTTGCATATGCCCCAAAACTGTAACTCGTACATCATAATCGGGTAAATTTTCGGTAACATAATCGGCGAGTTGATAAACATTTTTACCTATTTTATCTCCTTCACTAACGACCACAATACTTGATGATTTCCCAGAGCGCTTACTGCGTTTTAAAGACTCTAACAATCGATCAAGTCCTAAATCTTCTTCTGGGATCAAGATTTCTTCGGCTCCTGCTCCTACTCCACTATTCAATGCAATAAACCCGGCATCACGACCCATTACTTCAATAAAAAACAATCGATCATGAGAACTTGCCGTATCCCTTATCTTATCTATTGATTCAATAACTGTATTAAGAGCTGTATCATAACCTATGGTATAGTTTGTACCTGCTATATCATTATCTATCGTACCAGGCACGCCAATAACCGGAATATCGTATTCTTTGCTAAAGATCTCTCCACCTCTAAAGGTTCCATCTCCTCCTATGAGCACCATAGCATCAACACCTATTTCTTTTAAACATTTTGCCGCTTTTTTCCTCCCTTCGGGGGTTCTAAAATCCTCGGATCTTGCTGATTTAAGGATAGTACCTCCTCTACCTATAATATTACGTACACTACGGGCGCTCATCACACAATGATCTCCTTCAATCATCCCTTGAAACCCTCTATAAAACCCTACGCATTTTACATTATAATATGCGCAAGCACGTGCCACAGCACGTATAGCAGCATTCATACCAGGAGCATCTCCTCCCGAAGTCATTACCCCAATTGTTTGGATTTCTCTTGCCATGTAGTATTTGTTATTAATTGGTTATCGATACTCTTACTTATTTTATTATCCAAGTATTTCATGTCATTACAACATAAGCTTACATAACAAGGAATGTAAATAGCCTTTCATAGGTTACCCAAAAACAGGTAATCAAGATTACTTATTCTTATCTGTAAAGTTAATAAAATCTGGTGTTTCAATTTTAACGGTGTCTCTAGGTTTAGCAATAGAGTCTTTACTTTTTTTGTTTTTAAAAATCTTAGTCCAGAGCTCTTTAAAATTATCAAAATCCACAGAGTATGACAACCCTAATCCTTGTTCATATACCTGGTTTGCTGCTCCTATAAATTGAATGTCATTTTCGCGATTAAAAATCTTTCCTCTTAGTGACCCATCTTCATTAAAAAGATACTCTACCTCAACATCACCCACTACATTAGACTCATTTACCCCTCCAATAGGGACCCCAACTCTACCATTAATCAAGATTCGTTTATTGATTTGAGTAGAAAGGGTTAGACCAAATTGATCTGCATTCTCCTGATCTAAAGTACGAACTCCTTGCACATAATTTAGCCCCACCTGGAACTTGTCATCTTCATCAGAAAATATTCCATTAAACAAGCTCGAAGCTCGTTCTGCCACTAACCCACTTGTTATTGCATTTGCATCAAAAGTACCACTATAAAACTGCCCTGAAGACACAAGTGATATTGCCTGAAGCTCTTTATTGGATTGATCATTCAATTTATAATCTAACTCACTTTTTACAACCGAACTTAGATTAGGAAACTCTATATCAAAGTTAAGATTAGGCTGAATTAACTCACCTTGTAAATCTACCACAACCTCGATAGGGATTTTACGATTAATTGATGAGTTTTCGAGTAATATTGCAGGGTTCGCTTCAGTCTTGTATACTGCGCTCATATCTAAAACTGCCCGTGTTGGGCTTCCGTCCCAGTTTATTGTTCCTCCGTCTCGCACTGTAAATAGTTTTTCTACAAATGCACCGTATCTAAAATTATAAGTCCCTTCATATGCCACAAAATCCCCCCACATATTAAACTTACCATTAGTATTAATTTCTATAAGTAGTGTACCGGCACCTCTACCTCTTAAAGAGCTTCCTGTATCCTTATCTACTACAATTTCTACTTCGGCATTTTTATTGACATCCAAATCAAAATTAAGCTCTAATCCTTTTAAATCATCTAAGATTATCTCCTCGCCGGCTAATCTAGCACGTTTTTCTTCGGGGCTTAAAAAATGAATAGAAGAATTATCACCTATTGATTCTGTTTCATTAAGCGGAATTTTAAAAACAGTTCCTTCTTCGGTTGTAGCATTCACATCGATTACCAGTTCGTCTGTGGGGCCCTTTATAGTTGCTTCTCCACTTATAAAACCGGTCCCGTAATACAAGGATTCCTCATCCTCTTCGGTATCTAATACTAATAAGCGTTCATTAGCATACAGTTCTAATCCCATTATCCATTTCGAAAAACGTCTATGGGCAATATATCCTCTAAGAACTCCCTTAGTATTATATTTTGTATCAGTAATATTAATATTATCAAAATCAAACCGTTGCTTACTTAATATAACTCTTGAGTTATTATCAAAATCCAGATCAACATTAAGGTAGGGTACCGAAAGTCCCGCTCGATTTAAAGTTAATAGACCATTAATTTCGGGGTTTTTATAACTACCCGAAACTTTTGCCTGGCCACTTACAAATCCTCTGATATTAGAAATCACCCCCCCTCCCAGAGCACTAAACTCTGAAACATCTAATCCATCTAAGTCCAGATCTACATCAATTGAAGGGTTTTCTTTTGAAACATTTATAGAACCTAATGCCGCTAATGTTCTTTGATTAGCATCATTTATAAGTCGAGTGTTAATATTATATTCGGTAAGGTCTGAGTTACCCGCTATATTAAGCCTAAGTTCGCCTAACGGAGTCTCATTAACCTCTAGATCATCAATACTAATTTTAGAATTCGGAAAATATCTTCCTTTCTCTTGTAAAATAGATAAATCGCCATCAACCGTACCTTTAAATTCTAAACTATCTATTCGCGGTGTAATCTTATTGAGATCTACACCAGAAAAAGTTGCTTTTAAGTTTTTATAGTCCTCTCCTTGTGTGACACCATCAATCTTTATTTCCTCGTCCATATAACTAAGGACTATAGATTGTATATTTATATTTTTAAAGCCATTATCAAAAACAACTTTATTTGTGTTTTTATCTTTTTCTTTATTAGCGTACCATGTGTATCCTTTATAGGTAAAGTCAGATTTTCGAAATCCTATCACAGAATTATTCTCTTCGTTGATCGTATGATACACCTCAAGATTAAAATTATCTCTACTGTTTTTTCCTCCTTTAAATTCGGAGTGCATAAACAATGTATCTTTTAAGGTAACATTAATCAAACTAAACTCTGAAACATCGTAATATTTTGAATCAATACTATCAATAGCGACATATGTATTAAATAAAGGGTTTTTATTATCAACCTGGATATCTACTTCCTGCATCAGGTTATCAAAAGCTTTAATCGATGGTGATTTAAAAGTAAGCTTAAACTCTGATTCGTTACTTTCAACTTTTCCTTTAATAAATGTATTAGGTGCAAATTGGATTTCTGGGAAAAACACATCAACAATCTTATTATAGATATTAAAATTGAATTCCATAAACTCATCATCGGTAATCTCGGTAGCTTCAAAATTAGTATATAGACTTCCTATCGAATTTCTAAACAAATCATATACATTTTCAAACCTAAAAATACCTTTCACACTACCGTCTACAATATCGGGGCTATTAATTGTGATGGTTCTAACCTTATCTTCATCGAAGCTAGATGTTATTTCAAAATCTTCAAAGTAATATCCGGCATTTTGATTTGTATACAGTGTTTTTTTAAATGAAATTGTACCAAATACATCATTTACACCTCTTCCTTTCATATTCATAAATACATCACCATTAAGGACAGAAGTACTATCTCTGGTAAATACATTTATTTTATTTAAATCTACATGGTCTACATTAGCCACAAAATCATAATTGTGTATTTCTTCAGATAAATTAGCAACCCCATTAAAACTAAACCTTACATTTGGATCATTTGAATTGAGGTTACCATCAAATACTCGATCTTTAAGATTTCCTATAGCCTTTAAATTGGTATAGGTATACCCATTAATGTCTAATGCACTAATATCTCCCTCAATTTTAGTATCGAGACTTTCGAGTGTAAAACCGCTTCCATCGACATGAATATCAAAGGATGCATTACCTATAGTTTTCCTTCCCAGGAGTTGACCTACATTAAAATTATTCGAAATTACATTTCCGTTATATGTAGATTCTTCTAAGTTATTCAACTTTTCTAATAAAACAAAGGCATTGATCTTTCCTAATTGTGAAAACAGATCCATATCAACATCTACTGCTTCTCTAGTTACAATAGCATTACCTTTTGCTCGAACACTACCAAATTGATATAATTTTCTGGGTAGAGATTTCCCCAAAACTCTAGGCAATAGGTTAACCAGATCGTAATAATTAGTGGTTAGATTTTCAAAATCACCTTCTAACTCAAATTCTGAAGCATTAGACACCGCATTTTTAATCCTAATATCTCCTTGTATAATTGATCTATCCAAACCAGAGATATTAGCATTTATAACTTTGAAATCATTTAATACACCTCTCATAGAAGTATTTCTTAATCTCAATTTCCTGTTCCTCCCAAATTCTTTATAAAAAGGAATCAAATCATTTGTAGATACCGTAGCTCTATTAAAATTTGCATTGATATTTACTTTATTTTCAAAATCATTAAGCCCACCAACTTTATAAGAAAAGAGTACTTCTCCTTCAATTTTAGAATCTGGTGTTTCGATAACAAGTTCCTGAAAATTCATTTCCTCAGGTTTAATCGAAAAACAAGTTTGGAGTTTAGAAATATTCATGCCACGGCGGTCATTAAAAGCTAAACTGTTTATATTGAGGTATACATCGGGACCGTCTACCATTAAATTTTCTGCCTCCAGAAATATATTTCTATAATCTACTACATCGGGCTTATTCAATTTTTCATCTGTATACCTGTATACACCCTTATTAATAGTAATATTTTTTGTTGTAAGAAGGAATCTAGTATTTGAGGTCGATGCTTTACCAGAATTAAACTTTCTGATAAAAGTCATAAGATTATCACTTGGTTCACCTTTATATAGTTTCATATTAAAGACCAAATCTTCAATTAAAACGGCACCAAGTTCTGGTCTGTTATTTACGACATCTCTCATGCTACCAATAGAAGTTTCAATACTACTAGCGTACATAAGCGTATCCTCATGATGATCTTTTACAAAAACTTCTTTAAGAGTAACGTTTCCTGCATAGGTTAAACCAATTTTATTAATATCTATATCAACACCATAGGTAGAATTAAGGTAATTTGTAGCTTTTTTGCCAAAAAAAGTTTGAACAGGAGGGATAGAAAACACAACTGCCATAAATGCAAAAAGTGATAAAAGGACAAGAAATATCCTTAACAATATTTTCCTTAATTTTTTGATACGTTTTATTGTTTTAACTTTGTAGACAATATTAACAATTTCTATGCCCTTTTCCTCATAATGAACCCACAAAAAATATACATTCTTGGCATTGAATCCTCTTGCGATGATACTTCTGCGGCTATACTATGCAACGGAAAAGTTTTATCAAATGTTGTAGCATCACAAAAAATACACGAACAATACGGTGGTGTAGTGCCAGAATTGGCCTCAAGAGCGCATCAACAAAACATCGTTCTGGTTATAGATCAAGCGATTAAACAAGCCAATATTGAAAAAAAAGATATTACTGCAATCGCATTTACCAGCGGACCAGGATTAATGGGATCATTACTGGTAGGAACATCATTTGCAAAATCATTGTCATTAGCATTAGATATTCCTTTAATTGATGTAAATCACATGCAAGCGCATATTTTGGCACATTTTATTGAAGAAGATGAATTTGATAAACCAGAATTCCCTTTTTTAGCCATGACCATTAGTGGCGGACATACACAGATTGTAAAAGTTACTGATTATTTTGATATGGAAATTATCGGTGAAACTATAGATGATGCTGTAGGGGAGGCATTTGACAAAAGTGGTAAAATTCTTGGATTGCCATATCCAGGTGGGCCATTAATAGATAAATATGCGCAAATAGGAAACCCAAAAGCGTTTCCTTTTCCGAAACCAAAAGTTGGAGAGCTTAACTTTAGTTTTAGCGGACTTAAGACTGCAGTACTTTATTTCATTCAAAAAAAGGTAAAGGAAAACCCCAATTTTATAGAAGAAAATCGTAATGACATTTGTGCTTCTTTACAATATACAATTATCAATATCCTTATAGATAAATTAAAGAAAGCCTCTAAAGAAAGTGGTATTAAACGTATTGCAATTGGTGGTGGAGTATCAGCAAATTCTGGAATACGAAAAGCATTAAAAGATGGGGAACAAAAATATGGATGGAAAACTTTTGTACCAAAGTTCGAATATACAACAGACAATGCGGCTATGATTGCTATTGTAGGACATCTGAAATATTTAAACAAAGATTTTACAGATATGAATGTGGTAGCTAAAGCCCGAATGAAGTTCTGAATGGTCGATAGTTGATAGTTGATAGAATTTATTATTATTTTTAATACCCAATATTTTTATTTTCTTAACAATGAAGAAATGATTAGATATAACTTAATCTTATGCATACTATAAATTCTTTGAGTTTCAAACACCTTTTTAACTTTGCAACTTCTAACTACTCAATACTAACTACTCTGTACTAAATAAAAATGCAATTATTTTATAACAACACATTAATTGAATCCAGTACAGAGATAAAATTCTCTAGAGAAGAAAGTAAGCATATTGCTAAAGTATTGCGAAAAAAAGAAGGTGATATATTACATATCACCAATGGAAAAGGTATTTTGTTTATGGCTAACATCACATTTTCTAATCCATCACAATGTATTGCTGTAATAGACTCTTATGAAAAGCAAGAAGCAAGAGCATACAGGCTTCATCTCGTTGTTGCGCCCACCAAAATGAATGACAGATATGAGTGGTTTCTTGAAAAAGCCACAGAAATAGGTATTGATGAAATTACCCCTATTATTTGTGATCACAGTGAAAGAAAAATAATTAAACCGGAACGTTTTGAACGTATTTTGCTAAGCGCAATGAAACAATCTTTACAATGTTACTTACCCAAACTTAATCCGGCTATTTCATTTTCTGATTTTATATCACAAAAGAACAATGATCAACTCCTCATTGCTCATTGTGAAGAAACCCAAAAACAATCCTTAAAAACTACACTTCAGTCAAAATCTAATACCACAATTCTTATTGGACCTGAAGGAGATTTTTCTTCTGAAGAAATCCAAATGGCTTTATCATCAGGGTATACACCAGTTACATTAGGTGAAACAAGGTTACGCACCGAAACTGCAGCCATGGTAGCTGCACATAGTGTAGCCTTTATCAATTCTTAGAAACAATTTTATTAAGGATACTCATAGGTCAGTAGGCTTAATCCATGATTATATGGTGTTGTGGGAGTTGTAAACATTGGAATACTCCTACTACCTCCATTAATTACTCCTCCGACACTAGATCGGTTTTTTCTCCAATCAAAAGGCCATACAGCTGTTGGGTCGGTATAATTTGGTCTAAATCTAATATCCATCCAATAATTCCAATAAAAATGTTTTAGAGGAATAAACCTTGTGCCATCTGTTGCAACAAGAAAAACTACAAAGTGAATACCCCTTATAATTCCGGTTAAATAATTTGGTTCACCCGTGACAGTATTGGTTTCTACTTTTTGAATATCAAAAATAGTCGGATAATCATCCATATGCGGAGTAACAGTTGCTCCACATGATACGGCACCTTGATGAGCAGAATTATCATACCAAAATGTACTTGGATCACCATCTCTTATAGGCAAATCAACTTCTCCTTTTGTTACCATTCTTCCATGACCTCCTCTTCGCCCCCAATGATACATATGCAACCATTGACTATGTACAGTTTGCAAAAACCCTACCTGATATGTACTACAAGGATCACCTGCAACTCCATTAACAGTTACCGATGCATCTGCCGATATAGGAGAATTAACCGAAAAAGAAAGTGGAAAAGTGACATTTGTCCCATCATCACTTGGATCGTCTAACATTCCTCTTACACGAGTGAGGCTATTAACATCGAAGCTAACATCCGGTTGTAACTGGATCATGTCTTGTTTCTGTATGGTTTCAGATACTGGGCTTTCCTTTTTTTGAAGTTTTTCTTTTTGATCACAAGAATCACATTTACGCTGTACCATATCTGAGGTAAAAAATGGAGTTTCTGTCCCTTCTGATTTTGAAAAAAAACTTCCCTCACCATTTTTATTAAAAAAAGGTTTTGAAGAATGCAAATTTGTACTCGTGTTATTTTTGGCTACAGTGGTTTTCATGAGTTAATTTCCCCCTTATTAATATACAAATTAATGTAGTATCCACAAAATACAGCTTGCTAATCATATGCAACTATAACTAATCTGTTAATGGTAATTAAAATCATTAAAAGAAAAGGTTGAATTCTATGTCGAAAGCAAAGAACTCAACCAAATCCTAAAATTATACAACTACCATAGGTTTTATTGCTTCAAGAATCTCATAATATGGTTTTTACCATCTTCTGTATGTAGCTTAACAATATACACTCCCTTAGATAAAGCTTCTGTAGATAGGATGATTTCACCGGTATGGTTAACATGTATGTTCTCAATAACTTCCTTACCACGTACATCAAAAATCTTTACCATTGTTACTCTTGATTCACCTCCTGTTCTTATCGTAAGTAAATTATTGACAGGGTTAGGAAACAATTCTGTTCCATGAGATTTTTCTAATGCTTTACTCTCTTCTACTCTAAAACCACCTGTTACACTTCCGCATTTATCTTCTTTATATTCTACTCTAATAGCCTTAGGTTGTATTTTTCTGTAATCATCTACAAAAATCTGTTGTGCGCTACGAGTAACACAAGGTTCATGTTTTACTTCTTTCAGGTCTATTTCTTTCTCACAAGGTGTTCCTGTTTTTCCAGTTTCAGTTGTTTCTACCAAGTAAATATCTGCACTACCCGCCCCTATCGATGTGGTATATCCTGTAAATGCAAATCCTTTATCAAAATCATCGGTTACTAACTCGAGACCTCCTTCTTGTCCATTTCTTCCATAATTACGTGCCCATAACAGGTTACCTCCTGCATCAGTTTGAAATAGTATTGCTTTTCTAGATGTAATATACTGAAGACCAACTATTGTATATAATTGACTCCCACTTGGGCTTATGGTTTCTTCTAAACCGTATCCAAATTCACTTCGCTCCGTACCATAAGTTTTCAATCCTAAAAAATTACCCGTTCTGCTTATATATAACAGAAAAGCGTCATAAGAATTATTAAGCCCAAAGCTATTGGTATATCCAGTAAGTACATAATTACCTTGATTATTTTGCTTTACACAAGTTGCAACGTTTCTATATCCTATGGATGGATCCAAATCTTTTGGATATCCTAATATCCTGTTCCATTCTATAGTTAAATCAGGCTTTAGTTTTACTACAAAAAGATCTGTTGGAGGGTTAGCTAACCCATCGCTCCCTGTGCATCTATAATTAGTAGTAGATCCAGCAATGATGTATCCTCCATCTCTTGTTTGCTCTATCCACATACCTCGCTGATCTCCTTCTCCTCCGATCACTGTTGCCCTTGTAAGATTTCCTTCATCATCAGTGCGCACTACATACATATTGGTTCCGGGAAAAGCTTCAGAATAACTTCTGGTTTCGCCCACCATAATATACCCAGGTCTTCCGTTTTCATCTTTAATATTTTGCACACAATGTGCAGCATCATATCTTTTCCCTCCATACACTTTAGAAAAAACAGGAGCTCCGTTGGTATTAGTCCCTAGTAAGAATGCATCTCCCGCACCAAAGCCAAAACTACGAGTGATTCCTGCAGCAACATATGCAGCTTTGTTGTTTGTACTAAAATTAGTGGACTGCCGTACCGAGTTAAAATATTCTCTGTCTTCACCTCCATAAACACGCGACCAAATCTGGTTTCCGTTAAGATCTGTCTTAACTAATGTTGCTTCCTGATTTCCAATAAATTGCTGCGACGTATACCCTGCTAAGATATACCCTTTCTCTACTTTCTGAAGTTGATCAAGTGATCTCCCCATTTCTGTTCTTTCTGTTCCATAAGAACGCTGAAATTGCGAAAAGCCCGTATTCACAATAAAAAAACAGGCAATACAATAAAAAATTGTTTTCATAATGATTCATATTAAATTAGTTAATAAATAATTTTTGTAATGCTATGCAACTTGGGTTTTTATAATTGGGAACCTGTAGTTTATAGTTTTCTAAAAACACAGAAAGGGATAAGTCTAAATGGGAATGATATTCAATATCTGGAGCTAAGTAATAAAATACCATTACTAATATCAAGAGTCATACACCTCTTAAAAAAGGGTTAAAAACCTATAAATGAGTAAGGTTTTCCTATAGCTACCACAGATTTAACACATTCATAAAACATAATATTATCCAGAAATCAATACCTTTAGCACATAATCACACTTATTATGATCTGGGCAATCAAAAGGTTTTTCCCTATAATTTTACTATATTGGAGTTGTTCATCAAACAATAACTCTGAAACAACTGTAAATACTGGAGACACCCCCCCAGTAAGTCAACAAAACACCATTAGCGAAATTGAGTTCATAGATGAATTTATAATTGAGAACCAAGAGATTGAAGGAGTGCCTATTGGAGGATTCTCGGGAATTGATTATCAAAAAGGGAAATGGTATATTATCTGTGACACTTCTACTCCGCCAATACGATTTTATGAAGCCGACATCACCTACAACAAAGATGCTATACAAAATGTAGAGATCACTTCTATGATCGAAATAAAAGATGCTTCCGGAAACTCCTTAGAACAAGGCGTTGTTGACCCCGAATCCATAAGATTTGATGCAAATTCAAACACTTTTTTATATACCAGTGAAGGTTCTGTAAACAACGGTATAGATCCTGCATTGATAGAGATTTCTGCTCAAAATACTCAGATAAGAAGTTTTACTCTACCCGATAATTTTAAAGCAAATACTACTGATGACGTATCAGGTCCTAGGCATAATGGAGTATTAGAAGGCTTATCATTAAGTTTTGACAACAAAGGGTATTGGGTTTCGTTTGAGTTACCTCTTATCGAAGATGGCCCAGAACCCACTACTACGGATACAGAATCACCGGTTCGAATCACTTTCCTAAATAAAACATCGGGGATGGCAGAACGACAATTTGCTTATGAACTTGATCCTGTAGCAAGAGAAGCTGCGTTAGGTACTACTTTTGAAGTTAATGGCTTAGTTGAAATACTGGAGTATGACACTAATAAATTTCTTGCACTGGAGCGTTCTTTTGCTTCTGGCTATATAAATGGTGGAAATAACGTAAAAATCTATAACGTTGATGCCACTAATGCGACTAATACATTATCTATAAATGCATTAACCACAGCAACCTATACCAAAGCGGTTAAAACTTTACTTTTTGATTTTGAAACCATTCGTAGTCAACTCAAAAATACTACAGTTGATAATCTAGAAGGCATCACCTTTGGACCAAAACTCGCAGATGGTAGTAGAACTTTGGTGGTAATATCTGATAACAACTTTAATTCATTTTTTCCTCAGCTTAATCAATTGATTGCTTTCAAGGTCATACCATAGTATCCTCGATCCGTGTATTTCCTTTAGTCCTTTACTATTCCCGTTTCAAAATTATCTATACTGGTAGTATTCTTTTCTTTTCGATACTCTTTCAATCGATCCTCACCTTGTTTTTCGGCCCATGACTTCAATTGAGACCTCTCTTCTTTAAAATCCATAAAGGGAACGGCAAATCCACAAGAGGTTTGTACCATATCTATATCCATTTCGATGATTTGCCTGGAACCTACTATTGCCGGAAATAAATTGATATATTCATGATATCTCTCATCCCGATCATGGTATATTTTTGCTAATCCGTATAGTCTTAGAATAAGAGGCTTGCCTTCAAAAGCACAAAACATAATAGTCATTCGGTTATTTTTAAGCAAATGAGCAGCAGTTTCATTACCACTACCCGTTAAATTGAGCCAGACAATTTTGTTAGCTCCTACTACTCTAAAGGTATCCATACCCTTGGGTGAGATATTTACCCTTCCTTCATTGGCAGCGGTACCTACGAAGAACATCTTTTGATTGGCGATAAAACTTTTCTGCTCTTCGGTAATCTCATCAAATATTTTTGCCATATCTCTTTTTAATTGATTAATTAGTTATTATAAGTACCTTGTTTTTTCTTTATCGGAATCCATAATTCTTCTTCAGAATTAGGATCTTCGTTCTTATATTTTTCTCCCATCAGTGCAAAATGAGGCCTGTTATCTATTGCATAATCAGAGTTCGGGATCCATTCACCATAAATGTACTGATAGATTTCAAATCCATCACTTGCTTTACCTTTATATAAAAAAACGGCATAAAGTCCTTTAGGGATTTTGATAGTCTCCATTCCTTTCGGAACAAAATGAAAATCTTTCACTTCAATTGCAGCCCATTTTTCATACTCCTTATTAGGATTAAAATTCTCAAAATATCCTGTATCATCATAAACTTCAATCGAATAAAATTTTGAATCGATGCTACTTTTAATTTCTGTTCTTTTTGGCATAAAATTTTGCCATAATTCTTTGGTTCTATTAGCTGTAATAGACATTCTTAATCGATTACCAATCAATTTTGTTTCTGATCGTAACTCAATTCGTGGTTGCATATTGGTAGGCTTCATTAGTATGGTTTGGGCTTCAATATTTATCAGACTGCGACAATATTTTTTTTATTAAGACAATTTGTCCCAGATGGTAATGGGTATGCTCAATAATACCGTGCAAATTTCTATAATAATTTCCATATTTTTCTTCCGTAAAGTTTTCCCAAAGCGTACTTTCTGGTAATTGCTCTATGAGACTTGCAAAATTTTCGGCATCATCCCAGGTTTTATTTAATAGTTTTTCCCAATCTTCTGCAGATTGAATTGGTGGGTGATCAAAACTATACTTATCCTTAGCATCAAGGGATCCTCCTTGTAATACTTTCAGGACTGCATCTACATAATAATGTATATGGTACACTAGCGTCGCAATAGTATTAAAAGAGTATACTTGCGTTGTAGCTTGTTGCCAAGTAATATCCGCTAAATTATCTTTTAGATTAGAGTACGTCCAATTTCCTCCAAAATGAACTTCTCTAAAGTGCTTTGCTATTTGCGCTGTTGAATTCATATGCTTAGTTTTTATAAACTTATAAAAATTTAGTGCCTTTACAAATAGAAAATTGCCATTTTGATTTGGTTAAAACGTATTATGGCTGAACGGCAACAGTATGACTTTTATTTTTTTTGCAAATATTCTTCAAATCTTTCAAAAGCAGACCCCCATCCATTATAAAACCCCATTTCCTCTTGTTGTTTACAATATTCTTCTGTTGGATGAATAACATTAAAAGTAAAATTGGTTTTATCTCCAGCCTCTTCGAATAGCGATTGCATTTCTACACCTACCGTCATTGGTTTGAAGTTTGCAGATGAAATAATTTTTTTAAGTTCAATAATTTCTAAAAACACCCCATCGGCGACAAATTGATTTCCATCTGGCATTAACATAACGTAGTTCCATGTTCCGCCAATTTTAAAATCATGCTCAATAACTTCGGTCTTCATTCCTTTCGGTCCCCACCAAAGTGCAATATGTTCTGGCTGGGTCCATGCTTCCCATACTAATGCAATCGGTGCATTAAATGTTCTTTTAATGGTTAATGTACGGTTATCTAATTCGTTCTTACTGCTCATTTTTTGTGTTTTTAGTTTGTAATTTGATTAAATAATTCTCGAATGAATCAATTTTATCTTCCCAAAGACTTCTATATTGTTCTATCCATAAGAAAGCAGGAATAAGATTTTTTGGTTGAATTTTGCAAAATCTTTCCCTCCCCTCCTTATTAATAACTATGATTCCACATTCTTTTAAAATTTTTAAATGCTTTGAAATTGCTGGGCGACTAACATCAAATTTTTCAGCAACAGAATTAACCGTAAGACTTTGTTCTGCTAAAATTGTAATTATATCTCTTCTAACAGGATCTGCTATGGCCTGAAAAACATCTCTTCTCATACTATTAAGTAACCGATTGGTTACAAATATAAATGTAATCATTCGGTTACGCAAATATTTTCACAGAATACTTCAACACGTTTTCTTTATTCGAATTCTGAAAGATACTCTAGATTTTGGCTTGGGTGGCTCCAGTTGCCTTTAGTGAACTGTCCTGAGTATATGCTATAATTGAAAGCTTATCCTTTTCTGACACCCAATCCGGTACGTTTATCGAAACACTTCCCGAATTTTCACGCTTTACGATACGATTGACTACAATATTGGTGTTTTTTAGGGTTCGATTGCGGTTTTCTCCTCTGGGGATAGCAGTAATCCGTTCAGAAACAACCAAAACCAAGGTAACTATATCAAATGTATCCCCTTTTACCTGGTAAGCAACTTGTATTTGTCCTTCTTCTTTTTTGATATTACTCAATGTTATGGTGGTATGAGCTTTTGACTTGGCATATTTCTTCAAAGCTGAATCCATTTTATAACGATTAGAGCCTGTAAAATGTTCTCTACCATTAACTACTAATTGAGGAGTGTATATCGATCTACTATTAAACTGTACCCCATACTCCCTTTGATAATCACTATACGCTTCAGAACTAAACGGATCTTTCCAACCCAACCTGTTCCAATAATCCACATGATAAGACAATACAAATACATTTTGATTTTTATATTGCTCTCTAACTTCATCCAATAATTTATCTGCGGGAGGACAGCTGCTGCAGCCTTGCGAAGTAAATAATTCTAATACAATTGCAGATGTATTATTCTCTTGTGCATATAATGATATAGAAAGAATACATGTTAATAGGAGTAAAAGCTTCTTTTGCATCTGTTTTATTTTAGTACTTTTAGACTTTAATTTAGACGAATGTTATGGGTAAACTTACTGGCTATATCTTCATTTTTTTAATTTCAGCATCTATCAATGCTCAGGATATTGCAGTGTTGCAATATAAGGGTGGTGGAGATTGGTACAGTAACCCTACGGCCTTGCCTAATCTGATTGCTTTTTGCAATCAAAATATAAATACTACTATTTCTAACAAACCCAAAACGGTAAAACCTGAGAGTGTAGATGTTTTTCAGTACCCGTATATCCACATGACCGGGCATGGTAATGTGTTTTTTACTGGAGAAGATGCAGAAAATCTAAGAAATTATTTATTGAGTGGTGGTTTTATACATATTGATGATAATTATGGAATGGAACCTTATATACGAAAGGAACTCATTAAGATCTTTCCAGATATAGAATTGGTAGAACTACCCAATACCCACCCCATTTTTTCTTCGAAATATGATTTCCCTCAGGGCTTACCAAAAATTCATGAACATGATGGAAAACGCCCTCAGGCTTTAGGAATACTACACGAAGATCGATTGGTACTACTCTTTACTTTTGAAAGTGATTTAGGAGATGGTTGGGAAAACCCAGAAGTACACAATGATCCAGAAGAAGTTCGTACAAAGGCGCTCAAAATGGGAGCTAACATTATTAAATACGCATTTGAAAATTAATGAGTCAACAACTGCATCACGATAATAATCAGTTTACTAAAAAGCAATTTCCCATAACATTGGTTTGTGATAGAGTGAATTCTCCTGCAAATATTGGTAGTATATTTAGAATTGCAGATAGTTTTGGAGTAGAGCAAATTTATTTTTGTGGACAAGATATTACTGTAGTAAGCAAGCGAATGCAACGTACAGCAAGGTCTACTCATGAATTTACCCCGTATAAACAATCAGAAAAAATTACAGATGTAATTGAACAGCTTAAAATGGAAAGCTATACCGTTTTATCACTAGAAATTACAGAGAATAGCATTCCTGTTTCTGAATACCATGTAACAACTTCAGAAAAAATAGCTGTGGTTATTGGTGAAGAAAATTTTGGCGTATCAGAAAAGGTGTTGGCATTATCACACCAAAATGTGCACATCAATATGTATGGAAACAATAGTAGTATGAATGTTGCCACAGCAACCGGAATAGCATTGTATGAAATTACGAAACAGTGGTTAGTGGTTAGTTGAAATCACTAATACTCTTATTTTACTTGAATTTTTAAATTTTGATTCTTTGTCACTTTGGCACTGTGTTACTTTTGAACTTTAAATCTTTGTAACTTTGATTCTTTGAAACTAAAAAAAATGAATTCGAAAACAATTGCATACGGTATCCTAAGAGCGGTTGCCATTATTGTGGGCACCCTTGGGTTATTATGGTTTTTATATAAAATACAATCAGTTCTAATCTATATTGCATTTGCTGCCGTAATTTCTTTAATGGGAAGGCCTTTGGTATCGTTCCTAAAAAGAAAACTAAAGTTTAAGAACACTCTTGCTGTAGTATTTACATTATTTATAACAATAAGCCTGTTTTTAAGCATTTTCACACTGTTTGTACCTATTGTAGTTGAACAAGGGCAATTGATCGGTGAAATTGATGTAAATAGTATTGGTGATGATCTGGATCGACTTAATCAAGAGGTTAGCGATTATTTTAATATTGAAAAACTAAGCCTTATAGAGCTTGTCAAAAAAACCGATCTCATGCAGTTTTTTGATCTTAAGGCTGTTCCCAATATGATCAATTCTTTTTTAAGTGGTTTTGGATCTGTATTAATTGGTCTATTTTCGGTATTATTTATTTCTTTTTTCTTATTAAAAGATAGCCTTTTATTAGAGAATAGCCTTTTGGTATTTGCCAAAAAAGAAGATGAAAACAAGTTCATGGGAGCTTTTACCAAAATCAAGGATTTATTATCCAGATATTTTGTTGGATTACTTTTACAGGTTTTTATTTTATTTGTTCTTTATACCATTCTACTTCTTGTTTTTGGGGTGCATAACGCCATCGCTGTGGCATTAATTGCAGCAATTTTTAATCTTATTCCGTATATCGGCCCTTTATTTGGTGGTGCCTTTGTACTCATTCTTGCAGTAACCAGTAATCTAGGACTCGATTTTCAGGCTGTAATATTACCAAGATTGACCTATATCCTTATTGGATATTTAGGTATTCAAATGATTGATAACTTCTTAAATCAACCTCTAATTTTTGGTACCAGTGTAAAATCTCATCCTTTAGAAATTTTTCTTGCCATACTTATTTTTGGTCTTTTATTCGGAATTGGTGGATTAATAGTGGCAGTACCATTTTATACGGCAATAAAAGTCATTGCTAAAGAATTTTTGTCTGAATACAAAATCGTTAAAACACTTACTAAAGATTTGTAATTAGTGATTAGTAGAGGTATTAAATAAAGTCGAATACTTATAAGCTCAAATACTCAGGCCATCTGAAACTTTAAAACTTTGAACAAAAAAATACTACATAAAGAGGTACAAGATTTTATATTCGACAAATCAAATACTTCTATAAATTTAAGCAAGTTAATTTTGAGCGGTAGCCCTTTTGAAGATATCTCTCCACAAGAATTAGCACAACAGATTAGCGGAAGATTAAAAGCAAAACAAAAGCTACCTACGTGGTTTTCTAAAACGGGTATTTACTATCCTCCTACCCTTAATTTAGAACAAACTTCTTCTGAAGCTACGGCTCTATATAAAAGCAACTTGGTTTCGGGAGATACATTAATAGATCTAACAGGTGGTTTTGGTATTGACGATTATTTTTTTTCTAAAAAAATGCAGTATGTAATTCATTGTGAACTCAATGAAGAACTAAGCACTATTGCAGCACATAACTTTAGTGTACTCGAATTAAAAAACATCAAGTCTGAAACTGGTGATGGACTAAAAACCCTGGAAAATATAAAACAAATCGATTGGATATATATCGACCCCTCTAGAAGACATGACCATAAAGGAAAAGTTTTCTTTCTTGAAGATTGTCTACCTAATGTTCCTAACAACCTGGAACTCCTCTTTACAAAGAGTAAAAACATTCTAATTAAAACCTCTCCTTTACTTGATCTTCAAGTTGGAATCAACTCATTACAACATGTAAAGGAAATTCATGTCATTGCAGTTGAAAATGAGGTAAAAGAACTGCTATGGGTTTTAGATAAAAGTTTTACCGGTGATAGCACTATCAAAACCATTAATATCCAAAAAACCAAGAATCAGGAGTTCTCTTTTGCTCTAAAAGAAGAAGCACAACAACCAGTACATCTTGGAACTCCAAAAGCCTTTTTATACGAACCCAATGCTGCAATTCTAAAAAGCGGTGGGTTTCTGAGTATTGGAAATACCCTTGGGTTAGAAAAAATACATGTACACTCTCATTTATATACATCTAACCATATCATTGATTTCCCCGGAAGGTGTTTTGAAATCATTTCTATATTACCCTATCAAAAAAAAACAGTCTCTACCACAGGAATTACGAAAGCTAATATTACTACACGTAACTTTCCGGAAAGTGTTGCTACGTTAAGAAAAAAGCACAAAATTAAAGACGGAGGTGATATTTACCTGTTTTTTACTACGGATCACAATGATAAAAAAATTGTACTATGGTGTAAAAAGTTTGGAGTTAAGGTGTAGCAAACACAGGAGAATGGGAAATATACCCTTCTACATACTCTTTTAATTCTTGACCAGAAACTCCTTCGATATTATCGAGTATAAATTTTTTATCTTCTTCTATATTTTGGTAGTAACCCACGATCTTAGGCGCATTCGATTGTATACTCAATCTAATCATTCTAAGCTCAATATTATTAGGTTCTGATTGAATAGCCACATCAATCATTTTTTTTCCCTTATTGAAAAAAGATAGTTTACTAAAAGGATTCCATGAGAACGAAGCTTTTAAAGCTAATGCAGCGCCGTGATACCCTTCATAGATACCTCCATCATTTTGTAGAGCGTTTTTAGTTAACTCAAAGAATTCTTCTGCGTTTTCTTTTGACTCATTACAGGTTTTATATGAACTGCGAATCTCTTCAATGCTAATTTCATTAGTTGTTGTTATTGTTGAGATAAAAATCAGTAGGATTGATAAAATTTTCATTTATATATTTTGTGAAATGGGGTATTACTTTTATAAGAACGTTTACAATACAAATTAATTGATTAGTATTGATATAGTATAAAAATAGACAAAGAGGAAGAAAATTTCTACCTCTTTGCCTATTAGCCTATTTTATATGTTTAGCTATGCTTTTTATATCTGAATCGGTAATATTATATGAACCTTCTTCTTTTAAATAAATAATCTCTCCCGTAAGACTATGTATTACAGAAACTATCTTCTTTTGGTTAAATTGAGTATGCATTAAATAATAAAAGTCTTCATTATTAAGAATCTTTTCATTCAAGCTATTGTTATCTATAACTTCATATTTATAACCGTATTTTCCGAACAATTCGTCAACAGTTCTTGTTTTACCCCAACTCGCAGTTAATGCATTATACTTCTTTAAAATCCATTTAGGAGCATACAAAGTTTTATCTTTTAATTCACGAATTTTATCTTCTTTTTCGATCCCGTCTTCGATTACCAAGTTTTCAGAATCAGAAAGTCTTCGGTTAAGCTCTTGAAAATAGTTCCTAACATATCCCATATCGAAATTGTAAAAACCTGGTTCTTCGCCATACTTTTCATTAATCTTGTCTGTGCTTCCAATTTTCAATTTAGAACTAAAATCCTGACGATATCTAATGTTTGGTGTGAAAAATAATTCTGCGATATTTAAAGCATCGTATTTTAATTTCCCTTTTTTATTTTTTTTGATATTCTCAAAATTAGACAACATCATAAATTTAAATACAATGTACTCGGCAACAGTTCTGGTTTGTGGCCCCATAAATCCACCAGATTTTTGTTTTTGATAACCATTATCCACCAATCTGATGATTGAATTATCAGAAGAAATATAGGTCTCAGAAGAATTAGTATATGTTTCTTGATCAACAAAACTAAACTCATTAAAAGTCCATATTTCTGTAATTAGGGATTTAAATTTTTCTGCATCTAATAGTGATGGGATGACAAAAACTGTTTTGGTTTTTTTTAAATTATCAAAAACTCCTTTTTTATGTTTTGAAACATAGAGATTGATTGGTGATTTACTTTTTCCAACATTTACTTGTGCATAGCAACCAAAGGTCGTAACACAACTTAATAAAAGTAGAATTATAATTTGTCTCATTATTGTTTGTGGTTTGGTTTTATAAAAAAATAGTAATAAGATTATTTAGACAATGAAATTTTGAGTAGCAAATTACTCTTTTTACCATCATAAACCTCTAAGATCATATCCTTATTAGGCAATCTGGCGGCTTTAGTCACTTCTAAAACATCTAAACGAGAATTTCTAATATCACTACCTGTAAGGATAGCTTCTTTGGTAGCTTCTCCAGTTGCTTTATCTATAACATAAGTTGTTAAATAATTAAACTCTTTTTTACCATCAAAATATCGGGCAGGAGTTTCTTCAAATGATCGTTTAAGGTTGGTAAAATCATCAATAAAAAATAAGTAATATTTTCCATCGTTCTCAAAATTAATATACGACATACTTCTTTTACTTATCGTACCCATTTGCCATTTTGGAAGCTTATGCATCCATTCTAAAGTACTTTTAGAAGACAACTTAAACACAAAAATATCTCTATAATAATATTTATATGTGGTTCTGGATCCAGATGAGCTAGAGGTAGTAAATGATTCTGCATAACGTTGCTCTCCAAACAAAGTAGTACTTCCGTCTGTATTAAAAACGATATCGTTGATCTTAAGTTTTTCTAAATCTTTTAGGTCATCTTCTTTTTGAGTTCCTTCGTTGATACGTGCCTCTCTTTGAAGCGCTAAATCCTGTAGTTTTTCTGTAGGGATATTACTTTTTATAAGTGAGCTTATCGAACCATCATTAGCTAAAGTAGCCGAAAAGACACCCGATATTTCAGTTTTATTGGTCGTATTGGCATAAAATCCAGAAAATGTTACTTTACCTTCATTAGTAAGCTCTATAGCACCAGCTGTAATAGCACTTTTGGGGATATCAATTCGATGTTTAACAACCTCTCCACTATCTTCAGTGATTTTATATATTTCGGTATGATAGGTCGACTCTAGTTTATCTCTATATTGTGATACGTCATTAAAAACAGAAGCTGTCATAAAGAAATTTCCTTTATTGTCGATCGCAAAATCCTCGTATTGCATTTTATCAGATGCATAGGGCATAGCTACCTTTCGTCGCCATAACATATTAAGCCCATCACTAAAAACAGTAATCCCAATCTTATCTGCTTTACCATCTCCCGATTTGATTCGAAACAAAACCACAAGTTTTTTTTCATCTGGAGATTTTTTAAATGCAAATTGATTTATTCTTCCTCCGGCATCAAAACCATAAGTGCTTTTAAAACCAAAATCTCTAGCGACACCTTCTTTCTCATTAATAAGTTGAATGGGTTTTTCTGCTACGATCCCTGTAAGCGAAATTTTTTGGCCATATGCTCTATTGCCTTTCGTATAAAAAACAACTGCTTTATCATTAAGTTTCATCACCGTCTGAAAATCACCTTTATCCTCTATAACCTGCCTTTTCTTAACATCTTCTTTTAGGTCTTCTAAAGAGTATCGCTGTATGGTCATGGTATTACGACCTTTCTTGATCGAAACCAATCGATTTCCTGAAGCAACTTGATAGGTATTTATACTTTTTATACGTTTATACTTCTCTCCACCTTTAAAAGCGAAATCTTTAAGCAAAACGGGTTTTTGGGCGAAAGCATAACCACTAAAAAATAAGGTAAAGATTAGAATATACTTAATATTCATATTTATAGTATTTTTATACATACTCATAACATAATAAATAGGTCATTATTACACAAATATATGAAAAGAAGTGTTTAGGGGTTATTTGAACTTCAGATTTAGGGTTTTGCCGAAATAAATTATGGAGAAAAAACTGATTTTCAACTTTTTAAAAAGAAGCTGAAATCAAATAGAAAATAATGATAAAAAAATGTTGCATTGTAGATACATAAAAGTTACATTTGCATCCGCATTTGAAATATTAAATGCGACGTTCATAACAAAATATTTAGGAGAGGTGCCAGAGTGGTAATGGAGCAGATTGCTAATCTGTCAACGCGTAAGTGTTGCCGGGGTTCGAATCCCCGTCTCTCCGCATTATTGTTTCGGGGTGTAGCGTAGCCCGGTTATCGCGCCGCGTTTGGGACGCGGAGGTCGCAGGTTCGAATCCTGCCACCCCGACAATTTTTTTAAGAGTTACGGGCTCGTAGCTCAGCTGGATAGAGCACCTCCCTTCTAAGGAGGCGGTCATAGGTTCGAATCCTATCGGGCTCACATCAAGCCATACTAGAAATAGTGTGGCTTTTTTGTTTCTAATTGTTACTTTTATAGCTTAGAAATAATAGTAATTGTTATCTACAATTTTGAATGAAAATTAAATGGGAAAAATATAATCCTGAATGACTTGCCGAACTAGCTCAGAAACAAATTCCTGAGGAGGTTGAGATAATAAGTTCTATTCGAAATTGTACTCAAATTTATTGGGAAAGTAGAGCGTACGGTTATTTTATCGAGCCTAAAAATGCTAATCAGCCAAATTCTGAATGGCAATTTGAACAAAACATCATGCTATCCGATAAGAAAGAAGGTGAACTTATATTGGATATTCTGACTGACAAAAGAATAGGCGGAATTGAATTTATGAAATATTTGAAATGACTAATCTGAACAATGCATATCACAAAGTAAGTTTTAACAATGGTGAATGTAAAGGTGGAAATTATGGAAGACAATAAAATACTAAATTATATTAAAAAGGTATTAGAAAATATGCCAACTGGCTGGTTGAGTATTACAACCCATCGACTAGATATTTATGATGAAAAATTAGCCAAAGCTCAATTCTTAGAACAGTTTGAAATTTTATTTAACAACAATAATTCTGAATCATCGGCACTAAGTGAATTACCTACTGCGTACGACTATATTAGATTAGGTCATCCATTATCTTGTATACTAGAATGGGGAATTGCTAACTTAAATAATCTAAAACCGAAAAATGTAATAAGCTTTTCATCAAAGACGATTCCTATTTTGGCAATTCTAAGAAAAAATTTATTAGATAATAAAAATACCCAAATCATTTATACAGGTGAATTACCAGATGTTTTTGATGCTGAATTACTAAAGCGTGTTTATGGCTATACATTTGAAATAAAGAAAGTAGCGCAAATATCAGCCATTCCTGAGTTTGACGGTAGTACTATTTTTGTTTCACAACAAGATGAAATTTATAATGTTGATCTCACCCAAAATATTGACTTTTTTATCAATACTCATTCTCACCTTGGAAGTATTTTATTAGTAAACGGTGAAGAAAATGAAAGTTACGTCTCAGACATTCAGCATGTTCGGAGAAGAGAGACCATTGCAATGACACCCGCCAATTCTCTTGCCGCATTAAGGTCGTTAATAGGCAAATCTTCTTTTGATACTAAGAAAAGTAATGTCGAAACAAACAAAACACGTGTCTTAGATTCAATTGCAGCTATTACCGGTACAAATACAAAGGCACTGGTTGGTTCTAGTGGACTATCTATTCAATATGCGATTTTAATGGGGCTAATTCATGATGCACTAGAAAAACATAAAGGAAAAGATATCAAAATTATTGTTCCTCCAAACTGTTATGGCGGAACAAATGACCAGGCAAGAAGAGTTGCTGCTTGCATTGATAATGTAGAAATCTTGGATTTACCAGTTGATGGTGGTCACGATATGGTTCAAAGTATTGATCTAGTTTTAGATAAAATTGCTAACCAAGATGCTATCCCTTACATAATCGCTGAGATCCCAACAAACCCCAGGGTTGAAGTTCCAGATCTTACACAATTAAAAGAGGTTTTAAGTAAAGAACGCTACACTGCGGCTGGTGAAATTGCTATCGATCCCGTTTTTATTTTAGATCAAACATTTTGCCCTAATGTTCACTTTTTGGGTGAAGATGAAATACTCTCAACTGTTAGGACCATTTCATTTGCTAGTGGATCGAAATTTCCAAGTGGTGGGCTATGTACTGCTGGCTACTGTGTAGGGAATAAAAAAACTGCAGCTTTGATGGGCACCATAGAATTGCATCTAAAACTTTGTGATAACGAGGCTACAGATCTTCAAATGGAAATATTGGCAAAACAAATGCCTTCAATGAATCAAAGAATTAAGGATGCTTATACCAATACACGTGAATTTGTAAACTTCATCAAGGATACTTTACCTGAGGCGAAAATCAATTTTGTTTCTTCAGCATTGGCAAAAAAAGGATTTACTCCATCCGTATTTTCATTAGATCTTCCCACTAGGGGTAATACCGATGAAGAAAAAGAATCTTATAAAAGAGCGCTAAACCATAAGCTAATCAATTTAATGATTACAGAAATCCCTAATGAAAGTAAGTTTTGTGTAAGCTATGGGCAGTTAAAAGGATGCTATTGGACCATACCAGCAACATCTACTCAAGGGACCACTAAAGAAGGCGACAAAGATTATATTGCCCGTGTAGCACTTTCTCCTGATATGGATCTTGAGCTTCATAAAAAAGTCTTTTTAGATTTTGTTGAAAATATTGGATAATGACCGAGGTGGTGAGAGCCTCTCCGCCTTTTCTCATAGCTAACCCCGTGGCTGGCGCAAGTTTGCAACTTGTGCCTCCTCTATCACATGTAATAAAAATACAAAAGCTATGATACTAACGATACCATAGCTTTGTTTTGTCTATTCTTTATTCTCATCTCCAGCGAATCCCTGACGGCACCAGAAACATTCTGGCGCTAGCAGGAGATTTAGATTTAAAAAGGACTACCATCAAGTCTGTACATATGATCATATAAGATTATGGCTTTACGACAATATTTAATTCTACCTCGAACATTAAATTCGTTTCAGCAGAAATATAATTATCGCCATAGGATTGACCATATTTTCCATAACACAAGTAAGCAGGAACCAGCATCGTTAGTATAGAACCTTCATTAACCAAAAATAATCCTTCTTTAAATCCTTCTATCAAATAATCAAAACGTACTACCTGTCCGTATGGATTGTTTTCTCGATTAGATCCACCTAAGAGTTCTTCCGTTTCCAGGTTAGTTGTTTTAAAATGAAAGATCACCTGATCCCCTTCTTCGGGAGTTAATCCATCTCCTTGTTGATCTATACGATAAAACAAGCCCGATTCGGTTTTTGTCATTCCTGTAATCTCGTTCTTTGCAATATAGGTTTCGATTCTTGCAATCTCGGCATCTTTTTCTTCTTGTGTATATTCAAAAAATTCAGGAGGTATAATTGTTGGTGGAATACCGTCATCATCTGATTTGCAAGAAAACAGTAAGGTGATCATACTCAATACTACAATGGTTTTTTTAATCATGTTGTTTGTTTTTGTGTATTATATATTTGGTTAAATTTTAAATTGATTACAATAGTAAAACATGCCAGTTTCACTTTTCGGGACTGGGAGGCCGCGATATGTTAAACTTTTGTTAATTATAAAAAGACTACTTCGTTGTCCTCCCGTTCACAAACTACTAACTCCTGACTCCCGACTCCTAACTAACATACTCCCCCACTCCCCGTTGCTCTTTGGCAAAAAAACCAACCGTAAAACCCACCGCTCTTTCATACACAAAACTTTGAATATTAAAATCATAGTCTATCGGGGCATCGAGTTGTTTCATGATATTAATGATACGATATAGCTTGGTTTTTGAGATCCCCAGTTTGTAGGCAAATTCTTCGGGTGACCCTGTGGCTTGCATACGAATCAATCTGTCTATTCTTTGTATCAGTTCTATCTGTTTGATCATGATGTTCATTGCTTTCCCTTTTTTTAATCGTTAGTAGTGGGTATCTCAGGTTTTTTGCCCTTCGGCAAGCTCAGGGTAACACCCTTCGGCAGGCCTGTCCTGAGCATGCCGAAGGGCTCAGGGTGACATTCTTTGACAACCCCATAATAGACTATAAAACACTCCTATCCTTTCCTCTGCTTGAAGAAGGAGCTTCTTATAACACTAGTTTTGAACTTCGGACTCCGAACCCCTGCCCCCCAACACCCAATCCCCTAAGCAAGAATACATTTCTGGCCTTATAGATAAGTTGTATGGCCTGATCGGTTGGGGTTTGCTTTTTGTAGAGTTTGGTGATCCAGAGATACAGGATCATTTCATAAGGACTATAATGTACCAGGTTGTACATAAATCGATCCATGGTAAGATGTAATGCGTGTAGGATATGGGCAATAAATTGGTGTTTACAGTGTTGTGGGTAGGCTTCCATTTATTATGTTTTGTTGGAAGCAAATGTATGGGCGTGAATGGGTGATGTGCAAGGAAAGTATGTCGTGATTTATAAAATACAGGGTGCTATTTTATATATTTCGACTATAAAAAACACACTTTAACCCATAAAAATCAGTGTGTTACAAAAGTAATAATATAATACACATATTATTATGTCATTACTTCTGTAAAAGTTAGGTACTGTATGATTGTAAGACTCATTATGACAACACTATCTATGTATTTACATCCCAACAAGTATTAAAAACATCTCTATCCTATCCTTTCCTCAGCTCGTCCACAACTAAATCAAGCTAAAATAGTGAATGTATATACTGTATTATTATTAGCAGGCCTAGTTTCAAAAAAAGAGCAGTGAATGAATATCCCAGGGTTCGGGATTCGAGAGCCTCACCCCTCGAGGGGACATCTTTTGAGAGTTTCTCCTTTTGAATCATCATCTTGGGCCATATCGTAGGTTGAGGCTCTCGAAACCGAAGTCCTACTGAATCATCATCTTGCCCCATATCGTAGGTTGAGGCTCTCGAAACCGAAGTCCTACTGAATCATTATCTTGGACCATATCGTAGGTTGAGGCTCTCGAAACCGAAGTCCTACTGAATCATCATCTTGACCCATATCGTAGGTTGAGGCTCTCGAAACCTACACTATAAAAAAACAAAAAACCGAGATAGTCTCTCGGTTTTTGTCATCATCATCTAATCTCTGCTTTTATCGGCTCGCCAAAGTTGTATAAATGCAGGGATCGTTATACTATAAAAGTCCTAAATCTTTCGTCATAGCGACTAGATGAATCGCATTCTTTGCCTTAAAATTATATTTTAGTTTATTCAGGCGTTTTTCTATAGAACTTATACTGTTTGGTGATATACGATTTTTTCTAAAATACTCTCGTATTTCTTCCTGGGTAAGGCCGTCGGATAAGTGTTTTAACAACAAAATATCGTAATCTTGAAGCTCAAAAACATTAGTCTTACTCATTGCGTTTTCTAACTGCGGAGAGAGGTATGAATTGCCTCTATACACTTCGGTAACCGATTGCACCAACTCATTTAATCCTTTTCTGCCTTTACATACATATGCGTTGATATGCTGATCGGTAAAAAATGATTTCACTTTGCCGGGTCGGTCTTCCATCGAGTATACAATAACTTTTATATCGGGCTGTAAGGCTCTGGCGGCTTCGATAAGCTCAACACCCGAACTCATTTCACGATCTCTATGACTTTCTTTAAAAGAAAGGTCTGTAATCATAAGATCAAAAGGCTTTTTGTCTTTATACGCTCTTCTAAATCTAAGATATCCCTCATCGCAATATTGTGCCTGCTGGATATTCTCAACTCCCGTTCTTTCATAGAGGATATTGGCAATCCCATGATTAATACTCCCCAGGTCTTCTGTGATCAAAATTTTCTTGAACATAGGCTCTTTATTTTACTTAACTCGGAAAATGTATTTTGGCTTTAAAGCCTTTTCCTTTATCTGAGTCAAAGATAAATGATCCACCAATTGTTTTTATACGGTTTTCCGCATTCTGGAGTCCATTGCTATAAATTAAGTCTTTTTTAACAATTCCTACTCCATTATCGGCATAGCTAATTTCTATAGTTTTACTCGTTTTTTTAAAGGTAATAGCCACAAGACTAGCCTGGCTATGTTTTTTCATATTGATCATCAACTCTTGTATAATGCGGTGTACCACGATCTTTTTTTCGGGATTTACAGCTTGCCAATTAATATCATCAATATCTTTGATGATAATTTTGGTATCATACGAACTATAACTACTTAACATCCCACTAAGTTCTTGTGCATAGTTTTCTCCGGTATCAAAACTGCTATTTTCTCTAGAAATATCTCGTGTTCTGCTATAAATATCTTCTAGTTTGTCTAATACCTCGTGATCCTCTGTATTGTTTTGGATTGTGTTCATCACATGATACACATCATTAGCCAGCTCATCATGAATTCTTTTAGAAATACGAGCTTCGGCATTAAAAACATCTCGTATATTTTCTCTTTTATGTCGTTGCTGAAGTAGATAAAAGATTAATCCGCCTGCCAATAATAAGATAATGGTACCAAAAAGGTAAATAATTTTTTGACGATCCTTTTTGGCTGTTTCTGCTTTTAGGATTAAATTTTCGTTCGTTAACTTATCATTTTCGTATTTGGTCACTGCATAGATCTCCCGGTTACTCTGGTTGATTTCGCTTAGTTTAAGATAGGTTTCATTAAATACCTTAGCTTCTTCATTGGTGTTTTCTTTGAGTTGAAATACAAATCCCAGCGCTTCAATGATTGAAGTTAAACTTTTTAGTTGTAACGCACTTTGATAGGCCTCCTCTGCATAGTACAAGGCTTTTATTTTATTTTTAACAAGATAGTATTTAGTAAGATAAACGTTACTTGCATATTGCCCTTGAATATCCTCTATTTCAATACGAACTTTTCTAGATTTTAATAATAAAATTTCTGATTCCTTATTCTCTGAATCTTGAAGCCATTTAACAAATCCCAGATTACCTAATACTCTAGCATATTCTTTTCTATTACCCTGTATTAAGGAATCGTTTTTTAATTCTGAAAGAATTGATACTCCATTTTTATAATCACCTTTATTTGCAAGTATAAGTGCCTTACTATTCTTAAAAACTAAAACATTACTTGCTCCAATATTCATAATCGATAGACTATCTAAAGCTAGAGAATTATATTTTAAAGCTTCTATATTATTATTTTGTTCCGCATTAGCTACTGAAATACCGTGATACAAACCTAAAAGAGTTTTTAAATCAGTAGTGTTTTCTATATACTTAAGTCCATCAATTGCTGTGGTTTTGCTTCCTGAATAATCCCCTAGCATAGCTTGTATATTGGTCATTTGCAATAAGCTCTTACCTGCCTGTACACTATCATTATTCATTCTTGAAATCTTAAAAGCTTCATTATAGTATTGAAAAGCTTCAGTCAATTGATTGTTCTTTTTATAATAAATTCCAAGTTTAGTAGATGCTTTTATCATATAAGACCTATCCTTATTTTTTTTAGCAAAATCATATAATTGATGAGAGTGTACTATGGCGTTATCCAATTGTTTCGCTTTACCCAATAACCAGGTTTTTTGCATTAAACCATTATAGATTAAAGAATCTTGTTCATATAAAAAAGCACCATCTAGAAAAGAAGATACATACTCTAATCGTTGGGATACAGATAGTGAATCCTTTTTACTCAACATATAATATTGAGCAATACTATCTAAAGCTTGTTGTGAGGGATATGTTTTTGCCTGTTCCTGGCAAAAAACTGAAGACATACCACATAAAAAGATTACCCCTACTACAATATAAAAAGAGGAATTGACGCGCCAAAGTTTCATCCCCCAAAATTACTAAATTAAATCTGGTCTGTATAGTAACATTTATACTATACAGACCAGATTTAACAATCATAAGATTTTTATATTATTTAGTTTCCTCCTTGATCTTCATCATCAACTTGTCCATGACCTCCATTTGTCGCAACTTCATCAATAGCAGGAGCTTCATTATCAGCAATACTATCTGCAGTACAAGCAGTAAAACTAGTGGTCATAAATAGGGCGATGAGTATATAAAATATAGTTTTCATAATTTTTACTTTTTTTGGATTTAACAAAGGGGTTACTGTCCGGAAATTTTTCCAGATGTTTTGGTATTCAGTAACCGTTAGGTAATAGGGAGTACTCCTTTGATTTTTGGAAAGTTGAAATCGTAAACAGTGGTTGATGGCTACCTTCCAATTTGGCCATTTATTACTGCATTACGGATTTCCGTAAAAACTGGATCGATACATTTGCTATGTTAGCAATACGTAATCGGAACTAGTTACTATGTGAATTTATGGAGACTTTGAGCATTGATTTATAAACGATTCCAAAGATTCCAAAGATTCCGTAGAAGGCTTTAAGATTCCAATAATTTTGTTAGCTATGAATCAAAAAACAAGTGTATCGTACAAGAATGAGATTCTTGAAAAGTACAAAAGGGAAAAAGGTGGAGAAATGAGCAGTTACTTGCTTAATCCCACAAGAAAACAGATTAAAGAAGCATGTATATGGTTGTTAAATCGAAGAAAAGGCAGTTATGATGAGGGGATTCTAAATCGCTTTTTTAAGTTTAAGGAAGGAGAAAATAAACTGTATGCAATCGAACGAATGAAGGGAGATAAATTTAAACCGATTGTAAATTTTTTAACGGGGGAAACAAAATCAACAACACCTGCTAATTTAGAATTAATCAGCTGGCTTATCGATTTTAGACCAAGACCATTGTCGGTCTATCTACGATCTAATCATGAAGAAATCTTAGCTCCAGAATCAGTTGGCAATTCTATGTATGCCCTTAACGGGGTAGAAATTCCTGATATTCCAGAGACTAAAGTGATCCAAAGAAATGATAAGAGTATTACGATTATTTCTCAAATTAATCCAACGCTGAAAATCACGACCATAGTGTCGTTATAAATTAGAATTAATTAAAAAAAGTATATAAGGGAATCACAATATATTTTGAACACAATACATTTAGGGGCTACTATCTAAAAGCAAGATATTACTATGAGAATTTAGATCTAGTACTAAGAACACCCATACATTATGTGATCAATACCATTAATTTTATGTAGTAAAAGGTAATCACCTTTTTATGTTCACGTCGTCAAATATTACCCCTAGCAGTAGTAAAAACATCCTTTGCATTATATACATAACAGGAATTAAGAAGCTACTTCCTTCTTTTCCTTTTTATAATGTATCTTATTTCTCCAATACGAAAGTGCCCCAAGTACTATTAAGAAAGCCATAGAATAAAACACCGCATTAGGGGTCACCACTTTATCTCCGCTTGCATACGAATGCAATCCTTTCAAGTAAAAATTCACTCCAAAATAGGTCATCAATACACTATAAATGGCAATTATCGATGCCATATTAAACCACCATCTACCTCGTAATCCAGGAACTAGTCGCATATGAATTACAAAAGCATAGATCATAATACTGATTAAAGCCCAGGTTTCTTTTGGATCCCAGCCCCAATATCGCCCCCAACTCTCATTAGCCCACATACCTCCTAAGAAATTTCCTATGGTAAGCATGACTAGTCCGATAGTAAGTGCCATTTCGTTAATAATGGTAATCTCTTTGATATTAAGATCCATACGTTTTTTATTGGATGCCGTCGTTAGAATCATCAACACTAAAGAGAGGATTCCCAGAATTGCACCCACAAAAAATGGCCCATAACTACCCACAATGATAGAAACATGAATTAATACCCAATACGAGTCTAATACGGGTTGCAAGTTTGCAATGGCAGGGTCTGTCCAGTTTTGATGTGCAAAAAACAAGATAATTGCGGCTACAAAGGTAGTAGCAGCTATGGTTAGATTACTTCTCTTACCAAAAGCCAATCCTATGGCAAGAGTCATCCAGGCTACATAAATCATAGATTCATACGCATCACTCCAAGGTGCATGCCCAGAGACATACCAGCGTACGATTAATCCGGCGGTATGTAAGATAAATAGTACCACTACCAAACCAATGGTTCCGTTAATTACGCCTTTAATGACTTTAGACTCTTTAAAAATCCTAATAATCACGAAAATCATTAAAAACAACCCGATTAATCCATAATATCTATATAAGGTTCTAAAGATGTCATATTTGTTTAGTGCGATTTCGGCTTTGATCTTTTTGTCCGTGGGTACTACTTCGCTTCCAAATTTTTTCTGGAAACTCTTCATACTCTCCACATATTGATCAGGCTTACTATAGTCTCCTGTTTGTCTTGCCTGATGAAGGGATTGCTTATAAATCTGAATAATCTGCCGGGTATATACAGAATCCATTCCGCTAAACTTGTATTCGTTTAATTCTGGCGGAGAAACCCACTTATTACTCTCATCTCCCGGAACCGGAAAAATCTTAAGAATACCACCTCCCAAAGCTTGATTAAGCAAGTAAAACTTCTCATGAGTTTTTAGAAAGTCTTTTTCAAAGCTGCTCGGAGTATTCGTACTACTGGCACGTTCTAGATACGGCGTTAACTTATAGGTACCATCGGGTTCTACCAGGTCGATAAGAGATACGCGTCTTTCTGATTTAGGAACTCCTAATATCTTACGAATACTATCGTTTTCTCTTTGTAATTCTATTATTGGAATACTATACCAGATAAATGGATTTTCGACCATAGATACAAATACCTGATCTGCATTCAGGCCTTCGTAGGTATCTTTCTTGCTTAGTTTACGTAGTAATTCTGAAGAGAAGGTATTTATTGGTTTCATTCTTCCTCGCTCATCCTGAATCACAACGCTACCAAATTTTGCAGCATGTTCTACAGGTACTGCATTAGCCTTAATCACAGAATCCAATTTTGCTTTACTAGGTAATGTTTGCGCATGATTGGTATGATCTGCCGTATCTTGTGCAAAAGAAAATGTAGAAACGATCAATGCCAAAAATACGGTTAACGCTTTCTTTTTTGATTTTACTTTGTTAAGCATTATCTCTAAATCGGCAAATCGCGATCCTTTGGTAAAAAGGATTAACATTAGCCCTAAATACAACAACATATACCCTGTATAGGTAATCCAGGTTCCCCATCGATCATGATTTACAGATAATACGGTTCCTTTTTCGTCGGGATCAAAAGAGGCTTGAAAAAAACGATACCCTTTATGATCCAAAACATGATTCATATAAATATCATAAGGGCTTGAAGAATTCCCATCTACAATATCAACTTTACTTTTAAAAGATTTATAAACATTCTCTGTTCCAGGGTATTTTTCGGCAATAAAATCATTTAGTTTTAATGCAAAAGGCAGTTCTAATCGTTTCGAACCATAAACAAAATACATATCTAATCCCCCTAAAGAAAATCTTGACATATCATTACTATACCCCTTACCTCCAAGTAATTTAACCTCTTTAGTCTCTCCATTGCTAGACACCTCTAAGATTAAAGCATCTTCTTGTCCTTTATCTTTAATTTCGATGGGTACAACATCATATTTGCCTGTTATTACAGGATCAGGAATTACAAACTGCATCCCCGCGGTTTGATATAGAGAGCGCAGCATCAAAGGTTGTACGCTATCTTTGAACACCAATCCTTGTTTTTGATCTGCCATTCGCATATAAGACCCTTCGAAAGGAGATTCTATAAAATAATCATCATTGGTATAGGTAATATTAATGGCACCCTGAGTGGATTTATTAAATGCGATTAATACATTATGAATATTAGAAACTTCTCCTTCTTCGAGAAAATGATCATGGCGATTACCATCACCGGCTTCTACTATTTTTAGGTAGTTTTTTCCATCTTCGGTGGCAACTAATCCCATCTCTGCCCCCTGGATAAATTTTTTGTATTGAATCGTAACGGGTTGCTTATTATAATCGGTATTAATCGTAAAACCATTATCGGTAGCTTCTGCCAACTCTAATGCTTCAGAAATAATTCGTCTACGAGGTTCTCCATCAATTTCGCCATCTAAAAATATGGTGAGGTATGTTTTTTCAGAAAGAAAAGCAGATGTAGTTTCTCCTTCGCGTATGGGCATTACACCTTCATAACTTATATAACGCGTTACAAAGGCTCCAACAATGATCAGGATAAATGATAAATGAAGTAATAACGTAGCCCATTTTTCTTTTTTATAAAGTCGAAATCTAAAGATGTTTCCACTAAAATTGATAGCAAAAAACACCATGATAGCTTCAAACCACCACGCATTATAAACCCATATTCTGGCCGCAGTAGTACCGTATGCATCTTCTAAAAAAGTACCTACTCCCATAGAAGCTGCAAAAACAATAAACAAAACTGCCATTAATCGTGTAGAGAACAAAATGCTTTTTAGCGTATCCTGCATAATAACCTTTCTTTTTTAGCTCGGCAAATTTAATGTTTTTAGCAGGATAAAGTATAATTATCAGCTCTTGATTTATTGGTTTTAACAGAAGTGTTAATCTTCTGTACTTTTTTAAGGTAACTTCCTTATTTTAGCCATATGATTAGAGTCGTAATTCTTGGGGCCGGAAATGTTGCTCAACACTTGTATACAGCCTTTAGTAATCAAACATCTATTGAAGTTGTGCAGTGCTACAACCGCAAAGGTCTGCCCCTACACCCAAACCAAAAGAAAGACTCAATTATAAAAAATCTAAAAGAGCTACGCATAGCAGATGTATACCTATTGGCCGTAAGTGATGATGCTATTGAAGAAATTTCTTCGAACTTGCCTTTTAAAAACCGGCTTGTGGTGCATACTTCGGGTAGTGTTCCTATAGATGCAATTCATAATGCTAACCGCAAAGGGGTATTCTATCCCTTACAAACATTTAGTAAGGATAAAACTATTGATTTTAGTGCCGTACCTTTCTGTTTAGAAGCAGAAAAAGAAAATGATGTAGAGGTTTTAGAAGAATTGGGGTCTGTATTATCACAGAAACTTTATAAAATCTCATCAGAACAGCGCAATGCTTTACATGTGGCGGCCGTAGTCGTAAATAATTTTACGAATTATTTATTCTCGGTTGGAAATGATATCTGCAAAGAAAATAGTATCCCGTTTGAGATTTTATATCCATTAATTAAAGAAACGGCTCATAAAATAACAACAATAGATCCTGATCATGCGCAAACAGGACCTGCAATACGAAACGATAGTAAGACCATCGATCGACATCTAAATTTTCTATCAGATACAACACAAAAAGAAATATATCAAACCCTCACAAAAGCTATACAATCTAAATATGGAAAAAAGTTATAAAGAATACCTGCAGCATATCACCACCTTTATTTTTGATGTAGACGGTGTATTAACCGACGGAACCGTTTTTGTTAATACCGATGGAGAACTCCTGAGAACCATGAACATTAAAGATGGGTATGCACTTAAGACAGCGGTACAGCAAGGGTATAATGTTTGTATTATTTCTGGCGGAAAAAATGAAGGTGTTCGACAACGTTTAAAGAATTTAGGAATACCGGATATTTATTTGGGCGCCCATCACAAAGTTGAACAGCTTAATGAATATTTTGCCGGTAAAAATATTAAAGCCGAAAATGTATTATACATGGGTGATGACATTCCTGATATGCCGGTAATGCAAATTATAGGCTTGCCAACATGCCCGCAAGATGCTGTAGCAGAAATCAAAGAAATCTCTAAATATATATCCTATAAAAAAGGTGGAAAAGGTTGTGTAAGAGATGTTATAGAGCAGGTACTTAAGGTGCAGGGAAAATGGATTACCAGTTTTGATGCTGAAGCGTAGTAGTATTGTCGGAAGTCGGAATTTTAAAAATGAACAATAATTATTCATAAATGAAAATTGTATTTGCAACCAATAACCTTAATAAACTAAAAGAAGTACAGGCATTAGTTCCTTCGGAAATCGAATTATTAAGTCTTGCTGATATTGGATGTAAAGAGGATATTCCTGAAACTTCTCCTACTATAGAAGGTAACGCTAAACAGAAAGCTAACTACATTAAACAATATTATGGCTACGATTGCTTTGCCGATGATACCGGCCTAGAGGTACAAGCATTGAAAGGTGCTCCGGGAGTATACTCTGCAAGATATGCAGGAGAATCAAAAGATGCCAATGCCAACATGGATAAACTTTTAAGCGAATTATCTGATACAGAAAATCGAGAGGCTCAATTTAAGACTGTAATTGCTTTGGTACTTAATGATACATTAGAAACATGTACCGGGATTTGTAAAGGCGAAATAACTAAGGAAAAAAAAGGAAAAGGTGGTTTTGGATATGACCCTATTTTTTTACCTGATGGATATACGAAGACATTTGCAGAACTCCCATTATCAGAAAAAAATAAAATCAGTCATCGAGGAAAAGCTGTACAACAATTAATTGATTTTTTGAATCGTTAATCAACACCCGGAAATGCTAACATTTCTCCCATACCTACCGTAAAAAGCCAATTACCATAAATTGCATGTTCTACAGAAACTAAGGTAGTTGATTTCGTTTTTTGATAGGTATACGCAAATAATAGTCCCCCGACAAAAGTAAGCAGTTGCACTAAAAAGCTTTTCAAAAAAAGATGCGCTAAAGAAAAAAGGACTGCGTTAATAAAAACAAACAGCCACTTATTTTTAATTAATTCTTCGTAGCGTTCGTAAAAAAAAGTTCTATAAATAATCTCTTGTGGCCAAACGGACAAAAAAGTATAAATAAACAAAATCATCACCCATAATTCTGGTCTCTTGATCAATACAGAAAAAAGTTTATCAGGGGCTACAAAAAAAACATATAGTCCGGTTACAATCACTATAATAGCCAATTTGATCATCAATTCTTTCCAAAAAGGTCTCCAATACTGTTTGTTAGGGAATCTTAATCTTAGTAAACCCATTCTTCTAAGAAGTAACAATATATATACAAAACCAATGACGGTGAATATAATTTTGAAAACAATAGGATAACTAAGCAGAAAACTTACCGGAAGTAAAATAAAAAGAAAGAATAATTCTAAGCCCTTGTATAGGTTGGTTTGCATACCCTAGTTTTTGGCTAATTTCAAAATAAAAAAATGAATTGAGTGTTTTTTTAACAAAAAAAACCTCGGAAATCCGAGGTTTAAAAGTTTAGGGATAAGCATAATTCGAGGTATCAAATTGCTTGGGGGCAAAAAAAGTTTAAAAACAATTCCAATTTTTCTCTTACTTTTTTAATACACTTCAAAAGTAGGGCACCTAACCCTTAACTTCGTAAAAATGAGCTTATAAAAACATAGTTTTATCGACAAAAGGTAAATATAACTGATAAAAGGTGTTTTATCATGTCCCTCGGCCAATAAAAATCACTTAATGAAATACAAAAAACCCCGGATATCCGGGGTTTTAAAGTTTTGGGGTAACTTAATTCTGGGGGATCATTTCTGTCATGGGACAAAAAAAATCAAAAAACAATCAATCAATCAAACAAACAATTCTAATTTTTCTTTTTCTCTTACTTCTCTTTTTCCACACCTCAAAAATAGTATAGAGCGGTATTTTTGTTGTAAAATCATTAATCAATAAAATTTATTTATTCGGTGAAATACCAATAAAATCGATAAAGTGAAATTTTGAATATATTCCAAGTTAATAAAGACCCTCAAGACCTAATTAAACTCAGTCTATACGTTGCATAGATTTTATTAATATCGTAACATTACATCCATAAAATTTCGAATATACTAAATGGAAAGTAACAACATCACTCCTACCGATCCCCAAAACGAAGAAATTATTGAAAATAAAGAATTAAACATTTGGGAAGCACTTCTACCTGTATTGATTCTGGTAGGAATGTTATTTTATAATGTTTCTTTTGCTTTTGGTGATGACGCCTTAAGCGGCAGTAATCAATTTATTTTACTTCTTGGTGCTGCAGTAGCTGCTATTGTTGGGTTTTATAATAAAGTTTCTTACAAACGAATGATGGAAGAAGTGGCTAAGAATGTAAAATCTACAACAGGAGCATTACTCATCTTATTAATGGTAGGGTCTTTAGCAGGTACCTGGCTCATTAGTGGTATTATTCCAACTATGATTTATTATGGATTGCAAATTTTAAACCCTACCATATTTTTGGCAGCTTGTGTTATTATTTGTGCCATTATCTCAATTGCTACTGGTAGTTCATGGACCACCTCGGCGACCGTAGGGATAGCTTTAATTGGTATTGGCGATACCCTAGGAATATCATTAGGTATGACTGCTGGTGCAGTAATTTCTGGTGCTTATTTTGGTGATAAAATGTCTCCGTTATCCGACACCACCAATCTTGCCCCGGCTATGGCTGGTGGAGAATTATTTTCTCATATAAAATATATGACCTATACTACTGTGCCAACGATTATTATAACACTAATAATTTTCATTATTATAGGCTTTGCTATTGATACCTCTGGGACTCCACAAATCACAGAGCAGTTAGAGGCTATTAAAGGAGCTTTTACTATTTCGCCATGGTTGTTTATCGTTCCACTATTAGTTATTGGGTTAATCATCAAAAAAACTCCTCCCTTAATTGCGCTTTTAGCAGGAACTATGTTAGGAGCCATTGCGGCTATTATTGCGCAACCGGATATTGTTATGGCAATAGCAGGAAGCACCGAGCTTACATTTAACTCTGCTTACATTGGGGTAATGAAAGCAATAACGGTAGATACTGCTGTAGAAACCAGTAATGCAGAACTCAATGATCTATTTTCTGCAGGTGGGATGTCTGGTATGCTTGGTACTATATGGTTAATTGTGTGTGCTATGGTCTTTGGTGGTGTGATGGATGCTATTGGAGCACTTTCTAAAATAAGTAAATCACTATTAAATTTATTTGATACTGTATTTGGCCTTTTTGCCAGTACAGTAATTAGTTGTTTGGCCTTAAATGTTACTGCTTCTGACCAATATCTGGCCATTGTTGTGCCGGGTAGAATGTATGCTAAAGCATTTAAAGATAAAGGGCTTGCTCCAGAAAACTTAAGTCGAACTCTAGAAGATTCGGGAACCGTAACTTCTGTACTTGTTCCCTGGAATACATGCGGTGCATACCAAAGTGGGGTATTAGGTGTACCGGTTGCAGATTATTTCTTTTTTGCCATATTTAACTGGCTTAGCCCTTTTATGACTTTAATTTTTGCTGCTTTTAGAATTAAAATTAAGCAATTAGCGAAAAGTTAATATGTATTAAGAACAAAAAAAGAAACTGCCTGAAAAGTAATACATAATTGTCGGTTAGTTTCTATACTCATATTAGTCCTTATCTACAATCGGGATTGGCTTTTTATCATTGCCAATGGCTACAAACTTAAATGATCCTTTAACGGCCATTTCACGATCATAACTATACATATCCTCTTTATATATTTCAACATTAACTACGCAACTTGTTCTTCCAACTTCAGAAACTTTGGCTACTAATTCGATAATAGTTCCTTCTGGGATTGGTTTTTTAAAATCAACTTTATCAGAAGATATAGTAACTACCTTCTTTCTACTAAAACGAGTAGCACATATAAACGAAACTTCGTCCATTAATTGTAAGGCTGTTCCCCCGAAAAGAGTCTCATAATGATTAGTAGTATTAGGAAACACAGCTTTAAAAATTCTTGTTTCAGAGGTATTGATTAACTCATCTATAGTATTCATATAATATGTATATAATTTTTTCTTATTATTCAGATGTTAAAGATAAATCTTATCGTAGTATCTTTACCGCGCATTTAAAAAAAATCGAATGAATATTTTAGAAAGTTTACGATGGCGTTATGCTACCAAAAAATTTGACGATACAAGGATACTTCCGCAGGAAAAAATAAATATACTAACTGAAGCATTTAATCTTACAGCTACTTCTTACGGTCTACAACCATTAAAACTTGTTGTAATCAAAGATAAAATACTTCAAAAACAGCTTACCGAGCATTCCTGGAATCAACAACAAGTAGCCGATGCCTCTCATGTATTAGTTTTTTGTATTGAAAAAGCTGTAGGAGAAGAATATATTACCCAATATTTCGATAATGTAAAAACAACTAGAAATACACCTGATGAAGTACTAAAACCTTTTAAAGATCAATTGGTTGATTCTTTTAAAAATAAACCCGAAGAAGAAATACATATCTGGGCTGCCAAACAAGCTTATTTAGCCATGGGAAATCTTCTTACCGTATGTGCACTAGAAGAAATAGATGCATGTCCTATGGAAGGGTTTATTCCTGAAAAATATAATGAACTACTTAATCTTACTGATCTAAACCTTACCTCTGTGCTAGTATTGCCTGTCGGATACCGAGCAGAAGACGATATGTTTTCAGATTTTAAAAAAGTAAGAAGATCTATAAAAGACACTGTAATTACTATATAAATATCATTTTTTGCCTCTCTAAATAGTAATCCTAATAATTTAGAGAAAAATATTCAAAAAAATGTAAAATATCAACAAGAAAATCAAAACTCTTTTCGGTACTTTTGCCGGAAAGAGTTTTTAATTTTAACACTATAGCTATGCCAGGATTTGAATTATTTGGAGCTGAAGAAAAGAAAGAAGTTCAGGATGTATTGGATAATGGAGTTTTAATGCGATATGGGTTTGATCCTATGCGAAATGGTCATCATAAAGCATTAGAGCTAGAAAAAGATCTGGCTAAGCGTATGCAAACCAAGCATGCCCAAGTGGTATCAAGTGGAACAGCAGCTCTAACAGTAGCCTTAGCTTGTGCCGGTATTGGATCTGGGGATGAAGTAATCATGCCCACATTTACTTTTGTCGCAAGTTTTGAAGCTATACTATCTGTTGGGGCTACTCCTATTTTATGTGATATTGATGATACATTAACTTTGGATCCTAAAGCTGTTGAGGCTACGATTACCAAAAAAACTAAAGCCATAATGCCTGTTCATATGTGTGGATCTATGGCAGATCTTAAAGCATTAAAAACTATTTGTGATACACATAATCTTATCTTATTAGAAGATGCATGCCAGGCAATTGGGGGATCATATGACGGTAAACCCTTGGGTAGTTATGGTGATCTTGGTTGCTTTTCTTTTGATTATGTAAAAACTGTTACCTGTGGCGAAGGTGGTGGAATCATAACTAATTCTGAAAAATATGCAGACCGTGCCCATAAGTATCAAGATCATGGTCATGATCATATTGGTAATGATCGAGGGGCCGAAACTCATCCTTTTTTAGGCTATAATTACAGGTTATCAGAACTTAATGCTGCCGTAGGTATAGCTCAATTAAGAAAACTAGACGATACTATTGCTATTCAGGAAAAAAACTATACAATATTACGTAAAGCTTTATCATCAATCCCAGAAGTTACTTTTAGAAGAGTACCGGAAACCGGAGTAGAAAGCTATGCTTTTCTAAGTATATTTTTACCCACCGAAGATACCGCAAGAAAGGCACATAAAGCTTTGGGAGTACATGGTGTTGATGCATGTTTTTATTGGTTTGACAACAATTGGCATTACTATAAAAAATGGGAGCACCTATTAGAACCAAAATCATTAAACAAGCTATCTGAAGAAACACAAGCCGGATTACAAAAAAACAACAGATCTTTTGATGCCAGTGATGTATGGATGGGCAGAACCATCTCTTGTTTAATAAAACTAAACTGGACTGAAGCTGAGGTAACCGAGAGAGCTTCAAAAATGGTTGATGCTATTAAAAGTGTAGTATAAGAAAGCTAAATAGTTAATACTCTACATACTCTACAATCTCTAATCCGTATCCAATCATTCCAACTCTTTTTTGTTGCACGGTATTGGATACTAATCGTAGTTTATGAATATTAATATCATGCAAGATCTGTGCGCCTATACCAAAATCTTTAGTATCCATAACAATCTTTGGTGGTTTCACAGGATCTTTCCCGTTTTGGATTTCTTTTAAAGCTTGTAATCGGCCCAAAAGATTTAGCGATTGGCTTTCTTGATTTATAAAAATTATAGCTCCTTTACCTTCGTTATTAATTCGTTGAAACATTGCATCCAATCTCTTATCTGCATTATTCGTTAACGTACCCAGTATATCATTATTAAACAATGTAGAATTTACCCGGGTAAGTACAGGTTCATTATCCTTCCAACTACCAAGGGTTAATGCAATATGTATCTGATTATTAGTAGTTTGCTTATAGGCTCTAAGTCTATATTTACCAAAACGTGTAACAATATCAAAATCTTCTTTTTTCTCAATTAAAGAATCATGTTGCATGCGATACGCTACTAGATCTTCTATAGAAACCAATTTCAAGTCAAATTTCTTTGCAACCTTTACTAGCTCCGGAAGACGTGCCATAGTACCATCTTCATTCATAATTTCAACGATTACACCGGCAGGTTTTAGCCCGGCTAATCTTGCAAAATCAATAGCTGCTTCTGTATGACCGGTTCTTCTCAACACCCCTCCTTCTTTGGCTTTAAGTGGAAAAATATGGCCTGGACGTGCTAGTTCATGAGATTTGGTATCCTCTTCTGTTAAGGCCAAAACCGTTTTGGCTCTATCACTGGCAGATATACCTGTAGTAACTCCTTTACCTTTGAGATCTACAGAAATAGTAAATGCAGTTTCCATAGGGTCAGTATTGTTACCGACCATCATATTTAATTTAAGATCCTCGCAGCGATGCTCTGTAAGCGGCGTACAGATAAGACCTCTACCATGTGTTGCCATGAAATTGATCATCTCGGGAGTAGCTTTTTCTGCGGCAGCCACAAAATCCCCTTCATTTTCGCGATCTTCATCATCAACTACAATAATTACCTTTCCTTGTCGAATATCATCAATCGCTTCTTGAATGGTATTCAGTTTGATTTTTTTATTGGTCTGGGTAATTTGTGACATCGTATTATATGCTTAAATAGTTATGTGCAAAGATATTTAAAAGAACTTTATTTTTTAGATTTAGAAGATCGTTTTATAAAGAAATCTCTTATCGGCTGGATGAATGTATCAAAGTTAAAGATCCCTTGATCTGTGGTTGCCCGGTATGTTAAAAATATACTAAGTGGAAATATAATAAACGTAGCGAGCCATGAGCCGATAAATGGAGGTATCCCACCTTCTTCAGCACTATTCTTTGCAAAAATTCCTATAAAATGATAAGTAAGAAATAGTACTACCCCAATCACTATTGGCAATCCCAGTCCTCCTTTTCGAATTATAGCACCTAATGGTGCTCCAACAAAAAATAATAAAATACAAGATATGCCTAAGGCAAATTTATCATGAAAGGACATTTCATATTTATTTAAACCTCTTTTTCTAACTGTTTGATTTCTGAGCGTAGTATTTATATTCCTAATGATTCCATCTGCGTTAGAATACGCAAGTTTATATATCTGTAATTTTTGATTGGTATCAAAATGATCCTTGAGATCAATGGTATCATTTGTTGCGTTTTGCCGGACTGTGTGTTTTAAATTTTTATTGATATCTTTTAGTCCGTTCCTTCTTTCGATATTATTTGTTACAGATACTATGTCATTATTAACCTGAGCAGACAAGGTATCTATTTCTTCTACCAATTCATTAACATTAAGCATATTATAACCTTTACTATATTGTTGAGCATCCATATCAACATTATCTAAAGAAGATAAATCTATATTAAGGACATATTGCTTAAAATGAGTTTTGGCAAAGGGAAGTTTCTTTCTTCGTTTAGGTGATTTTTGCTGAATTTCATCATAATAATTACCATCATTAAGTACCAGAGTTACCAAATCCGAATTAATACTTCCTTTTAGTTCTCCATCAACTGCCTTAATCACTGTAAAATTGCCAGGTCTTGCTGCTTTTTTATGTATGATAATATCTTTAAGCAATTCATCATTATCGCCATATTTTTCGGCTACTTTAATATTAATATCTCCTAAATCATTAAATTGATTAGGAGTAATAACCATAGCGGGTTTTACCTTAACTATGTTTTTCCTTAGATTAATAAACCGTTTTTCTGACGAAGGGATTACAGTATTAGAAAAAAGAAATGCACCTATACCTACAAAAAAAATGAAAACAGATAATGTTCTCATAGCTCGCTGAAGTGATATCCCAGAAGACTTCATAGCAGCAAACTCATAATTCTCTGCAAAATTTCCAAAAATCATGATCGATGTTAACAAGACCGTGAGTGGTAATACCATAGGAATTAGTCTAGGCGTGGCAAAGGTCAAAAATTTTAAAATGACAGAAAAATCTAAATCCTTTCCTGCTAATTCTGATATAAACAACCAGATTGTTTGCAATAAAAGAATAAACATAATGATAATAAAGAGTGGAAAAAACGTCTTTAAAAATGTAGTTAAAATATATCTATCAAGAATTTTCACAAGTTCTGTATTTCCGAATTATCCTTATTTGGATAAATACACTAAAAATCAAAGAACGCGTATAGTTGCACACCCGTTCCTAAAAAATTAAACGCTGCACTTAGTCCTTTTCTGCAAGAAAATCTGACTAGTCCAGACGATTTATATAGTAATTCTCATATTTTGATTCATCAAACACAAACAATGTTTTTGAAAGCGGTTGATTCGTTTTAAAACTATTTACTGTAAAAGTAACATTAGTTCCATTATTAAGTTTCTGAACCATTTTGTAAATATGCTTAGTTTGCTTATCAATACCAAGTAATATTTCTTTTAAATCACTTTTAGAATCAATCGGAGTCAATTTGATAAATTGAATTTTTCTACCATTTAAATCCTGAACGGCATCCATTTTATATGTATATCCTTCTTCATAAAATGTTAGCATTTTAGAAGGTGTTATACTATTATCATCTTCTTCGTCCTGAGATGAGATATTAATTTCTTCATCTTCAGGAATGATTACATAGATTTTTTTACCATCATACATTCGCTTAGTTCCCATTAAACTAAGAAGATACTTGTTTCCTTGTAATGTTACATCTCCTCTTGTTTCCTGAGAAACATTTTCTGATGGATTATTAAGAGAATATTTAAAGCTTAGAACAATATTATTATAGCTTCTTACTTTTTTAGAAACTTCATCCAAAAGGGTTTTAGCATTTTGGGCTTGTACAGCGGTAGTTACACCTATTATACATATCAGAAGTAATATCTTTTTCATCATTATATATACACTCTTCGTTAATTATTCAAATTTATATCTAAATACTATTATTCTTGATCTAACAATTGTTGAAGCGAAACCAAATCAGTTACTAATACTTGTCTTGCTTTACTTCCTTCAAAAGGGCCTACAACTCCTGCGGCTTCTAATTGATCAATTAGTCTACCAGCACGATTATATCCTAGTTTCAATTTTCTTTGCAATAATGAAGCAGAACCTTGTTGCGCTGTAACAATTACTTCTGCAGCTTGATTAAAGAGTTTATCTCTATCGCTTTTATCTATATCAAGACTTGTGCCACTTTCTTCACCTACATACTCTGGTAATAAATGTGCATCGGGGTATGCTTTTTGGCTACCAATATAATCGGTAATTCTTTCTACTTCTGGCGTGTCTACAAAAGCACACTGTATCCTTACTAAATCATTACCCTGCGTATACAACATATCACCTCTACCAATTAATTGGTCTGCTCCTCCTGTATCTAGTATGGTACGGGAATCTATTTTAGAAGTAACTCTAAATGCAATTCTTGCAGGGAAATTAGCTTTTATCATCCCTGTTATAACATTAACCGATGGTCGTTGTGTAGCAATAATCAAATGTATCCCAATAGCCCTGGCTAATTGAGCTAATCTTGCGATTGGAGTTTCAACCTCTTTACCGGCCGTCATAATAAGATCTGCAAACTCATCTACAACCAATACAATGTAAGGTAAAAACCTATGCCCGTTTTCGGGGTTTAATTTTCTAGCTTTAAACTTTGTATTGTACTCCTTTATATTACGAACCATTGCATTTTTTAATAGGTCGTAACGAGCATCCATCTCTATACACAAAGAATTAAGTGTATTGATTACTTTATTATTATCTGTAATTATAGCCTCGTCTGTATCTGGTAACTTGGCCAAATAATGACGTTCTATTTTATTAAATAATGTAAGTTCTACTTTTTTAGGATCTACAAGTACAAATTTTACTTCTGCAGGATGCTTTTTGTAAAGCAATGACGTAAGTATTGCATTAAGACCTACCGATTTACCCTGCCCTGTTGCACCTGCCATAAGAAGGTGAGGCATTTTAGCAAGATCAACAACAAATGTTTCATTAGAAATAGTTTTACCTAAAGACAATGGTAATTCCATTTCGGCATTTTGAAATCTTTGTGAAGCTATGGCCGATCTCATAGATACAATAGTAGCATTCTTATTAGGTACTTCGATACCAATGGTTCCTTTACCGGGTATTGGAGCAATAATACGAATCCCTAAGGCCGCCAAGGATAATGCAATATCATCTTCTAAATTTTTGATTTTAGAAATACGTATTCCTGCCTCGGGCACAATCTCATAAAGTGTTACTGTAGGCCCCACAGTAGCTTTGATCTGCGCAATTTCAATTTTATAATTCTTTAGGGTATCAACTATACGATTCTTATTTTCTTCGAGTTCTCCTTGATCGATAGTAATTCCTCCTGCTTTCGCAGTATAATCTTTTAATAAATCAATTCCCGGGAATTTGTAATTTCCCAACTCTAATTTAGGGTCAAACTCTCCAAAATCTTTAACTAATTTATTGCTTAAATTTTTAACAACTTCTTCCTCTACGGTTGTTTCAACTTCCATGGCAATATCCTCGGGGTTATCCTCGGACTTTATAATTAGTTTTTCAGGAACTTCTGAATCACGATTTTTTGGATCCCTATAGAAATCATTAATAGTAGGATTTAGCGTGATTTCATTGGTACTATCTTCTTTTTTATTAGTATCTACTTTAACATCATCTTTTTTGTCTTCGCTCTTTTTTCCAAAATCTTTGGATCTAGCTATAATCGCATCAATTTTTTCTTTAATACTAGAGCCAGATTCATCAGAACTTGTTGCCGGAGTCGATACAGAGTACCCATTATTTGTTTTTGGAGTTTCCTCAAAATCTTTTGCTATAACTTTTTGCGTGTTTTTTAGGGATGCAGTAAGTTTTTCAGGAGTGTATCGCAAACGAATTACAATATATATGATCGCAAAAAAAGCGAGAACAAGTACTGTACCTATAAAACCGATATAATCTTGTAAAAAGTCGTTGGTTTCATACCCAATAATTCCTGCCATCAATCCATTTTCACTTTTAGCAAAACCAAGAACAACAGACACCCATATCATTACTAAAGAACCCCAAAACCAAAATCCTGCTAACCGTCTTTTGTTTAAATCAAAAAACAAATAGACTCCTGTTAACGAGGTTAAAATCGGGATCACTAGTGCCGAAATACCAAAACCTTTAAAAATAAAAAAATGACTTACTAAAGCTCCAAATTTACTCAACCAGTTCTTTGGTGATGATGTTCTGTTATAGAATTGTGATATTTCACTCTGATCAATTTTCCAGTTGAAGAAAAATGAAATAAAAGCAAAAAATAGCCCTATCCCTAAAAAGAACAAAAAACTACCCAAAACGACTTTTTGTTGTCTGGATAACGTAAATTTTTCTTTTAATGAAGTCTTATTTTTAGTTGTTTTCCTTTTTGTGCTTACCTTTCTTTTAGCCATTTTTTGAATGTCTTGTCGCAAAAATACGAATATCTATTATGGAACGTAAAAATGCCTGAAAAATTTTCTAAATAAAGTAAGGTATATAAATAATTAACCCAACAATTACTGCCGTGATAGCAGCAATAAATACAGCTCCAGCTGCTACATCTTTAATGAAACCAATCTTATCATGAAAGTCAGGATGTATAAAATCAGCTACTGCTTCTACTGTAGTATTTAGACCTTCCATACTCATTACCAAACCAATAGCGAAAATTTGTAAAATCCACTCGGTGGTTGTTATCTGAAAATAAAAACCAAGTACCGTTATAATTACTGCAATACCAGCTTGAACTTGAATACTAGGTTCAGTTTTGAGTAACAATATAGCACCTTTTAATGCATAGCCACATCCTCGTAACCTTCCTAAAATAAAATCAAAAACCTTGCTCATTATACCTTAAGCCAACATTTTTAGGGCAGCAGCATAGTTTGGTTCTTGTACGATTTCTGGTACCTGCTCTGCATACGTAACTATCCCGTCTTCATCAAGCACTACCACTGCTCTAGAATGTAACCCTTTCATAGGACCATTGATAATTTCTACTCCATAATCTTTTCCGAATTTACCACTTCTAAAATCCGACTGATTAATTACATCTTCTAAACCTTCGGCACCGCAAAAGCGAGCTTGAGCAAAAGGTAAGTCTCTTGAGATACACAAAACCTTAGTGTTTGATAAAGTACTAGCTTCTTTATTAAAAGCTCTAACAGAAGCTGCACATATACCAGTATCTAATGAAGGAAAAATATTCAAAATTACTTTTGATCCTTTATAGTCTGATAATTGCGAGGAAGATAAATCTGTATTTACTAATTCAAAATCTGGTGCTTTTTGTCCAATTTTCGGTAAATCACCATTAGTATGTATTTCGTTTCCTTTTAAAGTTATTGTAGCCATAATAATTGATTGTGTTTTTTGAGCCTTAAAATTAATAAGATTATATCGTAATTCGGATAAAGTTTATAGAAAATAAAAAAACCTTCCAGATTAGAAGGCTTCTTTATTTTCTTTCTCATACTATTTTAAAAATTAAACATCGCTTCTATCAGCTTATTGTTTTCTTTTTTTCATGTATATCTTATGTATCAATAGATCCCAGAACCCTCTGCATAAAATTATTTAATGCTTCTTTTTTCGGAGTTCCTTGTTTAATCATTTTATCAACCTCTAAAGCTCCGTACATATTCGAGATTAATTCTCCAATTACATCTAATTCTTCATCTTTTAAAGAAGATACTTCGGTTAATGCCTCTAAAGTTTCTATGGTTTCTACCAAAAAATCTTCATCATTTTCTTCGATAAAACTCGTAAGATGTTTAATTATTGGTAACTTCATCGACTAACTCTTTAAGAATTTCAAATTTATTGGTTTGCACCTGATTTACGAAAGCTCCATTTTTAAATGCTGCAAAAGTTGGAAGGTTATCGACAGTTGCCATTTTTCTAGATTCAGGATATTTCTCGGCATCTACAATCATAAAAGCAGCATCACTATTTTCTGTAGCTAGTTTTTTAAATTTTGGCTTCATAATTCGACAATTACCACACCAAGATGCCGAATATTGTACAATTACAATATCGTTATCTGCAACCATTTGAGACAGATTATCTTCTGTTAATTCTTGAACCATATACATTCGTTTAAAAATTAGAAGTAAAATTTCTCCGGAATATTTTCCAGAGAAATTTTACAACAAAAATATATTCTTAGTTAGAAGCCAAATATGAAGCTACTCCATCTCTATTTGCATTCATTGCTTCTTTACCTTCTTCCCAGTTAGCCGGACAAACTTCACCATTTTTTTGAACATGCGTATACGCATCAATTAATCTTAAAAACTCGGCTACATTTCTTCCAACCGGCATATGATTTACACCTTCATGAAAAACAGTACCTTCTTCATCGATTAAATATGTAGCTCTATACGTTACATTATCGCCTTCGACAGTTACAACACCTGTTTCTTCATTGTACTTTTCATCAGTGATATCCAGAATCCCTAATGTACTTGATAAATTACGATTAGAATCGGCAAGAATTGGATAGGTAACTCCTTCTATTCCTCCATTATCTTTAGTAGTATTTAACCAGGCAAAATGTACCTCTGGAGTATCACAAGATGCACCAATAACGATAGTATTTCTTTTTTCAAATTCTTTTAATGCCTCTTGAAAAGCGTGTAATTCTGTAGGACACACAAAAGTGAAATCTTTTGGGTACCAAAAAAGCAATACTTTTTTATTATTCTTTTGAGCTTCTTCTAAAACGTTAAGTTTAAAAGTATCTCCCATATCATTCATCGCGTCAACGTCTAAATTTGGGAATTTCTTGCCTACAAATGTCATATTAATGTCTTTTAAAATTTATAACTGATTAATTTTTTACAGCGCAAATATACATCTACTGGAATAATAATTTAGAGTACATAATTCTAATTGTTTATATCTAAATAGTTTTTGCCAATCATCAATCTATTTTCTTTATTACCATTAAAAATCCTACAAAAAAATACGTTTACTTACAAAAACTACGGATAAATTACACTTTTATTACGGTGAATTACACTATCTTAAATCTATTTTTGTATTTTCGTCACCTAGATTAAGCCATGAATTTTTAAGAGTTGAGAAACATAATTCGACATATAATCCTTTTACTCCTAGTAGGTTTTACACAAACCATACAATCTCAACCTTCCCTAATCTCAGATAGTATACAGGGCTATATTGAGCAAGCTGAAAAGTTTCAGGAAGAATATCAATACGAAAAATCTCTTGAAATCGCCAAAATTGCATTGCAAAACGCTCAATACAACAATGACGATAAAAGTCTTGGATATATCTATAATATTATTGCCAAAAATTACGAGACCAATGAAGAAGATAATAAGGCAAGAAGTAATTATAGAAGAGCTCTTGTTTATGCTCAAAGCTCAAACAGTAAAGTACTAGAAACAGATCTTTACAATAATCTTGCACGGGTATACACCAAGCGTAACCTTACGCGGGTAAAGGGAGTTACCTATTATAAAAAATCATATGAATTTGCGACTAAGTTAAATGACACTTCCAGGATGATAAGACCATTACTTAATCTTGGTGAATATTACATTTCTAGAAATGATTACGACAGCGCTTATGAATATCTGGCTCCTGCAATCGAATTGACTCATGAAAACTCTTCAAATACGGTAAAAACAAAGCTAAATGGGCTTCTTGGTAAATATTTTTTAAACATACGAGATTATGAAAAATCTGAAGAATATATAGATTTAGCTATATCATATGCTTTAGGTGAAACCAAGAACAAAAACAATAATGACGAATTAATTTCTACATATTTTGAAGAATTAGCCTCTGCTTATGAAACTAAATCAGAACTCTATCGTAAACAAGAGGATTTTCAAAAAGCATATAATTATCAAAAGAAACAGTTTCAAAATATCCTAAAAGCAAAAGAGTTTAAAAAACTGATAGAGCTTCAACGTGTAAACATTAAGTATGAAGTTGGTCAATATGAAGAAAAAATCAAAAAAGCCGAAAGCGAAAAGAAAGAAAGTGAATCCGAAGTATTAAAATGGAGAATAAGTATCATTCTAGGTATTATTGTGATTCTTATCTCTATGGCTTTCTTAATTAGCTCCTATAGAAACAACATTCAGAAAAGAAGATTAAACAATGTATTAATTGACAAAAACAAAGAATTAATTGGCGCAAAAGAAACTGCAGAACAAGTATCAACACTAAAATCTCAGTTCATATCTACGGTGAGTCACGAACTTAGAACTCCTCTTTATGGTGTTATTGGTTTGACATCACTACTCATGGAAAGTCCTGAGGAAAAGAAAAAAGAAGAATACTTAGAATCATTAAAGTTTTCTGGAGATTACCTTCTAGCCTTGATTAATGACGTGCTTCAACTTAGTAAAATAGAAACTAATGAAGTGAAGTTAGAAAAAGTATCTTTTGATATCAGATCATTAATTGAAGGAATAGTCAATTCATTACACACTAAACAAAAAAGTAATAACAATACGGTTCATATTGATATTGATAAAAAAATCAACACTACATTACTTGGTGATTCTGTAAGGCTCTCGCAAATATTGATAAACTTAATTGGTAATGCTCTTAAATTTACCAAAGATGGTAATATTTGGATTAATGTAAAATGCCTCGATTGTAAATCCGATAGTTATATATTACGCTTTATAGTAAAAGATGACGGAATAGGAATACCCAAAAACAAGCAGCAAACTATATTTGATAATTTTGCTCAGGTAAAAAACGAAAACCAAGAGTACGAAGGAACAGGATTGGGTCTTGCTATTGTTAAAAAACTGATACAACTTCATGATAGCGAAATCAATGTGAAGAGTCAAGAGAATAAAGGATCTGAGTTTTATTTTGATCTTTTTTATGAAAAAGTGGTAAAAGAAGAGGAGATCTCATTAAAAACAGGTGAAAACTTAAGTATAGGAACAAGTAATTTTTATGTCCTCATAGTTGATGACAATAAGATCAATCAAATTGTCACTCAAAACATCCTAAAAAAGAAAGGGTACACTTGTAACATTGCAAGTAATGGTATGGATGCTATTGAAATGATAAAAAATGAAAAATTTGATTTAGTCTTGATGGATATCAATATGCCAGAAATGAATGGACTAGAAGCTACGAAAGTTATACGGACTTTTAATTCGCATATCCCTATTATCGCGCTTACTGCCGTTGAAGAAGGAGAAATAAGAAATCAGGCAATGTCTGTAGGGATGAATGATGTAATCATCAAACCATACGATACTCAACAATTTTTCCAAACCATTATGAGAAATATCTCTAAAATGAAAATGGCATAAAACTTCAGTGAAGAAACACAAAGAATTCCCGAATATCTAAGATTTTATCTGTTAAATCCTATTGGGTTTCTCTCGAATACCTTAATTTAGTTCTATAAATCTTCAGATTATCATTTTTAGCTTATGGATTCAAAAAAAATGGGTTTTAATACCGTGTGTACACATCTTGGAGAAATCAAAGATGAACAATTTAAAGGTGCCGTTTCGCCAATATATCTTTCTACCTCTTATGCTTTTGAAGATGTGGAAACCAAACGATACCCAAGATATTTTAATACTCCAAATCAAGAAGCCCTCTGCAAGAAAATAGCAAGGCTTGAAAAAGGAGAGTCTTCTTTAATATTTGGTAGTGGAATGGCCGCCATTAGCACTACTCTATTTGCTTTCTTGCAAAAAGGAGATCATATCGTACTACAAAGAACGCTATATGGAGGAACCGCCAATCTAGTTAATGAAGAATTTACAAAACATGGCATCGAGTTTTCATACGTAGAGAAACAAAATATTGAAGGGTTTGAAGAAAAAATAAAGCCTAACACAAAGGTAATTTACATAGAAACTCCATCAAACCCATTATTAACCATTACCGATATAGAGGCTATTGCAGAGCTGGCAAAAAAACAAGGTCTCATCACTATGATAGACAATACCTTTGCTTCACCAGTAAATCAAAACCCAATTGAGTTAGGAATAGACATTGCCTTACACTCTGCTACCAAATATCTTGGTGGGCATAGTGATATCCTAGCTGGAGCAGTAGTTTCTTCAGAAAAAAACATAGATCTTATTTTTCAAGTTGCAAAAAATTTTGGTGGAAGCTTAAGTGATTTTACAGTTTGGATGTTAGAAAGAAGTATAAAAACTTTGGGAATCAGAGTCAAACGTCAAAACAAAAATGCTCTAAAACTGGCAAAGTGGCTTGATAAACATGACGATATTTCTACAGTATACTACCCAGGATTAAAATCGCACCCAGATCACGAGATTGCTAAGAGGCAAATGAAAGGTTATGGAGGAATGTTATCTTTTGAACTAAAAGAGGGGTTAAACGCTAGTGCATTTCAAAAAGAATTAAAACTAATTAAAAGCTCTATGAGTTTAGCAGGAGTAGAAAGCACAATGCTCTCCCCTACTCTTACCTCTCATGCATTATTAACTGAAGAAGAAAGAAATATCCAGGGTATCAAAGATGGATTACTTCGATTTAGTGTAGGTATTGAAGAAAAAGAAGATTTAATGCAAGATATACAACAAGCCTTAAGTAAAATAAAAGTCCCAGAATTAGAACACTAAACTATGAAGTTAGATATTCTTGCCATAGGAGCGCATCCTGATGATGTTGAATTAAGTTGCTCCGGAACGATAGCTAAAGAAATCGATAAAGGAAAAAAAGTTGGAATACTAGACCTTACCAAAGGTGAATTAGGAACAAGAGGAACTCCAGAAATTAGAGATCAAGAAGCAAAAAAAGCGGCGCAGATATTAGGTGTTTTAACCCGAGATAATCTTGGGTTTAGAGATGGTTTTTTTATCAATGATGAAAATCACCAACTAGAAATAATTAAAATCCTAAGAAAATACAAACCCGAAGTCGTATTATGCAATGCAATTGATGACAGGCACATTGATCATGGTAAGGGAAGTAAATTGGTAAGCGACTCTTGTTTTCTCTCAGGTTTAAGAAAAATAGAAACTACCTTAAATGGAGAGCTTCAAGAAGCTTGGCGGCCAAAACACGTATACCATTACATACAATGGAAGAATATTGCCCCTGATTTTGTGGTAGATATTAGTAATTACATTGACAAAAAAATTGAAAGTGTTGAAGCATACGAATCTCAATTTTATGATTCCAAAAGTAAAGAGCCCTCTACTCCGATATCTAGTAAAAACTTTCTAGACAGTATAAAATATCGTGCAGCAGATCTGGGACGAATTATTAATGTAAAATATGCCGAAGGTTACACTGTAGAACGCTATGTAGCAGTCGATTCTATTTTTGATTTAATTTAATTCACAAAAATGTTTGTAGAAACGTAGAAATACTTTATTTTTGCCCCCGAATTTAAATGGTGGTTGTAGCTCAGTTGGTTAGAGCACTGGTTTGTGGTACCAGGGGTCGCGGGTTCGAATCCCGTCTTCCACCCCAAAATAAAAAAAGCCCTTTTTCAAGGGCTTTTTTTATTTCTAAAATTCAACGTTATTCTTCTTCCTTAACGCCATCTACTATAATGCGTTCTGTTCTATTAGCAACCTCCCAAGCGGTATAAAACACCAACTTAGCTCGCTTAGTCATTAAATCATATTCAATCTTATCAGGCGTATCTGTAGGTTTGTGATAATCTTCATGTACTCCATTAAAATAAAATATAATAGGGATATTATGTTTAGCGAAGTTGTAATGATCACTTCTAAAATAAAATCGATTTGGGTCATTCTTGGCATTATATGTATAATCTAAATCTAATTTTGTGTATTTAGAGTTTGCTTCTTCACTTATATTATGTAATTCAGAACTTAACCGATCGCTACCTATCAAATACACATAATTGCTTTTATCTTCTCCTTGATGAGATCCGTCAATTCTTCCGATCATATCAATATTAAGATCTGTAACTGTGTTCTCTAATGGAAAAACAGGATTTTCGGTATAATATCTAGAGCCATACAACCCTTTCTCTTCACCAGTAACATGTAAAAACAGGATTGATCTTTTAGGTCCTACTCCATCCTTTTTTGCATTCATAAATGCTTCAGCTATTTCTAACAAGCTTACAGTTCCCGAACCATCATCATCGGCACCATTAAACACATTACCATTTGCATCTACTCCTACATGGTCATAATGAGCAGAAATTACTACTATTTCATCAGGTTTTTCTGATCCTTCTATATACGCTAACACATTTTCTGATGATTTTATTCCTCCTCTAAAATAGCTTTCGGGTATTTCTTGAAAATAATCATCTTCACCCAGTGGAGAAGGAATTTCCATCTTTTTATATTGTTCTTTTAAATACTCTGCTGCCTTTTTTTGCCCAGGTTCTCCTGTATCTCGCCCTTCAAATTCATCACTAGCAAAAGTATACAAATACTCTTTAAGCTCTTTAGAAGTAATACTTTCGGCGTACTTAACAACAGATGTTTTCTTACTTATATCAGGATTCGATTTTATTTTGGGTGTAACTTCGGGTGAGTTTTGCGAAGTTCCGCAACAACTAACTATAAATGCTCCAATAATTATTAAAGTACTTTTCATTTAATTATTTAATTATGAGCTCACAAGATACTCAATTCATGATATATTTTAAAAAGAATATTTTAATACAAACAAATTACTCTAAAATTATTTTAAAAATATTCTTTTTAGAATTAAAAAAGGTTTTATATTTGCACCCGCATTCAGGGAATACCTGATGAGACTAAACACTGGAGAATTGGCAGAGTGGTCGAATGCGGCAGTCTTGAAAACTGTTGAGGGTCACACCTCCGGGGGTTCGAATCCCTCATTCTCCGCATTAATAAAATGCTTCACATCCTAGATGTGGAGCATTTTTTGGTTTTAAAGACGTTGAAAATAAAATTTTTAAAAGGAATTGAAGGATCAAGATCAATTGTTGTGTTTATGCAAATATTCTGGTTAGTCTAAAAAGGAAGAACTCTACATTTTTGACACCTCTAAACTGTGCTCTAAAGGCTTTTATCTTTGCATTAAAAGATTCTGCTGATGCATTGGTACTTCGATTGATGAAATAGTTTGGTATTGATCTATAATTGATCGTTATTGTATTAGCAATTGTATTAAATGCTTTAAAGCCTGTTTGCTCTACATCTTTA